>NZ_JAVRHU010000001.1:0-1426022 GCF_031846405.1 Croceitalea vernalis | reverse complement strand
GCCGTAAAAACTTATGTAGATAACCAAGTAACAACATTAGGTGATACCAATTTTGCAGAAAACGATTTAACCCTTGACGCCAATAGAACCCATAATTTGGACGGTAATAACTTAGTTTTTGATGGAACTGGAAATATTGGTATTGGTAATTTGCCAGGTGCTCCCCAAGATAAATTAGATGTTGATGGCCAAATTAGAGCAAGAGGTGGATTTGGAGCATCAAACGGAACTTTTGGTTTACCTAGTATTGGGTTTTACAATGACCCTGACACCGGTATATTCAGAGACTTTGCGAATCAAATAGGTATTTCTACAGGAGGTGCTGAGGCCATGAGAATTGATGCAACTCAAAATGTGGGTATTGGGGTTGCAATACCTCAAGAAAATTTGCATGTTTTAGGTAACATAAGAACCGATGGGAGTTTTCTTTCAATTGACACAAATATTGGCGTTCCGGACTACGTTTTTCAAAAATATTTTAACGGATTTTCAAATTTAGATAAGACGTACCAGTTTTACAGTCTCTCAAAAATCGAGAGATTTATCAGAAAAAATAAACATTTACCAGGCATTACTTCAGCAGCAAAAGCCAAAAAAGATGGGTACTGGAATTTGAGTCAATCTAACCTTCAAAATCTTGAAAAAATTGAAGAATTGTTTCTTCACACCATTGAGCAAGAAAAGAAAATAGAAGCTTTAAAAGCTGAAAACATTAATTTATCAAAAGAGCTTGAAACCCTTAAAGCTGATATGGAGCTAATAAAAGCTATGTTGTTAAAAAACCAAGAAAACGACTAGTGAAAAAGTACATATTCATATCATTTTTGATTATTAAGTCTACAATTTGGGCTCAATCTGCCTTATATAATGGTGGAACATTCCAATTACATGAAAATGCAAATGTTGGTTTCCATACAGATTTAATTAATGATGGTGTTTTTAATCAAAATACTGGGCTTGTTGGTTTTTACAATGAAGGTGTGCTTTTCTTTCAAGGTACTCAGTCAATAAGCTTATTTGATACCGAATTTGCGGCTCAAGGCAATCTATTTTTAGAAAACACTATTAACATTGGTAACAATGCCAATTTTATTTTTGGTAATGTTAATGCCTCACAAGAAAATGTCAATAGCACTCTAAATTTTGAAGTAAACTCTTTTTTTACCGGTGAAGCAAACGATTCAAAAGTCATTGGTTTTACCTCAGTTAATGAAGTGACCACCTTTTCTTTCCCCATCGGCGATGAAGAACAATTGAGATCACTAGTACTTAACTCAACCTCTGTATCTGAATTTGCCAACGCTGCATATTTTTTTGAGAGCCCAAACGGGCCAAATAGTTACAACCAAACTTTTGATATAGATACCAAAATAAGAGATATTGGTTTTATTACGAATAATGAGTTTTGGGTTTTAAATAATGATACTGCATCAAACATTACCGTGAGTTGGAACCTAAGAAGTGACCTAGCTCAAATTGCAACAGTTGTTGAAGATATTATTTTGGTCGGTTGGAGTAAAGTTTCAAATCAATGGACAAGTCTTGGTAATACTGATTTTGCAGGAGACTTAAATGAAGGTTTTATAACTTCTGACACCTTTAATCCGGCCGATTATTCAGCAATAACATTTGGTACGAGACCATTACCACTTGATACCTTTGCTACTAACAACCCAACACTTGGCAACTATTTTATTTCGCCAAATGAAGATGGTACTAATGATTTTCTAATTTTTGATAACCTCGAAGACACGGGTCCTAACCAACTATTTATTTTCAATAGTCTAGGGCAAAAAGTATTTCAAATGACTAATTACACCAATGAGTTTAACGGTGTTTCTAACATTGATAATTTTGTGATTAATAGAGAATTAGGTCTTGAAGAAGGAATCTATTATTATGCGCTTTCTTTATTTGACTTAAACCTTAGCTATCAAGGCTTTCTTTTTCTTGATCGATAAATCTTAAATTTTTAGTTAGTAATTTTATAATACAATAACATAAATGGTATATGTTTTGCGTTATATATATCATATTGTTCTTATAAAAATCTAAATAATGCTTAGAAGATCTTTCATAAAAAAAACTACTGCTGGTAGTTTGGCCTTAGCAAGCTTTCCATTAATACCTATCTCTCAAGAGAAAGAATATTCTATTGTAGAGCTCATGGGAAAAACAGACATTAAGCTTTATGGTGAAGGTATTAACCTCAGAGAAGAAGCACATAATGCTTTTGTTGAAATGAAAAGAGCAGCTTACAGTGCTGGTTTTGATATGAAAATAGTTTCAAGTTTTCGTGATTACTATAGACAAGAAGCCATCTGGGAAAGAAAATATATTCGTTACACCGAAGAAGATGGAATGAAACCTATTGATGCTATAGATAAGATTATTGAGTATTCAACCATTCCGGGAACTAGCAGACATCATTGGGGTACTGATATTGACATCATTGACGGTTATCCAAAAAGTTCAGGTGATGTTTTAGTGCCAGAAAAGTTTGAAGAAGGTGGTCCATTTGCACCTTTTAAAAAATGGCTAGATGCCAATTCAGAGAAGTTTGGGTTTCATCTAGTTTATACCGATAGTGTTATAAGAAGAGGGTTTAAATATGAACCTTGGCATTACAGCTATGCCCCAATCTCAAAACCCATGTTAACGCAATTCAGAAGTAAAAATATTTTCAGACTCATTCAGAATGAAACCTTTGAAGGTTCAGAGCATTTTACAACTGGTTTTCTAAAAAGTTATATCCAAGACAATATTTTAGGAGTTAATCCAGATTTGCTATAAGTCATTTTTTGTATATTCCGATTCTATTCTAGAACACTAAACCATGAGAAGTAGAGGAAGTTGGAAGATTCGAATCTTTATCGGCCTTGCTATTGTAGCTTTTGCATTTATTCAACGTTGCAATAACAAAGAAGAAAACCCGTACACCGGTCGTGTACAAACTATTAATATGACCGCTGAACAAGAAATTGCTATTGGACTGCAAAGCCGTCCTGAAATGGCGCAACAGCATGGCGGTCTATATCCTGATGAGCGCATGCAAGCCTTGGTTGATGCAGTTGGTAATCGATTGGTCAATAACAGCATAGCCAGAGAAACTCCATATAAGTATGAATTTCACTTATTGGCGGACGACCGCACAATTAATGCTTTTGCCTTACCCGGCGGCCAATGCTTTATCACCTACGCTTTATTTTCTCAACTTAATGAAGACCAACTTGCTGGGGTTCTCGGCCATGAAATTGGGCATGTAATTGGGCGACACTCGGCAGAACGAATTGCAGAAAGTAGTTTTTGGCAAACCTTAACAATGGGAGCTTCTGTAGGCGGTGATATGGGTGGTCTAGTTCAAGGAATAGGTCAAAACAAACTACTAACAAATGGTAGAGGCGATGAGTTAGAAAGTGATGATTTAGGAGTTCTATTTATGATTCAATCTGGCTACGACCCTTATCAGATGATAGAAGTAATGAAAATACTCAAAGCAGCTGCTGGCCCCAATAGAGTGCCTGAATTTCAAAGCACACACCCTGATCCTGAAAATAGAATTGAGAGGATAAAAGAATCAATTGAGAAGTATCAAGGTTCGACGAGATGATATTCAACTCCATTAAAAGAGAGAAAAAGACCATTCACCGAAATATTATGGTTACCCGTCTATATTACCTATCTTTATAGTCCCAAATCAAGTGCCCTAGAATTTATCCTTTATTGCTATATTAAACTAGACAATATGGGAACGCTTTTGACTTTTAAGAATTTGTATTTTAACGCTTTTGATGAGAATCAACCTAAATATTTGGTAACCTTATTAAAAGCCTATTCGATTTTTTGTGGATTAATGATAACTATGGCCATGTATGCTTTTTTTTACAGAGCTTTTACAGGTTTTAGATTTTAATAAATAATATTCTTACTCTTTTACTTGAACACTATGAGGTAAGGAAAAAACCCATTGCGATGCAATGGGTTTTTTTATTTAAAATAAAATTATTTTCACATTTATACCTTACACCTTCTTTTAAAAAAACTAGCAGTTCACATTAAATCAGTTTACTTTTGAGTAAACTTTAAGATACTCATGAACAAGAAGGTAATATTGATGATTTTAGACGGCTGGGGTAAATCTCCCGACCCAAAGGTTTCCGCAATTGAACAAGCAAAGACTCCCTTTGTTGACTCTCTTTATTCAAAATTTGCAAATTCAGACTTACTTACAGATGGTATGAATGTAGGGTTGCCGGAAGGTCAAATGGGAAATAGTGAAGTTGGCCATATGAATTTAGGAGCTGGCAGAATTGTTTATCAGGATTTAGCCAAAATAAATAAAGCGGTAAAAGAAAATACCCTTAAAGATGAAACTGTACTTCAAGATGCTTTTAAATATGCTCAGGCAAATAACAAACCAGTCCATTTCCTTGGTTTAGTTAGTGATGGTGGAGTACATAGCCATATCGACCATCTTAGAGCTTTAATTGATGCTAGTGAATCAAATGGTGTTCAAAAATCTTTCGTTCATGCTTTTACTGATGGACGAGATGTAGATCCTAAAAGCGGAAAAGGCTTTTTAACAGAAATTGAAAATTATTGTGAAGATAAAAAGACTAAGCTTGCCTCTGTAATCGGACGTTATTTTGCGATGGATAGAGACAAAAGATGGGAACGAGTTAAAAAAACTTATGATTTACTAATTAAAGGAGAAGGAACATTCTTTAACTCTGCATCTGAAGCATTACAGAATAGCTATGATAATGATAAAACAGATGAATTCGTTGAGCCAATTGTGCTGAATAAAGAAGGAATAATAAAAGAGGGTGATGTCATTATATTTTTCAATTTCAGAACAGACCGTGGTCGCGAACTTACACAAGTTTTAAACCAGCAAGATTTTCCTGAATTCAATATGAAAAAACTTAATCTTTATTACGTAACCATAACCAATTATGATGACTCGTTTAAAGGTGTAAAAGTTGTTTATGATAAGGATAATATTAAGGATACACTTGGAGAAACTTTAGAAAAAGCTGGTAAAAAACAAATAAGAATTGCGGAAACTGAAAAATATCCGCATGTAACATTCTTTTTTAACGGGGGCCGTGAAGAGCCCTTTGAAGGAGAAAGTAGAATATTGTGCCCTTCACCTAAAGTCGCTACTTATGATTTACAACCAGAAATGAGTGCATATGATATTACAGCCGGTATTATACCCGAATTAGAAAAAGGAGATGTTGAATTTGTCTGTCTGAACTTTGCAAATCCCGATATGGTTGGTCATACAGGTAGCATGCCCGCTGCCATAAAGGCTTGTGAAGTGGTTGATGAGTGTGCAAAAAAAGTAATTACGGTTGGTTTAGAGAATGGCTATTCTACTATATTAATTGCAGATCATGGTAATTGTGATACCATGATAAACGCAGACGGAAGCCCAAATACAGCTCATACCACAAATCCGGTTCCATTAATTTTAATTGATAATGATATTACATCAATTCAAGATGGTGTGCTAGGTGATATTGCACCTACAATTTTAAAAATGATGGGAGTTAAGCAGCCAAAAGCAATGACCCAAAAAGCTTTGGTTTAAAAGGTCAAACTAAGTTTTGTATTAAATCACATTATCTTTACCGATATGATTAACATTAAAACAGCTGAAGAAATTGAATTGATGCGTGAAAGCGCTCTTATAGTATCGAAAACACTTGGTATGGTAGCTTCTGAAATTAGGCCAGGTGCGAATCCATTAAAGCTGGATAAGATGGCTGAGGAGTTCATTCGAGATCAAGGCGCTGAACCAGGGTTTTTAGGCATGTACGATTTTCCAAACACCCTGAATTGGAGTCCTAATGCACAAGTTGTTCATGGTATTCCAACCAATGAGGTTTTAAAAGACGGCGATATTATTTCGGTAGATTGTGGTGCCCTAAAAAACGGTTACTATGGAGACCATGCCTATACATTTGAAGTTGGTGAAGTTGCAGAGGCAACGAAAAAGCTATTAAAAATTACTAAAGAATCACTTTATATTGGTATCAAAGCTTTCAAATTAGGTAATCGTGTAGGTGATGTCGGACATGCAATTCAAAATTATACCGAGAATCATGGTTATGGAGTAGTTAGAGAACTAGTCGGACATGGTTTAGGAAAAGAACTTCACGAAGATCCTCAAATGCCTAACTATGGAAAACGTGGTCGCGGCAAAAAATTTGTAGATGGTATGGTGGTTGCTATTGAACCTATGATAAATATGGGTACAAAACGAATCAGACAACTTAAAGATGGTTGGACGGTTTTAACGGCAGACGGAAAACCAAGTGCCCATTTTGAACATGATGTTGCCTTAATTGATGGAAAACCTGAACTGTTGTCTACCTTTCAGTATATTAATGAGGCTTTAGGTATTATTACTGATGAAGAAAAAGAATTCAGAAGACACTAAACTTCTATTTACTTGTCAAAGATTTTTAAATTTTTTTTGAACCTAATTCCAAGACCTTGGCTTATTAAATTAAGCTACTGGGTGAGACCATTATTGGCCTTTTATTTGAAAGGTTCAAAATATATGGACCCAATAGATGGTAAAGGGTTTCGAAAATTTTTACCCTACGGTTATGAAAATCCTAGAGAAGGAGTATTATCTCCTTCCACCCTATCATTAGAAAGACATAGATTACTTTGGTTGTATCTTAAAAATCAAACCAATTTTTTTACAGATAATTTAAAAGTACTGCACTTTGCCCCTGAGCAGGCATTTTATAAGCGATTTAAAAATCAAAAAAATATAGATTATTTAACGACGGATTTAAATTCTCCTTTGGCTGATATAAAAGCTGACATTTGCGATTTACCTTTTGAGGATGCATCTTTTGACGTCATTTTGTGCAATCATGTTCTTGAACATATTCCTAATGACATCACTGCAATGAAAGAATTATATCGAATATTAAAACCAAATGGCTGGGGTATATTTCAGATTCCTCAAGATTTAAATCGAACGACAACTTTTGAGGACAACTCGATTACAGATAAAAAAGAGCGAGCAAAAATTTTTGGTCAATATGATCACGTACGAGTTTATGGAAGGGATTATTTTGACAAGCTAAGAAATATTGGTTTTAAAGTTGATGAAGTTGATTATACGGCAACCTTAACAAATCAGAATATTGAAAAATACCGATTAGCAAAAGGAGAATTAATTCCTTTTGTTCGTAAATAATCTTAAAGCAAAACACAAAGAATCGCATAAAAAATACCTAAGAAACGTTGTAATATGGTATTAGTTGATGAATTTACAGATAAAACAATAGTTTTTGAGAAAATCTGAGCGCAAATTATGTGATATAAAGAATTGAGCTCGACCTTAATCCAAATTAGAAATAAATGAAAAACTCGATTCAATTAATTTTAAAAAAAGTGGCCGTTTTGGTTCTAGTTTTCACAGCACTTTTATCATTGAGTTTTTGTAGCAGTCAGGAGGATGAACAGCCGACAACATTTGTCCCAACAAATACTGATATTTCAGTTACCACATCCGAAAGCCTTTTAATTTGGATAGATGGCAATGACCTGATTCAAAAGCTGGAAAACTCTATTAGTTATAATTATGGCGATGCCTCTCAAAGTCAAACTGAAAAGTCTTTAGTTATATCAAGTGATTCTACTTCCGCTATAGCATCCATCAACTTTAAACAAGAATTTTCAAACCTATTTTCGGATACTAACGTGGCAAATAACTCAGTCACCATTTCATTAGAAAAAGAGATTATACAAAATAATGCAGTTATTTTAAAAGCAGATGGACCTGGCAATACATATGATTTAATTACATCAGTTTTGGCTCCTGGCAATAATCCTATTGAAGTACCAGATTGTAACCACTCAGAATTTGGAAATCATATTGATGAAGTATTTGATAGCGAATTGAATGATAATATATTTCGTTTTTATATACATACAACACCAGATAATGACCGCTGTTTAAATTTTGATAGACAACGTAATGAAATAAAAACTTATGATAAGTCACCTGATAATTTATTGGGTATTGAAAACGAGACGGTAGTTTACACGTGGCTGTTCAAGTTACCTGAAGGTTTTCAATCTTCCCCTAATTTCACGCATTTACATCAACTTAAATCTGTTGGAGGGGACTTTAGTAGTATGCCAATGTATACCCTAACTACCAGAAAAGGAAGTCCAGACCGACTGGAATTACGTTATGCTGAAACAGATACTCAGATAACGCTAAAACAAACAGATTTGGCAACCTTAATTGATGTTTGGCTTGAAGTTACTGAAACTATAAGCTATGGTGCATCCGGTACCTATGCAATCTCTATTAAAAAAGTGATTGACGGTACTGTTTTATTCGAATATGCAAACAATGATATTATTAACTGGAGGCCCGAAGGGAGTTTTGTAAGACCAAAATGGGGTATCTATAGAAGTTTACTAAATGCACAAGACCTTAGAGATGAAACGATTCTTTTTGCAAATTTTAGTGTAGAAGAATTATAACTAATTAGTTTTTGACCAAAGTTTTAAACCCATCTGTCATAAATTGTTGGGGCCTATCATATTCATCTAAATAAATTATATAAGCATCGAGCTCTTGATTATTTTCAAGTAAACTTTTCGATTCTTCTAAATCAAGAGTCATAAAAGTTGTTGCATAAGCGTCGGCAATAGCACAGTTAGAGGCAAGAACACTTGATGCTAAAACTCTTGAATTCTTTGTGTATCCGGTTTTTGGGTCAATGGTATGAACATATTTTTCACCAGTTTCAGGATCAATTCTGAATTTTCTATAATTACCAGAAGATGCTAAAGCTTTATTTCTTAAAGTAATTATAGCTGAAGTTCCTCTTTGTAGAACATCATTAGGGTTGTCAATACCAACGGTCCAATCTTTAGCGGTTACAGTATTATGTCCTTGGGTTAAAACTTCACCACCTACTTCAATTAAGTAATTTTCTATTTCTCTATTATTTAATAAAACGCCTAACCTATCAATCGCATAACCCTTAGCAATAGCATTAAAATCAAAACGTATTTCTGGATGCAATTTTTTTATAGTGCCGTTTGGACTAAGTTTTACTTTATTCCAGCCAACAAAATTTAAAAGACTGTCAATTTTTATACTATCTAATTGAATTTGTTTACCTGGCCCAAACCCCCATGCATTTGCTAGAACACCAACACTTGGATCAAAATAACCATCTGATGTCTCATAAACTTGAGTTGAGAGTTCAAAAACTTCTTTAAACATAGTATCTACGACTACTGTTGTGTCACCATCATTTATTTTAGAAATATCCGAATCAGGAATATACGTAGACATTGATTGATTTATCACCTGAAATACTGAGTCAATCTCCTTTTGAAAATCAACCTCTTTATGAGCGATATATATTATAGAATAAGTCGTACCAAGTGCATTACCAATATTTTGATTTTTAATCCAACTAGATTTTTCTTGACAACCAGCAATAACCAAAATGATGAAAACTAAAATCACTTTTTTCATACAGCTTATTTTATTTCAACCAAACCATCATAATCCACAACATACTCTTCATTCAAATATACTGGCAAATTATGATCTTTAGCATTTACCAAACCTACCGCAGCATAAAAGGTACGAGCTTCAAATTTTAAGGCATGGTCTCGCATCTTATTTAAATCTGCCCTGAAAAATTCCATATCCTTAGGGTCACCAGGATATTCAATTCCTTTCACAACCACAAAACTCATCTTTTTGTCCTTCGTACATACGAATTGTGGATTTTTTCTAAGTTCACTGTTAACGGCTAAAAACTCGTAACCATCATTTTCAAGTTCCTTACCGACTATATTCATAGCCAAATTATGCAATTCTTGTTCTGTCAGTATTCGTTGTTCCATTCTAATAAAAAAGCCGATACAAAAAGTATCGGCTCATATTTTTGTTTCTTGCTAACACAAGAATATTAATTTAATGCTTATCCACCGAAATCATCAAATCTGATATGCTCATCAGGAATTCCAAAATCTTCTCCCATTTTTTGAACAGCTTTATTCATCAATGGTGGGCCACAAAAATATAATTCAATATCCTCAGGTGAATCGTGATGATTCAAATAATTATCGATAACACAATTATGAATAAAACCTACAAACCCATCACCAGGGGCATCAATACTTTCTTTTACTTTCCAATTATCTTCTTCCATTGGTTCAGATAAGGCTAAATAAAATTTAAAATTAGGAAACTCCTTTTCCAGTTCGTAAAAATGGTCTAGGTAAAACAATTCTCGTTTTGAACGTCCTCCATACCAATAGCTTACTTTTCTATTCGTTTTTAGTGTTTTAAATAAGTGATAAAGATGAGAACGCATTGGAGCCATACCAGCACCACCACCTACATACAACATTTCTGACTCAGACTCATTAATAAAAAATTCACCATAAGGTCCTGAAATTACCACATCATCGCCTGGTTTTAAACCAAAAATATAAGAAGAAGCGACTCCAGGGTTTACATCCATCCATCCATTCTTAGATCTATCCCAAGGTGGAGTAGCAATACGAACGTTAAGCATTATCTCTCTGCCTTCTGCTGGAAAAGATGCCATTGAGTATGCTCTTTCTACCAACTCTGGGTTTTTCATAACTAAAGGCCACAAGTTAAACTTGTCCCATTCAGCCTGAAACTTATCAGGAGTATCGTGTTCCTCTGGGTGCGCGGTAATATCAATATCTTCAAACTTCACTTCGCATTCCGGAACTTCGATTTGAATGTAACCTCCTGCTTTGTATCCCATGTCTTCAGGAATTTCTACAACAAACTCCTTGATAAAAGAGGCTACATTATAATTACGAACCACTTTAGCCGGCCACTTTTTAATACCAAAAACCTCTTCAGGGATTGTGATATTCATGTCTTGCTTTACCTTTACTTGGCATGCCAAACGTGCACCGTGCTGCAACTCCTTTCTTGAAAAATGTGGTGTTTCTGTAGGTAAAGCTTCACCACCACCTGAAAGAACATGGCATTCACATTGAATACAAGTTCCACCTCCACCACATGCGGAAGGTAAAAATACTTTCTGAGCACCTAAGGTTGTTAGTAATGTCGAGCCCGAAGCTACTTCAATCTTTTTTTCTCCATTTATTGTTAACGTAACTGGACCAGAAGGGGACAGTTTTTCTTTTGTAAATAGCAATAATGCTACTAACATTAACAATAAAATCAAAAATGCAACTACGGTTATTAGAATGGTACCACCAGTACTTGTAGCTAATATCATCTTATTCGTTTATTACATCGTTATAAGAGACTGCTTTTTCATCGTCCTCAATCTCCTCTTTAATTATTTTTTCTTCTTCGACTTTTTCAGCAGTCGTTGCTTCTGTTCCTTCAGGCGGTTCATTATCACCAGTTAACATTCCACCAAAACTCTGAAAACCAATACCCATTAACCCTGTAATAATGAAGGTAATACCCAGTCCGCGCAGTGGCGCAGGAACATTTGAATATCTTATCTTTTCACGGATTGCCGCAATAGCTACTATCGCCAAGAACCAACCTATACCTGAACTAATCCCATAATTTAATGCTAAACCTAATGATGGAATATCTCTCGCTTGCATAAATAATGACCCACCTAAAATAGCACAGTTTACAGCAATTAAAGGCAAGAAAATACCCAGAGAATTGTAAAGCGACGGTGAAAATTTCTCAACAACTATTTCAACCAATTGTACCATTGTTGCAATAGTTGCAATGAATAAAATAAATGATAAAAAACTCAAATTATAGTCCGCGTACTCTGGTCCTAGCCAAGCCAAGGCACCATCTCTTAGTAGATATTGATCTAACAACCAATTCAAAGGCACCGTAACTGCCAATACAAATATTACAGCAGCTCCTAAACCTACGGCGGTACTTACTTTCTTTGATACCGCTAAATAAGAACACATTCCTAAGAACACGGCAAAAACCATGTTATCTATAAAAATGGATTTAAAAAATAATTCTAAATGTTCTAACATAATACTTTATTTATGCCTCTTCAATTAATGTCTTATTTCTTGAACGTTGAATCCATATAATGACACCTACAACGATTAATGCAGCTGGAGGTATTATCATGAAACCATTATTCTCATACCCAATAGAGTATAAACCTGTTTTTGCAATCGGATCACCTAATACTGGTATTCCAAAAAGTGTTCCCGAACCAAGTAATTCTCTAATAAATCCTACTATAATTAGAATGATACCATAACCCAATGCATTACCAATACCATCTAAAAATGATCTCCAAAGACCATTCCCAAGCGCAAATGCCTCAAATCGTCCCATGATAATGCAGTTCGTAATAATCAATCCAACGAATACCGAAAGCGTTTTACTTAATTCGTAGGCAAATGCTTTGAGCACCTGATCAACCACAATAACAAGAGTCGCTACAACGATGAGCTGCACAATAATTCTGATTTTTGAAGGGATGATGTTTCGTAACATAGAAATTACAACGTTACCAACACCCATAACAAAAAGTACAGATATCGCCATTACTACAGAAGCTTTAAGCTCTGCTGTAATTGCTAAAGCAGAACAAATACCTAATACCTGAATGGTGATAGGATTATTGTCTGCTAAGGGGTCTAATATGAGATTTGCATCTTTTTTTGAAAGTAGCGCCATCTTAGTTGTTTCTTATGGTTTCTAAATAAGGCTTATATGCCTTTAAAGTTTCTTTTATCATAGCAGCAACACCATTACCTGTAATGGTAGCTCCTGCTAAGGCATCAACCTCGTTGTCTTCTTTGTTGTCATTCAACGGGTCGTTGTTAGTTTTCGATACATTGATACCAGCATAACTATTTCCGTCTAAAATTGATTCTCCAATAAAGTCGTCCATAAAAAATCTCATTTTTATGTTAGCTCCTAAACCTGGAGTTTCTGCTTTATGGTCAAAATAGACCCCTTGAACAATCATATTTTTGTCAACCGATATAAAACCCCATATAGCATCCCAAAGTCCTTTACCATACATTGGTAATATATAAGTCTGTTTACCATCTTTTTCACCAACAAAAATTGGTAAACGGGCTTCGCCGCCATTCTTTAATGTTGCCATTTCTTTCTTAACATCAATTAAGAAAGCTTGTTCATTCTTCTGAACTTCGCCATCCACCAAAATGTACTGCTCTTTGATTGTTTCAGAAAATTTTGTTTCTACAACATCAGTAGGAATACGATTTACTCCGCTATCTGGAGTATTTTCATTAACTCCCATAGCATAAAGAATATTCTGTTGTTTTTCAAAACGTTCATTTTCTTTAATTCTTTCGCTAAGCCCAGAGGCCAAAAATGCTAATACAGAGCCGACGATAATTACCATTACCGCTGCAAAAACTACTGTATAAACGTTCTTTTCAGTATTAATAGCCATAATTAAACAGTTTCTGCTTTAAGTTCTTGTGCTTTTCCATCTGAAGGTTTTGGAAAGATGGTAGCATTCTTTAATCGCTTCATTCTTTTTCTAACATTACCTTGAACAACATAATGATCAATTGTAGGTGCAAATACGTTCATTAGTAATATTGCCAAAAAGACGCCTTCTGGATATCCTGGGTTAAACACTCGAATCATTACAGAAATGAATCCAATGAAAAATCCGTAAATCCATTTACCTTTATTCGTTTGAGAACCTGTTACCGGATCTGTAGCCATGTATACAATACCAAAGGCTAAACCGCCAACAATTAGATGTTTCCAAAATTCAAATTGCATTAATCCATAGAACTTGCTGTATGAGGGAATCCATTCAGCATCTACTATACCGTTGAATATTAAACCCATTACCAATGAGCCTATTACGGCACTAACCATTATTCTCCAACTAGCTATTTTCGTGAAAATCAGAAATAATCCGCCCAACAAGATTAAAAAAGTAGAAGTTTCACCTACAGAACCAGGTATAAAACCAAAGAACATATCTGATAAGGAATAGGAAAAATCACTTGTATTACCTTGGGCTAAATACCCTAAAACAGTCTCACCAGATATTGCATCTGCAGAACCAGCTTGTACAACCCCATCCTTAGCGCCATGCACCCACACCTTGTCTCCACTCATCCATGTAGGATATGCAAAGAATAAAAATGCTCTAATTGTAAGTGCAGGATTCAAGATGTTCATTCCTGTACCTCCAAAAACTTCTTTTCCGATTACCACGCCAAATGCAACAGCTACAGCTAGCATCCATAATGGAGTATCAACTGGAACAATAAGTGGTACCAGCATTCCGGTCACTAAATAACCTTCTTCAACTTCATGACCTTTTATAACTGCAAAAATAAATTCTATTAAAAGACCTACTCCGTAAGAAACTATTACTAAAGGTAGAATTGTAATGGCACCTAACCAGAAATTATCCCAGGTGATAAAGTGTTCCATCACTGAAAAATCTGTTGGAAAACCATTAATTGCAGAATAATGCTGATAACCGGCATTAAACATCCCAAAGATTAAACAAGGTACCAACGCCATAATGACCGTATTCATGGTACGTTTTAAATCATCAACTGCTCTAACATGACTGCCAGAATGCGTTGTCTCATTTGGTGCGTATAAAAAAGTATGAATAGCATTAAAGGCAGGAGCCATTTTCTTGCCTTGATACTTTAATTTTAACTGGTGTAATTTTTCTTTCATGCCCATTTTTATCCTATTTCTTGGTACATTAAATCAAGTCCTTCCCTAATAATTTGTTGATGAGGTTGTTTTGAAATACATATGAACTCCGTAAGTGCAAAATCTTCTGGAGCTACTTCATACATTCCAAGCTGCTCCATTTCATCTAAATCCTTAACCATACAAGCTTTCAAAAGTTGTAACGGATATATATCTAATGGAAAAACCTCTTCATATTTACCCGTGACCACAAAAGCTCTATGCTCACCATTTGTATTTGTATCTAAATCATACTTCTTCTTTTTACTTAACCAAGAAAAAGTTAACGCTCTTGTTGAAGATATTTTATTAAAAACAGGTTTGTTCCACCCAAAAAATTCGTAATCGTCTCCCTCCGGTATCGCTGTTACTGTAGTGTTATAAAAACCTAGATAACCATCAGGACTCACTTTTGAACCTGTTAAAACATCTCCATTAATTAATCTAAAATTTTCACCATTAACACCACTAGCATATAAAAATGTTGCAACCTCAGCTCCTATCTTAGTGGTAAAATATTTAGGTGTTTTAACCGAAGAACCTGCAAGAGCTATTGTGCGCTCCGCATTAAACTTACCAGTTAACAAATATTCACCTATGATTACCAAGTCTTGAGGAGAAACGGTCCAAACAACTTCACCCTTGTTAATTGGATCTATTTTATTTATTTGAGTTCCTACCAATCCTGCCGGATGTGGTCCAGAAACCTTGTGCAGTGAAACTCCTTCAAGGTTAGAAAATGGCGATGCAGATTTGTTGGCTATTGAAACATGCACCTTACCTGGTGTCATAATATTTAGAGCAGAAATTGCAGCTTGCAATTCAGCTTCTTTACCTTCTAATACATAATCAACATCAGCTGCTAAAGGCGCTGTAGTGGCCCCGGAAATAAATATAGCTTTTGGTGTCGCATCTGGATTTGCGATTACATCATAAGGTCGTTGCTTAATAAATGCCCAACAGCCTGATTCTAATAAACTAGCTTTAATTGTTTCTGAGTCTGCAGCCTTTAAATCAACCGCTTTGGAAGAATGAAAAACTTGTTCTTTATCGGCTAAAATTTTAATTGTTAAAATGCGTCGTCTTGCACCCCTTAAAACCTCAACCACTTCACCACTTACCGGTGAAACGAATTTCATTGCCTCAATATTTTTGTTGTAAAAAAGGGGTTCACCAGCTTTTACCTCACTACCCTCTTTCAATAATAACTTTGGTGTAATACCATGGAAGTCATTTAGATTTAAAGCATAAACATTACTTAAAACGGCTTTGGAGGTAGTCTGTTCAGCAGCCCCGACAAGGTTGATATTTAAACCTTTCTTAATTCGGATGTCTTTGGACATATTATTGTAGACCTTTGGTTAACAAAATTGCTTGCAAATTTACTACTAAAACAACAAAAAATGCAATTATTATCTAGAAATTTGGGAATACAACGAGCTTAATTTGTTGGGCATGCTTTTTGTTTACCTTTACTCAAAATATATGCTTTAAATGCGATTTTTACTTAAACAACTTTTGTTTTTTCTAATTTCTTTTTGTGCTTTCGCACAAGTACAAGAAGAAATTAATCCTCCTACTAATATTAAGTCAATCATTTTTAAAGGGCCCACCGAAGATCAATTTCCGGTAGTCAAGCTCGGTGAGAACATTAATTTGGAGTTTGATGATCTTACCGCAAGTGAACAGGACTATTATTATAAAATAATACATTGTGACTATGATTGGTCTCCATCTCAACTATTGAAATCTCAATATTTAAATGGAATAGATAATCAGCGAATTGTTAATTATGAAAATAGTTACAACACCCTTCAACCTTATTCCAACTACCAGTTAACGATACCTAATAACGAAGTACAGCTTAAGGTTACTGGTAATTTTGTTCTTGAAGTTTATAATACGTACCGTGAACTCCAGTTTTCTAGACGTTTTGTCGTTTACAAAGATGTAGTTAAAGTTGGAGGAGTTGTGAAGCGTTCTCGTGATTTTGAATTTCTAAACACTAAACAGGTAGTACAATTCAATATTAATACTGCAGGTTTTCCAGTGGTTAATCCCAAACAAGAGGTAAAAGTTGCTATCATTCAAAACCACTATTGGCCTACAGCACTTTATAACATAAAACCTCAATTTACCTTAGGTACCGAGTTGGTTTATAAATATGACCAAGAAACCAGTTTTTATGGTAGTAATGAGTTTTTAAACTTTGACACCAAAGACCTGCGTTCACCCACTTTTGCAATTGCGAATATTGAATTTAAAGAATTGTACCATCATTATCTTTTTGCCAATCAATTTAGAAAAGATAGGTCTTACACTTTTTTCCCTGATATTAACGGTGATTTTGTGGTTCGTACGCTTCAAGGGGAAGATGTCTCGAGAGAAGCAGAATATAGTAAAGTGCACTTCTCGCTTCCTTATGAGCCTGAATTAGGTCTTGATAATGTTTATGTGTATGGTAAATTCAACAACTATGAACTTAGCGAAGAAAACCTAATGTCCTATAATGAGGAAACAGGAAACCTCGAATTAGAATATCCAATCAAACAAGGCTTTTATAATTATAAATATGTTGTAGAAAAAGAAGATGGAACTCTTGCTCCAAATCAGATAAGCGGAGATTTCCACTTTACTGAGAACAACTACCTCATTTTAGTGTATTACCGAGATTTTGGAGATTTCTACGATAGTTTAATAGGTATTGGGTCAGCGAATTCTCAAACCATTAGCAATTAATTATATTTGAAGGCCATGGAAGATGTGCCTAAAAATAAAGAAACACGATTAATATCTAAAGGACGTTACGAACTAAAATTTAGAGGGACCGCATGTCTGAACTGTGGTCACATTTTAGATATTAGTGACAAATACTGCCCAAACTGCTCTCAGGCAAACAGCACTAAAAAATTAGTGTTGAAAGATTTTTTTGATGAATTCTTTTCTAGCCTCATTAATTACGACTCCAAGTTATTAGCTACACTCTACGCGATGTTGGCCAAACCAGGGTCAATTACTAGAGATTACATAAATGGAAAAAGAATTGCCTACACTAATCCTTTTCGGTTTTTATTGAGTTTGGCATTCCTCTATTTTTTAATGGTAAGTTTTGGTGGAGCATTTTCTAGTCTCGATAATCTAAATCTTGACAAAGAACTCAAAAAGAATGGACCGGCATCATTTTCTTTTAGTAATGATGAAAATGAGCAAGAAAATGACAGCACTGCTTCTATTAACCAATTAGAGAATGTTTTCAAAGGTTTAGACTCACTTAAAACTAGTGACCCCGCTGTTGCAAAAAACCTTAAGGGTTTAGATTCTCTAGAATACAATATAAAAAAGTGGGAAGCCAAAGAAAGAAAATCAGACTCCTTATTGGCAGCGAATCCCAAGAATTACTTTGAAAAACTTGAATCTGATAACGCTGATTTTTACGATAGAGCAGAATTCTTTTTCCTTATGCTAAAGAATGATTCCATAAGTGATTATAATGAGGCAAAAGAGAAATATAGTGTTCAGGGTAGCTGGAAAAACAGAATGGCTTTCAATATTGGCAATAGTACTTTACGGGTTTCTAGGCAGCCAGGAAGCTGGTTAAATGACACTATTGCAAAACTACCATTTGTCATATTTTTCTTTTTACCCATCTTCACAATATTCGTTTATGTGGCGTACATCCGAAAAAAATTCACCTATACCGATCATTTGATCTTCAGTTTTCACAACCAATCATTATTATTTATCTTGCTCATCCTTAGTTGGATAATTGACACCATATTTGATTGGTCGACAGCTGGTTTATTCTTATTGATTTTTGGAATATATCTTTTTCAAGCCATGAGAAAATTTTACAACCAAGGTTTTATTAAAACTAGTATTAAATACTTGTTTTTGAACTCAATATTTACGTTTTTAGCAATAATAACCGTATTATTATTGGGCATCGGAAGCGCTTTTACCTACTAAACTATGATTACTCAAGTCACCAAAGGAATTAAAGTATCGGTTCAAACTTCTTTTGAAGGAACTTTTTTTAAGAATTACAAAATGCACTATGCATTTGGTTATACCATTACCATTGAAAATCAAGGTAAAGACCCTGTTCAATTGACTGCTAGACATTGGGATGTTTTTGATTCTTTAAAAGAAATGGAAACTGTTGATGGTGAAGGAGTAATTGGTAAAAAACCGGTAATACAACCAGGAAAGTCGCACACCTACAGTTCGGGTTGCCTTTTAGCTTCGCCTATTGGGGCAATGCGTGGCTTTTATCAAATGGTTGATTTAGCCACAACCGAAGAGTTTGAAGTTGAAGTACCAACCTTTAAGTTCGCCGCTCCATTTGCAATGAACTAAAACGCTTTTGTTTTTCTTTCGAAATCGCTTTCATTACCTTTGCAGGAATTTATAACACTAAAAAATTCCACAATGGGTAAAGGTTTTTTTCAAGTTCCAACTGCAATTAATGAACCTATAAAAAGTTACGCGCCGGGCTCGTTTGAAAGAGAGGCCGTCTTACAACAATACAAATCATATTTCAATAGTCAAGTCGAAGTTCCACTATATATCGGTGGCGAAGAAATTGAGACTGGCGAAACTAAACCCATGTCTCCTCCGCACGACCATAAACACGTTGTGGGTCATTATCATACTGCAGAAAAAAGTCATATTGAAAAAGCAATATCAAACTGTTTAGAGTCGAGAAAGGCTTGGGCCGATTTAACTTGGGAACAAAGGGCTGCCATCTTTTTGAAAGCTGCCGAATTAATAGCCGGACCTTATAGAGCAAAAATTAACGCATCAACAATGATGGCACAATCAAAGACTATTCATCAGGCGGAGATAGATGCGGCTTGTGAGTTTATTGATTTCTTGCGATTTAATGTTGAGTACATGTCCCAAATTTATGAAGAACAACCTGACTCAGCAGAAGGAATTTGGAACCGAGTAGAATATCGCCCGTTAGAAGGTTTTGTTTATGCTATCACCCCATTTAATTTTACTGCTATTGCCGGAAATTTACCTGCAAGCGCTGCCATGATGGGTAATGTCGTTGTCTGGAAACCAAGTGACAGCCAAGTATACTCCGCTAAAGTTATAATGGACGTATTCAAAGAAGCTGGTTTACCTGATGGTGTAATCAATATGGTCATGGGTGACCCGGTTATGATTTCGGAAACCGTTTTAGCGAGCCCTGATTTCTCAGGACTGCACTTTACAGGCTCGACACATGTTTTTAAAGAATTATGGAAACAAATCGGAACTAACATTCATAGCTATAAAACTTATCCACGAATAGTTGGTGAAACAGGTGGAAAAGATTTCATTATTGCACATCCGACGGCAAAACCAGCTCAAGTAGCTACAGCAATTGTTAGGGGTGCTTTCGAATTTCAAGGTCAGAAGTGTAGCGCAGCATCTCGTGTTTATCTACCTAAATCTACTGCTGATAAAATCCTAAGCTTGGTCAAAAAAGATATCGAAAGCTTTAACAAACCAGGTTCGCCTGAAGATATGAGTAATTTCATAACTGCAGTAATTCATGAAGGGTCTTTTGATAAATTGGCAAAATTTATTGATCAAGCAAAAGCAGATTCAGATGCTGAAGTATTTGCAGGTGGTAATTATGACAAATCAAAAGGATACTTTATTGAGCCAACCGTAATTATAGCTAATGACCCAAAATACACAACTATGTGTACTGAACTTTTTGGACCTATAGTAACCATTTTTATTTATGAAGATCAAGATTGGTCCAAAACTTTAAAATTAGTTGATGGCACTTCGGAATATGCATTAACAGGTGCTGTGCTTTCAAAAGACAGATACGCAATTGACGAAGCTACTAAGGCCTTACAGAATTGTGCAGGTAATTTTTATATCAATGATAAACCAACTGGTGCTGTTGTAGGTCAACAACCTTTTGGTGGGGCTCGAGCCTCAGGGACAAATGATAAAGCCGGTTCGGCTCAAAATTTGTTGCGTTGGGTTTCACCTAGACTAATCAAAGAAACCTTTGTAACACCAGAAGATTATCGTTATCCATTTTTAGGATAATTCAAGTCTAAATAAAAAATGTAGCCGTTATTCCTGAAAAATCTTGGAATAACGGCTATTTTTATTAGCAAAGATTGTAAAACTCCTATTATGCCTAGACCATATGTATTAGCAGAAACCAATTGGAAACATTTAAAAGATGAGCAAATTGATTTAGCCATTTTACCTTGGGCGGCTACAGAAGCACATAACTATCACTTACCTTACGCCACTGATATTATAGAAGGTACTGCTATTGGTGAAGAATCCGCCAGGCTAGCTTGGGAACAAGGTGCAAAAGTTACTGTTTTACCCACTATACCTTTTGGCGTTAATACCGGACAATCAGATATCTACCTAGATATAAATTTGAATCCCAGCACTCAATTCGCAATACTAAAAGATGTAATTGAAGTTTTAAATAGACAGGGTATTTACAAATTTATGATTCTAAATAGCCATGGCGGTAATAATTGGAAATCAATAGTAAGGGAACTAGGCCTACTTTATCCAAAAATGTTTATCTGTGTTACTCATTGGCCTGTAATGCTGGACAGAAAAGAATATTTTGATGTTGTTGGAGACCATGCCGATGAAATGGAAACGAGCTTGATTCTTCATCTTACCCCAGAATTGGTTTTATCACAGAATGAATGGGGAGATGGTAAAGAATTAAAAAACAAAATAAAAGCCTTTTCCGAAGGATGGGCATGGACGGAACGCCCTTGGTCAAAAATTAGTAAGGATACTGGAGTTGGAAATCCTCATGGAGCAACAAAAGAAAAAGGAAAAAAGTTTTTTGAAGCTGTCTGTGCAAAAATGGGACAACTTTTTGTTGACATTGCACAAGCAGATGTTCAACATTTATATAAATAAATCGACTGCTCATAAAAACAATCCATTATGTCTAAAATGATTGTTTTTTAAAAGAAGAAAAAATATACTTTTTTGCCTCTTACGGTTGTGTGTTTAAGCCAAAGAAGACAATTATGACATCAAAATTCTTAAAAACTACAGGGCAAAAAATCTATTGAAAAATTTATAATTAAAAAACTTATTATTTAAATATAAGCTCTTAAACCTATTAAAAGTTTTATCTTTTCTAAAAGGATTTTTCTTACTTTTAGTAAGCTATTTTGATAGCTGTCAAAATAGCTTAACAATCTTAACATATTAAAAATGAAAAAATTAACAATCTTAGCTATGTTACTAATTACGGTAATAACATACGCGCAAGACAATTTAGCTCAAGCCACAATCAAAGGAGTCTTAACTGGTAATCAAGGACAAGTTGTGCAATTAGCAGAAGCCTTTTCTGAAGACCAATATGATTGGAGGCCTTCTGAAGGAGTCAGCTCTGTTGGAGAAGCATTATTACATGTCGCCGGTGCAAACTATTTTTTAGCAATGAAAATGGGATTTCCACCACCAGACGATGTAGATATGATGGCGATTGGTAAAATCACCGGTAAGGATAATATCATCGCTGCCTTAAAAAAATCCAATGAATTTGTTTTAAGCAAAATAATGATGGTAGAAAATGATGATTTAAGTACCGAAGTTGATTTTGGTTTTGCTAAAATGAACAAAATGGGAGGTCTTCTGGCTATGATGGAGCACAATGGCGAGCACAAGGGGCAATTAATTGCTTATGCACGTTCTAATGGTGTTGTTCCGCCATGGAGTAAATAATATTTTGAATAATCTCAAGTAAAAGGTGCCGATGGCACCTTTTTTAGTTTAACGGATTACCAAAGCAACCTTTAATCCTCAATTACATCATTTTTGAAAATAAATAATGAAAAAGACGATTCTGCTTTTTGGCTTCCTATATTTAATTTCCTGTTCTAACGATGACAATCTTCCGGTAATTTCCGCTTGTGATGTTACCAATCCAATAGAAGATTTACAATGGCTCAAAGGGTTAGCAGAAGAATTAGAGAAAACGGAAAGTGAATTGACTCAATATTTTTATATAGAACAAGCAGAATACCAAAACGAATCTATTTTTATTTCTAATAACTGCTGTCGTATTTGCAGTTCAATAGCCCCAATTTACGATTGTGAAGGTAATAAAATTGGTTTTCTAGGAGATGATAATTTTAATTCTTCCAGTATTTCAAACAGAATTGTGATTTATAGATTTTCAGAATTCGGCTGTGAAATAACTAATTCTATTTTACCTATCTATATTTTAAATTTTTGTGGTAGATAAACCACTTTTTTAGTGTCAAAAAAATCTTCTTCAAAATGCTCTGGTAAATCAAAAATCTGGGCATTTCTATATTCTTTTAACTCTTCTGTTAAATCCCCGCCTTTTAGATATAGAATACCATTTTTACGTTCATGTGATGAATCTTTCTTTATTTTCCCTTTTGTCCAATGAACAAATGTCGGCATGGCCGCAACAGCGCGACTCACTATAAAATCAAACTGTCCAGGCAAATCTTCAGCCCTTGTGTGATAAGCTTTAATATTTTCTAGTGCTAAACCATCAATTACCTCTTGTACAACTTTTATTTTTTTACCTATGGCATCTACCAAGGTAAATTGTGTTTTTGGAAATAAAATCGCCAATGGTATTCCTGGAAAACCACCTCCTGTACCAACATCAAGAATTTCTGCCCCTTCATTAAACTGTTGAATTTTGGCAATACCAAGAGAATGCAATACATGTCGTAGATACAACTCATCAATATCTTTTCTAGAAACGACATTAATTTTCTGATTCCAATCCTGGTATAACGCTTCTAGCGCCATAAATTGTTGCTTTTGAGCATCAGTGAGCGTCGTAAAATAATTAAAGATAATTTTTGCGTTCATTGACTTTCTGTTATTTTGGTTAAAAATAATACTTTTAGATTCCGTCAAGACGTTTTAAGGAAACACTAACTTTTTAGGAATTCAAATTAAGTACCTTTGTAAAAAATAATTTATGCACATGGAAACCATTCGTTTTTCAAGAAAAGACTCTGCACAATTCTTCAAGACTTTGAATAAGAGAGTTAACGAATACTTCAATGAAAATAAAATCAGAAAGACAGGTAATTGGAGATTACATCTAAAGACCATTGTCATGTTTGCATTATTTCTTACACCATATTTCTTAATACTAACTTTAGATTTACCTTTTTGGGGTTATGTATTACTTTCTATGGTTATGGGTGTTGGAATGGCCGGTGTAGGTATGAATGTGATGCACGATGGTAATCACGGTTCATATTCCAATAAAAAATGGGTCAACAAGTTTATGGGTGGCAGTATTTACATTCTTGCTGGTAATGTTTATAATTGGCAAGTGCAACATAATGTATTACACCATACTTATACTAATATTCATGAGCATGATGAAGACATGGAAGCTGGAAGAATTCTTCGTTTTTCAAAACATGCAGAATGGAAAAAACATCATAAATTTCAACATTTCTATTCTATATTTTTATATGGTTTATTAACCTTTAATTGGGCAATAACTACCGATTTTCAACAAATGTACCGTTATATGAAACGAAAACTTTCATATGGCAAGTTGCCTAGTCCGGCTATAAACTGGAGTACTTTGGTAATAACCAAAGTACTTTATTTAACTATCTGGATAGTATTACCTCTGTTATTTGTAGATATTCCTTGGTGGCAAATCTTATTAGGCTTTTTCATCATGCACTATGTTGCTGGAGTCATTTTGAGTGTTGTTTTTCAATTAGCGCATATCGTCGATGATGCACAGACTCCATTACCAGATGAAACTGGAACAATGAAAAATACTTGGGCAATACATCAACTTTTCACCACTGTTAATTTCGGTACTAAAAACAGAATAGTAAACTGGTTTACGGGAGGATTAAATCACCAAGTAGAACATCATATCTTTCCCAATATTAGTCATGTTCATTACACAAAAATTTCAAAAATTGTGAAACAGACTGCAAAGGAGTTTAATTTGCCGTATAATGAATATAAAACCACTAGAAAAGCTATAATTTCGCACTTCAAACATTTAAGAGAGTTAGGCAGACAGCCTGCATTACAGTACTAGAAATTACACTTGAAATGAGCAACCAACTTTCGGATAGGATTAACAGTGTTACTCCGTCCGCAACCCTTGAGATGGCCGCAAAGGCTCGAGAACTAAGAACTGAAGGCAAAGATATTATTGGATTAAGTCTAGGAGAACCAGATTTTAAAGTACCAGACTATATTCAAGAAGCAGCCATCCAAGCAGTAAAAGACGGCTACAATTCTTATACACCAGTAGATGGTTATGTGGAATTAAAAGACGCTATTATTACAAAGCTAAAAAGAGATAATAGCCTTAGTTATGACCGTTCTCAAATAGTAGTATCTACTGGAGCAAAACAAGCTTTATATAATGTCGCACAGGTTTCATTAAACAAAGGCGATGAAGTCATTTTACCATGTCCGTATTGGGTGAGTTATAGCGATATTGTAAAACTTGCAGATGGTGTTCCGGTTGAAGTGCCAACTTCAATTGAGAATGATTTTAAAATGACACCCGAGCAATTAGAAGCAGCCATCACAACAAAAACAAAAATGCTTTGGTATAGTTCTCCTTGCAACCCAAGTGGATCTATATACAGCAAAGATGAACTAAGAGCATTAGCTGATGTTCTAAAAAAACATCCAAAGATTATTGTTGTTAGTGATGAAATCTATGAACATATTAACTACGGTGTAACTTCACACGCTTCCATGGCTCAATTTGAAGACATGTATGATCGCACTGTTACCGTGAATGGAGTTGCAAAGGCATTTGCAATGACTGGATGGCGTATTGGTTACATAGGTGCTCCTTCATATATTGCTAGAGCCTGTAACAAATTACAAGGTCAGGTGACCAGTGGTGCTAATTGTATAGCGCAACGAGCTGTCATAACCGCTTTATTGGAGTTGCCTGAGCGCATTCAATATATGGTTGATGAGTTCAAGGAACGTAGAAAATTAATTTTAGAATTATTGAATGCAATTGACGGTTTTCAGTGTAATGAACCTGAAGGTGCTTTCTACGTATTTCCAGACATTTCTGCTTACTTTGGAAAGACTTTAAATGGAACCCTTATTAATAATGCTTCTGATTTTGCGATGTACTTATTAGAAAAAGCAAATGTAGCTACTGTTACTGGTGATGCCTTTGGAAACCCTAAGAGCATTAGAATTTCATACGCTGCTTCTGAAGATAATATTCGAGAAGCTATCTCTCGAATCAAATCAGTACTATAATTCATTTAATAGTTTAATTCCAATATCACCTTAATATAAATCCATTTTTCATTGGGTCCTTTGGGTCAATTACAAACGTTTGTATTCCCGTTATATAAGCAGTCCCTTCTACTTGAGGTATTACCGCCTTAAAAGGACCGTAGTCCTTTTCAGCGACTATACTTCCTTTAAATATTGAATTTGTGATACTTTCAATACACATAGTATCTCCAAAATCTAATTCTTTTCTAGCTTTATGAATTGCCATTCTTCCAGATACACCAGATCCTGTTGGGCAACGGTCCACTTCCCCTTCAGCAAAAACACAAACATTCTTACTATCAACTTTATCAGTCGTTGATTGGTCAATAAAAATAGTTCCATACAAAAAACTTAGTTCAGCCTCGAAAGGATGTTCTATTTCGTTATCCTTTTGCATGATGGCCTGTTTTATTGCCATTCCGGCATGGATTATTTTTTGGTATGATTCCTTTGTAAGGTCTAAATCTAATTGATTCTTTTGTAAATCTACATAAGCATAAAAAGCCCCACCATATGCCAAATCATAAGTGATTTTTCCATAATCTTCTAATAAAACCTCCTTATTTAGTCCTATTACAAAACTAGGAACACAATGAAAATGAACATGTAAAACCAACCCGTCCTTTATTGTAACAAAAGATGTAATTCTGCCGCAAGGAGCATCAATTTTTAATATGTTCTCTCCTTCAACTGCATCAATCCAATTTAATTGAATAGCAAGAGTAGAAATGGCAATAATAGCATGCCCGCACATGGTACTATAACCTTCATTATGAAGAAATAATATCCCAAAATCTCCATCTGAATCATTTGGAGGAACTATAATACAACCATACATATCTGCATGCCCTCTAGGCTCAAACATCAGTGCAGAGCGGAGGTCATCAAAATTATCTTTGCAATATCTTCTGTATTCTAAAACGGTGTTACCTTCTAATTTTGGAAAACCCTTCAAAATCACTCTCAAAGGTTCACCGCCAGTATGCATATCTATAGTATTAATCTGCAGCCATTCTTTAGGCACAGAAAAAGAACTACCTGCTACTATTCTGTCGTAAGTTTCCATCAATCGTTCATTTTGTTAAAGTAATACCGTGCTGCCACCAAATCTTCTAGTGCATGACCAACAGATTTAAAAACAGTTATTTCATCGTCATCTATCCTGCCTTTCTTTTGCTTTGAACACAATTGGAACAATTCAGCTTTAATATCATCTTTAGAAATAATGCCTTCTTTTAATGGAATTAAAATATCTCCGCTCTCATTCAAACCACCTGAATAACTATCGATAAAAATCGAAGCTTTTTTAATAGTTTCATTGTCAGCTTCGCGCATATTTGGGCGGTATGCTCCCACTAAATCTACATGCTGCCCTTTACGTAAATATTTCCCTAATACAAGAGGTGTTTTTGATAATGTTGCACAAGAAACTATATCAACCTTTGAAATTACTGATGCAATTTTAGATACCGCCTTTACCTCTATTTTTTCGCCATTCAATTTTTCTGCAATCAATTTAGCTTTTGTCGAAGTTCTTCCCCAAACAAAGACCTTTTTAATTGGTCTAACGGCAGCATGTGCCTGGATTAAATTTACTGAAAGAGCTCCTGTTCCAATCATCAATAAGGTTGAAGCACTTTTTTTTGACAAGAATGATGATGCCAATGCTGAAGTCGCTGCTGTTCTTTTAACTGTTAAGCTTTTAGCTTCAATAATTGCTTTCAACAACCCTGTAGTAGCATCTAAATAAAGATAGCTACCTTGTATTGAAGGAAGTTCAAACATTTCATTTTTTGGACTTACAGTTACTATCTTAATTCCCGCATCTTCACTTGGTTTCCATGCCGGCATTATTAATAGAGTAGATTCTTCCTTCACTTCAGGATTGGGAAAATGATGATGATGTCGTTTAGGAACTATGGTTGTGTTATTTGAGAAAGCGCTATCAAGTTCTTTCACTAATTCAATAAATGAAGTAGTGCTTTCTATAAAATTGGAATCTATTTGAACTGGTTGTTGCACCCACTGAAAATACAACAGTGCATTACAAAATGCAATGTTCAGGGATTATTATTGCATAAAAATCAAAGTTGGTTCTTATATTTTTTTCCAAAAATATGGAGTCATAATTATTAAGACTGTAAAAAGTTCTAGTCGCCCCAAAAGCATTAAAAAACCGCACCACCATTTACCAAAATCAGGTAGCTCACTGAAGTTCACCACTGGATTCAAGTCTCCTAAAGCTGGCCCAACGTTTCCTAGTGAAGAAGCAGCACCACCAATTGCTGATTCAAAATCTAATCCTAGAAAACCTAATACCAAAGCTCCAATTATAAATAATAACATGTAGAGCACAAAAAATGCAATGATATTATACACAATATGCTCGGTGACTGTTTTATTGTTATAACGTACCGGAATAATTGCGTTCGTATGCAAAGTTCTTTTGAATTCTAAAATTCCATTCTTTATAATTAATAGGTGACGCATTACTTTAATACCACCAGATGTAGAACCGGCTGACCCACCTAAAAACATTAGTCCAAAGAAAAATACAGTTAAAAACGGTGTCCAATTTGTAAAATCAGCAGTAACAAAACCGGTCGTTGTAACTATAGCAATTACTTGAAACAAAGCATGACGAAATGAACTCTCAACTTCACCGAAAACTTTTGGATGATAATCTGAAATAGAAACATCTGCTTGTAACCAAACAATTAAACTCGCAACAATAGTAAACCCAATAATAAAAAAAGAGTATACTTTAAATTCCTCATCTTTGAATATCCGCTGAACTTTTCCTGTGAAAGCAAAATAACTCAAAACAAAATTGGTTCCCGCTAAAAACATAAAAACAATAATAATATATTGTATTAGAGGTTGATTATTCCAATAAGCTACACTAGCATTCTTAGTTGAAAAACCACCGGTTGACAATGTTGCTAAGGCATGATTAATGGCATCAAAAAATGACATCCCGGCCAATTTTAATAAGATGGTTTCAGCTAAAGTATATCCAACATATATTAACCAAAGTCTTTTGGCGGTATCGGTAATTCTTGGATGAAGTTTATCTCCTACAGGCCCAGGCGCTTCTGCTGCAAAAAGTTGCATTCCACCTATTCCTAAAAGCGGTAAAATAGCAATAGCAAGAACAATTATACCCATACCTCCTATCCAATGAGTGAGACTACGCCAAAATAGAATTCCTTCGGGCAATGATTCTATATCATTTAGAATAGAGGCGCCGGTAGTGGTATAACCAGAGATTGTTTCAAAAAATGCATTCGTAATATTAGGGATAGTACCAGAAAAAATATACGGCAAAACCCCTGAAATTGACATAATCAACCAGCCAAAGGTTACAATTATATACCCTTCTTTTCGCTTTACTTCTTTACGATGACCTCTTGTATAGAACATAGCCATCACTCCCACCAACATGGTCACAATAGCCGCCATTGAAATATCAAGAGTAGCTCCGTCTTTGTAAATTCCGCTTACGAATGCCGCCAAGAGCATAAACCCTCCATTACAAAGTAATAGAAGTCCCATAATATGAAAAATGATTCGAAAATTAAGCCACATTATAAAAAGAGCTTTTCAATTTTTGGTATAGCCTTTGGTAGGCTACACACAACTACCTTATCACCTTCAGCTATCTTAAAATCACCTAAAGCAATAATTCCTTTTCCATTTCTTATTACGCCACCAATTATAGCTTCTCTTGGAAAATCAAGTTCTTTAATAAGCTCGTTATTTACTGCCGAAGTTCCTTTCACTTCAAACTCAAGAATTTCCGCATTAAGGTTATTCAAACGAGTCAAAGCTAAAACCTCACCTCTGCGTATATATCTAAAAATATTATTCGCAGCTAAAAGCTTTTTATTGATAAGTGTATCTATACCAATAGATTGTGATAGTTGAAAATAATCCATGTTTTCAACCAAGGCTATAGTTTTCTTAATCTTCTTAGACTTGGCAACAAGGCAAGACATGATATTGGTTTCGGAATTACCCGTTACAGCGATAAAGGCGTCCATGGATTCGAGACTTTCTTCCTCCAGTAGTTCAACATTGCGACCATCTCCATTAATTACAAGGGCGTTGGGCAAATCATCAGCTATGTCAAAAGCCTTTTCTTTATTTTTTTCAATGAGCTTAACATTAAACTTGCTAGCACATAGCTCTCTAGCAGTTTTAAAACCAACTTTACTGCCACCGAGAATCATAACATTCTTGATATCTTTCTTTTGAACGCCCGCTAATTTATATAACTCATCAACTCCGCCAGCCGAAGTAATAAAATATACTTGATCACCTTCTTTAAAAACGGTATCCCCTCTTGGGATAAGAGTGAACTGGGTGCCCTTGCGCTGTAATGCTATGGGCATAAAGTGCAACTCTGGAAATATATTAGCTGCTTCTTTTACCATTTTGCCTACAAAAGGAGCTGATTTAGGCAGAAACATACCTACCATAGTCAATAGTCCTTCCTCAAATTCATAAGTATCATTAAAAGCAGAGCGATTTAGTAATAATTGAATTTCTGAAGCAGCAAGTTCTTCCGGAGAAATTAATTCATCAATACCAAGCTCTTCAAATTTTATTAACTCTTTATTATCTACAAATTCAGTATTTGAAATACGAGCAATAGTTTTTTTGCTTCCTAATTGCTTTGCTAAAAGACAAAGTGTAAGATTGGTTGTTTCTGAAGCAGTGACCCCAATCACTAGGTCAGAAGCACCAACTTTAGCATCTTGCAAAACTTCAATTGAAGTGGCATCACCTTTTAAAACTCTTATATCTAAATGGTTATCTGCATAAGAGAGACTTTCCTTATCAGTATCAATTAAGGTGATTTCTTGTGCTTCATAAGACAATAACTTCGCCAAATGAAAACCTACTTCACCAGCACCTGCAATGATTATCTTCATTACTTAAAGAGTAGTTTAAAACTAAAACTGTTAATGGAAAGAGTTTTTGGGGTTTCCTTTATTGGAACATATCCCATAGTAAATATTCTAATTTCATCACAAAATTACATAATATTTTATTCATCATGCCGAATTGCCCTATTTTGGGTTATTGTATCTTTGCTAAAAAATTGCCAAATGTCGAAAACTGTTAGACCTTATAAAGATTCTGACTTAGGAAAGAAAGCACAGGTTACCAAAATGTTTGATACTATTTCGGGTAATTATGATGGCTTAAATCGGGTTATTTCCTTAGGCATTGATATTAAATGGCGTAATCGAGTTGTCAAACTTATTAGCGCCGCAAACCCAACTTCTATTTTAGATATTGCAACGGGTACAGGAGATTTGGCGATAGCAATGGTTAAGACGGGTGCTAAAAAAATAGTTGGTCTAGATATTTCAACGGGAATGTTAGAAGTTGGAAAAGTTAAAATAGCGGATAAAAATCTTTCTAAAACTATTGAAATGGTAGTTGGCGATAGTGAAAATCTACCCTTTGAAGACAACACATTTGATGCCATCACGGTGGCTTTTGGAGTTCGTAATTTTGAAAACTTAGACAAAGGCTTGGCAGAGATTTATCGGGTTTTACAACCATCAGGTACTTTTGCCGTTCTTGAAACTTCAGTACCTGCCAAAACACCTTTTAAACAAGGATATAAAATATACACAAAGTATATGCTTCCTCTCATTGGAAAAATTTTCTCAAAGGACCAATCTGCATATACTTACCTCTCAGAATCGGCCGCAGTATTTCCTTATGGTCAGGAGTTCAACAATATTTTAAGTAAAATCGGGTTTATAGCTATAGAACACAAACCCCAAACATTTGGGGTTGCAACAATTTATGTAGCTACAAAGTAATTAAATGAAAAACGCCCTATTTCTGCTTGTCATAGTAATATTGACTAGTAATCATCTTATCGCACAAATTGGTAGAGACCCCATTCTCAACATTCAGAACGAGGATAAAAAGCTAATTAACTTTGGGTATTATCTAGGTTTTAATCAATATGATTTTCAATTTGAATATGAAAATGATATTGGCCAAGATATTCTAGTAGAAAAGAGTTTTGGCTTTAATGTTGGTGTTTTAAGTGAAGTCAGAATAAATGAATTTCTTGATGTTAGGTTTGAGCCAGGTCTCTTATATACTTCAAGAAATCTGGGCTTTCCAGGATTTACATCTGAAGCTGATGCTATAAGAGAAGTACGATCAACTTATATCCGTTTTCCTTTATTACTTAAAGTAAGTACGAAAAGATTTAACAATATTAAACCCTTTATTATTGGAGGGTTTTACACTTCTTTGAATCTAGGTGCAAAAGAAGATAGTCTTGATGATAATAGTAGCGGAGAATTTAGAATGAAAAAAAGTGTTTATGGTTATGAACTAGGATTTGGCATTGATTTTTACACAGAATATTTCAAGTTTACACCTTCTATTCGAGGGGTTTTTGCACTAAATGATGAATTAATTAGAGATGATGACCCTAATAGTCCATGGACCGGTAATATCGCAGGTATGCGAACCAGGGGTATTTTTGTTAATCTGACTTTTGAATAATAAAAAATTGAAGTACACATTTTAAATTTAGCTTCTTCTTATTTCATTCAATAGAATTGCTGTAGCAGTGGCAACATTTAAACTTTCGGTGGTTACATTTCCAAATTGTGGAATACTGATTTTATTTTTTATTAGATTTTCTAAATCATCAGAAATTCCATTAGCTTCATTACCCATCATTAAAATTCCTTTCTTGGGAATATTTTCTGTATAAACTGATTCACCATCCATAAATGCGCCGTAAACTGGCATGTGGGCCGAAGTCACTAAGGTATTTAAATCCGTATACTGTACATTCACCCTAGTAATAGAACCCATTGTTGCTTGTAAAACTTTAGGGTTAAAACAATCAACAGTTGCTTTTGAACAAACTAAATTTGAAATTCCAAACCAATCACATAAACGTATCACAGCACCTAAATTTCCGGGATCTCTAACATCGTCTAATGCGACAATCCAATCCTCATAGTCTACCGGTTTATTTTTTGGTATTTTAAAAACGGCAAGTACTCCACTTGGGTTTTGAAATGCACTTATTTTTTTTAATTCATTATTGGTAATTGATAAAAATTCATAATTCTCAAAATGTTTTTTCAATTCATCGGTTACAATTATATATTCCGATTCAAAGTCTGAGCTCAAAAGTTCTTTGACTGTTTTAAGTCCTTCAACAAAAAAAAGACCATGTTGATTTCGGTACTTTTTTTGATGTAAGCTTTTAATCAGTTTTAATTGGTTTTTGCTAACCATATGAAATCACGTAATTTTGACTTTTATGAAGTTACTTTTAGTGCTTAAAAAATTCAGGGCAAAAATAGGTTTATTATTAGCAATGATTGTCCTAGCTTCATGCAATGCCATAAAAAAAGTAAACGAAGACGAATTACTTTTAACAAAAAACACCGTCTATGCTGATGGTCAAAAAACTAACAGTGAGGCAATAAAAGGTCTTATAGCACAAAAACCTAATAGTACTTTACTAGGTTACCCTCTTAGACTTAACTTATATAATCTTGCCAAAGACAATCCTGATTCTTTGTACCAAGACTGGCTAACAAGAAAGGAAGGACGCCAAAAAAGATTAAATAGTTTTTTATCTGAAAAACAAGTTAAAAGACTTGGAGAATCATTTGTTGTTAGAGGTTACAGCAATTTATTTAAAAGAATTGGTGAACCACCCGCAGTAATTGATAGTCTAAGAACAAACAAAACGATAGAACGTTTAAAAGGATATTATGGAAGTAAGGGTTATTTCAACAACTCTGCTAGCTACAACATAGTTCCATTGAAGAAGAAAAAAAGGGCTGAAATAAATTACAATGTTACATTAGGCGAGCCCTACATGATAGATTCTATAACTAAAACAATTGCCTCAAAAGATTTAGATTCTATTTATCAAAATAAACTAAATGAAGTCTTAATTAAGCAAGATTCACAATTTGATTTAGAAACTTTTACAAAAGAAAGGCAACGATTAACTAATCTTTTTAGAAACTCAGGTATTTATAATTTTCAAGAAAGTTCCATAAGTTATGATATTTCTCGTGACACCTCAATTACCGGAAATGACCAAAAAATGGATATTCAATTGAATATCAAAAATCTTTTAAATTCTAATGATAGTTTACCAAGCAAGGAGTACAAAGTCAATCGTTTTGAAAAAATAAAAATATTTTCTGATTATCAATTCGCAGATGATGTTAATGCTTTGGATTCCCTGTCATATAAGGATTATACTATCTATTTTAAAGATAAATTAAAGTATAAACCTAAAGCACTAACAGATGCTATATTTTTTGAAAAAGATAGCATTTATAGAGATTTAGATTATGTAAATACAAATCGTCAAATCACCAACCTTAATACCTTCAAATATCCATCCATAAGATTCGATGAAAATAATGAAAATGCATTATTAGTGGCCAATGTATTTCTGGCACCAAGACCAAAGTATTCCTTAGATACATCACTTGAATTATCTCGATCTAATATTCAACAAATAGGTAGCGCATTCTCTGTTTCAGTTATCACTAGGAACGTTTTTGGTGGTGCTGAGACTTTAAGTGTTTCAGCTAGAGGTTCTGTTGGTTTATTGGACGAACCAACTAATGATGAAGATTTTACATCTGAAATAGGAGGAGATATCAATCTCACTTTTCCACGAATTTGGTTTCCATTTAACACTGAGAAAATTATTCCTTATTACATGCTCCCACAAACAAGGCTTTCTGCTGGAACAAACTTTCAAAAAAATCTTGGTCTAGATCGTCAAACCGTAAATACTGTTTTGTCGTACAACTGGTCACCTACCAATTTCACAAAAAACACTTTAGAACTTATAAATATTGAATTTGTTAGAAATACTGATCCAGAAGACTATTTTATTGCATACAATAATACCTATGATAATTTAAACAGTATAGCTGATGCTTTTGAAGACGATCCTAATTTTTTTGAATTCTATGATGAAAATGTCACTCCAGATTTGGATAAGGACGATGAGCAAGATTTAATTATTCCAGATGGAACTTCTCAGTTCATTGATTCTGTCACACAGCCTGGATTTGAAATTAATGAAGATGATTTACAAGATGTTAGAAGCATAGAAGAACGTAGAGTTCGATTGACTCAGAATAACCTCATTTTTGCTTCTAATTTTACTTTTCAAAAAAACAATCGTGAGGATATTAATGATAATAATTTTTATCAGTATCGCGTAAGATTTGAAAGTGCTGGAAATCTTTTATCAGCCTTTTCCAATATTATACCCTTTGAAACTAAAGATGGACAAAGACTTGTATACGGAGTTCCATACTCTCAATACCTCAAAACAGATTTTGATTATATAAGACATTGGCGTGCAGGCAATCAACAGGTTTTAGCCTTTCACGGTTTTGTTGGGTTAGCTTTGCCTTACGGTAATGCAGATAATATTCCATTCGTTCGAAGTTACTTCGGTGGTGGCGCCAATGATAATAGAGCTTGGAATGTATATTCATTGGGACCTGGTCGTACGCAGAGTCTCAATGACTTTAATGAAGCTAATTTTAAATTAGCATTCAACCTAGAATATAGATTTCCTATTGTTGGAGATGTAAAAGGAGCTCTTTTCGCTGATGCAGGCAATATCTGGAATGTCTTTGACAATGTAGAAGATGAAGAAGCGACTTTTAATGGGTTTGATTCTTTAGCTGACATCGCTTTAGGCACAGGATTTGGCCTCCGATATGATTTCACTTATTTCGTAATCCGATTAGATATGGGACTTAAAACCCATGATCCTTCACTAAGAGGTTCTAAACGTTGGTTTAGAGATTATAACTTTGGAAAAGCAGTATATAACATAGGTATTAATTATCCTTTTTAAGCTAATATTTTTATTACTTTTGTTTCTTGTTTAAACCTTTAACCGACGAACAATATGTCTCATAATATTAAGCCTGGCGTTGCCACAGGTGATGAAGTACAAGCTATTTTTCAATATGCTAAAGAAAAAGGATTTGCCTTACCGGCAGTTAATGTAATTGGCTCCAATACCATAAACGGAGTTTTAGAAACAGCTGCTTCATTAAACTCACCTGTTATCATCCAATTTTCTAACGGAGGTGCACAGTTCAACGCAGGTAAAGGACTTTCTAATGAAAATCAACAAGCAGCTATTAAAGGTGCTATTGCTGGTGCAAAACATGTTCATGAAATGGCTGAGGCATATGGGGCAACTGTAATTTTACATACCGATCATTGTGCAAAAAAATTACTGCCTTGGATTGATGGTTTACTGGATGCTAGTGAAAAACATTTTAAGCAAACAGGTAAATCTTTATATAGTTCTCATATGATAGATTTATCAGAAGAGCCTATTGAAGAGAACATTGAAATTTGCAAAAATTACCTCGAGCGCATGGCCAAAATGGACATGACCTTAGAAATTGAATTAGGTGTTACTGGTGGTGAAGAAGATGGTGTAGATAATACTGATGTCGATAGCTCAAAACTTTATACACAACCCGAAGAGGTGGCTTATGCTTACGAAGAACTTTCTAAAGTAAGTCCAAGATTTACTGTAGCAGCTGCATTTGGTAATGTTCATGGAGTTTACAAGCCTGGTAATGTAAGCCTAACTCCTAAAATTTTAAAGAATTCTCAAGAGTTCGTTTCTGAAAAATATGGAGTAGCACATAATCATATTGATTTTGTTTTTCATGGTGGTTCTGGATCAACACTAGAAGAAATTCGTGAAGCTATTGGTTATGGAGTTATTAAAATGAATATTGACACTGATTTACAATACGCTTTCATGTCAGGTATTCGTGATTATGTAGAAAATAAATCAGGATATTTACAAGCTCAAATTGGTAACCCTGATGGGGCTGATTCTCCAAATAAAAAATTCTACGACCCAAGAGTATGGTTGCGAGAAGGTGAAAAAACATTCATTAATCGATTGAAAAAAGCTTTTGAAGATTTAAACAACATCAACACGCTTTAATCTAAACACCCTCGTTTTATGACAGCTTGGTTCAAAAGAAAAGAAAAGGGAATTCAAACCGCAACAGAAGAAAAAAAAGACACACCAAAAGGTCTTTGGTATAAGTCGCCCACAGGTAAAATTGTTGAATCTGAAGATCTTGCGAAAAACTTTTATGTAAGTCCTGAGGATGACTACCACGTGCGGATTGGTAGTAAAGAATATTTTGAAATTCTTTTTGACGATAATAAATTTGAGGAATTTGATGAAAAATTAAATTCAAAGGACCCACTCAAGTTTGAGGATACCAAAAAATATTCAGATCGTTTAAAAGCTGCTAAAGCAAAAACAGGTCTCAATGACGCTGTTCGTTCTGCAATAGGAAAGTCCCAAGGAAAACAACTAGTAGTTTGTTGTATGGATTTCAGTTTTATAGGTGGCTCTATGGGTAGCGTAGTTGGTGAAAAAATTGCGAGAGGAATAGACATGGCTATAAAGAAAAAGACTCCTTTTCTAATGATTTCAAAATCGGGTGGAGCTAGAATGATGGAAGCAGCACTTTCGTTGATGCAATTAGCTAAAACCTCAGCCAAATTAGCACAGCTAGCCGAAGCAAAATTGCCATATATATCATTATGTACTGACCCAACAACAGGTGGTACAACAGCCTCTTATGCTATGCTTGGAGATATTAATATTTCTGAACCTGGTGCATTAATAGGTTTCGCTGGGCCAAGAATCGTTAAAGACACGACTGGTAAAGAATTACCGGAAGGATTTCAAACTTCGGAGTTCTTAAAAGAACATGGTTTCCTAGATTTTATAACACACAGAAGGGAATTAAAGAAAAAGATTAATCTTTATATTGATTTAATTCAAAATTTACCTGTAAGAAAAGAAAAAGAGCTTGTTTAAAACAAGCTCTTTTTTTAGCAAATACTTTCACTCCACTAATTTTTTAAAAATCGTCTTAAAAAAACTTCATCACTACTTCCATCAGTATAAGTTAGAGTTCCTTTTGCATCACATTCACCATCGCCAAAATCAAGGCTTACGTTTGCATTATTTCTAGAAATACTTAGGACTCCACTTACGATGAACCTGCAGGAAAGCTCTCTACGTAACGGCGAAAGCACTTCCTTTTCAAAAGTATTTCCAACTTTATTATTGAAGGTTCTTTTTCCAGTTATTAGAAAAACATTATCTCCCCAAAATCCACTGCCATAGCCTTCAATCCATTCACGAGTTCTTTCTCCTTCAAAAGTAGCCGTTTCCCCTTCAGGCCAAACTGCACTAAATGAAGCATCGGCAGTACTCTGAGGATTACCATTTTCATTGCTACGCACCCTTAGAATGTTGGCACCACCCTCAATTGACACACTATTAAAGGTAAATTTTTCGAGATTTAAGGTTATAGTTTTTTCAGCAAGTTCCATATCTCTAGCATAACTTAAACTGATTATTCCGCCCAATATATTACCATTTGGCAATTCACAACCTTCACCAAAATCTATGGTCTTTTCCCTAGAAGTTTCGGTAACAACAGTAGTGATTGTAACGCATTCCGGTAAATAGTCTGAAAAATAACTTCCTTTAGAAGTATATATGATTTCATCCGTAGCGTATACATCTTCTGCAATAGCAGTAATTTCCTCTGATATCATTTCTGATTCATCGCTAAATTGAAGCTCGGTTTGGGTAATAACCAGTTCATTAGATATAATTTCATCTGATTCTTCCTCATTTTTATCACATGAGAACAGTGTCAAACATGCCAATGAAATTAGCATTAACTTCTGTACTTTTTTTAAATTCTTTTTCATCTTAATAAATTTTAATTGTTTTTAATGGGGCTAAATAAGTGCATCACCAAATGAACTAGTATTTATCTAGTAAGCACTTAAATGTTAATTTTTTAACGTCCTATAGTATGACCAATTCAAAACAAAAAGGTTTAATCTTTGCTAAAATTTTTTTCTTCAAAAAAAGAATTATCTTTGCAGCTTGATTGAAAGACAGTCTTATACATAAAAATCATTTAAAATAATATTGGAATGTATTTAACAAAAGAAGTAAAAGCCGAAATCTTTAAGAAACACGGCGGATCAGAAGGGAACACGGGTTCTACTGAAGGACAAATTGCATTATTTACACATCGTATCAACCATTTGACTACGCATTTAAAAAGAAATCACAAAGATTTTAATACAGAGCGTTCTTTGGTGAAATTAGTAGGTAAGAGAAGAAGTCTTTTAGATTATTTAAAGAAAAAAGATATTGTAAAATACCGTGAGCTAATTAAAGAGCTTGGTATTAGAAAATAATTGTTGGGGGAAGCATTGCTTCCCCTTACTTTTGCAAAGTCCTGAGTTTAATTTCAGGCGAACACAAAAAGCTACATTTAGTTTTTCATTGGTCACAGTGCTACTCGCACCAACACAACAACACAACCCGACCGTCCGGATGGCGGTAGACCAAATGTTTAACAAGTCCTTTTTTATAAAAAGGCAACACAAAATTTTATGATTCCAAAAACTTTTAAAGAGGTCATAGACCTCGGTGACGGTAGAGAAATTTCTATCGAAACAGGAAAATTGGCAAAACAGGCTCACGGTTCTGTTGTTGTACAATCCGGCAAGTGTATGTTACTATGTACAGTTGTATCTAACTACAAACAAGCTGATGTAGATTTTCTGCCACTTACTGTAGATTATCGTGAAAAATTTGCGGCCGCTGGGCGTTATCCAGGTGGATTCTTTAAAAGAGAAGCAAGACCTAGTGATGGGGAAGTTTTAACTATGCGTTTAGTAGACCGGGTTTTACGCCCACTATTCCCAAAAGACTATCACTCCGAAACTCAAGTTATGATTCAATTAATGTCTCATGATGAAGATGTAATGCCAGATGCAATGGCAGGCTTAGCCGCTTCAGCTGCAATCCAATTATCAGATTTTCCATTTGAGTGCGCAATTTCAGAAGCTAGAGTTGGTCGCGTTAATGGAGAATTTATAATCAACCCGACGAGAGCACAATTAGAAGAATCTGATATTGATATGATGATTGGTGCTTCTGCTGACTCTGTAATGATGGTTGAAGGTGAGATGGATGAAATTTCTGAAGAAGAAATGACTGAGGCTATCAAATTTGCTCACGAGGCTATTAAGGTTCAATGTGCTGCACAAATTAGACTAGCAGAGGCCTTTGGCAAAAAAGAAGTTCGTGAATACGAGCCGGAAAGAGAAGATGAAGATTTAGCAAAGAGAGTTCATGACCTAACTTATGACAAAGTTTATGCCGTAGCCAAAGCTGGTTCAGCAAAACATGAACGTAGTGCGGCTTTTGGTGAAATAAAGGAGGAAGTTAAAGCAACATTCTCTGAAGAAGAACAAGAAGAATATGGCGGATTAATTTCAAAATATTTTTACAAAGCTGAAAAAGCCGCAGTTCGTGACCTTACTTTAAATGAAGGTTTACGATTAGACGGTCGTAAAACTGATGAAATTAGGCCAATCTGGTGTGAGGTTGATTATTTACCCTCTACACATGGTTCTGCAATTTTTACACGTGGAGAAACACAAGCTTTAGCAACAGTAACTTTAGGTACTTCAAGAGAGGCTAACCAAATAGATATGCCATCTTTCGAAGGCGAAGAACGTTTCTACTTACATTATAACTTCCCTCCTTTTTCAACTGGTGAAGCACGACCAATTCGTGGAACATCAAGAAGAGAAGTTGGTCACGGAAACTTAGCACAACGCGCCTTAAAAGGAATGGTTCCAGAAGATTGTCCTTATACCGTTCGTGTTGTTTCTGAAGTGTTAGAATCTAATGGTTCTTCTTCTATGGCAACCGTTTGTTCCGGTACCATGGCGTTAATGGATGCTGGTGTTCAATTAAAGAAACCTGTCTCAGGTATTGCAATGGGACTAATTTCTGATGCAGATTCTGGTAAGTATGCTGTTTTATCTGATATATTAGGTGATGAAGATCACTTAGGTGATATGGATTTTAAAGTAACCGGTACATCTGATGGTATCACTGCTTGTCAAATGGATATTAAGGTGAAAGGTCTATCTTATGAGATTTTAGTTAATGCATTAAATCAAGCTCGAGATGGTCGTTTACATATCTTAGGAAAATTAACTGACACTATTACAGCTCCAAATGCAGAAGTAAAAGAACATGCACCAACAATGGTATCTAGACGTATACCTAACGAATATATTGGAGCATTAATCGGACCTGGTGGAAAAGTAATTCAGGAAATGCAGAAAGAAACGGAAACGACTATCGTTATAAACGAAGATCCGGTTACGGAAGAAGGTATTGTTGAAATTTTAGGTGTAGGTAGTAAAGGTATTGATGCCGTAATGGCAAAAATAGATTCTATATTATTTAAACCTGAAGTTGGTAGCGTTTACGAAGTAAAGGTAATTAAGATGCTTGATTTTGGTGCTGTTGTAGAATATATGGATGCCCCTGGCAATGAAGTTTTACTTCATGTTTCTGAATTAGCATGGGAACGAACTGAAAATGTTTCTGATGTTGTAAACATGGGTGATGTCTTTGATGTCAAGTACTTTGGACTTGATAAACGTACAAGAAAAGAAAAGGTATCACGCAAAGCACTTTTACCTAAACCTGAAGGTTACGTAGAACGTCCACCTAGAAATGATCGCGGTGACCGTCGTGGTGGAAGAGACAATCGCGATAGAAAACCAAGAAGAGACTAGTACTTTTCTATTCAATATTTAAGAAGCCCTTGTATGTTATTTTCATGCAAGGGCTTCTTTTTACAAAAAATAATTGAAATAAATTTTACCAAATTGTAACTTTTTTCGTTTTTATACGTATAAGTATATGCAGTCTATGCGAATTAAACTTAAATTCTTTTAATGAGACAGCTTAAGATTACAAAACAGGTCACTAATAGAGAGACCGCATCTTTGGACAAGTACTTACAAGAAATTGGAAAAGTTGACTTGATTACCGCTGATGAAGAAGTAGAATTGGCACAACGCATCAAGGCAGGCGACCAGATCGCTCTTGAAAAACTTACAAAGGCCAATCTTCGATTCGTGGTATCTGTAGCCAAACAGTACCAAAACCAAGGACTTACCTTACCGGATTTAATTAACGAGGGCAACCTTGGTTTGATTAAAGCTGCACAACGTTTTGACGAAACAAGAGGATTCAAATTTATATCATACGCAGTATGGTGGATTCGTCAGTCTATTTTACAGGCCTTGGCCGAACAATCAAGAATCGTTCGTTTGCCATTGAATAAAATTGGATCTATAAATAAAATCAATAAGACTTTTGCGTTTTTAGAGCAAGCACACGAACGTATGCCTTCCCCTGAAGAAATTGCGAAAGAATTAGATATGACGGTAGAAGATGTCAAACAATCTTTGAAAAATTCTGGTCGTCACGTATCCATGGATGCACCGCTTATTGACGGGGAAGATTCAAATCTTTACGATGTACTTCGAAGTGGAGAATCTCCAAATCCTGATAAAGAATTACTTCATGATTCCTTACGCACAGAAATTGAGAGAGCTTTAGAGACTTTAACGCCTCGTGAAGCTGATGTAATAAGATTATATTTTGGCCTTGCTGGTCAACATTCTATGACTTTAGAAGAAATTGGTGAAACTTTTGATTTAACCCGCGAACGTGTGCGTCAAATTAAAGAAAAAGCCATTAGAAGATTAAAACATACTTCTAGAAGTAAGATTTTAAAAACATACTTAGGGTAAAACCCTCACAAATTACAGTTAAATAAACCTTAAATTGTTTTTTTGGCAAGAATATTGTAATTTAGTTAACTACAACAGTTTATCATGACTGTTCGTTTTTTGATTGATGAATAAACTCCGGCTGATTACCGGAGTTTTTCATTTTATAAACTTTGTATTTTTCTTTGTTAAACTCTTGAAATACAAACTATTTGTTCAATATAATTTAGAAAAGATGGAACAAGCTAATAATCCTCTTCACGGTGTTAAACTTGCAGATATAATGGAAGAATTGACAAAAGAACATTCCTGGGATTACCTTGCAAATCAAATTAATATTAATTGCTTTAAAAGCAACCCTTCAATAAAATCAAGTTTAAAATTTCTGCGCAGAACGCCATGGGCAAGAGAAAAAGTGGAACAATTATATTTGAGAACTATTAAAAAATAAGATGCCATTAAACATAGTTTTAGTTGAACCTGAAATCCCTAATAATACTGGTAATATCGGCAGACTAAGCCTTGCCACTGGATCTACTTTACACTTAATTAAACCTTTTGGTTTCGAATTAAATGACACTCGACTAAAACGAGCAGGTTTAGATTATTGGCAACATCTTTCAGTCATTATTTATGAAGATGTCAATCAACTTATGAATAAACATCGTGACAAAAAGTTCGCTTACCTTTCAAGTCATGGTGCTAAAAATCACTGGAATATTCCTTTTGAGGATGATATGTTTTTGGTTTTTGGTAAAGAATCAGTTGGCTTGCCAAATTCAATTATTTCAAACCATCAAGAAGAACTTTTTAAAATCCCAATGTATAGCAAACATATTCGGAGCTTAAACTTAGCTAATGCTGTCAGTATTGTTGTATACGAAGGATTAAGGCAAATGAGTATTTAAATTCAAAAGCTATAATAATCATCAGAGTTTCTTAAATTGATAAAGATAAAATCGTATGATGAAATTTTTATTAAGGTTAATACCTGCAATCCTTTTCTGTTCTTGTGCAGATAACTATCATGAAACCATAGTTGACCTTTCTAGTTATCAAATTGAAAAAGGCTTTTATTTAGACGCCCTAGCTGCTGAACCACTAATTGACGCTCCTATTGCTCTTAGTTTTGATGATTCAGGCAGCATGTGGGTTTTAGAAATGACAGGTTATATGCAGTCATTAGAAGGTATTAACGAAGAAGCCCCAATTGGTCGAATTGTCATTTTAGAAGATAAGGATAATGATGGTGCAATAGACCATTCTAAGGTATTCTTAGATAACCTAAAATTGGCACGCGCCTTAGCTCATATTAATGGTGGATTATTATATGCCGAGCCGCCCTTTTTATATTTTACCCAGATTAATAAAGACATGACCCCTGGAAAGACAACTATAGTAGACTCCACATATGCAGTTGGCGGCAATGTGGAACATCAACCTAATGGTCTTTTAGTCAATATTGATAATTGGATTTATAGTGCAAAAGCCTCAAAGAGATATCGCCTTAAAGATGATAATTGGATTATTGAAAATACCTCTTTTCGAGGTCAATGGGGTATTTCTAGTGATGACATAGGACGTTTACTTTATAATGATAACTCAAATCAAATAAGAGGAGATTGGGTAACACCAAACCTACTAAATCAAAATCCTGCTTTTCAACCTAAGCTTGCTATTGGAAATAATTTGGTTAGCAATCAAAATGTTTACCCCCTAACCGCCACTGCCGTCAATAGAGGTTACCTGCCAAATATGCTACATGAAGATGGTAAATTAAAACGATTCACAAGTGCTTGTGGACCAGTGTATTTAGAAGGAACATCATTCCCCGACGACTATCAAAGTAACGTAATGGTCTGTGCACCAGAAGCAAATCTTATTAAACGTAATATTTTAGATTTCAATAAATTAAAGATTACTGGAAGACAAGCCTGGACGGGTAAAGAGTTTATTAGTTCAAGTGATGAAGCATTCAGACCTGTAAATCTTTATAATGGGCCAGATGGGGCCATGTATATTGTTGATATGCACAAGGGCATTATTCAACATAAAACATATATGACCAGTTACCTTAGAGAAAACTACATCAAAAAAGGTCTTGATACCATTGTTGGCATGGGAAGAATATTAAAGGTTTCTAACAAAAAGCAGTTACATAAAAATATAGACCTTTCGGTTTTAAAACCCTTAAATCTGATAGATTCCCTTTCATCAAAAAATATTTGGATAAGAAATAGAGCACAACAGTTACTTATTTCAAGAAAAGATATTTCAATCGCCAATCAACTCTTTCAGGTTATAGAAAATGGAGATAGTGAAGTTAGTAAATTACATGCTCTTTATGTCTTGGAGGGGCTTCAAAAATTATCGTTGTCTAATATCAAATTAACAAAGTTACTTCATCAACCAAAATTGGTTTCTCATATTATTAAGCTATGTGTTGAAATGGATACGCAACTAAAAGATGAACAAGTAAAAGCTTTAATGGCTAAGAAAAATGAAATGATAGATTATCACCTGGCATATTATCTTTCTGCAAGGTTAAATAAAAAAAATGAAGCACATCTAGGTCAACTTATAGGACGCTATAAAAATGAAGATTGGTTTAAAGAACCTATACTTTCAGGAATTGAATTAAGTGAAAATACATTCAGTATTTCTAGCGATAAAAACCTGACAAATATTGGAGCTGAAATTGAGCTATTGAAGCAATTAGCTAAAAATCAAAAAACTGCAACAAATGAAAGTGATGGGTTAACAAAAGGAAGAATTCTTTATATGAAGCAATGTGCCACTTGCCATGGTCCTGATGGAAAAGGAAATAAGGGCCTAGCCCCGCCTTTATTAAATTCTGAATATGTATCAGAAGAGCCTGGAAAATTAGCTTCCATTATACTTTATGGATTACAAGGACCGATTTCAGTAAACGGGGAAAAATTCAATATGTCAAATGCAATGCCAGGCATTGGTATTGATAAAAATATATCTGATGAAAATATTAAAGACATTGGAAATTACATTAGAAATGCTTTTACTACCTCACCACAATCTTTAACTAGTCAGGTTGTTGATAGTTTAAGAAATTTACCACGACCTTTAGATAAAATGTACACAGAAAATGAGCTTAAAGAAACTTATACAGAAAATTAATTTTATTGTTATTTCTTGCCTAATTCTATTGAGCTGTAATCAAAGACCTATTGAAGAATGGGTTCAGCTCATTCAGAACAATTCATTAGAAGGCTGGGAAGTTAAAAACGGGCTAGCTGCATATACTGTTGAAAACAACGAAATTACGGGAACAACAATACTAAATTCACCGAATACATTTCTTTGTTCTAAGACTATCTACGATAATTTTATTTTAGAGTTTGAAGTCATGGTTGACACTTCAATTAATTCGGGAGTGCAATTTAGAAGTAATAATTATCCTGAATTCAATAATAACCAAGTTCATGGCTACCAAGCCGAAATAGACCCTAGCACCAGAGCATGGAGCGGTGGAATCTACGAGGAAGGAAAAAGAGGGTGGTTATATGATTTAAAAAACAACGAGAAAGGTCAAAAAGCTTTTAAGAATAATGAATGGAACCACTATCGCATTGAGGCTGTTGAGGATAACCTTTCTATTTGGGTAAATGATATTAATACATCTAACCTAAAAGATAATGCAACCTCTACAGGTTTTATTGGTCTTCAAGTTCATAGTATTGGCATGGATTCTATTAATAATGGCAAAAAAATAAAGTGGAGAAATATTAGAATAATGACCTCAAACCTATCCACTTTTAAAAGGAATCCAACAGCTCGCCTTATCGATACCTCAGAAAAAAAATAATGGTTAAATCTTAAATTCCAGTAACGGTTCCGATGGTCATCCGAGTTTCAATTTTGTACTTTTGTAGTATAGCTTTATTATATGAATCAAAAGTTAATTGCTCCATCTTTATTAGCGGCAGATTTTGGTAATCTACAAAGAGATGTTGAAATGGTCAACAACAGTGAGGCCGACTGGCATCATATTGATGTTATGGATGGTGTTTTTGTACCGAATATTTCATATGGCATGCCTGTCATCAAGGCTATCACAAAACATGCTACCAAACCATTAGATGTACATTTAATGATTGTAGAGCCTGATAGATATATTGATACCTTTGCGGAACTAGGCGCCAATATTCTAACAGTACATTATGAGGCATGCACACATCTACATCGGACCTTACAAGCTATAAAAGCTGCTAAAATGAAAGCTGGTGTGGCCCTGAACCCGCATACACCCATTCATTTATTAGAAGATATTATTCAAGATATTGATTTAGTATGCCTAATGAGTGTTAACCCTGGTTTTGGCGGACAATCTTTTATTAAGAATACATATCCAAAGGTTTCTGACTTAAAAGACCTTATCATAAAAAAGAATTCCAATGCACTTATTGAGATTGATGGCGGAGTCAATTCTGACAACGCAAAAAGTTTAGTTGATTCCGGAGCAGATGTGCTTGTTGCAGGGAGTTTTGTTTTTAAAAGTGAGCATCCTAACAGAACTATTCAAGGCCTAAAACAAATCATTGCCTAATGCAAGATTATGATGTGATTATAGTCGGTGGTGGACCAATTGGTATTGCCTGTGGTTTAGAAGCTAAGAAAAAAGGACTTTCTTATCTTATTATTGAAAAAGGGCCAATTGTAAATTCATTATTCCACTATCCTATTAATATGCAATTTTTCTCTTCTTCAGAAAAGTTAGAGATTGATGATATACCCTTTATAAGCATTGAATCCAAGCCAAAACGTAATGAAGCCCTTGAGTACTATCGCAGAATAGTTGATTCAAATAAACTACATATAAAGTTGTTTGAAAAAGTTCAAGATGTACATAAAAAAACAGATTTATTTTCGGTCACAACCTCAAAATCAACATACACCTCATCTAACTTAATTCTAGCAACAGGTTTTTATGATTTACCTAATAAGCTTGAAGTACTAGGTGAAGATTTGCCCAAAGTGTCTCATTATTACAAAGATCCTCATTTTTATGCTAGTCAAAAATTAACAGTAATTGGAGCAAGTAATTCTGCTATTGATGCAGCTTTAGAATGTTATCGCAAAGGAGCTGAAGTTACCCTAGTAATTCGCGGTTCTGAAGTTGGAAAACGAGTTAAATATTGGGTAAGACCTGATATCATTAATCGTATTGATGAGGGCAGTATTAAAGTTTATTACAATGCTACGGTCAATGAAATTCGAGAATCAGAAATTGATATTAAAACCAATAAAGGAATTATTACTTTAGAAAATGATTTTGTTTTAGCCTTAACGGGCTATAAGCCAAATTTTGAATTTCTTAAAAAATTAGGTGTCCAACTTTCTGATGACGAAAAGCTTTTACCGAATTATAACCCTGATTCGATGGAATCAAATATTAAGGGCCTCTATTTAGCTGGTGTCATTTGCGGTGGAATGGAGACGCATAAATGGTTCATTGAAAACTCAAGAATTCATGCTCCTTTAATTTTTGATTCAATTTTAGAAAACATAAGCAAATAATTTCCACCCATTTTTGCATTTTATTTATCTCGTCATTTAAATTGCATAAATTAGTGTATGGACGTGTTAGCAGAATTTCATTTGGCTTCGCAATATCTTGCCATGGCAGGCGAAAGTTTTTTAGAAGCGAAGGATGACGACAGTCATACAAATTTAGGCTTCTTTAAAGAGGACAATACCATAAGAACATGGTCGTTGGACAATTCAGGCACATATTTAGCATTTAGTTTTGACTCATTCGCTTTGCATTGGGGCACTGATGAGGCTAAAGTTTCATTTGCACTTAAAGGAAAATCTCACGCAGATATTATAAGTTGGATTTCTAAAATGGCCGTTGCTTCAAAAATCTACAAGCCCTACAATTACGATCTACACTATGACCTGCCTTTTAATCAAAATGACAACTATGTTTTTGAATTATCCGATAAAGAGATTTTGAATAATTTATTACAGCTACGCATCTTAGCTCAAAATGTTTTAAAAATCTTTTTAAATAAGCAAAAATTAGAATCAGATATTCGAATTTGGCCACATCATTTAGATACAGGAGCTTTTGTTGTATTAAAGGACGACTCAGGAAAATCTATAGGAATGGGTATGGCCATTCCTGATTCTTTAATTGACGACCATTACTTTTACATAAGTGGATACAAAGGTCATAATAGCTTGAACCTCGATAATTTCTCAAAATTAACACACGGCGAGTGGAAAAATAATGGTTTTAAAGGTGCCATATTACCAAGCTCTAACACTACTCAAAAACAAGCATTACAATTTCTTGATGAAGCCTTCCATCAATATCTTGGAATCAACTAAGTCCAGCAAAAGGTATTCCCGCTAATTCATGCATTTCTTTTTTGAAAGTAGAAAGGTCACTATGATTAAACTTAGTAATATCATCATAACCACAAGCACGAGCAATAACCTTAATTAAGTCATTTGTTGCTCCAAAAAAGTTAGCCAACTGTTTAGCAGAAGAATCAATAATTAATCTAGACCTTAATGATTCCTTTTGTGTGGCAATACCCACTGGGCAGTTATTAGATCCGCAAGCTCGCATACCTAAACAACCTATTGCCTGAATTGCTGAATTTGAAACCGCAATGGCATCAGCACCCATCATCATAGCTTTTGCAAAATCCTCAGCTATTCTAAGTCCGCCAGTAATGACCAAGGTAACATCGGTTGCCCCAACTTTATCTAAATATTTTCTTGCTCGGGCTAATGCAGGAATTGTAGGAACATTAATATTATCTCTTAAAATTGTTGGAGCAGAACCGGTACCTCCTCCTCTACCATCTAAAATGATATAATCCACTCCGACATCTAGGGCGAATTGAATATCTTTTTCTATATGACTTGCCGCAATTTTAAAGCCGATAGGTATCCCTCCTGTTCGTTCTCTGACTTTCGCCGCAAAATCTTTAAAATCATCAACCCCATGAAAATCAGGAAAAGTAGCCGGACTAATAGCCGTTTCTCCTTCATTCAATCCACGTACCTCAGCTATTTCTTTACTAACCTTACTACCAGGTAGATGACCACCAGTGCCCGTTTTTGCTCCTTGTCCACCTTTAAAATGAAAGGCTTGTACATTATCTAATTTATCCCAACTAAACCCAAATTGGGCTGAGGCTAATTCATAAAAGTATTTTGAATTATTTTTTTGTTCTTCTGGTAGCATTCCTCCTTCACCAGAACAAATTCCTGTACCTGACATTTCTGCTCCCTTAGACAAAGCTATTTTGGCTTCTCTGGAAAGCGCCCCAAAGCTCATATCACTAACGAACAAAGGAATATCTAATACCAAAGGTTTCTTAGCCTTTGACCCAATGGTTACCTTGGTGGCGACGTCTTCATTGTCCAATAGGGGTCGTGAGGCTAACTGAGCAGGAAGAAATTGAATGTCTTTCCATTGTGGTAAAGTAGTTCTATCAACACCCATGGAAGCACTAAATCCATGATGTCCCAAGTTTTTCAATCCATTTACAGCTAGTTCTTTTATATACCCAGTATAAGGTTCTGTTTCTTCCGGATGTGTATCTTGATAAGAACCGAGATAAGCTTCTCTATCAAAAGGTTGTGGGTGTTGGGTTTCAAAATCAGCTATCTCATTCTCATCAATTTGAAGTGAATCGCCGATAATATGTTCTTTAAATTTATGAAGCTGTTCATCATTATTGTATTCACTAATACCAGTATCATAACGATAATCCCAGCCATGAACGCCACAAATAAGGTTATGACCATCAATGTGGCCATCTGATAATAATGCTCCTCTATGATGGCATCTTCCATATAACACAGATATTCCAGTCTCATGTTTTATAATTACTAAATCAGTATTCTTAACAAGTGCGTATGCTGGTTGTTTCTCTTGAAGTTCTGAAATCTTTGCAATTTCAACTAGTTTATTGCCCATCGTATTGGTCTTTTAGTCGTTTTACTTGTTTGTCGAAAATAAAGCAAGAGCTTTACTACCGTAATTTAAAGTAAAAAACTTCGACATTACGACGAAATACTAAATATTGAAAAATATATAAAAAGTTTGTTTTGGACAAACTATCTTGGAGGTGGAGGACCGCCTTGATTTGGTCCGTGACCAGCACCCAATCCAGGTCTTAGAGCACCTGAAACAATTTTTTGCAACTTGTTTTTTTGTTTGGCATTACAGATACTTTCTAGTTCTTTAAAATAGGAGAACACTTCCTTTTCCTTGTTATGGGCTAAATCACCTATTAAAATTGTAATAGAATCTAATTTTTTCTCTGTGAAAGCGGGATTATCAAGATTTGAAAAAAGTAAACCTTTTAATTCTCTGGAATCCATTTCCATTTCCCGCATTTTTTGATGATGTTCCTTATCAATCACTCTAAACTTTAGCAATTGGTTATCATCAAGATTAAGTTGTTCTGCAATAAACTTTCTAGGAGGTCTATTATTACCTTCTGGTTTCACAATAAACAAATACAATAAAACACCATTCATAACCATCAAAAAAACCAGAAATATTGTTAGAAGTAGATTTTTCTTCATTCTAGTTTAATTTAAAATTGAGTCTTGAATAGTATTTGAAAGACCATAAGCCTGGGCATAATTTTGAAGTTCAACTTCCTTGTTAGAGGCACTATAATTATAAAGCGCTATCAAATTAAGCATAACAAATAAAACCATTGCAGCAATTTGATATTTTGGCGTAAACCAAAACAACCAATCTGTTGCAGATTTCTCAGTTGAACTTTGAGATAGTTTATTCAATACCTTATCCTTAAAAAAAGCTGGAGTATTAACTTTATCTAGCACCAAAGGCGTATCGAGAAGTTCATCTATAAATTTCGAAGTATTTTTTTTATCATTCATGGTCTTTAATGATGGTCTTGTTTTAATTAGATGTCAAAATGTTCTAAAACTTGCTTACCTTCCTTCTTTTTTATAAAAAACAGTTAAAATTTCTTTTAATTTTCTTTTAGCCCTAAATAATAGTGATTCAATTGATGATACACTTTTCTTAGTAATTTCACTGATTTCTTTATAGCTAAGCCCGTCAATTTTATTTAATGTAAACACTATTCTTTGAGCCTCTGGAAGTTCGTTAATTGCTCTAAAAAGAATTTCCTTTTGCTCTTTATTTTCTAATTGAATTCCTGGGTGATTGAATTCCGTAAAATATAAAGTCCTATCGACAGGTATGGCATTACCAGAAATTGATTGCATAAAACCAAATCGTTTTTTGGTATTCTTTTTTCTAATAAACTCCAGGCATTTATTTACAGAAATACGATAAATCCAAGTTGATAACTTGGAATTACCTTTAAAATTTCCAACAGAATTATAGACTTCAACAAAAACTTCCTGAGCTATATCTTCTGCATCTTCTAAATTCGGCACAAAGGATAAGCATGTATTAAAAACTTTTTTTTGGTAATCATCCAACAGTTTTCCATAAGCTGCTTGGCTTTGGTTTTTTAGTTCTAACAAGAATTGCCTTTCGTCCAAAAGCTTATTTAGTTTTTCAAATACAAAGTAACCTAATTATTTTTTGAAAAAGAGCGCAAGTTTTTTCTCGATACCTCATCTTAAGATATAGCTCACCCATTAAAAATGAAATATGAGCTTTGATTTTATCTGATTATTAATTCAATTTTAACTAAAAAAAAGAAATATGAAAACATTTCCATTTTTCGCTTTAATGGCAATATTCACTACTTTATTTATTGCTTGCAGCTCCGATGGTGACGATATTACTGACGATGAAAATGCCACCGATGATGAAGTAGCCGTAACCGAGTTACATGCAGCTTTTGAAGAATTCAATAGTGAGGCCACGGAAATTTACTTATCAAATAACGGAACAACAGTTACGATTGAGACCACTGGTTTACCCAATCACGAAACCGTATACTGGGGAGAAGGTAATGATTTGTATAGAGAAGAACCCGACGTAAGACTTACTCCTTCAATTATGAGCAGTAACAACAATGCGTCTACCATAATAGTTGACGCCGTTCCAAATTTGGTTGGTAGCACAAGTCAAACTCAGCTTGGAACAATCGGTATAGCAGTTAGTGGCTCAGCTATTTTTAATGACCAAGAAGGTGGCGGCACCCTTGATCAAGCTGCCGGAAGCTTAGATTGGACTGGAGCACATATTGGTCCAGGTGTATACCATTATCATCTGGAACCTGTGGCATTTACTAATGATGATGATAATTTGGTTGGAGTATTGTTAGATGGCGTTTTCCTTTATGGAAGACGAGATTATCCGTCAAATGAATACCCAGCAGACTTAGACGAATCTGGTGGTCATTTTGGACCCACACCTCACAATCCTGATGGAGAATATCACTATCATATTATCAATGAGATTTATTCAACAACCGGTTCCTATATTGCTTTTGCCGGCCCCTTTCAAGGTTATTAAATGAAAAAGAATATTCTAATTTTCATTCTTTCAATTCTGCTTTTTAGCTCATGTGAAGAGACTAAGCAAACTTCAAATGATACTAATCATCTCATCGCAGTTATTCCAAATATTGAAGTTTTAAAAGATAGCATTCAACTTAATGGAAATGAAGGAAATTGGTATTATAAAAACGAACTGTTTAACGGTTATTCAGTAAGGTATTACCCAAATAATACTTTACAACAAAAGGTTGGTTTTTTAAATGGTAAGAAAGTGGGGGTTGCTAAAATATGGCATCCGAATAGTGTACTAAAGGTTCAATCTCACTATAATAAGAATACTTTATCTGGGCTTTATCAATCTTGGTGGGACAACGGTAATTTGGCTTCTGAATCATTTTATAAAAATGGAAAAATAGATGGAGTATCAAAAGAATGGTATCCAAATGGAGTTTTATCTAAATCACGAAACTTATCAGAAGGACAAGAAGTAGGAATGCAACAAGCATGGCTCAAAAACGGAACATTGTATGTAAATTACGAAGCCAAAAATGGAAGAATTTTTGGTATGAGGCGAGCGAATTCATGTTATAAACTAGAAAATGAAGTGGTTATATCATCTAAAAATTAAAGGCTTACAATTAGTGTTTTTTGGATTCTTGATTTGCAATATATGCTGTAAATCAGAAACCAAAAAGGAAAAAAGAAAAGTAATTGAAACTGCACGTGTTGAGAGTCTACCCTATTTTGGAGATATAACTTTTACACCAAAATGGCTTACCCCTGGTAGTGAAGAAGAAAAGAATTTTCATAAAATTCCTCCATTTAATTTAACAAATCAGCTTGGAGAAGAAGTAACTCTGGATACCTTTAATGACAAACTAATGGTAGTTGATTTCTTTTTTACGAGTTGTCCAGGAATTTGTCTTAAAATGACGGCCAACATGACGTTGATACAAGATGAATTCAAAAATGACTCAGAAGTTTCCATTTTATCACATTCTGTTACACCAACAATAGATTCTGTTTCTGTATTACAAGACTACGCAAAGAAATACGATGTTATTAATAACAAATGGCACTTGGTTACCGGAAATAAACAAGAAATATATACGCTAGGTCGAGAACATTATTTTGTTGAAAATGATTTAGGTGAGCTAAAAAGTGTTGATGATTTTTTACATACCGAAAACTTTTTATTAATTGATAAAAACAAGCATATTCGGGGCATTTATAACGGTTTAAATAGGGCTTCAATTGCTCAACTTATTATAGATATTAAAGCTTTGAAAAAAGAAGTGATTTAGACTAATGTGATATCTCTTTTAAGAATTTTTGCAAAATTATAAGCCGCATATTCTAAGTTCACATAACTAGAAGCAAGGGCTTCATTAAAAGAACTAATATTTTTTAAGATTGAACATGCATAAGTAAGTCCCATATCTTCCTGCTCTTCATATGATAAGTCAATTGATCCGCATAATGCTGCTACAGGAACATTTTCTTTTTTAGCGGACCGTACCACACCAAAAATCGTTTTGCCGGAAAATGTTTGACTATCAAGTTTTCCTTCACCAGTTATTATCCAATTTGCTTGACTAATAGCCATATCAAAATCAGCAATTTCTTTAACCAATTCAATCCCAGGTTTTAAAATAGCATTTAAAAAAACAACTGAGCCACCACCAATTCCCCCTGCGGCACCAGACCCTGAGAGTTTTTGTACATCAATTCCAAACTCTTTTTTTATAATGCTAGCAAAATGCTCCAGTCCATCATCTAAAAGAGTAATATCATTTTTTGATGCTCCTTTCTGTTGAGCATAAACAAAAGCCGCACCATTGGCACCATAAAATGGATTATCAACATCACAAGCCACTTTAAACTCTACATCAGACAATCTTTTATTAACTTTTTGAGCAGAAATATGTTGAACATGAATCAAATTTTCACCTGTAGGTTTAAGAACTTGACCATTTGAATCTAAGAATTCATAACCTAAGGCAGACGCCATTCCCATTCCTCCATCATTAGTAGCGCTGCCACCAATACCTAAAATGACCTGTTCGACACCCTTATCAAGCGCATCCGAAATTAATTCTCCCGTCCCTAATGTTGTTGCTCGCTTGCAGTCTAGTTCAGCATTAGTTAATAGTTTATAACCTGATGCTTCTGACATTTCGATAAACGCAGTTTTCTTTTTATAAGAATAAAGATACTTGGCATTAATTTCTTTGAACATAGGGTTCTTGACCAATACTTCAACCTCATCAGCTTTAAGATACTCCTTCACTACTTCCAAGGTACCATCTCCGCCATCCGCTAGAGGCTTTTTAACAATTATCGAATTAGGGAAAACTTTTTTTATACCACTTTCTACCGCATCACAAAATTCAAATCCACTAAGTGAACCTTTATACTTATCAGGAGCTAGGACAAACTTCATATGCTATTTAATTAACTAAACATGGATGGCAGTGACAGACTTATTAGAATAATCATAATAAAAAAGCCTACTAATATGACAACTTCTTTTTTTCCTGAATAAAAAACAACCTCGAGGCCCTCGTTAGCTTTTTTCTTAATTAAATTACTCACAACTAAAGCTACGGCTACTGTAAGTAAACAACCTATAGCGTTCCACCAAAACCAAAAAATTTCTGGAACATATAACCATAAATACATATTAAATAGCACACCCGATACAATACCAATATTTGCTCCCAAGGCATGTGTTTTTTTGGTTAAAATAGCCAAAATAAAAGCAGCTAAAATAGGACCATAAAAAACAGAACTTACCTTATTTATGACTTCAATTACAGTGCCCTCTATATTACCTGCAAAAAACGCGAAAAACAAACAGACTAAACCCCAAAAAAGTGATAATAAACGTGAGTTCATAACATAACTCTTATCACTCATATTCGGTTTAAATCTCTTCACAAAGTCTTCCATTGAAACAGCAGAAAGAGAATTCACAGTTGAGCTTAATGAAGACATTGCCGCCGACATAATAGCCACAATCAAAATTCCAATAACTCCATTAGGTAAATAGTTAATTATAAAAACCGGAACCATTAAATCCGCCTTTTTCCCTTCTAATGATTCAATGTTTGTCTGATATGTAGCATCCATCAAGCTTTGAAAACTTAGGTCTTGTAGTAAAAGTGTTCCTAATACCAATCCCATAATACAATAAGTTAATGTTAACGGAAATCTAAACAAGCCATTTGCTAATAACAACTTTTTTATTGTTGGCATTCCTTTGGCCGACAACAATCTTTGAGACTGTGTTTGGTCTGTACCATAATAAGAAGCATAAAGAAAGAAACCTCCAATAACCATAGGCCAAAATCCAAACTCATCTTTACCATCAGCGTTATCAAAACCCCATTTACTAAAGTCTACAGCCGTCAATCTATCTTGGTCAACATTAGTAAGGAAATTTTCAAATCCGCCCAATTCACTGATACCATAAAAGAGGCAAATCAGTATTCCAAAAAATAGAATTACCATTTGTATAACATCTCCCCAAATCACTGCCTTCATTCCACCTTGAAATGAATATACTAAAGTAATTACCCCTATGATTAGGATTGATATCCAAAAATCTATCCCCACAGTTGCTTGTAAGATTAATGCCATAGTATAAACCATAACACCTGTAGCCACAGAACGGCTTATTTGAAAAACAAAACTTATCAATAAACGTGAAGAAGCATCAAAACGGTTTTCTAAATACTCATAGACACTTACTATCCCAGATTTATATAGTGTGGGTATGACCGCTATTAGTAAAAAAGCCATTGCTAAGGGTACTCCAAACTCATAGGTAAGCCATTGAAGTCCTCCGCCCTCTTTTAGACCAACAAATGCAGGAGCAGATATAAAACTAATTGCAGATAATTGAGTTGCCATTGTTGAAAGACTAAGTGGCAACCAGCCCATACTTCGACCCCCTAAAAAATAGTCTCCTGAACTCTTATTTTCTTTAAAAAAGTAACCAATCCCTAAAAATCCTATTAGATAGGCTACGATGATTATATAATCTAAGTAGTTCATAATTTATTTTTTAAAATTTCTCGTTTAACAGTTAACCACTCCTCTTTTAGAATTCCGAATAAAATAGCGTCCGACCTACCTTTCTTGTGTATAGATGGAAATAAATTTCTTAATCTCCCCTCTTCAGAACAAGTAGCACTTTTCATAGCCATAAGGCTAACATCATTTTCTTCATGAGCGCCAAGGCCCAATCGTTCAAATTGTATTTGCTTAAAAGCAAAGTCAAAAAGTAAAAACTTACAATTTTTGTTTAGTCCAGTTCCTCTAAAATCTTTGCCATACCATGTATAACCTAAACGCGCAACATTAAATTCATTCGATATTTCAAATAAACGAGTACTTCCGGCGTACCTCTGAGTTATTTTATCATAAATAGCAAAAGGGTATTCCTTTTCTTTTTCTCGAAATTCAACAGCCTCATTGACATATCCTTTAAAATTCTTTTTACCATTTGAACGACCTAAAAAGTAAGTCCAGATATATTCTTCATGAGCAATGTCTTTTAATTTATAAAAATGATTCTTTTGTAGTGGTTCTAATCTAACCCTTTTGTTTTCCAGAATATAATTAGACTTAAAATCAAATGACATACTTTTTTATTTAAACTTCCTCTTTTAAAAAGTCAATAAGCAAGGCTGCAGTCCATGAAAAATTATTCCCACCATAACCATTACTATCTGCATCTGGATTTGATTGTCTAGAATCAAAATATTCAAAAAATCCATTTTTTTCTATTAACTCAAGTGAATCAGACTTTATTCTGCTTGCTAAATCGTAAAATCCATGTCTTTTCAATCCATGATATAAAATCCAATTCATATTAATCCAGACCGGCCCTCTCCAATATTTCTTAGGATTGAACTTTTCATGTGTAGGATCAAAAGACGCACAAAGGTATCTACCCGCATCACCAAATTTTTCTAACATAGTTTTAGCAAGAGATTCAGCTATTAATCTAGTCGGAGCACTGGAATATAATGGAGCAAATGATGAAGAACAGATATATGGTATTTGTCTGTTGTTTCTTAAATCAAAATGCACATAGGCACCTAAATCTTTATGAAATAATTTTGAGTTTAAACTTTGCACACTTTTAAGTTGATTTTGTTTTAAATAATCAACTTTTTCTTCATTATTTCCAATTGACTCGTATAACCTAATTAAAGATTCATTGGACCTTATAAGGACAGAATTAAATAACGGATCTAATACTAAAAAGGGCGAAAGCTCTGCTATTTTCGCATCATCATAATTATGCTCTTTAGCAATCTCAATAATATGTAAATAATGATCATATTCTCTTTTTGAAGGTCTTTGAGATGCATCAACATGCGAAGTATCTCGGCGTTCAAAAGTATATTCGGGTGGATTCATTGTTTCCCAAATATCATCCCATAACGGAGAATTATCCGTACCAGACTCCCAATTATGGTAGATATATACCAACCCATCATTATTTAAATCTCTGTTTTCATAGAAATAAACATGATTTTCATAAACCTTATCAATTTGCTTTTTAATAAAGTTCATCATGTCTTCTTTATTCTTTGCTATTTCATAAAGACGCTCTAAGATAAATCCGAATACGGGTGGCTGGGTCATGCCTGTTGACCTGTACTTTTTTGATGCTAAAGGATGTAAATTGGACTTATGAAAATTGGGCCCAGGAAAATAGGTGTCACTATCGTTATGAAAAACAATATGTGGTATGAAACCATTTTCCCATTGAGCATCTAAAATTGTTTCGACCTCTTTTTTTGCTTTACTAATATCGTAATGAGCAAAACCTAGTGCGATGAAACCAGAATCCCATTTCCATTGAAAAGGATATAAACCTTTACTTGGAATTGTAAAACCTCCATCTTGAAAGTTGCGATCTAATACTTGGATAGCCTTATCTATCATTTGCTCTTTCATAGTAATAGTATAATTATAAATAGAATCATTGGCGGGTAAACCACCAATGATTCATTGAACTAAAAAACTAACTTAAACTATTTTTTGCGCTAATTAAAAATTAAATGTAGCTGTTAAGAAAAATCTTCTTGGCAGTATAGGTCGTCCAAAAAAGAACTCACCGTCTGCAGATTGACCGGCTATACCAGCTCTTGGATTACCTTCAGTAAGCCCAGCGCTGTCAAAAAGATTAAAAACAGAAAGACCCAATCTCAATGAATTCACATCTTGCGTTTTAAAAGTATAACCAGCTCCTAATCTAGCTATTGTAATAGCATCTAATTCTACGTTATTAGTGTCATCTGTAAACTTACTCCCTGTATGGTTAAGGGTAAAATTCGCATCAAAACTTTTATCATCATAGTTAAGACCTAGGCTACCTAAAAAATTAGGTTGTCTAGCAATCTCATTTCCCTCGTTTATAGTTGAAGTGGTATTTGCTATCAAATCTGTGGTTTGATTCTGCGTAATCTCATGACTTTGATAGGTAATTGTAGCATTGACATTAAATACATCAGAAATTAAATATTTACCTGTGGCTTCCAATCCGAAGGTTCTAGTGGTTTGCTCACTTCTTGCCTGATCCACTAATTGTCCGCCAGATATGGCTTGATCAATTCTTATACGATCACTTAGATTAACAAAATATCCGGCAACAGAACCTGAAAAGCTTGAAGTTCCAAATTTTGCTCCAAGTTCTCCTTGGATAATTGTTTCAGCTTCATAGTTAGTTTCTCTAATGCCAGGAGTCGGAGCAAAACCTCTTTGTTGAGGAAAGAAAAATCCTCTTGAAAAGTTGGCATACAAATTAGTAGATTCTGTTAGCTCATAAAGACCTGCAAGAGAAAGGGCCCAATCGGTATCCTTAATAGTTCCGGTAACAAAGCTACCGTTTGTAAACCTTACATTGGCTAACTCTGGTGTTAGTTCTGGGTTATCATAAACCTGAGTTTCTTCCAAGCCTGGGTTACCATCATTAAATGTTCCAGCTGTAGATTCAATTCTGACTCCAACATCAAACCTCCAACGGTCAAATACCATTTCATCAGTTAAATAAAAAGCTGTTCTACTTTGAGTTAGAAAACGATTAGTAGCCATACCAATTCTATTATATATACCACCATCAGAGTAAATCACGTTATTACCACCAGCTGCCGTATAACTTAAATTGACAAGTCTTGGGTTATTGTTAAACTCAGAAAGAACTCTATACTGATAATTGACATCTTCTGCCTCTGTTCTAGCCATATAAGTTCCTAAAGTATACGTGTGTGCATTATCGGCTGATTTAAAAATTAAACTAGCTTCACCAGAATAATCCATCATTGGTCTTAAACGATCTACGTGTAAATTCTCAACAACCAAATCATTACCATTTATTTGCTCACCACTGCCTCCTTGATATTGGGCATTAAAAGCTGTATTTCCTGGAGCTACTGCGGCAACATAATCATTGAGTGAAATAGGATTTCCAAAACTTCCATTACCACCAACATATAAGGCAAAACTATGCTGATAATCTGCATATTTCACTTTTGCTTTGAACCTTGTATTGTCTGATAAATTATAAATAAAATCACCCATTAAATAGCCACCTTTAGTATATACCCCATCTTCTATAGGACTTTTATACACACCACCTGGAGTCAAAAATGAAGTCTCTGCTAACTCACCACTTAATAATTGTTCAACATCTTCGCCATCATTACCAGCAATACGCTCTCTAGACCCCCCTTGTAGCGGTAAGGGTAAAAAGAATTGTGCTCGATCATTAATAAACTGACCGTGTAAAGTGACAGAACCATTTTCAAAGCGTTTTTTGATGTTCCCTCTAAACTGAACACCCCTTGTCGCTAGACCGGTTTCAATTGGTCCATCATCTTTACGTACAAAGCCAGTAAATGAATAAAAGGTATTGGAATCTTCACCACCTAATTTACCTCCAGAATAAAAATCAGTTTTTAATCTTCCTCTCGACCCATATTCCATATTAATAATATTTCCAGGGTTTGTATCTCCGGTTTTACTAGTATAGTTAATAATACCTGCAACTGAACCAGCTCCGTAAAGTACGGCTGCCCCACCCCGAACAAATTCTACGCCTTTAAATCCAATATCAGGTCTGGCGTAAACATCATGTGCTGATGAATTCAAACCAAAAGTGCTCATTAATGGCATTCCATCATATTGTAATGGATTAAAAACATACTGTCCTCCAGATGGTAAACCTCTAACGAATAAGTTTGTAGCCGTTTCACCACCCCCACCTTCTGCTGTAATACCTGGAACATCTCTCAAGATATCTGCTTGACTATTTGCAGATAACTTTGTAATTGCAGCCATTTTTTTAGAACTAATAGATAATGGGGCTTGTTTTTGAGACCTAAAAGTACTGGAAGCTGTTATTACAACTTCATCTAGTTGTTGCCCGCTTTCAGTTAAAACAACACTCAATACAATAGGAGATCCGTTTAATTCAACAGTTTGTTCAGAAGGAGTGAATCCTATAAAAGAAATACGAACAGTTTGAGTACCTGTTAAACTTGTTGAAAGTAAAAAATTTCCATCAAAATCTGATGTAGTACCTTCAGTTGTGCCGTTAATTAAAACATTGGCTCCTAAAATAGGAATACCTGATGCATCTTTTACGTTTCCGCTAATTTCTGTTTGTGCTATAATAGAACTTAAGCCAAAAAGTACTATTACCGCAAAGAGTAAATTTTTCATAATGATTTAGTTATTTGTTAATTGAGCTTTACATTATAAATGTGATATCTATAATATTTTTCTAAATTTATTTGAATATCCTAATGAAAACTTTGTTTTTTTATCAATTATCTACGCAAACGTTTGCGAGAACGTTTGCGATTTTATTTACAGTATCGTTTGAATAATATTTTACATTTGAAAGAATGAGTAAAAAACAAAACACTACATTAAAAGATCTTGCGCTGGCACTTGAGTTATCAATTTCAACAGTATCAAGAGCCTTAAATGACCATCCTGATATAAGTATTAGTACCAGAGAAAGAGTAAAGCTACTAGCAACAAAACTGCATTATACTCCAAACCTTTTCGCTAAGGGTTTCAGAACTCATCGAACTCATATATTAGGGGTAATTGTGCCTAACATTTCACATTACTTCACAACAACTATTTTGAAGGGTGTTCTTTCAGAAAGTGAAAATTTAGGATATCGAGTGATTATTTCTGAATCAAAAAATGATGAAATCAAACAAACTGAAATGTTGGAAACTATGATTCAGTTCGGAGTCGATGGTATACTCATGGCATTGGCACGTAAGACAAAATCAATTGATAGTATTCTTCAAATTCAAAACCGTATTCCTTTAGTTCTTTTTGACAAAGTATCAGATAAAATACCGTGCACCCAGGTGGTAATCAATGATGAAGAAGCAGCATATAATGCGGTTGAACATTTAATAAATACAGGAAAAACAAGAATTGCCATAATTAAAGAAACAGAACAATCATTTAATTCTAGAAAAAGATTTGAAGGCTATCTAAGGGCACTAAAAGAGCATAATTTACCCATAGACGAAAAAATCATTTTAAGTACGGAAGACATTTCTCTTAATAAAGGAAAAATGCTTACTAATAATCTTTTGAGTCTTAAAAATCGTCCAGATGCAATTTTTGCAATTACTGATAGTGCTGCAATTGGTGCTATAAAAGCATTAAATAAATTTAACGTAGAAATACCAAATGAAATTGCAGTTGTAGGTTTTAGTAATAATATTAACTCAACTATAATAAATCCCTCGCTGTCAACGGTAGATCAGCCTGGCGAAAAAATTGGAAGAACTGCAATTAGCTATTTAATTGATGAGATTGAAAATCCTAAAGAAACCCTTCTTACAAAAACAGTTGAAATTAAAACAAACTTGATTGTTCGGGACTCATCTTTTGTTCCATAATAATGGATTTTAGATTAATGGAATTTGCGTTATTTAATCATTTTTTGCGGCTCAAAAAAATTCAAAATTACTACGGAAATAATTTTTATTAACAAATATTAATAAAGGTTGTAAACTTATTACCATGGAAACATATTTTAGTTACCTTACAATTAAATTTCAGAATAAAAATGACTCAAATTAGTTCCCCAAAGGATAAGGCACAGGAAAATGGTAAGCTCACCAATTCAAAAATCGAACAATTAAAGGATATTATTTTTGGCGAGAACATTCAAGAATATGATTCCGAATTTGAAAAAATAAAAAGCGAAATACAAAGCAAAAAAGTAGAACTTGAGAATCTAATTACGGAAATTAAAAATGATTTAGATGCTACTATCGATAATTTAAGTACAGACATCAATATAAGACTAACAGATATTGAAGATAGTTTTTCTGATAAACTCAAAGATTTAGACAACAACAAGATTGATAAGAACTCTCTAGGGCAGCTCTTAATATCATTAGGAGAGAAAATAGCCAAGGGCCAAAAATAAAAGCCCTTTTATATGAATGAGAAAGATAAGCTTACATTATTCAAAGAAATTCTTTTAACGGACGAACGAGAGTTTGCAGAAAAAATTTCAATTAGAATTGAACAAATTGAAAAGACTATAAACGAACAAAAGAAGCTTTCAAAAAAAGTCGATCCCATAATTACTGAGCGTTTGAACGAATACACTCGAAGTATTCCCGAAACATTAGGCAGTACAATCACAGAAACACTCAAAAAAGAAATTAAAAACTCACGTAATGAAGTAGTAGATGCCCTATACCCCATTTTAGGTAAAATGATCAAAAAGTATATCTCACAAGAAATAAAAGTGCTATCAGCCAAAATTAATGATCGTCTTAACTGGAAAAAGAGATTTAAGAATAGCATTAGAACTAAAAATAATGCTTCACCAAAACATTTAATCCCCACTAAAATCGAACAGGTTTTACTTATTGAGCAAGAGTCCGGAATTTTGATTGGAAGTTATTCAAACAAACAAACCATTGATGAAGAAATGATTTCAGGAATGCTAACAGCAATAAAATTGTTTGTTGAAGACGCATACCTAAAAAAACAACAACACCTGGAGCTCATTGAATATGAGTTATTTAAAATACATATTCAAAGTTTTATGACTCATTATATTGCAGTTGTAATTTCAGGAAATTATCATCCCTCTTCGAAAGACAAATTACAAAACATGATTTTTGACTTTTATGAAGAGTTTACAAAAACTAGTATAATAGAAACAAAGAGCCTTAATAAAAAATTAGCAAGTTATTTCAGTAATGCAGAAATCTAAAAAGATTGTACTTCTGGGACATTTTGGAGTTGGTAAAACCTCTTTAATTAGGCAATTTGTAAATAGCTCTTTTTCAGAATCTTATAAGGTAACCATTGGTGTTCATATTTCAAAAAAAGAACTCATTATCGAAACACTAGGTCCACTTTCACTAATTATATGGGATATAGAAGGAACCAAAGATTTAACTTCTGTTAGAGATGCTTATCTATTGGGTACTGATGGTGTGCTATATGTTTTTGATATAACCCGGCCTAAGAGTTATGAAAATATCCAAGACGATTTAAAAATAATTAAACAAAAATGCCCTAAAGCAAGCATACAAATCATTGGCAACAAATTAGATTTGATTGAAAAAGAAGTCTTAAACCAACTTGATAAAAAAAATCAGCTTACTTATGATTTTCTAACCAGCGCAAAAACAGGTGAACACGTTAATACTGCATTTTTAAATCTTGCAAAAAATTGTATTCTCCCAAAATCGTAAATAGAATGGGCCCGAGAATACAACATATTATTACAGATTTAAATGGAAAAATCATTAACAGCAATCAAGCTATCTATAATTTTCAAAAAAATAGCTTGATTAGTGAAAAACACCCTTTTTTTTACAACATAGAATTTTTACCAATAAGTGACAACGGACTAATATTTACTTGTGTCAATTTGTGTATTGAAGACCAAGGAATTGTTGCTGATATTGAAATTAATAAAAGCGGGAAAATTCTTTCTATTGTTATTCAAGATTTGACAAGTTATTATGAGAATTATCAATTAGTTGCGCAAGAAAAGAACGAATTAAATATTAGCTTAGAAAAAGTTAGCGAAAAAAATTTCATTCTTGAAGAAAGAGAGCAATTCAAAGAGAATTTTATTCAGAATTTTAGTCATGAATTACGAAATCCTTTAATGCATATTATCTCTTTTACTTCCCTTCTTTCTGATACCGGTTTAACTCAAGAACAAAGAGATTACGTCAATTTTATAAAAAGCTCAAGTAATAAATTGACTTCGATGGTAGAAGATATTTTAGAGGTTGGAAAAATTAATACAGGACAATTAATTATAAAAAAAGAAGCTTTTAGCATCGTTAATCTTCTTGAGAGTCTCCGCCTAGTATATGGTTTAAAAGCAAAGCAAAAAGGTCTTGTTTTAATAATGGAAATTAATGAAAATATACCTGAGGTATTAGTCTCTGACGAAAAATGCTTGTTCCAAATATTAACCAATCTTTTAGATAATGCCATTAAGTTTACAAATAGAGGGGAAATAGTCTTAAAGGTTATACTGAATCAACGCTGGGGTAAAAATATTAATTTGAGCTTTCATGTTTCCGATTCGGGTGGAGGCATTGAAAAGACTAGTATACCACATATTTTTGAATATTTTCATCGCCTAGATAATGCCAAAGAACATAGAGGTTTAGGATTAGGTTTGCCATTAGTAAAAAAAATACTGAATGCTCTTAAAAGTGATATAAAAGTAACCTCAAACTCAAAAGGCGGTTCTGTATTTTACTTTGATTTGAGTCTAACATGTATTCGAAAATCCTACATTAATCTCCCGACTTATTTGAATAAAAGTGTTTCTAAAACAACAGGTACAGCATTAAATAAAGCAAAGAAGCGTGTCATGATAGTTGAAGATGACGAGCAAACTCAATTAATCTTATTCAAGTACTTATTAGAAGAAAAAAAATACTCAATTGAAGCGTTTTCGGGCAAAGAAGATTTAAATCCCATAATTACAAAAGAACCATTAGATTTAATAATTGTTGATATTCATCTACCGGAGACTAATGGCTATGAAATCGCCAGCCTAATTCGAAATCTTCCTGATAAACAGACTAACAAAACTCCGATTATAGCCATAACAGCGGACGCTTATAAAAAAAATATCGAAAAATGTTATTCCTCAGGTATTAATACTGTCCTAACCAAACCATTTACAAAATTAGATTTAATTAATGCAATTAACACCTTTATTTAACCCTCAAAAAGGTGTACTTAGCAGACCTCTATAAGGTGTAATTCAATTTTAACATAATTTTTTAAGCCTTTTTCTTGTTAAAATACATTTCATCGGTAAAAACATACTTTTAATCGGTGTTTTTCTCCCTAATTCACTCTACGAATCTTACAATTAACAAAAGCAGAGGTAGCTTTATAATTAAATGTAAAACTGGTTGTTTTCATTTTGGTGATTTGTGGACGGGTAAATCTTAAAGTACTTATTAATTCCCCCGATTACTTTTATTATTTACCCGTTTTAAGTCCAAAAAAAATGAAAAAGCAATTTCACCAAGTTTTAAAAATGACAATAAAGCATTGATTCACAACAAGTTTTGCACATACTGCAACATAAAAGGCTTTTTACTTAACAATAACTATATGTTTGAATTTTCTTACAAATTTTTAAATATTTTCTTAATGTATCAACTAAAAAAGAGAAGCATACTAATAAGTATAACACTAATTACGCTGATCACTGGTTTCAATTCTATTCATGCACAAAACTGTTCAGTGAACGCTGGTATTAACGAAACCATTTGTGTTAATGATGGCGGTTTTACTTTATCTGGTTCCTCATCAGGTTTGATACAAAATGGCCCCATTTGGTCGCAAGTAGCAGGACCTTCAGTAATCATCGATGATCCAAATAATCCAAATTCATCAATTACTGGATTGATTGGAGGAAATATTTATACTTTTCGACTTTCTGCTGATTGTACTGATGGCACTACGCAATTTCAAGACGTTGACATTACAGTTGAACCAATTACAATTGCAGATGCTGGAAGTGACTTAGCTTCTTGCCCTGACAATACTGGTGCAATAAGCATTACAGGTAATAGTCCTATCAACGCGGGGGAAAATGGGGTTTGGAGTGTTGATGGGGCTAATAATGCTGGGGTTACAATCAATTCTCCAACTACTGCTACAACAACTTTAGATTTAGCGGATACCAGCGCCGGCACAACCACTTTAGTATGGACCATTACTGGTCCTGAATATTCCCCAGGACAATCTTGTGAATCTTCAGACACAATTACTATAACTAATTATGGTGGTGAGTTACCCGTAGACGCTGGAGGAGATCAAAGTCTTGATAATTGTTACACTGTAACGCAATCCACAAATTTGAACGCAAGTTTTGGTGGTAATAATATTAATGGGCAACAAGGAACGTGGTCATTTGTAAGTGGACCCAGCACTCCGAGTTTCTCTAATGCAAACAGCAATAATTCTAATGTTTCTAATTTAATAGAAGGAACATACGTATTACGATGGACAGTTACCGGTCCTTGTGCATGGGGTCAAGATACTATGACGATTACGGTCGACGAAGCGACACAAGATATTAGTTCAGCCAATGTACAAGAAAATAATATTCGTTTTTGCGATTCTGGTATTACCACTACAACCTTAATAGGTTCACAACCTCAGTTTTCTGGCGAAACTGTAGAATGGACACAAACTAGTGGCCCAGCAGCATCAATTTTAGATGATACCAACAGTACAACTCAAATTTCTGGTCTTAGTTCTCCGAACACCTATACATTTGTTTACACTATTACAAATGCTACAACAGGTTGTGATGATTCAGAAACAGTAACCATACAATACTCTGTAGACCCCATTACCATTTCGGCAAATGGTGGCGCAGATATCAATGCAACTTGCGGACAAACACAGGTTGATATTCCTTTTTCAACAAGTGGCGACGGTACCAATACCTATGCGATCATAAGCGGACCTTCATCCTCATCTCTAGTGGACCCAAATGATTTTAATAACACTGGTAGTTCTCCATTAACAATTGACTTTGATGTAGAGGGTTCTTATACTGTTTTATTAAGAAAAGCAGTTAGTGGATCAGTTCAAACAGGTTGTGATGTGGCTACTGATGCTATTAATGTTAATATTTCATTAACCCCGACAGGAGCAAATGCAGGAACAGGACAAACGCTAGCATGTAACGTAACATCTACATCAATTGCTGGTAATGGGGTATCTATAGGCAATTCTTTGTGGTCACAATTAAGCGGCCCTAATGCGGCAACCATAGGAAGTCCTTATGCTCAAACTACTGCAGTTACTGGACTAATCTCCGGTGAATATATTTTTCAATATGCCATTAATGGGGGTAATGCTTGCTCTCCATCAGCCGAATCTACGGTAAGTGTAGTAGTATCTTCAGATGCACCAATTACAACTGATGCTGGACCTGACCAACCATTATTGTGTTTTGGCGCACCAGTAGCATTGGCAGCACAAGAACCACCTGCTCCTAATCTAGTAGGTACATGGTCTGTAGATACAGCACCAGGGGGGGCAACTATTGTTTTTGAAGATGAAAATGATCCAAATACCACGGTTTCCGGATTAGATGTGGCTAATGAAACTTATATTTTCCGATGGACTGTTGCCAACCCTAATGATAATACTTGTCCTCCTCCGGGTACTGATACAGTGACAATAACAACTGATTCGACCCAAGGCCCTTCAACAGCCAATGCTGGTTCGGACCAATGTCTTTCGGCTGGTACTGGCTCGGTAACGCTTGCTGGAAATGCTCCTGGAGCTGGAGAAACAGGAGAATGGACATCAATTCCAAACACAGGTATCAGTTTTGCTGACAATACACTATTTAACACAACAGCTAACATCACAATTGATCAAAGCTATATATTGACTTGGACTATTACTAAAGTTGGATGTCAATCAACTTCTGATGATGTTGAAATAACAGTAGATGCTGCTGCAACTGCCGATGCCGGTATAGATCAAGCAGTCTGTTCTACAACAGTTAATATGGCTGCAACTAGTTCTACCGGAAATGGATTTTGGACACAGATTTCAGGACCTGGCGGCTTTACAATAGATGACGAAACAAGCCCTACCGCACAATTTACATTTACCTTTTCTGGACAATATATATTTGAATGGACTGTAGAAAGCGGAACTTGCTCAACAGATTCTGACCAAATTACTTTAAATGTGGGCATACCTGCAACAGTAGCTACAGTAGGTGCAAATCAAACTATTTGTAATGCCACAAATGCGGTACTCTCAGGCAATGCTTTCGACAATAATACAGAAAATGGTTTTTGGACATTATTGTCAGGTGCTCCGAACACCCCTACAATTACAGATGTTAATGATCCAAATTCCACAGTGACGGACTTAGTATCGGGATCTTATACGTTCAGATGGACCATAGCAGGTGACGCCAATTGTCCAACTACCTTTGCTGATGTTACTTTTGATGTCTTTGTTCCAGCAAATGCTGGAAGTGATCTCCAACTTTGTGAAGTGAGCAACTTTTTATTAGAAGCCACATTTGGTTCGACAGGTACATGGTCTCAAATAAGTACAACTGGACCGAACGCAGTAATCACGCAAAACCCTATTAATGGCAGTGTTGCTGAAGTTAGTATAACACCAGGAAATACTTATGTTTTTGAATTTACAACGGATTATTCAACGTGTCCAATAACTTCAGACCAAATTACAGTAGTTTCGAGTGCTGCACCTTCAATTGACCCTTTAGCTGGACCTGATCAAATTCTGTGTACCGCCGATATCGGAGCACCATTTCAAACAACATTGGCAGGTAATAGCGCACCAGTGGATGTTTCTAATGCAGAATGGCGTTTTGCAAATGAACCCTCTGGTAGTGTGGCTACTATTGACTCACCAAATAGTCCTACCTCAACAGTCTCTAATCTTTCGGTGCCTGGTATATATATTTTAGAATGGAACTTTGAATCAGGAAATTGTTCAGATACCGCCGATGTTCTAAGAATTGAAGTGTTCGAGGCACCTTCCACGGCGGATGCAGGAACAGATCAGACCGATGCCTGTCAGTTAGACGTTCAGATGAATGCTGTACCACCAACAGCAGGTATTGGAACTTGGACATTCTCTAATGACCCATCAGCAGGTACAGCCATTATCGATAGCCCTAACTCACCTACAACCACTTTATCAAATATAACAACCTTAGGTACTTATGAACTTACTTGGACAGTTACGAACGGTACTACATTTACAAATCCTTCACTTTGTGCTCCATCAGTAGATATAGTAGAAATAACATTTACGGATGTTTCCCCTTCGGATGCAGATGCAGGACCAGATCAAGAATTTTGTAATGCGACGGAAACTAACTTAGATGCTATTGCGCTATCTGTTGGAACCGGAACTTGGAGTCAAACTGCAGGCCCAGGAATTACAGATTTTGGAGACTCCGCTACAATTGCTGACGATAATAATCCTAACACTTTAGTTTCAAATTTAGAGGCAGGGACTTACGAATTTACTTGGACCGCTACTAATGGTGGATGCGATTTTACTGACACCATGGAAGTCCAAATTATTGAACAACCATTGGTTGCTGATGCCGGACCGGATCAAATTATACAGCAATTCTCGCCAATAACGCTGGCAGCAACACCATCTTCAATAGGAAGTGGAATATGGACCCAAATTTCAGGGCCAACAACGGCAAGTTTTGTTGATGAAAATGCATTTAATACGGGTGTTTTTGGAACAGACATTGGTGTTTATGAATTTGAATGGACAATCTCCAATGGAATATGTTCTGATGTTTCGGATACTATGACAATCACAATAATAGGTATGTCTGATCTTGAACTTACCAAAACGGTTAGTCCAACAGTTGTAAATGAAGGAGATACGGTAACTTTTACTATATCAATTTTTAATAATAACGTCTCTACTTTCGGAAACTCTGATGCTACTGGAGTTTCTGTGGAAGATATTATACCAGATGGTTATAGTTTAATACCTGGTACTGTAAGTAATAGTGGTGTTTATAATCCAGGTAATCTAACCATTATCTGGTCTGACCTAAGCATCACTTTTGGATCAACACTTGAACTTACTTTTGATGCCACTGTGACTGCGAGCGGTAACTATGATAATACTGCTGAAATAATCGCAAGTGATCAACCAGATCCTGATTCAACTGTAAACAATGCAATTGATTCCGAAGATGATCAAAGTACGACATCAGTCACTCTTCAATCCGCAGATTTAAGTCTTTTAAAATCAGTTAGTCCTATAACGGCTAGTGTTGGTGAAACAGTAACTTTTACCCTTGCAATTTCTAATGGAGGTACAGATAATGCCACGGGGGTTTCAATAGCTGACATCGTTCCAATAGGATATACAATCGGAACAATTAATGACGGTGGAACTACAATTGGGAATGAAATTACATGGACTGGTCTTACTGTAACTAGTGGGGGTTCAACGTCCGTTTCTTTTGAGGCTACTGTAAATGCACCAACAGGATCGGTCGGAGAATATAATAATATTGCCGAAGTAACGGCAAGTGATCAAGCAGATTCTGATAGTTCTCCTGATAATGACGATGGAGATCAAAGTGAAGATGATGAAAGTAACGCCGGTATTACCATAGAGTCAGCGGATTTAGAATTGACTAAATCAGCATCTTCTTCTACTGGTAATTTAGGTGACACAGTTACTTTTACTATCGCCCTTTCAAACAATGGAACCGGAGATGCTACCGGTGTTTCAATTGTGGATGTACTGCCAAACGGGTTTAATATTGTTGGCGGCACCATAAGCGATGGAGGATTCTACAATGCAGGGAGTTTGACAATAACATGGGATAATCTAGCGGTTACTAATGGAAATACACAAAATTTAACATATGACGTTACCGTAAATGGGAGCGGAAATTATACCAACATTGCAGAAATTACAGCTTCTGATACTCCAGATCCAGACAGTACACCAGATAATGATGATGGTGATCAAAGTGAAGATGATGAAGCAAATGCTACATTTACCATACAAACCGCGGATTTAAGTTTAGCTAAATCAGTGAGTCCTACAACGGCTAGCGTTGGTGAAACCGTAACATTTACCCTAACTGTTTCCAATGCAGGAACAGCGGATGCCACAGGAGTTGAAGTGACCGATTTAGTACCCGATGGTTACACCATCGGAACTATTAACAATGGTGGATCAGCTTCTGGCAAGGAAATTGTTTGGACAGGTCTCAACGTAACCAACGCTGGATCTACCTCAGTATCTTTTGAAGCCAATGTAAATACTCCTTCCGGAAATACAGGTGAGTATGACAATACCGCTGAAATTTCGGCAAGTGATGTGGCCGACCCAGATAGTACACCAAATAATGACGATGGAGACCAAAGTGAGGATGATGAAAGCGCTTCTGGCATTACTCTCGAACAAGTAGACCTTGAACTAGATATCTCAAGCGTACCTACTTCGGGCAATGCGGGCGATACCGTTACATACAACGTAGTATTGACCAATGACGACACCATTGAAACTGGTGATGCCACTGGAGTGGAAATTGTGGTTGTAGTTCCTTCCGGGTTTACAATTGTTCCAGGTAGCATTAGTGGTGGCGGTGTGTACAACCCTGGTAGCGGGACCATAACTTGGAGCGATATTGATGTGTCAAACGGAGATACTTCCAACTTCACATACGAAGTAACCGTAAATGAGTCTGGAAATTATAATACAACCGGAGAAATTACGGCTTCCGATTTACCGGATGTGGACAGTACGCCAAACAATGACGATGGAGACCAAAGTGAAGATGATGAAGCAATTTCCCCTTTCTCTTTGCAATCCGCCGACCTTAGTTTAGTGAAAGATATTAGTGCTGGATCCAGTGCGACCCCTAACATAGGTGATACCGTGGTTTTTGAACTTACAATAACAAATGCAGGTCCAAACACTGCAACTAATTTAGTTATTGAAGATGAGGTGCCAAGAGGCTACACTTTAGGAACCGTCAACAATGGTGGTACTTCCATTGCAGGTACTTTCTTAAGTTGGAATATTGCCTCACTGCCAGTTGGCAACACTACCCTATCTTATGAAGTTACTGTAAATCAACCTTCTGGTGATATTGATGAATATTTAAATATTGCGGAGGTAGCGGCAAGCGACCAATTAGACCCAGATAGTGCGCCCTTCAATGATGATGGTGATCAAGACGAGGATGATGAAGACTTTTTTGAAATCACACCACAACTTATAGATTTAAGCCTTGAAAAAACAGTTAGTACAAGCAATCCAAATGTTGGTGACGTTGTTACCTTCACAATAGCAGTCAGCAACTTAGGTAATGTACCTGCAACAGGGGTTACTGTTGAAGATATTCTTCCTTCTGGTTATAGCAATGTAACCAGTATTAGTAATGGTGGTTCGTTTGGAGCTGGAGTTGTTTCTTGGTCTGGGTTAAACATTCCATTAGGTTCTAATAGCATATCCTTGACATTTAATGCGCAAGTTTTAGCTCCAAGCGGTACAGTTGATGAGTATAAAAACCGGGTTGAAGTTACGGCTGCTGACCAATTTGATACAGATAGCACTCCAAACAACGATGATGGTGATCAAAGTGAAGATGATGAAGATAATATTGCCATCACACCACAACAGGCAGATTTAAGCCTCACTAAAACTGCAAGTACCTCAAGTCCAAACGTTGGAGAGACTGTAATATTTACATTGACGATTAACAACCTAGGGCCTAATATTGCAACCAATGTTGCTTTAGAAGATATTTTACCTTCAGGCTTTACTTTAACTACAGTAAATAATGGTGGTTCATCAGCAGGTAATACTGCAAGCTGGACGGGTCTAACGGTACTCGCTAATGGCGGTTCAACCTCAGTAACCTATGAAGCAACTGTAAATGCACCTACAGGAGCAGTCGATGAATACCTAAATGTAGCCAGTATTACCGCATCTGACCAATTTGACCCAGATAGTGACCCTACTACTGGCAACACGGTCGATGAAGATGGTAATGGTCAAGGTGACGATGATGATGAAGATGCCTTAAATATTACCCCTAACGTCGCTGATTTATCATTAACCAAAATAGTTGTTGATGGAGATACTAGTCCCCAAGTAGGAACAGAAATCAGTTTTGAAATTACCGTTTTCAATGACGGTCCTCAAGATGCTAATGATGTCGTAGTACGAGATTTACTTCCTTCAGGTTTCGATTTTATACTTTATAGTTCCACTGCTGGGGTATATACCGAAAGCACCGGTATTTGGTTAGTAGGTGATATTTCAGCCGGAGGTTCTGAAACACTAGTTATTGATGTATTAGTAAATCCTACAGGAAGTTATACTAATGTAGCAGAAGTTATTGCTTCAGACGTCTTTGATATTGATTCTACACCAGATAATGATATTTTGGTGGAAGATGATCAAGATGAGGTAACAGTAACACCAATAAACACCATAGATGTTTCTTTAGACAAAGCGGTGAGTAATGATACACCTGATGTAAATACAGACGTTACTTTTACAATAACTATTACCAATGAAGGGCCCAGTGAGGCTACTAATCTTCAAGTATTAGATCAGTTACCTTCTGGCTATACTTATGTATCAGATGACTCAGCAGGGGCTTATGATGATACCACAGGAAATTGGAATATTGGAAATCTTGGTATAGGAAGTACAGTTATATTAAATATTATTGCCAACGTCAATACCACGGGGGTCTTTACCAATGTAGCCGAGATTATCTCACATACAGAATTGGATATTGATTCAACACCAAATAATGATATTCTTAGTGAAGACGACCAAGATGATGTTGTAGTTTCTCCAAGACAATTGGTCGATATTTCAGTAACAAAAATTGCAGATAATATGACCCCAAACATTGGTGGTCAAATTGAATTTACTATTACTGTAACCAATGATGGGCCAAGTGATGCCACTAATATCGTTGTGACAGATTTATTAGAATCTGGCTATGAATTTGTAAATGCTACGCCTTCAAATGGGATTTACGAAGAGTTGAATGGTTCATGGACTATTGGAGATTTGGATAACGGAATTACCGAAACTATTACAATTACTGCAAATGTTTTAGCCAATGGCACATATACCAATACTGCCGAGCTAACCGATTTGAACGAGTTTGATATTGATTCAGAACCATCTAATAATGATGATACTGAAGACGATCAAGAAACTATAGAGCCATCACCCGTTTTGGTTTCTGATTTGGAACTAACCAAGGAAGTAAATGTGGCAACACCATTTGTTGGTGATGAAGTCATATTTACCTTGAGTTTAATCAATAACGGTCCAAGTGACGCTAGTGGCGTTGAAGTGGTTGATTTACTTCCTGATGGTTATACTTATGTTTCTAACAATAGTACAGCTGGGGTCTATAATGAAGCTTCAGGCTTATGGTCTTTGAATGGTGTAATTCCAAATGGAACAACTGAAACCTTGAACATTGTAGTTCTGGTTAATCCTACTGGTAATTATAGTAATAGTGCTGAAATTACAAATTCTGATAACAATGATATTGATTCTACACCTGCAAATAATATTGCTTCGGAGGATGATCAAGATAATGCCGACACCACACCTATACCATTAGCTAATCTCTCGTTGGTTAAAACCGTGGATAACGAATTTCCGGATGTTTCGGACAATGTAACCTTTACATTGACCTTGAATAATGCAGGTCCAAGCGCAGCAACAGGGGTTCAAATCAATGAAACATTACCTTCAGGCTATACTTATATTTCTGATGACAGCGGGGGTCTGTATGATCCCGGTACGGGAATTTGGAATGTTACGGGCCTTGCTGCCGATGCCGTAATAGAACTAAATATTATAGTTAGTATAAATACTACTGGAAGTTATGCAAATATTGCAGAAGTTATTGCAGTTAACGAATTAGATCCAAATTCAACCCCTAACAACAACGACATCAATGAGGATGATCAAGATGAACAAGTTACTATTCCAAGAGTAATTACTGATATATCGGTATTAAAAACCGTTGATAATCTAAATCCATCAGTTGGTTCTCAAATAACATTTACAATTACTGTAACCAATGATGGGCCAAGTGATGCCACTGGTCTTGTTGTTGAAGATATTCTAGCTTCTGGCTATGATTTTGTCAATGCATTTCCGTCGGCAGGCACTTACGATGAAGTAATCGGTTCTTGGGATATTGCAAGCTTATTAAATGGGGATTCTGAAACCTTAGAAATTGTTGCCACGGTGCTAACAAATGGTGATTATTCCAATACTGCGGAATTAATAGCACTTGATACTTTTGACCCAGATTCATCACCAGATAACAATTTAAACTCTGAAGATGATCAAGATACTGTAATCCCTGTACCTACAGGCCTAGCTGATTTGAGCCTAACAAAAGAGGTAGATGAATTAAACCCTAATGTTGGTGATATTGTTGAATTCACTATTAACCTTACCAACAGTGGTGATAGTGATGCAACCGGAGTCGTTGTTACAGATATTGTACCAATTGGCTATACCTATCAATCACACCTAAGTACAGCGGGGGTATATAACTCCGACACCGGTGTTTGGAATACCAATGGAGTTATACCAAATGGTACTACTGAAACCCTTATTGTGTTGTTACAAGTCAATGCACCGACAGGAGTAATTGATGAGTATACTAATATCGCTGAAATAACTGCTAGCGACCAAGCTGACCCTGATAGTAATGTCAATGAAGATGATACTATTGATGATTTGGACGATGGGATTACTGATGATGATGAGGCCAGTGTTACTGTGGTACCGCAATCAGTTGATATTGCTGTAAACAAAATGGTAAGTAATGAACGTCCTAAAATTGGAGATGAAATTCAATTTACAATTACCGTAAGTAATTCAGGTATGTCAAATGCCACTAATATAGGTATTGAAGAAGTTCTGCCAAACGGATATGCTTATCAAAGTTCTGAGGCCTCTATCGGAACATATGATGAAGTTGATGGATTCTGGGAAATTGCAATCTTAGCAAATTCTGAAACAGCCACTTTAGTCATTACCGTGGAAGTTTTAGAAGAGGATGACTATATCAACATCGCAAGTCTCGCATTTGTGGACCAAATTGATTTAAATGAAAGCAATGATTCAAGCCAAGCCTCTATTGACCCAACTTGTTTGACCATTTACAATGAGTTTTCACCAAATGATGATGGTGTGAATGACTTTTTTCAAATAGATTGTATTTCTCGCTATCCAAATAATATACTTCGAGTCTATAATAGATGGGGAAACATTGTTTTTGAGCAACAGAACTATGATAATACTTGGGATGGGCTCTCTAACGGACGAGCTACAATAAGTGATCAAGAACTTCTACCAGTCGGCACTTATTATTACATACTTGATTTAGGAGACAGCTCAGAACCAGTTTCAGACTGGCTATATATTAACAGATAAACCGATAACATAATTTTAATAAAAGCTTCAATAATGAAAAGTTATTTAAAATATATTTTACTAATGATATGTACCGGTTTTGGTTCTTCCATGTTTGGACAACAAGACCCTCAGTTTACACAATACATGTATAATACCCTAAGTGTTAATCCGGCTTATGCAGGATCAAGAGGTCATTTATCCATATTAGGAATGTATAGAACGCAATGGGTTGGATTAAATGGTGCACCAACAAGTCAAGTTTTAGCAATTGACGGACCGGTAGGTAACAACGTTGGGCTTGGCGTAATTCTAACTAATGATGAATTAGGCCCTGCTAACGAAACATTTTTTGACGCCAATTTTGCCTATACTATTAGGTTAAATGGTGATGACAAGAGACTATCTTTTGGTTTAAAAGGTGGCGGCCGATTATTTAACGTAGACTTTTCAAAAGGGTTGTTTGAAGACCAAACCGATGTCGCCTTTCAAAATAATATTGAAAATAAATTCTTCCCAACCATTGGAGCAGGAATTTACTATCATACTGATAAAGGATATTTTGGAATAGCTATACCAAACTTTTTTTCAGAGGAACATTATGATGGCTCTGTTCAAAAAATAGCAACAGAGAGACTACATTATTTTATTACCGGAGGGCGTGTTTTTGAGCTTAATCAAGATGTTTTATTTAAACCAGCTGTCTTTGTAAAATGGGTGCCTGGTGCACCAATAATTGCTGATTTGTCTGCTAATTTTTTAATAAAAGAAACCTTAACTCTTGGGGCAGCCTACAGATGGGATGATTCGTTTTCAGGATTATTAGGTATTGATATTTCTCCAAAATTTCATGTAGGCTATGCTTATGACTTTACGACGACTGAATTACAAAATTACAATAACGGTACCCACGAAATCTTTGTAAGATTTGAACTTAAATCACTAGATAAAAGATTAAAATCTCCAAGATTCTATTAAAATATTAGCATGAAAAAAATATTCTTTTACAGTATTGTTCTTATAGCAAATTTCTTGTTCGCTCAAAACACCAATACCTCAGCCGAAAAAAGCTTTAATTCTCTTTGGTATGTTAAAGCAGCCAAGCAGTTTCAAGCTCAGGTGGAAAGAGGCGATGATTCTCAAGAGGCACTTCAAAAAGTTGGAGATGCCTACTACTTTAATACCGATATGAAAAATGCGGTTAAATGGTACGGGCAACTATTCAGCAACTATGAGCAAGTTTTAGCACCTACCTATATTTTCAGATATATACATGCTTTAAAAGGGGTTGGCAATTATGGCATGGCAAAATTATTAACGAAAAGATATGAAGAGGTTTTAAAAGAAGCCGAATACGATATTAGTACTATAGAAAGTAATAAAGACCAATTAGAAAAGCTATTAAAAATGCAACCACAGTTCTATGTATCTAACTTATCTATAAATACGAAACTGGCAGACTTTGGTGCAGCCTATTACCAGAATCAAATTGTTTTTGCGTCCAGTAGAGATACGATGAACCTTCATACTCGAATTTATAAATGGAACGAACAACCCTATTTAAATTTATTTACTGCGGATACCATAAGTAGTGGATTAGATTTAAAAAATGTAACAGCATTCTCAAAAACCATAAATAGCAAATATCATGAGGCGATTGTCGCCTTTAGTCCGGACGGTAAAACCATGTATTTTACACGTAACAATTACACAAACAAAGACCTTAAAAGAGATGATGACGGTACCAATCATTTAAAATTATATAAATCAAAATTGGTTGATAACGCATGGAGCACTCCAATAGAGTTGCCATTTAATGATTTGAATTACTCTGTGGGTCAACCCGCCTTGAGCCCAGATGGAAAGAAACTATATTTCGTATCTGATATGCCAGGTTCAATCGGTTCAACAGATATTTTTGTAGTAGACATATTGGCTGACGACACCTATGGCAATCCAAAAAATTTGGGTCCTACAATAAATACTAGTGGAAGAGAAATGTTTCCATATGTAACAGAAGGGAAATTCTACTTTTCTTCAGATGGACATATCGGCTTGGGAGGTTTGGACGTTTTTGAAAGCTTGCAAAATGAATCGTTCTCTAAACCAATTAACTTAGGTAAGCCTCTAAATAGCAATCTTGACGATTTTGCCTATGTGGTGAATGAGCAAACACAACAGGGATACTTTTCCTCAAATCGAAAAGGTGGAAAAGGAGATGATGATATTTATTCATTTCAAAGAATAGAAGTACCGTGCACTCAATCAGTCTTTGGTCAAGTAACAAGTCAAGAAAACAATCGTCCTCTCTCGTATTCCATGGTTACTATAGAGGATAAGTCAGGTAAAGTTTTGGCTGAGACTACCAGTGATAATTTAGGTGAATATTATTTTGACTTAAACCTGCCTTGTGAGCAAATATTTTTAATTAAGGCAAGTAAAGAAGGTTTTGAGAACTCAGAAAGTCAATTTAAAACTTCTATAGAACCAAATTTCATAAATGAGGTTCCTGTAGGGCTTAAAAAGTTAAATCCACTTATTGTTCGAGAAGGCGGCCTATTAAAAATTAAAATCGGAATGATTTATTTTGATTTTGATAAACACAACATAAGATACGACGCATCAATTGAATTAAACAAAATTGTTTTCTTAATGAAAGAATATCCAAATATGATTATAAAAATTGAATCACATACAGATTCGAGAGGTAATGATGCATATAACGAGAGACTATCAGATAGAAGAGCAAAGGCTACAAGAGACTACATTATTTCAAATGGCATAGCAGCTAACCGAATAGAAAGCGCTATTGGTTATGGCGAAAAACAACTGGTCAATGAGTGTAATAATTCTTCAGAATGTAGTAACGAAAAACATAATGTAAACAGAAGATCGGAATTTATAATCTTACGATTAGAATAAACTCTGAATTTAATATAGAAAACCAGGAGGCTTGCGATTGCAAGCCTCTTGTGTTTTTTTAAATATTATTCGTCTTGATATTCTAAATCAAATACTATAAATTGAGTATCAGAAATCAAAAACATTCCTGAATCAGAAATACATATTACTCCAGTAATTTCGAATCCTATACGTTTACAAGAATATGGGGTAGGAATCTTCAATGCTATTCAAACTAAATCCGCCTTAAAGAAAGTATTAAAAAAACAACTAATTACTGTTAATGGATTCGTTGCCACTACGGCAACAATGATTAAGGGAGGAGAAACTATTGAGTTATTCATTCCTAAAAAAATTAGTTCTTCTCGAAGACTGATATTACCTCTTCGCATTTTATTTGAAGATGATTTCTTCGCAGTTATCTATAAACCAGCAGGTATTCTGGTTAGTGGTAATGGTTTTAAAACTATCGCTAACGCCTTAGAACAGAATTTAAAACCAAGTAATGCTGTTGATACTACTAAACCACAACCAATACATCGTTTAGATTATGCTACATCCGGTGTTTTATTAATTGGTAAAACAAGTAGTAGCATTCGTTTATTAAATGAGCAGTTTGAAAACAAAAAAGTAATGAAAACATATTACGCGGTCACTATTGGTGAAATGAGCATGAATGGCTTAATTTCACATGATATTGATGGTAAGAAATCAGAGACCACTTTTAAAGTGTGTCACTCGGTTTTGTCAAAAAGATTTGGTAAGCTCAATCTAGTTAAACTAAAGCCCAAATCGGGTAGAAAACATCAAATACGTAAACATTTATCAGGTATTGGTAATCCTATTTTAGGAGACGCAACTTATGGGGATGAAGGTAAAATATTAAAGGGTAAAGGAATGTATTTATTTGCCTACTCTTTGGAATTTCTCCATCCAATGACCAAAGAAAAGCTAAGATTCACCGCTGAGCTGCCTAAAAAATTTGAAAAAATATTCAATATCAACACTTTATGAAATATTTTCAAAGAATTTAAAATCCCTTTCTAATTATCTACTATTTGAAAGTATTAGTAACAAAAAAACGCTCAAGTAAACTTGGCGTTTTTATGAAAATATTTATTCTGTGACCACGGAGGGATTCAAACCCCCGACCGCTGGAGCCGAAATCCAGTGCTCTATTCAGCTGAGCTACGTGGCCTTATTTTTATGAACTAAGTTTAGCCTTTACTATTGAAGAAATGGTTTTACCGTCAGCTTGACCTGCTAATTCTTTAGATACTATACCCATAACCTTTCCCATATCTTTCATGCCGGTTGCACCTGTAGTATCAATAGTTTGTACAACTACTTTTTCTATTTCTTCTGCTGTTAACTGCTCCGGTAAAAATTGCTCTATCACTGCAACCTGTGCTAACTCAGGTTCTGCCAAATCAACTCTACCTTGTTCTGTAAATATGGTGGCACTATCCTTTCTTTGTTTTACCAATTTTTGGACTAATTTCACTTCATCTTCTTCTGAAAGTTGTCCACCAGCACCTTTATCAGTCTGCGCTAATAATATTGCTGATTTAATCGCTCGCAAGGATTCTAAAGCTACAGTATTCTTAGCTTTCATAGCAGCCTTCATTTCAGTCATAACTTTTTCTTGCAAACTCATTTTCTCTTGTTTTAGGGCTGCGAAGATAAAAAATAAACCCGAAAGTTGATATCACTTTCGGGTTTAGGAATTCCATTAAAATGGAAACAATTTAAACACTACTAATCAACATTATCATGCAAAAAAGAGTTGTTTGATCGTAATTGAATTTCATCATTACTATCTTCACCTAAACTCATTCTTGATACTTTTTGCTCGGTAGGATTCTCATTTAAATCAATACCCTGTCTTTTGTAAGCTGGTTGCTTCTCTATCTCATCAATACTGTTTCTACTATTCTGAAATTTGTAATTGAAGTTTTTTAATTTTTTGCGTCTTTCGTCAGCTCTATCTTTTAGCATATCATCTATAGAACTATTCATCGGGTCAGCGCTGCCTGTAGAGTTTTCTCCACCAGTTGCTGCTTCTACTTTAATTGTCTTTTTCTCAAAAACCAGCTCATCTTCTACTAGTTTAGGTTCATGAGTCTCGGCTACTGACCTAGCTCCTGTCAATTGAGTTTCTAACTCCATATACTCTTCAAGGTTATAGCGCGTCTCACCTTCCTTATTGAAGTCTAAAACAGGGCTTACCTCAACATACTCATTAACATCAACTTCTCGAGCTTCATCTGTTAAATCAAATACAATAGTATTTTCTTTTACTTCATCATCAGTTTTATCTTTATTTAAAGGCATATCAAAAGAAAACGCAATTTGGTCTTCTTCTTGAGAAGCGGCAGAAACTTCTTCTGGATCAACAACTTCAATATCGTTAAGAATATTCTTTGCTTCAATAATAATAAAGTCATCTTCAACATTTGTAGCAATAACTTCTTCAACTGTTTCTGGAATTACCTCCTCATAAAAAACATTGAAATTTTTGATATAATTTGTTGTGGTAATTAAATCAGATTCTGGTAACTGTACTTCTGGTTCATCAAGTTCTTCTTCTAATTGATGCTTGATGACTGGTTCTTCAAATATTGGCTGTGTGATAGAAGAATCTACAGTTTCTTCTCCTCCAAGGTTTTGAACTGCTTTTTGCTCATCTTCCAAAGTATGAATTATCTTCTTTGTTTCTGTATTGACTATTTCATCTTGTTGATCACTATTAAAACCAGTTGCAATAACTGTCACTGCAATAGCGTCACCCAATTCATCATCCTCACCAATACCCATTATAATATTGGCTGAATGCCCTGCTTCCATTTGAATGAAATCATTGATTTCACCGATTTCATCAATTGTAATTTCTTGACCTCCAGAAACTATAAGTAGTAGTACATTTTTAGCTCCAGTAATTTTATTATCGTTAAGTAAAGGGGAATCTAGGGCTTTTGTAATAGCTTCGTTCGCTCTTGCAGAACCAGAAGCGGTAGATGAGCCCATTATCGCAGTACCACTATCAGAGAGTACTGTTTTTGCATCTCTAAGGTCAATATTTTGTGTATAATGATGAGTTATTACTTCAGCTATGCCTTTTGCAGCTGTAGATAAGACTTCATCTGCTTTGGAAAAACCTGCCTTATAGCCTAGGTTTCCGTAAATATCTCTTAATTTATTATTGTTGATTATGATTAGAGAATCAACATTATCACGAAGTTTAGCAATACCTTGTTGCGCTTGACCACATCGATGTGCACCTTCAAATTGGAATGGAGTTGTAACGATACCAACAGTAAGAACACCCAATTCTTTTGCTGTTTTTGCTATAATTGGAGCAGCTCCTGTACCAGTACCACCTCCCATACCAGCCGTGATAAAGACCATTTTTGTGTTTTGCTCCAACAGGGTCTTAATATCCTCCATACTTTCCATTGCAGCTTGCTCACCAACCGATGGGTCGGCACCAGCACCTAAACCTTCAGTTAACGAAACCCCTAGTTGAATTTTATTTGGAATTGAACTGTTTTCTAAGGCTTGAGAATCAGTATTACAAATTACAAAGTCTACACCATTAATACCTGCTCGAAACATGTGGTTGATAGCATTGCTACCACCACCACCGACTCCAATTACTTTAATGACGTTACTTTTATGCTTTGGTAAATCAAAGGATATATTTTCAAATTCGTTGTTCTTACTCATGGTGCTCTTATTTATTGTGGGTGTTTTTATTCTGCGTTATCTAAAAAATCTTTTAATTTTTCAGACCATTTGTCAAATATGGATTTACGTTCTTTCTGGGTAACGCTTGAAACCGAATTAGCCTGCATTCCTTCATGACCTGCCAAAACTTCTTCATGTTCAAGTGTCTTTTCTTCAGAAGATTCTTCAAGTTCAAAATTCTTTGAATTTGTTTCTAAAGCATTCATTAATAGCCCAACAGCAGTAGCGTATAACGGACTTGCAATTTCTTCATCTGAATCACCAGCTAAATGCTCATTTGGGTATCCAATTCTGGTATCCATACCAGTAATATATTCAACCAATTGTTTTAAATGCTTTAATTGACTACCGCCACCAGTCAAAACAATACCTGCAATTAGTTTCTTTTTTTGTTCTTCATGTCCATAGTTCTTTATTTCTACATAGACTTGTTCAATAATTTCAACTACACGGGCATGAATTATTTTCGAAAGGTTTTTTAGTGTTATCTCTTTAGGCTCACGACCTCTTAAACCAGGGATAGAAACAATTTCATTATCCTTATTCTCACCTGGCCAAGCGGAACCAAATTTCATCTTCAATAATTCAGCTTGTTTTTCTATTATAGAACATCCCTCTTTAATATCTTCCGTAATTACATTACCACCGAAAGGAATCACAGAAGTATGACGTATGATACCATCTTTAAAAATGGCTAAATCTGTAGTACCACCTCCAATATCAATCAATGCCACACCAGCTTCTTTTTCTTCTTGACTTAAAACAGCCTCTGCAGATGCCAAAGGCTCAAGGGTTATATTGGCTAAATCTAGCCCCGCGCTTTTAATACAACGCCCAATATTCTTAATAGAAGTTACCTGGCCCACGACAACATGAAAATTTGCCTCTAAACGTCCACCGTACATACCAATAGGTTGCTTAATTTCCGATTGACCATCAACTTTATATTCTTGAGGTAATACATGTATAATTTCTTCACCTGGCAGCATAACCAACTTATAAACTTGGTTGCATAGTTTATCTAAGTCTTCATCATCTATTACTTCTTCAGCATTTGGCCTTGTGATGTAATCGCTGTGCTGTAAACTTCTAATATGCTGACCAGCAATGCCTACTACTACAGAACCAATTTGTAAACCAGCATTAACCTCGGCTTGTTCAACAGCTTGTTGAATTGATGATATGGTTTGCGTGATATTATTTACTACTCCACGGTGAACACCAAGACTTTTTGAGCGACCGGTACCTAATATTTCTATTTTCCCGTATTCATTTTCTTTACCAATTATTGCCACTATTTTGGTAGTACCAATATCTAAACCAACTGAATAATTACCCTGTTCCATATGTTATATTTTTGTGCAAACAACCTGATTGTCAAATTCTAAACTTACTACTGCGTAGTTCTCTAAAGTTCTATCTTTCGCTGCCTTTATATAGAAGGCCATAAAATTTTTAAATTTTTCATCAAGGTTTTCTACACCACCCAAATTCACTACAAAATTCTCAATCCTAAATTTCAATTGATACTTTCCTTCATCTTCAATATGAATTCCAATGACATTTTTTCGTAAAAAGTCATCTTTATTCACATAATCCAAAATGACATAAGCATCTTCTAAACTCTTACCTGTAACCTTACCTGTTATTATTGGCACTCTTGCCGAATGATAACGAGATAATGGCATGCGACGACCAGTATCATCCAAATAAAATTTGGAGATTCCTTCTACCCTACCAATTGGTTTTCTTTGAACAATTTTAGAAATAAGTTCTCCCTCAATTGAGAGATAGACTTGGGCACTTTTCACCATTTCATTAGACGCAATAATCGTCTCTATGGTATTCAAAACTACTTGTTCTTTTGCCGTATTTTTGACGCCCCCATAATTTTGTATTAACAATTTATTAACTGCATCTTCTGTCAGATATAAATCGTTGTCTCCTAAAAACTTAATAGAAATAGTCTCAATATTTTTAGACCTACTTCTGTAATCTGCAAATCCGTATAGAGCTATTACAGTCAATAACAACCCTGTAAATTTTAAAAAGTTCCAATTAATTTGCATATGCCAATTCATTTTTAATATTATTCACTTCAAGCCCGATATCCCCTGCACCCATTGTAATCAATACTTCGGGCCTACATTTATTAATCTCATTAATCAATTCTGATTTTTTGATTAATTTTTTATTAGGATTATCTATTTGTTCCAACAACCAAGAGGAGTTAACCCCTTTTATTGGCTCTTCTCTTGCTGGATAAATATCTAGTAATAGCACGGTATCAAATTTTGCAAGGCTTGTTGCAAAACCATCAATAAAATCTTTTGTTCTAGAAAATAAATGTGGTTGAAAAATTGCAACTACCTTTTTATCAGGATGCATCTCGGTAACTGCTTGATAAACTGCATTAATCTCAGTTGGATGATGTGCGTAATCATCAATAAAAACAAAATCTTTTTCCTTTATTTGATATGAAAATCTACGTTTAACACCTTTAAATGTAGATAAAGCTTCAGCTAGGCGGTATGGTTGGGAAACGACCTGTACCGCCATTGCAAAAGCAGCTAATCCATTAAGCAAATTGTGCTTACCCGGTTTATTGAAACGCACATTGCTGATCGTTTCTTCCGGAGTCTTCAAATCAAATATGTAGGTACCTTGTTCAATCTTAATATTATTGATTACATAATCGGAGTCATCTTCAATTCCGTATGTAGTTCCGTCAAGTGGAAGGCCATTCCGTACTAATAATTTTCCACTTGGTTTTATTTTATTTATAAAGTCTTTAAATGATTCTTGAAGAGCTTTATCCGTACCATAAATATCTAAGTGATCAGCATCCATGGATGTAACACATGCCACATTTGGGGAAAGCTGTAAAAAAGAACGGTCATATTCATCAGCTTCAACAACAGAAAATTCTGTTCCTTCAAGAACAAAATTACTATTAAAGTCCTCGGAGATTCCGCCTAAGAAAGCGGTTAGTGGTGTGTTCGTTTCTTTAAGTAAATGGGCAAGTATACTCGATGTAGTTGTTTTACCATGCGTACCCGCCACAGCAAAACAAAAAGTATCCTCTGTAATGATTCCCAAAACTTCTGAACGTTTTTTGACTTCATAATTATTCTCTTTGAAATATTGTAATTCTGAATGTTCTTCTGGTACAGCAGGTGTATAAACAATTAAGGAATTGTAGGTTGTTTTAAAAGATTCTGTAATAAGGCTTATATCATCCTCAAAATGTATTGAAATACCAAGTTCAATTAATTCATTTGTAAGTGGAGTTTGAGTTTTATCATAACCAGCAACATTTTTATTGAGGAACCTAAAATACCGGGCAAGTGCAGACATACCGATACCACCTATACCAATAAAGTAGACGTTATGTATATCTTTTAAATTCATGTCCAACATTAAACCATCTCAGAAATGACGGTGTTTTTATTTTTAATAATTTTTTCTATTTCATCAACAATACGCTCCGTTGCTTTTGGTAGCGCGAGTTTTTTAATATTAATTGATATCGAATTTTGTTTTTCTTTTGAATTCACTAAGTCCGCAAAGACCTTTTGAAATTCCCTATCTAGGTTTTTTTCCTTAAGCATTAAAGCTGCTTGCTTATTAACCAATGCTTTAGCGTTCTTTGTTTGATGATCTTCAGCGACATTGGGTGATGGAATAAATACTGTAGGCTTACCAACCAAACATAACTCAGATACTGAACCAGCTCCAGCTCTTGATATAACAAAATCTGATGCTGAATAGGCAAAATCCATTTTATTTAGAAAAGCTTTTACTTTTACATTTTCAGTATCATACTTTTTATAATCATCATAGTACAATTTGCCACATTGCCACAATAATTGTAATCCCATTTCTTTAAAGAATGGAAGTTCTTTCTCTATAAGTTGATTTATTCGCCTGGCACCAAGACTACCACCTAAAACTAAAACCGTTGGGTTGTTGTTACTTAAACCAAAGAAATCTAATGCCTCATTCTGGTCAGTCTTCATATGAACTAAATCAGTCCTAACAGGATTACCAGTTTTGATGGTTCTTTCTTTAGGGAAAAATTGTTCCATTCCATCATAGGCCACACAAATTTTTTCTGCTTTACCAGCCAATAACTTATTAGTAACTCCGGCAAAAGAGTTTTGTTCTTGCAGTACATAAGGCACTTTGCTAATAGCCACCATTTTTAATAATGGTCCACTAGCAAATCCACCTGTGCCAATTGCAATATCAGGTTGAAACTTTTTCACTATGTTTCGTGCTCTTAACAAACTTTTTATCAATTTTATAGGAAACATTAAATTCTTAAAGGTTAGTTTCCGTTGTAATCCACTTATCCAGAGGCCCTCGATTTTATATCCTGCCTGTGGTACTTTTTCCATTTCCATTTTATCCTTAGCGCCAACAAATAAAAACTCAGCATCCTTAAATCTTCTTTTCAATTCATTTGCTATGGCTATGGCCGGATAAATATGCCCACCTGTGCCTCCTCCAGAAATTATGAACTTATAATTGTCCACTTAATACTTCTAAAGGATTATTTTCATCTATATTCAAAACATTTGGGTCTTCCTGCTTTTTATCGCTTGCACTTAAAACAATACCGATAGCAAGACAGGTCATCCAAATTGCAGTCCCTCCCCTGCTCACAAGTGGCAAAGGTTGCCCAGTTGTCGGAAACAAACCGACGGTAACTGCCATATGAACAAAGGCTTGTATAACTATAGGAAGACCAACTCCTATGACCAATAATTTGGCAAAAACAGTCTTGGTTCCATTCGCTACGACAACAACTCTAAAGAGCAATAGCATATAAAAAAATAAAAGCGCCAAACCTCCGGCAAGTCCATATTCTTCTATTACAATTGCATAAATAAAATCAGAATCGCTCTCAGGTAATATATTTTTCATCACACTTTTACCAGCTCCCTTACCTAAAATACCCCCTTCAGCAATTGCCATTTTAGACTTATCGAGCTGAGAAAGCACTCTATCGTTAGCTTCTTTACCATTCCAAAAACGCTCAATTCGATTTTTCCAAGTTACCGCCCTCGACGACGGAATAACTTCAGGATTGGTCATTAAAACAGTGACAAACAGACCTATTAAAACTATACCTGTACCTGCAATGGCCGTTAAATACTTCAAAGGATATCCCCCCATAAAACAGAGCAAGAAAGCAATAGAGCCAATTATAGCAGCAGTAGAAAAATTTTCAGGTAAAACAAGACCAACAACAAGAATAATAGGCAACCAAAGGGGTAAAATGCTTTCTTTAAAAGTAATTTTTTTGTCTCTTATTTTGCTTAAGTACCTTGCCACCCATATCATAAGTACTACGGAAGCTAAAGTTGATGTTTGAAAGTTTACACCAACAAAAGGTATTTTTATCCATCTATTAGCCGTTGCACCACCAATCTCTGTTTCAACCGTAAGTGTATAGCCTAATAAAACCAAAACAACTGGCATGGCTATAAGCGACAAACCTTTAAAATAATGAGTAGGTATTTTATGGACCGAGTAAATAATTGCAAAACCAAGTACCCATAAAGCAGCTTGTTTTGTCATTAGATACATGAACGATTTACCTCCAGAAAAAACATGGTTCGCGGCTGCACTATATACTGGCAAAAAAGAAAACAAGGCTAATAGGGCAACAATAGCCCAAATTGCTTTATCTCCTTTTAAGTTTTTAAACAGTGCTAACATTTATTTATAATTTTTTTATCGCGGCTTTAAATTGATTACCTCTATCCTCATAATTTTCAAACAAATCAAAACTTGCACATGCCGGTGACAGTAAAACCGTATCACCCCGTTCAGCAATCTTATAAGCAACCTTTATAGCTTCTTCCATTGAAAAGGTTTCGACAAGTGGTTCAACTACATTACCGAAAGTTTCAATAAGTTTAGTATTGTCCATACCAAGACAAATAATTCCTTTCACCTTTTCACGTACCATAGACATTAATTCTGAATAATCATTTCCTTTATCAACTCCACCAACTATCCACACAATAGGTTTTTTAATACCATCTAATGCATAATAAGTTGCATTTACATTTGTTGCTTTGGAATCATTTACATATTCCACGTGATTAATCTTTAATACCTTCTCTAGTCTGTGAGGTGCGCCTTGAAAAGACTCTACACTTTTAAGAATGCTTTCTTTTCGCACATTCACCAAAAGAGCTGCCAATGAAGCTGCCATGGTGTTCTTAACATTATGCTGGCCATCTAAGGCTAAAAAATCTGTGCTCATTTCTATGGTATTATTAGGTTGTATATTTATTATTATGGTTTCATTCTTAAGCCACGCTCCAAATTCTTGCTCTCTATTTAGAGAAAACGGAACTAATTTGGATTGAACTGGGTGCTCATTTAACCAATTGGCAATAACTTCATCATCAGCATCATAAATCAAAAAGTCGTTTTCATCTTGATTCATAGTAATACGAAACTTGGATGCTATATACTTTTCAAATTCATACTCATACCTATCTAAATGATCAGGTGTAATATTTGTTAGGATAGCAATCTTTGGCTTAAAGTCAATAATACCATCTAATTGAAAACTGCTGATTTCTAAAACATAATTTTCAAAAGGTTTTTCAGAAACCATTTTGGCATAACTGTCACCAATATTGCCTGCCATACCGACACTCAAACCACCTTCTTTTAGCAGGTGATTGGTTAGCATGGTTGTTGTTGTTTTTCCATTGCTTCCTGTAATTCCCAAAATAGTTGCATCTGTATATTTCGAAGCAAATTCTATTTCTGAAATAACTGACACCCCTTTCTGAACAATTTCTTTTACTAGAGGTACTTTATCTGGAATTCCTGGACTTTTCATAACCAAATCGGCATCTAGAATTTTAGAATTGCTATGCTGGCTTTCCTCCCATTCAATCTCAAAATGTTTAAGAACGTCTTTATACTTTTTTTTAATTTTTCCTTTATCAGAAAGAAAAACATTAAATCCTTTTTGCTTTCCCAAAATGGCTGTGCCTACTCCACTTTCTCCTCCGCCAAGTATAACTAAGCGTTTCATACTACCTTATTTTTAAGGTCACAATACTCACTACTGCCAATAGAATTCCTATAATCCAAAAGCGAGTAACAATTTTACTTTCGTGATATAATTTTTTCTGATAATGATGATGTAGTGGTGCCATTAGAAAAATGCGCTTACCTTCACCAAACTTCTTTTTAGTATGCTTGAAATAACCTACTTGTAACATTACTGATATGGATTCAGCAAAGAAGATTCCACATAGAATTGGAATCAATAATTCTTTGCGAACTATAATGGCAATAACAGCGATTACTCCACCTATTGTCAAACTACCCGTATCACCCATAAATACTTGAGCAGGGAACGCATTATACCATAAAAAACCTACCAAACCACCTGCAAAAGCCGCTATAAACACCACTAATTCACCCACCCGTGGTATGTAAAAAATATCTAGATAATTCGAGAATTGAATATTACCTGAAACCCAGGCAAAAATACCAAGTGTTAATACTATTATAGCCGATGATCCAGCCGCTAAACCATCAATCCCGTCCGTCAAATTTGCGCCGTTAGAAACGGCCGTAACGATAAGAATGACAACCGGAATAAAAATCAGCCATGCGTATTTCTCCATTCCATCGCCTGCCCATGCAATAAAATCTGCATAGTCCAATTCATTATTCTTAAAGAAAGGAACATTAGTTCTAACAGATTTTTTCTCTTTACCAATGACACGTTCAACAGTGAATTGTTCTGTTATTATCGAACTATCCTTCTCTTTCATTGTTACTAATGGGTGAAAATAAAGCACAATACCAACGATAAGTCCAAGAACAACTTGACCCATTATTTTAAATCTTCCTTTAAGTCCTTTCTTATCTTTTTTAAAGATTTTAATATAGTCATCTATAAATCCGATAACCCCCATCCAAAGCATGGTAATTATCAATAAAATGACATAAATATTCTTTAAATCAGCGAACAATAATACAGGAACCAAGGTCGACATAATGATAATCAAACCGCCCATTGTTGGTGTGCCTGCTTTCTGTTTTTGCCCGTCTAACCCTAAATCTCTAATACTTTCTCCTATTTGCTTTTTTTGCAAGAACAAAATCACTCGTTTACCATACACTACAGCAATAAGCAATGATATTAATACCGCTAAAGCCGCCCGAAATGTCAAAAACTGAAAAAGTGACGCTCCAGGTAGTTGGTATTGTTGCTCTAAGTATTCAAACAGATAATAAAGCATTGTCTATTTATTTAAACTTATCAGTGCTGCTTTGATTTCTTTAAAATCATCAAAATCAACACGAGTTCCATTGGTTTCTTGGTAGGTCTCGTGACCTTTTCCAGCTACGAGAATAATATCATTTGCAGCCGCTAATTTGCAAGCAGTTTTAATGGCTTGTTTTCTATTCTCTATAGATAGAATCTTTTTTACATTTTGCGGTTCAACTCCGCCTTCCATTTCTTCTATTATAGTTTCAGGTGACTCTGTTCTTGGATTATCAGAAGTAAAAATGGCTTGATTACTCATTTCAGAAGCGATATGACCCATAACCGGACGCTTAGACTTGTCACGATCACCACCACACCCCACTACGGTGATGACGTTTTCATTTCCAGTCCTCAACGCATTGATTGTAATCAACACATTTTTTAATGCATCCGGTGTATGGGCATAATCAACTATTGCTGTAATTTTTTCTTTTGATATAAAGTATTGAAACCTTCCATCTACATTTTCTAATTCACTAATGAGTCTTAAAATCTCTAACTTTTCTAAGCCTAATAATTCAGCTGTGGCGTATATAGCTAAAAGGTTATAGGCATTAAAATCACCGATTAATTTGGACCATAGTTCATTTTCGTCAATCTTTAATAATTGACCATTGATTTGGTTTTCTAAAATTTGACCACGATAATCTGCAAATGATTTTAAGGCATAAGTATATTTTTTTGCTTTAGTATTTTGTAGCATTACTATGCCATTTTTATCATCCAGATTGGTAAGTACGAATGATGTTTTAGGCAAACCATCAAATAATTTCTTTTTAGTATCACGATACTCAGCAAACGTTTTATGATAATCAAGATGATCATGAGAAAGGTTGGTAAAAATTGCTCCCTCAAATTTCAGCCCTTCAGCTCTTTTTTGATGAATTCCATGTGAACTAACTTCCATAAAGCAAAATTCAACCCCTGCTTCATTCATTAAGCATAAATGATAATTAATCGTCAATGCATCTGGTGTTGTATGTGTAGTCTTATATTCAACTTCGTCTACCATTATTTTGATAGTAGATATTAGCCCTACTTTGTATCCTGCCTTCTTGAAAAGACTATATAATAATGAGGTAACAGTAGTTTTTCCATTCGTACCTGTTACCCCAACTAATTTTAAATTCTTAGAAGGGTTTTCATAAAAATTAGAAGCCATTATGGCTAAAGCCCTATTCCCATTATCAACTTGTAAATAGGTTACACCGTTTACAAGAATACTTGGCATAACCTCGCACACTACTGCCTTGGCACCAGCATCTATAGCCGTTTTAATGTATTTATGACCATCAGTCACCAGACCTTTGATAGCCACAAAAACATCATCCATTTCAACTTTACGAGAATCAAAATGCATACTATTAACTATAACATTGGTATCTCCTGAAACAGCAGAAAGACCAACCCCATATAATATGTCCTTTAATAACTTCATGATAGTTGTAAGACTATTTTTTCAACTTCTTTAATATTGGTTCCTTTAGCAACGGATTGTTGTTTTACTTTTCCATTACCTTGAACTTCGACTTGAACCCCAAGATTTTCTAAAATCGCAACCGCATCCATACCTGACATTCCTTTTAAATCAGGTATTACCTGATATTGTTTTTGAACATGTGTATAAAAAGATTTGTAGGATTGATCACTACGGTCTGATTTATGGTTTTGCGGAACTACCTCGTCTGCTACTGGCGAAGTGATATAAATTTTCTCAGCTAAAGACTTAAATACCGGACCTGAAACGTCGGCCCCATAATATCCAACACTCTTATCCGGCTCATGAATAACAACAATGCACGAATATTGAGGGTTGTCTGCAGGAAAATATCCTACAAATGATGATATATAAGCCAGTTTATCTGGGTCTTTGGCTACATAATTCTTTTGACATGTACCGGTTTTACCTGCCATGGAAAAGTTTTTAGAATACAAACCATTTCCTGTACCATAATCCTTTTCAACAACATCTTTCAATAATTGTTGCACTTTTTTAATGGTCTCTTTTGAACAAATAGAAGGGTTGATAACTTCTTTTTTAAATTCCTTCAATACTTTATTACCAACTCTTGCCTGTTTAATAAATCGTGGTCTGACCATTTCACCATCATTGGCGATGGCATTATAAAAGGCCAATGTTTGCAAGGGGGTCATCGCCACTTCATACCCGTGCGACATCCAAGCTAAGGAAATACCGGACCAACCATTATCGCCGGGATAACGCAATACAGGTTGCCCTTCACCCATAATAGGTAGTTCTAAATTTTTGTGAAGCCCCATGTTCATCAAGCGATTAACATAATCTTCTGGATTCGCCTTATAATTCTCATGAATCATTTTGGCAAAAGCGGTATTAGAGGAGATCGCGAATGCTTTAGCCATTGATATTTTTCCATAACCTCCCCATTTTGAATCTTTTACGGTACGATCATAAATTCGCCATCTTCCTTTTTCGGTATCTACAATGGAACTGGTATCTATTACCTTATCTTCTAATGCAGCCACCATGGACATTAATTTAAAAGTAGATCCTGGCTCGTGCGACTCTCCAACAGCATAATTTAATTTTTCGTAGTATTTACCTTCATCCGTTCTACCTAAATTGGATATTGCCTTAATCTCTCCAGTTTTAGTCTCCATCACCACAACAGTACCATGATCGGCTTTGTAATCTTCTAACTGTTTTAGTAAAGCTTGATGCGCTATATCTTGAATATTTGTATTAATTGTGGTAACTATATCACGCCCATCTTGAGGCTCAATAATGTTATCAAAACCTACTGGCTTCCATTCGCCACCAGCACTTTTTTGTTTTAAACGTTTACCTTCATTTCCTCTTAAATAAGTTGAACCAAAAGCACCATCGAGGCCTACCCTTGTAATATGACCTTCTTCATCAACTCTTTCATACCCAATGCTACGAGCAGCCATTTTACCCAAAGGATATTCTCTAACTACACGGTGAGTTTCCATGAATCCACCTCTGTTAGGGCCATATCTAAATAATGGAAATTTGCGCATACGCGCATATTCTAGGTATTCAACATTACGAGCAATTAATTTGTATCCATTTTTATTCGCTCTAGCTTTTCTGAATAATTGGCTATAGTAAGCAGAAGGTTTATTAAAAAGCACTCCTAAAGAATCACAAAGCGGATCAATATTATTATCCCAATCTTCCTTCTTAACCGTATTTGCATCAAAGCGAATCTCATATTTGGCAACTGATGCTGCCAAAAGACTACCATCATCTGCATAAATATTACCACGATTAGGTTGAATAGTAAACATAAACTCGGTCTTTTCCATGGCGAGTTCTTTATATTCAACCCCCTTAACCATTTGTATATCAATCAACTTCACCACCACGGTAATTGCGAACACCAAAAGACCTCCTGCAATCAGGTACAATCTATTCATGATATTTTTTTCGCTTATAGCCACTATCGAGTTTCTTTAACTATTATCTTTTGTGGAGGGCTAACTGAAGGTTTCAAACCTTTAGAGGCAATCGTATGCTTTAAGGATGATTCTAATTTGAGTTGTTGTAAATCGCGACGCGTCTCTACAAACTCGCTTCGTAGGGCTCTCACTTCTTCATTTAGTGCAGCTATTTCGTGCACTTTTTTATCAGCTTGGTGACTACTTGAAATCATCATGGCAGCTAAAAAGGAAGCGAATAGTAAAAAAAGCCAGTTTTTAGGTGCGTCACCGCTAACCAAAAACTTGCCTTTTAAAATATCCAATAAGCCTTTTTTCATTTTCATTTTACTTCTGATATTTCTAATTAAAAAACAGAAACTACATACGCTCCGCTATACGGAGCTTAGCAGAACGTGCTCTATTGTTCTGCGCTATTTCATTTGATGATGGAATTATTAAACCACCTACTTTTTTAAAAGGCACATTTATGTTCCCATAAAAATCTTTTTCTGCCTCACCTTCAAATTTGCCATCTCTAATAAATCGCTTAACAAAACGATCCTCTAAAGAATGGTAGCTAATCATACTTAACCGTCCACCTTGTTTTAATACTTCAGGCGTTTGTTCTAAAAACGACTTTAGCACTTCAAGCTCTTGGTTAACTTCAATACGAATAGCCTGATAGATTTGGGCCAAAATTTTGTTCTCTTTCATTTTTGGCAAAAATTGTTTCAAGACAGTTTTTAACTGCTCTGTAGTCTTGATTGGGTTTTCTAATCTAGACTCGACTATTTTTTTTGAGATAGCGTTTGCATTTCTTAACTCTCCGTAGTCAAAAAACACCTTAGCTAGATTTTCTATTGAATACTTATTCACCACTTTAAAAGCAGAAAGCTCATTTTTTCTACTCATTCTCATGTCTAAATCAGCATTAAAACGAATCGAAAAACCACGCTGTGCTTGATCAAACTGATGAGATGAAACTCCAAAATCAGCTAATATTCCATCAACTTTAAGAATGCCATAGAACTTTAAAAACTGCTTGAGAAACCTAAAATTTTCATTAATCAAAGTAAACCGCTGATCGTCTACGGTATTCACCAATGCGTCTTCATCTTGATCAAAGGCAAATAATTTACCTTCAGGCCCCAATCGTTTCAATATTTCTTTAGAGTGTCCGCCGCCGCCAAAAGTGACATCAACATAAACTCCATTTTCATGAACTTTCAAACCATCAACCGATTCTTGCAACAGTACCGGATTGTGGTACTCCTCATTCATTTATTCCCTCTTTTTTATCTACAACAAAAATATTTTCAGCTACATCACCGTATGCATTATCACTCTCTTGCAATACAGCTTCATACTTTTCTTTATCCCAAATCTCTATACGGTCATCGGCGCAGTGTAAAGACACTTCTTTAGTAATGCCAGCAAACTCGATTAAGTTTTTAGGTATTTGAAAACGTCCTGTTTCTGAATCTACTTTCAAATCTGGCTTAATACCAGCGGTAAACTTTCTGAAGAACAAATCATAATCTCTGCTAATATTCTTTTTAGCTCTAACCTGTTGCATTAAAACATCAAATTCACTTTTAGGAAAGAGCTCAATACATTCTTGAAAAACTGCTCTTTTAATTACAAAATCTTGATTGATCACTGGCATAAGTTGACCTTTAAGAGAATTTGGTAGTGTTACCCTTCCCTTAGCATCGGCTTTGCAGTCAAATTGACCCATCAAATTCATTTGCAAGAATTGTTTAAAAGAATTAAATCCAAATATATAGATTTTATCTCCACATATCTCCACTTAAAGACACGATTGTTAATAAAATCTATATTTTTAACGTCAAATCTCCACCAAAAATTGCAATCATTACACATTTCACCACAATTTCCACCCTCATCAGTTGTTTATCTGAACTAAAAGTTCCACATTTTACCACATTGATTTCGCGAATTTGAATGAATTGAAATGCCTATATTTGGCACGCTAGACCCAACTAACTAGATGGAAGAAGAAATTATTAAGGAAGGAGAGTTCAGATATATAGAGATTGGTGAAGGACAGCCGATCATTATATTACATGGATTAATGGGCGGTTTGAGCAATTTTCATGGGGTGACTAACTTTTTCCCACCTAAAGGATATCAAGTTTTGGTACCAGAACTACCAATTTACGATATGCCTATGCTCAAGACTACAGTAAAAAACTTCGCCAAATTTTTAGCGGATTTTATCGCTTTTAAAAAATTAAAAGATGTTATCCTTTTAGGAAACTCTTTGGGTGGACATATTGGATTATTGCATACCAAAATGTATCCTGAATTGGTCAAAGCCTTGGTCATAACAGGCAGTTCAGGCCTTTATGAAAGTGCAATGGGTGATGGTTATCCGAAACGTGGTGATTATGAGTTCATTAAAAAAAAGGCACAAGATGTTTTTTACGACCCAGAAGTAGCTACTAAAGAAATTGTTGATGAAGTTTTTGAGACGGTTAATGACCGCATGAAATTGGTAAAAACACTAGCTATTGCTAAAAGTGCTATTCGCCACAATATGTCAAAAGACTTGCCGGCTATGAATACCCCGACCTGTATTATTTGGGGTGAAAATGACTCCGTTACACCACCTAATGTTGCAAAAGAATTTCATGAGTTACTACCAGATTCTGACCTTTTTTGGATAGAAAAATGTGGGCATGCACCTATGATGGAACATCCTGATGAGTTTAATACTATACTTCACACTTGGCTAACAAAGCGTAACTTCTAGTACCCGTATTATGAAAATTACTTCGGCAGAATTCGTAATGAGCAATTCTGATGTGGCTAAATGCCCAAAAGATAGAATACCTGAATATGCTTTCATAGGTCGTTCTAATGTTGGTAAGTCTTCCTTAATTAATATGTTGGTTGACCGTAAAAGTTTGGCAAAAACTTCGGGCAGACCAGGTAAAACACAGCTAATAAATCATTTTAAAATCAATAATAATTGGTTTTTAGTTGATTTACCAGGTTATGGTTACGCAAGAGTTTCAAAAAAAGATAAAAAAGTTTTTCAGAAGTATATTACCGAGTATTTTGAAAAACGAGAACAGTTAGTTTGCGCTTTCGTTTTAGTTGATATCCGACACGAGCCTCAACCTGTTGATATGGAATTTATGGAATGGTTGGGTACCAATGGCGTTCCTTTTGCTATAATTTTCACAAAGGCCGATAAACTAAAACCTCGAGCTATTGAAAATTATGTAAACACTTATTTACAACGATTGCTCGAGACTGTATGGGAAGAAGCACCAAAACATTTTGTAACCTCATCAGCGAACCGAACAGGAAAAGAAGAGCTATTGAATTTTATTGCTAATATCAATTTAGATTTTAAAGCAAACCACTAATTAAACCCGTTCTTTGATTAATCTAATTAAAGCATGAGGTGTTTTTAGACTATTCATCTCATTTGCTGAAACCAATACTTCTAATCCCTTTTCACTTTCGATTAGTGCTATAGGAAACTCAAATTTATAACCAAACTTACTTGCGTACTTTTTAGCAAATTCATCCTTATGTAAGAATGTCATTTTATGGTCACTATTTTGTCGAAACTTTTTCCACGTGCTATTTTCACTAACTATACCAAAAGTTATTTCACAGAGCTTACAATCATAAGTAGATGGACTAAAGACCTTTTGCATGCTATCAAGTATTGCGTTCCTAGTACCTGATTTAGCATTATACACAAAAATAATTTTTTGCCTCAATTTCTTTTTCATTAGATAAAAATACGACCTATGATTAAAGAAGTAGTCTTATAAAAATGTAATTTACACTAGGAATACTAAAACTAGATAATGACCATGACGTCTCGAAACTTTTTAAAAACCATATCCATTATACATTTGGCAATGGTTATTGGTCCATTATTCGCTGCTACTATTTTTTACATGAATACTGAGATCATAACCAACGGTACACAAAATGATATTTTTATCTATGTATTTCCATTAATTGCTTTGGGTGGTATTTTTGCAAGTAAATATATGTTCAATCTATTTATTAAAAATTTAAAAAACCATAAAACCCTGCAAGCAAAACTCACGGGTTATCAAACCGCTTCTTTAATTAAATATGCACTAATTGAGGGTCCAGCTTTTTTAAATATTGTCTGGTTCAGTCAAACTGGTAATTTACTCTTCTTGACCATTGGGGGTGTACTAATCATATTTTTATTCACACAAAGACCCCGAGCTAATAAGATAGAAATTGACCTAAATTTAAACAGTGAGCATAAAAGCCAATTTCGAGATCTTGACAGGCCTATGTAGAAAACAAGAAATAGTTGCTTTAGTGAATATTAAGACTTCAACTCTAGCTTTTCTGCAAAATAGTCGCAAAAATCCTTCATGGTTGCTGTCATCTTTTCATCCTGAGTTGCTTTCATAAAAGTATCTGACATGGTCACCAAGGTCTGATGAAAGAAAATTTTCATTTCATCAACAGGCATATCTTTGGTCCAAAGATCAATCTTTAAAGATTCTTGGTTTTTACTATCCCAAACCGAAAGCATCATTGCTTTCGCGTCTTCATTATCAATTCCGCCATCTTGAGCCGACCAATTTAAGGATTCGGGTACGCGGTTTTCATCAAGACCTACAGTCAATTTAATTTCTGAAGTATGTTCAATTGCCATTTACTTTTTGGGTTTGTAGTTTGCTAATTTAAAAATATCATCTGCAGGCATATCTAAAAGTTCAACTATAGAAACTTCTTGATTCTTCTCCATGAAAGCCCTAATTATTTGCCATCCTATAAAACGACCAACTCGACCTGGAGATTCGTTATCAATTTCTTCTAAACCGAATTTAGAAAAAGGTGCGGGATCTAAGAACCTTCGATCTAGCTTCGCATCTGTACTATACAGCAACTCCCGTTCAATAAAATACCGCCACATTTGTTGCTCATTAGTTTTGGCCCATGCCATCTCGTCTTGCGTATAATTGATGCGCTGAAAATCTTCAATATCAGGTAGTAGCTTATCTTTTAAATATAGTTCCTTTCCATAATGAAGCATTCTTGAAAGAAAGGTTCTATTTCGAGGATATCTATTAATGGTTTTAGCAAAAGCACTTGCAATATCGGAGGTGAGATATTTTTCATCTAAGTTCTGAGCTACATAATTGGGTAAGCCGGCATAAAATTTATGATTACTACCTAAATAGTTGTCGAGGCCAATTAATAACAAAGTATCGGCAAGAACAATTCTATTTTCATATTGAACATCAGATATGATTGTTACTACTTTTGGAACTTTAAAAGAAGGAAAGTAATATTTGATATGCTTAAAAAGAGTGGTGATGTCTTCTTCTTTAACAACAAAACTTGCTAGATTCTTCTTAATTTCTTGCTGTAACTCTAATTGCAAAGTATCGGATAATTTACTAATCCAAACGCTATCACTATACTGCGGAGGAAATAAATAAGGATACCTAATCTTTAAAACTGGAATATCTTCTGGGGTTGCCTTTCCAAATTCAAGATCAAATCGAGATAGTTCAATCTTAAGTGGGATTTTAGCTATTTCCGTTTCTACTTTATTCTGGTCTTCACAAGCAGCAAGGCTTACTACTAATAAAGAAATTAGAAAGAATTTTAGGTTCCACTTCATTTTTAAGGTTCGACGGTTTAAATTTACGAAGCACAAAGGTAAATTTTTGAACTTAAAAGAAAGCTATGCAAACAGAAAAGGTCATTGATCATATTGTAACTTGGTTAAAGGATTATGCTCATAATGCTAATATCAAAGGATTCGTAATTGGGGTATCTGGTGGAATCGACTCCGCCGTAACATCAACATTATGTGCTAAAACTGGTTTAGACTTGTTATGTCTTGAGATGCCTATTCATCAAGGCAAGAATCAGGTGTCTAGAGCCGACAACCATATTGAATGGTTAATGACCAACTTTAAAAATGTGAACCGACAGCCGGTTAACTTAACTCCTGTTTTTGACAGTTTGGTTGATGCCTTACCTGAGGTGGATAATGAAGAAGAACGATTTATGTCATTGGCAAATACTAGGGCACGTTTACGAATGACCACGCTCTACTATTTTGCAGCAATTGAAGGATATTTGGTTGCAGGCACTGGTAATAAAGTAGAAGACTTTGGTGTTGGGTTTTATACAAAATATGGTGATGGTGGTGTTGATTTAAGCCCTATTGCCGATTTATTAAAATCTGAAGTTTGGGAGATTGGTCGCGTTTTAGGAGTTAGTAAAGAAATTATTGAAGCAGCCCCAACCGATGGCTTATGGGGAGACAGCAGAACAGATGAAGATCAAATTGGCGCTAGTTACCCAGAATTGGAATGGGCTATGCAGATGGATGATGATGGAAAAACATTAGAAGACTTTTCTGACAGAGAAAAAGAAGTGTTTGCGATATATAAAAGATTCAATACTGCAAATAAGCATAAGATGATTCCTATACCTATTTGCGAAATACCTGATTCACTAAAAGTTACCACTCAACGCTGATTACGTTAGTTAAAACGAATAAAACCCCAAAGATTCTGTGGTTTTAAGAAAAAAATTACAAATTTGTCCAAGTAAATAGTTAACTTGCCTTGCGTATTTTGTAAGCATTTATGTACTAAACACTATTTTAACTAAACAAATTAAAGTAAAATCTACCACAATGATCAATGTATTAATCGCTGACAGTCACCCGATTGTAAGACTTGGAATTAAACAAGTTTTAAACGCAACTTCAGATTTCGAAGTAATCGGTGATGCGTCAACAACTACTGAACTTTTTAAATTATTAGAGAAAGTTTCCCCTGATGTAGTAATGCTAGAAATGGACATTCCAGAAATCAACGGTATTGCAACTCTAAGAAAAATTAAGCAAGATTTTCCGAATACTAAGGTATTAATGTATAGTGGACAATCTGAAGATGTTTATGCTCTAAGTACTATTAGAGCGGGCGCTTTTGGCTATTTGTCAAAAACTGCAGACATTGACTATATTATTTCTGCTATTCGAAAAGTCGCTGAAGGAAATATGTTTATCACTAACGAATTAGCACAACGCCTAGCTTTTGATGAAGGCACACAGAAACCAAGAAGGTTCTTTAGAAAATTATCTACTCGTGAGGTTGAAGTACTTAAGCTATTAGCTAGTGGTAAAAGAAACAAAGAAGTTGCTGAAGGTTTAAACTTAAATGAGAAAACTGTAAGTACTTATAAAGCACGTTTGATGCGTAAATTAAATGTTGACAACTTGGTTGACTTGTTGCAACAAGCAAAAGCTTTAGAATTGTACTAGAAATTTTATAATTGAAATTTAAAAACCCCAGAAACCCTGGGGTTTTTGTTTTTTAAGAAAGCACTCGATTTAGTTTTGCATTTAATAGCTTGTTTAATTGCAAGTAATTCATGATTTCTTCTAAAACTTCTTGATTCTCGGTTTTAGCTTGGGTATCCTTTTGAAGATTAGCGATTCTGCCTTTTATTAAGTTGCAACGAAGTGTCAGAATAGTTTCACTCACTAATTGAGCTATTCCTTTATCTTTATCTTTAGGATAGATATCTTTTCTTTCCCAATCATGTAAAACATAACGCTCCTCTTCCATTAAAATTGAAGATACTTCCTGCACCGTTTCAGTATCTAATTCTGCCAAAAAAAGTTTTACAGAAAATTCTTCTGAGGCATTCAAATTTTCAATTAGGCGATAATAAATATTCTTAAAATTTTCATTTGATAGTTCAATTTCATCTTCTTGAAGGTCAAGATAAATCTTTTCGTAAACCTTAGCCTCAGTAGTTTCGGGCTCTAGAACTAAATCACCGTCTTTTGATTCTTTTAAAACTAAATCTTCAAATTCTTGTTTTTGGCTCCCATACAATAACAACAACTCAATTATTTTACGCTCGAGTTCAAATTGAACATCAACTTTTTCAACAACAGTTTCACTTTTTACAACTTGAAAAGCCTTTTGCTCTTGTTTTAACTTCTTATTAGAATCATAAGCTTCCTTCTTATCTATTTGTGCCAAGGTATTGTAAAGTACCTCTTCAGAAATCTGCATGATTTTAGCACACTCTTGAATATAAATCTCCTTTTGAATTCTATCAGGAATTTTAGCGATACTATTCACAATATCGCGAACAGTATCAGCACGCTTTATTGGGTCATTTGCAGCTTCTTTAGCTAATAAAGAAGTTTTGAACTGAATAAAGTCTTTTGCATTTTCTTCTAGATATAAAACAACATCTTCATAGGCATTATTCTTGGCAAAACTATCAGGGTCTTCTCCTTCAGGAAATGAACAAACCTTTACGTTCATTCCTTGTTCTAAAATTAAATCAATCCCTCGTAAAGAAGCTCTAAGACCAGCAGCATCCCCATCGAAAAGAACAGTTATATTCTTTGTGAGTCTATTAATTAATCTAATCTGCTCCGGAGTTAATGCCGTTCCGCTGGATGCTACCACATTCTCAATTCCTCGCTGATTCATTTGAATGACATCAGTATAGCCTTCAACTAAAAAACAGTTGTCTTCTTTAGCTATTGCTTGTTTGGCATAGTAAATACCATAAAGCACCTTGCTCTTATGGTAAATATCACTTTCTGGTGAATTTAAATATTTAGCCGCCTTTTTGTCATTACTTAAAATTCGCCCACCAAAGCCTAATACCCTACCACTCATAGAATGAATAGGGAACATTACTCGTCCTTTAAATCTATCAAACTTTCTAGTTTCACCTTCGGCTTGGTCTTTTACAATTGTTAAACCTGTTTTTGAAAGATATTCTAGTTTATAACCATCTTCCAAAGCACTTTTGGTAAAAGCATCCCATTGGTCCAGATTATAACCTAGAGCAAACTTTTTTATAGTTTCATCAGTAAAACCACGCTCTTTAAAATAGCTCAAGCCTATTGCCTTGCCCAATTGTGAATTCCATAGCGTTTCTATATAATGTTTGGACGCATATTCAGAAACCAAATACATACTCTCACGTTCATTAGCTTGCTCTTTCTGTTCGTCAGTTTGCTCAGTTTCTTCTATTTCAATATTGTACTTTTTAGCTAAGTATTTAATGGCTTCCGGGTAACTAAAATGTTCATGCTCCATTAAAAAAGCGACCACGTTACCGCCTTTACCACTGCTAAAGTCTTTCCAAATCTGTTTAACTGGCGAGACCATAAAACTTGGAGTACGCTCATCAGAAAAAGGACTTAGACCTTTAAAATTTGAACCAGACTTTTTTAACTGCACAAAATCACCAATAACTTCTTCCAAACGAGCCGTTTCGTATACATTATCTATGGTGGTTTTTGAAATCATTAAGCCTCTTTGCAGTTTCCGTAAATAGGAAAATATTAATTCTGTAAATTACAAACTCAAATGTAATACTAAAAATGATTCTTTTTTTCGGAACTAAACGCGGTAAGCGAAGCATTCAAAAATTACATAACGTTTCTTGTTTATACTGCACTCAAAATGATACCTTGACTGCCGTTTCACAACCCAATTATTTTCATTTATTTTGGATTCCCTTAATAAAAATAGGAACATCCCGCTATGCAGAATGTTCCCACTGTAAACGTGTTTATTATAAAGAAGAATTTTCAACTGAAATGGAAAAAGCTTTTGTCTAATTCTTCATTTTTATCTCCTTTATTTAGGATTTAGATAAACATAACTCTGCTTCCATACGGGAGATTGATTATAGTCTTTACAAATCAAATCGCAGACCTAAAGAAATGTTTCGTTGCTCAATTGGTGCATCTTGAAATATTGGGTTTAAATCATACTTAATGTATAATTGTGTTCCTCCAACGCCCGCATAAGCGCTTAAACCATATATTAAATCAGCCGTATTGTAATCTCTTTTAAATTTTTCTTTTATTCGATTTCCATTCTCAGAATATTTCAATTTTTGACGAGTGCCAATGTTAAACCCTCCATAGCCCCCAATTCCGAAACGGAAGCTTCTATCAATATCATATCGAATGGTTTTTTCAGTTTCTCTCACTCTGGAAGAGCCGAATTCAAGGTGGACCGGAAAGACCAAATTGTCCATTCTTAGTTTAGACTTATTCAATTCTAACGGGAATTCTTGTAATTCTGTTTGATCATCATTTTCAACAAAATACTGATTATCTTTAGGCTTCAACCCATTAAATTGAAAAGAAAAACCATAATTAATTCTTAGAGCATTTGAGTTTTCAAAAACCCTAGTTCTCCATTGCCAACCCATTTCGAAAAATCTACTTCCTCCTATTTTATAAGGTGAATCACTTAAAGATTGATCTTCAATCAATGCGTTATTTAAACCTATCGCAATAACAAAATCCGAGTAAGTACGTCGGTCATACTTCAAATCTCTTTTCCAATTTTTAGTACTGAAAAAAAACTCTTCTGCAGGTTTCCCATTAATATCTACCCCTATTCTTATTTGGTCTTCAACTAAGGTATCTGAATCAGTCATCATATCAGAAATTACAACTCCATCATTTCTTTCTAACAAAGCAATACGATTATCAATAATAGCAACTCTATTCTCTATATTCATAGCTCTTTTCTTCGCAGCTATTTCTTTCATTTCTTGTGCTTTTTCAGCCGTTATTACACCTCTTTCAAGTTGCTCATTGATACTTTTAATTTCAATTTTTAACGCATCTTTTTCTTGTGCTGTAATTCTTGCTTTTTGCTTCTCAAGTTTTGCGGTTTTTGTTTTAAAGCCGTCGTTTTGAGCTAATACGTTCTGTGTCAAAAATGCTAGAAACAAGGCTACTAAAAATGTACTTAATTTTTTCATGATAATTTAATTTAAGCCCTACTTACCCTATCCCTGGTTTAGAACCAGGGATTTGGATGAGTTGGATTGATTGATGAATATTTAATTATTTCGGTCAGCTACTGCAGTACGAACTTTAAAAAAGCCGTCTTTTAGTTTTTCAAACAGTTGTCCTCTAAAGGTTCTCTCAAGTTCATCTTCAGCTTCAGTAAGTAAAGCCATAGCATCTACTTTTCCATTTTCTCGTAATACTTTATCAGTTAACAGTTCCCGTTGAGCATTCATTAACAAAGAGTCAATTTCAGCATCTGTGACTTCTATATTCCGTTCCTCTAAGCTTGCAACCACATTAAGAACTTGATTCAACTTATTCTCTATTAATTCCTGTTCATTGATTGCGGCCTTTTTATAGTCTAAAATTTTCGTTTCTTTAGAATCGTTTAGTACCAAGTTCTTTTGCGCAGATTCTTCGATATTTAAAGTGGATTTCAACTCTTCTTTTAAAGGAATATCGATATCCGGAGTTTCTTGAACGATTAATACTTTATTCCGTTCTGTCTTTTCTTCTAAACTATTTTCAACCTCAAGTTTGCTTGGTTCCTTTTCAAGGGTATCGACAACTTGCTTGGTTACTGCATTTTCAATATCTGAATTGAAGTAAACAATTGAAATTAATAATACTCCAATAAAACTTGCGGCAATTGCATACCAATAGACATTTTTTCTCGCAGGTTCCACAACTTCACCAAGTTGAGACTCTATTTTATCCCAAGCACCATTAGAGGGCTGTACTTCCCTTTCTTGGAGTTTTTCTCTAATATGTTTCTCTAACTTATCCATTATTATGTTTTTAATTTCCCCCGAAACTAGTTCGAGAAGAAATTCCCTTTAATTTTAAATTTTCTTGAAGCAATTTTCGTGCTTTAAATAATTGAGATTTTGATGTACCCTCTGATATTTTTAACATTTTAGCTATCTCATTATGCTTATAACCCTCAATTGCATACAATACAAATACCATTTTATAACCTTCTGGCAAACTGTCTATCAAGTCTTGTACATGCTCCATGTCTAATATGGAATTGTTCTCAGAACTTATAAGCTCATTTTTCTCAAATACCTCGTCGTCAAAAACTACAAATTGTTTTTTCCTTAAATAAGAGATACTTTCTCTAACCATTATTTTACGAATCCAGCCTTCAAAACTCCCTCTATGTTCAAAAGTTTGCAGATTCTTAAAAACCTTCACAAAACCATTAACCATGACATCTTCTGCAAATTGAGCATCTTTAATATACTGACGACAAACACTTAACATCTTAGGTGCGAACTTTTCATAAATAGTTCGTTGTGCCTGACGATTACCTGCAATTGCCTTTTTTAACAACTGCTTTTCGTTACTATAAATTGAAATTATTTTCAATGGTTCTCAATTAGTCTTCTATAAAGATAGACGAGTGAAGTTTTAAAATGGTTGCCTGGTATTCTAAAAAAAATAATGTCGAATAAAGTGAAATTCCAAGATATTGAAAATGAGGCATTTTAAAAGAATGAAATAATTACTTCTTACGTTCAACAACGTAGTTCACCATCAAAGTCAAAGAAGCTTTATAAGGCGAATCGGGGTAATCATTTAACAAGGATAAAGCTTCATCTTTAAATTCAAGCATTTTCTTAACCGCATAATCAAGACCCCCTTGTTCTTTTACATAAGAGATGACTTCCTTGACACGTTTTTTATCCTTATTGTGATTTTTAATAGAATTGATTATCCATCTTTTCTTATCCTTATCACTTGTATTTAATGCATGAATTAAAGGCAAAGTCATTTTTTGTTCTTTAATATCAATTCCAGTAGGTTTACCTATACGTTCACTCCCATAATCAAAGAGGTCATCTTTAATTTGAAATGCCATTCCGCACAGTTCTCCAAATCTTCTAAAAATTTGAACTTCTTCCGAGTCTGGCATTACAGAAGCAGCGCCCATACTGCAACATGAGGCTATTAATCTGGCAGTTTTCTGACGAATAATTTCGTAATATACATCTTCAGTGATATCCAGTCTTCGAGCTTTTTCAATTTGAAGTAACTCACCTTCACTCATTGCTTTGACTGATTCTGAAATGATATGTAGTAAATCGTAATCTTTAGATTCTAAGGCGGTTAAAAGCCCTTTTGAGAATAGAAAGTCACCAACCAAAACAGCAATCTTATTTTTCCAAAGTGCATTTATTGAGAAAAAGCCTCGTCTTTTATTACTATCATCAACAACATCATCATGAACCAAACTAGCGGTATGAATAAGTTCTATTATAGAAGCTCCCGTATAAGTTCTCTCATTTACTTTTCCATTGTTCAGAAGTTTTGCCGTTAAAAAAACAAACATGGGCCGCATTTGCTTCCCTTTTCTATTTACAATGTAGTATGTGATACGGTTAAAAAGTGCCACTTTTGAAGACATAGATTCACGGAACTTATTTTCAAAAAGTTCCATTTCTTCTTCAATTGGTTCTCGTATTTGCGCAGCTACTTTCAACTAGAGAAAACTATAAATTGATTGGTTTTGTAGGTCAAAAGTAGGTAAAAAGCAACTCTTAGAATAGGTTGATAAAAAGTTTTCGGTAGAGCCCCTAAAACTGGGGTTATAAAGCAATAGCAATGCTTTTAACTATGATTTATTTGCTAGCTGCCCACATGCCGCATCAATGTCTTTACCACGAGAACGGCGAACTGTTACGGTAATATTATTTGCCTCCAATGTTTTTTGATACATATCAATGGCATTATTGGAAGCTTGCTGGAAAGCACCGTCATCAATTGGATTATACTCAATAATATTAACCTTTGAGGGAGCAAAACGACAAAACTTCACCAAGGCTTCAACATCTGCTTGTGTATCATTAATACCCTTCCAAACAACATATTCATAAGTAATTCTATTTTTAGTTTTACTATACCAATATTGCAACGCTTCTCGCAGGTCTTTTAAAGGAAAATTTTTATTGAATGGCATTATAGAAGTTCTTACTTCATCTATTGCTGAATGTAACGATACTGCTAAATTAAACTTCACTTCTTCATCCGCCATTTTTTTAATCATTTTTGGCACACCTGATGTCGAAACGGTGATGCGTTTAGGTGACATTCCTAAACCTTCTTTTGAAGTTATTTTTTCAATTGATTGGAGCACGTTTTTATAATTCATAAGGGGTTCTCCCATACCCATAAAAACTATATTACTCAAAGGTTTGTCAAAATATAGTCTACTCTCATTGTCAATGGCAACCACCTGGTCATAAATTTCATCAGGATTCAAATTGCGCATGCGTTTAAGCCTTGAAGTTGCACAAAATTTGCAGTCTAAGCTACAACCTACTTGACTTGAAACACAAGCCGTTGTGCGCGTGGCAGTAGGTATTAAAACAGATTCAACAATTAGTCCATCATATAACTGAACTGCATTTTTTATGGTACCGTCACTACTGCGTTGCATTTGATCAACTTTTATATGGTTGATTACAAAGTTTTTCTCCAACATTTCACGAGTTTCTTTTGAAATATTAGTCATAGTTTCAAAAGAATGTGCAGATTTTTGCCAAAGCCATTCATAAACCTGATTTCCCCGAAAAGCTTTATCGCCATTGGCAACAAAGAAATCACGCAATTGGTCCTTGGTAAGTGCTCTAATATCTTTTTTGGCGGATTCCATAATTAAAATAAGACTACTAGAGTTTTAAGCCAACTAGGAGCGATGCACTCCAAAATCTTCCCTCTATATTCACAAAATTGCTAAGAATATCTTGTGGTGTTTCGACCCTTAACCCAATAGAAAATTTTCCTTTATGATTATAGCCGCCTCCCACACTAAAATTAGATTCGGCTTTACCTTCTCTCTTATCTGTACCAACAGTTAATGAAGGATTAAAACCAAACTCGATATTGGTATAGGCTTCTAAAAATAATTTAGATTTATCATTAAGGAAAAAATAGTGCCTTAAGCCAATGGGGAATTCTAATGAACTAAATTCCACCGTAACATCTACCCCATTAGATGTGCTAGTTTCGTTGCTAACAAGTCTATAATTTGGATCAATAACTGCAGCCCACTTATTTTTATTAAAAGGAAAAACAAATTCCAATTCTGCCCCAAACCTATATCCAATTAAACCATTAACCTCATAAACTTGATCGATTGCTGTTTGTATCGAATTTGTGCTTATTCCCGCCTTTAAATAAAAATTGAATTTTGTTTTTTCCTTGTCATATTCAACGACAGTAGAATTACCGAAACAATTATTTATTTCTTTGAAAAATTTCTTTAATGAACTTTTTTCATAATTTAAACTATTCAGTCTTTTAAGAGTAATTACATCACAAGAGATGGTATTCTTTATTTGCTGTTTATATAATTGGTTTGTGCCAATTATATTGTCATTTTGCTTGTACCTCTTATAAACCAGTAGTTCAGGAATCATGTCTTTTTTTCCATAAAAAAATCGCCTTAAACTTTGATCAACATATTCATACAACACATATTCCCCTTCTATCAAAATTTTAAGGAATAAAGTTTCTTCTTTCAAACTAGGATTTCTTTCATAGCCTAATTGACTCATTGCATTACTACTTCTGTCAATTAAAACTTTGGACCTAAAATATTTAAATTGATTTTCAATTTCGAAACCAGAAACTGATTCGATAGATAAAGTAACAAATTGAGCGTCTAAATCAGTTTTGAATTGAAATTCAGTTGGATTGCTTTCCCAATCAATGTTTTTAATAAAACCGTCAATTCTGTTCTTATCATTATCAAAATAATACGCTTTTTCGAATGAAATTTGACCGACTGCATTGTTAAAACTTAAAGTTATTGCTAAAAGCACTAGGAGGTTCTTGAAAAACTTTTTATCCATTTTTATCATTTATTTAATATTTAATTAAAAAATATCAAGGAACTCAAGGCTCATCTATTCTGCCAAGAACAGATTCCATTAATAACGATACTTTGATTAAGTATTCAAGAAAAAAGAAAGTTTAAAACTCTTTCCTACAAGATTAACATCGCATCACCATAAGAATAAAACTTATAGCCTTCTAAAATTGCTTGTTTGTATGCCTTTTTCATTAAATCGTGACCCACAAAAGCAGAAATCATCATTAATAAAGTAGATTTTGGCAGGTGAAAGTTAGTCACCATGCAGTTAGCTATACTAAAATCATATGGAGGGAAAATAAATTTATTGGTCCAACCTTCAAAAGTATTCAGCTTATGATCTGATGAAACTGCACTCTCTAAACCACGCATTACAGTGGTACCAACGGCGCAAACTCTTCGTTTATTCGCTTTGGCATTATTTACAATCTCTGTAGCTTTTTCATCGATAACTAATTCTTCACTATCCATTTTATGTTTAGACAAATCTTCAACCTCAACAGGGTTAAAAGTACCTAAACCTACATGCAACGTGACCTCAGCAAAATCAATTCCTTTAATCTCCAATTTCTTTAATAAATGCTTAGAAAAGTGAAGCCCAGCTGTTGGTGCAGCAACGGCACCTTCGTGTTTTGCATAAATAGTTTGGTAACGCTCCTCATCTTCCGGAGTTACATCGCGCTTGATATACTTAGGTAATGGTGTTTGACCTAGCTCTCTTAATTTTCTTCTAAAATCAGTATATGAACCGTCATATAAAAAACGAAGTGTACGACCCCTAGAAGTTGTATTATCAATAACCTCAGCCACCAAACTTTCATCTTCGCCAAAATAAAGTTTATTACCAATTCTTATTTTACGAGCCGGATCAACCAAAACATCCCAAAGACGTTGTTCTTCATTTAATTCTCTTAATAAGAATACTTCTATTCTTGCCCCAGTCTTCTCTTTATTACCATATAAGCGAGCTGGAAATACTTTTGTGTTATTCAACACCATTACATCATCTTCATCAAAATAATCAATCATGTCTTTGAACATTTTATGCTCAATCTTTCCAGTTTCACGGTGAATCACCATTAACTTGGATTCATCACGATTCTCTGCTGGATACTCAGCTAATAATTCATCTGGAAGTTCAAAACTAAAATTTGATAATTTCATAAGCGTTTTTCGGTGTTTTATAAAGACGGCAAATATACAATCTGCGAATAGGGGTTGTCAAGTAAATAGACATTTAATTCAAACCTAAAGTTCCTTTACTTGAATTCCAAGGTGTTTCATATCACTCCAAAAATCAGGGTATGATTTAGATACTACCTCAGCATCGTTCATTTTTAATGGAATTTTTAACACTAAAGGTGCAAAGGCCATAGCCATTCTATGGTCATTATAAGTATCAATAGCTACATTAGGTATCATTTGATTTTCTTGCTTTAGCGTCAAGCTTTCGGCAGTAATAGCAACCGATCCACCAACTTTTTCAAGTTCGGTTTTCATTGCAGCCAAACGATCTGTTTCTTTAATTGGTAAAGTATGTAGCCCCGTTAAATGACAACCTATTGAAAGACCAAAACAGGTCACCGCAATTGTTTGTGCAATATCAGGAGCATTTTCGAGAGCTACCTCTATATGGTCAGTACTTATATCTTTTTCTTTGGTCAATTTTATCGTGTTATTTAAAAAAGTGGTCGAAACTCCAAAATCTTTATAAATTTCAGATAGGACGCTATCGCCTTGCAACGAATCTTTCTTATAGGACGAAAGTTTAATTTCACTACCCACTTCACTTAAAGCTACAATACTATAAAAGTAACTTGCAGCACTCCAGTCTGATTCTACTGTTAAAACTTCATCCTTTGCGCTATTCTTGGGGTAGACCTTTATTTGATTTCCTTCAAATTCTGTTCTTATTCCTATACTATTCAGCAGACTTAAAGTCATTTTAATATAAGGAACAGAGGTTATCTTACCGACTAGATTTATAACTATGCCATTCTCTAAACTTGGTGCTGTAAGCAATAATGATGAGATATATTGACTACTAATATTTGCTGGTAAATTAACAGTGCTCTTTACAAGTTTTTTACCCTTAATTTTTATAGGCGGATAGCCCTCATTACCATGATATGTGATTTCAGCTCCCAAATCTTTTAAAGCGTCAACCAATACCTTAATCGGTCTTTCCTTCATTCTTTTAGAACCAGTTAATACCACTTCTTTACCTTCTTGAGAAGCAAAAAACGAGGTTAAAAATCGCATAGCTGTGCCGGCATGGTGAATATCAACAGTTCCGTTGGTAACTTCCAAACCTTTTTGCATCACTTGTGCATCATCCGAATTGGAAAGGTTTTCAATTTTTAGATTAGGAAAAAGAGCTTGTAGCAATAACAATCTATTGGTTTCACTTTTTGAACCAGTAATCTGAATTTTGGAATTAAGTAAATTGCTTTGTGGAGCAGTAAGTTGAAGTTTCAATACGACCTATTTATAAATAAAAAATAAAAGCTCAAATATAAGTTATTTGAGCTTTTCATTATTGTGGTGACGGTCATGATCACGCTTTGTTTTCAAATCTAACTTTTTATCAAAAGCATGTTGCAAATCTATACCTGTTTGATTGGCCAAACATAAGACAACAAATAGCACATCAGCTAACTCTTCACCTAAATCCTTATTCTTATCGGATTCTTTTTCGCTTTGTTCACCATAACGACGAGCAATAATTCTAGCTACTTCGCCAACTTCCTCTGTAAGTTGGGCCATATTAGTCAATTCATTAAAATAACGAACTCCGTGAACCTTAATCCATTTGTCAACTGCTTTTTGTGCATTTTCAATTTGCATGGGTCTAGATTTTAGACAATACTATTTTTTCATTGTGTTTTACAACCATTTGGTTGTAAAACTCTTTCAAAGATGCATAATAATTTGGTGGAATTAAGCTTTTATTGATTGCCGTATTTGAACTAAATTGAATTTGATTTCCGTTCTGTTTGAATGTAAACTGAAATGAACCAAGGCCATCGGGTAATGCATATGAAGCTGATTCAGGTATTGATTCTATTTGATATCCTTCCGGAAGTTTATAATTAACCACTATTCTTTTAACTTGCGGATATATAAAATCAACAGGGTATTCTCTTGTTTCAAGCTTAAATGGGTTCTCATCTAAAGCCAAAAAAAGTGCTGGCCTAAAATAAATCTTTTCTGAAATTATTTCCGCTTGATTTTCTTTAACATATGCACAAGATTCTAATACTGGCTTACTATATTCTTTTTCGTTTTTAACTTCCAGTTCATCAATTTCCATCTCAACATATTTTGACTCCATTTCATCCATGATGTCTTCGACGCTTTCATCTTTATGATTTTTACGATAATTAAAGGCCATTTGCCCTGTGTTCTGTGTTCGCATCTTACCAGACACACTGCCATCATCTGACAGCTCTGCATTCATAAAGATTGATTTTTTAGAAACTAATCTATTAACCATGGAAACTTCCATTGAAGTACCGTCTTCTCTAATTAATCGACCATTCCAATTAAGGGCTCTACTTGGTAATATATTGATAGCACCCATTTTTTCGGTAGCATCCATTAAGTCTATTGATCCATTGCTATTTTCAATGGCTGCCACTACATAGTTAAAACCATCAGTGGTTGGAAAAAGTGGAATACCATGGGTTTTTGTGCTTACTAAGACGGGATTAGCTTTAAATCCAGCATAGCGCAGCATGGAAGTTAATAGTAAATTAATGTCTGCAACGTTCCCTATTTTATCTTCATAAGCTTTTTTAACTCCCTTATCACAACCAACACCGTTGTATTCATTCCAGTTCATTTTGTCTTTCACATGTTGATAAATAGCTTTTTTCAATACCGCAGATTCTGATTGACTCGAAATTAAAGCATCAATATCATCCTTAAAAAAACGCTGCTTTTTCAATTCATCACCAAAATCATCATATTTATAAATAGTTTCAGCGACATCATCCCATGACTTGCTATAGTTTTTAAATGGGCTGTTTGGAAATTGAGTAGAGGCAAGTTCAAAAGTTATTGCACTTCGATAATTATTAATGTTATCAGTGTAAGGCACTTTTTTTAGAGCCGGAATATTCCGTGATGAAACCTTATAAACATTCTCAAAAAATTCTAATTCACTTGTTCTTTTACCACCATTCAAACGTCCTGGATCACTTTCTTCTCTGTATTGTACCGTAAGTTTTCTATTTTTTCTTGATTGTTTAAGATTTATAGGATAAAAGCCTTTGCTGTACCTTTTGAAAATAAAGTATTGTGGAATTTCCACACTAATATCAACATGATTTACAGGAATACCATACTGAAACTGAAAATCATCCATATAACCACTTAAGTCAGACGTAATACTATATTCTAAGTCTATTACACTGCCTTCTTTTACGTTTGGCATACTGATAGAAACCTTGTTTCGATATTTACTTACATTCTCTTTGAAAACACCATCCTTTTTAAGTTTAACTTCATTAATTTTTCCGTTCTCATCATTAAAAGTATATCCTTTAACTTGACCAATTCTTTCCTCACCAGAGGTTGAAGTGTATAGCGGAATCTCAAAAGTGCCCCAGTCCAGACCTGATTTTTTATAAACTTTAATTCGGTAATGTGCGGACCTAACTGTTCTAAAACCTTCTGTCCCGTCGTATTTATAAAATAAGCGTTCTTTTTTATACAGAAAAGCGGCTTCCGCATCCTTATCTAAATGATGTTCTTTTTGAAGAACTTCTTCTTTTGACACTTTACCAAACTTAATTTTATTGTCTTGTGCAATAGTTATTGCACTTACCATAATGGCAATAATGAGTAATTTTAACTTCATAGTTTAGGCTTTAATCAATACTATTTTTGAATTATCTGATCTCGCAATTTTCTTTCTAAAATTTCTAAAATCTTCATAGCTATCTTTAGAGTATTTACCAGATTTAATGAGAAGTCTCCTTTTATAAATTAATCGATTCTCTGCTATTTTCTCCATGCTTATGGTGTATTCACCAAATTCAGTCTTAAGATTCACGGAAGAAATTAAAGACTCCACTTTAAAATCATCAGGAAGCGCTATTGTAAACTCGTCTTCATCTAAATAACCTCGTTTAATGATGACATCATGCCTTCTATTCCTGTAGCGTTTTGGAACAAAAAGATTTCGGTTAAGCATATTTGGAGCAAAAAGCACCTTATCTCCAGCTTTTGACAAGTAGCTATTTGAAGAAAGTGAAACTTTTTCTTTTAGTTCTATATTGTCTTTATCATTTTCAAATGAAATTTTAGTAAGATTGATATCATTAACATAATCCCAATACTCTTTATAATGAGATTCTTTTTCTTGTTCATCTTTTAAAGGCAATCTAAATTTTTGATTGTATTGAGTTCCACTACTTACAATTTCAACATTGGCCTGAACTCCATTTTCCTCAGAAATTGTAATATCAGCTTTGGTAAGCTGCCAATTATCTTTGTTTTCGTAAGCCCTAGATTTAACCAACTCACCACCATCAGGTGTAACTTTTAGCACATAACGGTTATCGGTAAAAGTGCCCAAATAGTCCGCAGGAACTATTTGACTTGTACATTCTAACCACAGCTCTTTATCATTCAAGGGTACATTTAAAAAGACATGATTACCTTGTAAAGAAGGGAATTCAGCATCGAGACTTCTTTGATCAGCATCAGCGTAAACAACCGTATAATAAGAATTAATACCAACAGCTTTCAATAGGGCCATTGTATAATTAGTCAATCCTTTACAATCACCATACTTTACTCGATTGACCTCTTCAGCACTAATAGGCATCCAACCACCAATACCCAATTGAACACTTATATACCTTGTATTGTTTTGAACGTACTCATAAATTTTTTCAACCTTCTTTTTAGGATCTTCTATTCCCGCAACTAGGGATTTTACTCCATTTATTGTTGATAAATTTAATTCTGCTTGACCCCTTAAAAGTGAATTATAAATCCATTTGCCATAATCACTCCAATTCTTGGCTTGACCATCAACGCCTTTTAAATGGAAACGCTCTAAAGCCAATTTAATAGACGGGGCAAAATCATAAAACTCAGGAGAATAATTTTCACCTTCAATCGCCTTTAGATTTTCAGCAGTATACTTTAATTTGTTACCAACAGATTCAACTGATATAGCGTAATCTTCAAGATTTTGTTCTTTTTTTCTTAAGGGAATTTTAGTTTTTAAATCAAAAATAAACTCACTCTTTTCAGTACTTACCCTATAACCATCTAAAAAGTACCAGTGCGGTAAAAATGCTGTATCCGCTGTTGTATATGTTTTCTCAAAAACTATGGTATACGGATAACTTACAGGAGTATATCGCAAAAACTTAACTCGAGAATCCGAATATAAAGTACCATCACCTGAAGCGCTTTGATCAATAAAATCTTTCTCCTTTATTTTCTTGATTTCTTTTCCTTGACTATCATAAACAAATGCTGAAAGAGTTTTTATCTTACTATTATCATCATAGAACGCGTAGGCATCTACATGTTTTTGACCATTTTCATTTAATACAGTAACTACTCTTCTCGAAGAAACTTCCATTGCATTATAAGCTTCAACAGTTATCATCATTTTATCTAATCGCACAACTGCATCGGCATCTTCTAATAATTCTGAATTAATAGAACTAAGGCTATATTGTTGATTTTGAGCAGATAAAAAAAGAGTAGTGAAGAGTAAAAAATAAAATAAGCGCATGCAGTGGTTAGGTTGGTTAGTACCTTAACGAAAAACTGCCAAGATTCTTACAAAAAAGTAGGAGAAAAACGATAAAGCTTTCTTTACTCTTTGTTTTTAGTATCTATGATGATTGTAACTGGTCCATCATTTAACAAGTCAACTTTCATATCAGCTCCAAAAATTCCAGTTCCAACATTTTTACCTAAATCCGTTTTCAATTGACCTATAAAACTCTCATAAAGCGGTATGGCTATATCTGGTTTTGAAGCCTTCATATAAGAGGGTCTATTTCCTTTTTTAACGGCCGCATGCAAGGTAAATTGACTAACAACAATAGCGTCGCCATTTGCTTCTAATATAGATTGATTCATGATGCCTTCAGAATCATTAAAAATTCTAAGGTTTGCTATTTTTCTTGAAAGCCAAGTAATATCTTCTTGGCTATCTTCATCTTCTATTCCAAGTAAAACTAACAAGCCCGTTTCAATTTGAGAAATGACATTTTCTTTAACGGTAACGCTCGCTCTAGAAACTCGTTGTATAACTGCTCTCATCAATCACTTTTATAAATATCCACACGATAATTTTCATCTTCACCTAAAATCATTTGCAAATAACTTCTATACCTGCTCCAAGCGATTTTATCATTATCTAAGGCTTCTTTAACAGCACATTTAGGCTCATCAACATGTAAACAATCATTAAACTTGCAAAAGCCTTTTAAGGCAAATAATTCTGGAAAGTAATCACCAATTTCATCATTTTCCATATCAACAATACCAAAACCTCTTATACCTGGCGTATCAATAATTTTAGCTCCAAAAGAAAGATCATACATTTCAGCAAAAGTGGTGGTATGTTGACCTTGAAGGTGTTGCTCAGAAATTTCGGCTGTTTTTAGCATTAAATTCTTTTCAATAACATTGACTAATGTTGATTTACCTACCCCCGAATTACCAGAAAACATACTAATTTTGTCTTTCATTAGGGTTTTTACCTCTTGAACATTTTCTCCTTTCTTTGCAGACAATTCAATGCACTGGTACCCTATTTTTCTATACAATTTTACTAGGGATGAAACTTCTTCTTTTTCTTCTTTACTGTAAGTATCAGACTTATTAAAAAGCAGTATTGCAGGTATTGCATATGCTTCTGCGGTAACTAAAAATCGATCAATGAAACTTGTATAGGTTACGGGGTTATTTAAAGTAACCAATAAAAATACTTGGTCAAGATTAGCAGCAATAATGTGTGTTTGCTTTGATAAGTTGACCGACTTGCGAATAATATAATTTTTACGGTCTTTAATTTCAGAGATAATTCCAACTTCTTCATCTCCATTTTTCTCTAGACTAAAAGTTACCAAATCACCAACAGCTATGGGATTGGTGCTCTTAATTCCTTTAATTCTAAACTTCCCTTTTATGCGACAATTATAGAAATCACCCTCCTCCGATTTAACGGTGTACCAGCTTCCGGTCGATTTATACACGATTCCCTGCATCAAAAGGTTTGTTCATAACAATTCATACAATAACAAAGAAACAATTTTCTTTTCTTAAAAATTGGTATTAAAATTGATAAGTCTTAATCAACAAAAACATATCAATTATGAAAAAAGTACTTTTTATTGCCTTTGTTGCTCTATTAGCAACATTTGAAATGAACGCTCAACAGTTCAAAGTTATCACTAGTGTTGAATCAATTGTACCTAATGGTTTAGGAAGATCAAGAATTGTGAATGCCATCGAAGAGAAAGATTACAAAGAATATACTAGTGTACAAACGGATGAGGACAATACTAGAAACAAATCAAAAAGAGGCGAAATTCGTGTAAAAAACTTTGAAGAAACTAAGCTTTTGAACTTTTTTAATATTGGAGGTATCCGTTTTCAAAACATCGCAGCAAATGATGCTTTATTAACTTCAATGATTAATGACATGGTTGCCAATGGATGGGAACTTGCTTTTGTAACAAGTGCTGTTGAAAGTGCAGGCAAAGGTGATAATCAAGGTATTTTTATTACGAGATATATCTTTAAAAAATAACCCTTCTTTCTCCAAATAAAAAAAGCCTCTCATTTCTGAGTGGCTTTTTTTGTTTTACATCTGATGGTTAATCAATTATACGTACTCTACCACCTACAAATGTTTTCTTATTCACCTTTTTAGGTTTTCCGTAAACCGTTACATCACCTCCGGCCTTTACATTTACATCAATTCTGTCTGATGCGAATACTTCTGCTTCTCCACCAGCTGATATTTTTACATCTGCAACAGCAGTTCTTAAATCACGACCTTCAAAGATTCCACCGGTATTTAATACAATTGTCTGATTTTCTGCCAAACCAGAGGCTTCAATAATACCACCTGTAACGGCACGCATCTCCGCATAATTCACATCCATACCTATCGTAATCTTAGCACCTTCTTGGGCTCTAAGTTCAATTTTATTCTTATCTATCAATTCATTACAAGTGATATGCGCACCTTCATTGGCATCAATCACATCCACATTTGTATAATACACTTCTATAAAAGTATCTTCACCCGTAAACTTTTTATCCAATTGCATACGGAGTTTCAGAATACCATCTTTATTCGCCCAAGTAATATCTTCCGTATTTCTTCCTTTTATAGTAATTCGATTTTCTTCTGATTGTATCAAATTGACCTCAATCAAGTCAAATACTTTGATTTCATTAAATTCTCCAACTTCCGTATCTATGGTTCTTTGAGCGTAGGTAGTAAGGGTAAATAATACCAAGCAAATAATATGTATTGATTTCATTCTAGTGTTTTTTGTTTCTTAAAAGATGAAGCAAGAATTAATTTGTTACAACTTAGAACAAAAAAAAGCCATTTCTTACAAAATGGCTTTTTTAATTAACATTATCTAAATCTTTTAGGCTTTTAAAATTCGCTCTTGGTGATTTATTGATTCTTGGTGGATGGCTTTAAACATTCTTAAAACAAACTCTTCACTCAATCCTTTACTTTCGCCTTCTAATATCATTTTGCCTAAAATGGCATTCCAACGGTTTGATTGTAATACCGCGACATTCTTCTGTTTTTTTAGTTCTCCAATACCATCAGCAACTTTCATTCTCTTCCCAAGTGTCTCGATAAGTTGATTATCAATAACATCTATTTGAGTTCTAAGATTACTTAATTTAGAGTTGTATTCAGCCTCTTTATCGTCTTCTTTACGAATTTTTAAATCTTCCATAATCTGAACTAAAGTATCCGGTGTTACCTGCTGAGCTGCATCGCTCCAAGCGTTATCAGGATCAAAATGTGTCTCAATCATTAAGCCATCAAAATTTAAATCCAATGCAGTTTGAGACACATCAAAAATCATATCGCGCTTACCAGTAATATGTGATGGGTCATTTATTAATGGTAAATCAGGGAACCTGTTCTGAAATTCAATAGCTAATTGCCATTCCGGAATATTTCTGTATTTAGTCTTCTCATAGGTAGAAAAACCTCTATGTATTGCACCTAACTTTTTAATACCAGCAGTATGCAATCTTTCAATACCACCTAACCACAAAGCCAAATCAGGATTTACTGGGTTCTTAACCAAAACAATTTTATCAGTGCCTTTTAAAGCATCTGCTAAATCTTGCATTATAAAAGGGCTAACAGTTGAACGAGCACCAATCCATAACAAATCAACATCATGCTCTAAGGCCAATTCAACGTGAGCCTTATTCGCTACTTCTGTAGCGGTCTTTAAACCAGTTTCTTCCTTTACTTTCTGAAGCCATTTAAGACCAATTGCACCTACACCTTCAAAATTACCTGGACGGGTTCTCGGCTTCCAAATACCAGCTCGGTAATAATTAACATCCGTATCTTTTAGCTCATGAGCAATTTTCAATACTTGTTCTTCAGTTTCAGCACTGCATGGTCCTGCAATTACTAATGGATGATGCAACGCCATATCATCCAACCATGTTCTCATCTCTTTTGAATTTTCCATAGGTACTCTTATTCTCTGTTTATTTCCACTTCGCTTAAACCAGCTTAGTATGTTTGTTGTTATTACTTGGTTAACGGTATTCCGTTTAAAATTTGCTTGATTTTATTGGTATTATTCATTTCACTGTAGACCCCTTCAAAATCATTCTTTTCAATCATCTTTTTAAAATGTTCTAGATTTTGAATGTATTCCGCTAAGGTCTCAATCACATTATCTTTATTTTGCTCAAAAATGGGTGTCCACATTGCTGGAGAACTTTTTGCAAGCCGCACTGTACTTTCAAATCCACTACCAGCCATGTCAAAAATATCACGTTCATTTTTTTCTTTTTCAATAACCGTCTTTCCCAACATAAATGAACTTATATGTGACAAATGAGATACATAAGCGATATGTTTATCATGAGCTTCAGCATTCATATATCGTATACGCATACCCATAGCTTGAAACAATTGCAAAGCTTTTTCTTGTAGCTTAAAAGCTGTTTTCTCTACTTCGCAAATAATGTTTGTTTTGCCATCATATAAATTCTCAATAGCAGCCTCTGGTCCTGAAAATTCTGTCCCTGCGATTGGGTGACATGCAAGAAAATTTCTTCTTTTGGAATGGTTTTCGACCACTTTACAAATCAAAGTTTTGGTAGATCCGGCATCAAAAACCACAGTATCTTCTCCGGCAGCATCTAATATTTTTGGCAACTCCTTAACTAAAACATCAACAGGAATCGCTAGTAATACCATATCCATTATAGCCAGTCCATCATAGTTTGTTTTTTTGTCAATCAACCCTAAATCAAGGGCTTTTTTAAGATGGGCTTCATTAGCATCAAAACCATAAAGTTCAGCAGCGGGGTAAATTCGTTTCACATCTTTTGCAAAAGAACCACCTATTAATCCAACACCAATTATTGCTACTTTCATAAGCCATATATAACCCTTCCAAAAGGAATTAATTACTCAAATCTTTTAATTGCCTCTCTTATTTTTTCTTCTTTTACGCAAAGTGAAAATCTAATATAACCTTCGCCATTACTACCAAAAATGGTGCCTGGTGCTATAAAAATATCTTTTGAGTAAAGCAAATTGTTTACAAAATCTTCAGCTTTGACTGACCCTTTCGGTAATCGAGCCCAAACGAACATACCTACCGCATCTTTGTCATAGGTTGCTCCAATTTTATCTATTAATTCGTACATCAAATTTCTTCGACTACGGTAAACTATATCTAATTCTTGAAACCACTCTTTGCCGCTTTCAAGAGCCGCAATAGCTCCTTTTTGAATCCCATAAAACATTCCAGAATCCATATTACTTTTCACTTTCAAAATAGCCTTGATATTCTCTTCATTACCTAAAACCATTCCAACTCTCCAGCCAGCCATGTTAAAAGTTTTACTTAGACTATTTAATTCTAAACAATGACCTTTAGCACCTTTAACAGAAAGCAAACTTATCGGGTCTTCCGTCAACACAAAACTGTAGGGGTTATCATTAACTAATATTATCTTATGTTCTGTTGCAAATCTTACCAACTGTTCTAATTTTTCTTTAGAGGCGGTCGCTCCTGTCGGCATATGCGGATAACTACACCACATGAGTTTTACTTTAGATAAATCTTGTTGACCTAAAGCCTTTAAGTCTGGAAACCAAGCATTCTCGGCATTTAAATCATAGGTCCTTGGTATCGCTTCGACCAGTTTCGTTACTGCGGCATATGTTGGATACCCTGGGTTCGGAATCAACACTTCATCTCCTTTATTCAAATATGCCATGCTTATATGCATGATACCCTCTTTAGAACCCATTAAAGGTAAAATCTCGTTCACTGGGTTTAAAGAAACACCAAACTTTAAATCATAAAACTTCGCTATAGCTTCGCGAAGTTTTGGTAAGCCCTGGTAGCTCTGATATTGATGCGCACCAACATCACTAATAGCATCTTTCAACACTTGTAAGACTTTTGCAGATGGCGCCAAATCAGGACTACCAATACCCATATTTATAATTGGCTTGCCATCATCTATCAAACCTCTTACCTCTCTTAATTTTTTAGAGAAGTAATACTCCTGAACCGATTTTAATCTATCTGCAGTTATCATCCTTTTCTCGCATTTTTATACTCGCCTAAAATTCTTAAATCTTCAGACATAATCTTTAACAAGGCTTTTCCTTTTTCAAAGTCTTCATACTTATCAAAAGTAACATCAACAAAAAAGGCATATTTCCAAGGAGTTTCTATTACTGGTAAAGATTGAATCTTGGTTAAATTCATATTACAATCACTCATAACATTTAAAACGGTTGCCAAACTGCCTCTTTTGTGATCAGTGATGAATCGCAATGAAGCTTTATTAATTTCTTTTTTTGGTAAAACCTTATTCTGTTTTTTCAGAATGATAAAGCGGGTGGCGTTATTTTTAATGGTTTGAATTTCAGGACTGATGATTTCTAAATCATACAATTCCGAAGCAACTTTAGGTGCAATGGCACCAATAGTTCTTAAATTTTGCTCTTGAATTCTTTTCGCAGTTTCAGCTGTATCAACATCTTCTACTAATTTAATTGTAGGGTATTGCTTGAAAAACTCCTTACATTGTAATAGTGCCATCGGATGAGAATGCACCTCGACTAATGATTCAATTGATACGCCTGGTTTTACCATTAGATTATGATGAATACTTAAGTAATGTTCACCTATGATATGCAGATTGTTGTGATATATCAGATTATAATTCGGAATAATTGATCCTGCAATTGAATTTTCAATGGCCATAACGCCTTTATCAGCTGTACCTTCTATCAAATGTTCAATAAGTTTGTCAAAGGATAAACACTCCACCAAATCAATGTCGTCTCCAAAAAAGTCCTTAGCGACCTGATGATGATTACTCCCCTTTATTCCTTGTATGGCTACTTTAAGTTTCATTCAATAAAAAAGTCCCGATGTTATATCGGGACTTCATTTGTTTTTTATACTTGGTGTATACTACAACAGTCCCGTACTTCCTTTAAAAAAGAAGTAGAAATAAAATCTGTTCCAGAAATACGTTTTTGTCATTTCGTTGTAATTCGTGGCTAAGATTAGGCAATACATTGAGAAATCAAAGATAGTGCTCAAGTTTTCAGAATTTTTTTAAGAATTTCAGTATTCGCTGAAAATAAATATGCTTAATTCTATTTTTTTTAAGAATATCGAAACGAATAATTAAGAATAGAAAATCTTATTTTTGAAATCAAATTCCATTTCATGTCCATATTTGTTGAAAACATTACCAAAACCTTTGGAAATCAAAAAGCCTTAAATGCTATTTCTTTTTCTATAAATAAAGGAGAAATTGTTGGGTTTTTAGGCCCTAACGGAGCAGGTAAGTCGACCATGATGCGTGTGTTAACAACATACCACCAGGCAGATTCTGGCAAGGCCAAGGTCAATAATTTTGATGTGAATGATGAAAAAAGTAAGGTTCAAAAAAATATTGGCTACTTGCCAGAGCACAATCCCTTGTATTCAGAAATGTACGTTAAAGAATATCTGGCCTTTAATGCAGATGTCTACAAGGTGGCTAAAGAGCGAATTGGTGTTGTTATTGAACAAACAGGATTAACTACTGAAGCTCATAAAAAAATAGGACAATTATCGAAAGGATATCGCCAACGCGTTGGTCTAGCAGCGGCTCTATTACATGACCCGGATGTACTTATTTTAGATGAACCAACTACCGGTTTAGACCCCAATCAACTTATTGAAATAAGAAAACTGATTCGTGAAATTGGTAAAGAAAAAACCATTTTACTTTCAACACATATCATGAAGGAAGTAGAAGCAGTTTGCGACCGAGTTATCATCATAAATAAAGGGGAATTGGTTGCGGACAAAAAATTGGAAGATTTAAGAGAAGATGAGCAACAAATCATTGAAGTAGAATTTGATTATCGTGTTGAGGAAGTTGTGCTCAACAAATTACCACACGTTATAAGTGTTACAAATACTGGTGGTTTTGTATATGACATCACCTTTAATACGTCAAAAGATATGCGCCCTGCAGTTTTTGACTTTGCTCATGATAACCAGTTAAAAACGCTTCAGCTTAGTAAAAAGAATAAAAATTTAGAAAGTCTATTTACAGAGTTAACCTCTTAAATCCTTTTTTTATCTACCCAAAAGGCTAATCCTGCCAGTATTAAAAAAGAAGCAAGTGCAGAAAAGGTCAATGCTTTTAAATCATTGTTAGCTGGTAATACATAATAGTTCAAATAATTAACTCCTATTAAAAATAGAACAAGACCAAAAGCTCCATATTTGCCCAGTTTAGTTTTAGCAACAGTTTGCTTCAGATAATACCAAAGTCCTAGTGCTAATAAAACTGCTTCTAAAATAAAAGTAGCAGCCTTGTTATGCCATAGACCAAGGCCAAAATAGGGTTCTTCATAAAGCAATGGTAAATCAGGGGTATGAACAAATAGGTCGGCAAACCAATGCGATAGCACTCCTAAGCCCAATACTATTGCCACTCTTTTACCTCGAGATCTTTTACGACCCCAAATCAAAAAATATATTCCACCAAAAATTAAAGCCCAAACTACACTACCTAGCAAACTGTGGGTAAACGGAAATTCCATTTTATAGTCATTGGTTTGAGTAAAACCAGGAATAAATTCCATAGACTCTAGGCCACAAAGAGCGAAAGGAAAAAATAGAATGTCAACAAATTGAACAGCCACAAACAACCAACCTAGCGAAGAATTCTTTTCTTTTCCTTTTAATGCAAATGCTGCTGCATAATGACCTACAAACATATTTTCAATTTTTTAAATTAGACCATCTGCGCTAAGATGCTTTCTATTGCCTTATCAAACTCCTTTTGCACTTTTGAATCTGTACAATTTACTAAAATAGAAACCACCATTTCTTCTTCAGGATAAATAAATAGGTTGGTATAAGCTCCAACATTACTTCCAATATGTCCATAAAAAGGTCTCCCTTGCTCATCTTGACTAACTTGAAATCCTAAGCCATAATAAGTTGATTTGCCATTGATCAATTGAGCGTTTAATAATGTTTTATAGGTTTCGGATTTTAATAATTTCTCTTCTAAAACAGCTTGACCCAATTTGGTAATATCTTCACATGTAGCCAAATAACCACCACCTGCTAGTTTATAAAAATTATTTACAGGGATTGCCTTTTTGAACCCAATTGGAGTTTTGGTGTAAAATTCGGCTTGGTTCTGAATTCGACTTGAACTATCGGTTTTATTTTCTGAGGGAGGAAAGGTGTTTAACATTCCAAGTGAAATCAAAATCTTTTCTTTAACATATTCTTCAAAAGGAATTCCACTGGCTTCTTGCATAGCCAAAGAAAGTAAGACAAAATCAAAGCTATTATACAGATACCCTTTTCCTGGTGCGAAAACTAGGGGGTCATTCTCAAATACTTGAATACTTTCTTTTATAGTGTATGGTTGGTTTAATGCAAATTCTTTTCCTCTATATGCACGAATACCTGCGGTATGACTAGCCAATTGTTTTAGTGAAAAATCAAATTGTTTGGAAGGGAAATAAGGTACGTGCTTATAAAAAGAATCATCCCAATCTAAAATGCCTTCTTCAACCATTTTACCAAAGGCTAGACCAGTTATGCATTTTGATATACTAGCAGTTCTAAAAATAGTTTCCTTGGGATTTACTTGAGTTTTATTCTCAATATCTGCATAACCAAATCCTTTTTGAAGCAGCGTTTCCCCATTTTTCAAAATGGTTATAGCTAAACCAGGCACCCTTTTCTCCACAACAAGATTATGCAAAATAGCTTCACTCCTATCTATACCTAATAAACCCTGTAAAGATTTCACTTTTGGAGTATTTGTGAAGAGGTTTTTTAAATATGTAACTAGTGAATTCACATTATGATTTTGTTATTTCGAACACAGTTAAAAATCTAACGAATCAAAAAAGAATCTTCATTTCATTCAGGATAGAAAGCAAACTTTAATTAATCCCTAAATAGTAATCTCCCGTTAAATAGCGCTTCTACTTCTATCTCAGGCGGACGGTTACTACTTATAACATCTCCATAACCTCTAATGGTGCCAGAAATTCGTTGTTGAGGATTCACAAAAATATCGTTAGAACCACGGTGATTTAATCCAACATTTTCCGCTATTAAACCTTCCGCTTCAATTCTTGAATCACCAGCAGCTATGAAAATATCAATATTTTCGACACTACCCTGAAGTTTAAAAAATGCTATACCATTAGTTAGAATAGAGATATTTTCCGAATCAAGTTCTAAATTGAACGAACCGTCTGTTGTTTCTGTCTCTGGCTGACTAAAACTTTCTGACAATAAACTTATAGCTGAATAGTTTAAAACCCCATCACTTGAAATTAAGCCCCCGGTACTGCTTCTTATTTCTGAAATATTGGGAGCGGTTAAGTATATAGTTGTTAGTCCATAATCGCGAACATAATTACAACTATTTTCATTGCGTAAGATTAAACGACTGCCTTCCACTATAGCACTAATATCATTTAATAAAAATTCGCCGGTTTCAATTTCTATTTTTTGTGTGTTGCCTTGTTTTACAACCACGTTCAAATTTTCAAAAACTGTAATTGTTGTAAATGCAGCTACATCAACTTCAACCCGAACTATATCGCCCGAATTTTGAAAGCAGTCAGAGGCATTTTCGGAGTTACAGCCTAGGATAAAAAAAGAATTCACCAGTAATAGAAATACGTAGAAAAGGCCTCGACTCCGCTCGACCTGACGGGCATTTTTGATTAAAATTCTATTATCTAACATATATAAATCTATAATCGTATTCCTATTCCAAATTCAACCGCTTCAGCTGCAGCAGCATGAGATTTTAGGGTAACACTACCAAACATTTTATCTCCAAAATAGCGTTTTAAACCTATTCTATTATACACCTTACCTTCAAAATCAAAAGGATAATACACATAATACCCCAATTGGGTGATAACACTCATTTTATTAATGAATAATTCATGACCCACAAATAAACCTACCCTTTTAAAATCAGTATCTGGGGCAACTTCCATTTCAGGAAAAGAGGTGCTTTGAAAACGAATTAATTCTTTTAAAAAATTAGAAAAGAAAACATCAGCACCTAATTGTAGGGCACTTTTTCTACCTAATCGTTTATCTGCATAACCAGAAAAAATAACAAAGCCATACTGCCCTGAACCAATAACATCACTTTCATTAATACCTGCCCTTAGCACCAAATTGTATTTGATGGGTTCGGTTAGCTTTTCTTTAGGTTGTTTTGGAATAAAATCATAAACAATACCCCCATCTAAATCATAGGTCAGACCAAAATTTAAGGCAGCTGTATTGGTTGATGTATTTGGAGCTCTAAAATTTGCATTGGAATAATGAATAAGCGATATACCTGCTTTAAAACCCAAACCAGCTATCAAATTCTCTTTATGATAATTCAACATCATCATAGTAGAGCTTAAAAAATCGGACCCGTAAGCGTTATTTCTAAAGTTGGTGTTTTTATCGTAGGGATTGGTCGTGTAGGCTATTCCCTGCCCTATTCTAAACTGTACATTGCGTTTAAAAAAATAAAAATTATAGTGCGCATACAAACCAAAATTTTGACCCAAAACTGGGTTTTTCATGTTTTGATACGCAAAGGTAAACCCAGTATCAGGGTACCCATAGTCGCGTTCCCAAGCTTCTTTGCCATATCGTTTTCTATTAAACCCAAGAATAAAACCCCCAGGGTGTTCTGTTATTAAATGTGATATATCTGTATTGTGTAACAGAATAGAACCATTAAACTGGCTCAAATCAAGAACATATTTTCTTGGGTTATCGGCTTCTTGAGAAAAGCAACAAAGGGCCGAAAAAAGAAGACAATACAGAAACTTTAGATTCATCTGTACCAAAAGTAAAACTAATCCCTATTTAAAGTTGAAAATTAGATGAGCTTTTTTAGTAACGGTTGAGCTATTAACAGTACGGGAGTAAACTGGCGTTTATTTTCTACCACGCACATAACAAAATCTTTTTGTTTTGATTTATTTTTTCCTGTCCAGAGCAAAATCCAAAAGATTTTGCGGACTTCATAAAAATACACAAACCCTGCGATTAAGCCCGAAACCCGTATTGTTTATAGGTTGTGTTAGGGAGAGTTTTATTGGAGTTCATTAATCCGGCTATTTAATTTTTTCAACTTTTTGATTAAATCTACAAATGATTCTGTTTCTCCATAAAACATACTCTCTTTCATAGCAGAATAGTCTTTTTCATATTCTTCTATAATTTCTTTTGGTGGAATAAAATTCAAAGTTTTATAATTATGGGTACTATAATCCACCCATGATATTTTCGTCAATTTACTTCTATGGTTTACGATTGTTTCGTATAATTTTTTATTGTTAATAGCTCTTTCTAAATATTCGGTATCAATAAGTCTGGAAATATCATACAAATGTCTAGTCATTCGTTCACTTCTGATTTTTTTATCTTTTGGCTTTTGAAATTCCTCATGCAATAAAAACATTTTTTCAAGCAAAGTCCTAGTTGGTGTGACAGTAGGAACTATGATAGGTTTATCAATAAACTTTTGTCCTGAATAAATGGTACTAATTATTGAAGATAATTTTTTATTTTCAAATGGCTCTATTAGCGACCTTGAACTAATTTCTATAAGAATGCGTGGTTGAAGATATTCTTGTTTTTCAACTAAGGAATTATAATTTAACTCTATGGCTAATGGGTCTGTATCTGACTCTTCAAACTCTGTGACTTTTAACTCAAATTCTTTTACACCATTATCCAAAAGAGCTTTTGCTAGAAGTTTAGGAAATTTTTCATCTACATATTTGCAAGATGCTTTTCTAAGGTTTTTAACTTGTGACCGATTTAGATTACCATTAAAACCAAAGAAAGACCTATCTATGGCTAAATCAATATCTTCGGAGAATCGCTCAATTATTCCCCAGGCTTTACTTAAGGAAGTTCCACCTTTAAAGACTAAGTGTTCAGCTAATTCAGTAGAAAATATCGCATTTAGAGCTATCATTACCCATAAATCTTTTTCTACCGCCACAGGAAGTAATCCAGTTTTTGAGCTTACTTGATTTATTACTACTCTTCTGTCTTCTTCTGATAATTTAAACCATTCTTTCATAATTTATAGTTCAATTAATTCTTTTACAATTTGGGTAATCCATTGTGGAGCTAATTTCGCATCGTGTATTATTAAATCTTTGTCAACAGTAAGCAATATTTGTTTTATCCTTTCTTTTACTTTTAAGGTTATATTTTTTTGCCCTAATTCTTTTAGAGCTTGAATAATTAGTATGACTTTGTCACTTTTTACCGAAAGTAATTTTGGTGAAGCTTTTTTAAATTTAATACTTCCATTATTCACTTTTATTGACCTTGAAGAACCATCAGTTAGATATATAATGTTCATTGGAACTTGTGTAGATAACCCTAATTTATTCAGAGCATGAATACCTGTGGGTATTATTCTAGCTTTATCTCTTTTGGCAATTGCGATAGCGATTTCTTCAATACTTGGATATAAAATACCAAATACCTGATGCTTTTTTGGATATAAATAAATACCGTGAGCTAAACGCAAAAGGAATTTATTATCCTCTAATCTATTTAAGGCTTGTCTTATAGCAGTAGAAGTTCCTATTTTTGAAAAATCTGACGGGAAAAATATTTTGCCCGTCTTATAATTTGAAATTGTCTTTTTTACTTTATTTTCAATAGATACAGCCATTTTTTAAAATAAATTCTGTCACAAATATAGTAAATAATTGTGACAGAATTATATTAGGTTTTTAGACGATAATTAACTTTTTGTGAAGATATCTAAAGGTGTGAACAACAGAACAAGGAAGAAAGCGGCTTAAGCCGCTTTCTTCCTTGTTCTGTACTTTTTACCATTACTAAGTCCTTTACTTAAAGTTATTACGTCTGTGAACTAACTATTTATTACACTTTAAGTAAAGGACTTAGTAATGGCGAAGTTAGTGTTTTTTTTTGAGAAAGTCAATAGTTTAAAAATGGCTATTTTCAAATTCTCCCTAACACATAAATATATGCAACTTTAAGCTTATTAAGAACACCATGTTAACATATTGATTTTTAGATGATAACAAGTTATTTCCGTTTACAAATATTTACAAATGGTGATAAACGTTTAAATTTTTCCAATCAGCTAGTATTACTTTAAGAAAGTAGGTGTACTTCTTAAAACCCTAAAAAACTTCTTTGGTAATGGCTTTAATATTATCAGATTTACCCATAGAGTAATAGTGTAAAACGGGCACACCTGCAGCTTTGAGCTCTTTAGATTGTTCAATAGCCCATTCTACCCCTACTTGCCGAACCTCTTTATTGGTAGTGCATTGCTCCACAGCGTCAACTAAATCTTCAGGAATATCTATGCGAAAAACTTGCGGGAGTAACTGTAAATGTCGTTTTACAGCCAAAGGTTTGATACCTGGTATAATAGGTACTTGTATGCCCATACTTTTGGCAGCGTCAACAAATTCAAAATACTTTTTATTGTCAAAAAACATTTGAGTAACCACATAATCCGCACCAGCGTCCACCTTTTCTTTTAATCGTTTTAAATCTGATGTTAAAGAAGGGGCTTCTAAGTGTTTTTCTGGATAGCCTGCTACCCCAACACAAAAATCTGCACAGTCGTCGGTCTCTATAACCTCATGCAAGTATTTACCACAGTTTAAGTCTTGTATTTGTTTTACCAAGCTAGTTGCATAAGGATGGCCTCCTTTTGTGGCCTCAAAATACTTTTCTTCACGCATGGCATCACCCCGCAGCGCCATTACATTATCAATGCCCAAATAATGACAATCTACCAGCAGATACTCGGTTTCTTCTTTGGTAAAGCCGCCACAAAGTACATGCGGGACGGTATCAACGTCATACTTATGTTTAATAGAAGCGCAAATACCTACGGTACCTGGGCGCATTCGTGTCAGTTTTTTATCTAAAAGTCCATCTTTATCAATATAAACGTACTCTTCACGTGAAGTAGTTACATCAATAAAAGGAGGTTTGAACTCCATTAATGGGTCAATATTGCTATATAATTCTTGGATGTTCCGACCCTTAACCGGTGGAATTATCTCAAAACTAAATAGTGTTTCGCCCTTTGCCTTTTTTATATGGTCTGTTACTTTCATGAGCCCCCTAGCCCCCAAAGGGGGAATTTTAAGTTAGAAATTTTCAACTGTATTCTGTTTTTCATTCTGTATTTGTTATTTAATCTATCCAACACTAATAGTGTCCCCCCTTTGGGGGTTAGAGGGCTTCCGCAATATTTGGTGCTAGCCATTTTTTAGCCATCTCCAATTCAATACCTTTTCTGATTGCAAAGTCTTTTACTTGGTCTTCTTTGATTTTTCCTAAACCAAAATATTTTGCCTCCGGATTCGCAAAGTAATACCCACTAACACTAGCAGCTGGCCACATGGCCAAGCTTTCTGTTAATTTTACTCCAATCTTTTCTTCTACTTGCAACAGTTTCCAAATGCTTAATTTCTCCAAATGGTCCGGACAGGCCGGATAACCTGGAGCCGGACGTATTCCTTTGTAAGATTCATTAATTAAATCCTCATTACTTAAGTCTTCATTAGCAGCATAACCCCAATGCTTGGTGCGAACTTCTTTGTGCAAATACTCAGCAAAAGCCTCTGCAAGCCTATCTGCCAATGCCTTAATCATTATGGCACTATAATCATCTAATTTTTTTTCAAATTCTGCTGCCAACTCTGCAGTACCAAAACCAGTAGAAACACAAAAGCAACCTATATAATCTTGAAGATCCGTTTCCTTTGGAGCTATAAAGTCGGCTAGAGCATAATCAGGAACTCCAGCCCTTCGTTCTAATTGCTGGCGGAGGGTTCTAAAAATGGTCTTCTCTTCTTCCTTGTTCTCGACTCCTCCTTCGACAGGTTCAGGATGACAGCTCGAACTGACGGAAATTGGATCTACCTCAATATCATCATCATTTGTACTATTTGCAGGAAACAATCCAAAAACAGCTTTAGCCTTAAGCTGTTTCTCTGCAATAATTTTATCAAGCATGACTTTGGCATCGGCAAATAATTCGGTAGCTTGTTCGCCAACAATCTCATCTTTTAATATCTGAGGGTACTTTCCATGTAAATCCCAACTTCTAAAAAAGGGTGACCAGTCGATAAAATCAACCAATTTCTCCAGTTCTAAATCCTCAATAATTTGAATACCTAGTTCCTTTGGTTTGAATATCTCCGCAGTGGTCCAATCAATTTTAAACTTATTGGCTCTCGCCTTTTCGATAGATTTATATTCTTTTTTCTTCGTTCTTTTTAAAAACTTATCTCTAAAAACTTCGTAATCGAGTTTTAAATTTTCTTTATAAGCATCAGCACTGTCCTTTTGAAGTAAGTCGCCCACAACAGTAACCGCTCTTGACGCATCATTTACATGGACTACAGCGCTATGATATTGAGGGTCTATTTTTACAGCTGTATGTGCTTTACTTGTTGTTGCACCACCAATTAATAAAGGTACTTTAAACTGCTGCCGTTCCATTTCTTTGGCTAAAAACACCATCTCATCAAGTGAAGGTGTTATTAGTCCGCTTAATCCAATAATATCAACATTATGCTCGATAGCGGCATTAATAATCTTTTCCGGAGGCACCATCACCCCTAAATCTACAATCTCATAATTATTACAAGCCAATACCACACTCACGATATTCTTACCAATATCATGAACATCTCCTTTTACGGTTGCCATTAATATCTTGCCTGCTCCAGCCCCCTCTAACTCCCCCAAAGGGGGAGGACTTAAAAGTTTTTCGTGTATTTCTTCGAGAACTTTTTCAAGATTTCCAAGAACTTCATCATTAGTAAATCTTATAACTCTGTAGCCTTCACTCTCTAGCCAAGAAGTTCGTTCAGCATCATTCTTTTTATTTTCAGGTAATTGATGATGTAGTCCATCAACTTCGACAATTAAATTTTGTTTTAGACAAATGAAATCCGCTATGAACTCTCCAATAATATGTTGTCTTCTGAATTTAAATCCATCTAAGTTTTTATTACTAAGGGCATTCCAGAGCATTTCTTCTAAAGGGGTCGGGCTATGACGCATTTTTTTCGCAAACTCCTTAAGTAATTTATATACGACAGGATTAGCGGTTTTCCAATATTGCTCCCCCTTTGGGGGTTGGGGGGCAGATTTTAATTTTTCCTCTTCAATGTAGGGTTCCAAGTAGGCTACAGCCTTTTTCATTACTCTAGCAGATTTTACCACTTGCGGCAAAAACATTTTTCCGCTGCCAAATAAATCGCCAACCACATTCATACCAGTCATTAAATTACCTTCAATAACTTCAAGAGGTTTTGTAGCTTTTTGCCGTGCTTCTTCAATATCTTCAATAATATATTGATCAATACCTTTTACTAAAGCTCTTGTTATTCGGTTTTGCAAGGGTTCTTCACGCCACGACAAATCAATGGTACTTTCTTTGGCCTTACCAACAACTGTTTCAGCAAAATCGAGCAATCGTTCTGTGGCATCATCTCTACGGTTAAGAATAACATCTTCTACATGTTCTAATAGGTCTTTTGGAATATCATCATAAACCTCGAGCATAGCAGGGTTAACAATACCCATATTCATTCCTGCATTGATGGCATGATATAAAAAAACAGAGTGCATGGCTTCTCGAACAGGATTATTTCCTCTAAATGAAAAGGAAACATTACTAACACCGCCACTTACGCTGCAATGCGGCAAATTTGCTTTAACCCAGCGTGTTCCCTCAATAAAATCAAGGGCATTTAATTTATGCTCATCCATACCTGTAGCTACAGGGAAGATATTGAGGTCAAAAATGATATCTTCTGGAGCAAAATTGACTTTATCTACTAAAACACGATAAGAACGTTCAGCAATTTCTATTCTTCGTTCAAAGTTATCCGCTTGTCCAACTTCATCGAAAGCCATAACTATTACAGCTGCTCCGTATCTTTTTATCAATTTTGCTTGGCGAATGAATTCGGATTCACCTTCTTTAAGGCTAATTGAATTCACCACACATTTGCCCTGAACCACTCTAAGACCAGCTTCAATAATTTCCCATTTAGAACTATCAATCATGATTGGAACACGGGCAATGTCTGGTTCGGCGATAACTAAATTTAAAAATTTAACCATGGCATGTTTACCATCAATTAAACCATCATCCATATTTATGTCAATGATTTGGGCACCGCCCTCAACCTGATGTCTTGCTACTTCTAATGCCTCATCAAATTTTTCTTCTTTAATGAGTCTCAAAAACTTCTTGGAACCAGCGACATTAGTTCTTTCCCCAACATTTACAAAATTAGTTTCAGAAGTTATCACTAACGGTTCTAGACCTGAAAGCTTCAAATATTTTGATTTTTGTTCTGTCATCAACTGTAGTGTAAGACCTCTGGAAAGGGTTCATAAAAATGATGGAGTAAATTCTTCCATTCTTGATATTCCTTTGATTTTCGAAAGCCTTGTTCATGGTCTTCAATGGTTTCCCAATTAACAAGTAGTAAATATTGATTTTCTTTTTCAACACATTTTTTCAATTGATGATTGAGATATCCTTTCATATGAGAAATAATCAAACTAGCCTTCTGAAAATTTAGTTCGAATTCTAAACTCATTCCGGCTTTAATCTGTAAAACAGCGACTTCTAAAATCATACGTTTACTAGTTTTAAAGGTCTAGGCTCAAATTCTTTTGCAACCTCTGCAATCGCGCTAATATGTTCTGGAGTAGTGCCACAGCATCCACCAATAATATTAACCAAGCCTTTTTCTACATAATCTTTTATTTGAGCGGCCATTTGTTCAGGGGTTTCATCGTATTCTCCAAAGGCATTTGGTAATCCAGCATTAGGGTGGGCTGATGTGAAATGATTAGATTTAGCAGAAATCACCTCTAAATGAGGCACCAATTGTTTAGCCCCTAAAGCACAATTAAAGCCAACCGATAAGATTGGAATATGGGAAATTGAAATTAAAAATGCTTCAGCTGTTTGACCAGATAGTGTTCTACCTGATGCATCGGTAATAGTGCCACTTACCATAATAGGCACATCAATATTACGTTCTTCTTTCACCTCTTCAATGGCAAACAATGCTGCTTTAGCATTTAAAGTGTCGAAAATAGTTTCAACCAACAAAATATCTGCTCCACCATCTAGCAAAGCCTCAACTTGTTGTTTATATGCAATTCGTAATTCGTCAAAAGAAACCGCTCTAAATCCAGGGTCATTTACATCTGGCGACATGCTTGCCGTTTTATTGGTTGGCCCAATACTACCAGCCACAAATCGTGGTTTATGAGGTTCATTTTCAGTAAACTCTTGAGCAACTTCTTTAGCAATACGTGCAGATTCATAATTGAGCTCGTAAACCAATTCTTCCATATGATAATCGGTCATGGCAATAGTAGTGCCCGAAAAAGTATTTGTTTCCACAATGTCAGCCCCAGCTGCAAAATACTTTCGATGGACCTCAGCAATAGCTTTTGGTTGGGTTAGTGATAATAAGTCGTTATTGCCTTGTAACGGATGTTCCCAAGCGCCAAAACGCTCACCTCTAAAATCTTCTTCACTAAATTTATAACGCTGAAGCATGGTGCCCATGGCTCCATCTAAAATCAATATTCTTTTATTCAGTATTTCCTTAATCATGTTACAATTTTCCCGCTTATAACGTAATTATAAAATTGTATAGATCAAGTAAGGAAAAGGTAAGACTAGCTTTCTTTTGGTTATCTAATCCCAAATTGGGTAGAATGTAGCACCTTCTTTAAAGTTAAAGGGTTGCTAAGGCTTCATTGGGTCTAATCCCTCCGCCTTTCTTGATAACAATTTCAGTTTATAAATGAACTAGATGCAAATTAAAGTCACAGTTTGTTCTTACACAAATTATAGCTTCCTTTTTTTAAATTTTAAGCTTAATAAAAACCCTCTAACCAGCTTTTGAATTAGAGGGTCAATAGCTAATTACTCTTTTTTATAAAATACTCTGTACTACTTCTTTTTTTGCTTCTTTTATAGAACCATCAAATCCCTCAACTCCTCCAACGGTGGTATATTTCATAATGTATCGTTTACCAGGGTTAATCAGTTGATATGCATATTGGCACATAATTGCCGCTTCATGAAATCCTGATAAGATTAATTTAAGTTTCCCTTCATAGGTATTCACATCACCAATTGCAAAAACACCCGGTATGTTAGTTTGGTAATCTTTAGCGTTATTAACTTTTATTGCATTTTTTTCAAGAGTTAAACCCCAGTTCGCAATGGGTCCTAATTTTGGTGAAAGTCCAAATAATGGTATAAAATTATCAACCTCTAAATAGGTTTCCCCTTTTTCTTGATTATTGTGCTTTATAACAACGGCTTCTAATTTTTCATCTCCATAAAGTTTTTTTACTTCGGCTTCGGTGAATAATTTAATTTTACCAAGTTTAGCTAATTCCGAAGCTTTTTCAACGGAATCTAACGCGCCTCGAAATTCATTTCTTCGATGGACTAACGCAACCTCAGAAGCTACATTTGCCAAGAAGATTGCCCAATCAAGGGCGGAATCACCGCCACCTGCAATGACTACCTTTTTATCACGATATACTTCAGGGTCTTTTACCATATATGCAACCCCTTTGTCTTCAAAATCAATGATATTATTAATTGGTGGTTTACGTGGTTCAAAAGAACCCAATCCGCCAGCAATTACTACTACTGGAGCTTGATGTTGAGTTCCTTTGTTTGTAGTAATGATATAGGAGCCATCTTCTTGTTTATCTAAGGTTTCTGCTCTTTCTCCCAAAGTAAAACCTGGTTCAAAAGGTTTTATTTGTTCCATTAAATTAGAAACTAAATCACCTGCAAGAATTTCAGGAAAAGCGGGAATATCATAAATAGGTTTTTTTGGATAAATCTCAGAACATTGACCTCCTGGTTGCGGCAAAGCATCTATTAAATGACATTTTAGCTTTAATAAGCCAGCTTCAAAAACTGTAAATAATCCAGTTGGTCCTGCTCCAATAATTACTATATCTGTTTTAATCATTTCAAATTCGTTTCTAATTCTTGTTTTTTAGCTAGTGCCATTAGTTGTTCTCGGTGCCTTACAACTTCACCTATAATTATAATTGCTGGGTTGGACAACTGCTGCTCCCTTGCCTTGGATTCAATCGAAGCAACAGTGCCAATTCCTATTTTCTCTCTTTTTGTTGTGCCATCTTGAATAATGGCAACCGGAGTTTCTGCCTTACCAGCTACTTTGAATAATTCCATAATCTCCGGTAATTTTGACATTCCCATTAGAATAACAACAGTGGCCGAGGATTGCGCTGCCAAGGCTATATCATTTGAAAGCTTATGTTCTTTGGTCGTTCCTGTGATTACCCAAAAACTTTCTGACGAACCTCTTTTAGTCACAGGAATATGCTGACTACCAGGCACTGAAAGTGATGAGGAAATCCCTGGAACAAAATCTACCCTTAGGCCTCGTTCGGCTGCAAATTCCATTTCTTCTGCCCCACGACCAAAAACATAAGGATCACCTCCTTTTAATCGAACAACATGTTTTCCTAACTGACCTCTTTCAACAATTAATTCGTTTATTTGCTCTTGTTGAAAGCTATAGCATCCCTTTTTTTTGCCTACAAAAATTAATTCAGCATTAGGGGCAAATTCAAGTAGTTCTTTATTCACCAAAGCATCATAGAGTACTACTTCTGCAGTTTTTAAAGCCTTAATTCCCTTTAAAGTAATTAATTCTTTATCTCCTGGTCCGGATCCTATAACTGTTAGACGTCCCTTCCTTTCTAAGTTACCTAAAGGGGGTGTATTCTTACTTGAGTTATTTATAGCATATCGCATGTTATACTTCTTGAAGTTCCTGTTTTCTAAATTTTTCAACTTGAATCAAATATTCTTTTGCATCTACTAAATAGCTTTCGGCGAAAGCTTCATTAGGTTCATTTTTATTTAATTGAAGTACCAATTTTTCAAAACCCCCGTCGACTATAAACCTCCCAGAGGTTACAAATTTTTCGTCAAAATCCTTTATAATACTCGCATGGGTATTTACCTTAGTTTTTTCGGCAGTTAATAAGGCTTTTGCAGAATTAATCATCGATGCATAAGAATAATAAATACTTGCAGCCCATTTACCCTCTTCATAAGCCTCGGATGCACTTTTGATCTTCTCTTCACTTTCATAAAGTAGTGTAGCTATTAAATCAATAACCACTCCTGCACATTCCCCAATGCCTATAGCCTTTTCGTAACGTTCTTTATTTCCCCAATCGATAAAATCTTCTTGAGCAAGATTGTCTATAGCGGTTAGAGGTTTTAAGAATTCATAAAAATAATGTTCGCCTTTGTAGCGATAATAATCAGCATAAGACATTCCATTCCCGTTCCTATCAAAATCATCTAGAATTAAACGAAGTGCCTGTGGACCTCTTTTACTTGGTACTTTAACAACTTTATCTGCAAACCGACCTTCTCCATTACCAATGTTACCACCACCCAATAACACTTGAAGAGCGGGTGCCACCAATTTATCTTTAGTTCTTATAGACATACCCTGAAAACCAATATTGGCCATATTATGCTGTCCGCACGCATTCATACAGCCACTAATTTTAATGACTACATCTGAATTAGAAATGTATTGTGGATATTCAGTCTTTATTATTCGTTCTAATTCTACAGCAATGCCTGTGCTACTCGCAATACCTAAATTACAGGTATCCGTTCCTGGGCAAGCGGTAATGTCCAAAGCTTTATTATAACCAGCACTTACAAAACCTAATTTTTCTAATTCAGTATAGAAAAATGGAATAAGTTCTTTTTTAACAAAAGGAATCAAAATATTTTGTCTCAGTGATAATCTGAATTCTCCTGCTGCATAATTTTTAACCAAATCAGCTAAGATTCTAGCTTTATCAGTATAAAAATCTCCCAATAGCACTTTAATTCCAATCGCTACAAAACCACCTTGTTTTTGAGGTATTAAATTGGTCGATTTCCATTGGTTGAATTTTTCTTGATTACCAATCTTTACATTAGGTATTGCGGTATTGGCTACTTTTATCTTTGGATAAGACAAGGCATTAATTGGAACTAAAACATGAGGAATAGCTTTTTGCTCTTCAGCTAACAATTTTTTAAACCCCTCAAGACCTAAATCTTTCAGTAAAAATTTCATTCTAGCTTTTGCTCGACTTTTACGTTCTCCATACCGGTCAAACACTCGAATCACTCCATCCATAAGAGGAATAATTTTATCAGAAGACAAAAATTCAAATAAGACATCGGCATGACGTGGTTGAGAACCTAAGCCTCCACCAAGCATAACCTTGAATCCTTTTACGCCACGTTGTATTTTTGCGATAAAACCTAAGTCGTGCATATAAGACAACCCAGTATCGGCGTCACTAGCAGAAAAGGAAACTTTAAATTTTCTTCCCATTTCTTGACTAATAGGGTTTCTTAAAAAGTACCTAAATAAAGCATCAGCATATGGTGAAACATCAAAAGGTTCATTCACATCTATTCCAGCTGTTTCACTAGCGGTAACATTACGGACAGTATTGCCACATGCTTCCCTAAGAGTAACTTCATCTTTCTCCAGCTCTGCCCATAATTCAGGCGTTCGATTTAAATCAACATAATGAATTTGTATATCTTGACGGGTTGTTATATGTAATCTTCCAGTAGAATATTCATCAGATACATCACATATACGTTTCAATTGTTTAGACGAAACTTTACCGTAAGGAAGTTTTATTCGAATCATTTGAACGCCTTGTTGCCGTTGGCCATAAACTCCACGAGCTAAACGAAGACTTCTAAATTTCTCTTCATCTAATTTTCCATTTTGGAACTCGTTGATTTTATGTTCTAATTCTAGAATATCTTTTTCGACTACTGGATTTTCTATTTCTGTTCTAAAACTTTTCATTGTTAGGCTTGACCCCTCAAAAAGAAAGTGTCATTTTATAGTTTCATTAATTTATTTTTCCTATAGGATTACTAGGTTTAAATTATTTAGTAACCTTATTCATATTAACGGTTTCAAATTCAATTAATGAAACCTACGCCTGCTGTGGCATTTGTTTGTTCATCGATTAAAATAAATGAGCCATTAGCTTTGTTGGCTACAAATGAATCATAGAAAATAGGCCTACTCAATTTTATATCAACCTCACCTATTTCATTTAAATCTAATTTTCCTTCAGACGGCCTGCTTCCTGAAAAATCTGTGGTAATGGTATTTTTAACCGCCGAAATTTTTGACAAAACACGGTTAGTATTGTGTTGAACAAAATATTTATTACCTGCACGCAATTGTTTATTATCCATCCAACAAACAGTAGCACTCATTTCTTTATTTACAATGGGAAGCTGGTCATTTTTAACTAACATATCGCCTCTTGTAACATTTACCTCATCTTCCAATGTGATAGTGACTGAACTGCCTGGACTAGCCCTATCAAATACTTCATCATAAAAATAAATTTCCTTAATCTTTGATTTAGTTAAGGACGGCAAAACCGTAATTTCATCTCCAATTTTTAAACTACCTCCATATATTTTTCCAGTAAATCCCCTGAAGTCATGAAACTGTTCTGTTTTTGGTCTAATAACAGATTGAATGGGGAAACGAACAAAGTCAATGTCATTACTAGTGACTGAATCTATTTTCTCTAATCGTTCTAAAACTGTTTCACCATCATACCATGACATGGCCTCACTTTTATTTGCCACATTATCTCCATTTAAAGCACTCACTGGAACATAACTTACATTTTGCTCATCATAAGTACTCTTGGTATTTAGTTTTTCGAAATTGGCTTTAATATCTTCAAAAACTTCTTCAGCATAATCTACCAAATCCATTTTATTGACAACAACAATCACCTCTTTAATTCGGAGCAAATTATTGATAAAGAAATGACGGTAGGTTTGCTCTATAACTCCTTTTCTAGCATCAATTAAAATTAAAGCAACCTGAGATGTTGATGCACCTGTAACCATGTTACGAGTGTATTCTATATGCCCTGGTGTATCGGCTATAATGTAGCTTTTTCGTGGAGTTGAAAAATAAATATGGGCCACATCAATGGTAATACCTTGCTCACGTTCAGCTACCAAACCATCTGTAGCTAAAGAAAAATCGAGATAATCATAACCTTTTTTCTCGCTACTTTTTTTAATAGCTTCTAACTTATCGTCTGTTAATGATTTTGTATCGTAAAGTAACCTTCCTATCAAAGTACTTTTACCATCATCAACACTACCGGCTGTTGCAATTTTCAATACGTCCATACCTAAAAATAACCTTGTTGTTTTCTTTTTTCCATTGCCGCCTCTGAGCGTTTATCATCAATACGTGCTCCTCGTTCAGAAATTTTTGAATCTCTAATTTCTGCAACCACTTTTTGAATGGTATCTGCATTAGATTCAACTGCCGCCGTACACGACATGTCACCAACAGTTCTAAAACGCACTATACGTTCTTCAACAACTTCGTCTTCTGCTCTAAAAACTACCTCATCTTCAGCGGACCATATTAAACCATCTCTTAAAAAAACACTTCTTTCATGCGCAAAATAAATAGAAGGAATCTCTATTTCTTCGCTTTCAATATAACTCCATACGTCAAGTTCAGTCCAATTACTGATTGGAAAAACACGAACGTTTTGACCTAAGTCAATTTTACCATTTAATAAATCAAATAATTCTGGCCTTTGATTCTTCTCATCCCATTGTCCAAAATCATCGCGTACAGAAAAAACACGTTCTTTGGCTCGAGCCTTTTCTTCGTCTCTTCGAGCTCCACCAATACAGGCATCAAACTTAAATTCTTCTATCGCATCTAGAAGTGTAGTCGTCTGTAACATATTTCGACTAGCATATTTTCCGGTCTCCTCTATTACCTTACCTTGGTTAATAGCATCTTGTACATTTCGTACGATAAGTTCAACACCTAGTTCTTCCACTAATTTATCTCTAAAGGCAATTGTCTCTGGGAAATTATGCCCAGTATCAATATGCATTAAAGGAAATGGAATTTTAGCAGGCCAAAAAGCCTTTTGCGCCAAACGAACCAAAGTAATGGAGTCTTTACCTCCTGAAAATAGTAGAACTGGTCTTTCAAATTGCGCTACTACTTCTCTAAAAATATATATTGCTTCGCTTTCCAGAGCATTCATAGTTAAAACCCCTTCTTGAGCATTGGTCTTCGGCTGTTCTATTTCTTGTAAAATGTTGTTCAAATCAATTTGTTTTATGATTACACCTTCCTCACCATTCTTTTTTGTTGATTAATCTGAGGAAGGTATAATATCCGTTTTCTGATTGTATTATGTATGAAGTCCGCACTCTCTATTTTCAAGTACTTTAGTAGGATCAAAATATTTATGTTCATTAGGTAAATTATGTTCGGCCAAATACACGTCTAATTGGGTGTCTGTCCAATAGAAAAAAGGACTCACCTTTAAAATACCATTACTACCTAAACTCAAAATATCAAGAGAATCTCGATGCGTAGTTTGCCCCTGTCTTAAGTTGGTAAACCAAACGTCTGGTTGGTGTTCATCCATAGCTCTTTTGAATGGTTCTAATTTTACTTGTTCAGTAAATTGTTTATGTTGTGGGTCATTAATATCTGGTATGCCCATAACAGAGTCACGGTGTGAAGCAGTCTGTTTAGGCACATATAACTTTATGTTCAACCCTAAGCGAGCTATTAATTCCTCGGCATGTTTATAGGTTTGTGGTGTATTATAACCAGTATCGCACCAAACTACTGGAATATTAGCATCGACATCGGTAACGGCATGTAAAATAGCCACCTCGTAAGGTCTAAAATTAGTGGTAACCACTGGCTTCATACCGTGCTGAATTGCCCAAGCTATAATTTCTTGTGGTGGTATACCCTTTAACTGAGCATTCCATATTGGTAATTGGTCTTCTGACATTGCTTTTTATTTACCCCAATTAATCGTATTCCATATTCGCTCATGAAAAAAATAGAGCACCATTTTAGTGACCAATTCAATTATTCCAATAGAAAAAGCTAAACTCAATGTACCAGTAACAATCCATGAAATAAGTATAGTATCTAGGGTCCCGATTGCCCTCCAACTTATTGTTTTAGCTATACTTCTTTTAGGACTTTCAGAACTTTTATCCTTTTTATAAGTACGTTTATCTCCTTCTTGTGAGCCTAAAATCAATTGATCTGTAATCATAATTATATTATCCTATAGATTTAATAGGAGTTACAAACATAAAAGATTATTATAATACCTAAAGCCAAAATTGACTTAAATATTAATTAATCCTATAGTTTTAGTAGATTATTAAAAACAAGCCTAATTGTTTGTGAATTTGTAATCGAAAAAACTAAATTTTAAGTGATTAAGTCTTCAAGTGTGGTGTTTCTATATACCTCTAAATTCGCATCACGAACTTTTAACATCAATTTATTTACCGAGCATTCTCCCTCTTCTGGGCAATCTGCACATTTTTCATAAAAGTTAAGACTTACACAAGGTACCATAGCAATAGGTCCTTCTAATACTCTCATAACGGCAGTCATTTGAATAGTTGCTGGATCTTTGATAAGATAATAACCGCCACCTTTACCTTTTTTAGAACCTAAAAAACCATTACGACGCAATGTCAATAAAATGCTCTCTAAAAATTTTTGAGATATATTCTTTTCTTTAGCTATTTCTGCTATTTGCACAGGACTTCTATCGGTTTGAGAAGCCAAGAATGTCAATGCTTTAAGTCCGTATTTTGTCTTTTTAGAAAGCATACGGCTAAGATAGGAAAAAAGTTAATGGTTAGCTCTAAAACAAAAACCCTTCAGCAATCGCTCCAACGGCTAAATTTGCCCAAATGGAAAAAATAGCTAAAACCATCTTTATCCAGACAGGAAGCGTAAATCCGAATTGTTTTTTGATATAGTTGGTCACGGGAGGAAAATACAACAATGCTAAAAGCATTAGGAATACTCCAAAATCAGCATCGTTTCCAAAAACTATGTTTAGGATACCCACTGTAAGTAACAATCCGCCAAAAAACCAACTTATTAGCTTACCAAACATAATTGCAACAAGTTAGTTGAAATTATTGTAGTGCTTGGTCTATATCTGAAATGATATCTTCAATGTGCTCTAACCCAACTGAAACTCGAACCAAACCATCCGAAATACCCGATACAAATCGCTCTTCTTTGGTCAATTTACTATGCGTTGTAGAGGCAGGATGAGTGATAATACTTCGAGAATCTCCCAAATTTGCGGAGAGAGACAATAATTTAATCGAATTAAAGAATTTTTGACCCGCTTCCAGCCCTCCTTTAACTTCAAAAGCTATAACACATCCGCCGGCTTTCATTTGCTTTTTGGCAATTTCAAACTTTGGGTGCGATTTCAAAAAGGGATATTTCACCCAATTCACTTGAGCATGACCTTCTAAAAATTGCGCCAGTTCCAAGGCATTAGCACAATGCCTATCGACGCGAATCGCAAGTGTTTCTAAACTTTTGGAAAGCACCCAGGCATTAAAAGGAGAAAGTGCAGGACCAGTAATTCTTGAAAAGCGATAAATTGTATCTATTAAATCTGCTCTACCTACAGTTATACCAGCTAAAACCCTGCCCTGACCATCCATTAGTTTGGTGCCTGAATGAATAACTAAATCTGCTCCAAATCTAATAGGTTGTTGTAAATAAGGTGAAGCAAAACAATTATCAATCACCAATAACAAGTTATGTTTTTTGGCAATTCTGCCCAGTTCCTCTAAATCTAATATATCAACCCCAGGATTTGTGGGGGATTCGGCGTAAATAAGCTTGGTTTCCGATGTAATTTGACTTTCAATACGATCCAAATCATCTATTGGAAAATAACTATGGGATATCTTCCATTTTGGTAGAAAATTATTAAAAAGTGAATGTGTAGAACCAAATATATTTCCTGCAGATAAAATATGATCACCACTATTTAATAATGCCGCTAAGGTTGAAAAAACTGCGGCCATACCAGATGCAAAAGCAAAACCTGCCTCAGCACCTTCCATTTTGCATACCTTATCTACAAATTCATTAGAATTTGGATTGGAGTATCGAGAATATATATTTCGATGTTTTTCTTCGGCAAATGAAGCCCGCATATCCTCTGCATCTTCAAATACAAAACTTGATGTTAAATACAAAGGGCTTGAGTGCTCTAAGAATTGGGTTCTTTCTGTTTGAGTTCTTATTGCCTCGGTTTCAAATTTTCTATTATTCATTACAACTTCTCTGCAATTCGTAATACATCTCCAAAAACACCTCTGGCTGTTACCGCGGCTCCTGCCCCTGCCCCTTGAATGACAATCGGGTTTTCGCCATAAGATTCAGTGTAAATCTCAATTATTGAATCTGCTCCACTAATTTGACCAAGTGCACTTGCTTTGGGCACTGAAACCAAGTTGACATCTAAAATCCCTTTTTGCTTTTGTAAATCACCATGCAAATCTCCAACGTAGCGCAAAACATGATTCGGTTTTTGATTTTGTTTAATTGAGTTGAACTTTTCATCAATAATTTCTGGTTTCGCTAAAAAGTCTTCCAGGCTAATTTCACCTAAATCATCAGGAATTAGACTTTCAATTGATACATCAGAAAATTCATTCCCTAATTCTAATTCTCTGGCCAAAATCAATAATTTTCTAGCAACATCGTTACCCGATAAATCCTCTCTTGGGTCTGGTTCGGTATACCCATTTTCCATTGCAGATTTTAAAACTTGTGAAAATGATTGATTGCTTTCGGAATAGGTGTTGAAAATATAACTAAGAGAACCCGAGAAGACACCTTTAATTCGTGTTATATTCTCTCCGGAAAGATGTAATAATTTTATCGTATCAATTAAAGGCAAACCAGCACCTACATTAGTTTCATATAAATATTGCTTTTGAAATTTTGCCAAGTTTTCACGCACCAATTGATAATAATCAAAATCTAAAGTATTAGCAATTTTATTTGAAGAAACTAAATCAAAACCGCCGGCTATTAAATCAAAATAATGATTTACGAAATCTGTGCTTGCTGTATTATCTATAGCAATAAGGTTTTCTAAATGATTATTCTTGGCAAATGCTATAATATCACTGACGTCATAGGAAATCGCATCTTTTTCAAAATTAGTTTTCCAATCGCCATGTATTCCATTTAAATTTAATAATGCTTTCTTAGAATTAGATACAGCGAAAATTTTTAAATCAAGACCTTTTCGTTCCTTAATTTTTTCATAGGATTGTAGCACCTGATATATCAATGTACTACCAACAGTACCATGTCCGAAAATTGCTAAATTAATCCTCTTACTTACCCCAAATATTTGCCCATGCATTACATTGAGAGCTTTGTTCAATGTCTGGTTTTCAACTACTAAACTGATATTTTTACCAGAAATGGTATTGTTAAATAATAATGGAACAATTCCATTTTTTATTAAAGCATTATAAGGATGATGAAAAGTGCTCAAATCTTGACCCACAATAGAAATGACTGAAATATCTTTTTTTATGGTTATCGTATTGACGTCTTGAGCGAAAAAATCAATTACAAACTCTGCATCTAAAGCTTTCTTTGCCGCTTCCGCATCAGCAGCTAGAACAACTAAACCAATACCTCTTTCAGATGATCCTTGTGATATAATACTAACATTAATTTGCTGCTTTCCTAAACTTGCAAAGATCCTAGCATCAATACCAACTTTTCCCAAAAGTCCTCTTCCTTCAAGATTAATCAAGGCCACATCTTCAATAACAGATAACGATTTAATGCCCTCTTTAGTGGTTTTAGAACTAATTAGAGTACCAGAAGAATTCTGATTAAAAGTATTTAAAATACGAAGCGGAATGTTTTTCTCAATTAATGGTATAATTGTTTTTGCATGTAAAATCTTTGCTCCAAAATTTGCTAATTCATTTGCCTCAGCATAGGAAAGGTTTTCTATTATTTTAGCCTGATTCACATAATCAGGATTCGCAGTAAAAATTCCGTCAACATGGGTGTAATTTAATACCTCAACAGCATCTAAATAATTTGCAAAAATAGCCGCGGTATAGTTACTTCCATTTCTACCTAAGGTAGTAGTTTCGCCCTTTTCATTTGAAGCAATAAAACCTGTAATAATAGGAACCTCATCCGATTTTAATTCAGAAAAACGTTGTAATACTTTTGCTTTGGAAATTCCTTCTATGATTTGGGCATTACCAAATTCACTATTGGTCTGCAAAAGCTCACGAGCATCAATTAGTACTGCATTAATCCCTTGTTCTTTCAGTAAGGAAACAATTAATTTACAAGAAATTAATTCTCCAATAGAAAGCACCTCATCTTTCGTTTTTAAACTATAATCACCGATTAGTGAAACTCCTTCTAATCGTTTGGACAACTGGCCAATTTCTTTTGTAAAATCTATGGTTGTACTAACAGATTTTTGATAATCCTCAAAAGCCTCCAAAGTTTTAAAATCCAGTTGGCCATTTGCAGCTTTTGCCAACAAGCCTTCTAATGTATTCGTAGCCTGTTGCCTTGCAGACAGCACTACCGCTATTTTCTCTTTATTATTTTTACGTTGTTTAATAATTTTAAGTACCCGTTCTAAACCCTCACCATTGCTCAGGGATTTTCCTCCAAACTTTAAAATTTTCAAACCTTGTTCTTCTTCTGTCTGAAATATTCCCTTTAGTAGTTTTTCAAGCTGTTGAAACTCCATTAAAAAAGCATCGTGACCATGTAAGGATTCTACTTCTCCATAAGTAACGTTATTGTTAGTTTGAGCCAATTGTTTGAATGTTTCCTTATTTTCCTCAGCTGTAAAAAACAAGTCCGAGTTAACCCCGATGATATGTATATTGGTATTACTTTGTTGGATGGCATCAAAAGCTTGATTCCCATTTCTTGAAATATCAATGGTTTTCAATAATTGGTTCATTAATTTATAAGCCGATAATTGAAATCGTTCTTGGAGCTTTTCACCATGATGTAGCAGCCAACTTTCAACATTAAATACTTGCAATTCTTCATTAGTACCACGTTGAAAACGTTCCTTAAACGATTCTGGAGTACGATAACAAAGCATGGCATGCATTCTGGCGTCATGCACTGGTTCTATGGAGTTTATTAAAATTTGCTCTTGAATTTGACAATTTGCAATAAGCCAATCTGTAGACTTCCAATCGGATGCAACAGGGATTAAATTTTTTGTAATACTCGGTTCAATTGCGGCCATTTCCCATGCAATTCCACCACCTAGTGAACCCCCTATAATGGCATATAATTCGTTAATTTCTAGCAGTTCTAATCCATTCAAAAAAACTCTTGCGATATCACCCGCTACAAATTCTTTATAATTTTCTACGACAAATCCATCATACCCATTCCCCGGAATATTGAAAGCAAGAACCGTATAAGTAGTTGTATCAATACATTTACCTACTCCAATAATATCAGACCACCAACCATTTTCACCAGCTACGCTGGAATTACCCGTGAGTGCGTGATTGACCAATACAATTGGTGCTGAATGCAATGGCCGACCAAACAATTCAAAAGACAATTGAATGTCTTGCTTGTAGCCGCTTAGTGTAGAAAAATCCTTTATTTCAAGTTTGTGGAGCATGTTTCAAAATTAAATTACTGTCAGATTGAGCGGAGTCGAAATGACTTCTAAATTATTTACGACACCGCCCGAAATGACAGGTAAAACATTAAGCTAGAACAGGTTTGTCAATGGCCGCAAACGCTTGCTCTAAATCTTCTTTTAAATCATTGATATCTTCTAAACCTACGGAGAGTCTAATCAAATCTTGGGTAACCCCAGCACCCTTCTGCTGTTCTTCAGTTAGTTGTTGATGTGTTGTACTTGATGGGTGTATAATTAACGATTTGGTATCTCCAATGTTTGCAAGTAGTGAGAAAACCTTAGTCGCGTCTGTTAGTTTCTTGGCCGCATCAAATCCACCTTTGACACCAAACGTTACTAAACCACTCTGACCTTTTGGTAGGTATTCTTTTGCTAAATCATTGTATTTACTGCTTTTAAGTCCAGGATAATTCACCCATGCTACTTCCTCTTTTTCTTCTAACCATTCTGCCAATGCTAAAGCATTTTCGCTATGTTGTTTAATTCTGACCGGTAAAGTTTCTAAACCTTGTATTATTTGAAAAGCATTAAAAGGGCTAATGGCACCACCAAAATCTCTTAAACCTTCTAAAATCAATTTAAAAGTAAAGGCCGCTGCACCTAAGGCTTCACTATATACTAAACCATGATATCCTGCAGAAGGTTCGGTAAATTCAGGGAATTTTCCATTGGTCCAATCAAATGTTCCAGCATCAATAATTGCTCCTCCTAATGCAGTACCATTACCATTAATATATTTTGTTAAGGAATGAATCACCAAATTAGCACCATGTTCAATCGGATTTAATAATCCGGGCGTAGCAACAGTATTATCTACTATAAATGGAACTTTAGCGGATTTAGCTTCTTTAGAAATTGCTTTTAAATCTAAAACATCCAGTTTTGGATTTCCTAAGGATTCTACAAAAATTGCTCTAGTATTTTCTTGAACAGCCTTACCAAAATTTGTTGGGTCTTGTGGGTCAACAAAAGTAGTTGTAATACCCAGTCGCGGTAGTGTAACACTTAGCAAATTGAAGGTGCCACCATATAAACTACTTGATGCCACAATATGATCTCCTGCTCTTAAAAGTGTTAATAAACCTGTGGAAATAGCTGCTGTTCCAGAAGCGAATACTACCGCTCCAACTCCACCTTCTAAGGCAGCGAGCCTTTCTTGTAATATTTGATTTGTAGGATTATTTAAACGAGTGTAAATAAAACCAAGTTCTGCTAATGAAAATAGATTCGCTGCATGATCGGTATCATTAAAAACATAAGAAGTAGACTGATAAATTGGTACGGCTCTAGTTCCGCCTGTTTGCGTTGTGTCATGCCCCGCATGTAATGCGTTAGTTGCTAATTTTTGATTACTCATGATTTTGTTTTTTAAAAATTAATTAAATGATTAAAAAAGCCAAACCCTTACTATCCGACGATAGTCTGGTAAAATCAAAAAGTTATAAGAAAGAGAAAAAATAGCGCTAGCTATTAGTTTTTCGTTATCTATTCTGCGAATGCAGATAGAATTTAGCACCTTCTTTGCATAGAACAAAGGGTTGCTAAGGCTTCAAAGGGTCTAATCCCTCCACCTTTCTTGATAACTATTCAATACGTGTTTGAACTTATTAGTACAAATATAACGTCGGAATAAATTAATATCCTAATAGAATTTAGAAATTTAACAAAATCCTAGTGATTTGGTGGGATATCCTTTCATCTGAAATATTAAAAATATTGCTATCTCAATTGTTCTGACTATTTTGAACCATGAAATTAACTACTAACCAACAACAAAAAGCATCATGAATACTTCTGAAGATTTTAAAAATTTAGAACAATTAGACGAAGAACAACTTCCAGTTGCAAAGCACAAATTACATGATTGGACACACTTTGCTGGCTTGTATGCAGCTGAACATGTAGCGGCAACAGAATTTGTTATTGGTGCGACTTTTGTCGCCCTTGGTGCAAAAACCATGGATATTTTATTAGGCCTTTTAATTGGTAATATTTTAGCTGTTCTTAGTTGGACCTTTATTACCTCTCCGATAGCTGTTGACACAAGACTAAGTCTTTACACATACCTAAACAAAATAGCAGGCGACTCCATGACTAAGCTCTACAATTGGGCCAACGTCATCATTTTTTCTGTGATTTCTGCTGCAATGATTACAGTATCGTCAACCGCAGTGAGGTTTGCCTTTAATATTCCGGCCCAGCTAGATTGGTATCCGACTAACCTTTGGTTTGTATTTATTGTTTTAGCCGTGGGTATTGTTGTAGTTTCTATTGCTATTTACGGCTTTAATGCAGTCTCAGACTTCTCTGGAGTTTGTGCACCCTGGTTATTTGTTATGTTTACAAGTGGTGCCATGGTATTACTACCGGCTTTATCAATAGATGTTCTCGATAAAACTTTACCTAGCGGCTGGAATGACTTTATAAATTTAGGTAATCAGTCAATTTGGACTGGACTTGATAGTAATGGTGAGCCCGGTATTGGTTTAATAGAAGTAATTGGTTTCGCATGGGCTGCAAATACTATAACACATTTTGGCCTTATTGATATGGCTCTTTTACGCTTTGCCAAAAAGAAAAGCTATGGTTTAGCTACTAGCACAGGAATGATGTTTGGCCATTATGTTGCTTGGATAGCAGCAGGAATTATGGGTGCTGGGGCAGCAGTAATTTTAGGAAAATCAATTGTAGCTCTTGATCCTGGTGATGTAGCCTATTATGCCTTAGGCTGGTCCGGTTTTGTTATTGTAATTGTTGCCGGATGGACCACAGCAATCACTAATCTCTATAGAGCTGGATTAGCTGCTCAGGCTATTTTTGTGAATAATTCTAGAAAAAAAACAACACTTATCGTTGGTCTAGTAACTATGGTAATTGCATGTTTTCCTTTTGTTTTTTCTCAAATACTACCCCTTCTCACCTATGCTGGACTATTAGTTGTACCAGTGGGAGCGATAGTTTTTGCTGAACATCAAATTTTTCCAAGAATTGGCTTTACAAGATACTGGTCTTCATATAAACAACTTTCCTTTAGCTTTCCAGCAGTTGCTTCCTGGGCAGTAGGTCTTGTTTTTGGTTTTGGTTTGAATGCATTTAATGTAATGTCTTTCTTTTATCTCTTTATCCCAACTTGGATTTTCACCATACTTATTTATACAGTTTTAGCTTCTAGATATGGAGCGAAAGAAGCATATCTGGAAGAAATCAAAAAAGATAGCCTTCAAAAGGAGCAAATTGAAAAATTTCAAGAACTTAAGGCTAGTCAAGAACCAGAAAAGAAACGCGATGTTTCAATTCTTTCGAAACTACTGAAGGTTATCGCCATAATCTCTTTAGGGATTACATTGGCCTTAGCTGTTAATGTTTTGTTTGGTAGCCCTACTGAAATTAGCTACATCGAAAACCGAGAAACCTTTTACACTTATGCATTTATTTGCACCGTAGTTTACTTTATTACAGCCTACTGGAATCTACAGCGTGGAAAATCAAAAAAGTAAAACATGCAGCACTTAAATCAACAAAACCTAGCTTCAATAGATAACCAGATTTCAAAGCCATCCTTTAATAGAAGTATGCTCAAAACGGGTATGGTTCATATTGGTGTTGGTGGTTTTCATAGAGCACATCAAGCTTACTATTTACAAGAACTAGCAACAAAAACCAACCAATATGACTGGGGTCTTTGCGGTATTGGTTTGCGAGAAGAAGACCGCAATATCAGTACTATCCTAAAAAAACAAGACCAGCTATATTCATTATTGATAAAGCACCCTAATGGCACGATTGAACCTCATATAATAGGTGCTATTGTTGACTACAAATTCGCAATTGAAGACCCTCAATCTGTTATTGATAAATTGGCCCATGAAGACACCAAAATTGTTTCATTAACCATAACTGAAGGCGGCTATAATTTCAATCCTTCTACAGGCGAATTCGATTTTGAAAATTCCATTATTCAAGAAGAATTAAAACATCCTAAAAATCCGAAATCAGTTTATGGGTTTTTGGCAGCAGCCTTGCAAAAAAGAAGAGATAATAAACTACCAGCCTTCACCATTTTGTCATGCGACAATATTGAACATAATGGAGATGTAACTAAAAAGATGTTATTAGCGTTTACCCAAAAGCTAAATCCTGAGTTAGCTGATTGGATTGAAAAAGAAGTGAGATTTCCGAACAGTATGGTAGACCGAATAACACCTGTAACTACTGCCGAAGACATTTCTTTTCTAGCTAAAAATCATGATTTAATAGATGATTGGCCGGTTACTTGCGAACCCTTTATACAATGGGTTATTGAAGATAAATTTTCCAATGGTCGACCGGCATTAGAACAGGTTGGAGTACAGTTTGTACCTGATGTAAAACCTTATGAAAAAATGAAGCTCCGCTTGCTTAATGCAGGGCATTCTGTCTTAGGTATTCTAGGAGCAATACACGGGTATCAAACCATTAACGAATGTATTGATGACCCCCTTTTTAATACATTTCTCAAGCAATTTATGGACAAAGAGGCGACCCCAGTGTTAGATGCTGTAAAAGGTATTGATTTAGATACCTACAAACAGAGTTTACTAGATCGTTTTGCCAACCCAAATATTAAAGATAGTGTAAGCCGAATTTGCTCAGAGAGCGCAGCAAAACTTCCTAAGTTTTTGATTCCGACGATTAAGGAAAACTTAGACAATGACGGAAATATTGCTCTAAGTACTTTAGTGATTGCGGCATGGTGCTTTTATTCTGATAAACAAACCGACCTGAACAACAAGCCATTAGAAGTAATTGATAGCCAAAAGGTAGTATTGCAAAATTCTGCTCAAATAGCCCCGCTTTCTTTTATTCAACAAAAGGCTATTTTTGGTGATTTATCAAAAAGTGAACGATTTACAAGCCTTTATGAAGTCATGGCAAAAGAGTTATATAACAATCGTGGTGTAAAAAAGCAGATGCAGAAATTGGTTTAGCTTTTTTTAGATTTTTTTCTTTTCTCTTTGTAAAACTCCTTATCGGCAACGTAAATAGTTTTATGTACTTCACAAAATACTTTAGAGCCCTCTTTGTTCTTTAAGAAGGTAGTTTTTACCAATTCAATTTCATTTTTTTCTACAACATCTTCCTTAATTTGATTGACCTCTTCGGGAGTAAAACTGAATTCCGCATACAAGTCTTCTTTGGCAGGTCTTTTAAAATTTATTTGGGCAGATTTATCCCAAACCACATAATTTTTATCCAATAAATTAATGAGTTGTACCATTGGTATAGGATCAACCGCCGAAAACATGCTTCCACCAAAAATTGAATTCACATAATTTTTATTTTTATAAGAAATAGAAAGTTTGACTTTTATAAAAGACAAGTCTTTACTTACCTTAATAATCTTTCCAGTACTTCTTCGATACATTGGTGAAAGATTAAAACCATATTTAAATAGTTTATGCTTGCTTTCAAACCTATTACCGATTGCGGTTAGTTTCTGATAAATTGACATTCTTCTATTATCTCAATATTGAAAATTCTAAACTAGAATCAGTAAACACCGTATGGGTCTGTGTTTTAAAATCTTCCTCATCCGCTTTAAAAATATTCTCAACATAAGTTTGAGGATTTAAATCAATAAGCGGAAACCAAGTGCTCTGCACCTGAACTTGAAGTCGATGCCCTTTTTTAAACGTATGAAATACATCTTGTAATTTGATATTTACATCAGTCTTTTTATTGGGTGTAAATGGTTCAGGCTTAGAAAAACTATTTCTAAAACGACCTCTTAAAACTTCACTCCGAACCATTAAATGATAGTTACTCATTTTCAAATGATCTTGCATTTCTTCATTGGTTTCTGTATCTGTAGGATGAACATCAATAACCTTAACAATCCAATCAGCTGCGTCACCTGTAGTAGCAACCTTAAGTTTTGCCAAAATATCACCAGCTAGGGTTAAATCGTCTTCTAAAACATCAGTCTCAAAAACCAATACATCAGAACGGCGTGCAGCAAAACGCTGATCATCGGTCATGTATTTTCTTGGTGTAAATACCGATTTTATATCTTCAGAATAAGGCACCGGCTTTTTGACATTACTAACAAATTGAATACCTGTGCTGGCTTGTTGCTCTGCAGATAATACTTGATTTTCAGATAAAAACATTGCTAGTTTTTCCACCCCTTTTGGTGGCCATGAATCATATTCTTTCCATTCTTTTCGTCCAGAGTCAAACACATACGCCTCAGGTAATCCACTATTTGCATCCCCTTTTCCTTTTAAGAAATGATTAAAAAACTTCGTTTCAATATTATCTTGAAAAAAAGTTGAAATAGAATCACCAAAATAATAGTTACCTACTAAATTACGTTCGCTTCTTCTTGCCCAACGCCCGTGATCCCAAGGTCCAAAAACCATCGTATTATAACCCTCTCCATTCTTTTCAATATTCTTATACGTTTCTAAAGGACCATACAAATCTTCAGCATCAAACCAACCGCCAACAATCATGGTGGCGACATGTGATTTTGATTTATCTAAGTGTTGAATCAATCCTTTACTTTGCCATAATTCATCATAATTTGGATGTTCTTTCAACTCATTCCAGAAATAATCATCTGTCAATTCATTTGGTGCCAACGATGGTTGGTCCTTTAAGTCGTATTCAAAATAAGAGTTCAAGTTTTTCAGTGGTCCTTTATCTAGAAAAAATTGGTATTGATCTTCGGTTTTTAAATCAGGTAAAGTATACCAAGCAGTGTCAATAGGTTGGTCGCCATTAGGTCTAGGCGTTCCAAATAAAGAGGTCGCCCTAAAATAACTCAATAGGTAAGCACCATTATGATGAAAATCATCAAAAAAGAAATCACCAATACATGCCTGAGGTGAAGAGGCTTTTAAAGCTGGGTGTGCATCTATTGTTGCATAGGTAGCATACATACCTGGATATGAAATTCCCCATACGCCAACATTGCCATTATTACCTTCTATATTGTTTATCAGCCAATCAATGGTATCATAAGTATCAGTGCTCTCATCTACTTGAGTACTATCCGTTTTATTAGGGATATAGGCACGCATATTCTCGTAATGCCCTTCACTTAACCAACGGCCACGAACATCTTGATAGACGATAATATTACCTTCTTTCATCAGGTTAACATTCGGACCTATTTGTCTTCTATATTGCATTTCTCCATATGGCCTAGAACTATATGGCGTACGCTGCATAAGAATTGGATATTCTTTTGAGGCGTCTTTAGGGGAGTATATGGTCGTATGAAGTGTTGCACCATCTCGCATTTCAATATCAACCTCTTGCTTGTCATAGTTATTGGCAACATAATTCTCCTCAATTTCTACCACGCCTTCTTTGGTGGTTTTCTTGCAGGAGACAATAAATAGCGCTAACAAGACTAAAATGACAGGTTTAAATATGAACTTCATAATGATTGATTTGATTTCATAAAACTACAAAGGAATATGAGGCAACCCAAATAAAAAAGAGGGCATTATAAAGCCCTCCTTTTTATATTTATTATCCGTTTTTAATTTGTGGAATCAGAAGAACAATATAGCCAACTTTAAATTCTAAATACCGAAACTAGCTTTTACTTCACTCACCTTGTCTAATTTTTCCCATGTAAAAAGCTCAACATCTTTTTCGATTCTACCGTTATATGGTGATTCAAAAACTTTAGTGACGATTTCAGGATTTTTACCCATATGACCATAAGCAGCAGTTTCCAAATAAATAGGATTTCGCAGTTTTAGTCTTTCTTCAATAGCAAAGGGACGCATATCAAAAAGTTGAGCTACTTTTTTTGCAATTTGACCATCCGTTAAATCTACTTGTGCTGTGCCATAAGTATCAACGAAAATCGAAGTGGGTTCTACAACCCCAATGGCATAACTAACTTGAACCAATATTTCATGAGCTACTCCAGCAGCTATTAAATTTTTAGCAGCATGTCGAGCTGCATAGGCAGCACTTCGGTCTACTTTACTTGGGTCTTTACCACTAAAAGCTCCTCCTCCATGAGCACCTTTTCCACCATAGGTATCCACTATAATCTTTCTTCCTGTTAATCCAGTATCACCATGCGGGCCCCCGATAACAAACTTTCCCGTAGGGTTAATATGATATTGAATTTTATCATCAAAAAGTTCTTGAACATGAGTTGGGAATTGCTCCACCACTTTAGGAATCAAAATAGAAATAATATCAGCTTTGATTTTCGTAAGCATTTTCTCATCATCATCAAAATCATCATGTTGCGTTGAAACAACAATAGTATCAATCCTTTGTGGTACATTATCATCGGAATACTCGATAGTTACCTGAGCTTTCGCATCTGGTCTTAGGTATGGAATTTCAGATGAAGCTTTGCGTAAATCTGCTAAAACCTGAAGAATTTTATGAGAGATATCTAGTGCCAAAGGCATATAGTTTTCTGTCTCTTTAGTTGCGTAACCAAACATCATTCCTTGATCACCTGCACCTTGTTCCTCTTTTGTAGCTCTATCAACCCCTTGGTTAATATCTTGTGACTGTTCATGTATTAAAGAAATAACACCGCATGAATCTCCGCTAAACTGGTATTCTCCTTTGGTATACCCGATCTTATTAATCACCTCACGCGCTATGGTTTGTAAATCTAAATACGTATTACTCTTGACCTCACCAGCTAGCACTACTTGACCTGTTGTAACAAGCGTTTCACAGGCGACCTTACTTTCTGGATCAAAAGCCAAAAAATTATCTAAAAGCGCATCACTAATTTGGTCTGAAACTTTATCTGGATGTCCTTCACTTACAGACTCCGATGTAAATAAATAAGCCATTAACTATCATATTATAAGAAGATTTGACGGAAAGGCTTAAAGAAGTTTACACTGCTTTTTAGCATTTTTTAAAGAGGTTGCAATCAGTCAAATCCGTCCTCATTATTGAAAGGCAAAAATACATATTTGATATTGAAATTAAAATTTTCAAATCAAAATAAAACCTTGATGTATTTCAACATATATTTTTCTTGTAACTGGATATACTTCGTATATTGCAGACCCCCGTTTTTAAACTAATTAGCCAAAAACACCAAACCATGCACATTGCAGTTGCCGGAAATATTGGAGCAGGAAAAACAACCTTAACCACTTTATTGTCAAAACATTACAAATGGGAAGCCCATTTTGAAGATGTTGTTGACAATCCATATCTCGACGACTTTTATACACAAATGGAGCGTTGGAGCTTCAATCTACAGATTTACTTTTTAAATAGTCGTTACCGACAAATTCTAAATATCAGAGAAGGTGGTAAAAAGGTAATACAAGATCGAACCATTTATGAGGATGCTCATATTTTTGCGCCTAACCTTCATGCAATGGGTCTGATGACCAATAGAGACTTTGAGAATTATAAGAGTCTATTTGAACTGATGGAAAGTTTGGTACAACCACCAGATTTACTGATTTATTTACGTAGCTCTATCCCTAATTTAGTTGATCAAATACATAAACGTGGGCGTGAGTATGAAAACAGTATTTCAATTGATTATTTAAGTCGTTTGAACGAACGTTACGAGGCTTGGGTAAATACCTATGAAAAAGGAAAACTATTAGTAATTGATGTTGATGCTTTAAACTTTGTTGATAATCCTGAAGATTTAGGTGAAGTCATCAATAAGATTGATGCTGAAATTCATGGTTTGTTTTAAACCAGCTAAAAATTAAATATCATCCTAGATTCAATATTTCTTGTTTTTAAAATATATTCCCTCATTCAAAACGTCTGTTCCCTCATTCTAGCTTTTTAAAGCATTAGCGATACGCTACTTTCATTGTATAACTATAAAATTTGATACGATGGAAGCTAAAAAGAAAGAACATCTTAAATTAGAAAAACAAAGTGGCCTATACTTTGCAATCGGAATGACCTTAATTCTAGGATTAGTTTACGCCGCCTTGGAATGGAAGACATTTGACCAAATAATAAATGGCACATTTGGTCAGTTAGAAATACCTGATTCATTGGAAGAAGAAATACCACCTTTAGTGCAGCTACTACCTCCGCCACCACCAAAAATTCAAGTTCCAGAATTCCTTGAAATTATTAAAAATGATGACCCTGAGCCAGAAACTTTTATTGAGCCTACAGAAGCTAACCAAAATACTGAAGTTGCATCTGTTACTTCAATCGAATTTGCAGAGGAAGAAACCCCGGAAGAGGTCATATTTATAAATGTCGAAGAAGTCCCTGTTTTCCCTGGTTGTGAAAAATCAGATGATAAACGTGCCTGCTTTCAAGAAAAGATGCTAAAACATGTAAGAAAGAACTTTAAATACCCAGAAAATGCCATTGATATGGGTTTACAGGGAAAAGTTTACTTACAATTCACTGTTCAAAAAGATGGCACTATTGGGGGGTTAAAGATGCGAGGTCCTCATCAAATTTTAGAAAGTGAAGCAGCAAGAATCATTTCAAAACTTCCAAAAATGAAGCCTGGAAAACAAAGAAATCAAGCAGTGAAAGTTCCGTTTAGCATTCCTATTACCTTTCAGTTGCAGTAACAAAAAAACCTGCAAAGCTAACTTTACAGGTTTTGGTTGGTTGGAGGACCTTCCGATTAATTCGGAAGGTCTAGCCAAACTTATTCTATCGTAATAGACTTATTATAAGCCTCTACTTGAGTTTTTACCTCTTCTTTAGTAGCTCCAGTAAATTCTTTTACTGTTTCTGTTACCACTTCTCCATTAGAAGTAGCAGTTGAAGTAACAACAGCTTTGAAAGAACCATCTTCAACATTGCTCACTTCAACACGAATTTGTTGTTCCATTTGTTTTTCAACAACCTCTGTAGCAACTTTTTCTTGATTATAAGCCATCATGCTATCTGCGCTAATTGCGATACTTGGTGCAATTACCAAAGCTACAACCGACATTAATTTCAATAAGATGTTTAACGAAGGACCTGAAGTATCTTTAAATGGATCACCTACAGTATCACCAACAACAGCGGCTTTGTGGGCATCAGAACCTTTTTTACCGTCACTTTCGATAGTTTTCTTTGCATTATCCCACGCACCACCAGCGTTAGACTGAAAGATTGCCATTAATACACCACAAGTAGTAACACCTGCCAATAGACCACCTAACATTTCTGCACCACCAATAAATCCAACAGCTACAGGCACAGCGATTGCTAATAAACCTGGTAATACCATTTCTTTAATAGAAGCTTTGGTTGAAATATCAACACACTTATCATATTCAGCTAAACCATCAGCAGCATCAAAAGTTGCTCTTTGTTCTGGTGTAGCTTTAGACATATCTGAATCAACATCTCTCATAACTTCCAACGCAGCCTTTAATTCAGGAATATCTCTAAACTGACGACGAACTTCTTCAATCATTGCCATCGCAGCTCTACCAACCGCATTCATAGAAAGGGCAGAGAAAACAAATGGTAACATACCCCCTACTAGCAAACCAGCCATAACTGTTGGTTTTGAAACATCAATAGCAGTAACATTGGCAGTTTGCATGAAAGCAGCAAATAATGCTAATGCCGTTAAGGCTGCTGAAGCAATTGCAAAACCTTTACCAATCGCAGCTGTAGTATTACCAACAGCATCTAATTTATCAGTACGCTCTCTTACTTCTGGTTCTAATTCTGCCATTTCAGCAATACCACCAGCATTATCAGAAATAGGCCCGTAAGCATCAACGGCTAGTTGGATACCAGTGTTTGCTAACATTCCCACCGCAGCAATTGCAATACCATAAAGACCAGCAAAATGATGAGAAACTAAAATTGCAGCAGCAATTAGAATAATAGGAAACATAGTAGACATCATACCTACGCCTAAACCAGCAATAATGTTTGTTGCAGCTCCTGTTTCAGACTGACGTACAATTGAAGTTACTGGTTTTGTACCTGTACCTGTATAATATTCTGTTACTTTACCTACGGCAAGACCAGCAACTAAACCAGCAAGTACTGCCCAGAAAACACCCATTGCTCCGTATGTTTCACCACCGAATATCCAGCTTTCTGGTAACATGTTTGTGATGATAAAATAAGAAGCAATTAACATTAAGAAAGCAGACCCAAATTCACCAATATTTAAAGCGGTTTGTGGGTTACCACCATCTTTAACTTTTACAAAAAAGGTACCTATTATGGACATAATAATTCCTATAGCAGCAAGCACCAATGGAAGGTAAACTGCACTTAAACCATCAAAACCATCAGCTTTAAATACGTCCATTCCAACAAACGCAGCGCCAAGAACCATAGTACCTATTATAGACCCAACATAAGATTCAAAAAGGTCAGCTCCCATACCAGCAACATCACCTACGTTGTCACCAACGTTATCTGCAATTGTTGCAGGGTTCAAAGGGTGATCTTCAGGAATACCAGCTTCTACTTTACCAACTAGGTCAGCACCAACATCAGCAGCTTTGGTATAAATACCACCACCAACACGAGCAAATAATGCAATTGAAGATGCTCCAAGAGAGAAACCAGATAGTACATTCAATACTTCACCAAGCTCCCAACCTTGTCCACTATATATCATAAAAAGTCCGCTAAGGCCTAAAACACCAAGACCTACAACACCAAGACCCATTACAGCACCACCAGCAAAAGCCACTTCTAAAGCTTTACCCAATGAAGTTCTAGCAGCATTCGTTGTACGAACATTCGCTTTGGTTGCCACTTTCATTCCGATGAAGCCAGCTAAAGCTGAACAAATAGCACCTACAATAAATGATACAGCGACCATTCCGTTAGATCCTTCTTCACTTGTTCCTTTAAAGAATAATAGAATTGCCACAGCAACAACGAAGATGCTCAATATCTTGTATTCCGCTTTTAAGAAAGACATTGCACCATCTGCAATATTTTTGGCGATTCTTGCCATTTTAGCGTCACCAACTTCTTGCTTTGATACCCATCCGCTTTTAATAAAAACGTACAATAGGGCCAAAACTCCGAAGGCAGGTAAAAACTTTACGATTAATTCCATAGTTGTTAGTTAATTATGAGTTTTTTAAGAAATTTTTAATGCCAGCAAATGTAGTAAAATAGCCACTAATAAAAAAAGCATCCCGAAAATTGCGGAATGCTTAAAATCAAATACAAAGAATTGATTAAATCATAAATGTGCGCTTCAGTTTATGCTCACTTTCATCGTAGCGTTTTACGCACTCATGATAAATTTCAATTGCCTCTTTGGCATCGCCCCAACCACCAGTATCGACCTTTTTTTCCTCTAAATCTTTATAGACCTTAAAAAAATGCTCAATCTCTTTAATACGATGAGGGTTTATATCATTGATGTCATCCTTTTTATTCCAAACTGGATCATTTACCGGTACACAGATAATTTTTTCATCTGGGCCTTTTTCATCGGTCATATGAAAAACCCCGATTGGTTTTACCTCCATCACTACCATTGGATATGTCGGTTCTGTGGTCATTACCAAAACATCAAGTGGATCATGGTCTAAAGCCAAAGTTTCTGGAACAAAACCATAGTCACCAGGATACATCATTGATGAAAACAATGTTCTATCAAAACGAATTTTATTTAAGGTAAAATCGTATTCATATTTATTTCTACTTCCTTTTGGTATCTCTATTAAAACATCAAAAGTTACTTCTTCTTTTTTCTTTGACATTACAACTATTTATAGTTCTTAATTGGGTATAAACGGCTAAAATACCCCTTAATTGCTTCCGATACATTAACTAAAAATTAAATCCGAATGTTCCGGTGACACCAAAGGCTCGAGCATCGGGATTCTCTAAATAATTTCCTCTAAAATTAAAATCAATTCTAAAGATTTTAAAAATATTACCTATCCCTAGTGAATACTCCCAGTAGATTTCATCACTTGGTGCTAACAACGGAATGTTTGTGGGTGCACTCAAAGCAATATTCTCATCAGAAATTGTACCCCAGGCACCTCGTAATCCTACTATTTCACGAAGATTGAGTTTTCTCAAAAAAGGAATTCTCGAAAAAAGACGCCCATTAAAATTATGTTCTAAATGCAAAGTAGCATAGGTATCAGTTACAAACTCATAAAAGTCGAGGTTTGGAAAAGTATTATATAGTGAAAACAAAGTTTGATTACCAGGTACCACACTCAATAGACCCAATGGAACTTCACCGAAAGTTTTACCTAACTCCACTGTACTGGTCAAACGGCCAAAACCTCCTAATTGCCATGGCTGCGTATATGAAAACTGTAATCTTTGATAATCAAAATCACTTTCTAAAAACTCACTCAACCCAACGGTGCAATTCAATAAAAGCGTACTGTAATTCTCATTAACATCATACCGTTCCACACCATATCCAATAGTTTTTTTACCTGGTGTGTAAATTATGGTGGTATTAATATCAAATTGCTTTATTTCTGAAGATATACCGGTAGGTGAATCTTCATCTATATAATCTAAACTAAAATCTTCTGGTAGTGCTGAGCTTAAAGTTCTGAAAGAACTACCTAAAGAGAATCTGAAGTTTTTGACAGGCTCCATTTCAAGATTAATAACCCCTAAATTAATACTAGTCAACCTATTGTTATTACCCACGGAGACTAGCGCTGACGATGCTATACTTCTGCCAAGCACATCATTCGTGCTCGTTAGGCTTATTCCAAGTTGCTCAACATCCCGCCTATGGCCACCAGATAAAATCAGCCTACTTTTTCTGTCTAACATAAACTTGCCAGAAAGTCCGTGTTTGAACTTTTTGTCGGTAAAGCCGTATGCCGTATAAGCTTCAATTCTCCATGGATCATTCTGACTAAAAAATGTTCTTGCACCAGCTCTCACTCTTATTCCTTCGGCATCATTAAAACCAAATGTGCTGTACAGGTCTCCAATATCAAGATTCCACTTGTCAATTTCAACATAACCCGAGGCCAAAATACTGGCTACGTTATAAAAAGTATTAAACTTTGGAACTGTTTTTAAAGTATCTAACAACTTGAAAATCCCAGCTTCATCTTCATTTAAACTTTCTAAACGGGCGTTCTTCCAAAAGATACTATCGCGTTGAAAAACATTGGTGTCATATGGATCGGAGACTGATTTATAAAAAGATTCTGGATGCTTTACGTTAAAAATATAATTGTCATAAACCGTAGTTCGTTTACCATATACACCTTTTGATTTCTCTTTTTTAGAGAAGGCAAAATCACTTAACATATAATCCCGCTTGAGTAAGAATACAGAATCACTTATCACATCAAAATCTTGTTCAATATAAATCTCTTTTACCCAATTAATGTTGGCACTTTTGGTAACCTCCATATTGATTTTTTTAATGGCAAAAGTGGTGTCATTGACCCAAAAATCTCCTTTAAAGGTAAGTTCATTTTTTCTACGTGGATAGTAAATGATATTGTAACACCATTTGTTATCAATATAAGTACTATCTGATAAAACGTAATTATAGGTATCAACTCCTGTTTTTGATAAAGGACTTGTAAAACTCTTATCAAAGAATTTTAAATAGTTGTTATATATATCATAATCAGTGTATAAATCTTCAACAAAAGCAGTAATAGCTTGATTGCCACCAAAACCCGAGTTTTTATTTCCCAGAACCTCTTCTTTCTCCAGTTCAAATTCATTATTACCATAAATTTTTGAAGAAACTTCATTTAAAAAGATTGGGAGATAAGTTTTACCAGTTATTCTAGAAGTATCCAAATCATTAAAAACAAATTCCATCCCTTTAAAAACCTTACTTTTTATTAAAGCACTATCGATAGTATTTAAATCAAACTCAATTTTCTCATACTTATCGTAGTCATAGCTTTTAAACTTTCGAACGCCGTTTTCCCTTTTTTTAGCCCATATTTTTTTAAGAATGTCTATCGCTGGATTATTTTTCTTGGATTGCTTACCGGTGTAAACAATAACCTCATCTAATTGTTCCGTAGATTCAACCATGATAATTTTCATATCATAATTTACTTTTTTATCCAGTACAATCTCTTGAGTATCATACCCTATAAAAGAGACTATTAAAGTATCATAAGTACTATCGGCCTCTAGGTAAAATCTCCCATTATCATTGGTAATTGTTCCTTCTGATGAATTCTTAAAAACAATATTCGCAAAAGCTACTGGGGCATCATATTCATCAAGAATAATACCACTCACTTTTGATTGCGAATGAACAATAACAACTACTAAAAGAAAAAGAGTGAATAGGAACTTCTTCATGTTTTGATATGTCGTATTAAAATGAAAATCTTAAAAGTTTTCAATTCAATGTGGTCAATTTGATTTTAAAAGTAATTTTCTATCAAAAACTATTCCTTAAAAAAAAGCCTTGCCGATTTTAATCGACAAGGCTAATATAACTTACAATTTGCTATTTAGTCCTTATATAACACTTTCTTAACGCCCTTAACGACATCACTACTGTTCGGTAACCATTCAGCTAAAAGTACTGGTGAATAAGGTGCAGGAGTATCTGCCGTATTTATTTTTACCACTGGAGCATCCAAATAATCAAACGCTTTGTCTTGAACATGATAAATAATTTCGGTAGAAACATTACCAAAAGGCCATGCTTCTTCTAAGATTACCAATCTATTTGTCTTTTTAACTGAATTAACAATAGAATCAATATCCATTGGCCTAACAGTTCTTAAATCGATTATTTCACAACTAATGCCTTCTTTTTCTAATTCATCAGCAGCTTTATAGGCTTCTTTTATAATCTTCCCAAAAGAAACAATAGTTACATCTTTTCCTTCACGTTTAATATCGGCAACACCTAAAGGGATGGTATAATCACCCTCAGGCACATCTCCTTTATCACCATACATTTGTTCAGACTCCATAAAAATTACTGGGTCATTATCACGTATAGAGGCCTTTAATAAGCCCTTTGCATCAGCTGGGTTTGAAGGCACTACTACTTTTAAACCAGGGCAATTAGCATACCAGCTTTCAAAAGCCTGCGAATGTGTTGCTGCCAGTTGACCTGCAGAAGCCGTTGGGCCTCTAAATACTATTGGACATGGTAACTGCCCGCCAGACATTTGTCTAATTTTGGCGGCATTATTGATAATTTGATCAATACCAACCAAGGCAAAGTTAAAAGTCATAAACTCTATAATTGGTCTATTACCTAACATGGCCGATCCAACGCCAACTCCAGCAAAACCAAGCTCGGAAATTGGGGTGTCAATAACACGTTCAGCACCAAACTCATCTAACATACCTTTTGATGCCTTATAAGCACCATTGTACTCAGCTACTTCCTCACCCATTAAATAAATGGAATCATCAGTTCTCATCTCTTCTGACATCGCCTCACATATAGCCTGTCTAAATTGTAGTGTCTTCATATTCTATTGAAGTGTAATTGGGTTTTGAAATTTAAAACGCAAGCAAAAATAGCAAATAATAAAGGAATCATTACAGCTAAAAAATCAAAAAAAGAACAAAATTTTACTATGCATGCATAGTAAATTTGAGAATTTATAGCTATCTTTACGCTCCAAAATTAAAACAACAAATGAAGATTTTAGTTTGTATTAGTAATGTCCCTGACACGACTTCAAAAATTAACTTTACTGAAGGCGATACGCAATTTGACACCAATGGTGTTCAATTCGTTATTAACCCAAATGACGAATTTGGATTAACCAGAGCGATGTGGTTTAAAGAAAAACAGCAAGCAGTAGTTCATGTAGCCACTGTTGGTGGTGCTCAAACTGAACCTACAATTAGAAAAGCGCTAGCGATTGGAGCTGATGAAGCCATTCGAATTAACGCTGAACCTAAAGATGGTTTTTTTGTAGCGAGACAACTTGCTGAAGTTGTAAAGAATGGTGGATATGATTTAGTTATTGCTGGAAGAGAATCTATTGATTATAACGGTGGCATGGTACCAGGTATCTTAGCAACTTTATTAGATATGAACTTTGTCAATACTTGCATTTCATTAGAAGTAGACGGTAGTTCAGCTAAAGCAACTAGAGAAATTGACGGAGGAAAAGAAACTATTGAAACTTCACTACCCCTAGTCATTGGTGGCCAAAAAGGTTTGGTAGAAGAAAGTGATTTACGCATACCAAACATGCGCGGTATCATGATGGCTCGTAAAAAGGTTCTAAATGTAATTGATCCTGTCGATGCTCCTTCACCAACACAAGATATTAAGTTTGAAAAACCAGCCGCTAAAGGACCAGTAAAACTAGTTGATGCTGGTAATATTGTTGAGTTGATTGAGTTATTACATAATGAAGCTAAAGTAATCTAAAGATATGTCAGTACTAGTTTATACAGAATCAGAAAAAGGTAATTTTAAAAAGAATGCTCAAGAAGCAGTTTCTTTTGCATTTGAAATTGCCCAACAAATGGGAGAGACAGTAACTGCAATTTCAATCAATGCAGATAACAATGGTAGCCTAGGCCTTTACGGAGCAAGCAAAGTACTAGAAGTTAAAGACGATTCACTTACAACTTTCAATGCGAAGGCTTACGCATCTGCTATTGCTCAAGCAGCGGCAGCAGAGGGAGCTAAAGTTGTCATTTTGAGTTCTAGTGCGGATAGTAAATTTTTAGGTGGAATTTTAGCTGCAAAACTAAATGCAGGTTATGTTCCAAATGTGGTGGCAGCCCCTGAAAGTACTGCACCATTTGTGGTTAAGAGAACTGCTTTTAGTAACAAGGGTTTTGCACATACCGAAATTAGTGCAGAAACAAAAATTATTGGAGTCTCAAATAACGCCTTCGGAATTGTTGAGAATGAAACCTCTGCCACAGTGGAGGCATTTGCTGCAAATATTAATGAAAATGATTTTGGCGCGAAATCAATAGAAATTGATAAAGTTGTCGGTAAAGCAACGATTGCAGACGCTGATATCGTTGTTTCAGCCGGTAGAGGATTAAAAGGGCCAGAAAACTGGGGAATGGTTGAAGAATTAGCAGATATATTAGGCGCTGCAACAGCTTGTTCAAAACCAGTTTCAGATTTAGGCTGGAGACCTCATGGTGAGCATGTTGGCCAAACCGGAAAACCTGTGGCGAGTAATCTTTACATTGCTATTGGAATATCTGGAGCTATTCAGCATCTGGCTGGCGTTAGCTCTTCAAAAACTAAGGTTGTAATAAATAATGATGCCGAAGCTCCCTTCTTTAAAGCAGCGGACTATGGTATCGTTGGCGACGCCTTTGAAGTGGTTCCAGAACTCATTGAAAAATTAAAAGAATTTAAAGCACAGAACGCTTAAATTTTGTTAATTTGCTTCTTTGAAGCGGCTGTTCAAATAATTGTCATTGCCACTTATTTGAACAGCTTTTTTATGTTATAGCAGGATATTTATGAGTTTAGTTCGATTAAAAATTAAGGGGATTTCATACAGCCAAACACAAAATGGTGCTTATGCCCTAATTTTGAATGAAGTAGAAGGTGACCGCAAACTCCCAATAGTTATTGGTGCTTTTGAAGCTCAGTCGATAGCGATTGCATTAGAGAAGGAAATAAGACCACCGCGGCCTTTAACTCACGATTTATTTAAAAACTTTGCTGATAGATATGATATTGTTGTCAAACAAGTTATTATTCATAAACTAGTGGATGGCGTGTTTTACTCCAGTGTTATTTGTGAGCGAGATAAAGTTGAAGAAATTATTGATGCCCGAACTAGTGATGCAATTGCATTAGCACTTCGTTTTGATGCACCAATATTTACGTATAAAACTATCTTAGATAAGGCAGGTATTTTCTTAAAATTTTCTTCAAAGGAAAGTGAAGATGAAGATAGTAGTGATAGTATTGTAGTAGATGAAATTTTGCAGGAAGGTGAAACAGTTGCCATAGAATCAGGAGCTGGTGATGGATATCGTGAAATGAATATTGATGAACTTTATAAAGAGTTAGATAAGGCTGTAGCGAATGAAGATTACGAAAAAGCCGCTAAGCTTCGAGATGAGATATCCAAAAGAAATTAATTCCCAACTTTTTATGAAATCTGCTAAGATTTGGATTTTTCTTATTATTTGTTTGTTATCAATTCAAGTTTCAGCGCAAACTGCTCCACCAAGTGAAGAATTACAAACACTTGTGGAAACTTTTGTTACTAATCAAACATCTTCAGAATTAGTACCTAATCAGGGTTTTACCTTATCCACGTTAGGTCGTGGTGCCTTAGGTATGGCGGTTCTTATTCTGATAGCATTTTTATTTAGTTCAAATAGAAAAGCAATCAACTGGAAAACTGTTGGTATTGGTTTAGGAATTCAAGTCATTATCGCAATTGGTGTTCTGAAAATCCCTTTTGTACAATCAATTTTCGAGGCCATTGGTCAAGTATTTGTCAATATATTAGATTTTACTAGAGCAGGAAGTCAATTTTTATTTGAAGGGTTAGTGGTGGATATGGATACCTTCGGTTACATATTTGCTTTTCAAGTGCTCCCTACAATTATTTTCTTTTCAGCATTAACTTCTGTCTTGTTTTATTTAGGTGTAATTCAAAAGGTTGTTAAATGGCTGGCCTGGTTGTTAACTAAATCTTTAGGTATCTCCGGAGCAGAAAGTTTATCTATAGCAGGTAATATATTTTTAGGTCAAACAGAAGCTCCTTTATTAATTAAAGCCTATTTAGAAAAGATGAATAAGTCAGAGATCTTATTAGTCATGATTGGTGGTATGGCAACAGTTGCTGGGGCCGTACTCGCAGCTTATATAGGTTTTTTAGGTGGTGATGACCCTGTATTAAGATTAGTATTTGCGAAACATTTGTTGGCTGCATCTGTAATGGCAGCCCCTGGTGCAATAATTATCTCGAAAATTCTTTACCCGCAAACAGAACCTATTAATACTGATGTCAAAGTATCACAAGAACGTATTGGGGCCAATCTTTTGGATGCCATCGCTAATGGAACAACAGAGGGACTTAAACTGGCTGTCAATGTAGGTGCCATGTTACTTGTATTTGTAGCTTTTATTGCAATGATCAATGGCATTTTAGGTGGTATTGGTGATTGGACTTCCTTGAATTCTTGGATTGCTGCAAATTCTCCTTATGACAAATTTTCATTGGAAGCTATTCTAGGAACAGTTTTCGCGCCCCTAATGTGGCTCATTGGAGTGGCTAACGAAGATGTAATGCTTATGGGTCAATTACTCGGTATAAAATTGGCTGCTAGTGAATTCATAGGTTATATTCAACTTGCCGAATTAAAAAACATGGCAAGCTCCGCTCATTTCACTTATAACAAATCAGTTATAATGGCAACTTATATGCTTTGTGGTTTTGCAAATTTTGCTTCCATCGGAATTCAAATTGGGGGTATAGGATCGCTCGCACCAGGTCAGCGTAAAACGCTTTCGGCATTTGGAATGAAAGCTGTATTGGGTGGTTCTTTAGCTTCTTTGCTTTCCGCGACCATTGCTGGGATGATTTTAGGGTAAAGATTTATCCAAAAAGGAAAGGTTACTTCTTAAAATTGGTTGATAACTGGTTTATAACCAAACCTGTTTTTTATATTCAATTACTACGATTACTTTTATTTTAGCAGATAATTTAAGTATCTCTCTAAATAGAGAGATGGAAGAGGGCCTTATGAAACAATATCACGATTTACTTCAACATGTTTTAGAAAACGGAAACCAAAAAGGAGACCGAACAGGTACGGGCACTAAGAGTGTTTTTGGCTACCAAATGAGATTTAATTTATCTGAAGGCTTTCCGATGGTAACTACCAAAAAACTACATTTAAAATCAATAATATATGAATTGCTTTGGTTTTTAAAAGGTGATACAAATATTGATTATCTAAAAGAAAACGGTGTACGTATCTGGAATGAATGGGCCGATGAAAATGGGGATTTAGGACCGGTTTATGGACATCAATGGCGCAATTGGAATAGCGAAGAAATTGACCAAATAGAAGATGTTATACAAACTTTAAAGAACAACCCTAATAGCAGAAGAATGTTAGTTTCTGCATGGAACCCAAGTGTATTACCTGATACTTCAGTTTCTTTTGCAGAAAATGTAGCTAATGGTAAGGCTGCATTGCCACCATGCCATGCTTTCTTTCAATTTTATGTCGCAGATGGTAAATTGAGCTGTCAATTATACCAACGAAGCGCAGACATCTTCTTAGGTGTACCCTTTAATATTGCATCTTATGCCTTATTTACCATGATGATGGCTCAAGTTTGCGGTTATGAGGCCGGGGATTTTGTGCATACTTTTGGTGATGCTCACATTTATAACAACCATATGGAGCAAGTTGAACTTCAATTATCTCGAGAACCAAGACCGTTACCGAAAATGGTATTAAATCAAGAGGTTAAAGATATTTTGGACTTTACTTTTGATGATTTCACCCTTATGGATTATAATCCACATCCGCATATCAAAGGAGTGGTCGCGGTATAAACCTCATATTCAAAATGCTCTCTATAAAAAAAAAGACAAATTTAAATTATGTTTTAAAAGTCGTTCATTTAATATCCGCTTTAGGGGCATTACTGGTATTTTTCATCACGATTACATCATACCCTCAACGATTACGTATTTTCATACTATCAGTAGCTGGGTTATATCTTTTACCTGTATTTATAAAATACAATAGCTTCTCTAAATTTTACTCTATTTATAATGCCTTTATAATTCCTTTATGGTTCGCAATGGCAATTTTTTTGTTTGGAGGATATTTTGCGCAGGCCTTGGCATCATTAACTTCAATATTTATCAGCCATTTATTAATGAGAAAAACTCCCAAACTGAGAAAATGGGCTTTTTTTGTACAAATCTCTTTATTTGTTTTACCGACAATATACGTTAATCTTTATGGTCCATTATTTGAAGAAATCAACATTCCATTTGATGAGCTTGTCGTATACTTTTGCTGTCTTATTTGGCTTTCAATAATTTTTGTGATTTATGATGAACAAAAGACAAAATCATTTACGAGAAAATTAGAATTAAAAAATGATTCTTTAATCGAATTGAATAAAAAGCTAAAAGATAAAAATCGTCAGATTAAGGAATTTACTGATATTCTGCACCACGATTTACAAGAACCAGTTAGAAATATTTCTGAATTTGCAAAGCAAATACTAGATAAGAAAGAAAAAACTTCAAAAAATTCAAAATCAGAAATAAATAATCAGCTTGAGTTCATTTATCAATCATCAACTAGGATGGGTCAGTTAGTAAATAGGGTTTCGGAATATGTTCAAATTGGAGTAACACAATCCAAAAAAAATATTGATTGCAATAAACTTATAAGAGAAGTACTCGAAGACATTGCTTTAAGAATTAAAGAAACTAATACTAAAATTAATATCACCGTTTTACCAAAAATAAAAGGTCAGGAAACTGAAATAAGGATGTTGTTTCAAAACCTCATCTTAAACGCCATTAAATTCTCAAAAACTAGTTTAAATCCAAATATTGAAATTTCAGCTTCAAACGCTGATAGTAAGTTTCATTTCATTGTAAAGGATAATGGTATTGGAATACCAGAACATCAATTAGTTCAAATATTTCGTCCTTTTTTTAGGTTACACTCTAGAGACAAGTATGAAGGAATAGGTCTTGGACTTCATAATTGCTTAAGAATTATTGAATTACACAATGGCACTATTTGGGCAGAATCAAAGGAAAATAAAGGAACAACTATTCACTTCACTATAGAAAAATAAAAGCCCAAACTTTCATCTGGGCTTTCAACTAATGAACAAAAACAGCTCATTACACGAGTCGTATCTCTTTCATAGCAATTTTACTGTCTTGTCACCGTTATAAAATTAGAGAGGTCAAAAAAGCCATCTAAATCATTGGCGTTTTGCCCCATAGCTAATCCCATTAATCCATCTTCGTAGGTCAGGTGCCAAATGTAGCAAATCCCTACTCCAGCTCCATCAAAATCAACTCCTTCAACCGCCTCTAAGGTTGGAGGTATTCCTAAAATATTTCCTGCATCATCTGTAATAACATAGGTTTGGTTTGTTCCATTTAAATTGGTGGCATCTAGCATAAAACCACTCACCATATCAGGTGTACCATCCACTGTAAACGTATATGGCCCACCAGAAAGTGTTCCTGCATCTAGTGGGTTTCTAGTCACCGTTATTGAGTTTGATAGTCCATAAAAACCTTCAAAATCAGACACATTGTTACCAGCCATCAAACCTGTAAGTCCATCCTCATAAGTTAAATGCCAAATCAAACAAACACCTGCTCCAGCAGCGTCAAAATCTACACCTTCGACATTGGCTATCATTGGGGGGAGACCCAAAATATTATTCTGGTCATCCGTGATTACCCATGTCTGGTTTGTTCCTGTCAATTCGGTATCATCCAAAGCAATTCCGGTTACCATATCTGGCATGCCATCAACAGTAAATTCAAAAGGACCGCCAGAAATAACACCACCGTTCAATCCATTCCTAGTCACGGTAATAGAATTTGAAAGTGCGAAAAATCCATCTAAGTTACCTGCATTCATACCTGCTTCTAAACCTACCAAACCATCTTCATAACTAATATGCCATATTAAACAAACGCCTACACCTGCTCCGTCAAAATCAACTCCTTGGGCAGCTTCTAAAGTTGGTGGTAGACCAAGAATATTTAAATCAGCATCGGTAATGACAAAACCTTGGTTTGACCCTGTTACCTCGCTATCATCTAACGCTAGACCAGTTGCCATATCAGGCGTTCCATCAACGGTAAAAGTATATGGGCCGCCAGAAAGCACTCCAGCATTTAATCCATTACGATTTACTTCAATAAAATTAGAGAGGTTAAAATTCCCCATCAAGTCATCAAGATTCTCACCCATGGCCAAACCTGTTAAACTTCCAGAATAGGTTAGGTGATAGATATAGCAAGAACCTATTCCAGCACCATCAAAATCTACACCTTCAACTGCTTCTAAAGTTGGAGGCAGTCCTAAAATGTTTTTAAAATCATCAGTTATCACATAAGATTGTGTTTCGCCATTTAGCTCAGCATCATCTAAAGTGATTCCGCTGACCATATCGGGCACTCCATCAACCAAAAATTCAAATGGCCCTCCAGCTAACGAACCCGCATTTAGTGCATTTCGATTAACCACAATAAAATTGGAAAGGTCAAAATCACCTATCAAATCATCAAGGTTTTCACCAGCTTCCAATCCACTCAAACCTTCTTCATAGGTGATGTGATAAATATAACAAGATCCAACCCCAGCACCATCAAAATCAACACCCTCAACGGCCATTAAGGTTGGCGGTAGACCCAAAATGTTTCTTTGATCATCAGTGATTACGTAATTTTGAATACTTCCCGTAAGGTCAGAAGCGTCTAAAGCAATACCGCTGACCATATCGGCCTGTCCATCAACAGCAAAAGTGAAAGGGCCTCCTGAAAGTGTTCCCGCGTTCAATACCACGGTCGCATCATCATCAGAATCTCCAATACATCCTGTCATTAAAATTCCTAAAGAAAAAATACTTAGAATTGTTTTTAAGTTGTTCATCATTTCTAGTGTTTAAAATTTTTATTCAAAGAAACCCTGAACTTGTAACAGAAGTATCACACAAAAATCAACTTTTATTAATAATTGATTTTCAGGTACTTAAAACTATTTAAACATATAAGTGCAAGTAAATTGGTCTCATTCCGACTTTATAAATCAAGATTTGCAGTTTTAAATTGAAAACCGTGAACTTTCCGTGAGATTTTACCCTTTATTTCGTATCGCATGAAAAATGTACTGATTATTGAAGACGACATAGAAATCATTCATTTGTTAGAAATACATTTGAAAGACCTAGGTTGCGAAGTAACTAAAGTTACCCAAGGTGACGATGGTCTAAGAAAAGCAATTGAACTTATTCCAGATTTAATAATTCTTGATGTTATGCTACCTGAAATGGATGGTATAGAAGTATGTCAAAAAATAAGAGCAAATAACATTCAATCTCCAATAATGATGTTAACTGCGCGTTCGGAAGAGATAGACAAGGTATTGGGTCTAGAAGTTGGTGCTGATGATTATCTTACAAAACCCTTCAGTGTTCGTGAATTTATTGCGAGGGTTAAAGCCATCTTCAGAAGGCAAAAAATGTCAGTTAAAGAAGACGGGGGTTCTTCCAAGGAAAAAGTAATGCATTTTGACAATCTATCTGTGGATGTTGAAATGCGAAAAGTAATACTAGATGGAATTAAAATAGAACTTTCTCCTAAAGAGTTTGAGCTACTTGTTTTTCTATCAACAAATCCTGGCAAAAGTTATGATCGCACCAAATTATTAAATCTAATATGGGGTTATGACTTTCAAGGTTATGAGCACACAGTAAACTCTCATATTAACCGCTTACGTTCCAAAATAGAGCCTGATATGGGCAATCCAAAATTTATATTAACCACTTGGGGAGTTGGTTACAAATTCAATGAAGAATTATGAGCACAAACATACTTTCTAATCGATTGGTAAAAAAGTTGACATTTTCTTTCTTAGCAATTCTTTTATTGGCTGGTTTGGGATATACTATTTCAACAATTTACTTTTCAAACCAATATTTTTATGAGACAACGCAAAGACTACATGCTAACCTTGCTCAAGATTTAATTGATGAAAAATTCGTTGATGCGAGCCCTATTGATAGTACCGGAGCCATAAATAAAATATTATTTGGCGACATTATGCATGATATGATGGCGGTAAATCGTGCAATTGAAGTGTACTTATTGGATATGGATGGACATGTACAATATTCCGTAGTGTTAGACCATGATGCTCCGAAAACAAATCAAAAACAGATATCGTTACTTCCTATCAAAGAATTTATAGGCAATAAGGGTCAGAGTTTTATTCTTGGTGATGATCCAAAAAACACGGCATCTAAAAAGGTTTTTTCCGCTGCAAAATTCAGCAAAGGCAGTAGCGAGGGTTATATTTATATTATTCTGGCAGGGGAAGAATATCTTACAACAAGAGATAATTTATTTAGAAGCTATGCCCTAAAACTTGGTTTAGGAACCTCAATACTTACCTTGTTTTTTGCTGCCCTTCTTGGTGTTTTATCGGTTTGGTACTTGACTAAAAACCTACGAGAATTAGTTTTTGCTGCGAAACGTTTTCAACAAGGAGATCTTGAATACAGAATTAAGAATGCTGAAAAAAGTGATTTGGCCGGAGTTACAACAACGTACAATAATATGGCTAAAACCATATTAGAAGATATAGATAAAATTAAATCCGTTGAAAAATTGCGTAGAGAGCTTATTGCTAATATCTCTCATGATTTACGTACTCCTTTATCTATCATCCAAGGATATATAGAAACCCTTCAAATGAAGGACGAAGATTTATCAAAACATGAACGTTTAGATTACTTAAAAACGATTAACTCAAGCGGAGAAAGGCTTTCTAAGTTAATTGCTCAATTATTTGAATATTCAAAACTAGAAGCTAATCAGATTGAGCCACAAAAGGAACCCTTTTTAATTAGCGAACTAGCCAATGATATTCATAGAAACTATCAAGTGTTAGCTGATCAAAAAAATATTGATTTAAATCTAGAAATGGGAGCAGGCATTCCTTTAGTATTTGCTGATATCTCTTTAGTTGAAAGAGCAATACAAAATTTAATGGATAATGCATTAAAATTTACGCCTGAAAATGGTCGAGTAACCGTCATAATTACACCAAATAATAAAGATGTAGAAATTACCATTAAAGATTCTGGTCCAGGAATTAAAAAAGAAAATCAAGCCCTTATTTTTGAACGATATAGACAAACTAAAACTGCAAGAAATAAAGAGGGTGCTGGGCTTGGATTAGCTATTGTAAAAAAGATAATAGAACTACATAATGCAAGTATAAAAGTACTAAGCAGGCCTAATGAAGGAACCTCTTTTAGCTTTAGCTTACCAATTTATCAAATGGCATAAAAAATACTTCCTGAGCTCGTTAGAGCGCTGACATTTCTTTATATTTAGAGTAAAATTGATTGCATGATTGCTATTGATAATCTCCTTGACTTTTTTCTGGAAACACGACAGTATTCAGAAGCTATTTGTAAACCACTTGAAATTGAAGATTATGTTGTGCAGCCAATTGTGGATGTAAGCCCCCCTAAATGGCATTTAGGTCATACCACATGGTTTTTTGAAGAATTCATCTTAAAGGCTCATTTAAAAAACTATCAAATTTTTGATGATGATTTTTCTTTTGTATTCAACAGTTATTACGAAGCAGTTGGAAAAAGAGTAGTGAGATCCGATCGCGGTAATATGAGTAGACCCTCAGTTAAAAGAGTTTATGAATATCGTAGTTACGTAACTGCTGCAATTAAAACTTTATTTGAAATTGAACAGTCTAAAAATTTAAATGACCTGCTTGAAATTGGTATACACCACGAAAAACAACATCAAGAATTGCTATTAACAGATATCAAATATATTTTAGGTAATAATCCTTTACAACCAAAATACTCAGAGACTTTTTTAGACAACCCTATAGAGAATCATGAACAAGATTGGGTTTCTGTTGAAGAAGGTATTTACGAGATTGGCCATGATTCTGAAGGTTTTTGTTATGACAATGAATTAGGTTTTCACAAAGTCTATCTTCATGATTTTGAAATTTCTAACAAGTTAGTTACCAATGGCGAATACATAGATTTTATTAAGAATAATGGTTATAAAAAATTTGAACTTTGGCATGCCGAAGGTTGGGATTGGGTTAATCAAAATAATATAAAAACACCTATGTACTGGCATCAAATTGATGATGTATGGTATTATTATACTGCTCAGGGTCTTCAAAGAATAGCTCTAAATGCTCCTCTTTGTCATATATCTTATTTCGAAGCTTTTGCCTTTTCACAATGGAAAAACTGCAGAATACCAACTGAATTTGAATGGGAGATTGCACAGCAGTTTTTTCCATGGGGTAAACGTTGGGAATGGACAGAAAGTGCTTACTTACCCTATCCGAAATATCAAAAGGCTGATGGTGCTCTTGGAGAATACAACGGTAAATTTATGGTCAATCAAAAAGTACTTCGCGGAGGTTCAGTTGCAACGTCAAATAAACATACACGATATACCTATCGTAATTTTTTTCAACCCAATTTAAGATGGCAGTTTACCGGATTAAGGTTAGCCAAATAATCACGACAGATTAAGTATGCAAGAAAAAACAAAACCTTTAATAAACACTACATTTAAAAAAGAGGTTTATGAAGGCTTGACAGCATTTCCTAAATTTTTATCATCTAAATATTTCTATAATGAAGTTGGTGATAAGCTTTTTCAAGATATTATGGCTATGCCAGAATACTATTTAACCAATACAGAATTTGATATTCTATCGGAACATAAAGATAAAATCACTTCATTATTTGGAAATGACTTTAGCCTTTTTGAATTAGGTGCGGGTGATGGAAAAAAAACTAAAATATTACTCGAACATCTTTCCAAAAATAACATTGACTTTGATTACAGACCAATAGACATCAGTCAAAATGCACTGGAACAATTAAAGAAATCGGTAAATGCAGAATTGCCTAATGTTGTCATAAATACGCTTCAAGGCACCTATTTCGAAACACTTAAAAATATTGATGAAAATAGTACTAAAAGAAAAATAATTCTTTTTTTAGGTTCTAATATTGGTAATCTTTTGCATCCTCAAGCAATAGATTTTTTACAAAAAATTCATGCCATTTTAGACAAAGAAGACTTGGTTTTTATGGGTTTTGATCAAAAGAAGAATCCACAAACTATTTTAGATGCGTACAACGATAAAACCGGAATTACAGAGGCTTTTAATAAGAACATCTTAACCCGTATTAATGCAGAGATGGGTGGTAATTTTAATCTAGAAAATTTCACACATTGGGAAGTTTATGATCCGGAATCTGGCACTGCTAAGAGTTATTTAGTATCAAAAGTAAAACAAGAAGTAGTTATCAAAGCATTAGAATTACAACTACATTTTGACGCTTGGGAAACTATTCACACTGAAATTTCTCAAAAGTATGACGACAAAGTTGTAACATGGTTATCAGAGCAAGCCAATCTAAAAATTATTGCTCAGTTTGCTGATAATGAAAACCTATATAAAAACTACATTTTTAAAAAAGCATAGCTATGAAAGCAATCTGGAACAATACGGTAATTGCAGAAAGTAAGGATACTGTGGTTATTGAAAACAACCACTATTTTCCCGCTGATAGTATTAAAAAGGAATATTTTATTGGCAGTGAAACCAAAACTAACTGTCCTTGGAAAGGTGTTGCCTCGTATTACACATTAAATGTGAAGGGAAAAGAAAATAAAGATGCAGCCTGGTTTTACCCAGAAACTAGTGAGTTAGCTCGTTCGATTAAAAGCTATGTAGCTTTTTGGAAAGGGGTAACCATTGAAGAATAGAAATTCCTCAATGGTTTAATTACTTTTAAACTTCTAAAACCGCGTTTTCAGTGCCTGCGTAATCATTCCATTGGTAACGATCAGCTTCACTTTCATTAATATAGTTACTATCAACTATATAACGAAACTCATACGTGTTCTCTTTTGGAAGTTCAAACGTTCCTTTGAAAGTTCCGTTTTTTAATTTTTTAAGTGTGCTTCCTTTTGGATTCCAGTTATTGAAATCTCCAACAACAGCAACTTTTTTTGCTTCTTCAGCTGGTACAGTAAAAGTTACTTTACAAACAGGTTTACTTTTTAGGTATTGCTTTTTGATTGCCATAGCTAACTAATTTTCATGATTAAATTCATGACAAAGCAATATATAAAAGCATTAGAAGTCAATAGGTTAGATACGATTTATCAATTTGACAAAAAAAACTTAATGTAATGTTGACTTTGCAATAAAATACTTTGAATTTGTCCTTTAATTTAAATTAGTTGGCATTTTTAAGAATTTCTGCAATTGCTTTAATTTCATTTATGGTATTGTAAAAATGGAAACTAATTCGGATTCCGTCACCTCGCTGTGCGCAAATCACATTTTCTTGCGTTAGTTTAGTAAACACCTCTTGACTTGCTTTAATATTAAAAATAGTACTATGTTGTTCTCGATTGACTACATTTTTTTCTAAAAGACCTAATTCGGTAAAAATTTCTTTAGCAGTAGTAGCTAATTCTTTCATTTTTAAATCAACGGTATTCATACCTATTCCAGATAAAAAATTAAGACCAAATTCAAGACTTCCAAAGTTTAAAGAGTCTAAATGGCCTGGCTCCAGTCGCTTACAAAAAGTTCGTTTATGACCTTGCTCAACCACATTTCTTCCTGAACCATAGCCATTGGAAACTAAAGAAAATCTGTGCATAACCTTTTCGTCAATTAGTAAAAGCCCATTACCAAAACCTGCTAAAAGCCATTTATAGGCGCTTGCCCCTATAATATCTAATGCTGACGAACTAAAATCAAAATTTGAAGTGCCTAAAAACTGAGTTCCATCAGCTATTATCATCAGTTCTGGAAAACTCGATTTTAATTTAGTTAAAAATTCCAAATCTATTTTTACGCCATTCAACCATTGAACCATACTTAATGCTAATACAGTAATTGATTCTTTTTTGACCTTATTGAAGATTTGTTCTTCGACATCGTGCGTAATATCAACAAACTGAATATCAAAACCTCTACTTTCAAAAGGCCAATTAAGCGAAGGGTAGTCGCCTTTTAAGAGTAATATTTTTTCATTTTTATCAAGTCCTTCTAAAAGCATATTTAACCCGATTGTAAAACTTGGTACTAAGGCGACATTATCTGAAGGGCAATTAAAAAACTCACCGACCACCTTTCTAGTTTGAGAGTGCAATTTGTTAGAGTTCATCTTCATCATACTCCCACCTATCAGGTAATCTAAATCATGCTCTTGACGCCATTCTAACAAATCTTCTGATAAAAGACCAGTAGCTGCGGTATTGGCATAAATATACTGTTGCAGTACAGGGAATTTTTTTCTTATTTTTTCCATATTAAAGTGTTCTTCTCAATCTGTTATCTTTGTTGTTAAAGATAGTAACGAACTAATTAAGATGTTTTTTAAAAATAAAGAAAAGAGCAAGGTGGCTATTGAGCAACATGAGTTGCTTGAAAATGCACAAAACCGCGTTAAACAAAAGAAACGTCTATTTTCTCACTTTGTTATTTTTTTAATCGGTAGCGTTTTTTTGATTTTAATCAATAAAATTTTAAAATTTCAAGAACAATATGATTGGTTTATTTGGGCCATTACAGCCTGGGCTTTTTTATTTATTATTCACGCTTTTAATGTGTTTGTTACTCATCAATTCATGGGAAAAGATTGGGAAAGAAAACAACGCGAAAAATTAGTATTAAAACAAAAAGAAAGAATCGCTGAACTACAAAAAGAAATAGAAACCGATTTTCCAATTTCTCAAATCAATAAAAAAAAAGAGTGAGTGAGATTATAATAATCGCAGCCGCGGCAGAAAATAACGCTTTAGGTATTAATAATGATTTACCTTGGCATTTACCTGATGATTTTAAACGTTTTAAAACCTTAACAACTGGTCATAAAATTATAATGGGCAGAAAAACGCTTGAAAGTTTCCCGAGACCACTACCTAATAGAGAACATATAGCAATAACTAGATCTAAGAGCTATTGTCCAAAATTCCCTTGCACCTTGGTTCATACTATTGCGGATGCGATTGAACTAGTTAAAAATGATGAAAAATCTTTTATCATTGGAGGTGGAGAAATTTATCGCCAATCCCTCACTTATGCAACAAGAATAGAATTGACTAGAGTGCACACCGAAGTTGAAGCAGATACTTTTTTTCCTGAAATAGATTTAAGTATTTGGCACCTGGTTAAAGAAGAACACTATTCTAAGGACGAAAAACATCAATACGATTTTAGTTATTTAACGTATGTCAGAAAATCAGTTTAAAAATTGAGTTTAGAAACTTCATATTGACCAAGCCCTAAAAAGTCTTTCAAAATTATGGCATCTCCATTGGTATAAAATTTATGGCGTACTAAACCATCAGTTTCTTGATTTAATAAATCATTTGTTTTAAGAATATTCCTTGTTTGTTTAGCTACTGCAGTACCAGAGTCAATAATATTAATATGCTTAGGAAGTAATTCTTTTAATAATGGAACTAAATACGGGTAATGGGTACAGCCCAATACCAAGCAATCTATATTTGCCGCCAACATTGGCTGCAGGTAAGAATGTAACAAGGTTCTCATTTTCGAAGATGTAACTTGACCAGCCTCAATCAATTCAACGAGACCTTTTCCCTCCTTCTCTATGATTTCAATGCCCTCGGTGTATAGTTTTGATGTATTGTGGAATAAAGCACTAGATAAAGTGCCTTTGGTTGCTAAAACTCCGACTTTTTTTGTCTTTGTTTTTAATACTGCTGGTTTTATTGCTGGTTCAATACCAATAAAAGGAACATTATAATTTTCTCTAAGATATTGAATAGCGTTAGTTGTTGCCGTATTACAAGCAACAACAATTAGCTTGCATTGTTTACTTAATAAAAGCTCTGTGTTTTTAATAGACAATTTAAGAATTTCATCTTTTGATTTATTTCCATAGGGTGCATTTTGACTATCAGCGAGATACAAAGTACTTTCTTGAGGCAATAATGTCTTTATTTCTTTCCAGATTGAAGTGCCACCAAGACCAGAATCAAAAACACCTATAGAATTCTTCATTTTCAAATATAAAAAAACCGCAGTAGGCTAAAATTACCAACTGCGGCTTAATTGTTCTTAACTTGTTTAGTTAGAAGCCTAACTCTACTTTTACCTCTGGCAAAAGATCTTTACCTCTGGCAACGATTAACCCTCCTCCTTGAGAGGCATCAATAACATAATCAAAACCTTGTGCTGCTGCCACTTTTTCAATAGCGGCTTTTGCACGGTCTGATATAGGAGCAAAAAGTTGTGCTTGCTTATTCTGCATATCTTTCATTGCCTCTTGTTCTACACCTTCTATATTTTTTTGAATCTCTTGAAGCTCTAAAGCTCTTTTCTCATTCTCTTCTCTAGATTTAGCAGTAGATTCATTTTGGTACAAAGTGGCTTTATTCTGAAATTCAGTCATAGCACCTTGTATATCTGCTCTATAGGTTTCTTGTAATTGCTTTAACTCTGCTTGAGCAGCAATCATCTCTGGCATTTGTTGTAATAGCTCACTGACATTAATATGTGCCACTTTGCTTTGTGCGTTTACAAAACTTGTAACTGCTACAAACAGTAACATCGCAACAACAATCTTCTTTACATTTTTCATAATTCTAAGTAACTTTAATTTTGAGTGTTAAATTTTTAGTGTCTAGTTTTTATTTATTGATTTATTGTATCCTTAACAGTCTCTTCTCGTTCCGATTGTTTGGCTTTTCTTTTAGCCTCACGCTCTTCAAGCAATTTCTTTCTTCTATCTTCATAAGCCTTTTTACGTTCTTCACGTAATTTTAATTGTTCGGCTTTTCTATCAGCGGCAGCCTTGGCTCTTGATTCCTTGTCAGTACTTGCTTTTTCTTGTCTTTCTCTTAAAGCATCACTGATTTCTTTGTTATCTTCAGCTTCAGCCTCTTGGAAGTCTTTTAATTTATTTGCAAGCTTTTTATCTTTATTTGACTTGCTTATTTTTCGCGTTCTTCCTATTTCCCTTAAAATCAAGTCACTAATGTCGTGTCTTTTTTCGGAGTACAACATTACGACATCTGCTGATTTATCAAAAATAAAATCATATTTTTTATTTTTTCCGATTTTTTGCACCTCAACAAAAACTTGATCCTGAATAGGCTGAATTAATAGTCTCTTTTGCAAAACCAAATCACCCTGTGGACCAAAACGGTCTTGTTGATAATTCAATACTTCAGTTTCTAAAATCTGAATCTCTTCTTCTCGTTCGGCAATTAACTCATCAGTTAAAAGCACTTTTTCGGCCATTAAATCTTTTTTCATTTGCTCAACTGTACTCAATTTGAGTTCAATTTCTTGCTTCCATTTATTAGCTTTAATGTTTAGCTGATCAGTTGCTTCACGATACTCTTCTACATTTTCTAAAATGAATTCCATATCAACATATCCGATTCTAACTCCTCGCTGAGCGAAAGAGAATAGAGAACATAATAAAATGGTAATTACTATAAGCGCTTTTGTCTTCATTTTTAATTCCGCTAATTACATAGAAAATATCATGCCAAAATACATAAATAACTTATAATGAATACATTAGATTATTTAAATACTGCAGGATATTCCAATTATGATTAAAATTGCTGACCAATAATGAAGTGGGTTTGCCATCCGCTAGGTCCGTTACCTATTGATTGTGGTCTAAGGTCTTCATCGAAGCCGTAACCGAAGTCAATTCCTAAAAGTCCAAAAGCTGGCATAAAAATACGTAGCCCCACTCCAGCTGATCTCTTTAACTGAAACGGATTATATTCGTTAAAATTGTTGAAAGCGTTACCTGCTTCTAAAAAAGCAAGACCATATATGGAAGCTGATGGCTTAAGAGTCAATGGATAGCGAAGTTCCATTGAGAATTTATTATAAATAACACCACCATCTTGTTGTTGTTGACCGCTAATTGCATTTGTCACAAAAGGCGTTAACGAGCTATTTTCATAACCTCGAAGTTGAACAACATCTCTGCCGTCTAGTGTAAAATTACCTAGACCATCACCACCAACAAAGAAACGTTCAAAAGGCACATCTCCAATGTCTTGGTTATAATTACCTAAAAAGCCAAACTCAGCATTTGTTCTTAAAACAAGCTTATCTATTAAAGTAGTATACCAATCTCCTTTAAATTTAACCTTATAATATTCCAACCACTTAAATCGCTCTTCTTCTAAATCTTCAATATCAGCTTGTAATTCTTGAAACTCTTGTTGTTCTTGAATGGTAGATGGGTTTTGACCAATTTCAAAAAGCCGTTCACTTTTTTCATCTATACTATTACTTATTGCTTTGAAGTCTTTACCAGAAAACAGCGAATAAGGCGGTGTGAATTTTGCCGTGATTTCAAAGTTAGAACCAGACATAGGGAATATCCTACTTGGACCTTGTGAACTTCTTGAAAGACCTACGGTATACGTAACTGCATTAGACCTTCCATTACCAAAATTAAAAAGTCCAATATTATAATCATTGAATTCATAAAGCTGGTACCCTAGTGAATGCGAGATAGTAAAGAAATCATCAGGCCACTGTACACGTTTTGCTAAACCTGCAGACACGCCTGTGATAGCAAAACCTCTATCCTTATCTACTTGAATTTGACCTTGGTTGCTAAAGTTTGACGCAAACTGTTGTGTTCTTGAAAATGAAAGATTAAACCTTACAGGCTTTCTACCACCTAACCATGGTTCAGAAAAATTTAAACTATAAACTCTAAAGGTTCTACTTGCTTGCAATCGTAGAGCAAATGTTTGTCCATCACCCATAGGTACAGGCTTGTAAGACTCTCCTTTAAAAATATTTTGAATTGAAAAATTATTAAAAGATAAGCCCAGAGTACCAATGAAGCCACCGCCACCATAGCCACCTTGTAACTCTATTTGACTGGATCCAGCCTCAACTAAACTATAGTTGATATCAACGGTCCCAGAATTAGGGTCCGGATTTAAAACATCTGGCGCAATTTGTTCCGCATCAAAAAACCCTAGCTGACCAAGTTCTCTAATACTTCGAATAATATTGTCCTTACTATATTTTTGACCAGGTTTCGTTCTGAGCTCTCGAAAAATTACATGATCGTTGGTTTTATCATTACCAGTAACAGTAACATGATCTAAAAAGGTTTCTTTACCTTCAATTATTCTAATTTCAAAATCAATAGTATCATTTACAGCAGATACTTCTACTGGATTTATACTTGAAAATAAATAACCATTGTTTTGGTATAAATTAGTTAAATCTTGAGCATCGGGCTTACTATCGTCAGCAATTTGTTTTTTAAGCAAAACTCCATTGTAAGTATCCCCTTTTCTAATACCTAATACCCGAGTCAATATTTGGTCATTATAAACTGAATTACCGACAAAATTGATATCGCCAAAGTAGTACTTATCACCTTCTTCTACTTTTATTTTAAGCGCTATATTATTTTCATTGATTTTCACAAAAGTATCCGACAAAACCCTGGCGTCACGATATCCCTTTTCTGCATAAGCATCTACCAAGGCAGATAAATCTTCTCTAAAATCATCCTCTATATATTTTGACTTTTTCCAAAAACGATAGAATTTTTTCTGCTTTGTATTTTTTAATGCTTTTTTTAGTCTTTTAGCGGCTAACTTATCATTACCTTCAAATACAATATCACTAATTTTTACTTTGTCACCTTTTTTAACATTGATGACCATACTTTCTGAGTTGGTTCCAGAAGTGTCTTTGGCGGTAGCAATGGTAGTTTTTGCATTTAAATAACCTTGTTTCTTGTACTTATTTTCTAGGTACCCTTTCGTGTTTGCTATAAGACTTTCAGTTATTTTCTTTCCTTTTTTAAGGTCAGTATCGTCAATTATAGCTTGAATTTTTCTCTTTTTTATACCATAAATAGTAACTTTTGATAAAGTTGGACGTTCTAGTATATTAAGTTCTAAAAACACCTTACCATCTTCAATCTTGGTCTGATACATTGCCACATCAGAAAACAATTCAAGTCCCCAAAGCTTTTTAATAACTGCACTGATTTCTTCACCGGGTACGGTAATTTCTTGACCTATTCTAAGACCAGTATAGGTTTTAACTGTCTGCTCGTTATAACTTTGCAGACCTGTTACTTCTATACCACCCAAAATATATTTTTGCCCCGATTCAAGGGAGGTTTCCTGTGCTAGGTTTACCTGGCTTATTAAAAAAAGTAGAAGTAATAGTTTGTATGAAGTAATTCTTTTTAACCCCTTAATTGAGTTGTTCGCTAGTTTTTCCAAATCGTCGTTCTCTATTCTGGTAATTGATTATTGCATCCACCAAATGTTGCTCACTAAAATCGGGCCAAAATACGTCAATAAAATATAATTCGGCATATGCTATTTGCCAAAGTAAAAAATTGCTTATTCTATGCTCCCCACTTGTTCTAATAAGTAAGTCTACATCTGGCAGGTCATGCGTGTAAAGATGAGTATTTATAATGGCTTCATCAATATCTTCAGGTGAAATTATATTATTTTTAACTTTGATACTTATCTCTTTTATGGCTAATTTTAGTTCTTCCCTTGAACCATAACTTAAGGCTAAAGTCAGCGTCATACCAGTATTTTCCGAGGTCTTTTTTATTACTTCTTCCAATTCCTGAGCTGCTTTTTTTGGTAAAGAATCAATATTACCTATAGCGTTTAACCTGATGTTGTTTTTGTTAAAAGTTTTAAGTTCTTTACGCAATGAAGAAACTAAAATTCGCATTAAAGTCTGCACTTCTAGTTTAGGTCTATTCCAATTTTCGGTTGAAAAAGCATATAAAGTAAGGTACTCTATATTTAGTTTGGTACAACTTTCAACAGCAGAACGCACGGCTTCAACACCATGTTCATGACCAAAAACTCTTAATTTGCCACGCTGTTTAGCCCATCGACCATTACCATCCATTATCATGGCAATATGTCTCGGTAATTTTGCTTTGTCAATTTCGGTAAAATGATTCATTGTCACTCAAAACAGTCTTGACATGGTTTACGTCCAAAGGTATATGTTAAGGTTATACCTGAAAATACGTACCAGTCGTCACTAAAAATATTACCAAATCTAAACGGTTCAAAATTAGAACCTTCAGGGTTACTGGCATCCAAATTATCAGTAAAGGTATATCTAGCACCTATTTCAGCCCCTAAGATCAACACTTGACTTAAACGATATTTGGCTCCGACTGTCATCGGAATCGCGAAACTACCATCTTTTTGGTTAATATCCTGCACTTGTAGTGCATCAATGTAGTTAAAATCATATCTAAAATACGTGAGACCAGTATATAGATATGGAGTAAAGGCCGGACCAAGCTTATGTAAATTGTATTCTACAAAATTGAATTCAATACCTAAAGAATATTCTAAAATTGAATTCTCTACCTTATAACCTCTTTGAGCTCTAGATGGCATACTGCTTTTAGTATCATCAGCTGTGAAGTCACCTTTAAAGATACTAGCACGAAAGGCGTAGCGTTTACTCTTATTCCATTTGAAAAGTGCTCCATACGCAGGGCCCGACGGTAAAATAAAGCTAGTTCTACCTACGTCACCAATATTATTAGTACCACCGGCAAATAAACCAATTTCATAGGTTTGAGCATTCAAAGTGCACATTGTGAGCAAAAAAGCTACAATACATAATCTCATAAATAAAGCTTACCAATATAACGTTTACAATGTGCTAAATAAGCAACATCGTCATATTATGTTCTCATTGTAAAACAGTATTTACCCCTATTTATTGTTTAAAAAATGGTCAATTGCGCCTGTCTTGACCCCAAAGTAATTTATTACGCAATGTTTTAAGAAAGCTCTCTGATTTATACTCAATCATTTTAACAGTAAACGCTGATTTTTGAATAATGATTTCCTTACCATTCGGTATCGTCGCTATTCTTGAATCTAATGAAACCATGTGGGTCTCTTCTCGCCCTGACACTCTTAGCCTAATTTTAGTATCATCAGCAATAACAAAAGGACGTGCATTCAAATTATGAGGTGCAATCGGAGTTAATACCAATGATTTGGTTGTTGGGGCAATTACTGGTCCTCCGCAACTTAAGGAATATCCTGTAGATCCTGTGGGAGTGGAAACAATGAGTCCATCGGCCCAATAAGAGGTAAGATACTCGTCATTAAGGTAAGTTTCAACAGTAATCATCGAAGTAGTATCTTTTCTACTAACCGTTATTTCGTTCAATGCAAAGTTAAGCTCACCAAAATGCTTCACATCACTATCCATACAAATCTCTACCAAACTTCGCTCTTCAATAATATAGGCACCGGCCACAAATTCGGTTACTACTTTTCTAACATCTTCTTTTTTAAAAGTTGATAAAAAACCTAACCTGCCTGTGTTTACACCGACCATTGGAATACCATAATCCTTGACATAAGTGACAGCGCGCAACATTGTACCATCACCACCAAAACTCACAAACATGTCAAAAGAAGAATCTAGACCTATTGCAACGGAAAAAGTATCATAACTTTTAATATCACTTGTCTGAATCAAGAATTTAAGAAAACCTTCCTCTATAAAAATATTGGAAGAAAATTTTTCTAACTCTTCAATTAATTCGAAAACACATAGAATATCATGGTCTTGAAAAGATTGACCGTAAATGGCAACCTTCATAGCTATACGTTTAAATATTTATCTAGATAATCTGAACGCTGTTTTAGATCATCCATAAATTGATCGTCATTATTATCAAATAAAATAGTGTAATTATATCTTCTAAAAGTTTGAATAACTTCATTTAGGTTCGCAGCATTTATTTTAATGGTAACCTGTACAATATCATTGAAACTTTCTGTAATAAAAGCTCCAAGTATTTTGTTATTATTACTTTCTACTATTTGTGAAATCTCACTAAAGGAATAATCTTTAATTCCTTTAGACACCACTATAATACCTCCGGGTTCAGTAAAAAAAGGCGTCCCTATAAAAAGAGCTACGATATCATTTAAATCATAATACCCAACTACTTTTCTATCGTCATTCAAAACCGGCAGTATGTTTGCTTCATTTCTAGAAAATTTTTCTAAAACATCTAACCAAGAAGTTTCAGAGGTAACAAAAAAAGATTCAAGCTCATAACGTAAACTTTCTATTTTTTTCCGCGCTTCAAAACAGTCATGATCATTTTCAGAAAGCAAACCAATAAAGACTCCTTTTTCTACAACAGCTGCGTGTGAAAAGGTCGTTTCTTCAAAAAACAACAAGGGCTTTTTTAAGGTCTCAGAGACTTCAAACGTTGGTAATGTCTTTAAAATAAGATTCTGAATCTGCATAGCTATTATTTCGGTTGCAAAATACGAATTTATATAAGGCAAAACGCGTGCCTAATTTGTATTTTTGTTATTCTTTGCTTAAAATAAACTATGACTAAACTAAGTGTCAATATTAACAAATTAGCCACTTTACGAAACTCTAGAGGCGGTAACGTACCAAATTTGATAAAGGCAACTAAAGATATTGAATCGTTTGGAGCTCAAGGCATAACTATTCATCCTAGACCAGACGAAAGACATATAAAGTACCAAGATGCTAGAGATTTAAAAGCTATTGTTACCACTGAATTTAATATTGAAGGAAATCCTATTCAAAAATTTATTGATTTGGTTCTTGAGGTTAAACCTACTCAGGTGACTTTAGTGCCAGATGCGGAAGATGCTATTACTTCAAATGCTGGATGGGACACTGTTAAACATAAAGACTTTTTAAAGGATGTAATTACAACTTTTAATAAAGAAGGAATTAGAACATCCATATTTGTTGATCCAGATATAAAAATGGTGAAAGGTGCTGCCGAAACTGGTGCGCATAGAATTGAGCTTTACACTGAAAGTTTTGCCCACCAGTACGCACAAGGAAATAAAAGTGCTATTCATAACTTTACAAAAGCGGCATTAATGGCTGAAAAAGTTGAACTTGGTATTAATGCAGGTCATGATTTAAGTTTAGAGAATATCAAATTTTTCAAAGAACAAATCCCTAATCTTTTAGAGGTTTCTATTGGCCATGCGTTAATTTGCGAATCACTTTATTTGGGGCTTGAAAATGTTATTCCTATGTATTTACAAAGACTTACATTGTAATGATTTTACATTCAAAAATAATCGGAGCTGGCAAACCGCTACTCATTCTTCATGGTTTTTTAGGGATGTCTGACAATTGGAAAAGTCTAGGAAATCAGTTCTCAGCAAATGGTTTTCAAGTTCATTTGATTGATCAACGCAATCATGGCAAAAGCTTTCATTCAGAAGATTTTGACTACGAATACTTATCGGAAGATATCTTGCAATACATCAAGGATAAGGAAATTGAAAAAAGTATTGTAATTGGGCACTCCATGGGCGGAAAAACTGCTATGCAATTTGCATGTTCACATCCAAGCAAAGTTGAAAAGCTTATCATAGCTGATATCGCCCCTAAATATTACCCTCCTCATCATCAAGAAATAATTTGTGGTCTCTTACAATTGAACTTCGCCGAGATTACTACTAGAACTCAAGCAGATAAAGAACTAAGTCAATATTTAACTGACTTTGGTATTCGCCAATTCTTATTAAAAAATTTGTATTGGGTCCAAAAAGGTAAACTTGCTTTTCGTTTCAATCTCCAAGTTCTTAAAAACAAAATGGAGGAGATTGGTGAGAATATTAGTTCAATTGACACTTATTTGGGAGAGACCTTATTTTTAAGAGGTGATAGATCAGAATACATCCTTAATAATGATTTTGACACTATCAAAAGACACTTTCCAAATGCGACAATTGATACCATCTCAAATGCAGGTCACTGGCTGCATGCAGAAAACCCAAAAGAATTTTTTAACAAGACCATCACATTCTTAAATCGTTAAAAATTATGTGATTTTATTATGCATGCATAATTTTTTTTACCCAATTATTGTATGTATCGTAATTTTCAGCTAGTTTTGGAAACACTGTATTAACAATAACTTAAACTAACGCAAATATTTTCTCTATGAAAAAGTTCCTCTCTTTTGCAGGATTTTTAGGGCTGTTATTTATTTCATGCTCTGATGACGACACAGTACCTGAAGAAATGACTATGACCCCTGAACCAGTAGTTTACACTAGTGGTTCGGCAGATTTTTCTAATTATGTTTCCTTGGGTAATTCATTAACAGCAGGATTTTCAGATAATGCACTTTTCATTGACGGTCAAGAGAATTCTTATCCTAATATGTTAGCTAGCAATTTTGCTTTAGCGGGAGGAGGAACATTCAATATTCCTTTGATGGCTGATAATTTAGGTGGCGCTACCTTAGGTGGACAACCAATTTTAGGCAATAGACTTATTCTCTCTTTTGCAACTGGATCACCCCTTCCAATTGCGGTTGAAGGACAAGGTTCAACAGAAATTTCGAATGTACTTTCCGGTTCGTTCAACAACATGGGCGTGCCTGGAGCAAAAAGCTACCACTTATTAGCACCTGGTTATGGTAATTTAGCCGGAGTACCTATTGGAGCGGCAAATCCATATTTTGCACGATTCGCTTCAAGCCCTAATACAACTGTTTTAGCTGATGCCGCAGCTCAAAACCCTAGTTTTTTCTCGCTCTGGATTGGTAATAATGATATACTGGGCTATGTAGCTTCTGGAGGCGCTGGTACAGATCAAACTGGAAACTTAGACCCTTCAACTTATGGAGGCAGCGATATTTCAGACGTAAATGTTGTAGCTGGTTCTATTAACGGAATTCTACAAACAATGACTGCTAATGGTGCAAAAGGCGTTATTGCAAATTTACCTGATGTAACTAGTATCCCATTTTTAACCACGGTACCTTACAACCCAATTCCATTAGATGCGGCAACGGCAGAATTAGTAAATGGTGCTTATGCCGCCTATAACGGAGGTTTAGCACAAATTCAAGCTTTAGGTTTAATCACAGCAGAGGAACTAGCCCAAAGAACCATATCTTTTGCAGCAGGAGCCACTAATGCTGCAGTAATTATTGATGAAGATTTGACTGATTTAACAGCATTTAATCCTGCTCTTATAAACATGCGTCAAACTACGGCTGATGACTTACTTGTATTAACTTCAAGTTCATTTATTGGCACTCTCGCTAATCCAGCAGATCCAACTTCAATAAACGGAGTTGCTGTTCCTTTATCTGACCAGTGGGTTTTAACGCCTGAAGAGCAAGCTACAGCTAATACAGCACTTGCCGCTTTTAATCAAGTTATTGAATCATTGGCCACACAATATGATATCGCCTTTGTAGATGCAAATACTTTGTTTAATGGCATAAGAGATAGTGGATTTCCTTTATCTGATGGTAGCCTTGTTACAACAACATTCGGAACAGGTGGTGGTTTTTCTTTAGATGGTGTTCACCCATCCCCAAGAGGTTATGCCATTTTGGCAAATGCTCATATTGAAGCTATTAACGCCAAATATGGCTCAAATCTACCAGGTGTTAATCCAATAAATTTCACTGGCCTTTATATCGATTAAGAATTTTTGACATAATTAATAGAAAAGGCATCGTTTTTGCGATGCCTTTTCTATTAAATACAAACTCATGAAATTTATTTTAAGAATTCTATTAAGTGCTTTAGCAGTAATTCTATTATCAAATATTTTACCAGGCATCACTGTAGACACTTATATCACTGCCATAATTGTAGCTATTGTACTTAGTTTATTAAACTTTTTGGTTAAACCAATTTTAATAATCTTGACACTACCCGTAACTATTGTCACCTTCGGTATTTTTCTGTTATTTATTAATGGAATTATAATACTTTTAGCTGACTATTTTATTACAGGATTTGGAGTGGTAAACATTTGGTGGGCCCTAGCATTTAGTTTCTTACTTTCTTTTCTACAATCTATTTTATTTTCGTTGTTAAAAAGTGACAAAAAAAAGTAAGTTTTTAATTGATTTACAACTAATTAAAAACTTGTTGTAGAAAATAAATTATAGTATTTTTGCCACCCATTTCGAGAAAAGCAAATCAAAGCATAGATGAATATTACAAAAGAACAGATTGATGACCTTAATGCAGTTGTAAAGGTAGCTATCACAAAAGATGACTATCAAGAAAAGGTTGACACAATTTTAAAAGACTATAGGAAGCAAGCCAATATTCCGGGATTTAGAAAAGGGCAAGTACCAATGGGACTTATCAAAAAACAATACGGAAAAGCTGTTTTGGTAGACGAAGTAAACAAATTACTTCAAGACAATTTGAACAAATATCTTACTGAAGAAAAATTAGATGTTTTAGGCAACCCACTACCAAAACAACAAGATGGTTTTAATTGGGATGCTGATGAATTTGACTTTGAATTTGAATTAGGTTTAGCGCCGGCTTTTGAAGTAAAATTAAAGACCAAGAAAGCTGTTACTCAATACAAAATAGTAGCCGACAAAAAAATGGTCGATGAACAGGTTGAACGTATTCAAAAACAATACGGTAAAATTATTTCAAAAACTGAGGTAGAGAAAAACAATGAGGTCAACGGTACTTTCAAAAACGAAGCAGAAGAAATTGAACATAAAACTACCCTTGAGCTTGATAAAGTAAAAAGCAAAAAAGCATTAGATACGCTTATAGGTAAAAAAGCCGGTGAAACAGTTTCTTTAAAAACTAAGGGGTTATTTAAAGAAGATTATTTCTTATCTGCTGCTCTAGGTATCGACCGTGAAAAAGCTGAAAAATTAGCGATTGATGTAGAATTTACCATTGACGAAATCAATGAAAGAGAAGCTGCCGAACTAAATCAAGAGTTATTCGACAAACTTTTTGGTAAAGATGAAGTAAGCTCAGAAAAAGAATTGAAAGAAAAAATCAAGGAGGATTCTGAAAAACAATTTGAACAACAAGCTGATCAGAAGCTTTTGAACGATATAACTGAAAAACTTATTACTGAAACAAAATTTGAACTTCCAGCTGACTTTTTAAGAAAGTGGATTCAAGTGAGTGGTGAAAACCCACTTACTGATGACCAAGCCAAAGAAGAGTATGAAAAATCTGAAAAGGGCTTACGTTATCAGTTAATTGAAAGTAAGATTTTAGATGAGAATAATTTATCAGTACAGTTTGATGAATTAAAAGAATTCGCAAAAGGTTTTATTAAATCTCAAATGGCACAGTATGGTCATTTAGATCCACAAGAAGAGGAGCTTGAGAACATTGCAACTCGAGTAATGGGCAATCAAGATGAAGTAAAGCGATTATCAGAGCAATTAATGAGTCAAAAACTATTGACGTTGTTCAAAGAGAAAGCAAACCTTAAAACCAAAGAAATCAGTTATGAGAACTTTGTGAAAGAGGTATACGGATAAACGTTCTAAATAATATGTATATTTACGGTTCTGAAATTTCGCGTTTCAGAACCGTTTTTGTTTAAAAAATCAAGCGAGAAATTCTATGGATTACGGAAAAGAATTTAAAGATTACGCTACAAAGCATCAAGGAATAAACAGTATGTATTACGACAAAATTGTGAGTAGTATGTACCCTGTTAATTTGACTCCGAATATTATTGAAGAACGTCAAATGAACATTGCAGTATTTGATGTTTTCTCTAGATTAATGATGGATAGGATTATTTTTCTAGGCACTGGTATTAATGACCAGGTCGCCAATATAGTTCAAGCGCAATTACTGTTTTTAGAAAGCACTGATGCCAACAAGGATATCTCAATTTATATTAATTCACCTGGAGGAAGTGTTTATGCTGGTTTAGGTATTTATGACACCATGCAATTCATTAAACCTGATGTAGCAACAATTTGCACTGGAATGGCAGCATCAATGGGTGCTGTACTCTTATGTGCAGGTGAAAAAGGAAAGCGTAGTGGCTTAACCCACTCTAGAGTTATGATTCACCAGCCAATGGGCGGAGCTCAAGGACAAGCAAGTGATATTGAGATTACTGCAAAAGAAATATTAAAGCTAAAAGAAGAACTTTATACCATTATTGCTAATCATTCAGAACAAACCTATGACAAAGTATATGAAGATAGCGATAGAGATTACTGGATGAAGGCAGAAGAAGCAAAGAAATATGGAATGATTGACGAAATTTTAGTAAGGGAGCGTTAATAATTTCGTACAAAGTATTACACGGAACTAGAAAGTCACCAGGTAAAACAAACCAAAAACTGATTTTTTCCGTTTAGATGAAGAAGAACTTTAAATGTTGGGATGGCAAAGGAAAATTTAGAATGTTCATTTTGTGGTAGAAAAAAACCAGAAACCAATCTTTTAATAGCTGGTTTAGATGCTCACATCTGTGATAGATGTATTGAGCAAGCTCATAGCATTGTTGCAGAAGAATCGAAGCAATCAAAGAGCAATGACCTATCTTCTGAGTTGGTTTTAAAGAAACCTCTTGAAATAAAAGATTTTCTTGACACTTTTATAATTGGGCAAGAACGCACAAAAAAAGTGCTTTCAGTCGCTGTATATAATCATTATAAGAGGTTATTGCAGTCTAAGAGTAAAGATGATGAAATTGAAATTCAAAAGAGTAATATCATCATGGTTGGTCAAACCGGAACAGGTAAAACCTTAATGGCAAAGACTATTGCTCGAATGTTGAACGTACCTTTGGCTATAGTTGACGCAACTGTTTTAACCGAAGCTGGTTATGTCGGTGAAGACGTTGAAAGTATACTTACAAGACTATTGCAAGCCGCGGATTATAATCTTGAAAAAGCAGAGCGAGGTATCGTATTTATTGATGAGATTGATAAAATCGCGCGCAAGAGTGATAATCCTTCAATCACAAGAGATGTTTCTGGTGAAGGAGTACAACAGGGACTTCTAAAATTACTTGAGGGTACTGTGGTGAATGTACCTCCAAAAGGAGGTAGAAAACATCCTGATCAAAAATTCATTGAAGTAAATACAGAAAACATCCTTTTTGTAGCCGGCGGAGCTTTTGATGGTATTGAACGTATGATTACCAAAAGGTTGAATATGCAGGCTGTTGGTTATAGTGCGTCAAAAGCCGAGGATCAACTTGATAATGAGAATATCTTACAGTACATTATTCCTAAAGATTTAAAAGATTTTGGCTTAATACCTGAAATCATAGGCAGACTTCCTGTTCTAACACATATGAATCCGTTAGATAAGAAGACTTTAAGAGCAATACTTACAGAACCTAAAAATGCTATCATCAAGCAATATGAAAAATTGTTTGGTATGGATGATATTTCATTTAGTATTACCGAACAGGCCTTAAATTATATTGTTGATAAGGCTGTAGAATATAAACTTGGTGCAAGAGGACTTCGCTCTTTATGCGAAGCTGTTTTTACTGATGCCATGTTCACTTTACCGAGTAGCGAAGAAAAAGAATTCAAAGTAACTAAAGCTTACGCGGAAGAAAAGCTATCTTACGAAACTATTAAGAAACTAAAAGCAGTTTCTTAACTCTCAAAAAAATCAAAGGAAAAAATGAAAGGGGCTTGATTAAGCCCCTTTTTTATATTGTTTTTCTACTGAAACAACCTTTTCTTTATACATTACCTTTTTCAAAAGGTTTTTACAAACTTCAGCGATGATTTTTTCATCTGAATAAAGTTCATGTCCAAAACTAGGTGTAATCTTCAAGTCTACCCCTACTTGTTTAGCCCAAATCATTCCAGGTTTAAAGTCATCACATTCGCCGTAAACTAAATTAATGTCGCAGTTAGGGCTTTCATTCTCTAAACGAATTCTTGTTGCAGAAACAGCCGTTAGTGACTTCATAGGAAAACCTTTAAGTCCTGCTTTCCATGCAATAGTTCCGCCAGTACTAAAAGCTAGTACATGACACGGCTCTTTTTCCTTCTTTAAAAGATGGGCAACAGCAGTATCAATACCTCCTTCAACAAATGCTCTGTGTAAATTTTCTTTGGTATTAACTAACTCATCAATGTTACCTAATTGTTGGCAGTCATAAAATTGAATATCATAGTACTGTTGTAAATATCCGAAGTAAGAAGTAATCCAAAGACCCTTCTTAACTCCCCACATGTCTGAGATAACGAGTAATTTTTCTGCCATAACTTTAATTTTGTTTGGTTTAATTTATTTTATAAGATTCGGGAACTATCGAGACCAAACTTCAGACTAAAACGACAGAAATCAATATTTATTGGTCCAATTTCCGTTTTTGTTCGATGAGTGGTAAAATTTTACGAAAACGTTTTCGTAAAATAGTTAAGACTCAAAACCTGAAAAGATTAGCAACGTAACTATAAATGTGTAGAAAGAATCGACATTTGTAATAACTCTTCAACGTAAGCCCTTTCATTTGACAATCGTGGTATCTTATGTTGACCTCCAAGCTTATTTTTTGTCTTTAACCAATCGTAAAAAAGATTTTCTCTAGCAATATGTACCTTAGGCATTCGAAGCGTAATGTTATTGTAACGTTTAGCCTCATAATCTGAGTTTAAAGATTTTAAAGCATTATCCAAGACTTCGGTGAAGTAACCCAAATTCTCTGGGTGCTTTCTGAATTCAATAATCCATTCGTGAGCTCCTTTCTCATTATTCACCATAAATATAGGAGCAGCTGTATATTCTTTAATTTCTGCACCTGTCTTTAAACATACTTGTTTTAGAGCCTCTTCTGCATTTTCAATTATTAACTCTTCACCAAAAGCATTAATATGATGTTTTGTTCTACCTGTTATTCTAACTCTATATGGGTTTAAAGATGTAAAGCGAACTGTATCACCAATTTTATAGCGCCAAAGTCCTGCATTTGTAGTTATCATTATGGCATAGTTTACTCCAACTTTTACTTCCCAAAGTGGAATGGCACTCTCCTCTTCTAAACCATACAGGTTCATGGGAATAAACTCATAGAAAATTCCGTAATCTAACATTAATAACAAATCTTCGGAGTTATTCCTATCTTGAATAGCAAAAAAACCTTCTGAAGCATTATAAGTTTCGTAGTAATTAAAACGTTTCCGGGGTAACAATTTCTTGTATTGCTCTCGATACGGAGCAAAACTCACTCCTCCATGAAAATAGACTTCAAGATTTTCCCAAATTTCAAAAAGATGGTTCTTACCCGTTTTTTCAATAACATTGTTCAGAAGTACCAACATCCAAGAGGGTACACCCGCCAAACTAGTAACATTCTCTTTAATACTTTCTTCAATTATAGCCTCTAGCTTAGACTCCCACTCACTCATTAAAGACACTTTACTACTTGGGGTACTGCTATACTCAGCCCAGAGCGGCATATTATCAATAAGAATTGCCGATAAATCACCGAAGAATGTCCCATTATCCTCATACAATTCTTTACTCCCACCCAAGCGAAGACTTTTACCCGTAAATAGTTGAGAATTCTCATTGTTATTTAAATACAGGCATAATAAATCTTTTCCTGACTTGTAGTGACAATCTTCAAGAGCTTCTGAACTTACTGGAATAAATTTACTCTTAGCATTTGTAGTGCCACTGCTCTTAGCAAACCATTTAATCGGTGTCGGCCAAAAAATATTCTGTTCTCCTTTGCGTGTGCGTTCAATAGTTGGTGCTAAGGTTTCATAGTTTTGAATGGGGACTCTTTGTGCAAATTCTTCATACGATTTAATAGATTCAAAGCCATACTCCTTGCCTATTGCGGTGCTATCTGCAAAAGCGACCAATTGCGTAAGAACTTCTTTTTGAACATCTAATGGATATTTTAAGAACAACTCAATTTGATGGTACCGTTTTTTAAGCAGCCAAGAAGCAATAGAATTAAATAAAGGTATTGCCATTTTAGGTATATTTAGGTCGTAAGGCTATAAGCTAAAATACAAATTCATTATTAAGAAAGTACACAATATGTTATACGAAGGTGTTTTGCGAAAAATGCGTACCGAATTGGGTAGTCCTATTCAGTATTTTTTAGTTTTTAAAAACGACTTTATTAACTTTAATCAAGTCTTAAATAAAAAACTTAAGCTTGAATTTATCAAATTTGAATGTTTAAGCTGTGGTCGAGACCGCAAAATTTATCGCCAAGGTTTTTGCCAAAATTGTTTTTATGAAAGTCCATCAGCTGGCGATTGGATTATGAAACCGGAATTAAGTACTGCACATTTAAACAAAGAAGATCGTGATTTAGAATATGAGAAAAAAGTTCAGTTACAACCTCATATTGTTTATTTGGCGAATTCTAGCAATGTAAAGGTGGGGGTTACAAGAAAAGCGCAAGTTCCTACTCGTTGGATTGACCAAGGGGCTCATGAAGCAATAGAAATTGTTGAAGTGCCTAATAGATATTTAGCCGGTATTACTGAAGTAGCCTTAAAAAACTATGTCGGTGATAAAACGAACTGGCGTAAAATGTTACAAAATGATATTGAAGATGTCAACTTGGTGGAATGGCGTGAAAAGCTAAAAAACCATATTCCTGATGAAGTTATGGAGTACTTTATCACTTCAAATACAGAAACCAATTTAGAATTTCCAGTATTACAATACCCTGAAAAAGTAAAAAGTTTGAATTTGGATAAAACTCCTTCTTTTGAAGGAGTACTAAAGGGGATTAAAGGCCAATACCTCATTTTTGAAGACAATATCGTTTTTAACGTTCGTGGCAGTGAGGGTTATTTTGTAGGTATTAATATCAACTAAAAATCAACTTTAAACATATGAAATCAATTTTCTTATTTACCATAGTACTAATGACTATTTTTTTTACTTCATGTCGAGAAAAAGCAAAAGAAGTTATTGAAGTAGAAAAATATCAATTTGCCACACCTGCAGAGGTAGGCATGTCTTTGGATAGTTTAGTACAAATTGACGAAATGGTGATGGAATTTGTCGAAGCCGAGAAATATCCGGGAGCTGTTACTTTAATTGCTAAAAACGGTAAAATTATTTATGAATCAGAAGTAGGTTGGTCAGATTCAACCAAAACAGAAGCCTATAGAAAAGATCATTTATTCAGAATGGCATCAATGACCAAACCCATAGTATCAGTTGCTGCTATGCAACTAATCGAAACAGGTAAATTAAAACTAGACGACCCAGTTGGAAAATACATTCCATCGTTTATGGATACCGAAGTTTTAGAAGATTTTAATTCATCAGATACTACATGGACAAGTAGTACTTCTACCAGTATACCAACCGTACGCCAGCTGTTAACTCAAACAGCTGGAATACCTTACGGATTTATGAACCCACCAATAAATGGGGCTATACTTGCCAAACATGGTATTCCAGATTTAAGCACTCACTTACCTATAACTATTGAAGAAACTGCCGATAAAATGGGTGATTTGCCACTGGTTCATGAGCCCGGCGCACAATGGATGTACGGTCTTAATACGGACATTCTAGGCCGTGTGGTTGAAGTGGTATCAGGAATGCCTTTAGATAAGTACATCCGTGAAAACATTACCAAACCTATAGGTATTGAAAAGCTTGATTTCTACTTTAATGATTCACTTACACCTAAACTTTCTAAGGTATTTTTAACCGGGCCTGATGGTAAAATAATGCAAGCACCACAAAACATGGGTCCTTTTTATATTCCGAATTATCCAACTGAAGGGGCCAAAACTTATTTATCAGGTGGTAGCGGAATGACAGGGACCGCAAGAGATTACTTTTTGTTTTGTCAAGCTATGCTTAACGATGGAACATTAGGTACTGCTGAAATTCTAAAATCCGAAACTGCTCAAGAAATGCATAAAAACCAATTGGATACGATTACCTACCCCTGGGGTTCTGGCAGTTTTGGCTTTGGTTTTCATGTGGCTCAGGATGAATCTTCTAGACCTGACGGCACATATAGCTGGGGCGGGGCTTTTAGTACAACCTTTTGGATAGACCCAAAAAATGAACTAATAGTAATTCAATTGAGACAAGTATTACAGTCTCCTTATAACCAAGAAATTGATGGTAAGCTCGAGAAGCTGGTTTACAGTGCATTGAAATAATAAATATATCCATTCATTTAACATAAATACTATTGTCGCCACTCCAATTGTGCGGCTTTTAAATCAGACGCAAAATCTGTATTTGACCACATTTTCGTTAACATAGCATGGGCCAATATACGTGATGCTTCATCGTCGCTTGGATAATGTATGCCCATAATCTCACGAGATTCTCCGATTTCATAAGCCAACGCTAAAAAAGCAGCTCGTTTTGAAGGAATTAATTCGCTCCAGGTAAAAGCATGCAGATAAGCCCATAAAGTATGCCCACTTGCAAAAGAGGGAGAACCCATTATTTGTAAAGGCTCTAATTTTGGTTCTAATTCATATGGCCTAGGGCGCAACAAATGATATTTTATGGTAAACTCCATTAAACGCATGTCATTAGTAATTCCTTTTAGCAATTTTGTTGTTGCAGGGTAGTTTTTATGTGTAACCTTCGCCCCCATTACTTCTCGGCCTTCAAAAAGCAAATCATCAATATTAGCTTCATAACTTTTATGGTCTTTCATGACATCAATATGTGGCCAATACCCAATTGGTGCCAAAACTTTTGAAGTTCTATACTCTTGTTCTTTAGTTCGCTTTTTTTGCCATTCCAAAAGAAAATTAAGTTCTGCTTGAGTTTGTTCAGAACTGTTGGCCGGGAATTTAAGTAAGTTTTTAAACCCATCAACCTGGTTATCAGTTAAATAAATTGGGGATGCCAATGTATACAACAAAGCGACAGGATTATAGCTTGACTCCGGAAAACGCATACTATCTAATTCTGCTCTTTTTTCATTTGGGAGTGCACTTAAAGCTTTTAAAGATGCATAGTGATGCGACGCGGGCTCTAGCTGATGTAATTCTTGAGAAACACACAGCGAAGTTTGAATTAGAACGAAGAATAATATGATTTTTTTCATTTACAAAAAATTTAATATATCGTTTATAAGCGATATACGAATTTAAATAAAACAACTGAGTCTAAAAAATTATAATTTTAAACTATTCTTGAATGATTTTAGAATTAAGCGATTCTGTAAAAAAACTTAAGAGCTCCGTATTGATATAATAATGACTATACTTATCCTTGCTCTCTGTAATCACTAATTCGGCATCTTTCAAGATTTTTAAGTGCTGTGATATTGTTGACTGCGAATAATCAAACATTTCCACTAAATCTTTATTACAAGTAATATTGTCTACTCCTTTTCCACTGTTCTTGTTAAGAAGGTAACGCACTAACGCCACACGTAATGGATGGGCCAAAGCGTTTGCAAGTTTGGCAATGTTATGGTCTTCTTCAACAATGTATTTATTTGAAATTTCAGCTCTTATCCGCATTCATCCTTGTTTAAAGTAAAGATACAATATTGTCCCCTTTAGGTTATAAAGAAGGCATTCCGTGACCTCAAAAGCATTTCAGACCAAGAACTTAACCTAATAATGAGGTTAACACTTAATTCACGGTATCCTTTTTCTTCTTTTTACCTAACAATCCTCCTAAAATAGATGATGCTGCATCTTTAACTGCATCATTATTTTGGGTTGAATCTGTTTTTACCGAGTCTTTCTTTTTATTTCCCAAAAACCCTCCTAAAACATCAGAAGTTGAATTCTTGGTTGAGTCTATTTTGGTAGAATCTTTTTTACTACCCAATAATCCACCTAAAAGATCTTTTGCTTTTTCTTTACCTTGGTTAAGCAACTTTTGTTTTTGAATATCAACTAAACGTTTGGTCAAATCAGTAACTCCAGACTTGAAGTCGCTGGTAACATTCGGACTGGTATAATTACCTACAATATTAGCCGTAACCGGAATTGTCAAACCGTCTAAGCTTGAATCATTTAATTTTGCAATCAAGCTATTCACGTCTTCACCTAAGTATTTTGAAGGCACATCTAAGACAGCCTTGTATTGCAGTTGCTTATCAAACGTATGACTACCGTCAATTTTTATAGCTACATCTTTATAGTTCACCGCAAACGGTTTCACCTTTACAGTTCCGTTTTCAAAAGATATCGCTGTTTTTAAATCATTTACGTTGAGGGCGTCCAAATCTATAAAAGTGAAACTATTGTTTAAAGCATTCAAAACCGGAGCATCTTTTGTAGTCACCTTTGTGGCCAAAAGCTCACCTAACAAATCTCCAGTTAATGTTGCCAAATTAGGGGTCATATCATCTTTTAAATTTCCTGAAAGTTTTACAGTAGAATTCAATTTACCCTGTAAGGCTTCTGCAACGGGAGCGAGCACTTTGAATAAATCTAATGCCTTGAAAGACTCACTTATTTTAAAACCATCCATTTCTAAAGCCATATCAAAAGTAGAAATAGGGCCTTTTGTTGATACAAAACCATTCATGTTTAGTTTACCATCGAACAAATTTGAATTCAAGTTTTGAATGGTCGCTCTCTCATCTTTAATAAGCAATTGGCCCGAAACATTTTTTAAATTTAAATTATCATAAATAACATTTAAAGCAGTAGCATCTATGGTAGCATCTAAAAATGAAGGGATTTTGATGCGTTCAGTTGGTGTTTCTTCTTTTTTACTCGAATCTTCAAATTCGGGTTCTTCCACCATAAAATCACTCATGTTAAAAGTATCCGATTGTAATTTAAAAATACCCTCTACGTTTTCGTCATTAAATAGAAAACCTAATAAATTATTAATTGTTCCATTGGCTTTAAAATCAGTTTGACCTGTTTTACCGTCAAAAGAATTCAATGTTACTGTTTTAGCATTAAATGTGACCGATGCATTATTTATGGCAACCGGATTCTTTAATTCTTGCGAGCTGTATTTAAAATTTGTTAAACTCAATTGACCACTTGTTTTGGTGTTCTCGTATTGCTTATTTTCAATAGAAGCCATATCAAATACAGTAGTCATATCTGCACTTAACAATCCTGATAAATTAAAATCACTAGGCAAAGGGTAAGCCTTTGAAATATTATCTAAATTCATTTTACCATCTGCATGAGCATTGACTTTTGTATTACCCAACACATCTTTCACCTTAGCATTTAGGTTAAATTTATCTTCATCAATTTGAAACGACAACCGGTTGATATTTATATAAGTATCTGCAGTAATTCCGGTTTCATTATTGATTTCTGTATCAATAAATACATTCTTCACGGCCTTAGGTAAATCAGAATATTTAAATGAAGCGTTGTCAGAGTTTATTTTGATTTCAAATGTTGGAATATGTTCCTCATCAACTACCCCTTTAAATTCACCATTAACTTCAAAATTACCTGTTGTTGTTACATCTTCAATATTATTGGCATATGCTTGAGGAATAATGGCTAAGAAATTTTTAAATTCTGAAGAAGGAGTTTTGAATGTTATATCCACTTCTTGATTTTCCTCATTAACTTTTACATAACCATCAAATATTAAGACCAATTGATTTATTAATGCTTTATTCTCTAAAAAAGTATATTTATTTTCTTGAAGATTTACTCCAATAAGAGCATCTAGTGCAACTGTATTGTTGTTTAAGTATGTTGTACTATCCATTTCAAAAGATACCATGGCATCTGTTCTTGTTTGTAGTTCAGAATTGTCTAAAGACAAATCACCAGAACCAAAGTGATTCATTTCTGAAACTACCAGGTGCATCCCTGTAGAAAAATCATCATAAATGATTTCAGAATTGGTTAGACTATAAGATTGAAGTTCTAAATTAAAACCGCCACTAATCTCATCCAACTGTTCATCTTGGGGACCCTCAGAAGTTAAGGCTATATCATAATTCGCATTATCATCTTGATCTACTTTTATGTGAAGTTTTGCATTGTCAAGAGTGATGTTCTTAATGAAAATGGGTTCTTCAGCACTTTTGAATAATTCTTTAATCGACATTTCTAAAGCTAAATCCCTGGCTGTGAATAACGTATCACCCTCAAACGGAGCTTTGTTTATTAAAGAAATGCCCTTTAAATCTAAATAGGCATCAGGAAAACTTTTGATTAGGCTAAGATTTGCATCTTCAAAATCGAGTGTCGCATTAATGCTCTGGTTTACCTTATTCTTGATAATATCGGTAATTTTACCCTCTAAAAACATAGGTATCGCAATCAATAATCCAACTAAAATCAAAAGGGTTATCCCGCCTATTTTTAAAAGCTTTTTCTTCATACTACTACTTTAGAACCCTAGTTTAGAAAAAAGTCATCAATCAAGCATGATTTCTTCCCCTAACTTTAGGTTAAATCTTTTCCGCAATAGATATACGAAGAAATAGAGTAAAGGGGTGTCGAGCAGCGCAATAAATATTTTAAAGACAAACCCACTAATGACTAATCCGTAGAAAAGTTCCCAAGGAATTTCACCAAAAGAACATAATAAAAGTACCACTGTGAAGGTATCAATAAACTGTGATGAAAAAGTTGAAAAGTTATTTCGTAGCCATAAATATTTTCCTTTTGTTAATCGTTTCCAGAAATGATAAATCTGAATATCAACAAATTGGGCTAATAAATATGCCATCATCGAGGCAAAAACTGCTACTATAGTATTACCAAAAACATCTGAAAACATATTGTTTGTTACCGGCGACCAATCCGTTGCAGGCACAGCTGCAGCCGTATAAACAATAACAAGAGAGAAGAATGAAGCAAAAATACCAGCAATGACAACTTGATTCGCTTTTCTCTTTCCGAAAATTTCAGAAATCAAATCTGTAATTAAAAAGGTAATAGGATAAGGTAAAATACCGACAGATATTTCAAATAAAGATGCACCAAACAATTCAACATCTCCAAAAGGTTTCCAATAAAAAAACTTTTGAAAAATCAAGTTAGAAACAACTAATGATGTAATGAAAAGTGCGCCTAAATAAAGATAAATCTGAAACGCAAATCTTTTGTCCTTTTGCGTCATTTATCTACTTAATATTTAAGGTATATGGCATTCGAGCTTGAATATCTCTTTGTTTCGACATCTCTTTAATTTCTTTCAAAGATTGGTAAAGCTCGTTACCCAATTCTTCTTTTACAAAAGCTTCTCCAATACTGGCCTTAGCACTACCTAAATCATCCATCAGTCGCTCAAAATCAGATTTGTATTTTGGGTATTTTCTAATTCCAAAATTCTCCAACTCTACCATTTTAGCGGCAGCTTCAATTGCATCGTCTAAATTTCCAATTTCATCAACTAAGCCCAAACTTTTAGCATCGACCCCACTCCAAACACGACCTTGGGCAATTTCATTAACGTCTTCAACAGTCATACTTCTTCCAGCGGCAACACGTTCTAAAAAGGTATCATACGTATTTTCAATACCTTCTAATATCTGATTTCTAAAACTATCAGTCATTGGTTCAAAAAGTGAATAATCAACAGAATTCGCGTTTGTTCCCACTTGTTCTGCGTTAATACCAATATTATCTGCTAGTTCGGTCATGTTAGGGACTGTTCCAAAAACTCCAATAGAACCTGTTATCGTAGTAGGTTCAGCAAAAATCTTATCTGCTCCAGCAGCAATATAATATCCACCTGAAGCAGCCACATTACCGAAAGAAACCACAACAGGTTTCTTCTCTTTTGTCAGCTCAATCTCTCTCCAAATAATATCAGACACTAAGGCGCTACCACCAGGTGAATCTACTCGTAATACAATTGCTTTTATATTATCGTTGTCTCTTGCTTTTTTTAAGGCCCTATTTATAACTCCTTGACCTAAATAGTCTTTTCCACCTTCACCGTACAAAATTTCACCCTGAGCAAAAATCACAGCAATTTTATCTGTTCCTGAACGTATTGATTTTGTATTCGCTAGAGTTGAATAATCTTCTAGAGAAACATAATTGAGTTTAGCATCAGCATCTATTCCTGATTGTTCGCGGAGCATACTTTCATATTCATCAAAGTAAAATGTTCCATCTATTAATCCTGAAGCTACAGCATACTTTGGCATACGCCCACCCAAAGTGTCTGCAATAGTATTTAAACTTTTGATGTCTATTTCTCTTGTTTCAGAAATATCTTCCAACATACTGGTCCAAATTGAAGTTATCAACTCCTTAATTTGTGAACGATTTTCATCGCTCATCGTATCTGAAAGAAAAGGCTCAACGGCACTTTTGTATTTTCCATGGCGTATAACCTCCATTTTCACTCCTGATTTTTCTTGCAATGACTTATAATAAAGCACCTCTGAAGCCAAGCCTTTGAAATCTAGTATTCCCTGAGGATTCAAATACATTGCATCAGCAACACTTGCTAGATAATAGTCCTTTTGGGTGTAGAAATCAGAATAAGAATACACAAACTTTCCAGCTGCTTTAAAATCCTCTAGAGCTCTTCTGATTTCCTGTGTTTGTGCGAAACCAGCTTGTAAAAAGCTAGTATTCATACTAATACCTTTTATCTTACTATCATTTTTGGCAATGGCAATAGCATGTAATATTTCATCTAGACCTTGCCCTTCTTCAAACAATGCTCCAAAAGGGTCATCAGAGTTCTTTCCTAAATAATCACTTATGGGTTCAGAAAAACTCAATTCTAAAATACTATTTGATTTTATTTTGACACCGTCATTAGAACTACCCACTAAAGCAGCAAAAATGAAAAACATCATAAACATAATTCCGAAAGCAATAAGACAACCCAAAATGGCTGCCAGTAGATTTCTTAGAAACTTCATTTCAATAATTTTATAAACCCTCAAAGATAACTATTGTCACTTTGTTTTACTTACTTTGTTCACATAATCATGAACAAAGACAATACAACATACCTCTCTATCGGTAGTAATCTTGGCAATCGTTTTTTGAATATTCAAAAGGCCATATTTAGATTAAATACTGATGATTCGGTTGTTGAAAAAGTATCTGCAGTTTACGAAAACCCCGCTATTGGTTTTCAAGGTGCCGATTTTTTGAATGCTTGTTTTTCGGTGCGCACGAATTTATCAGCAGAAAAATTATTACAGTTAATTACTCAAATTGAAAATGATTTTGGTCGAGAACGCAGCTCAGACGGTACCTACACTTCTAGAGTTATCGATTTAGATATTTTGTATGTCAGTGAAAAGGTTATGGATACGGAAAATCTTGTAATACCTCATCCAAGAATGACTGAGCGGAATTTTGTGCTAAAACCACTTGCAGATATTGCCCCCCAATTTTATCATCCTACTTTAAAAAAAGACACTAGAAATTTATTGCAAGAATGTAAAGATGAAAGCAACCTAACAAAAACTACTTTTGCTTTACATAATTCAAGAAAAAACCTTTTTAGTCAACTACAATTCTTGTCAATTGAAGGAAATATCGGCGCTGGAAAAACTACATTAACCAAAATGATTGCAGAGGAATACAATGCTAAATTGGTATTAGAAAGGTTTGCAGAAAACCCGTTTTTACCGAAGTTTTATGAGGACCAATCACGTTTTGCTTTCCCTTTAGAAATGTCCTTTTTGGCTGATCGTTACCAACAATTTACAGATGACACCTCTCAATTTGACTTATTTAAGAACTTTATGGTTAGCGATTATGATATTTTCAAATCATTAATTTTTGCAAAAGTCACCTTGCAAAAAGAAGAGTTTGAACTTTATAAAAAGGTTTTCAATTTTATGTATAAAGAAGTTAGAAAACCTGATATCTACATCTATTTATATCAAGGCACTGAACGACTTTTAGAAAATATCAAAAAGCGCGGACGCGACTACGAACAGGGCATAACAGCAGAATATCTTGATAAAATCAATCGAGGATATTTAGATTTTATTAAAAGTCATCCTCAACAAACAACACTCTTAATTGATTTAGATAGTTTAGACTTTGTTACCAATAGGAATGATTATGAGTACATTTTAAACTCTATAGAATCCAAATTAATTGAAGTACTACATTCTGATAATTTTTAGAAAATATTTGGATATAACAAAAGGTTTTTATTTATTAGCAGCCCGTTAAACGGAAACTAACTAACTCAAACTATATGTTATGCCCCTGATGCAAGTCAGGGGTTTTTTTGTTTTAAGCGTTAAGCTTAGACCAAAAATCCCAGATTACCACTCCAGCACTTACTGAAATATTTAAAGAGTGTTTTGTTCCATATTGCGGTATTTCAATCACTTCAGAACTTGCAGATACTACTTCTTGCGATACCCCTTTTAACTCATTACCAAAAACTAAGGCATAGGTCTTTTTCTTATCAGTTTCAAAACTATTTAACTTACAAGCATTTTCAGCCTGTTCAATGGAAAGTACTTCAACCTTTTTAGCTTTCAATTCGTTTACCAATTCAAGCGTGTTCTCCTTGTATTCCCATGCGACACTATCAGTGGCTCCCAATGCAGTGCGACGGATATCTTTATGAGGTGGTTTTGCAGTTATACCGCATAAATAAATCTTCTGAATTAAAAAGGCGTCCGCAGTTCTAAAAACCGAACCAATATTATTCAAGCTTCTAATATTATCAAGAATGATAATCAAAGGACTTTTTTCAGCCTCTTTAAAACCATCTATATCTAATCGGTCTAATTCGCTATTAGCAAGCTTACGCATATATTTATCCACTTTTAGCTTAGAAATATCAACAAAAGTTAAAGATCCAAAAGCTAGTTGTTATTTTAGACAAAATTAAACTTTTCGATTTGAGCAAAGCATCAAAGCCAAAAAAGGTCACCCCTTTAATGCAACAATACAATACTATCAAGACTAAACATCCTGATGCTTTGTTACTTTTTAGGGTTGGTGATTTTTATGAAACTTTTGGTGATGACGCCGTTCGTGCTGCAGAAATTTTAGGCATTGTTTTAACTCACAGAAATAATGGTGGTGATAAAACAGAGCTTGCGGGTTTCCCGCATCATTCCTTGAATACTTACTTACCCAAATTAGTAAAAGCAGGGCTTCGAGTGGCGATATGTGACCAATTGGAAGACCCTAAACAAACAAAAAGTATAGTAAAACGAGGTGTTACGGAATTGGTAACACCTGGCGTGGCACTAAATGATGATATTTTAAATGCGAAGAGCAACAATTTTTTGGCTGCTGTTCATTTTGGTAGAAATAAACTGGGGGTATCTTTTTTAGACATTTCAACGGGAGAGTTTTTAACTTCTGAAGGGTCAGCAGAACAAGTTGATAAATTACTGCAAAATTTCAGCCCTAATGAAATACTAATTTCAAAAGCTCATAAAAAAGAGTTTTTAGAAGGTTTTGGAAGTCACTTACATTCTTTTTTTCTAGAGGATTGGATTTTTCAAGAAGACTATTCCAATGAAAGTTTGACCAATCATTTTAAGACAAAAACACTACAAGGTTTTGGAGTTCAGCATTTACAGCACGGCATTATTGCTTCAGGTGCTATTTTACATTATTTATCTGAAACGCAACATCGGCAATTGCAGCACATCAATGCCTTACATCGTATTGCTGAAGAAGAATATATATGGATGGACCGTTTTACCATTCGAAATTTAGAATTATACCAATCAACCAATCTGAATGCTGTAACCTTGCTTCAAGTTATTGACAAAACTATTTCACCTATGGGTGGTCGTTTGTTAAAACGATGGTTGGCCTTACCTCTGAAGAATAAAGAAAAAATTCAGGACCGTCATCAAGTAGTTTCTTTTTTAAAACAAGAAGAAACACAATTGCAAAAATTGCAACAATGGATAAAGCAAATGGGCGATTTAGAACGCCTCATATCAAAAGTTGCAACCGGTAAAATAAATCCACGAGAAGTAATTCAACTTAAGAACTCTTTAGAAGCTGTTGTACCAGTTAAACAAATAGCTATGGAAAGTTCTAATACCGCTTTGAAAACTATTGGTCAGCAACTTTTTTCTTGTGATTCCCTGCGTTCGAAGATAAAAGAAATGTTAAATGAGGAAGCTCCAATCAATATTGCAAAAGGTAGTGCTATTGCTCAAGGATATTCTGATGAATTGGATGAACTCAGAGGCCTAGCATTTTCTGGTAAAGACTACCTAGATAAAATGCTGCAACGTGAAACGAAGGCCACTGGAATTACCTCTTTAAAAATAGCTTCTAACAATGTATTCGGTTATTATATTGAAGTGCGTAATAGTCATAAAGACAAAGTACCTGAAAACTGGATTCGCAAACAAACCTTAGTAAATGCTGAACGTTATATTACAGAAGAACTAAAAGAATATGAAGCTAAAATTTTAGGAGCTGAAGAGCGTATTTTCAGTTTAGAACAACAATTGTTTGAGCAATTACTGGTTTGGATGCAAGCTCATATAGAGGAAGTTCAACAAAACGCACAATTAATAGCCCAATTAGATTGTTTATGTGGTTTCTCACAACTTGCCAAAGACAACCATTATGTGCAACCAGAGATGAATGATTCCACCTCATTAGAAATAAAAGATGGCCGTCATCCAGTTATTGAAAAACAACTTCCTTTGGGTGAAAGTTATATTACCAATGATGTTTTACTAAACCGTGAAACACAACAAATCATTATGATTACTGGGCCCAATATGAGTGGTAAATCTGCTATTTTAAGGCAAACTGCGCTCATTGTGCTTTTAGCACAAATGGGAAGTTTTGTACCCGCAACTTCAGCATCAATTGGTGTGGTGGATAAAATTTTTACTCGGGTTGGCGCTAGTGACAATATTTCAATGGGTGAATCAACATTTATGGTTGAAATGAACGAAACCGCCTCTATTTTGAACAACTTATCTGAACGTAGTTTGGTCTTGTTAGATGAAATTGGGAGAGGTACCTCAACTTATGATGGTATTTCAATTGCCTGGGCTATATCTGAATATTTACACGAACACCCTTCAAAAGCGAAAACACTATTCGCTACACATTATCATGAACTTAATGAAATGACCAATACATTTGGTCGTATTAAAAACTATAATGTTTCTGTAAAAGAGCTTAAGGATAATGTTCTTTTTTTACGAAAACTAGTAGCTGGTGGTAGTGAACATAGCTTTGGCATTCATGTGGCAAAAATGGCTGGAATGCCACAACAAGTAGTTCAAAAAGCAAGTAAAATGCTTAAGAAATTAGAAAAGTCGCATTCAAGTGACGAAATAGCTGATAAGTTACAAACCGATCAAGATGAGATGCAATTAAGTTTTTTCAACCTTGATGATCCTTTATTAGAAGAAATCAAAGAAGAAATTTTGCATTTAGACATTGATACCCTGACACCAGTAGAAGCCTTGATGAAATTAAACGAAATCAAACGTTTGTTAAGCAAAAAGAAGAAGGCGAGTTCTTAATTATTGTTTTATGATAACTTCAAAATAGTAAATCTTTTCATTGAAAAATTCTTTTAGATTTAAAGAAATATATTAAATTTGCATCCGCGCTTAAGAAAAGCGCTATGTTCATTAAAATGCGAAAATAGCTCAGCTGGTAGAGCATCACCTTGCCAAGGTGGAGGTCGCGGGTTCAAGTCCCGTTTTTCGCTCAAAAGAACGCTGCAGAGCAGCGTTTTTTTATTTAAGTCCTGTCTTGCCTTTGGCAGACACGCTCGAGTGGTGGAATTGGTAGACACGCCGGACTTAAAATCCTGTGGGCATTAGCCCGTGCGGGTTCAAGTCCCGCCTCGAGTACCAATAAGAGAAAGCCAGCATTAAAATGCTGGCTTTTTTGTTTTAAAGACCCTAAAAAACCTTCCTAATTAGCTATATTTAAAATGAATTAATTCTCATTTTTTTGAAAACCTCTACACAAACAACTATTTTTAAAAACATAAAAAACAAGGTCTTATCATACACTCATGTTGATGACGCCCCTTTAAAATATGCTCTTGATTTTTATCAAATTATCCATTTAAAAAAAGGGGAGCGTTTGGTTTCTCCTGGCAACCTCGTTGACCATTTTTATTACATGGAAAAAGGGTGTATCAGTTTTTACAAAATAAAAGAAGGCGAAATTAAGGTGCTAGAATTCTACACCGATGATGTTTTTTTCACAGACCTGATTGCTTATGTAAAAGAAACCAAATCAAATTGTTATTTAGAAGCCACAGAGGATACTACCGTTTTTGCTGTCAAAAAAGAGCTTGCCGAAAAATCGTTTCAAAAATCACATCAATTAGAGCGCTTTGGAAGACTATCTATGCAAGAAGCATTTCTTAAAACCTTTAATAGAGTAGATCGCCTAAACAATCGCAGCAATGAAGAGCGGTATTTACGCATTTTGAACAAACGCCCAGATTTATTGCAGCGAGTACCACAATACTTAATTGCATCTTACTTAGGGCTTACCCCTGTAGGCTTATCTAAGCTTAGAAAAAGATTGGGTAAGGGATGAGTTAAGTTCAAACTCAAGAATCAAACTCAAGTTCAAGTTCAAGTTCAAGTTCAAAAATAGATTAACTTCGAGAATCTGATTTCCTACTCTACTCGGACTTCTTTATTCTTTTATTTGCCTACTCAATTGCAAATTGCTCCAGTAAATAAATAGTCCGGCTGTTATAAACATGAGTACACCATAAACTGCAGGAGCCACAGCATAGGCCGTGTTACTTAATAAAATGGTTGCAATTGTGATACCTAAAGTTCCATTTTGAATTCCACCTTCAATTGTTATAGAGATACGTTGCTTTAACGAAAGTTTAAAAAGATATCCTAAGCCATATCCAACGGCCATGGTAATTATATTAAGTAATAATGATACAAGTCCAGCCTCTTCTAAACTAGAAAACAACAAGTCACGTTCTTTGATTATTACAGCTAATAATACTACCACAAAGAAAATACCAGAAGCTCTTTTCACTGGTTTTTGCATTCTTGAAGAAAAATTAGGGCGATAGTGGTTTAAGATCATTCCTAAAGTAACTGGCACTATCACAATAACAAAAACTTGCAAAATGGTCTGTACTATATCTAATTGTATTAGGGTGCCAGCACCCAATACATGCTGTAGGCCTAAATTAATTACAAAAGGTATGGTTAATAGCGTAATAAAACTACAAGCTGCAGTTAACGAAACTGAAAGTGCCGTATCACCATTGGCCAAATGTGTTATCAAATTAGAGGTTGGTCCGCCAGGGCAGGCTGCAAGAATAATTACACCTATAGCAATATCAGACTGTAATGTAAAGACCGATATTAAAGTAAACCCGATTAAAGGCAATAGTATTAATTGGCATAAAAGACCTAACAGAATGGCCTTGGGTCGCGTAAAAACAGCAGCAAAGTCACGTAGACCTAGTGACAAACCCATACCGAACATGATAATAATTAACGATAAAGCTAAAATGGCATTAGAAATATTATCCATGATGGTAAATGGAATTTGGTTGGTTAAGGTTAAAATTAAGAGATTTAATCGATAATCTTCCTTTAAATTACCTAGATCCTTTCGCTAATAAGTCTACAGAAGTTTTTACCTTCTTAAAATACGTTTAAAACTTTTATTAAACGGGTTTAATGAATTTCACACGAATAACAATTAACTTGAGAAGCAATCTTTTAAAAAGACAAATTTCAAATGGCACAGCAATATTTTGACCTAGATACTCTTAAGTTTCTATTATATCAAGTTCATAATGTACAAGAAGTTTTAAACCAAACGAAATACAGTGATCATGATGTAGCATCTATTGACCTTTTTCTAAATTCTGTAAAAGACTTTTCTGATAAAGAACTTTACCCCTACTTTAAAGAGATGGATGAAAATCCTGCTCATTTTAAAGATGGTGAAATCATTGTACATCCTCAGGTTAATAAATACATGAAAGCTGCGGGTGAAATGGGTTTGCTGGCTGGAAATTTTTCATATGATGATGGTGGCTTGCAACTACCCGCCATAGTTAATAATGCATCTACTTTTATTCAAGAAGCAGCAAATAACCATTTACCAGGCTATATTGGGCTTACCGTAGGCGCAGCAGAATTAATTACCCATTTTGGAAATAAAATGCTTAACGAAACTTACGTATCAAAAATGCTCGATGGTACTTGGGGTGGCACCATGTGTTTAACCGAACCCCAAGCAGGTAGTTCTTTATCAGACATTATCACCTCAGCAACCCCAGATGGAGACACGTATAAAATACACGGACAAAAAATATTTATTTCGGGTGGAGATTACAAAGGAGCTGAAAACATAGTCCACTTAGTACTGGCAAGAATTAAAGGTGCACCTGCAGGGACCAAAGGAATATCTTTATTTGTTGTACCAAAAAATAGACCAAATGCAGATGGTAGTTTAATATCAAACAATGTTCAAACGGTTACCGACTTTGAAAAAATGGGTCAAAAAGGCTATTGCACCACACATTTATTTTTTGGTGATAAAGAAAACTGTCAGGGTTGGTTGGTTGGAGAACCAAACCAAGGCCTCAAATATATGTTCTTGATGATGAATGGAGCTCGTATTGCAGTAGGTAGAGGGGCGACCGCTATTGCTACAGCTGCCTATCACGCCTCTTTGCAGTACGCTAATGAAAGAGCACAAGGGAGAAAACTCTCAAGCAATGGTAAAAAAGATGCAGAACAAGAGCAAACCTTAATTATTAATCATCCTGATGTTCGCAGAATGCTTTTACTTCAAAAAGTTATAGCAGAGGGTTCATTAAGTTTAGTTTTGTTAACCTCTAAATATCACGATTTTTCTAATTCACTTTCTGATGAAAATGAGCGTGAAAAATATAGATTATTACTTGAGATTTTAACTCCCATAGTTAAAACCTACCCTTCAGAAATGGGTAAACTAGGTGTTGATAACGGAGTTCAAGTTTTAGGCGGTTATGGTTTTTGTTCTGACTACATACTTCAGCAATATTTGAGAGATATCAGAATTTCAGCTATTTATGAAGGTACCACCGGTATTCAATCGCAAGATTTATTGGGTCGAAAAATAACAATGGATAACGGCAAAGCACTTCAGCTTTTGTCTGAAGAAATTGTAAAAACAATCAAAGTATGTTCTTCTTATGAATCCTTGGCACCTAATGCTCAAAAATTGGGCTTGAAATTAGAATTGGCGCAACAAGTAATTCAATCATTAATGGCATATGCCATGAAAGGTGATTACGAGCGCTTTTTAGCTGACGCTTCCCCATTTATGGAATTTTTCAGTACTATTCTTTTGGGCTGGCTTTGGTTAGATATGGGAAAAGAAGCTCAAGAAGCTTTGAATGATGGAAATCAAGAATACAGTTCAGCTTTCTACGAAAGCAAATTACATTCTATGAGATTCTTTTTCAAATATGAACTTCCTAAAACAAGCGGACTTGCCGAAATTTTAATGGATAAAGAATCATTGACTATTGGTTCTGATAATAAGGTGTTTCAGTAAATGGTTGATGGTAAAATTAAATTTTAAATAAATCGAAGTAAAAAATACGCACAGCTTGAAGAGTAAAGCGAATAACAAAAAATATGAGCATAAAAAAGAAATTTGATCTTACTGGAAAAGTGGCCGTAATTACGGGTTCAAGTAAAGGAATTGGTAAAGCTATAGCTCAAGGTTTGGCTGAAAATGGAGCAAAAGTTGTTGTAAGTAGCAGAAAGCAAAATGCTGTTGATGAAGTTGCCGAAAATTTTAAAAGTATGGGACTTGAGGCTATCGGAATAGCCTGCCATATTGGAGATGAAGACCAGCGTAAAGATTTAATCTCTAAAACCATTGCACATTATGGTCGAATTGATATTCTGGTGAACAATGCAGCCATCAATCCTTATTATGGTCCATTAGAAGGTTCAGATGAAGCTGTTTTTGATAAAATCATGAACGTTAATGTAAAAGCACCGTGGCTACTTTCCAACTTAGCTCAAAGTCATATGAAAGAGCAAGGTGGTGGAAGTATCATTAACATTTCTTCGGTAGAAGGAGTACACCCTGGTTTTAGATTAGGGCTTTACAGCATGACAAAATCAGCAATGATTATGATGACTAAAAACCAGGCTAAAGAATGGGGTCGTTATGGTATTCGTTCTAACGTGGTTTGCCCGGGTCTTATCAAAACAAAGTTTAGTGAGAGCCTCTGGTCTAATGAAAAACTCATTGCTGGGTATGAACAAATGGTACCTTTAAAACGAATGGCCGAACCAGAAGAAATGGCTGGTTTAGTAATGTTATTAGCCTCCGACGCTAGCTCTTATATGACCGGTGGAGTTTATGTGGCAGATGGCGGATACTTAATTTCAGGATAAACTAAGCTTATGAATTTTGACTACAGCGAAAAATCTATTACACTACAAAAGAAACTAAAGGTATTTTTTGATACTCATATCTCCCCTATTGAAAAAGAAGTAGAAGCTTTTAATCACGATCCGGAGAATGCCTGGAAAAAATGGCAAGGATTGGAAGGTTTAAAGGAAAAAGCAAAAAAAGAAGGTCTTTGGAATTTGTTTCTACCTAAAGCTTATGGTGAATTGAGCGGAGGACTAACGAATTTGGAATATGCCCCTTTAGCAGAAATTATGGGACGAATGACCTGGTCATCTGAAGTCTTTAATTGTAGCCCTCCCGATACTGGCAATATGGAGGTATTGGCAAAATACGGAACGAAGGCCCAAAAAGAAAAATGGTTAACTCCCCTAATGAATGGTGAAATTCGCTCTGCATTTTTAATGACGGAACCTGATGTTGCCTCATCAGATGCTACTAATATTGAAACAGCTATAGTTGCTGATGGGGATGAATATGTAATTACTGGACGAAAATGGTGGTCATCAGGTGCTATGGACCCCAATTGCAAAATTGCTATAGTTATGGGGAAGACAGATTTTGATGCCCCAAGACACTTACAACAAAGTATGATACTTGTTCCCATGAATACACCAGGGCTTGAAGTGGTCAGACCTCTAAGTGTTTTTGGTTATAACGATTCCCCCGAAGGTCATGCTGAAATCGTATTAAACAAAGTTAGAGTACCTAAAGGAAATTTATTGGTAAGTGAGGGAAAAGGATTTGAAATAGCACAAGGTCGTTTAGGCCCTGGTAGAATTCATCATTGCATGCGTCTTATTGGCATGGCTCAGCGGTCTTTAGAAATCATGTCTAGAAGGGTGACAGAAAGAAAACCCTTTGGCCGAAACTTAGACACCTATAGCAGTATCAGACAAGATATCGCTGCATCAGCTTGTGAAATAGAACAAACCAGATTATTAGTGCTTTCCGCCGCGGACAAAATGGACAAAGTAGGTAACAAAGAAGCCAAAGATATCATAGCCATGATAAAAATTATCGCTCCGAATATGGCTCTTAAAGTGATTGATAGAGCTATTCAAGTTTTAGGAGGTTTAGGCGTTAGTGCTGACACTCCACTTGCCCATTTTTATGCTGGGGCACGTATTCTTAGATTGGCAGATGGCCCAGATGAAGTACATATGAGTCAGTTGGGTAAAAGTGTAATAAAAAAATACTCCTAAATTAAAATATGAGCATAACCAATTATACCAAATCGGTTCGAAAGGGAGAAGAACTTAACGAGGCAAAGTTAAGGCAGTTTTTACTGGAGAATGAACTGATTGCTAATCTTAATAGTGAGCTAATCATTAAACAATTTTCAAATGGTTTTTCTAATCTGACCTATCTATTGGAGTTTGAAAATAAGGCCTATGTTTTACGTCGTCCACCTTTTGCAGCTCCAAAAAGAGGTCATGATATGGGGCGAGAATTTAAGGTCTTACATCATTTGAACTCAATCTTTGATAAGACACCTACCGCATTTGCATACACAGATAATACTGATATCATTGGAGCTCCTTTTTATATAATGAGTAAATTAGATGGTCCTATTTTAACCGCTAAAGAAGCCAAAACACAACAAATTAAACCAAGTGCTTTTCAAACAATTTCCAATACTTGGTTAGATACTTTTGTTGAATTTCATCAAATAGACTACAAAAAAGCAGGGTTAGAAGATTTAGGTAAACCCAATGGCTATGTAGAGCGACAGGTTAACAATTGGGGAAAACAATATCTAGCAGCTGCCACAGATGATGTGCCTTCTGCTGAGAAAGTGATGCTTTGGATGCATGAACATCAACCATTGCAATATGACCATACTTTGATTCATAACGATTTCAAATATGATAATGTAGTTTTCAAAGATGATAGTTGGGAACAAATCATAGCAATACTAGATTGGGAAATGTGTACGCTTGGTGATCCTTTAATGGATTTAGGAACTTCATTAGGGTACTGGACGACAGCTTCAGACCCAGACTTTATGAAACAAGGCTTACAATCTCCAACCGTAATGCAAGGCAATCCGTCGCGATCAGAAATCGTACATCAGTATGCTTTAAAAAGTGGTCGAAACGTTGATAACCTTGTCTTTTATTATGCCTACGGACTATTTAAAATTGCGGTTATCGCCCAACAGATTTATTATAGGTTCAAGAATGGACATACCTCGGACCCAAAATTCGCTCATCTGAATAAAGCTTCAGTATTATGTTGTAACACAGCTTGGCAAGCAATTCAAAAAAAACAGATTGATAACTTATTTTAAAAACAATGGGGACCTCAGCATATATAGATATCAATCAAAATCAATTTAAAGCATTTTCAAAATTGGAGCCTCAAGAACCGGTGGTAATGTTGAACTTTTTAAGGTTTAAAAAAGTAGTGTTTGAATCCGAAATTTCTGGCGAAGAAGCATATCAGAGATACATGAAAGCTGCAATCCCATTTTTTAAAGAAGCAAATGCTGAAGTCCTATTTTATGGAGAACCTAAACACATGTTAATTGGTCCATTAGACACTGAACTATGGGATAAAGTACTGCTTATAAAATACAATACACTAAATGGGTTTTTGATGATGGTTCAAGCTAAAGGCTATCCTTCACATTTAAGAAAACAAGCCTTAATAGACTCGAGATTGATTCATTGCAAACCATAAATACAAGCGACTAAATGAACTTAGAAAACAAAATTGTAATCGTAACAGGCTCTGGAAGCGGTATTGGCGCTGCCACTGCGAAGCTCTTTTCAGCACATGAAGCAATTACAATCGTGGCTGACATTAACTTAGATAATGCTAAAAAAACCGTTTCCGAAATAGTAAAACAAGGTGGAACCGCAACAGCTTCAAAAGTTGATGTAACGCAATATGATGAAGTTGAAAAATTGATTCGTTCAACTGTTCAAACACATGGAAAATTAGATGTCATGGTCAATAATGCTGGTATTGGCGGAAAACAACAATTAAAAACCGCAGATCATACTCATGAAGATTGGCACAATGTAATTGCCGTAAACCAAACAGGTGTATTCTATTGTATGAAAACCGCATTACAACAAATGTCAAAACAAGGTCATGGAAGTATTGTTAATGTTGCGTCATTGGCGGGTTTAAAGGCTTCTGGAAATAATTTATCATACAGCGCCAGTAAATTTGCTGTAGTTGGGATGACTAAATCGGCTGCATTAGAATATGCTAGAAAAAATATTCGAATCAATGCGGTTTGCCCAGGATTTACACATTCTGCATTGTTGAATCAATTATTAGCCTCAGCACCAAACATGGATGAAAAGTTAAAACGATTTATACCCATGGGTAGATTTGGTGAAGCTGATGAAATTGCGGAAGCAATTTGTTGGTTAGCATCGGAAAATTCAAAATTTATCACTGGCCAAACCATAACCTTAGATGGTGGAACCTCATTATAATCCAACTATGAATAATCTTATTATTACACAAAAAGAAGGCTATGCCATTGTTCAAATGAATCGTGGGAAAGTTAATGCTATTAACCATAAAATGGTTAATGAATTGCGAGAGGTATTTACTTCTTTGGAAAAAAATAATACCGTACAAGGCGTCATTTTAACTGGACAACCACACTATTTTTCTGCAGGATTAGATTTGATAGAATTATTTCAATACAATAAAGAGCAAATCACAGCATTCTTTAATGATTTTGGAAGTTTATATCTAGAACTAGTACAGTTTAAAAAACCTTTCATTTCTGCTATCACAGGCCATTCCCCAGCTGGAGGATGTGTTTTAGCAGTTACTAGTGATAATAGATACATGGCCGAAGGAGAGAAATACGTCATTGGTTTAAATGAGGTTGCAGTGAACATTCAAATAAGTCAAAACCTTACTGAAATCTATGCCTTTTGGATGGGCGATGGATTAGCAAGCCGCTATATTCTTGAAGGAAAATTATTAAACGGAAATGAATCATTAAAAGCAGGTTTAGTCGACGATTTAGTACCCTTAGAACAAGTGTTGGAACGCGCTGAAAAGCAAATGAGAAAATATCTTAAAGCAGATCAAGAAATTTTAGTCAATACGAAACAAAAGTTACGTAAACATTTATTGGAGAAATTGGATTTAAAACCAGGGAACTCTTTAAAAGAGGCTTCAGAGTTATGGTGGAAACCAGAAATAAGAGCAAAAATGAAAGCTTATGTAGAAAGCTTTACAAACAAAAAGAAATGATTAAAACAGATACCGTCTTCACAAGAATGAATAAAAATACTATTTAGATGAACAAACAATTATTATTTGTAAAAAGACCTGTCGGCGAAGTGGACGCTTCAACTTGGACTTTAGAAACGAATCCTATTCCAAAAATTGAAGATGGGCAACTCCTCATCAAACAGCATTATATTTCCTTGGACCCCGCAATGCGAGGCTGGATGAACAATTCAAAATCTTATATTGAACCAATGGCTATTGGATCGGTAATGAGAGCAGGTTCTGTTGGCGAAGTGATTGCCTCAAAAAATCCGAAATTTAAAGTAGGTGAGTATCTTGCGGGTACTGGCGGCGTACAACAATATACGTCTACGGACGGTAAAGGATATTATCCTGTTGACCCTAAAATGGCGCCGTTACCAACATACATTGGAACCCTGGGTATGCCAGGAATGACAGCCTATTTTGGAATTACAGAAGTTGGTAAAATTAAAGAAGGCGATACCGTTCTTGTTTCCGGTGCCGCTGGTGCCGTTGGAAGTGTCGTTGGCCAAGTAGCTAAGATTAAAGGTTGTAAAGTAGTCGGTATAGCAGGTGGTCCTGAAAAATGTACATATGTAGTGGATGAATTGGGTTTTGACGCCTGCATAGATTATAAGAATGAAAATGTGGCCTCACGTTTTAAAGAAGAATGCACTAAGGGAATAGATGTTTATTTTGATAATGTGGGAGGAGAAATATTAGATATCGCTTTAAGCAGACTTAAAATGCATGCCCGGATTGTTATATGTGGTGCAATATCACAATACAACAACAAAACTGCTATTAAAGGCCCTAGTAATTATTTGGCACTTCTTGTAAGTAGAGCAACTATGCAAGGTATGGTCGTTTTTGATTATGCAAACAGATATAAAGAAGGTGCAATGCAATTAGGGCAATGGATGGCGCAGGGAAAATTAAAAACTCGAGAAGACATCTATGAGGGTATTCAAAATTTTCCAGAAACTTTTCAGCGTTTGTTCTCTGGAGATAAAATGGGCAAGCTTGTTTTAAAAGTAATTGAAGACTAATGAAAGCCATTCGATGCAATAAATATGGTCTACCATCAACTTTAATACTTGAAGATATAGATGCTTTAAAACCAAATGAAAAAGAAGTATTAGTAGAAGTAAAAGCATGTGGTATTAATTTTACAGACACCTTAATAATTCAAGGCCTTTATCAATTTAAACCAGAGTTGCCTTTTACACCAGGCAGTGACTTGGCTGGTATAGTTAAAGCCGTAGGTAATGGTGTCACCCATTTAAAAGTCGGTGATGAAGTTTTTGGTTTTGTAGCATATGGAGCAATGGCAGAAGAAGTGCTTGTTCCATCTAAAGCCTGCTTTCTAAAACCACCTCAGATGGATTTCCCTACGGCTGCTTCTTTCATGATGGCTTATGGAACGTCCTTTCATGCCCTCAAAGACAGAGCTAAATTGCAAAAAGGAGAAACTTTATTAGTATTAGGTGCCTCGGGTGGCGTAGGCCTTGCTGCAGTTGAACTTGGCAAATTAATGGGGGCTCAAGTAATTGCAGCTGCTTCTTCCGACGATAAATTAAAACTCTGCGCAGCATATGGTGCTGACCATCTAATCAACTATACAACTGATGACCTAAAAGCTTCTATCAAAGATTTAACCAATAAGAAAGGTGTAGATGTCATTTACGATCCTGTAGGCGGCAACTTTTCAGAAGCTGCTTTTAGAGCAATGGCTTGGAACGGACGACATTTGGTTATTGGTTTTGCAGCTGGTCAAATTCCGAAACTGCCTTTAAATCTGCCACTATTGAAGGGAGCTTCTTTAGTCGGTGTGTTTTGGGGCGGATTTGCAATGGGACAACCAAAGGAAAATATGCAAAATACCATGACCCTGATGCAATGGCATACTGAAGAAAAATTAAAGCCACATATTGATAAAATATATGAACTTCAGGAAGCCCCCAAGGCCCTGGAAGCTATGATGAATCGAAAAGTAAAAGGAAAACTTGTTATTAAAATAAACTAAACATGAGACTTAAAGATAAAGTTGCTATCATAACTGGAGGTGCCCGTGGAATTGGTGAGGCCATTGCCAAACTATTTGCAAAAGAAGGAGCAAAAGTTATGATAATTGACCTTCTAGATCAAGGAATCGAAGTTGCCGATAACATTAATAAAGGTAATGGTATTGCAGAATACCATAAAATATCTGTCACAGATAAAACAGCTGTCGAAAACTGTTTTGCTTCCATTCATAAAAAACATGGTAGTATCGATATTCTAATTAATAACGCAGGAATTACGCGAGATCGCACACTCGAAAAAATGAGTATAGAAGAATGGGATGCCGTTATTGAAGTTAATTTAAAAGGTGTTTTTATTTGTACCCAGACGGCAGCTCCATATATGAAAGCTAATAAATATGGACGTATTGTAAGCGCCGCATCTAATGTTGGTTTACGTGGAAACTTTGGCCAAACTAATTATGCTGCTACAAAAGCAGGGGTAATTGCAATGTCTAAAACTTGGACAATGGAATTGGGTAAGTATGGAATTACTGCTAATGCAGTAGCACCGGGTTTTACTTTAACTGATATGGTCGCGGAAATTCCCGAAGCACATTTAGAAGCTATTAAGGCCAGTATACCATTAAAAACAGCGGCTCAACCTATTGATATTGCCTATGGTTACTTATACCTAGCTTCAGATGAAGCACGATTTGTTTCAGGTATATGTTTAACAATAGATGGCGGAACCGCAAGATAAAAGCTATGTCACAAATAGAGATTAAAGATTTTAAAGAATTTAAAACGCTAACCGGCAAAGAATTAGAACCTGGAGCTTGGCTCAAGGTGACACAAGAAATGATAAACGATTTTGCCAAAGCAACACAAGATTTTCAATGGTTACATGTTGATTTAGAAAAAATTAAAAAATACTCTCCTTTTAAAAAACCAATTGCTCATGGTTTCATGTCTGTCTCATTATTATCAAAGTTATTAATGGATTTAATAAAGGTGGAGTCAACTACAATGGGAGTTAACTATGGTCTAAATAAAGTCCGATTTCCGAACCCCTTACTTGTAGATAGTGCTATTCGATTACATTGTATAATATCACACATGGAGTCGTATGGAGATAATGGTTTAAAAATTACTTGGAATTGTACTGTTGAAATTAAAGGAAAAGACAAACCGGCTTGCGTCGCCGAATTCCTTAGTCTCATGTTCGAATAGTTATGGCTATTCTTTCAATAGAATATTTCGTAACTTCAAAGGATAACCAAACATACTATTCTTACGATGACCAGACTATTTGATTTGCTTTATAATCAAGCAGCGAACTACCCTATTGAAAAATCTTTAAATACAAGACTAGAAACTGGTGAATGGAAATCTTACAGTTCAGAAGATGTTCTATCAATGGCAGAACAAGCTGCTTCCGGCCTTATAAAACTCGGATTAAAATCAGGTGACAAAGTTGCTATAGTTTCTTATAAGAATAGGCCCGAATGGGTCATTATGGATTTTGCTATTCAAATGGCTGGCCTCATCAGTATTCCACTATACCCCACCATAAGTTCTGGTGAATATGAATATATATTAAACGAAGCAGAGGTTAAAGCAGCATTTTGTGGTGGATTAGATCTATTTGATAAGCTTTCAGAAGCACAAAAAAATAGCAAATCTTTAAAAAATATTTATGTTTTTGATGAGGGTTCTATGGGAGTTCTTTGGACAAGTATTTTTGATACTTCACAAAAAGATGAAATAGAAAAAATAAAAAATGATGTTACCGAACAAGACTTAGCGACTATCATATATACTTCCGGTACCACAGGAAATCCAAAAGGAGTGATGTTGACCCATGGCAATATCATGCATGTAATAATAGAAACAGCTAAATTTCTACCGCTAAAAAAAGGAGAGAATGTTATTAGTTTTCTTCCGCTTTGTCATATTTACGAAAGAGCAGTTTCTTTTGCATATTGTTATAAGGGTGGCTCGGTTCATTATTGTGGAACAGATAATCTTAGCGGCCCAGAAGGAGATTTAGCTTCAGTAAAACCTGTAGTATTTACAACTGTCCCAAGGTTATTAGAAAAAGTATACGAAGCCATCTATAACAAAGGTTTAGCTTTAGAAGGAATAAAACGAAAACTTTTCTTCTGGGCACTTGGATTGACCAATGATTTTGAACTAGATCAAAAACTGTCTTTTGGCAAAAAGATAAAATGGAATATCGCGGATAAGCTAATTTTTAGTAAATGGCGTGACGCCCTTGGAGGAAATATTCGAATGATTGTGACTGGTGCAGCACCTTGTCCTTCAAAAATAATGCGCGTATTCTGCGCAGCAGGTATTAATGTACGAGAAGCTTACGGGCTTACAGAAACTTCTCCTACTCTAACGGTTAACAGTTTAGAACCAGGAGGAACTTTAATAGGAAGTGTTGGAAGTATTATACCTGGTGTAGCTCTAAAAATTGATGACTCTGATGGTAATTATGCTGAAGAGGAAGGTGAAATCCTGGCACATGGGCCTAACGTGATGCAGGGTTATTATAAAAAGCCTGAGATTAATGCCCAGGTCTTTAAAGAAATAGATGGTAAAAAATGGTTCTGTACTGGTGATGTTGGTAAATTGGTTAAGGGTTCATCAGGTAGGGAATTTTTAAAAATCACAGATAGAAAAAAAGAATTACTCAAAACATCCGGTGGTAAGTATGTAGCGCCAGCTCCGATAGAAAATAAAATGAAAGAGGACTTTTTAATTGAGCAAATGATGGTTGTTGGTGATAAACAAAAGTTTGTAACTGCCTTGATTGTTCCGGCTGAAGAAGCCCTAAAAAACTGGTGTTTACATAAGGGATTATCATGGACGACATTGACAGAAATGATAGAACTTAACGAAGTACTAGCAAAATATGAGAAGGTGATTCAAAGTATCAATCCTCAATTTAGTCATATTGAGCAGGTTAAAAAGTTTAAACTAGTAAGTTCACAGTGGTTACCAATTCATGAAGATGGTTCTGAAGCTGAATTGACTCCGACTCAAAAGTTAAAACGCAGAGTTATCAGAAAAAAGTTTCAAAAAGAAATTGAGGAAATGTACATGGATTAGACTTATCTAAAAGCTCGGTTTCAAACCAAGTACTTGTTCCATAAATAAATTGGTTTCTCTTTGAACGGATTCTAAGTCCTTTGAAGACACATAAGAAGTCATTACATGATCACCAACATCTGGAAAAGCCACTTTCTTCTTTTGGGCCATTGCAGTACCCAATTCATCAAACATTTTAAGCATAGCCGGCACAGAAACCACATTGTCTTGAACGGTTTCATTTTTAAAGAAGTATCCCAAAAACACTGGTTGGGTTACCTCATTAAAAGTCTCTGCCGTCATGGTATAATCCATCATTACCTGTAATTGGGTTAATGCTTCCAATCTATATCTTGTTGTCCAATACTGGTTTTTAAGCTCAACATCAGTGTCAAATTCATGATAATCAGCTCCCTTTACGAGTTTAGCTAACTCTAAACCCCATGGCTTTGTTAATAATTTGGCACTTGGATCATAAATTTCAATATTAGGAGAATAGAGAAGTAAAGCAATAATATCTTCATCTCCACCAGCGAGATGCAATGCTAATGTACCTCCAGTTGAAGTAGCCATTAAAATAACTTTTTCTCCTAATCGTTTTCCAATGGCAATTGCTTCTTTTGCGGAATTAATTAGTTGATCAGCGGTTAAATTAAGCATTGGTTCTTCTTCACTCAAACCATGGCCGGTCAATCTTGGTAAATATAGATTGCATCCAAAACGTTTTGCTGTTTGAAGATGAATTGGATCACCTTCTTCTTGACTAGCAGACCAGCCGTGGAGGTAAACTATACTAAACTCCGTCTTTTTGGGAATACTATCAAACCAAATAATTCTCGCTTGATTATCTGGCCTTATATTAGAAATAGCCAGTTCTCGCGAGTTAATTTCCATTTCTAAAGTAGTTAAATCGGAAGTAACAACTGGCAAAGTTTCGTCCATATCAGGCGCATTTACCTTAGGTCCCAACATATAAACCACCACTAATAAACCAATAGCAATTAGAACTGCTTTAAAAATTCTAAAAATCAACTTCATGTATTCAATTTATTGACAATCTAATGCATAAGTATCCATCTCATCTTTACTCCAATCAGTTGGGATATTGTCTAATTGATTTTGATTAACTCGAATACAATCTAAAGGGTTCATAGTGATACTAAAATCTGTCAAGGCATTATTAGTGGAAACATCTATACTACTTAAATCATTATCAGATAAAGTAAGTAATTGCAATGCTGTGTTATCAGTAACTGTAATTGTACTGAGTGCATTTCTATCAGCACCAACTTTTTCTAAAATTGTTAGTCCCTCAAGGTCTATTTCGCTAACAGCATTGTCTTCACACCATAAAAACTTTAATTTTTTATTTAAAGATACATCGATGGTGGTTAGATTATTATTTCTAACACTCAAATTCTCTAAATCTCTAAAACCTGCAATTCCTGTTAAGTCTGAAATTTCATTTTCATCCAAAATTAAGTTTTGTATGATTTGAATTCTACTATTCAAGACTTGACCATCCAGTTCTTCATCAAAGTTTAAATCAATGAGAGCTTGTTCAAAAGCTGCATCCGCAATCGCCGTTGTAGCCTGCTGAAGTATCTCTTCGTTAGTTTCTTCATCTATGGATTCCGAATCAATAGAATCTGTGGAACATGAGACCAAGAATAAAAAGCAAAATAGGTAGTAAAAGTTAATTTTTTTCATAGCGGTGCAAAAATACAATTTTTCATATGAATCAAATTGTAGTAAATTCAGGACCTCATTTGATATGGAACGTCTTAGAACATTTTTAAAAACACTTGGGCCCGGATTGTTATTTGCGAGTATGGCAATTGGTACATCGCATCTAGTACTATCCACAAAAGCTGGAGCTCAATATGGCTGGGTAATGATAATACCCATCATATTAGCAAATCTATTAAAGTATCCTTTTTTTGAATTTGGTGTACGATATACAAGTATTACAGAAAATAGTCTTATTCAAGGGTATTTAAATCTAGGAAAAAGATACCTTGTTCTTTATGGTTTAATAACACTAGTTAGTGTTTTTACAATTTTGGCCGCACTCTATGTGGTAACCTCAGGGCTTTTTATCAATTTATTTCAAATTACTAGCATTAACATTAACACGGTCGCCGCAGGTTTGTTCGCCTTTATTAGTTTATTATTAATTGTTGGTCGCTACCGTTTTTTAGAAATCTCGTTAAAACTGGTCATTTCAATTCTCTTTTTAGCTCTAATTGTAACTACATTTTTAGTTATTAATAAAGGCCAAGTACCTAGCGTTGTTGGTTTTGAACCCTTACATATTTTTAATGAAGTTGGTGTTCTATTTTTAATTGGATTAGTAGGATGGATGCCTACAGCCGTAGAAGCTTCGGGCTGGGTTAGTATGTGGAGCATGGAAAAGATAAAATCTATGGACAGAAAACCAACTCTAAAAGAATCATTGGCTGAATTCAATCTGGGTTACTTTCTAACTGCTTTATTAGCAGTTTTTTTCCTTATTATAGGATGGCTGACATTGTATGGAACGGGAACTGAACTAAGTGGAAACGCCGTCATTTTCGCTGACCAAGTAGTAAGTCTTTTTACGACTCATGTTGGTGATTGGGCCTATTTTCTAATTGCGATTGCTGCTTTTGCTACAATGTTTAGCACCTGCATGACGGCACATGATGCAGTTGCAAGAGTTAGTTTAGATGTAATAAACAAACTATACCCTAAAAATAGTTCTTTCCAGAAAAAATCCTCCTTCGGTGTAACCGTAATCTTATTAGCTTTAATTAATTGGATTGTTATTTCGGCATTTGGTGGGAATATGGCTAATCTAGTAGCTCTAGCAACTTTTGTTTCGTTTGTTATGGCTCCTTTGATAGGATGGATGAACTTAAAAACAGTCAGTGGAAAAGATATATTAAAAAAGTATCACCCATCAAAAGGCCTACAGATACTATCTTTTTTAGGAATGCTATTTCTTTCCGCTTTTGCGCTTTACTATTGCTCGATAATTATTTTTTAAGCTATTAGTCAAAAAGAATATTATTGTTCAAAACAACAACAAGAGACCTTTGGTTTCTTTTATGTAACATTTCAATACAGTAAACCCCATTTGTGCAGTTATTTAATATTTTATCTTCACCGTACCCAACGGAATATAGAATATTCGAATTTGAAACGCCTTTTTCTAATAGATACTTTTTAATGGCATCTGATCTTCTTTGTGTAAGTCTAAAATTTGTTGCACCGCCCCCTCTACTATCAGTATGAGTTTCAATTCTCAATTGTAACTGTGGGAACAATTGGATAGCCTCAACTACTTTGTCCAGTTCTGTTGCAATTTCATAATTAACCGAATATTGACCCCTTTGAAAATAGAACTTGTTTAGTTTAATAACTGTTTGTCCTTCTTTCTCTTCAACGATATCCTCATACGCTACCAATTCTATATTCAATTCTTGGGACTGAGTCTCTTCCAGTTTTAAAGAATCATAATTGTACTTGTAAGACGAGTATTTTTCTTTGGTTACTTCAAGAGACACATCATCTTGCCATGGCACTTCAATGCGGTAAGTACCATCATTAGCAGAAACCATATTCTTTAAAACGTCTCCATTTTTAGTCTTTAAAACCAAAGTTGCGTTTGAAATGGCAATTCCTGATTTATTCGAAATAACCCTCCCTTTTAAAACCAATGTTTTTACACCTGGTTTTTCATCAACCATAAACCCATATACATCATCACCGCCTTTTCCTCCATTTCTGTTTGATGAAAAATAGCCAAGCAAACCATCATTATAATTCCTTATAACAAATCCAAAATCATCATCTACTGAATTTATGGAACTGCCCAAATTAAGTGGAATACCTAATTCATCAATGCTAATATTTGCTTTGTAGATATCCATACCACCAAGGCCATAAAACACGTCAGAAGAAAAGTATAAACTATTTTCAAAAATAAAAGGTGCAATTTCATTTCCTGGCGAATTAATTCTAGGCCCAAGATTTACTGGCGCTGACATAATATTACCTTTGTTAGTATTGACATAATAGATATCTGTTCCGCCATAACCACCTTTTAAGTTCGCTGCAAAATACAATCTATCAGTGTTTGCATCAAAAAATGGGTAGTAAAAAGACGTACTCAAATCTCTCCATAGAAAATTAAATCCACCGTTGATTTTTTGAAGTCCAATTGCTAAAGAATTTCTCCCATTATCATCATACTCTAAATCGCCGTCTAAGGTGTTTGAAAGAACATAAAAAATGCTATTAAGTTTCTGAGAAAAATATGGAGTCGCTTTATGATATTTTGAATTGTTTAATTTATCAAATGGCATAGGAGCATCAATTTGACCATTAGGCATAATTTCTCCTTTAAAAATATCCAAATAGGACTCACCTGTAGGTTCATATTTTGTTTTTTTACCAATTGGCCTTCCACTTGTGAACAGTAATTCATTTTCGTAAAAACTAGGTGAAAAATCAGATTGAATACTATTTGCCTCTAAATTAAATATCTGAAAGTCTAACTCCGAAATATTGCTATCTGTTGCTAACAAATCATTATTAAATTCAGCGTTTTCTAGTAATTCTGAGTTCAGATTAAGACCTTTAGTTGTAAGAAATTCTTTTACTTTACCTTTCTCAGAAGTTTCGGAAAAAGCCCGTAAGAGTCTATTTAAACGAAAATTATCTACAATAGTATCATTCGAAAAATATTGTAAATACATCTCTGAGGCCTTTTCAAAATTCCTTTCTTGAAAATATGAATCTGCTAGATTTAAATTTTGCTTTGGTGAAAGTAGAATACCCTTCGAGATATCATTTTCATAGGCTTCGATAGCCTCAGAATAAGAATACTGAAAAAAATAATTATCTGCTTTAGATTTTTTATTTTGAGCTAACGCACCAATAAAAACAAAAAAGAATATAATTAAGCTTAAGGTGTTTTTCATTTTCAAATGGATTAAAAGAATCTAGGCGAATCAATCTGTTTTGGTTTTCCTTTCAATTTTTTGTTCTTTTCTCTATTTCTTGTTTTATCTGAATCATTACTTCCTCTTCCCAAGTAAAATTTCAAGATAACCTCATGTGAACCGCTATTGAATTCACCAAGACTGTTAGTGTTGTAATCATAAGAATAACCTAAAAACATTCCTTGAGAAATTTGAAAGCCGGCTAAACCACTTACAGCATTATTAAGTCGATAAGAAGCCCCTATGGTCACAGCATCAGCAAATAAGAAATTTGCAGAAAGATTAACTGTTGCACCTGCACCCTGCAGGTAATTAATTAAAAAGGCCGGTTTAAACTTGGATCTTTCGGCAATTTGAAAAATATAACCTCCAATGAAATTATATTGAATTTTATCTTCAACAATGGTAGCAATTTCATCATTGTAAATACCATTGGTTAAAAAATTTGGTATAGATGCACCAAGGTACCAGTTATCAGAATACATAAACAAACCTGCACCTATGGTTGGATAAAAGCTGTTTTGTTCTTGACCAAATAATAATGGTTCATTTGGATTCTGAAAGTTTCCTTGCGAATAGTCAATCTTCAAAGTTGAACCACCAGCATCAATACCAAATGACAACCAAGAATTGTCTGAAAGATTAACTTCGTATGAATAGGCTACATCAATATAAGTTTGTGAAACAGGGCCAAGTTCATCGCTTATCACATTAAATCCTAAACCCATTTTATCGTTTCCTAATGGTACATTAGCCCCAAAACGCAATGTTCTAGGAGCGCCTTCAATATCAATCCATTGTGCTCGATATAGCCCCATAATTTCGGGAGTTTCGACAGATCCAACATATGCCGGGTTAAAGCTTCCGATATTATACATGTATTGGGTATACTGTGGTTCTTTTTGAGCCCAACTAAATGTTGATGCTAACAAATATGCAACACCTGATAACAAAAGAATTTTACAATTTATTTTTAATAACATGCTTGAGCTATCGTATTATTTGAATCCAACCCTTTGTTGCTTCAGTTCCATCACCTACTAAATCGAGTATATAAAAATAAGTTCCCTTTGGCAGATTTCCATTCTCACCAGTACCATCCCATGTACTATTATAACCTCTACTAGCATAGACATTATTACCATATCTATCATAAATCAAAAGGGTATTATTAGGATAGTTTTCATGCCCCACCAGAACTAAAAAATCATTAATTCCATCGCCATTTGGAGTAAACAAATTACATATTGTACCTAAGTCAACACAAGAACTTCTATTAATATTTAGTTGAACTGTAGAAGTGTTATTTGATATATTATCATCTAAAGGAGTAGATCGCATCAGAGTCGCAGTATTTGAAAGTAGACCAAAAGTTCTCACGGTTACCGTTAATTCTAAACTTACTTCTTGTTCTGGTAATAATTCATCAATGGACCACACACCCGTCAATACGTCATAAAAACCATTCGAAGTAGTACTTGACACATACTCAAAACCTGACTCGTCAGAAATTAAATCATCAACCTCTATATTAATGGCCCGATTCATACTCAAATTAGACAACGTAATAGTAAAAACAATGTCGGTATTAATTAATGGTGCTGCAATATCAACTGTTTTTAGAACCTGCAAATCAACAGGATCTGCATTACAATCATCCGTCAAAAAAGGATCACAACTATCTAATGGATTTGTTGCTTCTTCAGGAATAGCCGTGGTAGAAGGATCATCTACAACTAATACCTCTTCACCATCTGTTAGACCATCTCCATCAGTATCAGCATCAAAAGGATCAGTACCTAAGTCCGCTTCTTCACCATTCGTTAGCCCATCAGCATCACAATCACCGTCTGGTAATGGTGTTCCACCCAGCGAGTCGCAATCATCTAAAGGATCTGTACCATCAACAACCTCAGTCCCATCTAGAATGCCATCACCATCAGTATCAGGATTATCAGGATCAGTGCCTATATCTTCTTCAATATCATCATTCAATCCATCGTTATCATTATCAAGATTACAATCTACAACCATTATTGTAACATTAATAGCTTGATTTTCACAAGGTGCAACCGCATCAGTTGTAGTGTAAGTAAAAATGTAATTACCCGAAGGCAAACCATCAAAATCAACGACATTTTCTTCATCTATAACTACAAGACCTGAAGGATCATCAAAAATTGACCAAATACCAGGATTAGCATCCGTTAAAACATCATCTAAATCCGTTAAGGTTGTTCCATCTTCTTCGGCTTCATTGCAGCCAGTCGTGCTAACGACCATACCAGGGTTTGGTTCAATATTTACCGTAGCAATTACCTCTAATCTTTCTGAAAAACAACCATTAGCGGTAGCTTCAACAAAAAACGAAGTAGTTTCTGTTACGATTGGCGTCGTAAAATCACTTCCCGTTCCTAAAATAGTGGTACTAGACAAAGAATCATACCAATTTAAAGTAGCCCCTGTACTTCCAACTGCCGTTAAATTAACGGTACCGGCTCCACAACGAACATCCCCGGAGGTAGCATCAATTGATGGCGTTATGTTTAATACTAAAGTAATTTCTATAGTTGGACTAGAGCAATCAATACTATTGGTTCCATCGGCATCATCAAAGAAAAAACCAAAATATGTTCCAGGTGAAGTCACAAAACTACTTCTATGCGCTGAAACCTGTAACGGGTCAGGACTAGTACTCCATGTAAGAACACTTCCTGCAGGTGCACTATCAGTCACATAATCATTCAAATCTGTATTGACAACATCACAAAAATTTGTTGGTTGAGAACTATCAAGTGTTGGAGCAAAATCTCCACCATTACAATTAATAGAACAATCAGACACCGTAATTGTTAAATCACTCGATTGATTTTCACATGGAGCATTAGCACCAGTTGTTGTGTACCTAAATTCATATATACCGGCAGTACTTCCATTGAAATTAACTTGATTACTAGCACTAATAGAAATTGCGCCACCTGAGGGGTCCGTTACTATTGTCCAAACACCATCGTCGGATCCAGTAATTTGAGCATCTAAATCAATTGAAACTGGACCACCATTACCAGTAACATTACAAGCAGCAGCGTTAGTGGTAGTACCGGGTGATGGCGTAACACTAGCCGAAATTTCAATGACAAGCTCTGGGCTCACACAATTATTTGCAGCATCAAAAAAGAAGCCATAATAAGTACCAGGAACACTTACTACTGGGTTATCTAAATGCGTATTTATGTCTTCTAAGTTAGTATTTGACGAACTCCATTTTAAGACAGCATCAAGAGGTGCTGTACTTAAAGTATAATTGTCTAAATCTTGATTAAAATCATCGCAAAATGTAGTAGGTTCTCCAGAATTTAATACCGGAGCTATTGTACCTGCTGCGCAGCTGTCATCATTTATGATTAAAACTTCAGCAGTATCAGATATGTCAATTGAAAAAGGAGTACTTGCTAAATTTAAAAGCTCTATCACTAAATTTTCATCTGGCTCTATAATAACATCAGCTGTTGGTGATACCGTGAATGTTTCGACTTCATTCGCTACGCCAGAAAATATTAATTGCTGATTGGTTATTTGAGTGTAGTCATTATCAGCTAAGGTTGCAGAATCATCAGCCGTAGCAACACTAACATTAAAACCGTTTGAAACTGGGTTATCTAAAACAACAGAAACTGTTATTGGCCCATCATTTTCAGCCCCTGATACATCAGCAATAGTAAGAGCAGCACTATCATCATTTAAAATGGTTCCTATACCTTGACCACCTGTTATTCCAGCACCTACAGCTCCGGTTAAGTTAACTTCAAATGATTCCGTACCTTCAACTTTTAGATCACCGTTTACTGTAATTGATAGGGTAGTAGTATTATCTCCCACATTAATTTTACCAGAACCTGTAATCACTTGATTGTAATCTCCATCTACAATTTCTGCAGTACCATTTTGTGTACTGTAGGTAAATTCAATTTCATTAATTGCGTTGCCACCTCCATCTATACTAACGACAAAATCAAAAGATGTTATACCTGAATCTCCTTCATTTAAAGTAACATCACCTATACTTATAAAATCTTGATCATCATTTTCAATAGTACCAATTCCCTGACCATTATTTATAATTGCATTAATTGGGTTGCTCAAATTGACTCTAAAAAATTCATCAGCCTCTACCTCCGTATCACCGTTAACTTCAATATTAAAAGAAGTACTTACTTGCCCAGTTAAAATCGCGCCACTTTCTGCAAGTTCGGCCTCATAATCTGAATCTGCCGTGGTAGCTGTGCCATCTGCTGAATCGTAAGTAAAGGTTATATCATTTGAAGCAGGCACTCCACCGTCAACACTAACGGTAAAAACATAGTTTACCGAGCCGGCGTCTCCTTCGGCCTGAGTTACACTATTAATACTAATTGCATCTAAATCTTCACTTTCAATATTTACTAGAGCTTGATTATCAATTCCAATAGTATAATCGGGACCGGTATCCAAATCTATTATAACCGTTTCAACCGGTTCAATTTCCGTATCGTTTATTGGAGTTACCGTAATTACTGCTGTTTGATCTCCATCTGGTATTTCTATAGATGTTCCTAAAGCAACAAAATCTGTTATTGAGGTAGCTGTTCCAGATACACTGTAATTTATCTGAATTGGATTACCTGTGTTGTTAACTTGGTCAAGACTTATTGTAAAAGCACCCGTAGTAGTTCCTACTTCAGTTGCAGTATCATCGGTTGCAAGAATAGTAACATCAAAAACATCATCATTTAAATTTGTTACCACAACCTCTTGATTAGGAAGGTTATCAAAATCGTCATCACTTTGGGCATTATTAACAACTAATTCAATATTAAAAGCCTGATCTCCATCAACCAAAGCGTCATTTTGACCAGTAACAGTAACCGTTTGGGCTATATTATAATCTGACGGAGTAAAAGTTAATTCAGAAGGAGTAACAACACCTTCTGTTATATCATCTGAAGCAACATCAATTACCACATTTGAAATGGGTTCACTATCCAAAACCACTGTGAAAGTATCAGACGTTCCACTTTCATTAGTTTCTGTATTTCCATCAGACTCCAAAATTGTAAAACCTGCCAAATCATCATCAGCAATAAAAATATCATCTCTATCAGAACCAACCCCAGTTGCAGCTAAAGGGAATAAAACCGGTTCACTTGTACTTTGAAGATTCAACCGAACCCGCTCACTAGCTTCAATTAGATTATCATTTATTGGTGTTAAGACAATATTAGCGGTTTGCTGCCCAACTGGTATATCTAGGGTAAGAGGTAAAAGTTCAAAATCCGAACCATCTAATTCGGCAGTAGAAGCCCCACCATAAGTAAAATTTATTGTAATCGGAGCCGACGTACCATTGATAGCCCCTAAATCCACCTCGAATTCACCAGTATCTAAACCCGCTTCAGCTGCATCTGCATCTATTGCAATCAAGGTAACATTACCGAAATCGTCATTGAGAAAAGAACTGATTCCTGTATTATCTAAAATTGTTGCGTTAGCAGAAGGGTTTGACAATACAATGGTAACTATTTCATCGGCTTCAACAATAAAATCTCCGGTCGTGGTAACATCAATTGTTTGATCATCCGTGCTAAAAACTGGAAAGGTCACCGTACCGGTTGTACCATTCTCAAGACCTCCAAAAACCTCATAATCAGCAGTAATTTGGGCGAAAGTTAAAAAATCAGCAGCATCTATAGATACAATAAAAGTAATTGTTGCTACACCAGCATTTCCTTCATTTACAGATATCGGATCATTGATGGATATTTGTTGGCCATAAACACAAGATTGTCCAATTAGAGTAAAGAACAACGATATTTTAATGCAAAAAAATAAAGTTCGTTCAGAGAAACTTTCAATTTGTAAACCAAGATTTTTAGCAAAGTTCATTATACCTATTTACTATTTGGGCGATGGGCAAGATAAATAAAAAATGTAGTAACCAATTAAGTTTACGATTAAATCTAAGTTATTGGGTTAAAGTGCATTTAGACAAAATAAAAACGATATTATACAACAGCAGAACTAGCTTCAATTGAAGAATCAATTTTTCTAGCTAAGCCTTGAAGCACTCTTCCCGGACCTACTTCAATAAATACTTTTGCGCCATCAGATACCATGTTTTGAACACTTTGAGTCCATTTTACTGGAGAGGTCAATTGAGCAATCAAATTCTCTTTTATCTCATTAGACACATCAACTGCAGTGGTAGTCACATTTTGATATATTGGGCAAGATGGCTTATTAAATGTTGTAGATTCAATAGCAGCAGCCAACTCCTCTCTAGCGGGTTCCATTAAAGGCGAATGAAAAGCACCTCCTACAGGTAAAATCAACGCTCTTCTAGCACCAGACTCCTTTAATTTTTCACATGCTATATTTATTGCCTGAATTTCACCAGAAATGACTAATTGCCCTGGACAATTATAATTTGCGGGAACAACGATACCTTCAACTTCTGAACATATTTTTTCAACTAAGTCATCATCTAATCCTAAAACTGCAGCCATGGTGCTGTCTTGAATTTCACAAGCTTTTTGCATAGCCAAAGCTCTCTGTGACACCAACTTAAGACCATCTTCAAAGTTCAAACTATTATTAGCCACTAAGGCGGAAAACTCCCCTAAAGAATGACCTGCAACCATATCAGGCACAAATTTATCACCTAATACCTTACTCATAATCACCGAATGCAAAAAAATTGCTGGTTGAGTTACTTTTGTCTGTTTCAAGTCATCAGGGTTACCTTCAAACATGATATCTGTAATTGAAAAACCCAATACTTCGTTAGCTTGCTCAAAATACTCTTGAGCCATTGGATAATTTTCATATAAATCTAATCCCATACCCACAAATTGGGCGCCTTGACCGGGAAAAACATATGCATTCATGAGTGTTCTTTTTTAGAGCGCCAAAAATAGGAAATTAATGATACAACAAACTAGGTTATTGTCATCTTAGCTCAATACAGCTATTTAAACCAACTACTATACTTCACGTAGTTTTTGGCTATTCGGTCTATTTCACCTGTGCTTAATTCAGGACTAATATTTTTTAATTTTTTAGCCGGCATTCCTGCAAAAATTGTTCCTGAAGGGACACGCGTTCCTTTTGTAACAACTGCGCCTGCTGCTATGATACTATTGCTCTCAACCACACAATCGTCCATTACAATTGCACCCATACCAATCAAGACATTACTTTTTATTGTACAGCCGTGAACAATAGCATTATGACCTATAGATACATTATCTCCAATTGTTGTTGGCGACTTTTTATAGGTGCAATGGATTACTGCGCCATCTTGAATATTGACCTTGTTACCCATTTTAATAAAATGAACATCACCTCTAATTACAGCATTAAACCAAACACTGCATTCATCACCCATTTCAACTTCTCCAACAATAGTAGCATTCTCGGCAATAAAGCAGTCTTTACCTATTTGAGGTGATTTTCCGTTTACAGGATATATAATCATAAACTTTATAAATTTCTCACGTTGCTAATAATTACTAAACTATTTAAAATAAGCTAAAAGCTGAGCTTTTCTTGATGCTGAGACAGATAATTCTTTTCCGTTGGATAAAATAACACTTCCACCTTTACCTTTTTTGTATTTCTGAATTTCATTGACGTTTACTAAGTATGATTTATGTATTCGTGAAAAAGGAAATTCACTTAAGGCCTCTTCAAAATATTTTAAGGTCTTACTAACCAATATTTTCTTTTCTTCTAAATAGATTTCTGTGTAATTATCATCTGCCTTGCAAAAATAAATATCGGAAACTTCTAAAACTTGAAAACCGTCTTGTTGAGGCAGAGTTATCTTCCCTTCCGCCTTTTTTAGTTTTGCCTGCAACACCTTGCCCTCTAAAGCATTCTCACCAGATTTTATCTCAATCACATAATTCACCGCCTTAATAAGTTCATCAATGTTTATGGGTTTCATCAAATAATATGCAGCATGATTATTCAGAGCTTCCATCGCGTACTGATTGTAAGCTGTAACAAAAACAACTTCAAAAGTACGATCAGGGATTTTGTCCAATAAGTCGAAAGCGTTGCCAAAAGGCATTTCAACATCTAAAAAAACTAAATCGGGCTGGTGTTCTTTAATGAGGGATAAACCTTCGTTTATCGTGGCCGCTTCAGCAAGTAACTCAACATTACTGCAGTATTTACCTAAATAATTCCGAAGAATCTCTCTGCTGTTCGCCTCATCTTCTACGATAATAGATTTCAATTTCATTGTCAGTATATTTCGCTTAATCTTTTTTCAATTTTAATACCACCTTTGTACCTGTTTTATCTTCGTATAAATCAGAAATACCTACCTCTACTTTATTCTGATACATATCATTCAAAATTGCAATACGTTTTTTAATATTACCCATACCTTTTGAACGTTGCTTCTTTTGATTTTGGGTTTTTAGTTCTGCTGATTTTTTTCTACCAATTCCGTTATCTTTAATTTCAATTTGAAGAAGGCTTTGCGTGAGCTGTCTTACTTCAATCTTTAAAAAACCCTTAACTTCTTTGTAGCGCAGTCCGTGCCAAATTGAATTTTCAATATATGGTTGCAATAACATAGGAGGAATTTCAAAAGCTGCAACATCTACATTAGAATCAATTTGTACTTCATAATCAAACTTGTCAGGAAATCTTGAATGTTCCAACTTTATATATAGTTCTAAAAGTTCCAACTCCCTAGTTAGGGGTATAAAATCTTCCTCTGAGTTTTCTAGTACAGTTCTCATTAATACAGAAAATTCACTTAAAAATCTATTTGCACTGCGTTCATCACTTTTTGCTATGTAATTGTTAACCGAGTTTAAGGCGTTAAATATAAAATGTGGATTCATTTGAGTCCGTAAAGATTTTAAAGCCAGTAAATTATTAGCTAATTTTTGTTGATTGTTACTACGATAATAAAAGAATGCTGCTATACCTAATAAAAACATTCCAAACAAAAGAGAATAAATTAGCCATTTTTGCCTCTTATTATTTTCTTCAAACAATTGTTGCTCTGTTACCGCTAAACTGTATTTACTTTGGGATAATTGTCGCTCTTGTTCTAAACTTGAAATACGATTTTGTTTTGCGGCAATATCTCTATTCAGCCTAGCTAAACGGGATATTTCTTGTTCTTTTCTAAAATAAAAAGTATCAACTATAGTACCATACTTTTGGTAGTTCTCGAAAGCTTTTTCGAAATCGCCTTTATAACGATATACTTCTGAAAGTTTTCGGGTAGCGTCCTTCTGTACTACTAAATCATCTTCCTTATCGGCCTCTATAATACTGCGCTCTAAAAAAGGTATAGCTTCTGTAAGTTTATCCTGTGATATATAAGCTTTTGCGATCTTATAATTAATACGCTGCGATGTAATGGAATCGGCACCTAAAATACTTTTTGGCTTACCAACTACCTTTGAAGGTAACTGCTCTAATTCTTTTAACGTTTGTTTTCTCAATTCTATTTCATCATTAAATCGACTGGCTTGATTATAGAAGTCAGCAACTTTATCCCCTTCTTGTATAGCCCTTTGAGGTGTTTGCTTTTTTGAAAGCGAAAGTGAATTATCGTAGTAATCTTGAGCCTCAATATTACGGTCTGAAGCTGCAAAAGCAGCTGCAACTTTTGAATTTAAATCGATAACCTTCGGTGAGACCTGATTCTTTTCCGCAACCTTTAAACCCTCTCTATAAAAACTTAGCGATTTTTCCAGGTTACCTTGCGCCTTATAAACATCTCCTAAGCCTTCATATAGTTCTATTTTTTGGAAGGGTATCATCTTCTTTACATCTAATAATGGTCTAAAAGTTTCTTCTGCCTCCTTATAGTTCTTATTCAACAAAAAGGCTTGACCTAGCAGAATAGTTGTAGGGCTTGTCTTATTAGCAACTAATGCATCCTGTATATTTGTAATAGCCAAATCATATTGTTTGTGGTAAATATATATTTGACCTAGAATTGTTAATGCCTTGGCTAGCTCTTTTTTATTACCGCGTGGCCCAATTGAGGCAATTGATTGAGCTACAAAATCAATACTTTTTTCAATACTTATCTTTTTATAATACTGAGCAGAATCTAATCCGATTTTATATGGTGAAGAATTACCGATAATCTTTCTTTCCTTATAATTCGAAGAAGTGTAATTCTCAACCTGTAGGACAATATCTTCATCTGAATTAATCCGATAGCGTACAGTATCAAAATCTGGGCTTTGAAAAATTAATATATCACCTATATATGTATCAATTACAAACTCTCCTAAACCATCGGTAATTGTAAAAACTCCCCTATTGGTAGAAACTTCTACATTAGAAATAGGTTCATAATTTTCTTTACCCTTAACAGAACCTTTTATTCTAACCTTATCACCCTCATTCATATCCTGAGGAAATGCGATTAAACTAAAGAAAAATGCTATTAGTAATATGTAATTTTTTTTGTGCATTGTCCATTTAAATCAAAGTAAACTTAACGGTTTAAAAGCGGTTTTAAAAATTACTATTAGCTCAAAACAGGTATTAAACAAAGCGTTTTACCCTCTTTACTAAAAGTTTTATACTCTTAACGCATTAAAGTGACCTATTCACTCATTTTCGATTTTTATTCTGTGACCCCGTGGCTAAGTTTACATCAGTAATTAAAATAAAATTTATGAAAAATCTAAAGAATATTATTGGACTGAGTTTAATGGTCCTCGGAATTGGCACCATATACGGATGTGATATCAAACCAAAAAAAGATGATAAGACAAAATTAATTGTAACCGCCATCGCCCCAGAGGTTGATCAACCCGCAAAACAATATGTCAAAATTGCCTTGTTACTTGATACTAGTAATAGTATGGATGGGTTAATTAATCAAGCAAAATCTCAACTTTGGGATATTGTCAATGAATTTACTTATGCTAAATGTGGTAATAACAATCGACCAGATTTAAAAATTGCCTTATATGAATATGGTAATGACAAGCTTTCTTCAAGGGAAGGATATATTCGCCAAGTAATCGGATTCAGCGATGATTTGGATGAAATTTCAGAAAAATTATTTTCTTTAACTACTGATGGTGGTGAAGAATATTGTGGAGAAGTTATTAATACTTCATTAGAACAATTAGAATGGGGTAAAAATGCTGATGACCTTAAAATGATTTTCATTGCTGGTAATGAGCCTTTCACACAAGGAAAACTAAACTATCGTGATGCAGCCTCACAAGCTAAAGAAAAAGATGTCGTTGTCAATACTATTTTCTGTGGCAACTATGAACAAGGCGTTGGTAGTAAATGGAAAGACGGTGCTATAACCACCGGTGGTGAGTATATGGCTATTGATCATAATCGTCAAGTAGTTCATATTGAAACTCCGTATGATGATATTATTATCAAACTAAATTCTAAACTCAATCAAACCTACGTTTCTTATGGGGCTTTGGGTGCTTCAAAAGTACAGACTCAGGCAAAACAAGACAATATGGCCTACGATGTCAATGAAGAAGTTGCGGTTAAAAGGGCCATTAGTAAAAGCTCTCGTTTATATAAAAATTCTCAATGGGATTTAGTTGATGCTTCAGATGATAAAGAATTTGAAGTTTCAAAACTAAAAAGGGAAGAACTACCTAAGGAATTAAAAGATAAATCTGAAAAAGAAATTAAAGACTATATCTTAAAGAAAAAATCAGAGCGCACACAAATTCAAAAAGAGATTCAAGACCTAAATACTAAAAGAAAAGCTTATATAGCTAAAAATCAAACTGAGGAAAAAGGAGAATTAGAAAATGCTATGATTCGTGCTATAAAAAATCAAGCATCTAGAAAAAACTATAAATGGGACTAAATTTTTATGACTCTTAAATAAGAGCTCATCTTAACCGATGGGCTTTTTTAATAATTTGCAGCAGGACAGTAACAATCGTATCTATTTTCTTGTTTTTCGCCCAAATCAATACCTAAAGTAATTTGATGAAAACCACCATTATCAAAACGAATATCTCCAGATTGGTACGAATAATTGTAAGAAAACATAAATCGATTAATATTTACACCAACTATAGGAGTAAATAGCTGTAATCGCTGTTCTCCAAAAGTTCCGTTTTGTTGAAATTGTGCACCATCAAAACTTCTTCTATAAGAAAGTCCTCCCCATACTGTAGCATTACCAACGTCCTTGTAGACCTTAGCATTCATATCAATTGTTTTCTCTTGAGTAAAATCTGTGAGTTGAAATAGAATTGAAGGTTCTACTCGAAAATCACTTTTCCCGAATATATAGCCTGCCGATAATAAATACCTTCTCAAATTATCAAATTCAGCGACGGTGTATAAATCGCGACCGGTTCCTAGTATATTAAGAATAGCACCATGTGCATAAAATTCAAGATAATTATAAGACACCCCTAAATCAAGATTAAAATAACTACTTGTATTCTTTATTCCAGTTATAACCGGATCGGGTATAACCGAACGAAATTCTGTTTCATCTAAGCTACTTAAGATGACACCAACACTCATACCAAAAGACAATTGATTTAAATTTCTAAAATCAGAACTCAATTGTAGATGATGAGCATAAGTTCCTTTAAAGCCTGTTTGAGAATGATAACCATTGCTATCATTAAACAAGATTCCTCCAACTCCACTCTTTTCTCCAACTCTGAAATGGGCATTAAATGTTTGAAGGCTTGGGGCCTCATCAACATTAAACCATTGTTTTCTGGCGGTTAATCTCAATTTACCTCCTTGACCGATGCCAGCCATTGATGGATAAACTAAATAATAGTTGTCCGCTAAATAATCAAAATAAACAGGAATACCCTCTTGTGCACGCATATTAGTTGCGAAAAAAAGGCTTAAAATCAATAGTGTCTGCAGTTTTTTCATCAAGATTCTGGGGCTAAGTGTTAGTTACTGCGTTGTACAAACAACTAGTATAACGATTTAAATGTAACATTATTATATCTTTTAATCCCCATATATCCTTTGTATTTTTACCAAAAAATAGGTTCCAAGTTGTAGACGTTATTTTATTTTGTTTATTGCGAAAAAGCTTAATGGCACCCTAGAAATCTTGATAGAAAAGACTTAATCGACATGAAAGAATATCATTTAACACTACAAGAAACAAATAACCCCGCTATATTAAAGTTTGAGGCCAATCATTTTTTGGTAAAAGAAAACTATGAATTTAAAAATATAGACGATGCAAAAAATTCGCCTTTAGCACAACAACTATTTTATCTGCCTTTTATAAAAACAGTATATATATCAGGTAATTTTATAGCCTTGGAGCGTTTTGACATTGTGCAATGGAATGATGTTAAGGATGAAGTAGCACAACAATTAGTAGACTATTTAAATGATGGTGAACCTATAGTGATTGAAGAGGAAACCAGTAAAAAAGTTGCTGTAACTGTATACGCTGAAGTAACTCCAAATCCGGGGGTTATGAAGTTCGTTGCCAATAAACCAATTGTACCATCCATATTTGAATTTAAAAATATAGACGAAGCAAAAGACTCGGAATTAGCAAAACAGTTATTTCATTTTCCCTTTGTTAAAGAAATATTTTTTGATCACAACTATGTATCGGTCACCAAGTATGATGTAGCAGAATGGGACGAGGTAACAATGGAATTGAGAGAAGCTATTCGTGATTTTTTAGCTGATGGTAAAGAAGTTGTTTCTGAAAGTTTGCAACAAAAAAAATCAAACTCAACCGACAATGAAAATTCTGAAACTGATTATGATGACACTTCAAAACAAATCATAGATATTCTCGAAGAATATGTTAAACCAGCCGTTGCAAGCGATGGTGGTAATATTCTTTTTCAATCTTATGAAGAAGAAAGTAAAACCGTTAATGTTATTTTACAAGGCGCCTGTAGTGGTTGCCCATCATCAACATTTACCCTTAAAAATGGCATTGAAACCATGCTAAAAAATATGCTTGGTGATAAAGTACAAGAGGTAATAGCGCTCAACGGATAATTTTTATATTTCTTTAAGTAGGTATTGTATAGAATTTCTTAAATTGAAGAACATAAAAAACACTAACTATGGCAGTTTTAAAAGTTATCGAAGTATTGGCAAATTCTAGTAAAGGTTGGGAAGATGCTGCAGCGAATGCAGTTGCCCAAGCATCTAAATCAGTAAAAAATATTCGCTCAGTTTATCTTAATGAGCAAAGCGCTACTGTTAAGGATGGAGAAATTACAGATTATCGAGTAAATGTTAAAATAACATTTGAAGTAAAATAATAATCCTCAAAAGAAATTTATAGCGCCTTTATAGGCGCTTTTTTTATTTCTAAGGCTTTATATCATATGACACGAAGCATTACCATTTTTTTGATTTCAATAATTCTTTTGAATAGCTGCGCACCTAAAAAGGAAGAAATGACACATAAGTATACCAATGCTTTAATTGATGAAACTAGCCCGTATTTATTACAACATGCCCATAACCCAGTAAATTGGGAAGCTTGGCACCCTGAGGTTTTAGCAAGGGCAAAAGATGAAAATAAGCCAATTCTTATCAGTATTGGTTATGCTGCATGCCATTGGTGTCATGTAATGGAAGATGAATGTTTTGAAGATGATGAAGTAGCCAAATTAATGAATGAAAACTTCATCAACATCAAAATAGATCGCGAAGAAAGACCTGATGTTGACCAAATCTACATGGATGCTCTTCAAATGATGACTGGTAATGGAGGTTGGCCATTAAATATTATTGCTTTACCTGATGGGCGTCCATTTTGGGGTGCCACCTATTTACCAAAAGAAGATTGGTTAAAATCATTAAATCAACTAACGAAACTATTTAAAGAAAATCCTGATAAGATTATTGAATATGCGAGTGATTTAGAGCGCGGCATTCAGTCTATTAATCTTGTAGAAAATAAAACTGATGCTTCGCAATATACTCTTGAAGAAATAAATCATTCAGTTGAAAATTGGAGTTCTTATTTTGATACCTATTTAGGTGGGTACAAAAGTGCACCAAAATTTATGATGCCTAATAATCTTGATTTTTTGCTGCACTATGCTACCAGTCAAGATGATAAAGAAGTTCTTGAATATGTAAATACCACGCTAACACGTATGGCTTATGGTGGTGTATTTGATCAAGTAGGTGGAGGTTTTTCACGTTACTCGGTTGATACTAAGTGGCATGTTCCTCACTTTGAAAAAATGCTCTATGATAATGGCCAATTGATTAGTCTTTATTCTAAGGCCTATGCTGCGACAAAGAATCCACTTTACAAAACAATTACAGAAAAGACCATTGCTTTTGCCCAAGAAGAACTTTCTGATAAAAGCAGTGGATATTATTCTTCACTTGACGCCGATAGTTTAAATGAGGCTGGTGAGCTCCAAGAAGGTGCGTATTATGTTTGGTCTAAAGAAGAGCTTATACGATTATTGAAATCAGATTTTGAAATCTTTAAAGACTATTTCAATATCAACTCTTATGGGGAATGGGAAGAAAATTATGTGCTAATTCGCGATAAGCCAGATTTTGAAATTGCAGAAAAACATGAAGTCTCTATTGATGAATTAAATGAAAAGATTACAAACAGTCTGAGCATTTTAAAAGAAACACGTCAAGACAGAACAAAACCAAGACTAGACGATAAAATTTTAACCTCTTGGAATGGTTTAATGCTCAAAGGTCTTGTTGATGCCTATCGCTATTTACAAAATGATAATTACCTTAAACTGGCATTAAATAATGCTTCTTTCATAGAACAAGAAATGATTCGAAGTTCAGGTGGTCTATACCGAAATCATAAAAATGGCCAAAGCAATATTAATGGTTTTTTAGAGGATTATGCTTCGACCATAGAAGCATTTATTGGGCTATATGAAGTCACTTTTGATATGAAATGGTTAAATCATGCTAAGGAATTAACTGATTACGCATTAACGCATTTCAATGATGATATTAGTGGTATGCTATTCTTCACATCTGATGAAGATGAATCATTAATCAGACGAACCCTTGAAACCAATGATAATGTTGTTTCAGGTTCCAATTCAATTATGGCTAATAATCTTTTAAAATTACACAAGGTGTTTTCAAATGAAGGTTATGGAAAACGTGCTCATCAAATGCTGAAAAATATTCAGGTAAATTTTACTGAGAATGGACAGAGCTTTTCAAATTGGATGCACTTGGCTTTATTTGAAAATTTAAATTTTTATGAAATAGCTGTAGTTGGCGATGATTACAAGAATATCGGTAAAGAAATTCTATCTCATTATATTCCAAATAGTATTCTTGTTGGGTCTCAAAAAGAAGGAGATATTGATCTTCTTAAAAGTAGATATAACGAAGGTGAAACATTGGTTTATGTTTGTATTGAAGGTACCTGCAAACTACCGGTAACTTCAGCTAGTCAAGCCATAAATCAACTTTAAATTAATTGAACTTTAACCTAACCTTAAGATGTTCAATTTGACTTTAAATATCTTAAGCTCTATGTTGTCAGTAAACTAATAAAAATATGCTAGAGGAATTTACCAATTTAGAACAACACATTGAAAATGCTATCGATTGGCTTTGGAAACTAATGCCAAATATTATTCTTGCTCTTGTTTTATTGGTTGTTGGTTTATGGATAGTTCGGTTTTTAAACCGCATGGTCAAAAAGTTTTTTGATCATAAAGACTATGACCCGACGCTTGAAGGTTTCTTACAAAGTTTTATAAGCATTGCTCTAAAAGTAGTACTGTTTGTTTTAGTTGTTACACAACTTGGCGTCAAGACTTCTTCTCTTGTTGCAATGATTGGTGCTGCAGGTTTGGCTATTGGACTAGCCTTACAAGGGTCATTAGCTAATTTTGCAGGTGGAGTATTGATTTTATTATTCAAGCCTTTTAAAGTAGGGGATTGGATTTCTGCACAAGGTGTTGATGGGGCGGTAAAAGAAATAACGATTTTTAGCACTAAGCTAAACACATTTGGCAATCAAGTCGCCATCATTCCTAATGGGCAGCTTTCAAATGGGAATGTAATCAATTATAATGCCGAGTCAATCCGCAGAGAAAATTATATCGTTGGTATTGGTTATAGTTCTAATATAAAAACTGCCAAAGACATTTTACTGAAAATTTGTGAAGAAGATGAACGCATATTAAGTGATCCAGCACCAGAAGTTTATGTAGGCGAACTAGGAGATAGCTCAGTAAATCTCACTTTACGCTTTTGGGCCCCAAATGAAGTTTTTTGGCCAGCTCGTTTTAATGTTATTGAGCAATCGAAAATTCGTTTTGACGAAGCTGGGATAGAGATTCCATTTCCCCAACGCGTTATGCATAGTTCTGAATAAGACTATGCCTTTTTGGTTTGCAAAACAAAATCTTTTAAATAATAAGGTTCAAAGTAAGCGACATCCTCAAAGTCGTTTACCTTGAATTTTTTATACGATAATGTTACCATTTCTTTAGCTGAAGGAATATTAGTAGTATGAAATATCATATTAGGAGATTCTAAAATGGTTTTGCACTTTTCTGAGCCATTACCGACTAAATGAACCTCTTTATATTCTAAATAATCAGAAAAACTACTTTCATCAATAATCTGTGCTTGTGTATTGCGAATCTCTTTTAAATTATGATCAAAAATGCAAGAATAAACCTCCATTCTTCGAGCGTCTAATAAGGGTATTATCACGGCATCATCATCTACTACTATTTGTTGCGCAATGCTTTTAAGAGTTGGTATTGAAATCAATGGTAAATCGAGAGAAAAACATAGCCCTTTAGCAGCGGAAACACCTATTCTAAGCCCTGTATACGACCCTGGTCCTTTACTTACTGCAATAGCATCTAAATCAGAAAAACTTAGTGTAGCTTTTTTTAAAACCTCTTTAATAAAAACATGTAGTTGTTCAGAATGAGAATAATTAGGTGTATTTTCTTCTAATAATGAAATACAATCTCCATTTACGCCTATACTTACCGAGCAGTTTGTTGTTGCTGTTTCTATATTTAAGATAGTCCCCATGATTGAAGCGAATATAGAAAGACCTGTTAAGTTTTTATACTTAACAGGTCAAAATTTATTTAATGTAATTATTAATCTAAAGAAAGTGGAATACCGTAAAAGAATTCAAGTATCTTAATTCTAAAAATATAATCGTATTTGGATCTGATTAAAGTAGCCTCGGCATTATCAACACGTGCCTGAGCTTGTCCAAAATCAAATGCGTTCAATAATCCAGCGTCATAACGTTCTTTCGAATATTCATAGGCTAAGCGACTTGACTCCAAAGTTTTACCCGCAGCTTCATAAGATTTACCAAAAGTATTTACATTTACGTAAGCCTGTTGTATGTCTGCTTCTAAGTTCAACTTATCTTGTTCAAGTTGTAACTCAGCTTGCTTCAATGAAATTTGAGACCTTTTCACGCTATTTCTTGTGCTCCATCCATTAAAAATTGGAATGTTTAATTGGGCACCATAGGAAATACCATCATTAATCCATAACTGATCTTTAAAACCAATTAAGTCACCAGTTATAGGGTCTAAAAATTGATCCGAATATCTTGTATTATAATTAAAAAATGCGCTTAAAGTAGGATAATAACCACCTTTATTAATTTCAACATCTTTTTTAGCTAATTCCACACTCATTTCAGAAAACTTAATATCATTTCTAAAGGTTAATGCTTTATCAAAAATAACTTTTGCAGAATTATCTAAAATATCAGATGGAGGTACATCAAAAGTTTCATTAGCTATATCAAAATTTTCATAATCAGTAATTTGCAACAATTGCGCTAAGCTTACTCTAGAAATAAGTACTAATGCCTCATTATTTACTATTTGTTGTTCTTGGGTAGCCGCAGTTGCTTCTATTTCTAACAAATCACCTCGCGGTAAAACACCAGATTCTACCAATTCCTTTGTTCTATTTAAATCTTGCTCTGTTACTATATACTGTGCTTTAGAAACCTTTAGAGCTTCCTTATTAGACAATACAGATAAATAAGCATTAGCTACATTCAAACGTATATCATCTTTGAGATCTTCAAGTCGGTACTGACTTGCTAAGGCATTCATTTTTGCTCGATTAAGACGATTATAATTTCGTAAACCATCAAATAAATTCACCGCAGCGGTTGCATTTCCTGAAGATGTTAAAATTGTTGTCGTTGTAGGCTGATTATTTGTTGGATCAAATGATAATCCAGTATTACCAGAACCACTAATCTGTGCATTAAAATTTGGTAAAATATTACCAATTGCATCAGATTTATCAATCTTAGCATTTTCTAAATCAAGCTCAGATTGCTTTACAGATAAGTTATTTTCTACTGCGTATAAGACACATTCTTCGAGTGTCCACTGTTTCATTTGTGCATTTGTGATGAACGTAGCACAAACCACTAATAATATGGTGATTTTTAATTTCATCCGTTTTTTGATTTTCGTTATTGATTGATTATTCTTCTGATTCTTCACCTTCCTCTTCGTCTTCAACACCCTTCTTAATTGGTTCAGTTTTATTCCATTGCTTGACCTCATCATTCTCTTCAAGACCTGATACAATTTCAACATTGACACCATCGGAAATTCCAATTTCAATATCTCTCCGCTCAAACTGTTGTTCACCTGTTGCGACCTCCACGTATGGTTTATTGGTTGTTTTATCAAATTGAAGTAATGACTCTGAAATTACCATAATACTATCTTTCTTTTCCAAGATTAACGAAGCATTGGCACTATAACCAGCACGAATTAAAAAGTCATCTTCAACCACAACATCACCTTCAATTTTAAATTGAACAGCACCAGCTTCTTCAACTCCTTTAGGGGCTATAAACTTCAGTTTAGCTTCAAAAGTTTTATCTTCAATAGCACCTAAACTAATTTCAAGGGGCATTCCAACTGCAAGTTTACCAACTTCGCCTTCATCAACTTGACCTTCAAAAATCATGTTACCTAAATCAGCAATAGATGCAATAGTAGTACCATCATTAAAGTTGTTACTTTGAATAACTTGATCACCTTCTTCAACAGGAATTTCTAGAATAGTACCGTTCACAGTAGCTCTAATATTTGTATTAGCGCTAGAAGAGCCACCAAAAGATCCTTTCCTAATGATTTGATAATCATTTCGAGAATTCGTTAACTCTTGCTCGGCTTGCTCATAAGCTAGTTTTAAGGCAATAAAATCTTGATTGGATACAACACCTTTATCATACAAAATTTTATTTCTATCATATTCGATTTTGGAGTTATTCAAAGCCAATTCAGCATTACGAACTCTACCTTGAGCTTGGTTCAAAGTCTGCTCATTAGGCACCACTTTAATAACTGCGATTAAATCTCCAGCATTTACTTTCACACCTTCTTCAAGGTATATTTTTTGAATGATACCAGAAATTTGAGGCTTAATCTCAATTTCATCTTCAGGAATTACTTTACCTGTAGCTACTGTCTTCTTTTCTATACTTGCGGTAAATGGCTTGTGAGTATCATATTCAATAGCAGACTTGCTATTTGATTTCATAAAAAATACTGCAGCCCAGAGTGCTCCTAATATCAATACTCCAAGACCGACCCATTTTAAAATTTTCTTCATTTTAGTGATTGTTTAGTTATGTAAAAATGGTTTTTTGTTCTAATTATTCTTCTCTTAATGCATCAATAGGTTTGATACTAACCGCTCTTTGTGCAGGGATTAAACCTATAAGCACCCCCAATATTACCATCAGTAATAATGACCCAATAACGTAGGGAATTGGCACTGTTGGATTGGCATATGGAAAATCTGCACCTTGAGTAAACATATCTATAATTTTTAAGGTAAATGCACCTGCAATGATTCCAATAATTCCAGCCAATAAGGTTAGAAATAAGGATTCAATGATAATTTGATTTCTTACTTCAGCAGGTGTGGCACCTAATGCACGGCGTACACCCAGCTCTTTGGTTCTTTCTTTAACAGAAATCAATAGTATATTCCCAATACCAATGACACCTGCCAAAATAGTAGCAATACCTACTATTAAGGAGAGAAAAGTCATTCCGTTTGAAAAGCCCATTATTTTATTGAAGATTTCTCCTAGATTAAACGAACCAAAAGCTCTCTCATCTTTTGGGTCAACACTATGTATTCCCTTTAGTACGGATTTAATGTCCTCTTCAACTTTTATAACATCAGCATCATCATAAGCTGCAATCGTAAACCAAGAAACGTTATCACCTGTATTATACAATTTTTTAAATGTGGCAAATGGGATAAAAATGTCGCTATCACTTTCAAAGCCACCACCTGGCGTGAACTTATGAACCCCTACAACTTGAAAATTGATATTATCAATCTTAATATATCCACCAATAGGATTTTCATCTTCGTCAAAAAGCTCTCTTTGTGTTCTTTCACCTATCACACAAACCTTTCTTGCCTGTTGAATATCAGCATCATTAATAAAACGACCTCCTTCATAAATTTTCTTAGTTGCTATTTCAGCAAATGCCGGAAAATCTCCATAAACAGAATAATTTCCAGATTTTAATCCTCTAGTTATAATACCGGGACTAGAACCAAAAATACCTTTCACATTACGTGGTGCTATTGTTTCAATTTCAGGAACTCTGTTGTACAAAACATCGACATCACCCAACTTCAATTGTATTTGACGGCCTGTTTTGAAACCTGCGTACGGCATACTCGTTGACTGACCCCATGCAAAAAGACTATTCTTAGCAATGGTTTCAAACTGGCGCTCAAAACCATTATCCAAACCTTTTGATGCGCCAGAAAGTCCTATATAAATGTAGATTCCTACAAATACTCCAATCATTGTTAAAAACGTTCTCAATTTATTTTTTGAGATGGATTGAAAAATTTCTTGCCATGTATTTCCGTCAAATAACTGTCTCATATTATTCGTCTCTTAGTGCTACAATTGGTTTTATCTTAGCAGCTCTACGCGCCGGTATATACCCCGCTATAGTTCCACAAATGATTAATAATATCGTTGCAAATATTGCAGTCCCAGTTGCTATATATGGGTTGGTAATAAAGTAGTCGTCTTCCAAGGTTTTTCCTCCAATTTGAGCTAGAACAAAAACCCCAATCAACATACCTACAAAACCTGAAATTGTTGTAATAAAAATAGATTCAAACAAAATTGAATTTGTAACTTTTCTTGGTGTCGCCCCTAGCGCTTTTCGGATTCCAATTTCTTTCGTTCTTTCTTTTACCACAAAAACCATGATATTACTAATTCCAATAATACCAGATATGATAACCGCAAATGCAATAGCAGATATAATTATTTGAAGTACCCCTGCAAATTGTTGATTCTGTTTAAGATTATCCGCAACATTTCTTATAAAAATACCATTAGGATCAGCCGGACTGATATATTTTTTATCCCTAAGAAAAGCGTCTAACTTTTTTTCAAAAGCCATAGCTCCTGCATATCCAATTTCTGGTCTAAATGCCAAAATAATTTGGTCAATTTTATCGGTGTTTTTTTCAATTAACTGTCTTGTGGTATACGGAATGTAAATGTTTCTTTCTTCATTGTCACCACCATCATCTTGAAAAACACCTATCACTTTAAAAACACTGCCTCCAACATCTATGAATTTACCAATAGCATCTTCCCCTAAGAACAAATCACGCTCTACCAATCGTCCGATAACTGCATATTTAGTTCTATTTTTTACATCCAAATTATTGATGTAACGACCCTTCATTATAATGGTCTTCTCAGCGAATAAATGTGCTGGACCAACGGCTCTTGTATTATAATTATCTGACTCTTCTTTATATGTTACCAATGCGTTTCGTTGAATACGCGGAGTAATATATTCCATCAACATAGCGAAATTCTCTTCTATGTCTTCTAAATCTTGATTTTCAAATTCAATTCTTCTATTAGCCTTGTAACCTTTAAAAGGAATAGTGGTTCTGCCTGGAAAAACAAAAAACACATTAGTGGCATCATCACCAAAAAATTTAGCAAAAGTATTGTTCAACCCATTACCCATACCGAATAAGGTCACAAATATGAAAATACCCAAAGCTACCGTAAAACCTGTCAAAAAGGTTCTCAACTTGTTTTTTTGAATAGTTTCAAAAATTTCTTTCCAAGTATCTCTACTGAACATACTGAGCGGCTCTTACTTGTTTTACTTTTTTATCTTCAACAATTACTCCATCTTTTAAATGTATGACCCTCTTACACATTTCAGCAATATCAGGTTCGTGAGTAACAACCAAAATAGTGTTACCCTCGTCATTGATTTTTTGAATTAAATCCATTACCTCATATGACGTTGTACTATCAAGTGCACCAGTTGGTTCATCTGCCAATAATACTTTAGGTTCAGCCGCCATTGCTCTAGCAATAGCAACACGCTGTTTTTGACCACCAGACAACTCACTTGGCAAGTGTGTTGCCCATTCTTTAAGTCCTACTCGATCTAGATACTCAATAGCTTTTTCTTGTCTTTCTTTTCGAGCCACTTTTTGATAATACAAAGGCAAAGCAACATTTTCCATTGCACTTTTGTAATTAATCAAATTAAATGACTGAAAAACAAAGCCTAAGAACTTGTTTCTGTATTGAGCAGCTTTGGTCTCAGTTAGGTTTTTTATTGGTACATTATCAAGAGTATATGCACCAGAATCGGCTTCATCTAACATCCCTAAAATATTCAGTAATGTTGATTTACCGGATCCCGAAGAACCCATTATGGCTACTAATTCGCCAGATTCGCAAGAAAAATTGATTCCTTTTAAAACGTGAAGAGAATTACTTCCCATTTTATAAGATTTATGAAGGTCTTTGATTTCGATCATGATTGGTTTATTAGCTATCTGAATGTAATCCCTAATAGGACTAGCAAGTTGTTAATTTGTTACAAGAATTATTTAAAAGTTTTGTTAAATGATTACTAACCCTCTTCTTCAGGGCTTGTTCCATTCCAAATTTTTATTTTATCACTTTTCGCGAGGCCTGATTTTACCTCTACAAAAATGCCATCACTAACACCCAATTCAATATCCTTTCTTTCAAATTGTTGTTCTCCAGTTTGTATTTCTACATATGGTTTTTTGGTATCATCATCAAATTGAACTAATGCCTCTTTAATAGCTAAAACACTATCCACCTTGGCAAGTATAATGGAAGCGTTTGCACTTAAACCAGCTCTAATAAAGGTAGTGTCCTTCTTTTTTAAAGTACCTTTAATTTCAAATTGAATAGCGCCATTTTCTTCTTTCCCTTTTGGAGCTATATAATCTAATACTGCATCAAATACTTTATCTTCAATAGCACCAACTGTTATTTCTAAAGGTAAATTTTCAGCGATTTTACCCACTTCGGATTCATCAACCTTTCCTTCAAAAATCATTTTCTCAACGTCAGCAATAGCCGCAATAGTTGTTCCTTCATTAAAGTTATTACTTTCAATTACCTGATTACCGACCTCAACAGGTACGTCAAGTACCATACCGCTTACTGTAGCCCTGATTAAAGTATTAGCTGCGTTTTTAAATCCGCTAGTTGTGCCCGTATTTACAATATCAAAGCGTTTATTGGCTGCACGATAAGCCTGTTTTGCTTGATCATAGGTTACTTGTGCTCGATCTAAATCTGCCTGAGAAATAACTCCTTTATTAAAAATAGAAAGCTGTCTTTCATAATTTCGTTTTTGATCATCAAGATTTATTCTAGCATCATCAATGGCGTTTCGCGCATCATTCAGAGCATTTAAATTTGGAACAACTTTTATCTTTGCTAAAAGATCACCTGATTTTACATAATCTCCTCCTTCGACATAAACTTCATCTATAACACCTGAAATATTTGGTTTAATCAACACTTCTTCAAGTGGTAGAATACTGCCTGTTGCTACCGTTTTCTTTACAATAGTTTTAGTGGCTAATTCTTCAGTTTCATAGATAACAGGGTCTTCAGAATTTTTCTGATATAAGTAATACATTGAGCCTCCAAAGGCAATAATGATTACTAATAAAATAATAATGGTTACGGACTTTTTCATGTTTTAAAATATAATTTGATTGATTGATTTTATTCTGTTCTTAAAGCATCAATAGGTTTTACTTTAATTGCACTCTGAGCGGGTATGAACCCTGCTAATAGACCTGAAATAATTAGTATTGTCAACGCTGCTGTTACGACTCCAATACCCACACTTGGATTCAAAAACATATCTACAGGACCTACACTATCTAATAAGGTATTGATTCCGAAAATAAATAACGAGCCAAATATGATTCCTGTCATTCCGGAAATTATTGTCAAAAAAATAGACTCCATTAATATTTGTTTTTTAATAGACCATGGGTTCTCACCAAGTGCTCTACGAATACCTATTTCCTTTGTTCTTTCTTTTACTACAATTAACATGATATTACTGACACCAATAACACCTGAAATTAAAACCAGAGTTCCAACGATTATTGCTATCCACCTCATAGCTGCAAACAAACTTTCAACTCTATTAAACTCTCTATATAAATCAAAATAACCAATAGCTCGTTCATCATCTGGGTGTACTTTTCTACTTTGTTTTACAGTGCTCACCACATCAGGCAATAAATCAGAAATTGACTTACCATCCTTAGCAGTTATTGCCATCCATCCTACATTATCTGCTCTATTAAAGGCTTGAGAAAAAGCTGTAAAAGGCACATAAATTTGTCGCTCACTATTCTGTCCACCACCATTACTTGATTTTTCTTTGTAGGTACCTACGACCATAAAATTGACGCCTTGAATTTTAAGATATGTTCCTAAAACGTCTTCATCTTCTTCGTAAAGATCTTGCCTAATACCATCACCTATAACAACTACTTTTCTTTTTTGAACAATATCATTATAATTCAAAAACCTGCCTTTAGCCGTATACATAGAATTCTGAAAAATTATCTCCGGATAATCACCAAAAACTCTATAAGTACCGCTTTCAGTTCCGTAAAAAACATTATCAACTCCTGTTGTTGTTCTTAACCCATTTCGTGGAGAGACTATTCTCAAATCGGGAACATTGTCCTTAATCAATTGTACATCACTAAGCTTGAAATTAAAATTTCTTCCTTCTGGCAATCCTTCATAAGGCATAGTTGTACTTTGGGTCCACATAAACATGGTGTTAGTAGCCACTCCACTAAAGTCTTGTTTAATTCCGTTTTCTAATCCTTTACCAGCAGATAGTAGAATTATTAAAATTAAGATACCCCAGAATACACCAAAAGCCGTTAATAAAGTTCTGAACCAATTTGATGTTAGTACTTCTAATATTTCTTTCCAACGATCTCTATTAAACATCTTTAATTCTCTTTTGGTTATTCATCTCTTAAGGCATCAATAGTATGAACTCTAACTGCTCTCCATGCAGGAAAAAAACCGGCTATAGCACCGGCTACCACTAAAACAATAACAGTTGCAAATGCTACTTGAAAATTAACAGATGGATTTAATACATAGTCAATTTCAATATTAGGTCCAACAATTTCTAAAAGGGCCATACTCAAAATTAAACCTGAAAATCCGGAAATTGCTGTTACGAAAATCGACTCATGTAAAATCATCGCTATGATACCCAGAGGTTTTGCTCCCAATGCTTTTCTAATACCAATTTCACGTGTTCTTTCTTTCACAACAATCATCATAATATTACTCACGCCAACAACCCCAGCTATGATGGTACAAACGCCAACAAACCAAAAGAAAAATTTGATATTCCCAGTAAGGGCATAATAACGCTTGGCCTCTTCAATAGGGTTCCAAACTCTTATAGCTCTCTCATCTTCAGGTGAAACCCCATGAACTTCATTGAGGTAACTCTTCATTTCTGTTACAAATTTTTCAGAGTTAGCTACTGTTTCGCCAATAGACCCTTGGTCAGGCAACATATAATTAAGATTATTAATTTTATCACCTCCATTAAAGGTGAGCTGCGCAGTTGAAAGGGGAATAAATATTCTTTCTTCTTCACCTTCATCATCTCCATATTCTCCAAAAACTCCAATAATCTTGAAACCTGCTCCAGAAATGGTGATATACTCTCCCAAAGGAGAATCCAAATCTGCAAAAACCTCTCGCTTTATTTTATTGCTAATTACAGCGACTTTACGATTGTTATGAACATCAGCTTCATTAATATAGCGACCTTCAGAAAGGTATTCGTTTTCAATAGTTTGTAAATCTGGTGTTGTACCAGCCACATTATAAACTAGAAGATTATTATCGTATACTACCTTGACATTTTGCGGAAAGTAAAGCACGGAAGCTTTTTCGTATCCTTCACCCATTTGATTGGCGATGACATCGTAATTTTCATTCCTTAGTTGTATTCTTCGACCGGGATTCAAACCTTTATATTCAATTGTTGTTCTCCCAGGCCAAACCCAAATACTTGTCGCAGCATCGCCTTTAAACTCGGCCTCAATGCCATTTTGCATACCTTGACCAAAACCTAATAAAATAACTAAGATGAAAATACCGGAGGCAACAGATACACCTGTTAGAAAGGTGCGTAACTTATTCTTACGAATAGTATCAAATATCTCTTGCCATCTTTCGATGTCAAACATTGGGTTGGATTTAATTGATTGATGAAATACGCTAGCGTACATTATTAAGACTAACGTGAACCCGAAATGTTACAGTTTTTTGAAAAAAAATTAAAAAAAAATGAATTAGCTATTACGAAGCTTTCTGTAAATGAAGTAAAACAAGCCTCCAACCAAAACATAAGGTATAGCCATAAGGTAAACGATACCATTGTTTATGCCTTCTGCTTGACTATTATCGGATTCACTTTCAAGTGCCGCTCTGCACATGGCACATTGCGCTTCAACATCATTTGAAATGAGAAAAAAACTAGCAAAAACCAAAAATATAGTGACGCTCTTCTTCATTAGCTATAATAAGGTGAAATCATTAGATAAACTACAACGCCGGTTACAGCTACATATAACCAAATTGGAAAAGTATATTTTGACCATCTTTTATGAGCTTCAAAATCTCCAAGGTAAGTTTTGCTGTAGGTTATTAACACCAAAGGAATTATAGCTATAGACAGTGTTATATGAGAAAATAATATAAAAAAGTAAACATATCTTATAAAACCCTCACCACCAAAAGAGGTGGATTCAGAAGTCATATGATAGGCCACATACATCACCAAAAATAGTACCGATAATACTATACAAGTAGTCATCACATTTTGATGTAATTTTTGTTTACCATTTTTAATAGCAAGTACTGCAATAATTAACAGTATAGCTGTAAGTCCATTTATACCTGCGTAAATTGGAGGTAAAAAAGTTAAAGGCTCTACATTTGGTATTTTATAACCAAATAAAATGGCTACTACCAAAGGTATAGCTACTGATAAAATGGTAATCCAAATTTTAATCTTCTTTTCATTCTTTGCAACTGCTTCCATCTATTCTGCTAATAATTTTTGAATATCCTCTTTTAAAATTGTTATTTGTTGTGCTTCACCCTCATTGTTTACACCCTGTTGTTCCGTAATTGTTCCTCGATAATATATTAATGGATTACCAAACCTGTCAGTTCGTGAACGAATGTAGCCCTGCTTATCTACTAAGGCAAACATGCCTGAGTGCTCGAAACCACCAGGAGCGTCCTCTACCTCATTAGCCAATATATAAAACCCTTCGCGAGCTAGATTATAAATTTCTTGCTGATCACCTGTCATTAAATTCCAGTTTTCATTAGTAATACCATACCGTTTTGAATACCTCTTTAAAACTAAAGGCGTATCATATCGAGGATTAATCGTAAAAGATGCAAAGCCCAATTCCGTATCAGAAAAAGTGTTTTGCAACTCAACCAAATTGGAGGTCATTACCGGGCAAATAGTAGGGCATGTAGTGAAGAAGAAATCAACGACATAGACTTTACCTAAATAATCCTTATTTGAAACCAGAACACTGTCTTGATTCAAAAATGAAAAATCAGGCACTTTTCTTTTTTGCCCATTACTAACAATATAAGATAAAGGTGAAACAACAACTGTACTGCCAAGTCTATCATTTTCTACTACCGTGCCTTGTTTTAAACGCTTTGTAATTTCATATACGGCAAAGACACCAAAAATTAATATGATTGCTGAAACCCAAACGTAGGTGTATTTCTGTTTTTTATTTGCTCCTGTCGGCATTGTTCTTTTTTAGCGCTAAGCGGTACTCAGCAAGAATGATTTTCATATCATCTTCCATCTTATTATTCAAATCTGCTACAGATGTTGTATTGAAGCCATATTTAGTGCCCAAATCTTCATCATCATCACGACCCCTTAAGTTTCTATCTTTATCAATAATAAATACCTGAGGTGTTCCTAATTGAGCATCTAAACTTGTATTGGTTTTTAAACTATCAAAAAGAGATTGGATTTCATCCGGACTTGCGAAGACAAAGTTCCATTTATCGACTGGGGATAATTGACCCAACTCGGTTTTTAATTTTTTTACATCCTCCTCTTGTCCAATCGGTACAACCATAACCAATTGAAAATCATTAAACTCATGAAACCTTTTGTAGATTTTTTGATTTAGGTTAAATGCATTACCCTTGCGCTTTTCAACATTTGAACCTAAAAATCCTAAAATAGTAATCTTATTTTGTAAAGTCACAGACTTGTCTAAATGGACAACATTATCAACTTGTGGAGTTAAGACAGGCAATTTTCCAAAATTATTGACACCAGAGGCAAAAAATAAGTACGCTACCAAAGGAAAAATAAACAATACCACTAAGACTAATGTTTTTTTCATGGAGCTAACTTAAAACAAAGATTATTTCAATTGTAAAAATAAAAAAAGACGGTTATAAAACCGTCTTAAATACTATCAATAATACCAATGGGCTATCTAAAAATTCCAGGCAAAAAACCCATTTGTAAATACCTCATATATATATGTGGCTTCTAGAAGCAATATAAAAACTAAATAAGAAACCAAAAAGATTGGTGTCCAAACAATAGCTCTTCTCAGAGAACTCTTTTCATCTCTAAGATGCATAAAATCCCATGCTATGTAATACGCCTTTACTAAGGTTAGAATAATGAATATCCAATTCAATAATTTCATTCCTAAAAAAGACGTTTTAATCAAAAATTCAGGTTTAACAATACCCAAACCTACCTCAACAGCGGTAACAATAGTCAAAAAGATTAGAACACCCCAAATCTTTTGAGTGTTTGACTTAAACTTTAATAAGCCTCTGAAAATTTCTAATTTATGCTCGTGTGCCATGTATGTGCGTTATTATAAAGATTCCCGTGTTATCGGGAAGACAACTTATTTTTATACCAAATAAAAGAATGTAAATACAAATACCCACACTAAATCTACAAAGTGCCAGTATAATCCAACTTTTTCAACCATTTCATAATGCCCTCTTTTTTCATAAGTACCAAGTATGACATTAAAAAATATAATTACGTTAATCACAACTCCTGAGAATACGTGAAAACCGTGAAAACCTGTTATAAAGAAGAAGAAGTCTGCAAAAAGTCTACTCCCATATTCGTTTCGAATAAGATTTGCACCTTCAACAACTCTCACTGCATCGGTTAATCGACCAAGAGATTCTTCTCTGTTTAATAAAGTCTTTTCTCCCTCTTCATTTATAGTCTCTGTTCTTATCAGAATGTTAGGGTTCGCCTTAAAACCAGCTATAACTTCATTTAAAGATACTGTTGGTAACGAAGCTTCCGATGTGTACCAAACTCCTTTATCAGGTGTGTCTTGTACTCTATCTTCTTGAATTGTTGTAGCAAACGAAGTAATGGCAGCTCTTTCTCCAGTATCAGCCTTTACAAATTGTAAGACACGACCACCTTTGGTTTCTAAAGCTCCGTAATCACCTTTAATGAATGTTGCCCATTCCCAAGCTTGAGAACCAACGAAAATAGCTCCACCAATAATAGTTAAAAACATGTACCATATCACGGCGTTCTGTTTCATTTTATGACCTGCGTCCACAGCTAAAACCATGGTTACAGAGGACATAATCAAAACAAAAGTCATAAATGCCACATAAATCATAGGATAGTTACCATGGAAGAAGGGCACGTGCGTAAAAACCTCATCGGCTATTGGCCAAGTTTCAATAAACTTAAATCGTGAAAATCCATAAGAGGCAAGAAAGCCTGAAAAAGTCAAGGCATCAGAAACTATAAAAAACCACATCATTAATTTTCCATAGCTCGCTCCTAGTGGTCTATTGCCACCATCCCAAACGTTTTCTTCATTACCGGTAGTTACCGTTGTATCCATAAAAACAATCGTTTTAATAAAACTTTAGCAAAAATACATCTTTTGCTGTATTGAAAAAGTCATTCTTTCTAGAAAACCAATCTTTCTAGTATTTATTTTACAAAAAACATGAATAGGATTAAATAAACCCATAAAAAATCTAAAAAATGCCAAAATGTTGCCCCTAATTCTAAGCCCAACATATTTTCAGAAGTATACTTACCTCTAACCTGTTGAACAATAACAACCAATAGTGAAATCAAGCCCGCCACTACGTGTAAAATATGAACAAAAGCTATTAGAAAAATGTACGACATTTTAATATTGCTTGTTGGCCCAGTGAAATAATAGCCGCTTTCTAACATTTGAGAAAAACCAACAAACTGCAAAACAATGAAAGCAACTCCTAAGCCAAGCGTTGTCCATAAAAGTAATGTTGCTTTTTTCTGGTCACCATCCTTGACGCTTTTCTTGGCAAAATAGTAAGTCAAACTACTTATAATTATTAAAAGCGTACTGACAAAGAAAGCTTGAGGTAAATCAATGTTATCAAGCCAATCTTTTCTCTTACTACTTACAATATAAGCACTAGTCCATCCAGCAAAACCCATAATCAAACTAATGATACCAAACCATAGCATCATTTTCTTTGCTCTATTATTCTTCTCTTGTGGTGTTCCTTGGGTTAAATCCATATCATTAATCAAATAAACTTATCTATAACAAATACTATCTGCATTAAAGTGATATATGAAACACTTGCCAGCATCAGTTTTCTGGCAGATATATTATCTCTTTTTTCATATAACTTAAAAGCAAAAATTAACATAACTACTCCCATCAAGAAAATGATGATTGCGGCAATCACTGAAAGTTCTAATCTACCGGTAAAACCAAATGCAGGCATTATAGAGATAACAATCATCCAAATTGTATACAATATAATTTGTAAAGCGGTTCCTGTATCTTTCTTACCAGTAGGAAGCATTTTAAAACCTCCCTTTTTATAATCTTCATCCAACATCCAACCCAGTGCCCAAAAATGAGGAAACTGCCAAAAAAATTGAATCATAAATAAGGTACCTGGTTCAATTCCAAAATCATTAGTTGCGGCAACCCAACCTAACATAAACGGAATGGCGCCAGGAATTGCACCAACAAATACTGATAAAGGAGTTTTTGTTTTTAGTGGGGTATACAGACTAGTGTATAAAAAAATTGAAATTGCTCCAAAAAGAGCAGTCTTAGGGTTTAAAAAGTAAAGAGAGACTACTCCGAGGATGGTTAAAACGATAGCTATAACCAAAGCATTCTTTCTAGTCACTCTGCCAGCTGGTAGAGGTCTATTCTTAGTACGTTGCATCAACGCATCTAAATCTTTTTCTATTATTTGATTGTAGGCGTTAGATGCGCCCACCATACAATATCCGCCAAACGCTAAAAGAAGAATTGAGACAAAATCAACTTGATAAGCTCCTAAAAAATAACCAGCTATAGAAGAAAAAACGACACTAACGGCTAAGCGAACTTTAGTAAGTTCTTTAAAATCAGACATGGTCATTGACCATGTTGCTTGTTTTATCGTTCCTGCAGCTGTTTTCATAATGGCTTGCAAAGATAAGGTCGCATGATTTCATTTGCAACGAATTGAATATGTTTATCTTATTTAGGTATAGGGCTTCAACCAAACAAAAAACCCTTACCAAAAAGTGGTAAGGGTTTTAAAAAATTATATATAAAGTTTACTGCAACTTAAATGTAATTGGAATACTAAAAGGAACTTTTACCGCTCTTCCACGTTGTTTTCCTGGAGTCATTTTAGGTAATTTATTGATAATTCTTAAAGCCTCAGCTTCTAAGTTTTTATCTGGTCCACGCATTCTAATGTTTCCGATACTTCCATCTTTCTGAATAACAAAAACTACACTTACACGACCTTGCACACCCATTTCTTGAGCAATTTCAGGATAACGGAAGTTCTTACGAATATGTTTTTGCATTTGTTCTTGAAAACATTGCTTCTTATTACTTGCGCCTTCACAACCTGGAAAAACAGGCACATCTTCAATTACAGCAAACGGAACTGAGATATCTTCGTCAATCTCTTCAACCTCTACATCTTCAACTTCCATAACCTCTTCTTCTTGGCTAGTCTCAGTTGATTCAATAACAGTTTCTTCAACCTCTTCTTCGTCTTCCACGACTTCAATAACTTCTGGAGCAGCAGGTGGCGGTGGAGGTGGTGGAGTTTTAATTTGCTCCGTCATTGGAACCTCTTCGTCCAACTGATCTTCAATATTTAAGGCAATATCATAATCATTACCCTTATCATATTTTTTCCACTCTAAACCTACATAAACAAGCAACATAACTGCTGCAAGGCCAATTACAAAGTAAAGAGCACTATTTCTGCCTACATCAGCTTTCGGATTCTTCTTTGGTTCCATTTGTTTAAATTTTAATGTTCGCTAATTTAATTATTAATTCGATATATAAAAACCTAAAATGCGTCATTTTTACTTTGCAGTGAGTGAAAGGTACTTTTTAATGAGTAAAACACCTGCAAAGGCACCTAGTGTATTCGCAAGTACATCCCAAATTTCTGCAGCGCGATTAAAAGGCATTACATATTGCAAAACCTCAATTGATATGCCATAAATAATAGAAAAAAGAACCAACTTACTGAGCGTCTTTTTTAAATTAAACACATCATTTTGATTTTCTTTAAAAGAAAACACACCAAAAATGACAAGTACACAATGAAAAATAAAATGGACTATTTTATCAAAATAAGGAATATTAATACCGCTTGACACGTCTTCTGAAAAAGAAAATAAGCTGGCAAGTGTTATTAAAACCAGCCAGCTTACAAAACTTATTGTAAATAAATGCTTTTTAAGCACCTATCAATTCTTTGTATTCAGCGTCACTCATTAATTCTTCTATTTCCGCTGGATTGCTAAATCTTATTTTCACCATCCACCCTTCTCCATAAGGGTCTGAGTTTACTTTTTCTGGTTCATCTTCTAAAGCCTCGTTAAACTCAATCAGTTCACCAGTTAAAGGAAGAAACAAATCAGAAACAGTTTTTACAGCTTCAACGGTACCAAATACCTCTTCTTTGTCTAAAGTTTCGTCAATAGTTTCTACTTCTACATAAACAATATCACCAAGTTCACCTTGAGCAAAATCAGTTATGCCAACGGTCGCAACATCACCGTCTATCTTTACCCACTCGTGGTCTTTTGTATATTTTAATTCTGGTGGTAGATTCATCTTGTTCTATTTTGTCTAGTAACAAATGTAAACGTTATAATAAAGGTTTTCAAAAAATTGAGGACGAGATTTTAATTAAATCTGCAACTAAATAAAAGACCTTTAAGTTGCTCTGCGCTTTCTTTAAATAAAGAAAACATTAATTACCAAAATTATACCTTAGAGTGAAACCTGCATTGACCGTAGTTTGTGGAAAGGCAGTTGATACTTTAAATTGAGAAAATGAGTGGTCGTAAAAGAACAAAGCATTTAAACTTTTACTTAAAGCATAATCCGCAGTAAACTTTATAGACCATAATTCTTGACCCGCTGTAATTTGATTGTTATCTATATCAAGATTACGAATTAAGGTGATATTATCACGTAACGATAAATCTGCTTTTAAGTTCAAATCGCCCTTTAAACGAGTTTTCTCACCACCAATATTTGCAACAAATTTTACTTCTTTAAATCGATACCCAAGTCCGACAGTATATTCCTTACCATTAATTTCAGTTAGTAGGTTATTGTCAAAACTTAAAGAAAATGTTCTATCCGTTCTGACTTCAGCCAAGACACTCATTGAATTTTTCATTTCAAAATCCATTCGAATTAGTGGATTGAATTCATCAGTCAAGACAACATTATTAATGATATTTTCTGATAAAATATTTCCTGTTTCAGAATTTATTGGAGCGAAACCGTCTTTAATGAGCTGATTACGTTCTAAATTGGTTTGAAAAGAATTAATACTATATGCAGAACGATAACCATGTTGAATAGAAAAACGTTTAAATTTTTTCTTAAACCACTTGTTCTTCATTAAACCGGTATACTTAATATTCCAGTTAGGTATCGGAATTTCACGAAAGGCATCTAGGTTAACGCGGTCTACATCTTGTCCAGTTATAGCAGCAAAAAATGCAGGCAATAAGACATCTTGACTCGTTTTTCCATAACCAATAGGAAAACCATCTTCATCAACCCCAGTAACATTCGCATTACGATCAGACACTATTCTATTCGCAATTGTAATTCGGTTGGCTTTGAATTCTTCAAAAGTCGCAGAATCAAATTCATCGCTTTTTCTAAAAGCCGTTCCAATCATCATTGTTGAGATACTGAAATTTCCAAAATTATTGGCCAGTAATTGATTGTATTGCAATCCTCCATTTATATCATCCGGTATTACCTCAAAGGTTTCTTGAAGGCTATTAGAAATTTGTCTGTCAGCGGTTAAATCAATGGTTAAATCTTGAGTAGGTTGAGCGGTAGCTGTAATGCTCAGTTGTTTTGAATTATTCTGTAAAAATTGTGAATTGAAACCATCAAACTGAGTTAACCATCCTCTTTTAGCTGCTTCAAAACGCACATCACGTTGACTACCAAAAACAAAACCTAAAGTAGGCCGAGCCGTACCTAAAAAGCCTATAGATTGAGTATAACCAGGTAATACTTTTCCACGATTTTCACTATAATTAATATTAACACGTTTGACCATGGTCAATATATCAATAGCAGTATTCAAGCCTTTACTTGTTTTCTTCTTAGGTTTTTCATCTTCGCCATCAGCGGTGTTACCCGCTTTATCTCGTCTTGCTCGTACAGCTGCTGCAGCTTCTTTTCCAGTCCTTTTTTTAAGACCCAGATAATCATAAAAGCTCTGCATGGTTAAATTTGCTGTCAAATTATGAGTGCTCGCGTTCTGAACGGTATTAATATCTTCTCCCGCAACCTCCAACAATGCATCACCACCGCGTTGCCAATCAAAATTACTGGTATAAGTATACTGTGCGTTAATAAAATTTAAGAATGGAAATTTACTAAAAGGCAATTCATAATTCAATTGCATTTGTTGCGCATGACGGTTAGGCTCACCAATATCGAAGAAACCATCCCAAAGATTAAGAGAATCTTCAATTAAAGGTCTTCCTTCATTATCAACATCATTGCTAAAATAATTACGTACAATATTGTTATTTGAAGTAGTAAGATTAATTCGTAGCGATTTACTCAAACTATAGTTTAAGGCATATTGCCAATTGAACAAATAATTACGCTGTTGCAACAAAGGCAAATCCAATGCCTCAATACCGGGCTCTAGAACATCACGAAAACGTTGCTGATTAAAGGAACGATTGTAATTAGCATTAACCGAAACACTGGTTGGCAAAAGATTGAAGTTTAAGTCTTTCAACCACTTCCAATATTCACTGGTGAACAAGGAATCTTTTTTGGCGAATGGAGCAACAGGTGCAGGTTTAAAATTATGATTGTAAACAAAACCAGTAGTCACATTCTGATCTCTCAAATTTGCTACTTCAAAATCTCTATGATTTGTCTCATTATAAGAGTAATTGAAAGTGAAATTTTCAATATCATAAAAATTCGCATCAGCTTCATCTCCCCTATTTTTTCGCACTCCAATTAAATTTATACTTCTTCTTTTGGTATAATCTTCAGCTTGCTCAAGTATAGTTTCAGCTTCTTGTTCCGTATCAGCAGCAGCAATTCTATCATCTAATTTTAAATCATCATAAACAGGGTCAAACTCAGGTGTTATAACCGTTTCAGAAATTCCATAATTAAAGGGAATTTGGATTCCCCACTTTTTTGGTAACAACTGCCCTACATTAACATTCGTAACAACATCATAAGAAATAGCATCTTCTCTAGCCCTTTCATTTGGCATCTGGTCAATAGACCCAAAACCAGATGTACTCGTGCTACCTGTTGCCGTTACATTTGCAAAATCAGCCATATTAGCGTCTAGTGCTGCGATAGCAGCCCAACCGCCATTATTATCTAAACCAGCTAAACGTAATTCATTAAACCAAACTTCACCTTGAGCTGGCAGGTCATCAATGTTTTTAATACCAACCATCATACTTCTAATACTACCTAAAGATGGATTACCACGAATACCTATTCTTACTTGGCCAAGTGTTCTAGGTGAGAATTCGTCAACTGCCACAACTTCGCCACCTTGAACTTCATAATAATTGATATCGTTTAAACTTTGGTTGGCTATACCCAACGATTTGACTTTATTTAAATCGGCTAGTACAATCTCTAGTTCATTTACTTCAGGCCAAATTTCTTCTGCCGATGAAGACCCAAAAGGTGTAAATTGTAATGGTAATTCTAACTGATAAAAATTTTCCGAAAAATCTGTTCCAATTCTTAAAAAACCTACTAAAGGAGTATCATCATCTGAATAATCGGTATTTAATATTTTTTCGGCATGCATGAACATTTTAATCTTTTCATACTGACGAACATCAATATTCACATTCTTAAATACTCCTCGGGAATCTTCTGATTCCAAATTTTCAACCACAAAAGAAAGTGATTGTTCATTTTGGCGAATAATCGTGTTATTATTATTGAGTTGTTCTCGAATAACCCCTGGAGGTAAAACATATGGGATTGGTATTCTTCCACTATTTTCCTCAATATTTACGGTGTTTACATCAGTAACCGTTCCATCATCTGCTGGATTGTTATCAATATCCGGATCTTGCAATGTGTTCGTATAAGTTCTCCAATCTCCACGGACAAGATCAAGAGTTGCAAAACGAAGCACAACATCATCTGTAAACCCAGTCATGTACATTCTCATGAAACTGACAGATCTAAAATCGGTAATACCTCCAATAGCACCTGTAAAATCGCTTAAAGGAATCTTATATTGAATCCACCTGCGATTTAATTGGGTATTGTTAGGTAGCGTCGGGGTTTGTCCTTCACGGATATCAGTAACGTATTGGTCATCTATGGTAGTATTTGGTTTGATTTGAATACGATATTCATAATAACTATCAACCGTATTCATGGTCAAATCGCGATCTACATCTTCCACATCAGGAAGCGTTGTAGACCCCCTATTGGTATTTGTAACTTCTACTGGAGAATTACCTTCAGGATTATTAAAATCTAAATATCTTTCTAAAACTCCACCTTCGCGATTTAAATAATACACATAATTATCTAATGCAGGATCTTCAATTGGACCATTATAAATTGCAGCTTCGGCTGTATCATCAAAACCATCAAAACCAATATCTTGTTGTGCTCTATTGTTTTCATCAGCATCGAATGCATACACTAAAGATTGTGTAGAAGGCACCTGACCCCAAATAGTTGGTCTTGGTGTTTCTGTTGAAGTTGTACTCGGTAATCCGTTTTCGTACTGTTTTCTTCCATCAGGTAAAATGTCTTCGGAAATATTACCTAAATTCAGGACTAACTCACCAATATTAGCACCAGTGGTCTCTCCATCAACATAAGGATCTAAAACCCAAAATTGAACGAATTCAACATTTGACTGTTCAAAATTTGTACTACTTAAGGATCTCATTATACCGGCCCAGTTATCTTGAGGAACGGCTCCGAAACCATCACTAGCATTATAAGGTCCTTTTTGGGTTGGATAATACGCTAAATCTAAAGTTCCTTGAACCGTAGTTTGTCCTTGTGCAATATCAACTTGCGGAAATACCTCATCAATAAAAACCCTTCGCGTTGAGTTTAAAGATATATCGCCATCCGTAACACCATCTGGTCGTTGGTTGGTGTAAAATATTGGATCAATAGTATACCAGGCTAATTTAGCTCTTTCATATCCAGCTGCTAAACCATCCTCATCATTTGGCACACCAACTGGTGGACTAGCTAAAGACCAACCTAAAGAAGAACGAATATCTATTAAAGCCTGAGCCCCTTCAAAATCATCTAGATACGTAGTTGTTTCACCCTGAAAATCAGCGTTTTTAGGTGAATTAGGCGTTAAAGCTGCTATTTCACCTCGTATTGAAATATTGGAAGGAACATCGGTGTCAATATTTGGTAACTTATTGGCTAACCTTGTTAAAAATGGAACCTCAGTACTAAAATTACCATTGAAACCATAAATAGTATTATTAACTGGTTCCACACCAAAATTTGATTTTTGAGTTAGAGGTCTTTCATTTAAGTTTAAAAGCGTACCTCCGATAACAAAGTTTTCGCTAATCTTATGTTCAACATTTACTCCGGTAAATCTTCTGGTTTGCTGTCCGAAAACTGCATTATTTTCTACTGAAATATTAATTGGTGTATTGGAGGCTTCTAAACTAGGATCTAGTAACTGAACAGTACCAGCTTGGTAATTTACAGTATAATCAATACCCTCTTGTAATTGTCTACCACCCGCAGTAACTCTAACAGAACCTCGAGGAACATTAAATGCTCCGATAGGAATACCATTATTTCCTTGAGATTTATAACGACCTTTTAATTGAAACCGGTTCTTTTCAGCATCTTGTAAAGAGGCTGCTTTTGTCTTAGCATACATGTTTCTAAAAACATAACGCTGTTGATTTTCATTATAACCTTGATCGTTCTCAACTTCATAAGTACCACCACCGAGTTCGTTAAATAAATATTTACCAAACGGTTCAACTTTTGTAAAAATAATACGCCCACTTTGCGTATCAACTGTGATTCCAGGGACGTAATCAAAAAATCCGTCACCGCCTGGCTGCACATCATTATAGACATTTAAGCGGTCAAGATTAAAAATATTTAATAGTATTCGGTCTTCAAAACCTTCAGGCCAACCCACATCTGGGTTAACAGGTGTAATGTAGTTTCTAGGGGTTGGATCTGAATATAAAATATTCAACTTAAAATCTTCTTGACTCAATTGAAAAGCACCTGTCGAATAAATATTTTTCATCATCAAATCCCAAATAGGATCACTGACATTTGTGATATTACTTTTCAATAATTTTAGAATCAATGTATTGTTTTCTATAATAGGATTTGCACCACCAGAAACGGTTGTAGCGTCAATGCCTCCATTAGCAAACTCACCTACTTGAAATACATCACCGTTAAAAGTATATTGAAAAGCAACCCCTAAAACCTCATCATTACTTAATCTTTGATTTAATGAAATATATCCTAATTGAGTATCAAACTGATAATCTCTACCTAATTCTAATTTTCTAGCATTTTCTAATATCGCATAATCGAACCCTTGATTTGGGGTATATCCATTTGAAAAATTAAAACCATTATCAACAGTAGCAATATCTCGGATAGCGCTATTGAGCACTCCACCTGCATCAATTAAAGCAGGGTCATAATCATTTGCTCCATTTCGAGGTAAAGCACCTATATCAAAAATATTAAAGAAACCGGCCGGAACTTGACCTTCACGACCTACTCTAGTCTTCTCTTGCCCATCAGGTCCCAATTGTGCTTCACCTAAATCTTGGAGGGCTACTATATTTCGAACATTTAACGTCTGTTGATTTCTATTTGTCACCCATACTTCTAATCGGGTGATTTGAACTTGACTTTGGATAAATGGGTAATTAGTAAGAGCAGCATCATAATTATCTCTAAAGTATTGGGCGAGAAAAAAGTGTTTATCTTCATCATAGTCTAAGGCTGTTAACGCAAATTCATTCAAGGTGCCTCCACCCTGAGCTACAACCGTATTATTCTGTGAGCGCTGTTCAGAAAAAACTGCTGTCACTGTAGTTTTTCCAAATTGCAATTGTGTTTTTACACCAAATAGACTTTGAGCGCCGGTAATCAATGAACTATTGAGCGGCATATTGACATTACCAACTTCTATTGAGCGTAAAATATCATCCTCGGTTGGCGTATAATCTAACTTGACTAGATTTTGAAAATCAAAAGTGGCCTCAGTATCATAGTTAGCTGTTACTTGTAATCGTTCGCCAACCTTACCCAGCATACTCAAACTTATACGTTGATCAAAATCAAAAGATAAATTTGTTCGATTCCTTGGAGACAACGCAGGATTATCATTTTTCTGCCAAATAATTCCTAAGTCCATCGCGACAGAACCTTGAGGTATTACTTCAATAGTATTACCACCAAAGACAGATTCAAAAAAGTTGCTGTTGACATAAAAATTTGGAAGTAGATTTTTCCTCGCTTCTTCACTTCCTTCCTTTCTACCAGAAAAAGCATCAATCTTTTCTTTGAAGTAAGATTTCATGCTCTCTTTTCTAACCAATTCATAATATTGGTCAGGAGTAAGAAATAAAGGATAGTTCACATTAAAATCACCAACACTTTCGGTATAAACATAGCGATCAATTTTAGAATCGTAATTGTATTTTGAAACAATGCTATCTGGATTGTCTAACAAGATTTTACCAAGAGTAAAACCTGTCTTAACCGAATCAACAGGTTGCTGATTGGTTTCTTGGGCTTGCAAAGATGCAATACCTAAAAAAAATATTAATAAGAAAAAACCCTTAAACCAATAAGGCTTAAGAGATGCTTTTACCCCTCTTTTCAAACTAGTTACAAATTTTTCAGCGCCAATTTTATAATGTTCTCGACGCTCAGCGAGGAATCTTGCGAAAGAACCCGATCTACAACCTTTTCAGATTGTCTTCTTACAAAACCAAGAACCTCTAAAGCAGATAACGCTTCTTCTTTTGTAGTATTGTTTGATTGAAGGGAAACTTCGTCCATATCGTAGACTTTAAGAATCTTATCTTTTAAATCTAAAATTACTCTTTGGGCAGTTTTTGCACCAATACCCTTGATTGTCTGTATTTTAGGTACATCGCCCCCGGCAATAGCCTCCTTAATTTGGGTAGGGTCTAATGATGACAACATTGTTCTGGCTGTACTTGCACCAATACCGGAAACAGATAACAATAATCTAAAAATTTCTCTTTCCGCCTTTTGAGCAAAACCAAATAAGGTGTGAGAATCTTCTTTGACCTGAAGATGGGTAAATAGTTGAATATTCTCATCATCTTTTAGCTGAGAAAATGTATGAAGTGAAATATTTAGAAAGTATCCTACTCCATTGCATTCAATTACAACATAAGTGGGGTTCTTCTCAACTAACTTTCCTTTAAGATGATGAATCATTTATAAATTTTATATTTTATTTTCCAGTCTTAGCCTTCTTTCGCTTTTCTCTTTCTTGTGCATCAATTACTGCAACCGCTGCCATATTAACCATTTCATCAACACTAGCTCCCAATTGTAATATATGGACAGATTTTCTAAGACCGACCATGATTGGTCCAATTGAACTTGCTTTATTCAAGCCTTTAAGCAACTTATAGGTAATATTCGCTGCATCCAAATTTGGGAATATAAAGGTGTTCACTTTTTTACCTGCCAACTTCGAAAAAGGAAAGTTATTATGACATAACTCTTGATTCAAAGCAAAGTCAGTTTGAATTTCACCGTCCACTACTAAATCAGGATTCTCTTTATGCAAAATACGAACAGCCTCCCTTACCTTCGATGCTTCTTTATGACTTGAAGATCCAAAATTAGTATATGATAACATAGCCATAACGGGATTAAAGCCGAAAGTAGTAGCCACATTTGCAGTCATCTGGGCAATCTCTGCTAATTCTTCTGCGTCAGGGCTAATATTTATGGAGGTATCAGCGAGAAATAATGGCCCTCTTTCAGTTATCATAATATTCACAGTTGATGCATTACCAACACCTTGTGCTCTTCCGATTACTTCAAATACTGGTTTAAGCACTTTTGGATAAGCTCTAGAATAACCAGAGATCATTCCATCAGCATCACCTTCAACTAACATCATTGATCCAAAATAATTGCGCTTACCCATATTTACCCGAGCACTGTAACGAGTTTCGCCTTTACGCTTTCGCATTTGCCATAACTTATCAGCATACATTGTGCGCACGGTATTGGATTCGTCAGACCTTGGATCTATAATCTCTACATCAGCATTGAAATCTAATTCCTTTTTAAGTGTAGTTATGGTTTCTTTATTTCCGAGCAAGATTGGAATTGCAATGCCTTCATCATAAACTATTTGAGCAGCTTTAAGCACATCTAAAAGCTCAGCTTCGGCAAAAACAATTCGTTTTGGATTTACCTTTGCCCTATTATGGAGCATTCGAACCACTTTATTGTCATTACCTGATCGCAACAGAAGTTCTTCCTCGTATTTACCCCAATCTTGAATAGGTGCTTTTGCAACTCCACTCTCCATTGCCGCTTTTGCAACAGCCGGAGGAATAGTTGAAATCAATCGAGGATCAAAAGGTTTAGGAATTATATATTCTTCACCAAATGTTAATCGCGTTGTATCGTAAGTAATATTTACTTGTTCAGGAACAGGTTCCTTTGTTAAATCAGCTAAAGCTCTTACTGCAGCCATTTTCATGGCCTCGTTAATCTTAGTTGCTCTAACATCTAGTGCACCTCTAAAAATGAAAGGAAAGCCTAAAACATTGTTCACTTGATTGGGATGGTCTGAACGACCAGTTGCCATAATTATGTCTTTACGCGTTTTACAAGCCAAATCATATTCAATTTCCGGATTTGGGTTTGCCATTGCAAAAACTATAGGGTTTTTTGCCATAGATGTTAGCATGGCTGGCGAAACAATATCTGCCATAGAAAGACCTATAAAGACATCCGCATCTTTCATAGCATCATCTAAAGTTGCAATATCTCTGTTCGTTGCAAATTCAGCTTTTTGAGAAGATAAATTATCTCGGTCTTTTCTTATAACACCTTTGCTATCAAGCATTACAATATTATCTCCTTTGGCACCAAAAGCCTTGTAAAGCCTAGTGCAAGAAATAGCAGCAGCACCAGCGCCACTAACTACTATTTTTACATCTTCAATTTTCTTTTTGATTAATTCTAAGGCATTCAACAATGCTGCAGCTGAAATAATTGCTGTACCATGTTGATCATCGTGCATTACAGGAATGTCCAATTCTTTTTTTAACCTCCGTTCAATTTCGAACGCCTCAGGTGCTTTAATGTCTTCAAGATTGATACCACCAAAAGTGGGTGCAATTATTTTTACAGTTTCAACAAATTTATCTACATCTTCAGTATCCAATTCAATGTCAATACCATCTATATCCGCAAAGATTTTAAAGAGTAAACTTTTACCTTCCATTACAGGTTTAGAAGCTTCAGGGCCAATATTGCCTAAACCTAAAACAGCTGTTCCGTTAGATATAACGGCGACAACATTACCCTTTGCTGTATACTTGTAAACATCATCCTTATTTTTTTCAATTTCCAAACAAGGTTCTGCAACACCAGGAGAATAGGCAAGTGCCAAGTCTCTTTGAGTTGCATATGGCTTTGTAGGTACTACTTTAATCTTACCGGGTTGCGGTTTGGCGTGATATATTAATGCCTCTCTGCGTTGTTTCTCTTTACTCATACCTTCGGATTGGAGTGCGTAAATTTAAGGGTATTCAATGGAACACAAGTTGGTGTATTAAACTAAATATGTAATTGTTAATCAATTATTATTTGGCTTCAATTTCAGAATTTGATTTACTAATATTCAGTCTTGTGGCAAGTATTGCTGAAATCAAAAAGAATACTCCGGCAAACAATATAGCATTTACAGCATTACCGCCTAACAAGTATTTATAAATTGGACCGAATGTTAAAGTCTCTATGCCCATAGGAATTACAATCATCATATTAAGAATACCCATGTAAACCCCTCTTCTTTCTTGAGGTACAACTTTAGAAACCATCGTGTAAGGGATACCCATCATTGCTGCCCAACCAATTCCGAATAAAACCATAGGTATTAACACTAATAAAGAATCATCGATGAAAGGAATAACAAAAAGCGCCAGTGCTGTACCAACTAAACTATAAGCGTAAACCTTTTTACCTCCATATTTTAGAGTTAAGGGCACCAAAGCTAAGGCTACAACCATTGTAACAATATTATAAGTTAAACTCATCTGTGCTGATTGCGAGGCCGCCTCAGATGTTGAATAGCCCATTGTCAATTTGAACAAGGGTGTAATATATTGCCAATAAATAAATAAAGCATACCATTGAAAAAGGTACACCGCTCCAATCTTCCACATAAAAGAAGGCATCTGCTTAATCGCAGAACTAATTTCTTTAAAAGGTTTAGCAAGACGAACGCCAAAAGGTTGTCCTTTGTCATGATTTATTTCCTCCAATTCCTCATCTGAAGGAGGGATTTCGGGCGTTTTAAATACCGACCATAGAATTGTTGCTATTGAAAGCATTCCACCGATATAGAATGAATAATAAAGCCATTGCGGAATTTCACCAGCGACCTCAACGGATTCTCCGCCGAATAAGTACTGAAACAAAACAATGGAACCGTTAGCCAATAATATACCGGCCCCAACAAAAAGACTTTGCATTTGATACCCTAGGCTCAATTGTTTCTCCGGAAGTTTATCACCTACGAAAGCTCTATAAGGTTCCATAGCCATATTGTTACCAACATCAAGAATCCATAGTAATCCTACAGCAAACCATAGAACTGGACTACTTGGGAAAGCAAACAAACATATGCTTCCTATTATTGCTCCAATCAGAAAATAAGGTTTACGCCTACCCCATTTGGGTGACCAAGTTTTATCTGACATTGCGCCAATTATAGGCTGAATTACTAAACCAGTGACTGGACCTGCGATATTTAAAATGGGTAACATTTCTTCTGGAGCACCTAGATAAAGAAATATTGGATTAATAGCGGTTTGTTGTAAACCGAAACTATATTGAATTCCTAAGAATCCAACATTCATATTAAAAATTTGCCAAAAACTTAAACTAGGTTTTTTAATCAAGCTCATATCTTCAGAAGTTTGTTGGTTTTAAGTTGCACAATAATGTTTCAAAAATTTCAACTTTATTGAAAATATTCCTGTAATCTAAAGAAATTATTGTAAAAATCTTTTATGAAAATTAGGAACTTTTTAAAAAAGGACCTTTTCTTTTTCTATTTCATCATAAAAAGTAATATTTAGTTTCATTTCTGATAAATTAATAGCTAGAACAGCCCAAGTATCTTCATTCGTCCATTTCAGTTGTAATTCATTATTTAAAGTATCTAAAACCTCAAATTGGCCATTAAATGCAGAGTGCTGATTTCTAAAAAGAATCAATTTCTTAAAATCATTAAAAAACCTTGATTTCAAAACAGCATCTATTTCTTCCTGACTATAATAATGTCTATTGATATCTCTACCTACATTCGTATTTGATAATAATTCCATGTCATTATCACCTGCAAATAATCCCACGTAGTATACTTGCGGAATTCCGGGTACAAAAAACTGAATAGCTCTAGCTATTAAGTAAGCATTTTCATCTTTGCCTAAAGCCTCAAAATAAGTACAATTAACTTGGTATAAGTCTAAATTACTCGCAGCAGCACCAGTAGCTTTTTTGCTTGAATCTTTACTATTTATGTGAATTTGTTCTACAATTTTTTCTAAGGTTGTATCAGGTATTAGTCCAGCGCGGTTACCTTCTGATGCTACATCAACTACGCCTATTCCATCATGAGTATCTAAAACGGTTATCACATTTTTGGGGGCAATCTTCAACCAATTTTTTAAGTTGCTTGAATTTGCATTGAAAATAGTATCAAGTACTAAAACTGGTAGAGCAAAATCGTAAACATAATCTACTTTCTTTGCTATTTCAATTTGAGTTTGGTAAAACGAGTGAATCTCTACCAATACCTCTATCCCCTTTGACTTTGCTTTTTGAGTTAAGTCATCAATAAAATCAAAAGTCTCTTTTATCATAAAACAAGAAGTACCAGCTTTTTTGATGGCATAACCGGCCGCATCTAAACGAATCATACTAACGCCCGCTTTCTGAAAAACGGTTAATATATTTTCTAAATAAGCAAGACCAATGTTAGAGTTAACATCAATATCAATTTGGTTTGATGTAAAAGTGGTCCATACAGCCAGCTCTTTACCATCTTTTAATTGAAACTTCGTAAAGGGTGAACCAGGTCTTGGTCTATAAATTTTTAAAATTTCTTCTTCACTAATATCTTCGGAAAAAACCTTATCCCTTGTGAGTACTAAATCGAAAAACTCAGATTTACTGCCTTTCTCTAAAAAATCTTTAAACTGCGAAGATTCTGCAGAGATATGATTCACAATCAAGTCTGCCATTACTTCTGATGCTTTAGCCAAACTCTTTAAATCATTCCAATCTCCCAATCTAGAATCAATTTGCATATGATCTATTGGATCAAAACCGGCATCTTTACCATCAATTGGATAATAAAATGGCAGCAAATGAACTCCACCAAAAAGCCCATTTAATTTACTTTGCAACATGTATTCTAATTCAGATATTGAATTACAACCAATTCTATCTACATAGGTTATTAATTGAACTTGGTTCTTCATGAAAGTTAAAATTTAGACTTGGACAACATTATAATTTTAATTTTTAAAAAAAAACATCTTAAAGTTAAGTCACAAATTAGTTATAAGATTTTGGATTCTGTTTAGATATTTAACGAAAACGTTTTTGTTCCGTCGTACTGACATTTTTTCTCTATCTTGAAAGAATATGAGCAGAACAACACTACAGCAAATTGCTATTAGTTTAGATATTTCTGTAACAACAGTTTCTAAGGCTTTAAGATCTTATCCTGATGTAAGCAAAGAGACGATTGCCAGAGTAAAAGAAGAGGCTAAGCGATTAAATTATAAACCCAATGCCTTTGCTGTAAATCTAAGAACACAAGAATCAAAAACAATTGGGCTTGTAATACCTGAAATTGTTCATCAATTTTTCTCTAGCGTAGTCAAAGGTGTTATTGAAGAAGCAGAAAAACATGGATATGTCGTCATTATTCTTCAGACAGATCAGAAAATGCAAATTGAGAAAAAAAGAATTGAATTTTTAATTGAAAAACAGGTTGACGGTATATTATTAGCCTTAGCTGATGAGACTATTAGTTATGATCATCTATATGAAGTAAAATCATTAGATCTACCCTTAGTAATGTTTGACAAGATTGCAAAATTAGTTGAATGTTCTAAAGTCATTATAGACGACAAAAAGGCTGGCTACATGGCAACAAAACATCTTATAGATACAGGATGTAAAAATATTGCACATTTTAGAGGGCCAATGATGTCGCAAAACTCAATCGACCGTTTTCTTGGGTACAAAAAAGCCTTAGCTGAACATAATATTGTTTTCAAAGAAAGCAACGTATATAGTTGTTTAAAAATGAGTTTTGAAGAAGGTCAAGAAAATGGAAAAAAAATGATTGAAAAGAACAACGGTATTGATGGTGTTTTTGTCAATACCGATTTGGTAGCAGTAGGTTTAATTACTCAGCTTAAGAAAATGGGAATTAAAGTACCCGAAGAAATTTCGGTTATCGGCTTTAGTAATTGGTTTTTATCTTCGATAACCACACCCTCACTCACAACAATTTCTCAACCTAGCTTTAGTATGGGGCAGCTCATTTTTAAACTACTTTTATCTGAGATTAAAAATCGAAAAAATAATATACCTGTCGAGTTTGAAACTGTTATTATGCCTACAGAACTTATCGTAAGAGAATCGACTTTAGCTAGATAAAAACTTCACATTCCTTTGGAGTCCTGAAAACTTTGTTCTTTTTACGGCAGACTTCTGAAAAATCTTTTTAAAAACATCTTCAGTAATTTCTTCCCAATCTTTTTTGGTCATTGAAAGTAAATCAGCATTGGGATTAAATAAGGGTTCTCTATGTGGTTTAGAAAATTTATTCCAAGGACAAACATCTTGACAAACATCACAACCAAACATCCACTCATCAAACTTACCTTGAAATTCATTCGGAATTTCATTCTTTAGTTCAATAGTGAAATAAGAAATACATTTACTACCATCTACTTTATATGGTTCTACAATAGCTTGAGTCGGACAGGCATCAATACATGCAGTGCAAGTGCCACAATGGTCAGTTACCGGAGTATCATATTCCAAATCTAAATCCACTATTAACTCAGCAATAAAATAGAAAGAACCTACTTGTTGCGTTAATAAATTACTGTGCTTTCCAATCCACCCTAAACCGCTTTTGGCTGCCCAAGCTTTATCCAAAACTGGGGCTGAATCAACAAATGCTCGGCCATTGACTTCTCCAATTTCTTCAGAGATAAACTCTTGGAGAATTTTTAATTTAGATTTGATGACATGATGATAATCATGACCATAGGCATACTTTGAAATCTTATAGGTATCCTCTATTTGCTCATCTTGAGGGTAGTAATTCAATAATAATGAAATAACTGATTTTGAACCTTCAACTAACTTGGTTGGGTCTAGTCGTTTATCAAAATGATTAGTCATGTACGACATTTCACCATGCATATTTTGATTTAACCAGCTTTCTAAACGTGGAGCTTCTTCTTCTAAAAACTCAGCTTTTGAAAAACCGCAAGACAAAAAACCAAGCCGTTTGGCCTCGTCTTTAATCAATTTTGAATAGGTCTCTTTAGAACTCATTTTGGCATTAAACAGCTATTAGCTAAAATACACATCAAAAAAGAAAAACTTCGTTAATTTAGAGTTCAGAGGAAAAAAATATAAAACCAAGTAGAACAAAAAATGTAACATTTTTTGTTTTTAGATACTAACTAACGTATTCTATTAAACCAACGACATGATACGAATAGATAATCTTACCAAATCTTTTACCTCGAAAACAGGGAAAGGTTTTAAAAAAGAAACCGTTACCGTCAACGCGGTCAACAATGTTTCATTTGAATGTAAACCAGGAAGAATTTTTTCGCTTTTAGGGCCAAATGGGGCTGGTAAAACAACTACACTAAGAATGATTGCTGGTATAATTAACCCAACTTCTGGTAATGCAGTAGTTGACAATGTTGATATATCTCAAGGTAATGATGAAGTTAAAAAGCGAATAGGTTTTTTAACCGGTTCTACCGGGCTTTATGAAAGACTAAATCCTGATGAAACTCTAGATTTCTTTGGAAAGTTATACCGATTACCAGAACCATCTTACTCTGAACGTAAAGAATATCTTTTTGAAAAATTAGGTATTAATGAGTTTCGAAAAAAGAAACTAGGACAAATGAGTACGGGTATGAAACAAAAAGTTTCCATAGCCAGAACACTTATTCATGATCCAGAGGTATTGATTTTTGATGAGCCTACTTCAGGTCTAGATGTTATTACTGCAGATAGTATTATTGATTTGATTAGAGAATCCAAAGAGAATAATAAAACTGTTATTTTCTCATCTCATATAATGAGTGAGGTTGATTTATTATGTGATGACCTTGCCATTATTAGTAAAGGTTCTATTATTTATAATGATTCCTTTGACAACTTCAAAAAGGAAATGAAAGCTGACAACCTAACACAAGAATTCATTAACCGAGTAAACGAAGCATAAGATGAGAGATTTATTTATAATCGTAAAAAAAGAGCTAACCGAGCTTCTAAGAGATAAAAAAACAATTATCAATTCAATTGTTCTTCCTACCCTATTAATTCCAATTTTAATGTTTGGAGGGATTAAGGTGAGTCAAATGATTCAAGAAAGCAACCAACAGAAAAAAGTTAAGATTGGTCTTGTTAATGCCCCTGCAGATTTTGTAAAATTGGTTGAGAAAGACACTTTAAATCAAATAACAAACTATACAAAAACCGAAGTTTTTAAAACATTGATAGATGACGGAACTATTGGCTCAGCCTTAGTCTTTCCTGAAAATTGGCAAACTCAAATGGATAGTTTATCAACTGCTAATGTGCAAGTTTTTAGAAATGGCACAAAAGACAATATTAATGGACGAGTATCTAAATTAATTGAAAATTATAGCGCAAAGTTGAAAGAACAACGTATTGCTATCTTGCAAATACCAACTGAGAAAATGGTTCCTCTAGTTCAGAACTTCGTCGAAGTCGGTGAACAAAAGGAACTCATTGGTAAAAGAATTGGAGGTTTTATACCTTACATTTTTATTTTAACTATGTGGGGGGGCTGTCTATTAGCAGCAATTGATTTGGTAACTGGAGAAAAGGAAAGAAAAACAATAGAAACAACACTTTCTTTACCAATTTCAAAATTCTCGGTTCTAATGGGCAAGGCCATAGTGGCGTCTCTTTTAGGGTTTATCCCAGCCTTATTGAACTTAACAGGATTGATAATTGGCTTAAATTTTATTGATGATATTCCAGACACTTTCAAAGTGGCGCTAACCGAGATGTTGAATCCTCAATCTATCATTATGATTTTGTTGCTACTAATTCCTTTTTCACTTTTTCTAGCTGGATTAATCATTTCACTGGTAGCTGGAGCTTCAACATTTAAAGAAGCACAAAGTAAGGCTTCACCAATAATTATTCTAATCATAATTCCTTTAGTAATGGCCTTAATGCCTGGAATAGAATTTACTTGGGCAACAGTTTTTATACCTGTACTTAATATTGGATTAGGTGTGAAAGAAATAATGGCTGGAACCATAAATATTGGTATGTATGCAGCAATGTTGCTATCATTATTAGCCTTTGCTGTTACTGCTATCTATTTTAGCTATAGAAAATTCTCTGATGAAAATGCAATTTTGAGCTAGGGAATTCAAATAATTTAAGTTAAGGCCTAAGCAGAAATGCTTGGGCTTTTTCTTTTTTTAAATCGAAGTTTTACTTCTTTTGGCTTTAATGTAATCATCGGATTAATTTCAACCGATTCCATTTCAGTGGAAATGTGATATTTTTTAATAAGCGTGGCAACCACCATAATCATTTCATAGGTCGCGAATGCATTACCAATACACATTCTAGGCCCAGCACCAAAAGGGTAGTAGTAATCACTATGCTTTTTATCCTCAAAATCTTTAAAACGTGAACCCGAATAACTTGCTGGTTTATTCCAGAAATTTTTATAACGATGCAGTTCATATAAAGACAGTAATACCAATGAATTCTTTTTAAATTGAAACCCTGCAATTTCAACTTCTTCCACGGCTACACGATCTATAAAATAAGCTGGTGGATATAATCTCATCGCCTCATTAATTGATGATTGCGTTAATGAAAGTCGTTGTAAATCTTCCATTTTTATAGTTTCGCTATCTACTTTTGAAACTTCATCAAAAAGCTGGTTTTGTAAGTTCTTATCCTTTGCTACAAAATATAAAGTAAACGATAATGCATTGGCAGTAGTTTCATAACCAGCGGTAAACAAAATAAACAACTCATCAATCAACTGGTTTCGAGGCATTTTACTTCCATCTTCATAAGTTGCCTCTAAAAGCATATCCAATAAATCTGTACTCTTCTGTTGACTTGCAATTCGCTGTTCTATGAGTTCATTTAAAATCTCTCTTGCCATTTCTGACTTATTTAAAGCAGCCCCAATTTTTCCAGAAAATTTAAACCACCATTTTAGATAAGGTTGCCGCATTTCTTTAATAAGCATCAGTTGATTTTCTTCTGCGATAGCCTTAAGTTTTGCCATAGGCTCATCAATATCAAGCGCATTGAAAAGTGATTTTGCAACTACCTTAAAAGCTACATCGCCCATTAATCCAAAAATATCTTGTTCTTGATTTGGTTCGACCACATCTAACTCATCTTCGATAGCTTGATGCATTATCCCTAAAAGAGACTTTAGATTTTTTAAATGAAACTTTGGTTGAATCATTCTGCGATGCGTTCGCCAATGTTCACCCTCTGATGTCAACAATCCATGACCAATATATTTGGCTAAGTCCTTGGTTTGAAGTTTAGATTTTGAAAATGATTTTTGTTTTTTTTGAAGTACCTGCTTTACAACTTCAGGGTTTCTAGAAAAAATTAATTTTCCGTCTCCTAGTGTAGTAATCTCAAAAGTATCTCCTAGTTTTTCAAAATTTTTATGATGAAATGGAAGTGGGTTTTTTAAAATTTGAGCACTATTTCTTAAAACCTTAAAAACAGAAACCTGTGGTAAATTTTTCATTTAAAATAATCCCCCTTGTATATCACCTTTTATTCTACCCAAATGTTTGTAAGCTAATTCAGTAACTTCGCGCCCTCTAGGTGTTCGCATAATAAAACCTTGTTGTATTAAAAATGGCTCATACACTTCTTCAATTGTTTCTGCACTTTCAGATACCGCCGTTGCAAGAGTAGTAATACCAACAGGTCCACCTTTAAACTTATCGATAATGGTAGTTAATATTTTATTATCCATTTCATCTAAACCATGAGCGTCTACATTCAGTGCTTTTAGACTGAACTTTGAAATCTCCATATCAATATTTCCATTCCCCTTTATTTGAGCAAAATCACGAACTCGTCTTAATAAAGCATTACAAATTCGAGGTGTACCTCGGCTACGACCAGCAATCTCAATGGCAGCCTCATTAGTAATAGGCACTTTTAAAATATCGGCGCTACGCTCAACTATTGTTGAAAGCAATTCTGTACCATAATATTGTAACCGACTCTGTATTCCGAATCTAGCGCGCATAGGTGCGGTTAATAAACCTGACCTAGTAGTTGCTCCAATTAATGTAAATGGACTAAGATTAATCTGAACTGTTCTAGCATTAGGGCCAGTCTCAATCATAATATCAATCTTGTAGTCTTCCATAGCAGAGTAAAGATATTCCTCCACTATAGGGCTAAGTCGATGTATTTCATCAATAAACAAGACGTCTCTTTCTTCAAGATTTGTCAAAAGACCTGCTAGGTCCCCAGGTTTATCCAAGACAGGGCCAGATGTAATTTTAATACCAACACCTAACTCATTTGCTAATATATGCGCAAGAGTTGTCTTTCCTAATCCGGGAGGGCCATGAAATAATGTATGATCTAAAGCCTCATCCCTTTGATTAGCAGCTTGTACAAAAACCTTAAGATTTTCTAATACTTGTTCTTGCCCGGTAAAATCATCAAAGCTGATAGGCCGTAAAGCCCTTTCAATATCCATCTCTTCCTGAGAGAAATTACTGTTTGTGGGATCAAGATTATCATTCATACCTAACAAAGATAAAGTAATTCCGCTATAAGATTTTCAAATAAAGGAGTTTGAAAAATTCATTGAATTTATTGTAAATTCAACGCATGGATATATCAAACTACAGTAATTCCATTTTACCTTACATCCCATTTTTTTACGTGATTTGGTCTGATGATTTACTATCTACATCGGAAATAGATGTAGTAAAAACTGCTATTGAAGAAGACAACTCCTTATCCAATTCTGATAAGCAACAGCTAAAAAGTTGGTTAAAAAAAGATAGCCCACCTAAAAATGAGCTTGTCAAAAGTTGGCAACAACTCATTACAAACAGCAATGCCAAATTAATTGAAAGTGAAGTTTATCCTTTAGAATCATTTTCGCAAAAAGTTGCTAGTTTTTATTGCAAAAACTGCACTGCAAATGAAAGCTTACAAAATATTGAGCTTCACCTAGGTATTCAACCAAATCATTATAATCATCTTTTTAATGTAGAGGTAGTTCATCAAGCTTATTCGGACCGTTTTTCTGGTAGCGATATAGATGCTATAGTCAATGCACCATTTTTACAAGAAATTAATACGTTTAAAGAATTTCTTAAAAATCCAGTTTTTAAATGGGATGTTGTTCGCGATAAAAGCAAAGCCAGAAAAATAGTTTTAAAACAGGTGCAAACATTAGCTGCGGGAGGATGGGGAGCTTTGGCTTACCCAAAGGCATACGGTGGTACAAATAATATTGAAAGCTACGCATCAATTTTTGAACAACTCATGTTTGTAGATGGTAGTCTAGCTATAAAGTTTGGAGTGCAATTCGGCTTATTTGGCGGTAGCATTCAAAATTTGGGTAGAAAGTATCATCATGACAATTATTTAAAAGAAACTGGCGAAACTAAATTACTTGGTTGTTTTGCAATGACAGAGACTGGTCATGGGAGTAATGTTCGAGGTATAAAAACCACTGCAACATATGTTCATGAAACTCAAAGTCTAATTATTCATACACCCGGAAAAAATGACAACAAGGAATACATAGGGAATGCTTTAGATTCTAAAATGGCTTCAGTTTTTGCCCAACTCATAGTTGGTGGCAAAAACAAGGGCGTTCACGCAATTTTGGTCCCTTTAAGAAATGAAAAACACGAACTTTTACCAGGTATTAGAATTGAAGATAATGGTTATAAATTAGGCCTAAATGGAGTTGATAATGGAAAAATTTGGTTCAATCAGGTCATGGTGCCGGTTGTAAACCTTTTAGATAAATATGGCCAAATTGATGACCAAGGTCATTACCAATCTAAAATCAAAAACCCTAACAAACGTTTTTTTACTATGTTAGGGACTTTGGTTGGAGGTCGAATATGCGTTGCAAAAGGAGCTTTGGCAGGAGCCAAAATGTCTTTAACAATTGCTATAAAACATGCTCTTCAACGTCGACAATTTAATGACTCAATTAAAGTTCAAGAAGATTTACTGATGGATTATCCATCACATCAACTACGATTAATCCCAAAAGTTGCCTCAAGCTATGTCTATCATACTGTTTTACAAAGAGCCATGCATGAATATGCGAATAGTACGGAAGATAAACGCAGAATTGAAACACAAGTAGCTGGGCTTAAAGCCATCATAACTTGGTTCGCCACAGAAACTATCCAAGAGTGCCGTGAAGCCTGTGGTGGCAAAGGTTATTTATTAGAAAATAGAATAGCTGATTTAAAAAACGACACTGATATTTTTACAACTTTTGAAGGTGACAATACGGTTTTATTACAACTTGCTGCTAAAGGAGTTCTCTCTGATTTCAAATCAGAATTGAACGCTGGTGGATTTGTTAGTGTTTTAAAATTGATAGGAGGTCGGTTTACTGATAAACTGGCAACCATAAATCCGGCATATTCAAATAAAGTTGATAAAGCTCATTTATATAACCCGAAATTTCATTTGCACGCTCTTGATTTCAGACTAAGAAGATTAACAGATTCTGCTGCCATGCGTATACGTGGTTATATTAAAAAAGGGATTCCTAGCTATCAAGCATTCTTAAAAACCCAAACACATCTTTTAGCTCTTGGCAAAGCCTATAGCGAGGTATTAGCTATGAAATGGTTTTATGAATTTACTTCAAAACTCGATGATGGACTATATAAAGATTTACTTTATCAAATTGGAGCACTTCATGGTTTATCAGTAATAAGAAAGGATGCAACTTGGTTTTTAGAACATGGGTATTTAAGCGGCACAAAATCAAAGGCGATCCGACAAAGAGTTGAACGTTTAAGTACAGAGTTGAGACCTCATATAAATACTTTGGTCGATGGTTTTGGAATACCCCAACATTCAATGACCGCTCCAATAGCTAATTAAAAAGTAAGGTTAACTTTATAATACCGGAGTTCTAATTTTTCTTTTTAATCAGTTGAGAGGTATCTAAAAATTCAAGAATACTGATTCTTGGATCCCCATATAGATAGGTTTTTGAAGTACCTCTTGATTGTAGCTCTAGGTCACGTGTAGCAAATACACGTGCAACCGAAGATTCCTCAAGAACAATATTTGCGCCTCCTGATTGCATTTTTTCGCCTTTGAACCTAGCATTATTAATGGCCTTTAATTGCAAAGTATCTGTAGAACCATCTATTGAAAGGGCAGCGTTATTCAATAATTCAACATGTTTTGCTCCAGTTACCGCGTAAATTTTTGCATCGGATCTATGTTTCATTTTAATATCTAAAGAATCCACATCAAGACTAAAATCAGAATTACTATTATCTTCTAAATTCAGATATGCAACAAACGCATCGGCTTTAAGCTTTAACTTGGAAGGTCCAAAAACGTTAATATATAATTCGTCAGCTTTAATGATATCTTCACATTCTATTTTTCCATCACGCTGAGTTATAGCTTTTAATTCCTTGTAATTAACAATGATTTCAAGCTTTTTCTTGGCTGTTACATCATAGAAAGAAGATATTACTAAAGTGCTATCAACGACTTGAAATTTTAAAATATCGATAAGATTATCATCAGCAATAATTTCATAGCCTTCACCGAAAGACTTTTTTAATTCAATATCGAGATTATCATTTAGTTCAATCGCATTAAAAGGAGGTAATTCTTCCCTTACTTCTATCACTGATCTATTGCCTTTTATTTTTGGTTTGCGCTGAGCCATGCTCATTATCGGTAAACTAGCTATTAGTATTAAAACATATTTCTTCATTATTACAGGCTTTAAATGATACATTGGATTAGACACCATTTCATCAAAAAAGTCATCCAATAGTATCTGTATCATGAAATTTCCATGCCAAATTAATCAAATAAAAAAGCCATCCTTAAAAAGGATGGCTTTTTTATTTAGCTGTATCACCAAATTAATGGTGCATTTCTTCTTCGTTTTCTTGTAATGGAATATGCTGTGGAACATAATCTTGTCCCTCAATTATATACTCACCATTTTCATACGTCTTACTATAATCATATGCCCAACGATGTACTTCAGGAATAGGTCCATCCCAATTTCCATGTATGTGTTTCATTTCAGCAGTCCATTCTAGTGTATTTGACTTCCATGGGTTTTGAGGACCTCTCTTACCATAAAAAATACTACTGATAAAATTATATACAAATATCAATTGTGCCGCACCTGCAATAAGAGCAAATACAGTCATTAATATTTGAACGTTCGTTAATTCATCAAACATTGGAAAAGCCGTATTCTCGTAATATCTTCTTGGAACACCTGCCATACCTACAAAATGCATTGGAAAGAAAACGCCGTAAGCACAAATTGCAGTTACCCAAAAATGAATGTAGCCTAAATTCTTATTCATCATGCGCCCTTGGAACATTTTAGGGAACCAATGGTATACTCCAGCAAATAAACCGTATAACGCAGAGATACCCATTACTAAGTGGAAGTGGGCCACTACAAAATACGTGTCATGAACATTAATATCAAGGGTACTATCCCCCAAAATTATTCCAGTTAAACCTCCAGTAATAAAAGTTGAAACCAGACCAATTGAAAAGAGCATTGCTGGATTAAGCTGTAAATTACCCTTCCATAATGTTGTTATATAATTGAACGCTTTCACTGCAGACGGAATAGCTATCAACAAGGTTGTAAATGTAAATACAGAACCCAAGAACGGATTCATACCTGAAATAAACATATGGTGACCCCAAACAATCGTTGATAAAAATGCAATTGCTAGTATTGAAGCAACCATTGCACGATAACCAAAAATTGGCTTTCTGGCATTTGTCGACATTACCTCAGACGTAATACCCAATGCTGGTAATAATACGATATAAACTTCTGGGTGCCCTAAAAACCAAAATAAGTGTTCATACAAAACTGGGGATCCACCCTGATAGTGCAAAACTTCGCCCTGAATAAAAATATCAGAAAGGAAGAATGAAGTACCAAAGCTTCTGTCCATAATCAATAATAATGCCGCTGATAGCAGCACAGGGAAAGAAATTACACCAATAACTGCGGTTACAAAAAATGCCCAAATAGTTAAAGGTAATCTCGTCATTGACATACCTTTTGTTCTAAGATTAAGAACAGTCACAATATAATTTAATGACCCCAATAATGATGATGCTATAAATATCGCCATGGAAACTAGCCATAAAGTCATCCCCATACCAGAACCTGGTTGGGCCATCGGGAGTGCACTTAAAGGCGGATAAATCGTCCAACCAGCAGCAGCTGGTCCGGCTTCAACAAATAATGAAATAACCATTATAACCGTTGACACAAAGAACATCCAAAAAGAAAGCATGTTCAAAAAGCCCGATGCCATATCTCTAGCACCTATTTGTAATGGAATTAATAAGTTACTAAAGGTACCACTCAGTCCAGCGGTTAATACAAAGAACACCATGATTGTTCCGTGCATTGTAATCAATGCTAAATACACATCAGCATCCATTACCCCATCAGGGGCCCACTTACCAAGGAAAGCTTGGAAAACAGAAAATGATTCTCCAGGCCACGCCAATTGCATTCTAAAAAGCAATGACATTGCAATACCTATGAAGCCCATAACCAATACACCAGTAATGAGATATTGCTTAGCAATCATCTTATGATCTTGACTAAATATGTATTTAGTTACAAAAGTTTCTTTATGATGATGTCCATGATCATCGTGTCCATGACCATCTCCGTGTTCGTGTGCAATCGCTGACATAATCCGTAATTTTTATTTTTATTTCTTTTTCTAGCCTAATTTTTATTCCATTGAAGCCATTAATGCTCCAAAGGTACCCTGCTCTGCCATCCACTTGTTATATTCCTCTTCCGTCTCTACAATAATCTTCATTTGCATGTTGTAGTGAGATTTTCCACAAATCTTATTACAAAGTAGTACATAATCAAACTCCCAAGGATCTTTGTTTGGAACACCTTGTGCAGCCTGTTCCGCTCTAATCGCATTGGTACGTTTTACCTTATCAACGACATCAGGGTTTAATCTCATTTCTTCGGTTGTTATCATTGGGGTAAATGAAAATTCAGTAATCATACCAGGAACACAATTCATTTGTGCTCTAAAATGCGGCATATAAGCTGAATGTAATACATCTTGAGAACGCATGTAAAAATTAACTTTACGCCCTACTGGTAAATGTAATTCTTTTACAATAACATCATCCGTTGCGTTAGGGTCCGATTCATCAAGACCTAATACGTTTGCTCGATCAATATCAATTAATCTAACACTTGCATCTCCTAGAACATTATCTTCACCTCCATATCTCGCCTGCCAATTAAACTGTTGCGCGTATAACTCAACAATTAATGGATCATCTTCATCGTTAACGTCCATAATATTGGTCCATGAATATAAACCCCAAATAATTAAACCAGCTAATACAATCACAGGTATGATAGTCCAAATAAACTCTAACCTATCATTGTCAGCATAGAAAAGTGCTTTTTTTCCTTCTTCACCTCGGTATTTATATCCAAAATAATGCAGTAATGCCTGAGTTATTGTTTGCACAAAAAAGATAATGGCAAACGAAATCCACATGAGTGTATCATATTCGCCACCATGAGCTGAAGCAGCTTCAGGTAATAACACTTTGGAATATTTGGCAAAACTAAATATGGTGATACCATAAATGAAAATTAGAAAACCAAAGAGCAAATACCCATTGGTTCTATTATCAGCATCATTAGCAATTTGAGAATTCGCTGAATCTGCTTTAAGTTGTGAAAGTTCAAATATTTTGGTCATTTGCCAAACTGCAATTGCCACTAAAACTAGAACTGTGAAAATTAATAATGTTGTCATTCTTTAACTACTTTCTCTTATCACTATTAGTAATGGAAATGCTTACTCTCCTCTATAAACGGATTACGTTTCGGAGTTAATTCCTCTTTAGTCAATGCTGTGAAGACCCAAAAGATAAAGAGTCCCGCAAAAAACAAAATACCACCTATCTCAGGTACTCCTAAATACCACTGATTACCGACAGTTGCTGGCATTACCATGTTAAATACATCCATGTAATGACCAAACAATATAACCAAGCCCGCCATTACAACAAACCAATTGACTCTTTTATAATCACTATTCATTAAAACCAATAAAGGGAATAAAAAGTTCAATGCTAACATACCAAAGAATGGAAGTTTATAATCCTCAATACGTGTAACGAAATAAGTTACTTCTTCAGGAATATTAGCATACCAAATCAACATGAACTGACTAAACCATAAATAAGTCCAGAAAATACTAATACCAAACATGAATTTAGCTAAATCATGAATGTGACTATCATTTACCTCTGGTAATAAACCTTTTGATTTTAAGTATATTGTAACCAAAGCAATTACGGTAATACCCGAAACAAACATACTAGCAAATACATACCAACCAAATAATGTACTAAACCAATGAGGGTCTAAACTCATTATCCAATCCCAAGACATCATAGATTCTGAAATCAGATAAAAAACTAAAAACCCAGCAGACCATCTGAAATTCTTTTTAAAATTAGAATTGTCATCAGATTTGTCTTGAGCTAATGACAACTTTCTTGAATACTGACGGTAAAAAATCCATCCACCTAAGAAAATTGCCGCTCTTATTAAGAAAAATGTTGGGTCTAAATAGCCTTGCTTTCCTTGTAATAATTTATCATGAGCCACTACATCAGCATCCATCCATGTGAACAAATGATTAAAGTGTAAGGTAGATAACACCAAAATAACAAAGACAATAATACCACCAGGTACTATGTATGATGTTATCCCTTCCATAACTCTAAAGAGCAAAGGAGACCATCCAGCTTGAGCAGCTCTTTGAATTGCATAAAAAGCAAGAACCCCGAGAGATATCATAAAGAAAAAGAATGCTGCCACATAAAGTGCAGACCAAGGTCTGTTTTGAAGTTGATGTAACAAATGCTCATCATGACTTGACGAATGACCACTTTCAGCAGTTTCGTTATGGTCATTGGCATGACTTTCAGCTACTGTTGCATGTTCTTCACCATGAGCCGCATCAACAGCATGGTCACCTCCGTGATCATCACCATGTGAAGCTGCCACTATTGCCTTGGCCTCCTCGACAGTGCTCGGAGCACTCCAGAAACCAGATGCAAGAAAGATGAATCCGACAGCCATCAAGATGTAAGATGTTATTTTAAGTCTATTTGAAAACGTGTACATACTTAATGTCTTCTTATTTTGTTAGGTCTGCTTTTAATTTCATAACGTACTCCGCAACTTGCCAAAGCTCTTCTTCACTGCTCATTTGAGAAGCATATGAACCCATGGAGTTTAATCCGTAATACATAGTATGATAGGTACTACCTACTGATATATTTCTAGCGCCGTCGTCATAGCTTGGAACGCCAAGAATTTTTTCTCGTTTAACCAAAGTACCTTGTCCTTTGCCTTTTGGTCCGTGACAAATTGCACAATACACATCATACAATTCTTTACCTTTTGCAAGGTTTACTTCCATGCTTAAAGAATCTAAAGGGCTCGGTTGTATACGCGCCATTTCTTTACCTTCAGGGCTATTGTCATATTCATAAGGCATCCATTCTCTTGAAATAGAACCTTCGGCTGGCAACATAGCTTCTGTTCCTTGAGGAAACAAGCCATTATCAACACCTTGATAGGTTTCATACCCAACTGGTTCGTACATGTTCGGCATATATTGGTAATTAGGTTCGTTTTTGTTAGAACAAGAGGCTACTCCTATTAACAAAACAAGACCAAGAACTATTTTCGCGAATTGCTTCATGCTATTCATCCTTTTCTGTAACTTTTACTTCGATTGCACCTGTATCAATCAACAAACTCTTTAATTCTTCCTCATTATCATGAATGCCAATTTCCATTAAAAACATATCATCCGTAGTTCTTTTATCTGGATTTTCAGCATTCTTAAATGGCCACATTCTACTTCTTAAATAAAATGTTATTACCATTAAGTGAGCAGCAAAAAATACAGTTAACTCAAACATAATAGGAACAAATGCAGGCATGTTCTCTAAATAACTAAAGCTTGGCTTACCACCAATATCTTGTGGCCAATCTTCAATCATGATAAAATTCATCATTACAATGGCCACCGTTAAGCCTAAACAGCCGTACATAAAAGATGTAATTGCTATTCTCGTATCCTCAAGACCCATTGCCTTATCAAGACCGTGCACCGGGAAAGGCGTATACACCTCTTCGATATGGTGATGCTCAGAACGAACTTTTTTGACAGCATTCATCAATATGTCATCGTCGTTGTAAACCGCATGTATAACTTTTGATGCCATAATTAGTTTTTCTTGTTTAATTTTTTCGCTTGACCAGCCCAATCATCACGCTGTGCTCTACCTGGAAATTTTTCCGTAATAGAATCTAATAAATCATATTCTTGAGCAGTCATTTTACTTACTTGAGCAAAAGTGAAAATTCCAATTTGATTTAAAACTTGCTCCATTTGAGGTCCGACTCCTTTTATTTGTTGTAATTCATCAGCAGTGTCAGTATCCGCATTAAAAGAACCAAGCTTTTCCATTAAAGCTGAAACCTTTTCATCTTTGTTACCACTTTTTTGAGCAGTTGCTGCTTTTACAGCACCTTTAGGCATTTCATATAAGGGTTTGCCAGCATCTCTTAACTTCTTGTACTTAGAACCTGATGCTTTGAGTATAGACTTTACTTCTGCTTGAGCAATCACTGGAAAAGTTCTGGAGTATAGTAAAAAGAGTACAAAGAAAAACCCAATTGTACCAATGAAAATACCGATATCAACAAAAGTTGGTGAGAACATTGTCCATGATGATGGTAAGTAATCTCTATGTAAAGAGGTAACTATAATTACAAAACGTTCAAACCACATTCCTATGTTCACTACAATTGAAATAAAGAATGAGAACATGATACTTGTACGTAATTTTTTTGACCACATAAACTGTGGAGAGAACACATTACAAGTCATCATCGACCAGTATGCCCACCAATAGGGTCCAGTTGCTCTATTTAAAAATGCATATTGCTCATATTCCACACCGGAGTACCAAGCCACAAAGAGTTCCGTTATATAAGCACAACCAACTATAGAGCCTGTAATCATAATTACAATGTTCATTAACTCAATATGCTGAACAGTGATATAATCTTCAAGACTACATACTTTTCTCATTATAATCAACAGCGTATTTACCATTGCAAATCCTGAGAAAATCGCTCCAGCAACAAAGTATGGTGGAAAAATAGTGGTATGCCATCCTGGTATTACCGAGGTAGCAAAGTCAAAAGATACAATCGTATGAACTGAAAGTACTAATGGTGTAGCCAGACCAGCTAATACTAGTGAAACCTCTTCAAATCGTTGCCAGTCTTTAGCACGACCTGTCCAACCGAAACTTAGTAAACTATATATTTTTTTCTGAAATGGCTTTACAGCTCTATCTCGAATCATTGCAAAATCAGGTAATAAACCTGTCCACCAGAACACTAATGAAACTGATAAGTAAGTTGAAATTGCAAATACATCCCAAAGAAGAGGAGAATTGAAGTTTACCCAAAGCGAACCAAATTGATTAGGAATTGGCAAAACCCAATAAGCTAACCAAGGTCTACCCATGTGAATTATTGGGAAAAGACCAGCCTGAATTACAGAAAAAATGGTCATTGCCTCAGCAGAACGGTTAATTGCCATTCTCCATTTTTGACGGAATAATAAAAGTACCGCAGAAATCAAAGTACCCGCGTGACCAATACCTACCCACCAAACAAAATTGGTGATATCCCAAGCCCAGTTAACTGTTTTATTCAATCCCCAAACTCCGATACCAGTTGAGACCGTATAAATAATACAACCTAGACCCCAAAGAAATGCAATTAATGCTATGGAAAAAACAATCCACCAATGTTTATTGGCTTTTCCTTCTACTGGGCGGGCAATATCCACAGAAACATCGTGGTAGCCTTTGTCTCCAAGTACTAGGGGTTTTCGTATAGGTGCTTCGTAATGCGCCATAATCTATATTCTAGTTTCTTGCTTATTAGTTGGTTATGCTTCGTTGTTGTTTCTCACCTTTACATGATAGAACACATTTGGCTTTGTGCCAACATGCTCTAATAAGTGATACATTCTATCATCTTCTTTTAACTCAGCTACTTTACTTTCTTCATCATTGATATCTCCAAAAATTATTGCTCCATTGCTACAAGCAGATGAACAAGCTGTTTGGAATTCACCATCTGTAATAGGACGGCCATCTCGCTTAGCATCTAAAATGGTCTTTTGTGTCATTTGAATACACATTGAACATTTTTCCATTACACCTCTTGAACGAACATTAACATCTGGGTTTAATACCATTCTACCCAAATCATTGTTCATATTATAGTCAAACTCGTCGTTACCATTATATAAGAACCAGTTGAACCTTCTTACCTTATAAGGACAGTTGTTCGCACAATATCTTGTACCTACACAACGGTTATAAGCCATATGGTTTTGACCTTGACGGCTATGCGCTGTAGCTGCCACTGGACAAACTGTTTCACACGGAGCGTGATTACAGTGCTGACACATTACAGGTTGAAATGCAACTTGTGGGTTAGCCGAAGGACTCTCCATTTCACCAAAACCACCTAGAGATCCATTATCACCCCAAAGGCCATCCATGTTCTCTTTTTTCTCATTATCACTTTCAAAAGTTTCTTCAGAAGAATAATATCTATCAATTCTCAACCAGTGCATGTCACGTGACTTACGAACCTCTTCTTTACCTACAACAGGAACGTTGTTCTCTGAATGACAAGCAATAACACAAGCACCACAACCGGTACATGCATTCAAATCAATTGACATATTAAAATGATGACCAATTGAACGGTCAAATTCTTGCCATAAATCAACTTCCGGCGCTGTAACGGGAACTTCTTGATGATTTAAAGAAACCTCAGGAATAGGATTCCATTCATGATGATTTTTAGTATTAAAAATCTCAAGAGTGGTTTCTTTAATAATATCTCCACGTCCCATTAAAGTATTATGCAATTGCACACAAGCAAATTCATGCATACCACCAGCTTTCGAAACAGAAACTGATTGAACGTTATTGAAATTTTTATATAATTGAAATGCATTAACACCTGTTTGCATTTCTTCTTTCATTCCAGCTTTTTTACCATATCCAAAAGACAAACCTAGTGTTCCTTTTGCTTGACCAGGCTGAATGATTACTGGAACATTATTTAGCGAAATTCCATCAACAGTCAAATTCGCGTAACTTCCATCAAGACCTCCATTAGCAACATTTTCATTTACCAACTCAAGTTCTTGCGCGTCTTCTTTAGAGACGGTAACATAGTTATCCCATGAAACTCGAGTAATTGGATCAGGGAATTCTTGCAACCAAGGATTACTTGCCTGCTGACCATCGCCCATACCTACTTTGGAGTATAACGTTAACTCCATTCCAGTAGTTGTCGAATTCGATAAAGAACGTAAAGCCGACGCCAATGGCACCGTATTTTGTTCTTCGTCTTCTTCATTTTCTGTTTCAACATCGCTAGTTTCATCATTTTCAACCATTGCTGGTGCTGCAAAAACACCATCTTGCAATGCTTTACCCCAGCTACTACCGTTTAAAACAGATGCAGACCAATTCTCTTTTACGAATTCGTAATAGCTTTGATCACTTCCCATCCATGATAGTAAACAGGATTGAAATTGTCTTGTATCAAACAACTCACGTATGGTTGGTTGCATCAAACTAAAATGACCTTTTTTCAACTCAAGATCATTCCATGATTCTAAATAGTGAGAAGATGCAGCAACATATTTTGATGCTTCTGCTGTTTCATCATTATTGAAGGAACAATTTACAGTAAGACCTACCTTAGCTAAACCTTCTACAAATTCAGTTGAATTAGGTAAGGTATAAACTGGGTTAACACCATCAATCAACACAGCACCTACTTTACCAGCATTCATATCAGCAACTAACTTAGCTACCTTTGAAGCATTTCCTTGTCTAATATATTTTGGTTTTTCAGCATCAAAAGCTTCGCTCTGCAGCAAAGTATTGATTGCCAAAACAACCGCCTGAGCGTTTTGGTCATTTAGACCACATACAACAACAGCTTTACTTCCAGCCTTTCTAATTTCTTTAGCAACACCATCAACATAAGCGTCAACTTCTGAACTACCTCCACCAACAGCACTGCCATTTAGTTTACCATACAATTTTGCCAAAGCCACTTTTAACTGAGATGGCTTCATTGGCACTCTTGTATCGGCATTAGCTCCAGTTAATGACATATTAGCCTCAAACTGAATATGCCTAGCCATTTTACCATGCACGGGCACTCTTCCTTTAGCATAACCAGAATCGTAACCACCACCTTGCCAATCGGCAAGAAAATCTGCTGCAAACGATACTATTAAATCTGATTTTTCAAAATCGTAATCAGCCAAAGCTCTTTCACCATAGGCTGCTTCAAAGGCGTTCAATGCAGCATCTTCAGAAATAGCATCGTAAACCACATGATTTACATTTGCGTATGTTTCAGAAAATGCTTCAATTAATTTTTTTGTAGATGGACTAGCATATGTCTGGGTTAATAAAGCAATTTGCTTACCCGAATTACTAGCTGCTTTTAATCCACCCTTAACTCTATTATCAAAATCCTCCCAAGAAATAGGATTACCTTCAAAAGTTGGACCCTGAAGTCTCGTGCTATCATATAATGACAAAACAGATGCGTTAACTCTAGCATTAGCACCACCATTTACTTTTGCTCGATCATTGTTCTCAATCTTGATAGGTCGTCCTTCACGGGTTTTTACTAAAATACTAGCAAAATCAAAACCATCTGCAATAGTCGTTGCATAGTAATTGGCAACACCAGGAACAATACTTTCTGGCTGTATTACGTAAGGAATAGACTTTTTGACCGGACCTTCACAGGCTGCCAAAGATGCAGCTGCAGTACTAAAGCCCACATACTTTAAGAAATCTCTTCTATTAGTAGAAGAAGCTGACAAATTTTCTTTATCGCCCAAGAACTCATCTACAGGAATAGACTCTGTAAATTCATTCTGCCTTAGCGTCTCAACAATGGAATCGTTCGGATTTAACTCCGCTTCACTTTTCCAATATTTTTTGTTTGATGCCATACTTTTAATGTGAAATATCTTCTTTTTTATTAATAGTGGCATTTACCACATTCCAATCCACCCATTTGAGCCGCAGTCAACTTATCAACACCATACTTCTTTGAAAGCTCATTATGAATTTTTTCATAATAACCATTATCTGAAACCTGAACCTCAGTTTCTCTGTGACAGTTAATACACCAACCCATGGTTAACGGTGAGTACTGATACATAATCTCCATTTCTTCCACCGGTCCATGACAGGTCTGACATTCAATTTTACCTACTTCAACATGTTGTGAGTGATTGAAATATGCGAAATCAGGTAAATTGTGAATTCTAACCCATTCAACAGGTTGTGACTCTCCTGTGTATTTTTGATTTTCTTCATCCCAACCTACAGCCTTATAAAGTTTCTTGATTTCTTTTGTGTAAAACTCATTGGTATACCCATTAGCTAAATCATCAGCAGTTGGCCCTTCAGGATTACCCTTGTAATCGTAAATAGATTTGTGACAATTCATACAAACATTTAAAGAAGGAATACCTGAATGTTTTGAAACTCTTGCAGATGAGTGACAATACTTACACTCTATTTTATTGTCACCAGCATGTATTTTATGAGAATAGTGAATAGGTTGCACTGGTGCATATCCTTGGTCAATACCTATTTGAGACATCCAGCTGTAAGCGAAGTATGCACTACTCAATAAAAGAACAACTACAGAGCATAAAACCAAAAATTGATTTTGAATAAAGGCTTTCCAAATTGGAGTTCTTTTTTCAGCATTTGCCTTTACAACTTCAACACCATTGGCCTCGGCTATTCTTCTTAATGTATTATTAACCAAGAAAAGCATTACAACAAGTAAACCAAAAACTAAAGCAAGGGCCCCTAAAATAATTTCGTTAGAGATTCCACCAGAGGAACTTCCCGAAGACACTTCGCCGACAGGAATAGCGGCTGTCACCGGAGCTGGCGCTGGTGCTGCCGTGTAGGCTAAAATATTATCAATATCAGCATTAGAAAGTGTTGGAAACGCTGTCATTGCCGCTTGGTTGTACTCAGCGTAAATTTTATTAGCATAAGCATCACCAGATTTAATCATGCCAGGGCTATTCTTAATCCAAGCATACAACCATTCTTTTTCTAAACCTTCATCATCATAAAGACGTTGTTCTACATTTGCCAATGCAGGACCAGTCATTTTTCTATTCAAAGCATGACAGGCAGCACAGTTTTGATTAAATAACTGTTTTCCCGCAACTGGGTCACCACCTAAATCAGCAGCAGGCTCAGCTTCGTCTTGCGCAATAACAGATGTTGATAAAAACGTTAGGAGTAATAGTAAACTAAGACCAAATACTTTTGAAAATTGAACGCGGCTAAAAACCTTTTTCATTTGTTACTTGTTATTTCTTAAAGCGGTCAAATGTAATTTGCCAAACGAATTAATGATTATCCAAATCTTAAATTTCTGGCGCATTAACATGGTAACGCATTTGCTATCAGAATTTTGGCACGATATTTTCTGTTTTGGACTACATGAGCCGCTTATATCATGCTGGAAATTGAGGACAAAAATACGACACAGCAGGCTTTTTTAAAATGTTAAGGGATTGATAATATCTAATTTATAACAATTCTAAATAATACATTTTAGTTTTGTTTAATACTTAAAAAATTACTTTTGCATAGTTCACACAAACACAGTACATTGACACTTATGAGAACCCCTGTATTCATTATCGCAGCCTTGTTTTGTTTTCAAATAGCAGGAGCGCAAGAGGGCACTATAAACATTCAACAAGACCCTAAAATTGATCAACTAGTAAAGGTTTATAAAACCGTCAATTCTAAAGTTGATTACTATCAAATTCAAGTAGGTTTTAAAACCAATGACCAGTCAGCTCAACGACTTTTAGATCAAGTTCAAATTGATTTCCCAACCTGGTATTCTACCATAAAATTTCAAGAACCAACTTATAGAGTGCGCTTAGGCAAATTCAGAGATAAATTAGAGGCTGAAAGAAAGTTTATCGAGGTAAGAAAAAAATATCCAAATGCAATGTTACTTAAACCAGAGAATAGCGCAAAATAATTTACAAATTGTTACCAAAAACAAAGAAACCCGCAATAGCGGGTTTCTTTGTTTTTAAAATATAATTATTTTATAGCTTCTTTTTTACTGCTACTTCTTGGAATGCCTCTACAACATCATCAATTTTAATATCATTGTAGTTCTTAACCTGAAGTCCACAATCATAACCTTTTGAAACTTCTTTTACATCATCTTTGAAACGTTTTAAAGATGATAACTCACCAGTGAATATGACTACACCATCACGAATTAATCGAATGTTAGAGTTTCTAAAGATTTTACCATTCTGAACCATACAACCCGCAATGGTTCCAATTTTAGAAATCTTAAAGGTTTCACGTATTTCAGCAGTACCTGTAATTTCTTCTTTCATTTCAGGTGAAAGCATACCTTCCATGGCATCCTTCAAATCATTGATAGCATCATAAATGATAGAATACATTCTGATATCAATTTCTTCTTTATCAGCAATATCACGGGCATTACCCATTGGTCTTACATTAAAACCAATAATAATTGCATCAGAAGCACTTGCTAACAACACATCAGATTCTGTAATGGCGCCAACGCCTTTATGAATAATGTTTACCTGAATCTCATCAGTAGATAGCTTTTGGAAAGAATCTGTTAAAGCCTCAACGGAACCATCAACATCACCTTTAAGTATAATATTTAATTCTTGGAAATCACCTAGAGCAATACGTCTTCCGATTTCATCAAGTGTGATATGTCTTTGCGTTCTAACAGATTGCTCACGTTGTAATTGAGAACGTTTTGCTGCAATCTGCTTAGCTTCTCTCTCATCATCAAGAACATTAAACTTATCACCAGCTTGTGGAGCTCCATCCAATCCAAGAATTGATATTGGCGTAGCTGGACCAGCCTTTTTAATATTTTTACCCCGTTCATCTTGCATGGCCTTAATTTTGCCACTGCAGGTACCCGCTAAAACATAGTCTCCAATTTTAAGCGTACCGGCTTGCACTAATATCGTACTAACATACCCTCGACCTTTATCAAGAAAAGCTTCGACTACCGTTCCGTTTGCCAGTTTATCAGGATTTGCTTTTAACTCTAACAGTTCTGCTTCAAGCAAAACTTTTTCTAATAGGTCTTTTACACCATCACCTGTTTTAGCCGATATATCATGAGATTGTATTTTACCACCCCAATCTTCAACCAACAAATTCATTTGTGCAAGACCTTCTTTAATCTTATCAGGATTTGCAGTAGGTCTATCTATTTTATTAATTGCAAAAACAATTGGCACACCTGCTGCTTGAGCATGGCTTATTGCCTCTTTAGTTTGCGGCATAATATCATCATCCGCAGCAATTACAATAATAGCAATATCAGTTACTTGCGCCCCTCTAGCCCTCATCGCTGTAAAAGCTTCGTGACCAGGAGTATCTAAAAATGTCATTTTTTGACCACTTTCAAGTGTCACTCCATAGGCACCAATATGCTGTGTAATTCCACCGCTTTCTCCGGCTATTACGTTCTCTTCTCGAATATAATCTAACAATGAAGTTTTACCGTGATCAACATGACCCATTACTGTTACAATAGGTGCTCTAGCTTTTAAATCTTCAGGACTATCCTCATCTATCTCAATTGATTCTTCAATTTCAGCTGTTACAAACTCAACTTCATAACCAAATTCTTCTGCAACAATAGTTAAGGTTTCGGCATCTAAACGTTGGTTCATCGTTACCATCATACCTAAAGACATACAAGCTGAAATAATATCAGTTGTTGAAACACTCATCATCGTAGCCATCTCATTAGCCGTAACAAATTCTGTTACTTTTAATAATTTGCTTTCAAGCTCTTGTTGTTCAAGATCTTTCTCTGTTTGTTGACGGTGTTGATCTCTTTTATCTCTTCGATATTTAGCACCTTTACCCTTGTTACTCTTACCTTGAAGTTTTTCAAGAGTTTCTCGTACTTGTTTTTGTACCTCTTCTTCGGTAGGCTCTACCTTAGGTGCATTTGATCTTGGGTTACCACCTCGCCTATTACCTGCAGCCGGACCAGTACCTCTTGGTCTATTTCCACCTCCTGGTTTAGGACCACTAACAATTCTTCTTCTTCGCTTTTTACGATCTGCAGAAGCATCAGCTTTTTTAGGTTCCTCCTTCTTCTTTTTAGGCTTATTGAATTTGGTTAAATCAATTTTATCACCTGTAATTTTTGGACCAGAAAGCTTTTGATATTTAGTCTCAATAGCACCTGGTTCAGCGGTAGTTTCTTCGGCACTCTCAACTTTAGGTTTCACCTCTTCTGCCTTAGCCTCTTCTTTTTTAGCCTCTTCTTTTTCTACGGGAGCTTCTTCTTTAGCTACCACCTCTTTGACGGGCTCAACCTTGGGCTCTTCTATTTTCTGAACCTCTACTTTAACCTCTTCTACTGGTTTTTGAACTTCTTCTTTTACTTCTTCAACTTTAGCAACAGGCTTCTTCTTATCTAAATCAATCTTACCTACCGTTTTTGGTCCGGTAAGTTCAACCTTGCCCTTAATAACTTCTGAAGCGGCTTGTCTTCGTTCACGAGCCAATCTACGCTCTTCTTGTTCACGCTCCAATTGAAGTCTAAGTTCTTCCTTCTCCTTTAGCTTTTCTTCAGCAACTTCTTTAGAGGCAACTTTCTTGCTTTTATCTGTCTGAAATTCATCCAACAGCACTTGATATACCTCATCAGTGATTTTAGTTGTAGGCCTCGCCTCAATATCGTGCCCTTGAGACACAAGGTGGTCTACAGCTCTATCAAGAGAGATATTCAATTCTCTTAGAACTTTATTTAATCTTATTGTTGGGTTTCCTGCCATAAAAACTTTGCTATCCCTTTAATTTTATGTGCTAATATATAGTTTAATCTTCAAATTCTTCTTTGAGGATACGAACCACTTCTTTAACAGTTTCTTCTTCTAAATCTGTACGTTTTATTAAATCAGCAACATCTTGTTCTAAAACACTACGAGCTGTATCTAAACCAATCTTTTTAAACTCTTCGATGATCCAAGCATCAATTTCATCTGAGAACTCAGTTAATTCTACATCTTCCTCAACTCCTTCACGGAATACATCAATCTCATAACCAGTTAATTGACCTGCCAATCTAATATTATGACCTCCACGACCAATAGCTTTAGACACCTCTTCAGGTTTTAAATAAACCTGTGCCGTCATTTTTTCATCATTCAATTTAACTGAAGATACACGAGCCGGACTTAAAGCTCTCGTCACCATCAATTGTGGATTACCTGTCCAATTGATAACATCAATATTTTCGTTACCCAATTCACGAACAATACCATGAATACGAGACCCTTTCATACCTACACAAGCGCCAACTGGATCTATACGGTCATCGTAAGAATCAACAGCAACTTTAGCTTTTTCACCTGGAATACGAACAGCTTTTTTAATGGTAATTAAACCATCAAAAACCTCAGGAATTTCTTGAAAGAACAACTGCTCTAAAAACTTAGGTGCCGTTCTTGACATTATAATTGAAGGTTTATTTCCTTTTAAGTCAACACTTTCAATAATACCACGGACGTTATCTCCTTTTCTAAAGAAATCAGATGGAATCTGCTTCTCTTTAGGCATAATGATTTCATTACCTTCATCATCTAACAAAATAATTGCTTTGTGACGAATGTGATGCACCTCTGCAGTGTAAATCTCACCTTCTAAGTCTTTAAATTGCTTGTATATGGTGGTATTATCATGTTCATGGATTTTTGAAATCAAATTTTGACGTAATGCCAAAATTGCGCGTCTTCCTAAATCCATTAGCTTCACTTCTTCCGAAACATCTTCACCAACTTCAAAATCAGGTTCAATTTTTCTAGCTTCTGTTAAAGAAATTTCTTCATTTGGCTCTTCTACTTCTCCATCTTCAACAACGATTCTGTTTCTCCAAATTTCTAAATCACCCTTATCAGGGTTAATAATGATATCGAAATTCTCGTCAGAACCGAATTTTTTCTTCAACGCATTTCTAAATACGTCTTCTAAAATCGCCATTAAGGTTACTCTGTCTATAAACTTATCATCCTTAAATTCCGAAAAGGATTCAATAAGCGCCATGTTTTCCATTGTGGTCTACATTTAAAATTTTAATACAACTTTTGCCTCTTTTATATCAGAAAATGCAATGTTCTGTTTTTTCCGAACCGTATGCTTTCCTTTACCTATTGGTTTTGGTTCTCTCGTTTTCCATTCAAGCGTAATCTCTTCATCTCCTGCAGCCGTAAGATTTCCTTCAAGCTTTTCAGTTTCAGTTTTTACCTCCAGCGTTCTTCCAATATTCTTTGAATACTGTCTTGGTAAAGTCAAAGGTGATGTCGCACCTGCAGAAGTTACCTCTAAAGAAAAATCTTCTTCCTCTCGATCTAAATTATGTTCAATCGCTCGACTAACCTCCATACAATCTTTTAAGTTAATTCCATCGTCACCATCTAAAATAACTCTGATTTTATTACCAGAATCAACCATGAAATCAATCAAAAAAAGATCTTTTCGTTTGTCTAACGCTTCATTTAAAAGATCGGTTACTTTTTGCTTAAACATAAATCTAAGTAATAAAAGAGGGGACTAAAAGTCCCCTCATGAATACCAAATATCCGTTCAGTGGTGCAAATATACGATAATTCTCTTGTTTGCAAAATTCATGGTTAAACAAAATAATTACTGTTCAAAGTCATTAATAGCATCTTGTTTTTCAACACCTATCATGCTTGCTTTTTACTTTTAAATAAAACAAACTTTCAAAAACATACTCAAAAAAAATCCGACACCTTGTATGGTATCGGATTTAACTTAAACTTGTTGGCCCACAAGGACTCGAACCTTGAATGACGGTACCAAAAACCGGAGTGTTGCCAATTACACCATGGGCCAGTGCCAACTACAATCAAACTACTGTTTGATATTAAGAGGGTGCAAATTTAAAACAAACTTTTGTTTCAGCAAACAAATTTAATGACAATTAAGAGAAAAACGTACGCTTAATTCGTGTTAAAGGTTTTTAAAAATTACCTATAGAACTCTTTTTTATTTGGTAATTTCGCCCCAATCGGTAAAGTACGTATTACATGTTTGCAAAAAACTTTGAAAAATGGGATACCATTTTGGGTTGGTCATCTTTTTCTATTGCACTAATTATTTATTTAATTACCGTTGAACCCACAGGTAGTTTTTGGGATGCTGGAGAATACATTACCACTTCTGCCAAACTACAAGTAGGTCACCCACCTGGGGCCCCATTATTACAAATGATTGGGGCATTTTTCTCAATGTTCGCTTTGGATAATACCCAAATTGCAAGAATGGTAAATTCCGTTTCAGTAGTTTCTAGCGCATTCACAATACTCTTTCTTTTTTGGACAATTACCAATTTGACAAGAAAATTAATTACCAACGGACTAGCATTAACCAATAGCAAAGCGATAGCAATTTTTGGTTCGGGCTTAGTTGGTGCTTTGGCTTTTACTTTTTCAGATAGTTTTTGGTTTAATGCTGTTGAGACAGAAGTGTATGCAATGGCAAGCCTAATCATGGCTTTGTTACTTTGGATGGGACTCAAGTGGACTGATAATTTAGAAAGCCCCAGAGGTAATAAATGGCTGATTCTAATATGTTTTGTGGTTGGCTTAACCTTTGGTATTCAATTCATGGGGTTTTTGGCAATACCTTCAATAGGTCTATTATACTATTTCAAAAAATACAAGAGTACTACCGTCAAAAACTTTTTAATTGCCAATGCATTGGTCGTTGGGGTTTTAATGCTAGTTTATAAATTTTCACTGACCTATGTTTTACAAGTTTTTGGATGGAGTGAAGTATTTTTTATCAATCAATTAGGATTACCGTTTAATTCTGGAACGCTAATCATGGGGTTTGTATTTATTGCAGTCTTTTACTTTGCCTTAAGATATACTCGCAAGAATCAATACTACAATGCCAATACAATCGTATTATGTTTTATGTTTTTAATACTTGGTTTTTCATCTTGGCTCATGTTACCTATTCGAGCTAATTCACAAACTGTAGTAAACGAAAACAATCCAGAAGATGCTCGTTCATTATTAGCCTATTACAATCGTGAACAATACCCTGGAGTAGAAAGTCCTTTTTATGGGGCTTATTTCTCTAATACGTTTGCCGGCCCGGGTGATGATATCGATGATAAACCTAAATATGAAAAAGACGAGGAGCTCGGTAAATATATTATAGTAAACAACTATGAAGATGCGATGCAGGGGCCAAATAAAAAACATGTTGGTTTTTTACCAAGGCTTTGGAGCGAACAACATGCTGAAAATTATATGCGCTATTTCGGTCGTTTAGACTTCAAAATAAAAGCGGAGTATATCTCTAACAATGATTTAAGGGAAGCTGTAAATCAATTCAAACAGTTGGACGCAGCGGGAGAAATTGATACAGAGCAGTATATTGAGTTTTTAAGAAGTTTTAGCGATTATATCAATATTGAACCGCCAAGCCTTGGGCAGAATATAAAGTACTTATTCGAATTTCAGTTTGGGTATATGTATATGCGTTACTTCATGTGGAATTTTGTCGGAAGACAAAATGATATGCAAGGTAGGTATGACGAAAATGGCCATTGGCTAAGCGGAATAAAAACAGTTGACAAAGTCTTTTTGGGTAGTCAAGACAACTTACCAAGTGATGTATTAAACAATAAGGCAAGAAATACCTATTTCTTTTTACCTCTGATACTGGGTATCATCGGAATTTTGTTTCAAATCTCCAAGAACCCCAAACAGTTTTGGGTACTTTTTGTGTTTTTTATGTTCACGGGTATCGCGATTCAATTTTACACTAATCCTTATATATTTCAGCCACGTGAGCGCGATTACTCATTAGTAGGATCGTTTTACATTTTCACTATTTGGATTGGCCTAGGTGTATATGGTTTATTTGAAGAAGTAAAAAAGTTACTCAAACCTAAATTAGCGGCACCGGTTATAACTATCGTTTGCTTATTAGCGGTTCCATTTTTAATGGCCTTTCAAAATTGGGATGACCATGATCGTTCAGGACGTTATACTGCAAAATCGACCGCTAAAGCATATTTAGATTCTTGCAAAGAAGATGCTGGTTCTATTCTTTTTACGATTGGTGATAATGACACTTTCCCGTTATGGTACGCTCAAGATATTGAAGAACACCGTACAGACGTGCGTGTGGTCAACACCAGTCTTTTCGCAACGGACTGGTATATTGATCAAATGAAACGAAAAGCGTATGATAGTGACCCAATACCTTCGCAATTAACACATGATAAATACCGTTACGGTTCAAGAGATGCGGTGTATTATCAGGGTATAACTGAAAGTAGATGGAATATCAAAGATTTCATGAATTGGATTGGTAGTGATAAACCACAAACTAAATTCAAACATTTATTTGAAAAACAAGGTCGCGATATTAGTGCCTACCCTAAAAGCACTCAAGAGATTGTATATTACCCAACTAACAAAATTCGTATTCCTGTTAATAAGCAAAATGTCTTAGAAAGTGGTGTGGTAAAACCTGAAGATGCTGATTTAATATTAGATTATATCGATATAGATTTGCCCGAGAGTGCCTTACCTAAAAACCGGATTTTGATGTTAGATGTTATCGCTAATAATGATTGGAAACGTCCTATTTATTTCTCTGGTGGTAGCTTTGATAAAGCGGAATACATTTGGATGAAAGATTATCTACAATTAGATGGTTTAGTGTATAAGTTGGTCCCTATAAAAACCAAAAATGCTAGTCCGTTTGAGATGGGCCGTATTGATACCGAGCTCATGTATGATATTGTTAAAAAATGGGAATGGGGCAACTCATCTAGTTCAGATATTTATCATGACACTCAAACGCGTTCGCAAGGCCTTTCTTACAGAAGTAATTTAGCCCGTTTGATGGAACAACTTATTGAAGAAGAAAAGATTGATAAAGCAAAGGATATCATTGAAATTGCAATGACTCATATTCCTTTTGAACATTATGGTTTCTACACTTTTGTTGAGCCCTTTGTTGATGGTTATTACAAAGTTGGTGAGCAACAAAAAGCACATGAGCTTTTTAATAAACTTAAAAAGGTATACCAAGAACGTTTGGAGTATTACGCTGGGGTTTCAAGAGACCAACAGTATGAGCAAATCGAGGCTATACTTGCCGATATGGAAGCTTATAGAAGAAATATTGATATTTTAATTCGAAATCAAGATAGGGAGCTTGCTGAAAAAGAAACTTTGATATTTAATGAATATATAGACAAGTTTTCTCAGTTCATTGGAGAAGAGAATCAAGAATACCTTAGTGATCCAAATTATGGTAATCCTGAAATAGAAGACACCATGCAATTAGATAGTACCGTATTCGATACGATTCCTGTTGTTGAAGATGGAGTAATGATTGAGAACTAGATGTAATTCTAGTAAAATCTAAAGAAAGCTAACTTGGACTAAAGTGACTAAAACTTATCATCTAGGTCTAAAGATATTCGTTTAAAATACCTATCAAGGTGTTCGCATCTTGCTCACCACTTTGACGCCAAACCATTTCACCTTTTTTATAAATCATTAGGGTTGGCAAACCTTTAATACGCAATGCTTGTGAGAGTTCTTTGTTTTTATCAACATCAATCTTAATCACTTTACCCTTATCACCAAGAGCAGCAGCTACATCTCTGAGAACAGCATGCATTGTAGTAGATTGTTCGTTCCAGTCGGCATAGAAGTCTAACAGCACAGGAATGTTTAAGTCAATTAACTCGCCAAATTTCGACATTGCAAATAGGTTATTTTACTACTCAAAAGTAAGAAAAAATGTTAAAGTAATACATTCAGCAAAGCCTTTACACAATTGATTTGGGTTAAATTCACGTTAAACCTTTCTTTTTTAAGGTGATTACAGAAATTTCAGGCCAAATTCCTACACGACCAGGATATCCTATAAAACCAAAACCTCTGTTAACATTAATATACTGCCCTAACTCTTGATATAAACCTGCCCAATACTTGTAACGCCATTTTACTGGACTCCATTTTATCCAACCAGGTATTTCAACCCCAAATTGCATCCCGTGGGTATGACCACTTAAAGTTAAATGAAAATGATATTCATCATTAATGACAACGTCTTCCCAATGTGAAGGGTCATGGCTCATTAATATTTTAAAATCATTTTTAGCTATTCCTTCCTTAGCTTTATTCAAGTCTCCAGCTTTTTTAAAACCTCCTCTACCCCAATTTTCGACTCCTACCAAAGCAATTCTTTCACCATTTCTCTCTAAATAACGATGAGAATCAAGAATTAAATCGAATCCAATATCTTTCTGAAGCTTTTTTAAATCAACTAAATTTTGCGCTTTAGCCTCTATACTTTCCCATTGAGTATAATCGCCATAATCATGATTTCCTAAAACAGAGAATACACCGTCTTTAGCTTCCAGTTTAGCAAAAGAATCTTTCCAAGGCTCCATTTCCGTAGCCTTATCATTTACCAAATCTCCTGTAAATAAAATGACATCACTTTTTTGTTTATTAATTAAATCAATACCATAAGATACTTTTTCATGATTATCAAAACTACCGCTATGTACATCAGAAATTTGTGTGATTTGGTATCCATTAAAAGCTGCTGGAAGATCCTCAAACTCCAATTCATATTTCAGTACCTTATAATTATACTTTCCTTTGTACATACCATATAACAAAGCACCGAATGGCAATGCGGCAATACCTAGACCAATAACACTAACAAATTTCCGTCTAGACGGAAAATAACTAGTGTTGCCTTCCGACAGTCCAACTATCTTGTTGTAACCTAAAGTAAGTAATCTTATGATATCTTCTATCAATAAGAAAAACCCTAAAAAGAGAGCTAATAAAAAGAAAGAGAAAAATATTCCTCCAGCTATTGAAATTGAACCTCTAAGACCATCGCCAGGTACATAATTTATAGCTCTAACAACTAAATTTATCAATGCAAAAAAGAAGAGCACTGCATAAAGAACTTGCATCCAAGAACTTTTGAATATCGTTTTAAAACCTTGAAAACCATAGAACGCCAAGACGATATAAAGAATTGAGAGAATAGTAAGAAATCGAGCCATAGACTATTTTTTACGAAGATATTTGATTATAAACTCTAATACTTTGCTTTCGTTTTATTTAATTAATTGCACTATTTGACGTACAATTTTTTCATTTGTTACTGCTACTTCATTCTCGGCCAAATGTTTTTTAGAGTTCATTGTAATTTTTGTAGAAGTATCCACCTGATTTACAAATGATGAGCCCGAAAAATGAATTGCTTTAAATTCCGCTTTTTTAAATGCGCTAATATTAGCTGCGTTTACTCCACCACCTGGCATAATCGTTATTCTAGATGACAAGCGCTTTAACTCTTTGAGCTGGTTAATTGCGTCTTCAGCCGCCCCTAGTTTTCCAGAAGTTAATACCGTATCAATACCTAATTCTTCTAATTGCAACAAAGCCTTCTTTTGGTCATCAATCCAATCAAAAGCACGATGAAATGTAAAGTGTAAAGGTTTTGATTTCGAAATTAAAATCTTAGTCTTTTCAATTGCAATAGTGTTATCTGAATTTAGTGCACCCGACACGATACCGTCTACACCTAGTTCTATGCAGACTTCAATATCTTTATGCATAACCTCGAATTCGGTATCGGTGTATGTAAAATGACCACTGCGAGGCCTCAAAAGCACATGAATTGGAATGTTAATATGTTTTTGAACCTGTTGAATTAATCCCGAAGAAGGCGTTATGCCTCCAACACCTAACTCTGAACAAAGTTCAACGCGATCTGCACCAGCACTCTGAGCATTAATGGCAGATTCTAAAGAATTACAACAAACTTCAACTAGCATATCATTATATTTAATGTCATTCCCGTACAAAAGCAATATTCAAAGATATAGACTAATACGAGATATTCACTGTAAAGCAAAAAACCATGAAACGTCGTAAATTCTTAAAAAACTCAAGTCTTACTTCTGCAGGAATACTATCTGCTTCAATTCTCACATCGTGTAAAACAGAAGAAAAAAAAGAAACCATAGTAGCCGTTACCTCTTCCATAAAGCCCATAGTGATTGCAACTTGGAACGTTCCTAATTCAACCGCTGAAGCATGGAATGTTTTAAAAAAAGGTGGCAATAGCCTAGATGCTGTCGAGATTGGTGTTCAAATGGAAGAAGCAGATGTGAGCAATCAATCTGTCGGCAAAGGCGGTCGTCCTGACCGAGATGGCAATGTAACCTTAGATGCTTGTATTATGGATTCAAAAGGAAATTGTGGTGCTGTGGTTTATATGCAAAATATCACCCACGCAATATCAGTAGCCAGAAAAGTGATGGAAGAAACCCCTCATGTTATGCTAGCCGGAAAAGGGGCGGAACAGTTTGCTTATGAGCAAGGCTTCCCGAAAGAAAAACTTTTAACCGAAAAATCAAAAACAGAATGGTTAGAATGGAAAAAGGAATCAAAATACGCTCCCGTTATTAATATTGAAAACCATGACACGATTGGTATGTTAGCGATTGATGCAGAAGGAGATATTTCTGGGGCTTGTACCACTAGCGGGATGGCTTATAAAATGGCCGGGCGTGTTGGTGATTCTCCAATTATAGGTTCAGGATTATTTGTTGATAATGAAATTGGTGGGGCAACAGCCACGGGGCAGGGTGAAGAAATCGTAAAAACGGTTGGTAGTTTTTTAGTAGTTGAATTAATGCGACAAGGACGAAGCCCTCAAGAAGCCTGCGAAGAAGCAGTAAATCGGATTATAAAAAATGAGCCAGATTATGAGAACATTCAGGTAGGATATATTGCCATAAATAAAAATGGAGAAACCGGTGGTTATTGCATCCATCCTGGTTTTAGTTATCGCGTATTTTCCGAAAAAGGCCATGAGAATGTGGATTCACGCAGTTATTTGTAGGCTTTATGGATTTTCTTTGGCTTTAGCTCTACCTCAAATTTAAGATTAAGATCTTAATTTCTGATTTTTATTTTATGCGCATTCTTTTTTTCATTATTCTAAGTATTATTATAAGCTACTTGTACATCTATATTAATTTTTTATTCGGTGGTGATAATAGTTTAATGGGAATGGTCATGGTAATGGAGGTTGTTTTTATTGTTCCCGCTTGTATCTTAAATGCTATTTTCCTTGAATTTTCTAGTGATTTTAAGATAAAAACTTATCGCCTATTATATGGGAATATTATATTTTTATTGATACTAGCCATCTTTTTCTATAATCCAATTATGTTATCAAATTCTTGCATTATTCTTCTTGTAAGTTTATTCATAACAAATACAATTTGGTTTTTATTGAAAAGTGCAAAGAATTGATTCTTGTCTCTTTTTTCTTGTCTGTTTTTTCTACTTTTAAAAACTGTCTATTTTTAACAATTAACTGACGATACAAAACATGTCTGACCAAAAAAGACTCTTTCTTCTAGATGCTTATGCCCTTATATTTCGTGGGTATTATGCCCTAATAAAAAACCCAAGAATAAACTCAAAAGGCATGGATACCAGCGCTATTATGGGTTTTATGAATTCACTATTTGATGTAATTAAACGAGAAAATCCAGATCATTTAGCTGTAGCCTTTGATAAGGGAGGTAGTGTTGAACGAACAGAACTTTTTGAAGAATACAAAGCTAATCGAGATGAAACACCGGATGCCATAAAAATAGCCGTACCCTATATACAAAACATCCTTAAAGCAATGAAGATACCAGTCGTTGAATTAGCGGGTTATGAGGCCGATGATTTGATAGGTACTTTAGCTAAACAAGCAGAGAAAGAAGATTATAAAGTTTTTATGGTTACCCCTGACAAAGATTTTGGTCAATTAGTCTCAGAAAATATATTTATGTACCGCCCTGCTCGTATGGGTAATGGCATTGAAATTTGGGGAATTCCAGAAATTCAAAAGCGATTTGGAGTACAACGACCAGAGCAGGTGATTGATTATTTAGGCATGATGGGCGATGCTAGTGATAATATTCCTGGACTTCCGGGGGTTGGCGATAAAACTGCTAAAAAGTTTCTAGAACAATTTGAAGACATGGAGGGATTGCTGGCCAATACCGACCAATTGAAAGGGAAAATGAAAGAAAAAGTTGAAGCTAATGCTGAACTTGGACGTCTTTCAAGAAAATTAGCTGAGATAAAGCTAGACTGTGATGTTACTTTTAAAGCCGATGACTATGAAATGTGTAAGCCAGATGCTGAAAAAGTTCAAGAAATTTTTGAGGAACTTGAATTTAGAAGACTTAAAGACCAATTTATAAAACTATTCTCGGACGAAACTGAAACTTCCTCTCCAACAGAAAATAGCCCTGCACTCAAAAAAGAAAACCAAGCTGCAGGAAGTGGGCAATTTTCTCTTTTTGGAGGCAATCCATCCGAAGCCCCATCCACTATCAAAGACACCAATAGTCGTAATACAATTGAAGACATAGATCACTTTTATCAATTGGTTGAGCCTGGTTTAGCCACAACTCTTTTTATTGATAAACTAATGTCTCAGCAGGCAGTATGCTTTGATACGGAAACAACCTCTTTAAACCCTTTAGAAGCAGCATTAGTTGGTATTGCGTTTAGTTGGGAAAAAGGAAAAGGGTTTTATATCCCCTTTTCTGAAGACAAAGAAGAAGTCCATAAATTAATTGAAAAATTACGACCTTTCTTTGAATCAGAAACTATTGAAAAAATTGGCCAGAATCTAAAATATGATGTCAAAGTAATGCAAAACCACGGTGTTGAAGTTAAGGGCAAATTATTTGACACCATGCTAGCACATTATCTAATTAATCCAGACATGAGACATAACATGGACGTTTTGGCCGAGACCTATTTGAATTACACACCGGTCTCCATTACTAATCTTATTGGTAAAAAAGGAAAGAACCAACTAAGTATGAGAGATGTTCCTATAGAAAAACAAACAGAATATGCGGTTGAAGATGCAGACATAACATGGCAATTAGCTCAGCATTTTAGACCAGAGTTAGCAGAAGCAAACACTGAAAAACTTTTTGAAGATATTGAAGTGCCTTTGCTCCGAGTTTTGGCAACAATGGAGAATGAAGGTATTAATCTTGACAAAGAATTTTTAGGTTCACTATCTGACGATTTAGATAACGATATCAAAAATTTAGAGCAAAAGATCTATAATGCCGCAGAAACTGAATTCAATATTGGTTCTCCAAAACAATTAGGAGAAATATTATTTGATAAGATGAAATTGGTAGATAAACCTAAAAAAACTAAAACTGGTCAATATTCTACAGCAGAAGACGTACTCTCTTATTTAGCCAAAGATCATGAAATCATTCAAAATGTTTTAGATTATCGCGGTTTAGCAAAATTAAAAAGCACCTATGTAGATGCGTTACCGGAACAGATTGAAGAAAAAACAGGGAGAGTACACACGGACTATATGCAAACCGTTGCTGCAACTGGCCGTTTGAGTAGCAATAACCCAAATCTTCAAAATATACCAATAAGAACAGAACGAGGTCGACAAGTTAGAAAGGCTTTTGTTCCCCGAGATGAAAATTATGTTTTGTTGGCTGCAGATTACTCTCAAATTGAACTACGCATCATTGCAGCTTTAAGTGAGGAAGATACCATGATTGAAGCCTTTAAAAATGGAATGGATATTCATGCCTCAACAGCTTCAAAAGTATTCAATGTGCCTCTTGAAGAAGTTACTCGAGAACAACGTAGCAATGCAAAAACGGTAAATTTCGGTATTATTTATGGGGTATCTGCTTTTGGTTTAAGTAATCAAACGGATTTAACCAGAGCGGAGGCTAAAGAACTAATTGACACGTATTATCAAACCTATCCTAAACTACGAAGTTATATGAGTGAACAGGTAGATTTTGCGCGCGATAACGGGTATGTACAAACTGTATTAGGTCGAAGAAGGTATTTGAAAGATATTAATGGTAGCAACGCCATTGTTCGTGGTGCTGCTGAAAGAAATGCTGTTAATGCTCCAATACAAGGAAGCGCTGCAGATATCATTAAAATTGCTATGATCAATATTCAGAATAAACTAACCGAAGGCAACTATAAAACTAAAATGCTACTACAGGTGCATGATGAGTTGGTTTTTGATTGTTACAAACCGGAATTGGAGGAAATGAAAGTGTTGATTAAGACTGAAATGGAAAGTGCATTTAAAATGAAGGTACCATTAGATGTTGAGGTTGGTATTGGAGAGAATTGGCTACAGGCTCATTAAAAAATAATAAAAATCAAAGTGTTAAGTAAGAATTAATTTACTTGTATTTCATTGAATATAGGTTCTATAACATTTTCAACAAACAGCCTCTGAATTTATAACATATTGAAATACTATTTTTAACGGCTTATTATTGAAATCATTAAACACCGTTCAGGTTCTATAGAATGTCGTACTACATTGATTTAGAAATTAAGCATAAATCTGCCATTTGTTATTTAACTGGAATTCGAGAAAAAGATTTAGAAAAAGAAGCCGCAGCCATGATCTGGCAAGAAATTAATGAGCACAATTCTATTCCCAGAATAAAAAAAATACTTGTAATTTCTAAATTAAAAGGACCACTACCAAAACATTCAATTTTTATCTTTATTCGTCAACAATTTGGAGAGGAAGCCAAAGACCTTAAAGTTGCCATAGTAAATCTTGATAAAAAATCTAGATCCGATGTAGATTTTATAGAAACAGTTGCTTTAAACAACAACCTAAACTTTAAGGTGTTTACTAAAATCAAAGAAGGGAAAAAATGGCTCGAAATATAACTACTTAAAAACTGTAGTTTTCCATTTGAATTACACTACATTCCGAGGGCAAGCTTAACCTTATTGGTGTTTTCTTTTTTACGCTTTTCACGTGCAATACTATTCTCTTTATTTCTCAATCTTGCCTCTTTTTCAAAATGTGCAAACATTTCCATTGAAAATGGTGCTGCTTGCCAAACACTAGGGTAATGCTTTAACTTTTTCATATTGAAATTTTCTTTAATTATTTAAGAGGCAAAATTGGAATAACAAACGACGCTTAAAAACAGCATATTTTTCCAATTTCTATACTATTTTACCTTAATAAAAATTTGATTAAATGAGGAGCAAAAGAAAACAGGTACCACAATTAAAATCCGAAATACTATAAAATTGAATTCTGAGAATAATTATCTCCAATACGATCTAAAACCCTTAAAAAAGTTTCAAACTCGAGAGTATCTAATCCTTTAACTGCCTGTTTTCGTAAATTTTGTGCATGAGGTTCAACAATAGTTATTACTTTTTGACCTTTGGAGGTAAGCTCTAATTTAAATCGCTTCATATCTCCTTCAAATCGAGTTTTCCTTATCCATTCTTTACGTTCGAGTCCACCAATTACCCGCGATGTAGTGGCACGATTACGAAAGTTTGACTTGACTATATCCGTTTGTGAAGCATCATCACCACTTTGAAAAATTCGGTAAAGAATTACCCATTGTTCAATAGTAAGATCTAATTGTAGTTCTTGAAACTTACGCAAATAGGCATCTTGTACTTTTCTTAAGACCATATCTAAGTGCAGTCCTATTCCAGAAATTTCGTCAATTTGATGAAGCATAACTCTTGTTATTATTTAAAACGAAAACTAAAAATCTTCAAAACAAGATTATTGCTTCGCTTCACTTTTATCAAAATGATTTCGCATAACAGCGAAAATTAATCAGTAAAAACCATTTTGTTTTCCAAAAATAATTATTTTTGTTGCATCAACAACAATTTTAATTAAAAGGATTTAAAATTACTCCTTATGGAAACGACTACATTACCAAAATTACACAACGATGCTAAAGATTTTATGCCTATCAACGGCACCGATTATTTAGAGCTATATGTTGGTAATTCTAAACAAGCTGCACATTTTTATAAAACAGCTTTTGGATTTCAATCATACGCCTATGCAGGCTTACAAACGGGCTTAAAAGATCGAGAGAGCTATGTGGTCATACAAGACAAAATTCGTTTAGTATTAACCTCACCATTAAAAAGTGGTACTGAAATTGGCAAACATATAGACGCTCACGGAGATGGAGTTAAAGTAGTCGCACTTTGGGTAGATGATGCCACTTATGCTTACGAAACCGCAGTTGCCAAGGGTGCTAAATCTTATATGGAGCCTATAATCGAAGAAGACGACGAAGGGAAAGTAATTCGTTCAGGAATTTACACTTACGGAGAAACCGTTCATATTTTTGTAGAACGAAAAAATTACAATGGTACATTTTTACCTGGTTTCATAGCTTGGGAGACACCAGATTATAATCCAAAACCAACAGGTTTAAAATACGTGGACCATATGGTTGGCAACGTAGGCTGGGACCGTATGAACTATTGGGTGGAATTCTATGAAAAGGTAATGGGTTTTGTTAATATTTTATCTTTTGATGACAACGATATTTCTACCGAATATACAGCCTTGATGAGTAAAGTAATGAGTAACGGTAACGGGAGAATTAAATTCCCTATCAATGAGCCTGCCGAAGGTGCTAAGAAATCTCAAGTTGAAGAGTATTTAGATTTTTATGAAGGGGAAGGGGTTCAGCATATTGCGGTTGCCACCGATGACATAATTGCTACCGTTCGAGATTTAAAAAGTCGAGGTATTGAATTTTTGACTATACCTGATACCTATTATGAAGCAGTAACTGATCGTGTGGGAAAAATTGATGAAGATATTGCACCATTAAAAGAACTCGGAATTTTAGTTGACCGCGATGATGAAGGCTATTTACTTCAGATTTTCACAAGACCAATTGAACCGAGACCAACTATGTTTTTTGAAATCATTCAAAGAAAAGGTGCTCAATCATTTGGAAAAGGTAACTTTAAAGCACTCTTTGAAGCTATTGAACTTGAGCAGCAGTTAAGAGGAACATTGCATTAACAAGTTAAAAGTTATGAGTTCATCATTACTAAACTGATTTTGAACTCGTAACTCATAACGCATAACTTTAAGAAGATGCCGATATATCATAAACTTGGAGCTTTTCCGCAAAAGAGACATACACAGTTTAATAAAACAGATGGAACTCTTTATTATGAACAACTATTTGGAACCATTGGTTTTGACGGAATGTCATCATTGCTATACCATGTTCATAGACCAACACAAATAAAAGAGATTGGTGATGCTATTGATATGAGCCCAAAAATTGCAGAAGCAAAGCACATAAAATCACGAAAATTAATAGGTTTTGATGTTGCCCCAAAAGATGATTTTCTAGAATCACGTGAGCCTATGATGGTGAATGGCGATGTACATATTGGCTTAGCAGCTCCAAAAAAATCAATGACTTCTTATTTTTATAAGAATTCAGATGCCGATGAAATGCTTTTCATACATAAAGGTACTGGAACGCTTAAAACCTATTTAGGTAATATTCCTTTTGAATATGGCGATTACTTAATCATTCCAAGAGGAATGATTTATCAAATTGAATTTGATAATGAGGAAAATCGTATATTATTTGCTGAGTCTTTCCATCCAATTTATACACCTAAACGTTATCGTAATTGGTTTGGTCAATTATTAGAACATTCGCCTTTTTGTGAACGAGATTATAAACTGCCTCAAGATTTACAAACGCATGATGAAAAAGGTGAGTTTGTAATGAAAATAAAGAAGCAGGGTATGCTACATCATTTAGTTTATGCTTCGCATCCATTTGACGTTGTAGGATGGGATGGGTATAACTATCCATATGGATTTTCCATTCATAATTTTGAACCAATTACCGGTCGGGTACATCAACCACCGCCAGTGCATCAGACATTTGAAACCAATGCTTTCGTAATTTGTTCTTTTTGCCCAAGAATGTACGATTACCATCCAAAATCAATTCCTGCTCCATATAATCATAGTAATATTGATTCTGATGAAATGTTGTATTATGTTGACGGTGATTTTATGAGTAGAACTGATATTAGTCCAGGACATATTTCTCTACACCCGGCAGGTATACCACATGGTCCTCATCCAGGTACATACGAAGCGAGTATAGGAAAAAAAGAGACAAAAGAATTAGCAGTAATGATTGACACTTTCAAGCCGTTACAATTAACTGAAAATGCCATGAAAATTGATGATGGCAAATATTACAAATCTTGGGTAGAGTAGTTAATTCAAGATAATCAAATACAACTTAAAATGATTATAGATATACCTGAAAACTCAGATTTCTCCATACATAACATCCCTTTTGGGATTTTTTCAACACAAGAGCGAAGCCCCAGAGCTGGGGTAGCTATTGGCAATCACATATTAGACTTAGTGGCTGTTGCAGAGTTAGATGTTTTTGAATTTAATACTGCCGTTTTAGAAAAAGAAACCCTCAATGACTTTATTGCTTTAGGTAAACAAATCACTAAAAAAGTTCGTCGTAATATTCAATTATGGATAGAAGATGAACATTCTGTTTTAGCAGGTAAGCCAGAACTTTTTGTAAAACAATCTGAGGCACAAATGCACATGCCGGTTTATATTGGTGATTATACTGATTTTTATTCAAGCATTGAACACGCCACCAATGTCGGAAAAATGTTCCGTGACCCAGAAAATGCGTTATTGCCGAACTGGAAACATATTCCTGTTGGCTATCATGGCAGAGCAAGTTCTATAGTTGTGAGTGGAGTTCCTGTACATCGTCCAAAAGGACAAACAATACCCAATGATTCTAAACAACCAGTTTTTGGAGCTTCACAGAGAGTTGATTTTGAACTAGAAATGGGTTTTATCACGGGCAAAAACACAAATCTTGGTGAATCAATAGTCACTAAGGATGCTGATGACTATATTTTCGGATTAGTTTTATTTAACGATTGGTCTGCACGTGACATTCAAAAATGGGAATATGTGCCTTTAGGCCCTTTCTTAGCCAAAAATTTCGCATCACATATTTCACCATGGATTGTAACCTTAGAAGCGTTAGAACCATTTTCCGTTTCTGGTCCAAAACAAGATCCTGAAGTTCTTCCTTACTTAAAATACGAAGGAGACAAAAACTTCGATATTAATTTAGAGGTTGGTATCACGCCAGAAGGTAGTGAAGAACAAACCGTTTGCCAATCTAATTTCAAATACATGTACTGGAATATGGCTCAACAATTAGCACATCACACCATTAATGGTTGCAATATTAATATTGGAGATTTATATGGTTCAGGTACTATTTCTGGAAAAGACGAAAAGTCTTACGGGTCCATGTTAGAACTAGCATGGATGGGAACAAAACCAATAGAAATGAAAGATGGTAGTGAACGAAAATTTATCAATGATGGTGATACCGTTACCATGAGGGGTTTTGCCGAGAAAGACGGCAAAAGGGTTGGGTTTGGAGAAGTTTCAGCAAAAATTTTACCAGCAAAATGATTAGAACATTAGACCCTAAAAAATTACCACAACCTGAACTGCATAACATTCTTTTAACCGCTGTGGCACCAAGACCTATTTGTTTTGCCAGCACCATAGATAAAGATGGCAATGTAAATCTTAGCCCATTCAGTTATTTTAATGTTTTTAGCTCAAACCCACCTGTATTAGTTTTTTCACCAGCTCGCAGTGGGCGCGATAATAGTTTAAAACATTCGCATCAAAACGTTAAAGAAATCGCTGAGGTGGTTATAAACATTGTTAATTATAACTTGGTTGAGCAAATGTCATTATCAAGCACTGCTTATGACAAAGGAGTGAATGAATTTGTAAAAGCAGGGTTTACTGAAGTGCCCAGCTCTGTTGTAAAGCCGCCTAGAGTTGGTGAAGCCCCAGTTTCTTTTGAATGTGAGGTTACAGAAGTGATAGAACTGGCGAATACGCCCGGTGCTGGAAACCTGGTTCTTTGCAAAGTGTTGCAAATTCATATAAATGAAGATTATTTCACTGATAATGAATTAGACACCAAAAAGCTTGATTTGATTGGGCGAATGGGTGGTAGCTGGTATACTCGTTCTAACGGCGCTTCTTTATTTGAAATTCCAAAACCGATACGAACAAAAGGTATTGGTGTAGATGCCTTACCAAAAAGTATTCGTGAAAGTAAAACCCTAACAGGAAATAATTTAGGAAGATTAGGAAATTTAGAAGCTTTGCCATCAGAAGAAGATATCAAAAACATAAGTCAAGATGACGAAATCAAAATGATGAGTCAAAAAGTAGGAGAAGATAAAACTACCTATAAAAACCAGTTACACTGGTTAGCGCAGCGCATTTTAGAAGAAGGAGAAACTGAAAAAGCTATGGCAATTTTATTGCTTGCCGAAAATTTGCACTAATGGAAAATATTGCGTCAATTTTTAAGTCTCATTTAGAACCAAAAGAAGTCTATAAGGGTGGTAAAAACCTTCCTTCCTCGAGCAAAAAAATATATAAACTTTCTTCAAATGAAAACCCTCTAGGAGCTTCACCAAAAGCCGTATCTGCTTTAAAATTAGCCGCAGAAACCATTGACATATACCCGGACCAAACGGATATAAGGTTGCGTGAGGCTTTAGTCCAGGATTTCAATAATGAGTTAACGGTAAATCAATTTATTTGTGGTAACAGCGGTTCTGAAATCATTGACATGTTGCTTCGCGCTTTTATTAATGAAGGTGATGAGGTGATTTATTCTAATCCTTGCTTTTTACCTTACTCCGTATTCTCTAGATGGTACGGAGCAAAACAAATTGACATACCCCTTACAAATCCGAATTATGACTTGGATGTAGAAGGAATTCTAGCCGCCATAACCAATAAAACCAAAGTCATTTTTTTGACTAGCCCAAATAATCCAACAGGAACTTATATTCCAAAAACTGTTTTAGATGAATTTTTAAATCACATTCCAAAAAATATCATAGTCGTTTTCGATGAAGTGTACCGTCATTTTGCAGATGCTAAAGACTATATTACAGCATTACCTTATGTGAAAAAAGGTCATAATATTATTGCGATTAATAGTTTTTCCAAAACTTATGGATTAGCTGGTCAACGAATTGGATATTGCTACACTACTACAATTCTTGCAAATTATATCAGACAAATACAAAAACCATTTTTATTACCTAGTACTTCAATTGAAGCTGCAATTGGCGCTTTGAAAGACCAAATTTTTATTAATAAAACTGTAGAATTAGTAAAAGAAGGTAGACACTTTTTAGCTGAATCTTTTACTTCATTAGGAATTCGATTTTGGCCCACACAGGGTAATTTTTTCATTATTGACCCCCCATTAACAGAAATGAAATTTACCGATAGGCTTATGAAAGAAGGTATTATGGTTAGACCTGTTAGTCAATTTGGAGCACCTGGAAAAGTTAGAATTACTATAGGTACCCAAGAAGCCAACAAGGCCCTAATTGAAGCATTAAAAAAAATAAAGCCCGAATAACTCGAGCTTTATTTTTATTAATATGAATATTACTATTCTGCTCTTCTGATAAAGACAGCATCAGCTCCAACGTAATTATTCTCATCAATATCTTGACCTGCTATAATTAAAGTATTTTCATCTTCCAAAACTATAGTTATCGTCTCTTCTTCCTGCATATCATTAACAAATGTTAACTGATCACCTTCCAAAGACCATAAAGTAGACTCTATATCACTATCTTCAGGACAAGGAATTTCAAGTCCGCCGACACCTAATCCAATTTCAATATAATTTGCCTTACTTTCTGAATCAACTGTTCCGTCATCCTTAAAATTAAAAGTTATTAAATCGCATTCAGCAGCGACTAAAAAATTCAGAATTTCGCCAGCAAAATCTAAATCATCATCATCAACAGATTCATCAACTCGTAATTCCGTTAGTATCCAAAGACCAACTAATTCATCACTGTCAGACATTTCATCGTCCGTATCGTCATCATCAGAATCCATTTCATCATCGAGCATACCATCATCTTCCATTCCAATTTGGTCGTCATCCATAGTCTCTCCCTCGCTATCGGTAGAGCATGAAAAAACTAAAAAACACATTACAACTAATAGACTTAAACTAATTTTCATAACCTTATATTTTTAGGTATATAGAATTAGTAACGAGAAAAAGACTTGTCTAGTGTAAGAATCAGATTCTTCTTACAGAACAAAACGGTAGGTTGCTTTCAGTAAAAATATATTCTGTGGGGTTTGACCAAAAATATTATCGTTTAAACCAGTCAGTAAACCATCTGACGGATTACCTGATTGGGATACATCTTGCGACCAAACTAAAAATATTTCTGAACCCGGAATGTATTCCCACCTCACAACCAAGTTCGAACGAAATTGAACAAAAGAAAAATCGGGGTTCCCAAAACTAAAATCAGTATTTCCATCTAAATTCTCATCAACGGAATATGTATCATCTAAAAATGAAACTTGTTGCGCATTGTATTGCAAAAATCTATCTTCAAAATTCTTTGCCGTTGCATTAGTAACATGCTTAAAGTTAGAATAACGACCTCTTGAAATAAAAGGTTGCCCCCAATATTGGACCGTTAAATTCGGGTTGATATTGAAATTTAGTCTAACAGACATACTTAAAGTTCGTTGTTCTATTTGCCCATTCAAATATCGAACACCATCATCTGTATCAATATTACTAATGTATTGGAGCTTATCATTATTAATACTATATTCAGGAAATATCGAGATGCGCAAGGCATCAATGGGTTGATATCGAAAACCAAATTCTACATAATATCGCCTCATGGAGTTATCTAATGCTTTACGACCATTATGAAATAGATTAAATCTTAGTTTTTTACGCCCATCAGTTCCTATTCCATTCCAAAAAGAAACTTCTGGCGTTAATCGCAATCTTGGCCCACCCCTTAATGCAAAGTTTGAATATCTGATTGGTGCATAATTAAAACCAACATTTGAAAACCAGTTATTAGACCAGTTTTGCCAAGAATTGGTGTTAAAACGAAGTTCATTTTGATTTCCTGCAAAATCCCATGCGCTCCAATGGTTATAATTAATACCCACCCGTCTAAAAGTACTATCTGGTTTTAATGTTTGATAACCTACCCATGTATAGTGACGAATGTCATCTGCTTGTCTTTGAAAACCAATATCATTAAGCTCCAATTCTGGGGAGCGCCAAGTACCACCTGTTTCAAAACGCCAATGGCCATCGCCAATTTTTCCTAATTGAATATTACCACCTGATCCAGTTAATGAGGTTTTATCTTCATCAACTTCCACATGTTCAGCATCAACCCTTTGAAATAAGCGAGTAATTGACTGTTGTGTATTTTGAATAGCCTCTTCACTTCCCTGAACATGGCTTAAAATAACATTACCACCTAAATACCAAACCCTATCTTTCCATTGATGTTTAAAATCTAATCCACCGGTGTAAGCTGATTTATGAAGAAAATCTAATCCTTCAGTTAAATTATCACGATTAGTGGCTGTAAAAACACCGCCGACGTATGAGTTACGATCATTAAAATCTTTTTGGGCGCGACCAACAAAATAATTCGTAAGTGGCTCAACCACTTCACGTCTTCTATCACCATTATTATCAATTGTTGCATATTTTTTTGCAGTAACACTTTCCAAAACACCGATAGCCCAGCCATTTTCAGTTTTACCACTAAACTTCGCCGCTCCAATGATTTGAGTATTATCTGGAATTTCAACAAATTCTCCTTCATTTGTATTTGGATAGCCTTGTGGACTCCTACCAATTCTTCGGGAGTAGAAAACATTATCTGAACCAAAAGTATTACCTGCTTCAGAACGAGAAACATTAAAATCAAAAATGTTCTTGTTTTCTACAAAAAATGGGCGCTGTTCCCTAAAAAATATTTGAAATCCATCTAAAGCAATCGCTGAGGGGTCTGCTTCAACTTGCCCAAAATCAGGATTCATAGTTAAATCTAAAGTTAAATCATTCGTAATACCAATTTTTGCATCTAATCCGAAAGCGATATCTGTCTCGCTTCCATCTCTAAATGGGTTTCCGACTTCAGCTTCATAAGTTTCGCTGCTAGCAACCGTATATGGTTGAATTTCTAATTGTTTTTGAGGTTCAATATTCTTAAGCCCATGAAGTTCTCCAAACTCACTCACCCAACCTGGCTGGTCTATTGGTTTGCGCTGCCAAAGAGATCTTTCTTCAGCTCTAAAAAAACGTCTTGTTGATTGTAATCCCCAAACTTGATTATCCGCACTACTAAATTTTAGCTGACTTAATGGTATACGTAACTCAGCTGTCCAACCTTCATCATCAATATTTGATTTGGTATACCATATTGGATTCCAACTACCATCCCAGTTATTTCCATTATTTGATATAAACTCATCTCCCTTTACCCCTGCTGCAGTTACTGTAAAAGAAAATGCTGTTCTTTTGTCGTGATAACTATCAATATTAAATTCTACCCAATCCCCCTCAAAACCATCTCGCCTAGACAATCTTTTTATTATTTTATCGGGCTCTGCGTCATAGCAACGTACACCTATATATAAGTTCTTACTATCATATACTATTTTAAATTTAGTTTGATAACTAGGCGATGTATTCTCATCCGGTTGATTTTCAATATAGTCACCTGTCCATTCTACCCTATTCCAAACACTATCATTTAAAAGTCCATCTACTGCAGGAGGTTCTTCGTCACCTATATCATTAGTGACATATATCTTTTTAGGAACTATTTCTGTGGAATCTTGTTCTTGGGCCTGGTTTTCTGATCTGCTTGTTTCCTGTGCGCAAATAAAATAAGAAAATAAGTATACACATAGAAAAAGGGTTGGACTTCTCATTCGTGTTCGTTTTTTGATTGATGTGCATTAAAGACATGCTATTTTTTAAATCGTTACAGGTTTAAAATACTTTATGGATTTTTTAACATTCTTCATTGGAGGTCTTATTTTCAAAATAAAAAAACCATAAAATATTAATGAATAACCATTTGCAATTCAATCTAATAATTGTACATTTGCACCCCGTTTATCGGGAATGAATTGAAAATTGATAATATTTCAAGAGGTGGATACATTAAGTTATAAAACAATTTCAGCTAATAAAGCGACCATTACAAAGGAATGGATGTTGGTTGATGCTGAAGGACAGACATTGGGAAGATTGGCTTCAAAGGTTGCCAAAATATTAAGAGGTAAATACAAAACTAATTACACTCCCCATGTAGATTGTGGTGATAATGTCATTGTAATCAATGCAGAGAAAATTCAAATGAGTGGTAATAAATGGGCGGATAAAACCTATTTACGATATACTGGTTACCCGGGTGGACAGCGAGCTACTTCAGCTAGCAGCTTATTAGAAAAACACCCTGAACGTATTATTGAAAAATCTGTGAAAGGCATGTTGCCTAAAAACAGATTAGGTGCTGATTTATTCAGAAACCTTAAAGTTTATGCAGGTGCAGACCACGGGCAAGAAGCTCAAAAGCCAAAAGCTATTAATTTAAATGACTACAAATAATGGAAGTGGTTCATAAAATAGGAAGAAGAAAAACAGCAGTAGCAAGAGTTTATGTTTCAGAAGGAAAAGGAAACATTACAGTAAATAAGAAGTCTTTAGAAGATTATTTTACTACAGCTACACTGCAGTATAAGGTAAAACAACCTTTTACACTTACCGAAACTGATGGTAACTATGATGTAAAAGTCAATGTATATGGCGGTGGTATCACGGGACAAGCCGAAGCAGTTAGATTAGCCTTAGCTAGAGTAATGTGTGAAATTAATGAAGAGAATAGAACGATACTGAAGCCTGAAGGCCTTCTTACTAGAGACCCAAGAATGGTTGAACGTAAAAAGTTTGGTCAGAAGAAAGCTCGTAAGAAATTCCAATTCTCTAAACGTTAAGAATTATTTGCAAGAAATTGCATCTATTATATTTTTCCTGAATTCATATTCGGGATGAGGTTCATTGAAAATCCTGATTGAATATTTTAATCAGGATTAAATTTTAAACAAAAGTTGTCGTTGTTCCAAAGGGTACAATTAACTTTTTGGAATTTAGTTTAGCATCTAAATGGGTTAGGGCGAAGTATTTATACTGACCACCTACTCATTGCTATCTCAACGGAACGTAAACTAATTTACAAAAGATGGCAAGTAAAATTGAAGTTAAAAACTTATTGAATGCGGGTGTACACTTTGGGCACCTTACACGAAAGTGGAATCCTAACATGGCTCCTTATATCTACATGGAGCGTAACGGAATTCACGTTATCAACCTTTACAAAACGGTAGCAAAATTAGAAGAGGCTAATGAAGCTTTGAAAAAAATTGCTGGTTCAGGAAGAAAAATTCTTTTTGTAGCTACTAAAAAACAAGCAAAAGACATTGTTGCTGAAAAAGTAGCTAATGTTAATATGCCTTTCATTACTGAAAGATGGCCTGGCGGTATGCTTACAAACTTTGTAACTATCAGAAAAGCTGTAAAGAAAATGGCATCTATTGATAGAATGAAAAAAGATGGAACTTTCAAAACGCTTTCTAAAAAGGAACGTTTGCAGGTTGACCGTTTAAGAGCTAAACTTGAAAAAAACTTAGGTTCTATTTCTGAAATGACAAGATTGCCAGGTGCGATTTTTATTGTCGACACTATGCGTGAGCATATTGCGGTTAAAGAAGCACAAAAATTGAACATTCCAATTTTTGCAATGGTTGACACAAACTCTGACCCCAGACCTATTGATTATGTAATACCATCAAATGATGATGCAGGGAAGTCAATAGAAGCTATTTTGACTTCAGTAACAGAAGCGGTAGCTGAAGGTTTAGCTGAAAGAAAGGCAGATAAAGAAGCACCTAAAGAAAAGGCAGCTGCACCAACGGCGCCTAAAGCTGAGAAAACTGAAAAAGTAGCTAAAGAAAAAACGGAACAAGTTGTTGAAAAGAAAACTGAAGCCAAACCAAAGAAAACAGCAACTAAAAAAGCTAAGGCTGATGATTTAACTAAAGTAGAAGGTATTGGACCAAAAGCTGCTGAAGCCTTAGTTGCGGCAGGCGTTGCAACCTTTGTTGATTTAGCAAAAGCTGAAGCTGACAACATCAAAACCATTTTAACAGAAGCTAGTCCTAGATTGGCACATCTTGAGCCAGCTTCATGGCCAAAGCAAGCACAAATGGCTGCGGATGGTAAATGGGATGAGCTAAAAGAATGGCAAGACAACACTAAAGGAGGAATTGAAGACTCAGAAGAGTAATTTAACCTTGAGATAAAACAAAACACAAGCTTTGTGTTTTACTTTACATAATTTTTAAATACAAGAACAAATGGCAAATATTACAGCCGCTGAAGTAAATAAATTAAGAAAGGCTACCGGAGCTGGAATGATGGATTGCAAAAAAGCCTTGGTCGAAGCTGAAGGTGATTTTGATAAAGCAATCGAAATTCTGCGTAAGAAAGGTCAGAAAGTTGCGGCGAAAAGAGCTGATAGAGATTCGTCTGAAGGCGCTGCTATCGCTAAAGTAAGCGCTGATAATTCGAATGGAATTATTATTTCCCTTAATTGTGAAACTGATTTTGTTGCCAAAAACGACACTTTTGTAACATTAGCTAATGAATTAGCTGAAGTCGCACTTGGTTTTGATAGTAAAGATGCATTTTTAGCCGCTCAGTTTAACGGAATGACTGTTGCTGAAAAACTTACCGAACAAACTGGGGTTATTGGTGAAAAGATTGAAATTGGTGGATTTGAAACATTAAGCGCTCCATTTGTGGGGTCATACATTCATGCAGGCAACAAAATTGCAACATTGGTTGGTCTTTCGGCTGCCGTTGATGGTGCTGCTATTGCTGCAAAAGATGTTGCTATGCAAGCTGCTGCAATGAACCCTGTAGCACTTAATGAAGAAGGTGTTGACCAGTCCGTAATTGATAAAGAAATTGAGATTGCTAAAGACCAATTACGTCAAGAAGGCAAACCGGAAGCTATGTTGGAAAATATCGCTAAAGGTAAATTAAAACGTTTCTTTAAAGACAATACTTTAGTAAATCAAGCATTTATTAAAGATAGCAAACAAAGTGTATCTCAATATGTAAAATCTGTAGCTTCTGATTTAGAAGTAACTGGTTTTTCTAGAGTGGCTTTAGGCTAAAACCAGATATTACAACACAAAAAAGCCTGACCAAATTGGTCAGGCTTTTTTATTTTACAAACATTCCAATCCTCAAATCAGCATTAATAATTTTGATTATTTTTGTTCGGACTTCAAAAAAAGCACATGCAATACAAAAGAATTCTTTTAAAACTTAGTGGTGAAGCCTTAATGGGTGAACAGCAATACGGTATAGATGCCAAAAGGCTTACGGAATATGCAGAAGACATTAAAGCAGTTGTAGAGAAAGGAGTTCAAATTGCTATTGTTATAGGAGGAGGAAATATTTTTAGAGGTCTAAAAGGCGCTAGCGAAGGTATGGACCGGGTTCAAGGAGACCACATGGGAATGTTAGCTACAGTTATTAATAGTTTGGCCTTACAAAGTGCTTTAGAAATTGCAGGAGTACAGACTAGAGTTCAATCAGCAATAAAAATTAATGAAGTTGCAGAACCTTTTATTAGAAGAAGAGCAATGCGCCATCTAGAAAAAGGGCGAGTAGTTATTTTTGGAGGTGGAACAGGTAATCCGTATTTCACAACGGATTCGGCTGCGGTTTTAAGGGCTATTGAGGTTAAAGCCGATGTTATTTTAAAAGGAACTAGAGTAGATGGCATTTATTCTGCTGATCCAGAGAAAGATAAAAACGCAACCAAATTTGACAGTATTTCTTTTGATGATGTATTAACCAAGGGTCTTAAGGTTATGGATACAACTGCATTTACTCTAAGTCAAGAGAATGAATTACCAATCGTTGTCTTTGATATGAATACAAGAGGAAATCTGATGAAATTGATCTCTGGAGAGAACATTGGAACTATAGTCAATAACTAGTATTGGCATAATAGTTGATTTTAAAATTGAAATTTTACAATTATGAATGAAGAAGTAACATTTGTACTTGATACAACTAAAGAAGGCATGGACGGTGCGATGTCGCATCTAGAAAAAGCTTTCATTAAGATTAGAGCTGGCAAAGCCAGTCCGATGATGTTATCTACGGTAAAAGTTGAATACTATGGATCCCCTACTCCATTATCTCAAGTTGCAAATGTAAATACGCCAGATGCAAGAACGATATCTGTGCAACCTTGGGAGAAAAGTATTCTTCAAGATATTGAAAGTGCCATTATGAACGCTAATATTGGTTTTAATCCAATGAATAATGGAGAAATGATTATCATCAACGTTCCACCCTTAACAGAAGAACGTCGTCGAGATTTAGTAAAACAAGCGAAAGCAGAAGCTGAAGATGCTAAGGTGAGTATTCGCAGTGCTAGGCAAGAAGCAAACAAGGAACTTAAAAAATTAGAGATTTCTGAAGATGTTTTAGCTAATGCCGAAGTTGATGTGCAAGAATTAACAGACAAATACATTAAAAAAGTTGATGCCGTTTTTGATGTTAAAGAAGTTGAGATAATGAAAGTGTAACTTGTTTTACGCGGTTATTGTTTAGGTACACAACTAATCATTTTCTACCTTTGTTGGTAAGAACACTAAAATGTTAAAAGAGCTTTTTCAAGGTTTTTGGGCTGCACTTGCACGAATTATACTTAGAAACCGAATATTAATACTCCTTTTAATTGTAGCTGTAACAGTTTTCCTAGGTTTTCAATGGAAACATATGCGCTTTTCAAATACCGAAGCCAATGTTTTACCGGATGATCATCCAGAAACAGTGCAATACAATGCCTTTGTTGATTTATTCGGTCAAGAAGACAATGCTATAGTCTTAGCGGTTAGAGATAGTTTACTCTTTTTACCTGATAACTTTAATAGATGGAATAAGCTAAGTAAACAATTTCAAGCTGTCCCAGAAATTGACTTTGTTGTATCAACTGACAATCTTCAAGAACTTGTCAAAGACAACGAAAAACAAGAGTTTATTCTACAACCTCTAATAAAATCAGTCCCTGATACCAAAGAGAAGGTCGCTGAAATCAAAAATCATTTATTTGAAAACATGCCTTTTTATGAAAATTTAATTTTTAATAAAAAGAGTGGCACTGTTCGCACTGTAATATATCTTGATAAAGATATATTGAATACTTCCGTTCGGAATGAATTTATTCTAAATGACCTAGAAACATTAGTAAAAAACTTTGAAGAAGAAACTAGTTTAGATGTTCGAGTTTCCGGAATGCCTTATATTAAAACTTGGAACAATAAGATTATAACAAGTGAAATTGGAAAATTTATACTAGCTGCTCTAGCGGTTACCTCAATTATTTTCTTCTTTTTCTTTAGAAGTTTTAGAGCTACCTTAATTTCAATGTGTGTTGTTATAATAGGTGTTATGTGGGCATTTGGTGTTTTAGGGTTATTTCAATACGAAATAACTATTCTTACAGCTCTTATTCCCCCTTTGATTATCGTAATTGGAATACCTAATTGTATTTTCTTAATTAATAAGTATCAACAAGAGGTAAAAAAACATGGCAACCAAGCATTGTCTTTACAACGCGTAATTTCAAAAGTCGGCAACGCTACTTTAATGACTAATTGTACAACGGCATTAGGTTTTGCAACTTTTATTATTCTAGATAGCGACCTTCTAAAAGAATTCGGAATTGTTGCTTCTATTAACATTCTAAGTATTTTTCTTTTATCACTATTAATAATCCCTATTGTTTATAGCTTTATGGCTATTCCAAAAGACAAGCATTTAAAGCACTTGAGAAAGAAGTGGGTAGATCGTTTTGTAAGTTGGATGGAGCATTTGGTACGAAATCATAGAATAGCAGTTTATATTACTTCAATATTAGTTTTAGTTACCAGTATCATAGGAATATATCAAATTCAAATCACTGGTAGTCGAATAGAAGATTTACCCAAGGATGCCAAATTTTTTAAAGATATCCGCTTTTTTGAAGAAGAATTTGATGGCATAATGCCCGTTGAGGTAGTTGTCGATACTAAACAAAAAAATGGTGTACTAAAACCAGCTACGCTAAGAAGAATCAATCAATTATCGGATGAAATTGATGAAACACCAGAGTTATCAAAGCCAGTATCGATTGTAAACTTAGTAAAATACTCTAAGCAGGCTTTTTATAATGGTATTCCAAAATATTATCAATTACCAACTTCGCAAGAGAATACCTTTATAATGGATGTTGCTCGTAAGTCTTCAGAGAACGGGAATCTTTTAGAAAGTTTTGTTGATAGCACGGGGCAAACCGCAAGAATGACCACCTTCATGCGCGATGTGAAAACAACGCGAATGGAAGAAATTGAAGAAGACCTTATTGAGTCAATTGATAAGATTTTTCCAGCAGAACGCTATAACGTTTACATGACAGGGAAGGCTCTATTGTTTTTAAAGGGAACAAAATACCTAACCAAAAACCTTTTGTTATCCCTGGCATTTGCTATTGGGTTAATTTCGATTTTTATGGCTTATTTGTTTAGGTCGTTTAGAATGATCATTATATCCTTGGTGCCAAATTTACTACCCCTAGTTATTACGGCGGGTTTAATGGGATTTTTAGGGGTACCTATAAAACCATCTACAATACTTGTATTCAGTATTGCTTTTGGTATTTCCGTTGACGATACTATTCATTTTCTTGCTAAATATCGTCAAGAATTAATGGCTAACAAATGGCAAATCAAGAAATCTGTTTATAATGCACTTCGAGAAACAGGAGTAAGTATGTTCTACACTTCAATAGTTTTATTCTTTGGTTTTTCTGTTTTTATCATTTCCAGTTTTGGTGGCACAAAAGCTTTAGGTGGTTTAGTTTCAGCTACATTACTCTTTGCAATGCTCGCAAATCTAATTTTATTACCCTCATTATTATTGTCTTTAGAACGCAGTATCGCCAACAAAACGGTGCTTAAAAAACCTCAGATAGATATCTTACCGAAAGATGACGAAAAAGCCCATGGGAAATAGGGTTTTGATAACCCAATTTTTTTTACAAAAACCTATCTTTGAAACTTAATTTAGACGATACAATAATGGAGCGTATTTCCGTGAAAAAATTATTGGGCACAGCACCAATACATCAAGAAGTTGAAGTAAATGGTTGGGTTAAAACTTTTAGAAGCAATAGATTTATTGCCTTAAATGACGGTTCTACCATAAATAACATTCAATGCGTTATTGATTTTGAAAAGTTCGATGAAGCTATTATAAAATCAATCTCAACGGGAGCTGCTATCAAGATTAAAGGGAATTTAGTAGAAAGTCAAGGGCGCGGTCAAAGTGTTGAAATTCAAGTTTCTGAATTTCAAATCCACGGAACAGCTGATGCAGATACCTACCCTATTCAGCCTAAAAAACACTCTTTGGAATTCTTGAGAGAGAAGGCGCATTTGCGTGTGCGAACTAACACTTTTTCAGCTGTAATGCGTTTACGTTCTGCCTTATCCTATGCAGTTCATACTTATTTTCAAAAAAATGGATTCTATTATTTTCACGCTCCTATTATAACAGGTTCTGATGCTGAAGGAGCAGGAGAAATGTTTAGAGTTACCGCTTTAGATCCTAAAAATCCTCCATTAAATGAGAATGGTGATGTAAATTATAAAGAAGATTTTTTTGGTAAGGAAACCAACTTAACGGTTTCGGGGCAGCTAGAGGCAGAAGCATACGCTATGGCACTTGGTAAAGTTTATACTTTTGGACCCACTTTTAGAGCTGAAAATTCAAATACTTCGAGGCATTTAGCCGAATTCTGGATGATTGAACCCGAAATGGCTTTTCATGATCTTAATGATAACATGGATTTAGCCGAAGACTTTATCAAATGGGTAATAAAGTACATTCTTGAAAACTGCGGGGATGATCTACAATTTTTGGAGAAAAGATTACTTGATGAAGAAAAATCCAAACCACAAGCAGAAAGAAGTGAATTACCATTAATTGAAAAACTGAAGTTTGTAGCTGATAACAATTTCAAAAGAGTTTCTTATACTGAGGCGATTGATATTCTACGAAACTCCAAACCCAACAAAAAGAAAAAATTTGAATATATCATAGAAGAATGGGGTGCTGATTTGCAAAGTGAGCATGAGCGTTATTTAGTTGAAAAACACTTTAAATGCCCTGTTATTCTTTTTGATTATCCAGCAAATATCAAAGCGTTTTACATGAGGCTCAATGAAGACGGTAAAACTGTACGTGCAATGGATGTCCTTTTTCCGGGCATTGGTGAAATAGTAGGCGGTTCTCAGCGTGAAGAACGCCTAGAAGTTTTACAACAGAAAATGGCTGACTTAGGTATTGATGAAGAAGAACTATGGTGGTATTTAGATCTTCGTAAGTTTGGAACAGCTGTTCATAGTGGATTTGGCCTTGGGTTTGAGCGATTAGTCCAATTTGCTACAGGCATGGGAAATATAAGAGATGTCATTCCATTTCCAAGAACACCTCAGAACGCAGCTTTTTAAATTGATTTCTTTAACTTTAAGGTTAAGCAATAAACCTATATGCTAAAGCAGCACCTACAATTTAAACTTTCTCAAAAACTGTCTCCTCAGCAAATTCAGCTGATGAAGTTGATTCAACTGCCTACCCAAGCTTTTGAACAACGATTAAAACAAGAATTAGAAGAAAACCCGGCCTTAGAAAGTGGGAAAGAAGAGAATGAGACTTTAGATGACCCATATGAAGATACTTTTGACGATCTAGGTGATACTGAAAGTATATCCACCGATGATATTAATATAGATGATTATTTAAGTGATGACGAAGTGCCTGATTACCGAACTCAGGTGAATAATTATAGTGTAGACGACGATGAGAAAAGTGTACCATATGCAGCAGGTATCTCATTTAATCAATACTTAATAAATCAGTTAAATACAGTATATCTAAGTGATGAAGAATGGGCTATTGCTGAATTTTTGGTTGGTAGTGTAGACGAAAGTGGCTACATAAGAAGACCATTGACTGATATCATGGACGATTTAGCGTTTACACAAAATATATATACTGAGGAACCCCGTATTGAAAAGGTTCTAAAAATAGTACAGACCCTTGATCCACCTGGTGTTGCAGCCCGAACTTTAGATGAATGTCTAATCATACAATTACAAAGAAAAGAGACCAGTCCATCGGTTGAATTAGCAACATCAATTTTAAAAAAGTCTTTTGATCAGTTTACTAAAAAACATTACAAGAAATTAATCTTAAAGCATAGTATTACTGAAGATGAACTTAAGGACGCCATTAACGAAATAGAAAAATTAAATCCAAAACCAGGAGGCTCTTACTCCGGTAATACTAGAATGATTGAACATGTTGTTCCTGATTTTTCTATAAAGATTTTAGAAGGTGAATTAGAACTTACCCTAAATGGCCGAAACGCTCCTGAATTGCACGTATCAAAAGACTATAACAACATGCTTCAGGGTTATAAGGACTCAAAGGATAAGTCCAAATCACAAAAGGACACGGTAATGTTTATTAAACAAAAATTAGATGCAGCTAAATGGTTTATTGACGCAATTAAGCAAAGGCAGCAAACTTTATTTGTTACGATGAACTCAATTATGAGATATCAAAAAGAATACTTTTTAACGGGCGATGAGCGTAAGCTACGCCCAATGATTCTCAAAGATATTGCAGACCAAATTAATATGGATGTTTCAACAGTATCTAGGGTTGCTAATAGCAAATATGTGGATACCCCTTATGGTACCAAATTAATTAAAGAGTTCTTTTCTGAGTCTATGAAAAATGAACAAGGTGAAGACGTTTCTACCAGAGAAATAAAAAAAATACTTGAAACTGTTATCGGTGAAGAAGAAAAGAAAAAACCCCTTACCGATGATAAGCTAGCAAAAATTTTAAAAGAAAAAGGCTACCCCATTGCTCGTAGAACAGTTGCAAAGTATAGAGAACAGCTAAGCATACCTGTGGCTAGACTCAGAAAACAAATCTGATGAAAGTTCTTTTAAAATCATTCTCTTATGTATTCCACCCTTTATTTATTCCTATAGGTGGCACAGTAGCCTACTTTTTAGTTACACCTAAATATAGTTCACTTGAAATACAGAGCGGGAATATTCTACCTATTTTCATTCTAACGGTTATTATACCAATTATCTTTTTCTTTATTCTAAAAAATCTTGGTTTAATAGGCTCCATTTTTGCACCAACTCTTGCCGAACGTAAATATCCATTGTACATCAGTATTATTCTTTATCTAATGATTTTGTATAAGGTAATACCTCAAAACTATATTAATGAGCTGTATTTCTTTTTTGTAGGGCTCGTTATTGCGTCAGTATCAATATTGCTGCTACTCTTTTTAAAAATTAAGGCAAGTATTCATCTTATGGGTATGGGCAGTCTCCTGCTATTTTTGTTTGGTTTAAGCATTCATTTTGAAACTAATATTACATTTGCTATCGCAATTTTTACCATTTGTACAGGATTGGTTGCTACATCAAGACTTTTTATGAATGCCCACTCAAGAGCCGAATTATTAATTGGAATTTTAATTGGTATCTGCTCGCAATTATTTATGCTGAAGTACTGGTTATAAAATGTAAAAAACGACACCAACTCTTAAAGGTCTGAACTTAATGGCTTGATTATCGAGCAAGGCTGAACCCTTTAATAAAGGTGCTAAACTATAATACAAATGAATATTCCAAGTATTGTAACCAAAATTTAGAGTAAGGCCATATTGCCATTGAGAAATATCATTATTAGTAAACTTTAAATTTTCATTTTGACTATTGAATCTGGCGACAGACAATCTTGAAAAAAGATATTCAGCTTTAACTCCGGCATATATACGCCAAAACTTATAATCTTCAGCATTTGAAGTACGCCACCTTAACTCTAAAGGAAAAGCGATGCTATGTGTTTCAAACTTACTTCGGTTAAGACTATCACTTGATACTGATAGTTGATAATTAATGGCTGAATTTATTTCTGTAGCGATAATATTGCTATAATAAGAGTTAGTATCATAACCGATACCTACACCCAAACCAAAGTTTCTTTTTCTATTTATAGGAATGTCTTTAATAAAACCAAAATGAATATTATAAGATAAATTCCTTTGAATTGTTTCGTCAGAAGGAAGGTCAGTTAAAAAATTATAGGCTATTCCTGCGTAAAATTGATCTTCGAGATAACGACTATTATTACCAGCGGATAAGTTCGCTTCTTGCCCAAGAATTGACAAAGCAGAGAAGAAAAAGATTATAAGGAAAAACAAACTTTTACCCATAGACCACAAAGTAAAACAAAAAATACGCTTATGGCATAAAATACTTTTGATTAAAATTTCAATTAAAGATTATTAAAGATATCACCTTGAATGGTTGTATAATTTACTTTAAGCATATTGACTTTTCGCAGTTCTTTTTTAACATCTGTAACTATGCCCATTTCTGCAGTTTTATCAACCTTCAAAGAAACCATAGCTACTTTCTTCATTTCTTCAGGCATTTTCGAGACTTCTGATAACACGTAAACGCTTATATCCTCAATGTTACCGAATTTACTACCTAATTGAATTTTAGGTTCAGTTCCAACAAAAAAACCGTCTTGAGTAGATTTACCAATTAGAATTTCAATTACTTCATCTAACTGTAATATTTCTTCTGTTTCATTTGCGATTGGCAAGGTGTTTTCCACTAGTAAGTTGGTATTTTTCATGGTTGTAACTGTCATAAAAAAAAACAGCAAGATGAAAACAATATCAGGTAAAGATGCCGTAGAAATTGCTGGTAGTTGTTTTTTATTCTTTCTATTCTTTATCATAATTCCTTTTAATTATTAAACACTTCGTTTTCTATTATCTTTTGTGGATAAAGCTCTTGGATTTTTTTTATCTGCTTTTTTAAAATAACTTTTCTCTCTAAATGAGTATTTTGATTATGATATTCTTCTTCCATTTGAACATAACCTTGATTGAAAAGTCTTTTAGCCTCTCTATTCCTTAATTCATTATACGCTCCAATCAATTCATTTTGTATCATAATATAAAATCCATATGTAGTCTCTCTTTTATGAGACAAAAAAACAATTGCCTTACTCGGATTATCAGAAGAACTTTTATTTCTATTTCCTTTACAGTAAGCACAATAGTCATTTCCATTTATTGTCATACCTCCATTATCTATAAAAGCTTTTGTCAAGTCTCGTAAGCTTGTTATATCCACTACATTATCTTCAACCATTAACTGGTTATCACTATTAATATTTACTCTTAATACATTTCTTTCATTCAATTCAATTTCTGGACCAGGTTCCTTTGGAGGTAGAAGTCTATCGAACCCTTCATCTGTTTTCAATGTTGTAGTGACTAAGAAAAAAATAAGTAGCAAAAAAGCAATGTCAGCCATTGAACCTGCATTCACCTCGGGTATCTCTCTTTTTATTGACATAATTCAATATTTTTTTCTAGGATTATCTTATTGCTTTACAACACAAATAACAATCTTCTAAAAAAATAAAAAAGTAATAATGAGTGAGGACCCCACTTCAATGAGGTATTGGGTCTCAAAGAATTAATTACTAATAAAACAATGAAAAGCTAACAATAGAAAAGAGTAAGCAAATTAATGTAGTCCCTAATAGGAATGCTAATAAATCCAAAAGAATAAAATTTAATTATAAAAAAAGCCTTGAATAAAAATTCAAGGCTTTCTAACTAAAATTTAGTTTTTAACTTATTGAAGGTTATTAAAAGCATCTCCTTCAAATGTTGTATAATTCACTTTCAAGGCATTTACCTTTCTGAGTTCTTGTTTAATATCAGATATCAAACCCATATTTGCTTCCTTATCTACTTTCAATGCGGTAGTCAATACATTTTGAAGCTCTTGCGGCTTTTTCGCACGCTCAGCTAATATATACGACCCTACTTCATTAACACTAGCAAACTTATCGTTCAATTGAATTCTGGTTTCCGTACCGTAAACACTTTCATATTCGCGAGTTGGTTTTCCAGCAAACACATAAATCACTCTATCCTTTTTTTCCAGCTTTTTAATTTCAGTAGCATTTGGTAGCGTATTCTCAACCATAATAGAACTGTCCTTCATAACTGTAACAGTCATAAAAAAGAATAATAACATGAAAACAATATCAGGTAAAGAAGCAGTTGAAACCGCAGGTAAATCACCATCTTTTTTCTTAGCAAACTTGCCCATTAAATTCGTTTTAATTAGTTACTTGAAGTTTCTGCTTCAGACAATTTTTGAGGAAACAAATCTTGAATTCTTTTTACTTTATCTTTCAACTCTTCACGAACACTGCTTGGAGTTTCAGGATTTAAGTATTCAGATTCCATTGCTACGAAGTCACGATTAAATAATCGATTCGCTTCTCGGTTTCTCAAATCATTATATGCACCTACCAATTCATTCTGAACTGTGATGTATGTGGCATACTTTGTTTCTCTATCGTTCTTAAGTGATATAATTGCTTTAGAAGGATTATCAGATGAACTACCATCTCTTTTTCCTTTGCAATAATCACATGAACCATCTCCACCATTATCTAAGAATTCCATAGCAGCCTTACGTAAGTCTTTAATATCCATTAAATTCTCATCAGCTAACAACTGTCCATTCTTATTAATGTTGACAGTGAAAATATTCTTTTGCTTAATAACGACATCAGTATCAGGCGGTTCAATTGGAGGAAGCATTCTATCTAGCCCTGCATCAGTTTCTATGGTAGTAGTTACCAAGAAAAAGATAAGTAGCAAGAAGGCGATATCCGCCATAGAACCCGCATTAACCTCTGGTGCTCCTTTTCTTCTAGGCATAGTTCTTAATTTTATTTACCAATTAATTTTTTAATACCTGGCCAAATCATCAGTAAAACTGCTACAAGAGTCATTCCGAAAAACACATTAAGCATCATTCCAATTGTCTTAACAGTACTGGCTTCAGGTTGTATTTCTTTTCCTTCGAAAACGTCAACAACGGCCTGAGCTTCATCACCACTTGAAAGGGCATAACCTATAATAAAAAGTACAGCTAAACCTCCAATGGCAAATAATGCTTTTTTCAACCCACCAGGTGTAGTCATCATTTTCTTAAGTCCGTAAAACAATGCTAACGCAGTGGCAGCAATCAATAGAATCCATGTTAGAATAAACATTAGATCTATTGAACCACTATCAATTGCCGTTGGATCATCACCGGATGGCATGAAGAAGAAACTCAACGCCGCAGCAATAACACCGATAACAATTAATACAATCTTTAATATTTTCATGATTCGATAGTTTTAAATGTTATCAATTATTTTTTATGGGCAGCCAACATATCAATCAAAGAGATTGATGAGTCTTCCATATCATTTACGATACTATCGATTTTTGCAATAATGTAGTTGTAAAAAATTTGAAGAATAATTGCAGTTATCAAACCAAATACCGTAGTCAATAATGCTACTTGAATATCACCTGCAATAAGTGAAGCACTTAAATTACCAACTGCTGCAATTTTTTGGAATGCCGCAATCATACCTATTACCGTACCCATGAAACCAAGCATTGGTGCAATTGCAATAAATAAAGATAACCAAGACACATTTTTCTCTAATTGACCCATCTGAACACCACCGTACGAGACAACGGCCTTTTCAGCAGATTCTAGACCTTCGCCTATTCTATCTAAACCTTGGTAAAAAATTGAGGCAACAGGACCTTTTGTATTTCTGCAAACTTCTTTAGCTGCTTCTACGCCACCTGAGGCTAATGCATCTTCAACTTGTTGCTTTAATTTTGAAGAATTTGTGCTAGCCATATTAAGGTATATAATACGTTCGATAGCAACTGCAAGACCTAAAATTAAACATAACAATACGATACCCATGAACGCTGGTCCACCTTGGATGAATTGTTCTTTCAAAACTTGGGTAAAACCTTTGCTTGCCTCTTCTGCATCTTGAATCATCGCTGCTGAAGCTGTAGTAGTACCTAAAATAAACATTCCGGCAGTAGCCAGAGTAAAGGATATTTTTTTCATCGTGTTCAAACTTAAAATTAGTTAGTTAATAATGTTAAAGATATAAAAATTTCGCAATTATCAAATTTAAAAAAACAGCAGAGAGGAAGGGATTCGAACCCTCGATACACTTTTGGTGTATACACACTTTCCAGGCGTGCGCCTTCGACCACTCGGCCACCTCTCTATTTTTAAATAGTTAGGCTGCCCAATTAACAAAAAAATAATTAGTTAATAAAATTTAACACGTTAATTTAATCCATTTCTCCGCGCAATGAAGTTTCAAAAACCGTCTTAAATAAGCTACTTGAAATTGTGCTTCCCAAAAGATACATGGCTTTAGTTACCGCTGCCTCGGTTGTAATATCTTTACCATCAATCAATTGTATTTGCGATAGCTTTTTGCTAGTCTCATAATGACCCATTATAACACTGCCACCTGAACACTGAGTTACATTAATTATATGAAGGCCATTTTTTATTGCTTTTTCTAATAATTGAATGAACCAATTGGCAGTTGGAGCATTGCCTGCACCATAAGTTTCTAAAATCAAAACTCTCAAATCAGGTGTTTGTAATACGGAGTTGACCAAATTTTCTCCAATTCCAGGAAATAATTTCAATACTGCTACCCTATTATCTAGCTTTTTATGAGCCTTAAGTTGCGATTTATTCTTTGATGGGTTTAATAAATATGGATGATTCACTTTTAAATTAACTCCCGATTCTACTAATGGCGGGTGATTAGGAGAATCAAATGCTTCAAAATGTTCCGCATTTATTTTAGTTGTTCTATTACCACGATACAATTTGTATTCAAAGTATAAACCTACTTCTTGAATGACCGCCTGACCATTTATTTGAAGCGATGCTATTTGTATGGACGTTATTAAATTTTCCTTGGCGTCAGTTCTTAAATCTCCGATTGGCAATTGTGAACCTGTAAAGATTACAGGTTTTGATAAATTTTCTAACATAAAACTTAAAGCAGATGCAGAATAACTCATGGTGTCACTACCGTGAAGAACAACAAATCCGTCTTGACTAGTATAGTTAGATTCAATAATTACTGCTATTTCTTCCCAATACTTTAAATTCATATTAGATGAATCAATGGGAGTATCAAAAGAAATACTTTTAATAATACAATCAAGTTGACTCAATTCTGGAATATGACTCATAAGCTCATCAAAATCAAAAGCTTTTAAAGCACCGGTTTCATAATCTTTTACCATACCTATGGTACCGCCAGTATATATCAGTAAAATTCTAGCTTTATTTTGCATACCTATTGATTATATTCCAAAAACTTCTTTTGAGTTTTCAGTGGTAATTTCTGCTATAACAGAAGAATCAACATTATATATTGATTCTAGTTTATTTAAAACCTCGGTAATATATGCACTTTCATTTCTTTTGCCGCGATAAGGAACTGGTGCCAAATAGGGAGCATCTGTCTCTAAAACAATATGTTTTAAATCAACTTGATTTAAAAACTGGTCAATCTTGCCATTCTTAAAAGTAGCTACTCCACCAATACCAAGTTTCATGTTATAAGAAATAGCTTTATTCGCTTGTAAAATTGTACCAGTGAAACAATGAAAAATGCCGAACAAATCATCACCTTTTTCTTGCTCCAATATTTCAAAAATTTCATCAAATGCCTCTCTACAATGTATGACAATAGGAAGCTTATACTTTTTTGCTAGTTTTATTTGGTACAAAAAGGCTTCTTGCTGCTGCTTTAAAAATGATTTATCCCAATACAAATCAATTCCAATTTCTCCAATAGCATAAAATTTTCTTTCATCTAGTTGCTCCTCCACATGCTGTAGTTCTTCCAAAAAATTTTCTTTAACATGGGTTGGATGTAAACCCATCATCAAAAAGATATTATCTGGAAAACTTTTTTCTAAATCATACATTGATTGTGTGTAAGTAGAATCAATGGCAGGAATAAAAAACCGTTGAATTCCCAAATCAATTGCTTTTAAAATCACTTCATTTCTATCCTCGTTAAAAGCTTCACTATATAAGTGTGTATGAGTATCTGTTATAATCATGCCGCAAAAATAGGTTTATCTTTATAAACTTACATCTATACAGCACGTTCAAAAAAATATAAAAGTCACATATGAAATCCCTTAAAATATTTCTGAAATCAAAAAAATTTACTCGAATTCCTTTGGTATTAACAGCCACTAATCATTTTGAAGTATCTGCAAAAATCAATGGTATTTCTGGGCGATTTATTTTAGATACTGGTGCTTCCAATACATGTATTGGTATTGATAAGATTACGTTTTTTAATTTAATATCTGAAGCTTCAGAAATTAAGGCTGCTGGTGCTGGTGCGACCGAAATGGAAACCTTAATATCAAATAAAAATAAAGTACAGCTGGGTAATTGGAAAAAGAAGAAACAAAAAATAGTTCTATTTGATTTGGTTCATGTAAATGAAGCACTTACCGCACACCAGGCTTTACCGGTTGACGGTATAATAGGTGCGGATATCCTCAAAAAAGGAAAAGCCATTATAGATTATGGTAAAAACTACTTGTATTTATATCAATAAATTCTCCTTTAAACGAATATCTCTACCAATCATACCTTATAAATTTATCAAAAAGTTAAATTCATAGATCTTAGCATTTCAACTTGAATTACTAAGGATGAACAAATCTTTTAAATACCCAATGCTAGGGTTATTTATTGCCTTACTTGGCTTAGGCTGTCAAAATGATGATACTTACACATTTGCTGAAGAGGAAAATTTAGATAATTCTCTTTTAGAAATAATCAATGTGCGTTTGGGTTCTGCCGAGGCACTAGTATTACCAAATAACGATTACACAAGAATACCTAGTGACCCCAAAAATAAAATAACTCTTGAAAAAGTTACGCTTGGCAAATTTCTTTTTCATGAAACAGGTTTAGCATTAGCTCCGAAGCAAGAAGAGAGCAAAGGCACCTATTCCTGTGCAAGTTGTCATCATGTTAAAGCAGGATTTCAAAGTGGTTTAAAACAAGGTATCGGTGAAGGCGGTATTGGTTTTGGTCTGTTCGGAGAAAATCGTACAGTTAATGCAACCTATGATTTATCTAACATAGATGTTCAACCATTACGATCCCCCACGATTTTAAACTCTGCCTACCAAGATGTAATGTTGTGGAATGGTCAATTCGGAGGCACAAAATCAAATATAGGTACGGAATCTGAATGGACGGAAGGTACGCCAAAAGAAAATAACCTTCTAGGATTTGAAGGGGTTGAAACACAAGCCATCGCAGGCTTAGGTGTTCATCGACTTGTTATTGATTCAGATATGATAATCTCAAATGACACGTATAAGAATCTATTCGACCAAGCCTTTGCCGAAGTCAGTCCTTCTGAGCGTTATACTAAAATACAAGGCGCTCTTGCCATAGCGGCATATGAAAGGTCTGTTGTAGCATCTGAAGCTCCATTTCAAAAATGGCTTAGAGGAGATACAAATGCAATGTCAGAAACTAGTAAAAAAGGAGCTGTTCTCTTCTTTGGAAAAGGTGAATGCTATAAATGTCATTCTGGCCCCGGTCTAAATGGCATGGACTTTCACGCACTTGGAATGGGTGATTTTAAAGAAGACGAAATTATTGGATTTGTTACCGAAAATGATAAAAAAGGTAGAGGTGGGTTTACTAAAAATCCTGAAGACGACTATAAATTTAAAACACCAACACTTTATAATCTAAAAGGATTACAATTTCTAGGTCATGGGGGGAGCTTTAATAGTATTAAGGAAATAGTTACATATAAAAATGAAGCGGTACCACAAAATACCGAAGTACCGAATAGCAATTTATCACCGCTTTTCATTCCTCTAGGTTTAACCGAAGAAGAAATTAGTCAGTTAGTATATTTTATTGAAGAAGGTCTTTACGATAATAATTTAAACCGTTTTGTTCCAGAAAGCCTGCCCACCGAACAATGCTTTCCGAATTCGGATGCCCAATCAAAGATTGATATGGGTTGTGATTAAAAAAAGGAGCTGTAAAAGCTCCTTTTTTTATTTCTTGCTGTAAGCTTTATAACTCCAATGCCTTTTTTACATCACCATCCATCAACAGCTCTATTGGACTTTCCAAAGCCTCTTTTATTGCAACCAAGAAACCTACAGATTCTTTTCCATCTATAATTCTATGATCATAGGACAATGCCAAATACATCATAGGAGCAGCAACTATTTGACCGTCTTTAACAATAGGACGTTCAATTATATTATGCATGCCTAGAATAGCGCTTTGGGGTGGGTTAATAATTGGTGTTGATAACATAGAACCAAAAACACCTCCGTTAGTAATAGTGAAGGTACCGCCGGTCATTTCATCGACAGTAATTTCACCTTCACGGGCTCTAATTGCCAATCGTTTGACTTCAGATTCTACTCCTCTAAAAGTTAAATTTTCTGCATTTCTAATAACTGGAACCATAAGACCTTTTGGGCCAGAAACTGCAATACTTATATCACAAAAATCATAAGAAAGCATTTCTTTACCATCAATCATAGAATTTACAGCTGGATACATTTCTAATGCTCGAACAACTGCTTTTGTAAAGAAGGACATGAAGCCTAAACTAACCCCAAACTTTTCTTTAAAAATTTCTTTATATTCTTTTCTTAAAGCAAATATTGCTGACATATCCGCCTCATTAAAGGTGGTCAACATTGCTGTCTCGTTCTTGGCAGCGACCAAACGCTCAGCCACTTTTCTGCGAAGCATAGAAAGTTTAGAACGAGATTCTCCTCTATTTCCCCCTGTTGGTGTACCCATTGAAGGCACTGCTTTGACAGCGTCATCTTTCGTTATTCGCCCATCGCGACCTGTTCCAGAAACAGAGGAAGCAGAAATTCCTTTTTCATCTAATATCTTTTTTGCAGCTGGTGAAGGTGTACCAGAAGCATACGTTTCTTTTTTTACTTCCGTGGCTTTCGGAGCAGCCTCTTTTTTAGGCACTTCTTTTACCTCTTCTTTAGGAGCCGGAGTAGCATCACCCTCAGGTTTTTTAGCACTAGTATCTATTAAACAAACTACTTCGCCTACAGCAACAGCATCGCCTTCTTCAGCTTTTAAAGTTATAGTTCCACTTTCTTCAGCAGGAAGTTCTAAAGTTGCCTTATCAGAATCAACCTCAGCAATTGCTTGGTCTTTCTCCACATAATCACCGTCTTGCACCAACCATTCAGCTATTTCAACTTCGGTAATGGACTCTCCCGGCGATGGGACTTTCATTTCTAGAATCATCGTTTCTAACTTTATTTCGAGTTTGTAATTTTATCTAAAATTATCTTTTGTTTTATCAAAGACATATTCAATTACTTGTTCATGTCTTCTTTTAGAACGCACTGCACTACCAGCAGCTGGTGCTCCGTAAAACCTTCTTGAAGCTACTCTAAAAGTTTTGGCTTCTTCAAAATGCATTAATAAGTGACCCCAAGCCCCCATATTTCGCGGTTCTTCTTGCGCCCAAACCACTTCTTCTGCATGTTTATACTTTTTAATAATAGCTCGCATTGCTTTGGCTGGTAAAGGGAATAACTGCTCCACCCTTACCAATGCAATATCATCACGGTCTAAATCTTCCTGTTTTGCCAATAAATCGTAATAAAATTTTCCAGTACAGAAAACTAAAGTTTTTACTTTATTAACCTTGCTATTTTCATCATCTATGAGCTCTTGAAAATTTCCGTTTGCTAATTCTTCTTTGGTAGATAATACTTTTGGGTGACGCAATAGACTTTTGGGAGTAAAAACCACTAATGGTTTTCTAAATTCCGCTTTTAATTGACGACGCAACAAATGAAACATATTAGCTGGCGTGGTGACATCCGCAACATACATATTATCCTTAGCACATAATTGTAAATAACGTTCCATTCTTGCCGAAGAATGTTCAGCACCTTGACCTTCGTATCCATGCGGCAATAATAATACCAAACCGTTTTGCAGTTTCCATTTATCTTCTGCTGATGACAAATACTGATCTATAACAATTTGAGCTCCATTACTAAAGTCACCAAATTGTGCTTCCCAAATTGTTAACGTACCTGGGCTTGCCATGGCATAGCCGTAATCAAAAGCCATTACAGCGTACTCTGATAATAAGGAATTATAAATATGAAATTTACCGTTTTGTAATTCTCCAAGTTCATTTAATAGAATTACTTCTTCTTCATGCATTTCAGTCTTTATCACTGCATGTCGATGCGAAAAAGTACCTCGTTCAACATCTTGACCAGTCATTCTCACATCGTATCCTTCTTCAATAAGTGACCCGTATGCCAATAGTTCTCCCATTGCCCAGTCTAATTGGTTATCTTCAAAGTACATCTTATGACGCCCTTTAACCAAGCGCTCTAGCTTACGCAAGAACTTTTTGCCTTCAGGTAGTTTAGTGATACCGGTAGCAATCTTATCTAATTTTTTTAAATCATAACTAGTGTCAATAGGTTTCAACATCGCGTCTTCAGTTTTTTGCTGAAAACCTTCCCATTCATCATTCATAAATGGCGTAATACGTGTCTTTTCTATTTTTCTAGAATCCATCAAATCTTCTTCCAGATTCTTTTTGTATTCTACTTCAAGTTCTTTTACGTAACCCTTTTCAATAATACCTTGATCAATTAATTTTTGAGCATAAATATCTCTTGGGTTTGAGTGCTTTGAGATTGATTTATATAATAACGGTTGTGTAAATTTTGGCTCATCACCTTCATTATGTCCATACTTTCGATAACCCAGTAAATCTAAAAACACATCACGTTTAAATCGCATCCGATATTCCAACGCAAACGTTGCAGCATGAACTACAGCCTCGGCATCATCAGCATTTACGTGCAAAACCGGTGAAAGTGTCACCTTGCCCACATCAGTGCAGTAAGTAGACGATCTAGCATCTAGATAGTTAGTAGTAAAACCTATTTGATTATTCACAACAATATGTATGGTACCTCCGGTATGATAACCATCTAACCTGGCCATTTGAATAATTTCATAAGCAACGCCTTGGCCAGCAAATGCTGCATCACCATGAACTAAAATTGGCAAAACCTCCGACTCATTTTCTGGATGGCTATTATCTTGTTTTGCACGAGCAATTCCTTCTACTATTCCATTAACAGTTTCTAGGTGCGATGGATTAGGTGCAATATTCATGTTGACCATTTTACCCGAGTCAGTTTCGCGCATTGAGGTCCAACCCATATGATATTTTACATCACCATCAAAAATTGCTTCTTCGTAATCTTTACCATCGAACTCACTAAAAATGTCTTTTGGTGATTTACCAAAAATATTAGTTAAGACACTTAATCGACCCCGGTGAGCCATTCCCATTACAAATTGCTTAACCCCTGCGTCTGCAGCCTTTTCAATAATAACATCAAGGGCAGGTATTAAAGATTCTCCCCCTTCTAAGGAGAATCTTTTTTGTCCAACATACTTCGTATGCAAGAAACTTTCAAATGAAACGGCTTCATTTAGTTTTCTTAGAATATTTTTCTTTTCATCAGCTGAAAAATTCGGGTGATTATCATTATTATTCAGCCAATCTTGTATCCATTGAATACGATCAGGTGTTCGAATATACATGTATTCGACTCCTATCGCATCACAATAAATTTTTTCTAAATGATTGATAATATCGCGTAAAGAACTTTGCCCAATCCCAATGATATTTCCAGCATCGAACTTGGTGTCTAAATCACTTTGTGCTAAACCAAAGTTCTCCAGCTCCAAAGTTGGATTATACTGTCTTCTTTCTCTAACTGGGTTGGTTTGAGTAAATAAATGACCTCTTGATCGATAGCCATTAATCAAACGAACGACCTGAAATTCTTTTTGAAGTGACTCGGGAATGGCTATTTGTTGCCCATTGGCCAACATACTGCCTTCACCTGCCAAAATATCAATATCTAGTTCTTCAAGAGAACTCTCCAGTCCGAAATCAAAACCTTGAAAAAAAGCACGCCAACTGGGCTCAATACTATCAGGGCTTTTTGTGTATTTCTCGTATAATTCCGCGAAAAAAGCGGTATGTGCAGCGTTTAAAAAGGAATATTTATCCATTGTAGTGCATTACCAAAAGGTGCAACAAAATTTAATCAAAAATACAACAAATCGCATTTACCACCGTAAATTGTGCGGTAAATTGAAAAACTTTATCATGAAATCACAATTTTCCAAATTCCTATTACAAATCTTATCAATTTTCATTTTTTGTTGTTCTACTATTTTGAATTCTCAATCAAATGGTAATAATGATTTTTGGAAAGATGTACAATTTGGTGGCGGTATCAGTCTGGGTTTTGGAAATCAAAGCTTTAATTTGGGAGTTTCCCCAAGTGGTATTTTTCAGGTTAATTCAGATTTTGCAACAGGTTTGAGCCTCAATTTCAACTATTCAAAGTTTGGTGACGACAAATTATTGGCATACGGTCCCAGTTTCATCAATTTTTATAATCCTCTGCCCTATTTACAACTATCAGGCGAATTTGAACAATGGCGAATTAATATTGATCAAAATTTTAATAGTATTAGCATTGAAGATAATTATTGGTATTCTGCACTATTTTTTGGAATAGGCTATACCCAGCAAAATTTCACTATTGGAATCCGTTATGATGTCTTATTTGATGAAACTAGAAGTCTTTATGCAGACCCCTGGATACCTTTTGTTCGCTTTTATTTCTAACGATATTGGTTTTTGAACCAAACTTTTTGAAATTCTCTTTCAAAAACTAAAAAGGCCACTTCTTTTGAAACCTCAACGATATCATTAGTTTGAACTTTTTTTAAGCTATTTTCAGATATGTCAATTACATATAATAAATTCAAATAATCATCAAACTTTTCAAGTAACAACACGTATAATTTCTCTTGTAATAACTGTAGAATGTCCTTATTAGATGAAGAAATCGGTATTACTAAAGACACATTGGAACGCTTAAAATCTTTTTTGATTTGTAAAACTAGTTTTTCTTGCAACGAAAATTCTTGAAGTTTCCTAAATATTTCTTGGCTTTTTTCAAAATCTATCATAAAAGGTCTTCGTTAAAAACAAAACTTTATTGTTTGTAAACCTTGCCATCCTTCATTACAAAAACAACGTTTTCTAAAGTCTCAACAGCATCTAGTGGGTTTTGCTCAACGGCTACAATGTCAGCAATAAAACCTTCTTTTAGCTGCCCTAGCTCTTCTTTCATTCCAAGCAATTCAGAATTGGTTAATGTTGCTGATTGTAAGGCATCCAGCACTGGCATTCCAGCTTTATGCATGTAACCAAACTCTTTACCATTATCTCCATGCGGGGAAACTCCAGCATCAGTACCAAAGGCAATCGGCACGCCTTTTTTATAGGCTTTTTTGAAAGTTCTTTGACTAACCGGACCTATTTCTTTAGCTTTTTTTGCAACAACAGGGGGCAGAAATCCAGGAATATCAGCCATCGCAGCGGCAGCTTTACCCGCGGAAATAGTTGGTACTAAAAAGGTATTATATTTTATCATTAAATCCATTGTAGGCTCTTCCATTAAGGTACCATGTTCAATGGTCTTTATACCCGCTCTTATAGCTCTTTGCATACCTTCATCACCATGAGCATGAGCAGCTGTTAGCATACCATAATCATTAGCTGTTGTTACTATTGCTTTAATTTCTTCTTCTGTAAACTGAGGATTTTGCCCATTTTTTGCTACGCTCATGACACCGCCAGTAGCAGTAATTTTAATAACATCTGCACCATTTTTGTATCGTTGGCGTACTGCTTTTTTAGCATCTTCTGGTGAATTTACAACACCTTCTTTCGGGCCTGGATTACCCATTAATTCTTTTCGCATTCCATTAGTTGGGTCAGCATGTCCACCGGTAGTACCAATTGCTTTACCAGCTGTAAAAATTCTTGGCCCTACCACTATACCGCGATTTATAGCATTTCTTAAAGCAATATTAACACCAGAACCACCTAAGTCACGAACTGTAGTGAATCCTGCCATCAATGTTTTTTTTGCATAAACAGTTGACTGAAAAGCAACGTCTACATCATTTTTTGTAAAGCGTTCTATATAACGAGTTGGGCTAGACTCACCTTCCATATGCACATGCATATCAATGAAACCTGGCAAAACTACCTTATTCTTCAAATCAATAATCAAATCATTCTCTGAACCTACTATATATCCAGATTGAATAGACTTTATTTTATTGGCAGATACAATAATAGTTTTTTCAACACTTGTTTTTCCAGTGTTTATATCCATTACACTTCCGCAATGTAGATATGTATCTTGCCCCATTAAAAGTCCAGTAATTAAGAAAAAGGCTGAGAATAATGTTAATATTTTCATTTCAATAGTATTTGGTGATTATTATAAAGCACCAAAAGATAAATAAAAAAGGAGGACATCACTGCCCTCCTTTTTTATTTTATTTGATCTGAAAAAATTAAACTGAAACTTTTTCTTCTGATTTTCGAATCTTCTTTTCCCAGTCCCAAGCAGATTTCATGGCATCATCTAAGGTAGATTTGGCCTTCCATCCAAGGGTTTTATTTGCTTTTGTAGTATCAGCAAACGCTTGAACAACGTCACCTTCTCTACGAGGAGAAATCCTATAGTTTAGTTTTTCACCTGTAACTCTTTCAAAACTCTCAATAACTTCTAAAACCGAACTCCCTGTTCCAGTCCCAAGGTTAAAGACTTCAAAATTTTCTTGATTCTTACCCTCTATTAGTCTTTGTAGTGCAGCAACATGAGCTTTTGCAATATCAACAACATGAATATAATCTCTAATACAAGTACCATCTGCCGTAGGGTAGTCATCTCCGAAAACGGATAACTGCTCTCTTAAACCGATTCCGGTTTGAGTAATGTATGGTAGTAAATTTTGAGGAACACCTATTGGCAATTCACCTATTTCTACTGTTGGATGAGCTCCAATTGGGTTAAAATACCTTAAGGCAATAGCCGCTAGTTGCGGATTAACTTTACAAGTATCTTTAATAATTTCTTCTCCAACTTGTTTTGTATTACCATACGGAGATTCAGCAGGCTTAACAGGAGCATCTTCAGTTATCGGCATAATATCTGCCTGACCGTAAACGGTGCACGACGAGCTAAAAATAAAATTAGCATCGCCCTTTTTAGAAAGCTCTTGCAACATATAAACTAAAACTCCAATATTATTCTCATAATATAAAAGCGGATTTTCAACACTTTCACCTACAGCTTTTGAAGCGGCAAAATGTATTACTCCTTCAATATCAGAATGTCTTGAAAAGAAATCTTGGACTTTGTTCTTATCTCTTAAATCAAATTTTTCAAAAATTGGCTTTTTACCCGTAATGGCAACTATTCCATTCATTACATTTTCTGAAGAATTACTAAGATTATCTATAATTATTACTTCAAAACCTTCATTTTGAAGTTCTACGACTGTGTGAGAGCCAATAAAACCCAAACCACCTGTAACTAATATTTTTTTCATCAATAAGAATTTTTTATTAATTGTATCTTTTTTAAAATATTTGCATTTTCCGGAGAATACTCAAGACCACCTTTCATAACTTCTATTGCCTTCTTCTTTTGACCTTTACGATAATAATAGGCACCTATAGAACCATAAGCATTACCAATTGCTTCTTGATTAAAATCCATTGTAGACTCCTCTTTATTTTCAATAAGTCGTTCCAATTGAAATAAATACTCTTGCCCTTTTAGTTTATTATTATCGTTAAAACTTTTTGCTACTAAAAATGAATAGAGATATGTTCTATAGCGATTGTAAATACCAAATTCTTTTAGAAAAGGGTATTTTTTGAGTAAAGAGTCTAGATCAAATTCTCTCTCAGCGCTAACGTTTTTTTGTGCCAAACGATCAATTTCAAACGTCGCTATATAATTTTTAGCATCTAAGTTGTCAGGGTTAAGCTTATGAATCTTATTTGAGTAGTATAAAGCTTCACTTACTCTTTGAAATTTATGAGCTCTATCAGCCAAAACAACGTAATAAACCTCTAATAATTTGTTTTGACATTCTTTGTTATTAATTAAACCTAGTTTTTTTTCAATTGTAGTGTAATCATCATCTAACCACTTATTGTTTGTTAAGATTTTACTTAACTTATATTCCAGATAATCAACATCTTCATAAGAGTCAGCATATTTGACAAACCAATTAAAATTATCAATTCTAGAAAAATCTAATTTATCGATTAAAAAATGAAGAGTTGTCTCAGTAACAATTGCGGCCTTTTTGTTCGTATAAACCTGTTGAGATTTTAGAAAATTATTGTACGCTAGTTCGTATAACTCTTTATTTAAATAAGAAATACCTCTATTAAAATATTGAATCCCAATTAACTCTTCTTTTGCAATACTACCGTCACCGTAAAAATATTCATTAAACGCACGATTATAACCTAATCTATTTACATCGACAGACGTTATTAATTTCATCTCGACCAATTCATCTACTGCTTTCTTCATGAGAGTCTCTGATGGAGCGTAGGAGCCTAATTTACCTGGAACTGTAGTCTCTACTAAAATGTTTAATGTTCTAGGATAAGCTACCAGAAATACGTGAGTCGGTGTTTCCTTAATTTGGTAGGGTATTTCCAAAAAATCAAAAATATGAGCATAAAGGGCAGTCCCTGTTACGCAATTATAAGTTGCATCTTTAAAAATATCTGAGAAATTAGAATCTAGTTCATACTTTTTAAAAAACCTTTCATGAACTTTATTAAATACGTATTTAACCTTTTTCTTATCATTATAAGAACTGACTTTAGTCTTTGTCTTATTGAAAAAATTATTCAACTCAAGATGAATAATCGATGCTTTATCCGCATTATACAATGAATCAATACTCAAAAGAGCGTCAATAAAATTATAGTCTGAATCATTGGAGGCAATTTTATTAAATTGCCTAGCCTCAAAATCAGAGTAAAAGGCAAAATTTAATGAATCTGTTTTATTTTGACCAAAGAAATTCAAAGCAATAAAACAGAACACTAAACCTAAAACCTTATTCATTTTTCTTGACACAATCAATAACTAATTTGGTAATGAAATTGATTTGTTCGTCATCAAGCTCTGTATGCATAGGAAGTGAAATCACCTCTTTGACCAGTTGATTAGTGACTTTGAAATCAGCTTCATTGTAACGATTATCTTGATATGCCTTTTGCAAATGCAAAGGAATCGGATAATACACTCCACATGGAACGGCATTTTCATTTAAATGTTGTACCAATCTGTCTCTTTTTTCTCTCAAAATACGCAAGGTGTACTGGTGAAATACATGACAATCACATACTTCACAAATACCATCACAACCATTCACTGTTTTAGGAAGAATTATATCCCTTTGATTTTTAAAAGCTTCATTGTATTTTCTTGCAGTAGCTCTTCTTTTTGCATTATAAGAATCTAGCCTAGGAAGTTTAGCTCTTAATACTGTTGCCTGTAAAGAATCTAGTCTTGAATTAACGCCAACCACATCATGGTGATAACGTTCATACATTCCATGATTTACAATACCCCGAATAATATGAGCTAAATCATCATCATTGGTGAAAATTGCCCCTCCATCACCGTAGCATCCTAAATTTTTTGACGGAAAGAATGAAGTAGATGCCACATGACCAATGGTGCCCGATTTAGCCTTTTTACCGTCTTTAAAAGTATGTGTTGCACCAATACCCTGGGCATTATCTTCAATTACATATAGGTTATGTTTTTCAGCTATCTCCATAATTGCATCCATATTTGCACATTGTCCAAACAAATGCACAGGAACTATGGCTTTGGTCTTTGGGGTAATGGCTTTTTCAATTGCTTTAATATCAATATTAAAAGTGTCAACTTCTACATCAACCAAAACAGGGGTTAATTGTAAAAGAGCAATTACTTCAACAGTAGCAGCGAAAGTAAAATCTGCGGTAATCACCTCGTCACCTGGCTTTAAGTCCAATCCCATCATACAAATTTGTAAGGCATCAGTTCCGTTAGCGCATGGAATTACATGTTTAACTCCTAAATAATTCTCAAGCTCTTTTTGAAAAGCATGTACCTCAGGTCCATTTATAAAAGCCGCAGTCTCTAAAACCTGTTGCATTGAAGAATTAACTTGACCTTTAATTTCTTCGTATTGACCAACCAGGTCAACCATTTGAATCTTTTTCATGCTTTTTGAATTTTTATTGGATTCTGTGCTTCTTTAAAGCCCAATACCTCAGCTTAAAATTAGAGTTACAAAATTAACAAATTAAGCAGGGCTGATTCAGGTTTCAACTAAGAAATGTATTTTAGCGCAAATACTTTTTTTGTACCATATCTATAACATACTAACACAAATTGCTTGGTTTCATTTGAAATTAATTGCCAGCTTTAAACCTAAAATCAAACTTTTTGTTCAAGGTAGACAAAGAACCTATGAGATTTTAGAAAATCACATTGATAAAGACAATAAAACAATTTGGATGCACGCTGCGTCCCTAGGAGAATATGAACAGGGACTTCCTTTATTAGAAGAATTAAAAAAGAATTTCCCTACCCATAAAATTGTGCTTTCTTTCTTTTCTCCATCAGGGTATGAAATCAAAAAGGATAAAACTCCGGCCGATGTTGTCGTTTATCTTCCAATGGATACAGCAAAAAATGCTAAAAAATTTATTTCTTTAGTAAAGCCTGAACTAGCCATTTTTATTAAATATGAAATCTGGCCAAACTATTTAAAACAATTAGAGCATCAAAAAATAAATGCGATTTTAGTTTCAGCAATTTTTTCGGATAGACAGATTTACTTCAAGTCTTATGGTTTTTTTGTTCGCAAAGCTTTGAAAAAATTTCAGCATTTTTTCGTGCAGGATGACCATTCCATAAAACTGCTCGAATCTATCGGGTTTAATAACGTAACACTAAGTGGTGATACACGATTTGACAGAGTCTCGCAAATAGCAGAAAATGAAAATCAACTTGATTTCATGATTGAATTTAAAGGTCAATCTACCTGTGTCGTTGCTGGTAGTACTTGGCCAGAAGATGAGCAAGTTCTCATTAACTATTTTAACAATTATACCGAGAATATAAAGTTTGTTATCGCACCTCATAACATAAAACCAAACCAGATACGTAAACTAAAAGAGTCGATAACTAAAAATGTAGTGCTCTATTCTGAAATGGATGCCACTAGTCTGAAAGAAGCTCAAATAATCATTATTGACATTATTGGACTATTAACCAAAATTTACAGCTATGCTGATATTGCCTATGTAGGCGGTGGTTTTGCGACAGGGCTTCATAATACTCTCGAACCAGCGGTCTTTGGAATTCCTGTTATCATTGGGCCAAATTTTAATGGATTTAAAGAGGCTGAAGATTTGGTAAAACTCCACGGTGTTATCAGTATTGCAAACAAAATTGAATTTAGAGAGCAAATTACTAAACTTATTGACGACACCGCATACTGCCAAAAAACAGGACAAATAAATACCTCCTACATCAAAAATAAAATTGGAGCAACTAAACATGTCATAAATTATATAACTCAACTTTTTTAATTTTTGGCTAGCTTTAGCAAATTTCAACCTCCATGGATAAACGTATTTTAAGAATTTCTTTAACCGCTGCTCTAGCCGGCTTCTTATTTGGTTTTGACACTGTAGTCATAAGTGGTGCCAATCAGCCCATAAAAGAGTTATGGGGCACAAATTGGTTTTTAGGCGATACCATTTTTACTTTTCACGGGATCTTCATCATGTCTATGGCACTTTGGGGAACAGTTCTCGGCTCACTCTTTGGCGGTATACCAACAGATAAGTTAGGTAGAAAAAGAACCTTATTTTGGATTGGAGTATTATATTTTATTTCGGCAGTAGGTTCGGCTTTGGCTCCTGAAGCTTATAGTTTTTCTTTATTTAGATTTATTGGAGGAGTAGGTGTAGGTGCCTCATCCGTTGCTGCACCAATATATATATCAGAAATTTCAAATGCTGGTAATCGAGGTCGTTTGACTGCCACCTATCAATTCAATATTGTTTTTGGTATTCTAATTGCTTTCATATCAAACTATCTTATCGGAATATTTTTTAACGCCGATGTTTCTTGGCGGTGGATGTTAGGCATGGAAGGGCTTCCTGCATTGATATACACTTTTATGGTATTAAAAATACCTAATAGCCCTAGATGGTTGCTTATGAAAGGGCACGAAGACAAAAAAGCATTAAATGCATTATCCTTATTGGGTGTTGACAGCCTAGAGGCATCAAATAGAATCAAAGAAATAAAAGATGCTTTGATAAAATCGGCAACTACTACTAAAGAAAAGCTTTTTTCAAATAGATTTAAAAAACCTTTGTTCTTAGCATTCTTTTTAGCCTTATTCAATCAATTGTCCGGTATTAATTTTGTGCTGTATTACGCACCTGAAATTTTAGAACGAGCAGGTCTTGGTTCAGGAGAATCATTATTCAGCTCTATTTCAATCGGTGTGATTAACCTCATCTTCACATTTGTTGGTATTTCACTTATTGATAAACTAGGCCGAAAACAGTTAATGTATATAGGTTCATTAGGATACATTCTTAGCTTAGCTGTTGTTGGCTGGTGTTTTTATAGCGGGGCTAGTTCAATTGTGTTACTTATTTTTATCTTAATATTTATTGCATCTCACGCCGTTGGCCAAGGCGCAGTAATTTGGGTGTTTATCTCTGAAATATTCCCAAATAAAGTTCGTGCATATGGCCAATCATGGGGCACAGGTGTTCACTGGGTATTTGCTGCTTTAATCACCTTATTAACACCTACATTTCTAGATGCTGAAATCGGAATTTTCAAAGAGAATCCATGGCCCATATTTATTTTCTTTTCAACAATGATGGTACTTCAATTGTTATGGGTGTTGTTTGTAATGCCCGAAACAAAAGGTATTTCATTAGAAGATTTAGCCAAAAAACTAAGTGGTAAAAAATGACAACCACTCATCGAAACAAAACAGCCACACATGCCTTAAACCAGGTATTTAATCGAATAACTACTTAGGTTTCAAGGTATTTATCATCAGTTTTATGTACATTGAAACAAATTAATCAATTATGGAAGAACAACTATCTTTTGGAGACAAGCTTTTAGAAGGCTTTTTAAGAGTACTGGTCTTTGCTTTAATATTCATATTAATTGCAATTCCGCTTTGTATCTTATTAAACAAAATAGGACTAATAGGATAAAAATAACAAAGCATATAATAGTAAAAAGCCTTTCAATTGAAAGGCTTTTTTATTGCTATAAACTAAGTTTACCCAAATATCAATTAGTAAATCAAATTTTAAAAATTGAATTTAATTCTTGATAAAATTCGTTAATTAAGGACAACATACCACTAAATGAAAAAGCTTCTTGTTTCCAAGAAGCTTTTTATTTTGTGCGGGCGGAGAGACTCGAACTCTCACACCTCGCGGCACTAGATCCTAAGTCTAGCGTGTCTACCAATTCCACCACGCCCGCAAAAGGACTGCAAATATAATTCAATTTTCGTATTGTGAAATAGCAAAATTGATTATTTCGATTTGCCTATCAAAAATTTGAATTTGCTGGAAGAGGTTTCGTAATTTTATACCTCTTTAAAAAACCGTATGGATACCATTAAAAATTATATCGCAACTCATAAAGAACGTTTTCTAAATGAATTAATTGAGTTACTTAAAATACCATCTATCAGTGCAGACCCTGCTTATTCAAAAGACGTGCTGAAAACTGCCGAAATGGTAGAGCAATCCTTAAAAGATGCTGGTTGCGATACTACCGAAATTTGCAAGACTAAAGGATATCCAGTAGTATACGGTGAGAAAATTATAGATTCTAGTTTACCAACAATATTGGTATACGGCCATTATGATGTACAGCCACCAGATCCAATGAATTTATGGACATCACCACCTTTTGAACCTGTAATTAAAAAAACGGAACTACACCCTGAAGGAGCAATTTTTGCTCGTGGATCTTGTGATGACAAAGGTCAGATGTACATGCATGTCAAGGCCATTGAATTTATGATAACAAATGACTTATTACCCTGCAACGTTAAAGTCATGATTGAAGGTGAAGAGGAAGTAGGTAGCGATAGTTTGGCTGACTTTTTAGAGAATCATAAAGAAAAGCTTTCCAATGACATTATTTTAATTTCTGATACTGGAATGATTGCCAATGATGTACCTTCAATTACCACTGGTTTAAGAGGTTTAAGCTATGTTGAAGTTGAAGTAACAGGGCCAAATCGTGATTTACATTCAGGAATTTATGGCGGGGCCGTACCAAACCCGATTAATGTTTTGAATAAGATGATTGCTTCATTACACGACGAAGACAATCGCATTACCGTTGCTGAATTTTATGATAAAGTTGAAGAAGTTTCAAATGAAGAGCGTGCTGAAATGGCAAAGGCCCCATTTGATTTGGATGAGTATAAAAAAGCCTTAGATATTGATGATGTTTATGGTGAAAAAGGATTTACCACTTCAGAACGCTATAGCATAAGACCAACTCTTGATGTTAACGGTATTTGGGGAGGGTATACTGGAGAAGGGGCTAAAACCGTTATCGCGAGTAAAGCCTACGCTAAAATTTCTATGCGTTTAGTACCGCACCAAGACCCAGATGAAATTACTGAATTATTTATAAAACACTTTGAAGCTATTGCACCCAAAGGAGTCAAGGTAAAAGTAACTCCTCATCACGGAGGTTTGCCTTATGTAACTAATATGAATAGTCTTGGATACCAAGCTGCAGCAAAAGCTTATGAAAAAACCTTTAACAAAACTCCTATCCCAGAACGTACTGGTGGAAGTATTCCTATTGTTGCGCTGTTCGAACAAGTTTTAGGCAGTAAAACCATACTTATGGGCTTTGGTCTAGATAGTGATGCCATTCACTCACCAAATGAACACTTTGGAGTTTGGAATTATCTAAAAGGTATTGAGACAATTCCATATTTCTATAAGTATTTTACAGAGTTGAACTCTTAGCTGGTTTTCTTAACAAATTTGGTAATTATAACAATTTGTTGCGCGCCTACTTTGCCTTCAATATATTCAGCATTTTCTTTGTCTAATGAAATACGACGAACTGGAGTACCTTGTTTAGCTATCATACTTGAGCCTTTTACTTTAAGGTCTTTGATTAAAACCACATTATCTCCATTTTCTAAAATCACCCCATTCATATCTCTATGAATAATTTTATCGCTTTCTAAAAGACCCTCACCGGTAGCTTTAGCCCAATTTAATGTTTCATCATCTAGATACATCATATCTAATAGATCTTGCGTCCACCCCTCTGATTTTAATCGTGATAACATTCGCCAAGCAATAACTTTCACAGGATTATGTTCACTCCACATACTATCATTTAAACAACGCCAATGATTGGCATCCATAGCTCCGGGATTTTCGATTTGATTTTTACAAGTATCACAAACCAACAGACTACCATCTAAGCCACCAGAAGATACAGGTGGTACCTCATAAGTTGAAAAATTAGCAGTGGCACCGCATAACTCACAGTTACTACCAGTCCTATTTATTAGGTCTTCTAGCAATCCCATTTAGACTTATTTTATGGATACAAACTTAACCCATTTAGAAAAATATTTACTCTACACTTGTAGAATTAAAATTATTACTCTATGTTTGTAGAGTTAATTCTAATCTTGTAGAGAATGCAGTTATCTAAAACCGAGGAAGAACTTATGAATATTTTATGGAGGCTTAAAAAAGCTTTTATGAAAGATTTACTAGAAGCGTATGAAGAACCTAAACCAGCCACAACAACAGTGGCAACATTATTAAAACGTATGTCTGACAAAGGTTTTGTTGCATACAAAAGTTTTGGACGCTCTAGAGAATATTATCCTTTGGTTAAGAAAAAAGATTATTTCTCCAATCATGTAAACGGGCTCATTAAAAACTTTTTTAATGATAGTCCAAGTCAATTTGCATCCTTTTTTACGCAATCAACAGACTTGAGTAAGGAGGAATTGGAGGCTTTAAAAAAATTAATAGACCAAGAAATTAAAAGAAAATAACATGCTCATTTATCTCTTAAAATCTGCGGCTTGCATGGCCATATTTTTACTCTTTTATAAACTTCTTCTAGAGAAAGAAAACATGCATACATTCAAAAGATGCTATCTAATGTTAGCATTAATTGCATCTTGTGTAATTCCTGGTTTGGTATTTATCGAGTATGTAGAACCTACAGTAACTGCTTACAGCAATACAAACACCATTGTTGAAACTTCAAATCCAATCATCATTGAAACTGCGGCAAGGGATATTGACGTTATAAATTGGTCTTTAATCGCTTGGTCTATTTATAGTATAGGTGTTGTAGTTTTTGGTGTTCGGTTTTTGAGAAATCTTTTTCAAATATTAAATCGCATTCGAAAAAACCCCAAACTTAAAGAACCTTTTAGTATTAAAGTTTTAGTATTAGAGCAGCTGCCTCCGCATACTTTTTTTAAATATATCTTTTTAAACAAAGAAAAGTTCGAAGCTAATTCTATCCCAAAAGAGGTGTTGCTGCACGAAGAAATTCATGCCAAACAACGCCACAGTATAGACGTAATTTTTATAGAATTTTTACAAGTGATTTTATGGTTTAACCCATTAATCTTTTTTTTTAAAAAATGTATTAAACTAAATCACGAATTTCTAGCAGATAGCGCAGTTATTAAGAAAACTATTTCTCCTAGTAATTATCAAAATACGCTGTTATCCTATTTATCACAGGATAGTTTAGAGAAGTATCAATCAGTTAATATGGCAAATGCCATTAATTATTCATCAATCAAAAAACGATTTAAAGTCATGAAAACACACACATCAAAAAAAGCAATTTTATTAAGAAGTTTATTACTCCTGCCGCTTTTGGCCTTAATGCTATATGGATTTAGCGAGATTAAAACTATTGAAAGGACTAATCCTGAAGTAGAAAAACACATCAAAGAAGAATTAGATAAAGTAAATCAGTTAGAAGTAAACTATTATCTAGATGAGGCATCAGAAAAAATGATGTTAGAATACCAGCAATTTATTGTTGATTATGAAAAAACTAATACAATAGAATATAGTTCTTATCAAAGAGTGATTGCCATCTATGATTTAATGACAGAGGAACAGCGAAAATCAGTTAAAAAATATCCTGAATTTCCAGGCTTGAACAACAAAATTTCTAAAAGCAAGCCTCTATCATTATTAAAATTTGAGGATTATAAAAATAAACAAAAATATGCTATATGGATTGATGGCAAAGTGGTGGATAATAAAGTACTAAATGAATTCAAAGCATCTGACTTTGTTTATCATTCGCAAAGTTTTGTATACAAAAACGCTAGAAGCAAAAGATTTCCACAGGAATATCAAGTTAGCCTTTATACAAAAAAAGGATTTGAAAACACATTCAAAAAAGAAGGTGTAAAGAGTATGGACTTAGCAAAATTCAATGTTCTAGCGGAGAAATACAATGCAATCTCGATAGAAAAGCGGGTGATTCCTTTAGAAGATTTAAAAATCTTAGAGTCTATTTATAGAAAAATGAGCAGTGAGCAAAAAGAAAATGCCCAAGCTTTCCCAGAATGTTTATCAAAAAACATTCAAAAAGGGGCATCTCGTGAACAAATGAAGGAGTATAATGCCTTAGCAAAAAAATACAATGAAATGTCTCGTGACAACATGCGTATTTATGTAAAAGATGTGGAGCGTTTGGAATATATATACGGTTTGATGTCCGACAAACAAAAAGCGGATGCAGAGCCTTTCCCAGATTTTCCTAAACCCCCACCTGCACCTGAAACTCCTATATATTTAAGTAATAAAAACACAATTATTGCAGTTCAAGAACCAGCTTCGCCAAGTCTCAATACTATAAAGGGCAAGGCAACTTCTATTCCGCAACCCCCTAGTCCAAAAGTCATAAAAGGTCAAGCAAGTACTATTCCAGCTCCTCCACCACCGCCAATACCACCTTCACCATTAGACCATATAATCGACATGGCTAAAAAAGGAGCTAGTTTCTATTTTGAAGGAAAGAAAATTTCTTCTGACAAGGCAATTGAGCTAATAAAGAAAAACAAAAGCCTAAATATTTCAACTACAAAAAGTAATTCTAAGAATCCGCAGGTAAGAATTTCTAAAGAAGCTATTAAAATTGGTAGCTTGAATAAGAAAAAAGATTTATTAAACTATGCTAAAGAACTAAGAAATAAAAAAGCGCGATTTTATTATAATGATGAGCATATTTCGGCAGAAGAAGGTGTAGTTTATATTGCTGCCAAAGAATATGATTATGTAGAAACATTACCTTGGATAAACAAAACACCCGAAGTAAAAATTTACTCTAAATAGACTATTGTAAATTATAATTTGATGTTAAAGCCTTCTAAATGAAGGCTTTTTCTGTAACAAATCATAAATACTTGCGTTAAATAACTACCGTCATTAAAAGCAAAGCCGAGAACCACATGCCTTTCGACTGCCCTTAAGGTGACATTGAGAACAAATTCATCAAACCAAAAACGAGCACTATTATGTTACAACGATTCTTTATCTTTTGTTCAGGAGCTGACACAGATATTCTTTCAACTTGTTCCAACGGAGAACGCAACAAATATGCAGGTATAGGCGCAACAGTATTCTTTACTGCCGTTATGGCTTTTATAGCAAGCGGATATGCACTTTATACTGTTTTTGATAATGTATATACCGCTATTTTTTTCGGATTCATTTGGGGTCTTCTCATTTTTAATTTGGATAGGTACATTGTGTCTACAATTAAAAAAAGAGACAATATTAAAAGTGAATTATTTCAAGCAGCCCCAAGAATTATTTTAGCGATTATAATTGCTATTGTAATCTCTAAGCCCTTGGAAATGAAAATCTTTGAAAAAGAAATCAATCAGGTGCTACTTGAAGAAAAAAATGCAATGACCCTAGAAAACAAGGAGCAATTGGCTTTGCAATATACCCCAAACATTGAAGCACTAAATCAAGATATAGCCAACTTAAAAAGTGAAATCACCCAAAAAGAAAGTGAAACTAACGCATTATACGATACCTATATTACAGAAGCAGAAGGCACTGCTGGAACTGGATTATTAGGTAAAGGTCCAGTTTATGAAGAAAAGCGTCAAAAACATGATGCATACTTAGCCGAATTACAAAAATTAAAAGCAACAAATGCCGCAAAAATTATCGTTTTAGAAAATGAAATTGTAGCCTTGAATGAAGATTACAATGGTGCTGTGATTAATTCACAACCAATAATCGATGGTTTTGATGGTTTAATGGCTAGAATCAATGCTTTAAACAAATTACCATGGTTACCTTCATTTTTTATTTTCTTATTGTTTCTAGCTATAGAAACGGCTCCTATCATTGCTAAGTTATTGGCACCAAAAGGAGAATATGATTATAAATTTGAAGAAGGTGAAAGTGTTGTTGCAACTTGGGTAACTCAAAAAGTGGCTCAACGCAAATTATTACTATCTACTGATTCGGTAATGAATCAAGATATTTATGAGGATATTAAATCTGAAGAAGAACTATACCGGTATAAAAAGAAGAAAGCAGAAGAACTACTCAGACTTCAAGCAGATTCTTTTCATAAAACTCAAGTAAAAGGCCTATAGTCTAAGCTTCTATTTTAGAATATGCTTTAAGGGCGATTACCAAACTATCCTTCCAATGAGGAATTGCTAGGTTAAAAGTACTCTTAATCTTTTCTTTGTCAAGCACACTAAATTTAGGCCTTTCAGCCGGAGTAGGATATGATTCCGAACGAATTGGTTTTAATTCAATTTGAATGTTTTGTCCGTCAAAAATTGCCTTAGCAAAATCATACCAACTAGCAACCCCCTCATTGCTATAATTATATACTCCATAATCAATACTATGGGCTTTAATGATATACAAAATAACTTGGGCTAAATCTTTAGCATAGGTTGGCGTACCTACCTGGTCATAAACAACAGAAAGTTCATCACGTTCATTACCTAATCGTATCATAGTTTTCATAAAATTGTTGCCAAATTCTGAATACAACCATGATGTTCTTATTATAAAATGTTCATTTAAATTATTAATGATAGCACGCTCTCCTTTATATTTGGTATCACCATAAAAGCCAATTGGTCTGGCAATAGCCTCTTCATTATAAGGTTCATTTAAATAACCATCAAATACAAAGTCGGTAGAAATATGTATTAATACTGTTGTACTTTCATTACAGCTTATTGCTAAATTTCTGGCACCTGAAATATTTACTTTTCGTGCTAAATCTGTATCAGATTCTGCCTTGTCAACATTAGTGAATGCAGCACAATTAATACAATAGGCATAATTGTTAGTAGTAAGTTCTTGTTGCACAGACACCAAATCAGTAATATCAAGCTCTTTTGAAGATTTAAAAACAAAATTAAGCTCTTCATGAGTTGTTTCGGATAACGCCTTTATTGTATTACCTAATTGGCCGGAAGCCCCTGTTACAAGAATATTCATTTTTTAGAGTTGGTATTTTATAATATTAATCTAAAACTACTTCATTAAAAGTAGGTAGTATTTTATCTTTATCAGATATAATAAGTTCTGATTCTTCAATTATCCAATCAATTTTAAAATCAGGATCGTTATACAAAACTCCACCTTCTGACTCTTTATTGTAAAAGTTATCACATTTATAGAAAAAAGTAGCTGTTTCACTTAGTGTTACAAAACCATGAGCGCAGCCTCGTGGAACAAACATTTGTTTTTTATTTGCTGCAGAAAGTCGACTTGTAACAACTTTTCCAAAAGTTTTTGATTGCGGTCTAATATCTACGGCAACATCTAAAACTTCACCTTCTAAAACGCGAACCAATTTTGCTTGTGCATATTGCCCTTTTTGAAAGTGAAGACCGCGTAATACACCTCTTTCCGAAAATGATTGATTATCCTGAACAAAAAAAGGTTTTGCCCCAGTAATTTTTTCAAATTTTTCTTGATTAAAACTTTCAAAAAAATACCCGCGTTTATCTTCAAAAACTTGAGGTTCTAAAATAAAACAACCCTCTATTTGAGTTTCTGTTACTTTCATAATTTCATTAAATAACTTCTAATAAACGCTTACTATAACCGCTTTTTAAAAATGGTTGAGTTAATTTTTTAAATTGATTTTTTGTTATGTAACCCATCTTATAAGCAGATGATTCAATAGCACCAATTTTTAAACCTTGACGTTCTTCAATTACTTGGACAAATTGCCCTGCTTGCATTAAAGAATCAAAGGTGCCTGTATCTAGCCAAGCTGTTCCCCTATCCATTATACTAACTTGAAGGTTCCCTCTTTTGAGATACTCTTTATTCACATCAGTAATTTCAAGTTCACCACGTGCACTTGGGTTCATATTTTTTGCGATTTCAACTACATCATTATCATAAAAATAAATACCCGGTACTGCATAGTTGGACTTTGGATCTTGTGGTTTCTCTTCAATGGAAATAGCTTTGCCATTATCGTCAAACTCAACAACACCATATCGTTCAGGATCATTCACATGATAAGCATAAATAATTCCACCTTCAGGGTTATTATTAGATTGTAGAAGATTTTCTAAACCAGTACCATAAAAAATATTATCACCTAAGATTAATGCAACTTTATCATCACCAATAAATTTTTCTCCAATTATAAAGGCCTGAGCAAGACCATTAGGCTCTTCTTGAACTGCATATTCAAAACGGCAACCGTATTTTCTTCCATCACCTAATAATTTTTTAAAAAGAGGTAAATCATGTGGTGTAGAAATAATTAGAATTTCCCAAATTCCAGATTCTAAAAGGGTAGAAAGTGGATAATAAATCATAGGTTTATCGTAAACAGGCATTAATTGTTTACTGACTGCTAGTGTTAAAGGATGCAATCTGGTTCCTGAACCTCCTGCTAATATGATTCCTTTCATGCTATAATGTTTATTTATAATTTCTTGTTATACAAATTTTGAATCGAGTTTAGAAACATATCTATTAAGATACCATTCTATCGTTTTTTCAATTCCAGTTTCAAAATTTTCATCTGCTTTCCAACCCAAATCATTTTCTATTTTTGTGGCATCAATTGCATATCTGAAGTCATGACCTGCTCTATCATTAACGTAAGTGATTAAATCGTGATATGATTTTTTATCTTCCCGAGGACTTTTCTGGTCCAGCAAATCACATACCTTTTGAGCGATATATAGGTTATTACGCTCATTTCGCCCACCTATATTATAGGTTTCACCTGATACACCTTTGTCATAAGCTAGCAAGATCCCCTTACAATGATCTAACACATAAAGCCAGTCTCGAATATTAGAGCCATCACCATAAATAGGAATAGATTCTTTAGATAAAGCCTTTCTTATGATTGTCGGAATTAACTTTTCATCATGCTGTTTTGGTCCATAATTGTTGGAACAGTTAGTTGTTACTACATTCATACCAAACGTATGATAGTAACTTCTGACAATAAAATCGGAAGATGCTTTTGAAGCACTATAAGGACTATTAGGTGCATATGGCGTTGTTTCCATAAACAACCCTTCTTCACCTAAAGTGCCATATACTTCGTCAGTAGACACGTGATGAAAACGTGAATTCTTATAGGCTTCTTTGTAAATTCCAGGGCCAATCATCCAATGTTTTTTTGCCACATCAATAAGGTTAAAAGTACCAATGATATTGGTCTGCATAAAAGCATCAGGATTGGTTATTGAGTTATCTACATGAGATTCAGCTGCAAAGTGTATTACTCCCTGAAAATCAAATCTTTTAAAAAGCTCTTCCAATAATCCTCTATCACAAATATCTCCCTTAATAAAAGTATATCTTTCTTCAATTTTTAATTCCTTTAAATTTTCCAAATTACCCGCATAAGTCAAAGCATCAAGATTAACTAAATGCACCTCTTTATTCATTTCTAAAAAATAAGGAACAAAATTAGAACCAATAAAACCTGCTCCGCCGGTTACCAAAACGTGTGTCATACTATATAAAGTTTATTACTACTTATATTGTAAATATAATCTTACTTTAAAATTAGAATTAATTATTGTTGTGAAAGCGTGGTTTTAGGTTGTAGAATGCTATTCTTAATGCATTTAATCCAAGCCCAAACGCGAATAAAACAATATAAAGACAATACCTATTTTGCTTGAAAAGTTTTTCTTACTTTAGTTTAGGCATAGCACCTTAAAAATGAACAACCAACCTGTAGATAAACCCTATGTTCTAGCTGTTGATGACGAACAGTTAAATATTGAACTACTTAAGTTTATACTTGAGCGTAATGATTTTGAATATCAAGGCACCAATGATGACGACTACTTCTTTACATTGTTAGAAGAAAAACTTCCTGATCTCATTTTACTCGATGTTATCATGCCTAGAATAGACGGTTTTGAACTTTGTCAAAAGCTAAAGTCCTATTCAGAATATCGTAATATTCCAGTTATTTTTTTAACAGGAAAAGTAAACATTAAAGATAAGGTCAAAGGTTTTGAAGTTGGTGGTATTGATTATGTAACCAAACCATTTAATGAGCAAGAGCTTATTGCCAGAATTCAAACACATGTTGAATTAGTTAGGGCTAAAAACCAAATAGAAAAACAAGCTGAAAATCTTAGGCAATCAAATATTCTTAAAGACAGAATGTTCTCTATTATCGGACATGATTTAAGATCTCCTTTGAGTGCAGCGAAGCTAAAAATGGACTTTATAATGCGGGGTATCATTGACCCAAAAGCAGATAATTTTATAGATGGCACAGTTTACGAACTTTTAAAAACAATGGATGAAGCTTTAAACCTACTTCAAAACTTATTGGGTTGGGCTAAATCAGAAAGTGACCAAATACAAATCATTCCTGAAAAATTAGATGTCCTAGATTTAGTAGAACAAACTTTTAGATTGTTAAAACTAGGTAGTGAACATAAGAAAATTGAACTTATTAATAATGTTACGAAAGATAGCTGGGTATTTGCTGATATGAACACAGTTAAAACCGTTCTAAGAAACTTACTTTCAAATGCAATTAAATTCACACCTATTGAAGGTACTATCAAGGTTAATGGTTTGTTCAACAATTCGCACTTAACTATTGAAATAGAAGATAACGGTCAAGGTATACCCCCTGAGGATATTAATAAAATTTTAAACCCTAATGAACATTTCAGCAAACTTGGCACAGAAAAAGAACCTGGCACAGGACTTGGTTTAATACTCTGCCAAAATTTCATTGAAAAAAATGGAGGCTCACTAAATATCCGGAGTGAAGTTGGAAAAGGAAGCGTTTTCTATTTCAACCTACCATTATTTCAAGAAGAGGTTTAAGCAATCACTTCTGAAGTAGTTCCTCCTCTTTTAGCTCTTTCCCAATTAACGGATTGATTGCCTTTTAAATACCTACCAAAACCTAAGAAAACGGAAAGGTTCATAATGAAAAAATAGTATGGTACAAATAGAATTTTAAGTCGAATCTGTCTGTTTTCTAAAAACCATCCAAGTAATGAAGCGGCGTAAAAAAGTACTTGAGCCCAGAACAAAAGACTAAATACTCCGAATTCAAAAAGACCTTCGTTTTGCGTTAAAATAAAGTTTATTGGAATCAACAAAAGCAATAATAATGGCGTTAATGTCCAACGTAAAACACGATGCGAGATGTATTGAAATGATAAAGTACCATATTTAAAAAAGTTCAATAAGGGAGCAAGTCTAACAACTGATTGAATGCCTCCTGCAGATATTCTAATTTTTCTTTTCAACTCTTCTTTAACATTGGCAGAGGCATTTTCGATGGCATAGGCATCAGGATTATATTGAATTGTATTCCCTTTCATAGCAACTCTTAAGGAAATCATGAAATCGTCTAATAAGGTGTCTTTTTCGACCTCTTGCCATAATTCAGTTCTAATGGCGAAGAGTTCTCCGGCCGCACCAACTACGGAATACAATTCAGCGTCCCATTTTTTTAACTGAGATTCATATTTCCAGTACATTCCTTCCCCAGCACCAGCAGCACTGTCGGCATCTTTTGAATAAATACGTTTTTCACCAGAAACACAACCCACCTTTGGGTTCCTAAAAAGTTTTACGATTTCTTTTATAGAATCTTTACCCAAGTTTGTATTACCATCTGAAAAAATCACAATGGGGGTTTTAACATGCTTCATTCCACGATTCATCGCTGCAATTTTTCCATTACGCGCTGACTCATGCAAAACAGAGACCTCCTTGTATTTTTTTAATAACTCAGGAGTTCCATCATCTGAACCATCAGTGACCCATAATTGAGTAACCTTTTCTTGCGGATAGTTTAAATTTTTAGAGTTGGATACTTTTTCTTCTAAATAGTCTTTTTCATTATAAGCCGCTACAAAAAGTGTCACATCTGGTTCATAATCTTCATTACCAGTAAATGGTTTGCCTAGACCAAATAATCGTCGAAGTTTGATAATACCAAACAATAAAATTCCATATCCTAAATAAGAATAAAAAATAATGAATAAGGCTACCCAAAAAATGATTTTTAACGACTCCATAGTATTATAATTTAAATCAAACTGGCTTCTTTTTTCTTAACAGCTTCCCATATTCCCGTGTTGTGATTAAATTGTTTGATGACCCTAGCAGGGTTACCAACAGCAACTGAGTATGGTGGAATATCTTTTGTAACAACACTACCTGCGCCAACCTGACAATTTCTTCCAATAGTCACCCCTGCTAAAACAACAGAATTAGCTCCTATATGAGCTTCATCTTCAATAATAGTCGGTCGAATATCTAAAGCTTGTTGACTTGAGTTTTTAGAACCGTCAGCATAACCATGATTAAAACCAGATACAAAAACATTTTGACCTAAACCTGAACCATGACCCATACTTACAGGACCTATAACCACACTGCCAATACCAACTCTAACCCTATCACCTAATAAAACATCACCCGAGCCATTATTGACGGTGCAATAAGATTCGATTGTAGTTAGCTTTCCTACTTCAAATCTTTTCCACGGAAAAACATCGATACGACTATTTCTTCTAATGGTTGCCCCTTTACCTTTTTTGTGTTTCAATGGATTTAAAAAACACCTTACCCATAATCTAGGTCTCGGGTTTCTTTTTGGAGCAATTAACTTCAGTGCAAATTGCTTCAACTTAGGGTTCGATTTTATTTTATTGACAATACCCATAATTAAAAATTTAGGCAGATTGTTTAGTTACTTTTAAAATACAATTGTAAATCTCGTTGACATTGTTTTCCCAACTATGCGAAAGACCAAAAGCCTTCCTTTTAGCTTGTAATTCGGAGGAATCTTCTTTTAATGCTCTTTCAATTAATTCCACATAGTCTTCCGAAGTTTTACCTAAATAGGTATGCTCGGCAAAATACTCCATTGCTTTTGTTGCTGAAGCCACTGTAGGTTTTCCCATGGCCAAATATTCATCTATTTTTCTAGGATAATTTCCGATAGTTGCATCATTAATCAACTGAGGATTAATAGCTATATCAAATCCTTTAATATAGTTAGGCAGCTCCGAAGCATCCCTGCTTCCTAAAAAATATATATTATCAATTTCATGTAATTCTGAAGTGTTGAAAGCATCATCTTCAGGACCTACAAGAACAATATTCCAATCTGGTCTAGCTTTCGCTACATCTGCAATTATTTCAATACTCAATCTTCTACTACTTAAAAAACCTACGTAGCCGATTATTGGTCCTTCAAAATCTTTTAAATCTGTTGGAATCTCAATCTCCCTCAATTGATCATTAAACAGAGAGGTGTCGCAACCTTGACCTACCATATAAGAATGCTCTGTGAATTGTTTTCCATATTCGGTGTAGAGAGTAGAGTTATTAACTACACAATCAGCTTTTTGTATGAGCTTAGGCTCTAAACGAACGCCATTTTTTCGCCAATATGGATTCTTGGTTAAATAATCACGCATGTAATACACGTAAAACGAAGGATGTAGATATTCTTTAATGTGTTGCCCTAAAAACATTGAGCTATCATTAAAAATGATATAGTCTTTAAAACCTAATCTTTCAATGGCATCTGCCACATCTGTACAAAATCGTTTTGCGTTGATTTTATTTAATTTATCAAACAACCAACTGGCGTTTAAAAAGTTAGCTGACTCGGTAAGTGTTTTTGGATAAAGATTCCACATTGATTCATTTAATTGAATCAAATCATCTTTTAAGCCTTTTCTTATTTGTACTCGTTTTTTTATTTTTTGAGTTTGTCGTTCTCTATATTGTGAGACTCTATCCATCGGTGGATTCACGTAAAGTACTCGATTATTCTTAGCAAACTCAACAGCAATATTCTTACAATTACTGCCAATTTCAATATCCCAAGCTTGAATGCCCATTACTATAATATCTTTGCCTTTAATCATACCATTGACGTATTTAGTTCTTCATAAACATCTTCATAAAGTGCTAAAACATTTTCTGCCATTGCCTTCCATGAAAAATCTTTCGCTCGTGAAATACCTTTTTCTGATAAAACTTTTGCCAACATTTGATCTTCAACCAATGTCTGCATGGCATTAGAAATTTCTTTAGGTTTAAAAGGGTCAATAATCAAAGCTGTTCCTTCACCCGCAACCTCTGGCATTGATGATGTATTTGAAGTAATTACTGGCACACCACATGCCATGCCTTCTAAAATTGGAATTCCAAAACTTTCACGTAAAGAAGGGTACAAGAAAATAGTACACTGACTTATAATCGCAGGTAATTGCTCATTTGGAACATAACCTAAAAGATGAATTTGTTTTCTTAATTCAGGATGGCCAATGGAACCTAATATTCTTTGCAATTCGTTTTCATCATAATCTAACATCACCAATTGGTATTGATTAGGGTACTGCAAATTGAAATCTGCAAAAGCCCTCAAGGCACCAATCGTATTTTTCTTTGGGTCGGTATTACCTAAAAAGAAGAAAAACTTTTCAGGAAGGTTAAACTTGGTGGTTATTGAAGAAAGTACTCTGCTATCCGTAACTTTTTTAAAATGCTCACCCACGCCATTGTATATAGCATGTAAACGATCATCTTTAAATCCAAAATACTTATTGATTCTGTTTTTTTCATAGTTAGAAACGGTAATAACTTTTTTGCTTTTTTTAATCACAGGTGGCACAAAATACCTACGATACATATTCCCAAGTTTCTGATACCAGGTACCATCTTTCTTAAAAATACTTATGCTTTCTAAGTAAATTATATCATGTAGTGTGGTTACAAGAGGAACTTTGCAAAATATTGGACCTGTATTACTAGTGCAATGCAACACATCACAGCCTTCGCGAAATGCTGCTTTTGGAAGTTCCCATTGCTCCCAACCTGGATAACCAAACTTTGAAGTTAATTCTACTATCTTGAAATTTGGAGCATCCGGAATACAAGTATTGTCTTCATCAGGTTTTACAAAAATGACATATTCATTGGTTTGGTCAATATTTTGTAGATTTTTGATGAGCTCTAAGGCTACCATATCCATACCGTGCTTCTTTTTTCTAAAGAGCCGTTGTCCTTCAATTCCTATTTTCATATTATAAATTTTACTGGCCACTAAGGGTACCGTGCTGGGTATGAATGAATTTTTTATTAGCTCCTTTTAACTTGAATAAGGATAAAAACATCAAAACAAATGCTTTAGGTAGTGTCAAAACCGCTTTCAAGGTTGATAAACTGTAGAACTTTCTTGGTATCGACAATGCGAACGCCAAAACAGTAATTGCAAATGTGATATACCAGTATTCAGAAGAAATAAAACTTGTAACATTTTCAAAAAAGATATCTATTAAAGCGTAAATACTTGTTAGTACAAACACAAGACCTAATAACAAAATTCTTGGCGGAGAAATCATTTGATAAACTTTATCAGCAAAATCAAAATTGCCCTTAAAGATTAACTCTTTAATACCTGAAAGTACATATCTTCTAAAATATATAAACTGTGCTGAAAGCCATCTTTTACGCTGGTTAGAAAACACTTCAGATTTTTGAACTTTTTCATCTAAAACTAAAGCCTTATGCAAGTATTCAATCTTAGTTTTATCTCTTAATAGTTTCAATTCCAGTTCTTTATCAAAACCTCCTACAGCATTTACATTAGCCATTGTAGACTTAAAAAAATGATAGTCAAAAGCCATTCCTGAACCTATTAAAGCCGATGAAAGGCCTAATACTCTGTGTCCTTTTCTAAAAATATGATTATTTACCTCTTCACTTATAGCGTCAAGTATTGCGAATGCAGTATTCGTATTTTTCGCCATACGGTGGCCTTGAACTACCTTATAACCTTTATTAAAAGCATCATTAATTCGCTCAATAAAATCAAACTCCATAATATTATCCGCGTCAAGAACAAGAGCAACATGGTACTGATCACCAATTATATCCATCGCTTTATTTAAGGCCTTGGATTTAGTGCTTTTTTCAAAGGATACCTCAACCAATTCTATGGGAAGTTTACGAAGCTTATTTAAGGTGTTCTCTTGAAATGAATCTGCTATAATGACAACATCAAAAAGTTCTTCGGCATAACTTTGTTCTAAAGCTCTTCTTGCCACCTCAACGATAACATTATCCTCCTTATAACCAGGAATCAATACAGCAAATTTTCGCTGTTTATTAATAATTACTTTTTTCTTTTTTGCCTTGAATATACCGGCAAAAGCAAATAGAAAAATATAAATGGATGCAAATCCGAAATAACCTATGAGTACTATTTCAATTGTATTGATTATGACCTTAAATGCATCCATTCTAACTCGATTAAAATTAAATTAAGAGTTCACCAATTGTTGAATTGATTTATCTTGAAGTGTACTATCGAAGTACTTAATGGTTTTTTCTAAACCTGTTCTTAAATCAACACTTGGCGTCCATTCACTTAGCTTTTCTTTTGCTAGTGTAATATCTGGCTTGCGTTGCATAGGGTCATCAGAAGGTAAAGGCAGATGAATGATTTTTGATTTTGAACCCGTCAAATCAATAATATTTTCAGCCAATTCCAGCATAGTGAATTCACCCGGATTTCCAATATTAATTGGCCCAATGAAATCATCTTCTGTATCCATCATTTTAATCATTCCATCAACTAAATCGCTTACATATTGAAAGCTTCTAGTTTGAGTACCATCACCAAAGACGGTAATATCTTGCCCTTGTAAGGCTTGCATGATAAAATTTGAAACTACTCTACCGTCATCCGGCTCCATTCTTGGACCATATGTATTAAAAATTCTAATGATTTTTACTAATACATCATTTGACTGATTATAATTTACAAAGAGCGATTCGGCACATCTTTTCCCTTCATCGTAACAAGAACGAATACCAATTGGATTAACATGACCCCAATAATTTTCTGGTTGTGGATGTACTTCTGGATCACCATAAACCTCACTAGTTGAAGCTTGTAAAATCTTGGCGTTAATACGTTTAGCGAGGCCTAACATATTAATTGCACCTAAAACGGAAGTTTTAATAGTTTTTATTGGGTTATGTTGATAGTGAACCGGTGAAGCCGGACAAGCTAGATTATAAATCTCGTCAACTTCAATAAAATAAGGCAAAGTGACATCATGCCTAATCAGTTCAAAGTAGGGGTTATCCATTAAATGGACAATCTTGCTCTTACGCCCAGTAAAATAATTATCCATACAAACAACTTCATTTCCTTCTTTTAGAAGACGTTCACATAAATGTGAACCAACAAAGCCTGCACCTCCTGTAACTAAAATTCTTTTCATCTTTTTACTTTCAAAAATTGATTAAACCTCTACTGATTCTTCTGCTTTAATTGCAGCACGTCCTATGCTATAGTAATTGAAACCTATTTCTTCCATTTCTTCCGGATCGTATACGTTTCTTCCATCAAAAATTGTCTGCTCATTCATCAACTTCTGTAGTATTCTAAAATTCGGCATTCTAAATTCAGACCATTCCGTAACAACAATTAGTGCGTCTGCGTCAATAGCCACGTCATATTCATCTTTAGCATATTCAATTGAATTACCCAATATTCGTTCTGCTTCTTCCATAGCTACAGGATCATAAGCACGAATATTTGCGCCCATTGCTTTTAACTGTTCTATAATTACTAAAGAAGGAGCCTCTCTCATATCATCTGTTTTTGGCTTAAATGCTAAGCCCCACATTCCAAATTGTTTTCCTTTTAGATTTTCACCAAAATGCTTTTTGATTTTTTCAACTAAAGTTGTTTTTTGTCTGTAATTAACAGCTTCAACTGCTTTAAGAACTTCTAAAGAATGTCCATATTCATCTGCAGTTCTAACTAATGCTTGTACATCTTTTGGGAAACAACTACCTCCATACCCGGTACCAGGGTAAATAAACTTATTCCCAATTCTAGTATCTGAACCAATACCCTTACGAACTAAGTCTACGTTAGCGCCAACTAATTCACATAAATTGGCAATATCATTCATAAAACTAATCTTAGTAGCCAACATAGAGTTAGCTGCATATTTGGTCATCTCAGAAGAGAAAATGTCCATAAATAATAGTGGGTGACCGTTCATCAAGAAAGGCTTATAGAGTCTATTCATTACTTTCTCAGCACGCTTACTTTCAATACCTACCACAATACGATCTGGTTTCAAGAAATCATCAACAGCACTTCCTTCTTTTAAAAATTCTGGATTTGATGCAACATCAAATGGTATACGTACACCTCTACTTACTAACTCTTCTTCAACAGCAGCTTTTACCTTAAAAGAGGTTCCAACTGGCACTGTACTCTTAGTAATAATTACTTTGTAATCTTCCATATGTTGACCTATTTCACGAGCAACACCAAGTACATACTTTAAATCAGCACTACCATCTTCATCAGGAGGAGTACCAACTGCAATAAACACAGCATCACAATCTTTAATTGCCTTTTGCAAACTTGTTGTGAAAGAAATTCTACCTTTATCAATGTTACGTTCTAAAAGCGCATCAAGGCCTGGTTCATAAATAGGAACTTCTCCATTACGAAGCATATCTACTTTCTTTTTATCAATATCAACGCAGGTAACGTTTATTCCCGTTTCTGCAAAACAAGTGCCGGTTACCAAACCAACATACCCTGTACCAATTACTGCAATATTCATTTATTAAGTTTTTTCGTTATTTATTTGTAAATATTATCTTACATTAACTAGATTAAAAAATTATGTTGTGAAACGTAATTTAAACGTTGTAAATACGTAATTAGAGTTATTGGGCATACCAATCTAGATCTTGAGTACCACCTGAATTAGCCCAGTTTACAAACCGCGGGTATTGTAAAATAATAGGAACACTTTCTGGTGGAGTTTGAAAACCTTCGTAAATATTTAAAGCCCATGGCAGATTTGTACTCGTCTTATAATAACGGCCTATTGATGCGTCACTGAAATCATCTTGTGTCCCTAAGTAATCTGCTTTACTTGTAGGTGGTAAATCTGGTAAATGTATTTCTTTAGCTCTATCTTGATTTGCAATTAAAAAAGCATTGAAAGGTACCTCACCAAGAATTTCAGCATCTACAGGCGTTGAAAAGTCTATCGTGAGATTAATAGTATCGCCTAATAAGTCAAAACAATCACCTGCCACAATTATGACAGTTTCGTCAGAGTTAGTTCCGGTCTCGGTTCCATTCGCCGCAATGGTTTCATAATTACCATTAATGACCTGACCTTCAATACCACTAATATTACTCGGGTTAATTGGAAAAGTGAAAGCAAAACCATTGTGTAATGCCCCTCCAATATTCTCTATGGTAAATGAAGCATCAATTGATGTTACCAAATTATTGCCATTAGCTATAAGATTAAAAGAATATTCGACAGCTAAATCATTAAAATCATAATCGCCTTGACTAGGCCATAAATCCTCATAAACTAATTTACCGGTAGAATTCACAGACGGTAAAAAATTATTAAATGCTTTATTTGGATCAAATGGAAAATCATCTAATTCATCGTTTATGCCATCTCCATCAGCATCATTGGCTACCTCTATTTCGGCAAAGTCGCCAACCTGAATTGCATCTGGTGGATTTGCTCTAGCATAAAATACCGCATCATTAAAATCATCATCTGTTGCGACATCTCTTCTTAAATCTTCGAATCCAAGTAATGTCAATTCTCGTGCCTCATCATAAAGCAGTACCATATGATTACGGGTAGCTTCAGTTGATTCAGGATTAAAATCTGGGTTAGAGTAATAAACTCCATTACCATCATTGACACCACTACCAAACCAACCATTTGCTGCTAAAAACCATGAAATAACCGTATTTTCAGGAAACCTTCCTAGATAAACTCTATCACCAGAAATCAAACCTCCTCCTGAGCCAGAAAATGAAACGTTTGGAAAAATCACACGATGCTCAACGATGTCATTGACCGTTGCTGGTTCATTACCCAAAGTATATGAATAATACCCCAATACATTGCGATAACCTGCCCCTTCAGAAACAAAAGTTACCCATACATCGGCCTCTTCGGTTATAATTAAACTTGTTTCTTTACCTGCTAAAAATTCAGGATTTGAAGATGGAATTCCACCAGGAACATTTTCGGGTAGAGAAGCATTTATATCGTCTAATAAATTTTGTTGAATTACATCGGCAAATGCTAAGTTATCTGGTACACCTTGCGCATTAAAAGTATCAATAAAAGTATAATCGGCCTTTCCTTGTTGTGAAATATAAGTTCGCAGCGGTCTTTCAACACCCTTTCCGGCAGTACCACTACGCTCATAAAACTGATTGTAATCAAAAACAACTTCCTCTGAATCCACCTTTAAACGAACATCATCAATAAGACCAATATAATTTGTGAATATCAAAAGACTATCTAATCTTGAAGACACTGTTAATTGCTTTTCAAAATGACCTTGGTCATTAAATGTTCCGCTGCCAATAGATAGGCTATCTTGAGTTCCAACTTTTGAGTAAATAGAAAAAGTGGCTCCTTTTAAAAATTCAGGAGCATCTAACACCAAGTTTATGTTTTTACTAGTTGGATACTCAAATGACGTTGAAACGTTTAAAACTGATAACGGGTCATCAATAATTTCATCATCATCTGTAATTACCATCTCATCATCAACTATAGGTTGATCTAAATCTTTCTCACTTACACAAGAAAAAAAGAAAAGAGATATTAAAATTAATTTAAAAAAATGTTGATTTTTCATGGGGACTGTGGTTAAGAATGAACTATTTTGTGATGAGTTATATTCCATAAAATTGCTCGCCAAAAAGCCTTCAAATGCTTAAACTGTCTTTTTACAATGAAGGTTATTGTATTCTTAGGAATGGAGATAATTGTTTGAAATAACAAACTCACAAACAAATGGGCAGGCTGAAAATTACGTCTAGCATAAACGATTCGATTACGAGCAATGTAATACGTTTTTAAAGGGCTAGACTTTCCTGTTGAAAGGGACTCTTTATGTAAAATATATGATTTTGGTTGATAGTATACTTTGTAACCTTTGCGTTTTATGGCTTGGGCCCAATCATGCTCTTCGTAATAGAGAAAATAAACTTCAGTCATCATGCCTACCTTTTCTAAAACATGACGAGGAACCATCATTGCAGCACCATGAATTGATTCAGTCTCTGTAGGTTCATCGTAATCACCATTATCTTTTTGATGATAGCCAATACTGTTATTTCTGATAGTCCAGTGGTTCATTGGAGTATAGCCAGCATATTGTATTAATGATGGATCCCAATGGAATTTAATTTTAGGGCTAACCATACCAATAGTTGCATCACTTGCCAAGGTTTGAACCAATGGTTGAATGAAATTTTCTGGTACAATAGTATCATTGTTAATAAAAAGCAAGTATTCACCTTGAGCTACTTTTACTCCCAAGTTATTACCACCTGCAAACCCTAAATTTTCTTCACTTTTAATTAAGTTGACCTCAGGGTACTGTTCTTTTATAATATCCGGATTATCATTAGGCGAAGCATTATCAACAACAATAATTTCAATATTATCATACGACAAATTCCTTAATGAATCGAGCATATCTAAAGTGACACTAGACTCATTATAATTAATGGTTATTATAGAAACCAATGGGTTATTTGTTTTCATAATTCTGTTTTTAAGCCGGACTTAGGTTTCTAATTTGTTTTAATTCTCTTTCGGTTACCTTTTTAGCTTTTTCAGCAATGATTTTTTTATCCATTTTTGGAGCAATGAACATGAATACCATACCTGTGTACATTAAAATACAAGTAGGAAATTGTCCAAAAACACCATTACCATATGATGCACCCATAATACCGAACATGCCGCAAACCAATGCGGCTATTTGCCCTTTTAGCCAAGGGTCCTTTATTTTAAACATCACATTATAAGCCCCGGTTATCAATACGAAGAATAAAATAAAGAGATGTAAATAGAGACCAACAATACCCGTATCCGCCCAAATAGCAACAAACCAACTATCAGTAGCCGTATTTGCTAAAAATGTATTTGGTGTAAATCTTTGTCCCCAGTTACCGGTTGAGCCTATTCCACCACCAAAAGGTCTAGAAGCTAAATAGGTTGATAATTTTCTTTGATTTGCTAAACGAACTTGTAATGAGGCATCATTAGGATCAAATGCCGTTCTCATTCTTCTAACTTGTGCATTATTATTCATTATAGTGGTATGTGCAAAAAACACATATACTCCTATACCCATAATCGCGCCGGCAACCAGAATTGGAATGTTTTTTCTTAAAATCAAAAACATAATACCACCCGCAGCAGGAACCGCAATGGCACCTCGTGTTCCAGAAATTAACATACCATATAATCCTGCTAACGAAACAACAATGCAGAAAATTCGAAACTTCTTACTTTTTGCAAAAAGTGCCAATACACCGAATACAACTCCTGCATGACCTTGTGAGGCTCCAAACTGTCCCGCATCAGAATAAAAAGAAAATATGCGGAGTTTTCCAAAAAGCACATGTGTTAATGCCCCACCATTGTCCAACCATTTTTGTTCAAAAGGGTCTACACCAAAAAACAACTGTTGACAACCTTTTAAGGTTCCAAAAAAGGACATTAATCCCCAAATAATCAGAAAGAACTTTAGGTCTTTAGGTTTATTAAAAATGATAAATAGTAAAGGAACAATCATCCATTGGTAAAGGGCTAAGCCACGCATAGCGTAAAACCAAGCTGCAAAACTTGCAGCTTCCGGATTGACAGCCTGAAACAAAGCGTAACCAAACCAAATAGTTACAAGAAGACTAAGTTGTGATTTTGCTCTACTCCAAGGTATTTTTATTTTAAAAGCCTTAAAGAAAAGCGCTAAATACATTAGAAACAGAAGACCATCAATCAGCAATCCCCAGGTCATAGGCACATATCGTCCAAGACCTAAAATTGTGAAATTGAGTACAAAAATGGTCATTATTCCAATTTTCGGCTTTGCAAACAATACGCCCAAATAGACAATAGCAATAGGTAAAATGATAATAGCTAAACCTACAATCAATCCTTTTGTTGCTGTTAAATGCGCACAGGCAATTGTCAATGAAAGAAGAATTGCAATTGGCAATGGTTCCTTTAAATAATCCGTGCCATATGTTTTATGAAATGGATTCATCGACCGATATAAGTATTTAAGTTTTTGAAAAAGAAAATACCCTCAGGTAAAATTTGTTTCGATTGTATTTGAATCTCTTTTCGTAGAAAATAAAAACCTAAGAAAATTCCTAAAAGGGTAAAAAGAACAGTACCTAAAGCAACCATAACGAGGCTTTCAAAGACAAATACCGCTAAAACATCTATCAAGACATTGGCGATAGTCATAAAAATGACCTTATATAAGTTCAGTTTTGGCCTATTAATACTATCCAACAAAACACCCGTGAAACGGTCAATAGGTAGTAATAACGTATATACTGTGAACACCCTAAAAACGAGGGTTAATAAAGGCAAAGAATCTGCATAAGCATCGCCACCTAAAATTAATATCAAGTATTCTGCAAAGACAAAACAAAAAATAGCCACCGGTATAAACAATAAGGTTATTGCTCCAGAATAGGCGTAAAAGATTTTACGAACTCCATCCAAATCTCCAGCAATGGCTTTTTTAGACATTCGGGGATAGGCAGTCATTGTAAAGCTTCTAAGCGGGATGCCTAACAAATCGGTTAATTTTAAAGGGATAGCGTACATTGCGATTCCGGCAGAACCCAAAATAGGGCTTAATCCTATTATTAACGTATCGGCACTTTTAAGAAGACTTGACCCTATTAAGGTTCCCATAGAGTATTTACCAAAATTGATAAGTTCTTTTTCTATGTTTTTATCAGCATGTTTTAGAAAGACTAAACCATCCCACTTTTTTATAGTACACCAAAGGCTAGAAATTAAATTAACGGCAAGGTTGACCAAAACAATTTCTAAAAGCCCAAGATTAAACCAAAGTCCATTACCTATTAAAAACACGACAAAAAGACCAATGTTCGCAAACCTTACATGCATCATCCGATTGAAGTTTTGCTGCGCTTGAAAAAGAGCAGAAGCCGTATTCCAGCCCAAATTGCATAACGCTAATACCGGATACCAAGTTAGAAATAGTTGGTATCCTTGGTTTATACTCACATTACTAAAGTTCAAAACACCAAGAACTGTCCAACAAAACAAACCAATTAAACCTAAGAGAATGAGGTTTATTCTATAGGAAGATCCTAATAAGTTTTTAAAACGATTCTTATCCGCCCCTGCTAATAATCGGACTACTGATGTTCTCGTCAGACCAAACCTTAATAAATCAACAAACGTTGCAAGGGTTATGAAAAGAACCCAATCTCCAAATAGTTCTTTACTCAATTGGCGAGTTAACAACATGAAGCTCAAAAGACCTAAAAAAGCAATAACTACGTTCGTTAATAATGACGAGATATTCTTTTCTTTCCCAATATTTTTAAGTTTTTGAATCATTAGGCAACAGATTTTTTAGTGAAGAACCTAAATTGCACTACCTTCTTAATCCATCGTCTAATAATTGATCGCTTCTTAGGTATATCTCCCACAACTGTTTCCATTTCGAGTACCTTAACTCCATTCAAAATAATTGAGGGTTCTGGTCCAGTGGTCGCTTCGTTAAATAAAGTCAAGGCGTTTTTATCTGCTTCACCCCACGCCCTATTTGCTCTTGTAACTAAAAAGGTAAAGTCCATCGTTGCCGCTAATTTTACTGGGAACGGGTTTTTAATGATACTTGGTAATTCTAGAATGATAAAGTCATAAAAACTGAAGTCTTTTATAGAACCCGTTTCATCAAACTCTTCAACCTTAGATATTTTATAAAGTTGGTCACTTACCTGATACTGAAGTTTTTGATAACAGGGTTCTTGTAACTCTAAGTCAAAAGAATCGTAAGTAACATGCAGTGTTTTATAATCTAACTCACAAAGTTTTGTAATCAAATGTTTGCATATAAATGTTTTTCCCTCTTCATCTTGAGTAGAAAAGAACATGTTCACAACAGGCATTTTGCCTTTTTCTTTCTTAAACTGATTTAAAATAATGTTTCGAGAAATCGCATTAACTGCCTTGTTGGTTAAATAATCAAAATCAATTTTTTTGCTATTCTCATTTATAACAGGAAATATGGAGGAGACTTTCAAATCAATCTTGTCTTCTGCCCTTGCAGCTGTATTTAAATTACCATCTAAAAATTCAAGAATCAGCACAGTAAAAGTCACAAGAATAAAACCGGCCATGCCAGCTACGATGACCAAAATCATGCGTTTACTAGGTTTTGGATTTATAGGGAAGAAAGGAACTTCTATTAATTTTAAATTTGATTTTAATTCAACATTTTGTTGTCTTAGTTTGGCTAAACCAAGACTATGTAAAAGGCTTAAATATTCGCGCTCTGCAATATCAATCTTTCTTTCAAGTCTTTTCATTGTAGCACCTAAAGGGGAGAAAACCTGATATAATTTTTCAAATTCTAGGCGCTTTTGATCCATTACTTTTAATTGCGCTTTGGTACTTTCAAAAAGTATGGTGTTTTCTAACCAATCAGTTAAAATATCAGTTGAGGCTAAGGTTTTTTCATCATAATCTGTTGAGTATAAATCATTCACCCTGGTTCCTAAACTTTCCTTTAGTACTAACCCTCTTTTTTCAAGGGCAACGACATCCTTAGCATTTTGTAGTCTCTTTACCGAGTCTGTTTCAATACCTAGAGATTTCATTGATATTTCGAAATTCACATCGGCCAATTCATTTCTCAATGTCATAATCTCCTCACTTGAAAGTCTCTTTTTTTCATGAGACTCAAGTTTAGATTCTAAAGTGTTTAATACAGCTTTGGCTCCATAATGCTTGATATGAACTTTTTGATATTCTAGTTCAAAGTGCTCCTTTTCTGAAGCTATATGCTTTGTCTGTTCATAGTAGTTGATGATATTATGAGTTCTATTGAAATCAAGAAGCTCATCTTCAGCAGAACGTAAATGCTTGGTAGAGGTATTCAATTGCCCTTGAAAATACTTTACAACGGCATCAGATTGGTTAACTTTTATCTCTGCATTTAATTTGACAAAAACTTCAGCCAAAATCAATAATGTATTTTGACAAATAGCAGGATCTTCTGATTCAAATTCAATATCCACAAAATCACTACTCAATATTCTACGAACACTAATACGTCCAATAATTTTTTCTATACTATAATCTGGATGCTTCAGATTTATAAGCTCGTAAATAAAATTGGTATGATTAGAATTCTTTAGTTTTTCAAAATTTTCGAAGGTTTTACCAACATCACCTTTAACAGCTAATTTTTTAACCTCATCCGGAACAATTTCCATTAAGGCATCATATTTTTCTCTTGAGATTACTTTTGTGTTCACACTATCTAATGACATGTGTTGTGCAAACAATTTTAGGCCAACCGTTTCAATTGTAGTTCGAGCCTTAATAAGATTTAATAGGTTATCGTAAGCAGTATTTGTAGCTCTAAAGTCTAGTTTTGTGTTATCTAATTCAATTGTTGACCCAGAAGCAATACCAGTATAAACTCGAGCCTTTGAATTGAAAACTTTGGGCTGATCTTGGGTAAGAAAAAACACTAATGATGCCAAAATAATTGGCACCAAAATTAATAGGGCAATATGCCTTAATAGTAATCGAACAAAAAATAGAAGATTGAACTTCATACTTAAAACTCTATTTTGATACCCACTGTTCCTTCTAAAGATTTCAGGGCTATTAAAAATTCTGACCGTTGGGCCTCAAAAGAACTGATGGACTGATTTAACATCTGCTGCAACCTTGTATATTCTGTAACATTTATCACTCCATTTGCGAAGTCTTTATCCGCTCTAACAGATTGTACTTTGTATGATTCAACAATTGAATTTGAAATAAAAAACAAACGGTGCGCTTTTATCAAATCATTATACTGACGGACAATAAGTTGTTCTAATTCCCATTCAGCAAATTCTTTTTGATATTTAGATTTATCAGCCTCAGCTTTGGCATTCTTAATTTCTCTCCCTCTATTGAAAACAGAAGAAAGTGGTAATTTTATGGAAGCTCCAACAACGTATCTACTTTGTTCAGTAGAAAAAAGTGTCTGACTACCTGGGTCGCCAGCTATTTGTTGGTTACTAAGATTGTCAAAAATGCCGTAGTTGTAACCTGCATCTAGATTAATATTATTTAACCAAGCCTTCTTCGCTAAATCTATTTGACCATCCCAATATTCATAATCTGAATCGAAAAATTTCAGCCTAGGAGAATTGTGTTTTGCAATTGTTATTAAAGTATCTAACTGAGGAAGTCGCTGAGATATATCATTTTCTTCAAGACCACGATTTACAAAATCATTTATGGTTTGGGCATGAGAAGAAAACGCGATAAAAATAAGCGCTAAAACTAGTATTCCTTTCTTTATCATTACTATACATTCTCCTTTTGAAATACAGCTTTGAAAGTTCTCAAGATGATCCACATATCTATCATGAAGGCATATTTGCTGTTGGCATATTCCACATATTTCACATCAAGTTGTTTTCTTTCTTCAGTTGACATTTTTGAACTTCTTCCACGTGCCTCAACTTGCCATAAACCAGTAATACCTGCAGGCCCATTAAAACGCTCTGTCCACTCATCTGTGGTCAACATTTCGGCTTCGTATAGAGGTAGCGGTCTATTACCAACAATTGACATATCACCTTTTAAGACGTTAATTAACTGCGGTAGTTCATCAATACTTAGCTTTCTTATAATTTGACCTACTTTGGTGATTCTTGGATCGTTATCAAATTTTACAAAAGCACTTTTAGCACTTTCTTTTCTTTTTTGATTATGTAATACCTCATCAACTTCCGTATCATCACCAATAAGCATTGTATTAGTTGTATTCGTAACTTCTTTTGCCGAATTAGTCTCCGAAGCTTGCTCGGTTTCCTCTTCGTGACCATATTGATTAAGATGTTCAAACTCTTTTAAACGCTTATCAGCATCAGGGTACATTGAACGCAGCTTGAGAAAGTTGAATATTTTATAGCCCGTACCTACACGTTTTGAGATATAATAAACCTTACCCTTAGATTCTAATCGAATTGCAAGAACAACCAATATGAGAAATGGTGCGGCTACTAATAAAACAGAACCTGCTAATAATACATCGAAGGCTCTTTTAAAAAAGCCAATTTTATATTTTTGGGTTTTCTCTGTATGAGTTTGTATTTTTTGTTTTCTTAAGTTCGTTTTAAGCTCTTTAAGAAAATTTACTCTTTCAAGAAGACGAGAAAAATCTACTGGATGAATGAAGAAGTCATCAAAACCTCTGTCCATGGCCAATTGCTTTTCTTGTTTACTCATTTGATTTCCTAATAATAAGAATGGAATTTTATTAGAAGGGTCAAATGTTTTATTGACATAGCTTTTAAATTCAACTAAATCAGCATCCGATAAACTAAATTCGCATAAAATCGCGTCTATATTGTCTGAAGTACCGTGCCATTTACCGTTATGATATTCTCCTTGATTATGAAGCCATTTCAAGGCATGAGAAACTGTTTCAGCATTATATACCTGTACTAAATCTGAATCACGATGAAACTCCTCAACTAAGCGTTGATTCGTACCTATATATAGTATTTGTGTTTTTTGTTGGGTTATAACTTGCATTCTAACTTCGAATTAAAAGTTTATCAACTCTAATCAGTAGTTCTTCTGGGTTAAAAGGTTTTACCATATAATCATCTGCTCCCAATCGCAAACATTCCACCCTATCGGCAGAACTATCTCTACAACTAAGCACGATAATTGGAATATCTGAAAAAAGCCCTGTTTCTTTAATTCTTTTAATTAGTTCAAACCCATCCATTTCTGGCATTTCAAGGTCAGTGATTATTAAGTCTGGCATGTTTCCTTCTTGTAACCAAGTTATGGCTGCAAGTCCGTTATCCATTGTATCAACCTGGTAAGATTGTCCCAAAAATTGTGCTACCAACTCGCTTAAAGACTGTTTATCATCAACTACTAAGATTTTCATTTTGTAAGATTTTTTGTACTTATTATAACGAAATGTAGTACTTATATTACTTTTTATAAATTCAATGTTGTAAAACCACGAGTATCCGTGGTAAGCTTATTGAATACGTATGTTGGACCTGTATATAAGACTAAAAACGAAATCACTTTTAAAAGAATTCTAACTCGTTTTAATATAAAAGCAAATTCATCTTCCATTTCAAAGCACGAAGAAACTACACTTATTAAATCACTATTTTGAAGCAGAGTTTAAATAACAACAACCATAGTTTAACGGATAAAAGCTGTAGACGAATAAGCTCAATTAAAGCAAGCAAAAAAATAATTTATACTAATTAAGAAATAAAAAAATAAGATTACATTCTTTTAATTGTAGTCTTTTTCCTTCTTTTTAATATATTCGCATAGTTCCCTAAACATTTGTTTTAAATACATATCTATGAAACGGGAACTACTACTCACCATTTTTTTAATTACATTTTATTTAAGTCATTGCCAAAACTGTAATTGCGATATAACGCTTAATGGATTATCATCAACCTCTTTAAATATTATCTGGGCCAGCCAGACATCTTATTCCCCTGGTAACACAATTTGCATACCAAGTGGTACTTACCGTGGTATTCGATTTTACGATTTTGAAGGAACCGAAGCAGCTCCTTTAACCATAATTAACTGTGGTGGTAAAGTCATAATCGATGAATCTCATTATTCAGGTATTGATTTTCAACGTAGCAAATTCATTCATTTGACAGGTACTGGAGATTCCATTTATCAATACGGTTTTGATGTTGTAGATACTGGTGGTGGTTCCGTTGGTGTAAATCTTCAAAACTTAAGTACTGATATAGAAGTGGATCATATTGAAGTCTCACATGCTGGTTTTGCCGGTATCATGGCTAAAACAGATCCACAATGCAGTCGCCCTGAAACTTGGCGTCGTAATGGTTTTATAATGAAAAATTTGAATATTCATGATAATTACGTTCATAATACAGGAGGTGAAGGTTTATATATAGGCTTTACTGGCGGTTATAAATTAAACTCTAACCGATCCTGCAGTGGCGATCCTATTTATGGGCATTGGTTAGAAAATGTAGATGTTTATAATAATATTTTTGAAGATATCGATTGGGATGCCATACAACTAAATCTGGTAAGAGCAAATGGTATAATTAGAAATAATACCGTAAAAGATTATGGCACTGATGGTCGGTGGGGTCAATCATTTGCTTTAAGTTTAGGTGGAGGTATTTACTCAGTCCATAACAATTACTTAGAAAACAATAATTTAGGAAAAGGTTGGGGCATGCAGCTCATTAGTGGTCAAAGCGGCACAAAAATCTTTAACAATGTTTTTGTTGGCCCAAAAAAACATGGCATCTTTCTTCATCAACGACATGATTTTGATGACCTAATGAAAGGATATTATATAGTCAATAATACAATCATTGAACCAGAACATGCAGGAATACATTACAATTCAAAAATTATACATCCTATTAACCCTCAAGATAAGTACAGAAAGCAAGACGAGGTACCCAATTTTTTTGTAAATAATCTAATTGTAAACCCGGGGTACGATTTTGAAGGAGGAAATACCTGGAAACAAAACCAAGAAAGCTATGTTGACTTCAATGATAAATCAACAAGAGATAGTATGGCTATTAACATTTATACCAACTTACTGACGCGAGATATGGATACACTTGGACTGGTTGATGTTACAAATAACAATTTCAGTCCGGCCACTTTAAATTCTAATCTAGTGAACTCAGGTACTGATATATCATCTTGGGGAATCACTTTTGATATTTCTACTCAACCAAGGCCTTCAGGTCATAGTCATGATATTGGCGCTTTTGAATTTCAACAAACAAGCGGTAATTTCCTCAGTGCGGTTTTACCTAATTTAATTGATAATTCCCCTTCTGAAACGAGTCTGTTTTATCCTAACCCAGTAAAAACTTCTTTTCAGATTATTAATAAGAAACAAGAAAAGGTACAACTAGAAATAATTTCTTTACAAGGGCGAATAATTTATCAGAATGAATATACAATGGGTAACAATCTCAATGTAGAAGAATTATCATCTGGTTTGTATATCATTAGATTAAAAGCGCAAAACTTTCAAGAGCTTCATAAAATAATTATTCAATAATTAAATATCCTAGTAAAAGTCTGAACTATTTAAGTCCTATCCGAACTTAGAATGTAATCTGTATTTGTAATCTCCATTACTTTTGAGATGGCATTGTTTTGCTTTCCAACTATGGAAACTACTTTATTATTTTTACCTGCATCCTTATAGAGTTGTTCAAAAAATAGGGCTGCAGATGAGTCCATCTCCGTGATATTCTCAATACTTATTACTATAATCTCCGTGGATTCTAATATCGTATCAAAATATATTTTTAAGGCATTGGTGTTTTGTGAAGTTACTCTACCTAAAATTTCAAAAAGACCTCTATTTTCTTTTATTTCTAAAGCCATACGTCATGAATTTTTATTGCTTTACACCATAGCAAAGCACTTAAATAATAACGTATATAATTACTTTTATTGTAGTCTTAATCTTACTTTTTATTATAATAAATTGAGGCGTTTCATCAAACTTGGTCTGTTTGATCTACTGATTGGAATAACATTACGTTCAATTAACACGCTATTATCTTGAATATCAATTATTTTAGTGAAATTGATTATGTAAGACCTATGAATTTGCATAAACAATGATTCTGGTAGTTTTTCTTTAATTTTTTTAAGGGTAGAATGAACTCTATGAAAAGAATCAGTTGTTTTGATCTCTATATAATCACCTTTGGCTTCAATTATTAAAATATCTTGAAACTTTAATTTGATTAAACGTCTATCAATATTGATATATAATTCTCCATTATTGGTTGACGCTCCAGACGCGGCATTTTCAGAATCGTTGGAAGGTGCTACTGGAATGGAATTCTTTAATTTCGAAATTGTCTTTTGAAAACGATCTACGGTAATTGGTTTGACTAAATAATCAACTATAAACTCATAAGAGTACGCTTCAATAGCGAAATCAGTATCAGATGTGGTAAATACAACTCTTGGTGGATTCTTTAAGGTTTGAATGAAATCAATACCAGTCAAAAAAGGCATATGAATATCCAAAAAAATCACATCAACTTCGTTTTGATTCAAATACTTTAAAGCTTCCACTGCATTAGGAAATTCGGCTAGGACATTTAAATCAGTAGAATTTTCGCATAAGTTTGATACGATAGCTCTTGAAGTTAATTCATCATCAATTATAATACAATTCACTTTATGAGATTTTTAATATAAACTCTTCAACCTTATTCAATACCTCTTCAAAGTCGCTATTCAACTTTTCATCACCATATTTTAAGCCCTCTTCATGCTTAATGGCAAGTTTATATGCATTATTCAGCCCTAAAATACCTAATTTATGTTTAATCTTATGCACAACTTTTGCTGATTCTTCTAACTCATTATCAGCAAGATATTTTAAATAATCTTCTTTTTCTTTAGGAAACTCTGCCTGTATTATCGCTAAGAATTTTTTTTCAAACTCTTCATTACCCCCGGCAATTTCTTTGATATAATTTAAATTAGGTACTTCACCCATTATATTTTTGTTTTAATAGTAAAATAAAAGGTTGTTCCTACGCCTTCTTCAGATGAAAGCCAAATGTCTCCTTTATAATAATTGATTATTTTCTTTACCAATGCCAATCCAATTCCGGTAGCATTTGCATCATTTTCCAATTTCTTGAACATATTAAATATTCCAGCTTGTAAATGGGCTGGTATTCCTTTGCCATTGTCTTTAATGCTAAAAAGCCACTTATCTTCATTTTCTTCTGCAGCAATGACTATAAAACCTTCTTCTTCAAATTCAAGTGCATTTACAGCATTTGTTAATAGATTTTTGAACAACTGTTCAATTCTATATTTACCAGTCTGCAATACCGGTAGTTTATCTTTAATTACAATTTTTATAGATGGTGGAACATATATTGTTCTTTCAATTTCTTGTATTAAGTTATTGAGATCAACATTTTTTATCTTTTCTTCAAGAGAGTCAATTGTAGCATGCCTTAAAATACCATCAATTAAACTATCCATTTTATGAAGGTTTTGAAATATTAGATTAAAACTCTCTTCATTTTCTGTTTTAAGTTCTTTCTCAACATCTTCTAAAACCCAGCTAACTAGTGAATGAATATTACGGATTGGAGATTTTAAATCATGTGAAACCATATGAGCATAATTATTCAATGACTCATTTTGTTGTTCTAAATTTCGAAGCAGGCTGTCTTTTTCTGCCGTCATTTCAACAATCTTATTCGTTTGATTTTCTATATTCTCTAGTAACTTTTGAGGATCAAAACCTAATTCACCATTTTCACTTTCATTGGTTCTACTTTCCATAAAGGCCACAGCCTTACTCAAAGCCTCTAACACCTTTCTTTGACTTTCCGTCTCTCGATTCAATCTTTTATTGGCCTCATAAAGCTCCGTTGAGCTCAACGATGTTGCGCGCTGAATCATACTAAGTTTATCGTCATAATCTGAATACGACTTTTCAATCGATTCAAAGAATGATTCGATACCAGGATGATTCTTTAAATCGTCTGGTAAAAACTTTTTTATTTGACGTTTCAGCAGTGAGTGCATTATTCGCTCATTAAAGTTAAAGTCATCGTCTGATTATGAAGCTGACATTCGTTTTTTCCTGCGAATGGAGCCATTTCACCATATGAATAGAAGCCAGTAATCATAGCTTGGTTTCCAATAACATCTTTCACCTCTTCTATTTCTTCTTCGGTACGTTGTGCCAACACAAGTTTTCTACCAACACAACTAACTAATATAGCAAGTTCTGGCTGATTAGTTCGGTTGTTCATAGCCAGTTCAGCTGCATTAGAAGCACCATTAGCGATATCATCCATGGTTGACATCATCAATTGTACTTTGGAATTTACAGGCACATCACCAGCTAAAATCATTGAATTTGCTTCTTCATCAATATTTAGTATGGTACGTACTAAAGGCTCAGCATCCTCACTTTGCTGCACTGTTAATGGATATAATAATGCTGCTTGCGGTAAATCTTTGGCTTTTTCTCCTAGGTATTTTTTGTATAGGTCAAGTGCAGGTTGCCCGTCAATCTCGTATAAAACATTGCCTACGGATTTCGTAATTGTTCTTTCAGGTCCAAATGGTGTCCAACCTCCATAATTCGCATAAGAAACTTCTAAAGCTTCTCCATAAAAACCAATAGCTACTACCTCGCCTTGTTTTGGACTCTCGTTATACGAAGTGAGTGTTTTTTCAAATCGTGCTCCATCACCACATAAACCGCCTGTAATAGATGCCTTAAAATTTTCGTCTGACTCTAAACCTTCAATTAGACCACTTCCATTAACAAAACTTCCGTCAGAAACAATGAACATATGATTTAAATCTTTTTTGTCAAACTTATCAGAAATTGCGCTACCCATTTTCTGAATATCAACATAATCAGAAACATTTTCACTTACAATTTTAAAAGAAGTTTTCTCAAACTCAATTGCTGTAAAAGTTATAGTCTCTTCATAAACACTAGTTTCCATTATTTCACCAGATGTAGAACCAAAAACTAATTCTCCATCAGGGAATATTCCTCTAACTTCATCATATATTTTATCCGATTCCAAAATAAACCGGTCTGCAAAAACCAGTACTAAAGGTTTTATAAGTTTAATCTCATCATTTAAAACCCACTCTCCATTCTTTGTTCTTTTTCCTTGACTAATTTTCATCTTTTTATTTTTTTAAAGTGAAGTAAAATGTTGTTCCTTTCCCTATTTCGCTTTCTAACCAGACTCGACCTTCATATCTATCGATTATCTTTTTCACAATAGAAAGACCAATTCCGGTAGAACGCTCATTATTTCCAATAGATTGGAATATTTGAAAAATCTTTTCGTGATATTCTTTTGGTATACCAACTCCATTATCTTTCACGCTAAATTCCCAATGCGTTGGTGTCTCTTTACAACCAATTTCAACAAGACCCTTTTCTTTTTCAATATTGACAACTGCGTTACTTAAAAAGTTCTGGAATAACTGATGAATCTTGGTTTTATCTGCAAGAATTATGGGTAATTTATTAGTAACCTTAATTTTTACATTATCTGGTATAAAAATAATTTCTTCAATACTTTGAATAATCTCATTAATATCAACCTCTGTATTATCTAAAGCCTCATTATTTACCGTAGAATAATTTAAAATTCCAGTGATTAAATTGTCCATTCCTTCTACTTTCTCTTGCATCATTTTTAGGTTATACCTACCACTTTCATCAAGCTTATCTTTATAATCATCATAAAGCCATGTTGCTAATGCACTAACACTACGTAGAGGAGATTTTAAATCGTGTGAAACAATATGCGCATATTCTTGTAAGCCCTTATTACTAGCCTCCAATTCGTTTACTAATTCTTGTTTCTGATTTTCAAGTAATTTTTGTTTTGTGATATCTAAATGAACACCTATTGAACCTAAAATTTGTCCATTCTCATCATAACGTGGTGCACCACTTATCAACCAATGCCTTTTAGTATTATCTGCAAGCGTTACCTCTACTTCATAAGAATCAGATTCATTTTTTGTTCGTTTTTTAAACTGAGATTTCATCTTTGACATATTGAGTTCGTCTAAGCCCATAATATCAAGTACATTTTTACCTATTAGACGGTCTATGTCTATTCCAATCATCTCAGAATACCTGTTATTGACTAATAAAATTTTACTGTCGGCATCAATCTCAACCAATCCTAAATTCATATTAGCTATTATACTACCATATTTTTCTTTCTGAATTTCTAGATTTCTTCTGTAGTTTTTTCTGAAGGTTACGTCATTATAACTCCATAAATGGCCTTTATAAACGTCATCAATAAATAAAGGAATATAATCACGTTCAAAGGTTCTACCATCTACCAACTCTAGTTCGTCAGAAAGTACTAGTTCTTTCTTTTCTAAAACATGGTTTATTCTTTTTACAGTATGTTCAGGATCTACAAAAAGGTGTTTGTACTTCTGTAATGACTTTTCACAGTTGATACCTTTGAGTTTCTCAGGTGCTAAGGGTATTTTAAAAAGATTACAAAACATTTGATTGGTCAATACCATTTTGCGATTTTCATCTTCTAATAATATTCCAGTTTGAAGGTTACTGATTAAAGTAGTCAAACGCTCTTCAGACGCTCTTAACTTTTCTTCGGATATTTTATCATTAGTAATATCTTCGATTAGTGCTACCTTATAGATGATTTCTCCATTCTCGTTCCTAACAGCGCTAACAGAGGTTTTACCATAAATAGTTTCTCCATTTTTCTTGTGAAAGATTCTAACAATTGAAAATTTATCAGATGCACCACGTTCAGTATTTTCAAGTAAATCTTTATAAAGGCTCACATCTTCAATAGTGGAGATTTTATCAATACTTAATTTTTTTAGCTCATTAGTGGAATACCCTAGTAATTCAACAAATGTCTTATTCGCTTTTACAATTTTATCGTCTACAATTAGCACTATACCCAAAGAAGAGTTTTCAACGATAATATCTTGTTGTTTTTTTTGATCTTCAAGTAATTGTTTAATCTCCTCTTGTTTTGTTATATCTCTTATTACACCTTGAGCAGCAATTGGTTGTCCTTTTTCGTTGTAAATTAAACTCGCATTAATATTGACATATTTTTCACCTTTATTCTTAGTTATTATTTTAGCATTATAATTTTTAAGTACGCCAACGTGCAACAAAGATTTAAAAGATTCGGCAGTATATTCCAAGTAGTCTTTATGAACCAAATCACCTAAAACGACGTTTTCTTTAGTATTATCATATCCTAAAAATTCCTTGGCACTTGTATTCATGTTCAAGACTTTGGTAGTCATGTCCATTACAACATAAGGATCTATGATGTTTACAAAAGCTCCATCGATTCGCGAACCTTGATTATCCAACATTGCCTCTAGCTTACCATTGGCCTCTTTTAGGTGCAATGAAGCATCGTAAAGCTCTTTTGATTTTTCTTCCAAAAGTCGCTCTGCGGCTTGTCGGGCTTTTTTCTCTCGAATTAAAGCGCGATGTAAAATGGAAACATCGGTATTATCCATTTTGTTCAATGACAAATTTGACTTCTGTCCCTTCTTCATTTAATAATTCAAAATCAATCTGTACCTGCTTGTTAAAATGTTCAAAGGTTTTGTCCATCAATCCATGTGCTAATGCATACAATCCTCGTGAAGAATTATAAACCATAACCAAAGAATTATCCGTTCTTTCTAAAACTTTAAAAGAAGGTAATTCTGCATCAGGGTATAATTTTTTTACATGAATATGAATGTGATCTTCTATAGAATTTAAAAGACCAATTGGGTTTTTATAACTGCTTACAACTTCTGGATGCGTTTTTATTAAACCGCCGAATAAATAATGACCAAATGAAAATAACAAATCGTTTGCTGATGTGTTAGCTATGGAACTAAGATTAGTTAATAGCTGCACCATTTCATTAAAGTCGTAAGTACCAACAGATGTATAAGCACCTTCAGATTTAAGGTCCGAACTTTCAATAATAGCATCAACAACTTCTAAACCAAAAGTTGATTCCACCATTTCTAAGAATTCAGTAAATACAATTCCCTTCATAATTATAATAATCTAGCATTATAAAATAAAGGTAAGAATTGGACTACTGCAGGTAAAAATATTGTTGTGAATTTACAATTTTTGTTAGGCTTTGATTAACTCACTTATTTCCCAATAATCAAAAACACGCTTAAGTTTAAGCTCGTAATCTTCATATTTTAAGGGCTTTATGATGTAACCGGCTATCCCTATTTCGAAGCATTTTAACAAATCAACTCTATTTTCAGATGTGGTCAAAATAATTGTAGGTAGATATTTTAAACGTGCATCTGCTTTTAAGATATTCAAAAATTCAATGCCACTCATCCTTGGCATATTTAAATCTAGAAGAATAATATCAGGTAAACTCCCCTCATTTAAGATGCCTAAAGCTTCTTCTCCGTTTTTTGCTTCAACAATAACATGCTTTGATTCCATTTTTGCAACAGCTCGTTGCATTTTCATGGTTTCAATCATATCATCTTCTATAAAAAGTACATTCACAAATTCACATTTTAAGGATTGCAAAATTGGTTTAAATTGTAAGAATAAACCAGTATTGGGGGATGAAAAGTAATTTACTGTCGATGAATAGCAAAAAACTATAGATGAAATTAGTAAAAATATTCTTACAATTGAGGTTAGTTTTTATTTTCTTGATTATTTTTCAATAGCAGCCTATCTTTTTTGGTTAATTTAGAAATCACCAATTCATAAGAGTGGTCTATCAACTCTTCAATAAGGCTCGGATTTAAGCTTTCTAAATAGAGTGTATTCCAATGTACTTTACTCATATGATAACCTGGCCTGACACCTTCAAATGATTCTCTTAGTTCAATCGACCTTTCAGGATCACATTTAAGATTTGCTTGTGATGGCAAACGCTCTAAAGGAACTAGTGCGAACATTTTACCCATAACTTTAAATACCAACGTATGTTTATCAAAAGGGAACTCTTCGGTCACTCCATTTTTAACAATGCAGTAGTCCCGAAACTCTTCTACATTCATTTAGTTAATACCATTAGAATCGTAAACTATTACTTTATCCCAGAGGTGACTGCACTCTTCTATAAACACTAAATGAGCAGCCTCATTTTGATATGCTTCTTGGGCCTCTGCTGATTTAAAGGTTACAATTAATGAATATGTAAAAGAGCCGTCAACTACATCTCTTGATGCTTTTGGCGCTGTTCCTATAAATTTGGTTTTAGCATATTCAGAATTTGACAAAAACTTTTTCAAAGACTTTTCAAAGTGGTCTTTGTCATTTTCGTTGGTATCATCTTTAAACCAAAAATAAACGGTATGAGCAAAGCTCGAATCAAAATTATTCATATCCTTATTTTCTTGTGCAATTATGTTTGAAAACAAACCAATAAACAATAGTGTACAAATTAATTTATTCATTATTTATTCTTCTAAGAGTTGTTTTTCTCTGTTACTAATTTCCAAAGCTGAATAGTCAAGTTTCCAGCCTATTGTTTCTACAATCTTTTCGATGAGCAAAACCGCTTCAAGAGCTTCTTTTTTTGCCGTATCTATCAATCCGCTTTCTGGAATCTTCTCTCGGATATGTTCTTTTGCATTTTGATTTAATTGAGTTAAATCATCAGGTGAAAAAGAATTAAACAATCCGTTTTTAATATCGTAAAATTGAATATCAGGTTCAATTGAGAGTATTTCGGGTTCCGGAAAATCTTTTAATATTATTCGTTTAGAATTATTATCTGCTTCTAGTCGCAATTTTTTTAAATCATACCCTATTTGAGCTTTTGCATTAATGACCACTAATGCTTTCTTTTTACTACTTAATATGCTCATGAAACCATCTTTGATGTTTTCATACCGATAAATTTCAGCAAAATCTCCTTCGACTGAAACCAACTTGCAGACACTTTTGATTTTATCTAGTATTACGGTAGATTGATGTTCAGTAAGCTCTCTCTTCTTCTTTTTAGTAAACATTGAATATACCCAATACATCAATATTGCTCCTAAAATGAGTCCTAAAAAAGCTTCTATTAAACTCTCCATTTTGTAAAAACTAATCCATTATTTTATAAAGTACTGGTCTACTTGGGCTCGCATCGTTTTCAATTGGGGCTACCTGAAGGTCTAAAAAATAAGTGCCATCTTCAATAGTATTACTAACATATATAAATTCCGTTATAGTAGCATTACTTCTTATTTTACCTTTGGTATTCCAAAAGGTATGATGACAAATAAGTACTCCTTCATCTCTTTCTTTATCTACAGAAGGTAAATCAATTAACAAATGTTCTATCCCTTTGGTCTTTAAAAATAGTATCGCATCTTCTAAAAGATAAGGCGGATTCGTATTTGAATACTGCATACTATTTTTGTTTGGCAAGTTTGGCAACGTTCTTATAACAAGAGCTTTCCTTTTTTTGTTCCCTAAAGCATATTGTAATTGCTTTTTTGAAATAACTAAATCTTCATCCTTTTTTTCGGGTGCTACCGTTACGACCTCAGCCAAAAAGAAAAAGTTCTTTAAGTTTTGATTTATGGAATGAAACTCTTCAGTAATATGACCCGCACACTCCGTATGGGTCACATGTGAATGAGGGTTAAACCATATGTTATTAAAGTTAACCGACGAACCTTCTGAAACTTTACCAATAAATCCATCTTCTTCATGGGGCCTTATTTTAGGGTGACCCAAATACCAAGCATTTACATTGGTTTCATCACCACGCAAAGCAATTGAAATATCTAAAGGTTTAGATAAATCAATTTTATAATTCCTTGAATTATGTTTGATAGTTGCAATCATCATGACAAATTAAGCATAAAGAGATGACTTGCAATTCCATCAGCTAAAAATTTCCCTTTATTGGTCGTCATTAGTTTATCGCCATCTACAAACAACAAGTGCTCATCTATATACTTTTGAGCTTGGTTAATAAGATAATCCCTGTAATTAACCCCAAAATCTTCTTTTATTCTAAGTAACGACACTCCCCATATAGTGCGAAGACCAGTCATTACATATTCATTATACTTGTCTGTAGTAGAAAGGGTCTCCACCTCAATTGGAACCTTATTTTTTTCAATAGACTCGATATACTTTGAATTATTATTGATGTTCCAACCACGTTGTTTTCCATCATAGGAATGAGCTGATGGACCAATACCTATATACCTTTTTTGTTGCCAATAGGCCGTATTATTTTTTGAGAAATATCCAGGTTTACCAAAATTTGAAATTTCATAACATGAATATCCCGCATTGGTTAAAGTCTCATTTAAAATTTGAAAGTGTCTTTGTGCTACTTCATCGTCGACATCTTCAACGATACCTTTTTCTATAAACTTCTTTAATGCAGTTTTTGGTTCTACTGTGAGCGCATAACTTGAAATATGAGGAACATCAAAAGACAGGGCTTTTTCAATATTACTTTTCCAACGTTCATCTGACATACCAGGAATTCCATAAATCAAATCAATAGAGATATTATCAAAATATGATCTTGCTGTAAGAATACAATTCTGAGCTTCTTGGGCGTTATGAGCCCTATTCATTAGTTTTAAATCTTCTTCAAAAAAAGATTGAACTCCTATACTTAGCCTATTAATTGGGCTTTTATACAATTCTGATATTGCGATATCATTTAAATCATCAGGGTTTGCTTCCAATGTAATTTCAGGGTCAGAAATAACCCTATAATTTTCATAAACGGAATTTACCAATTGTTCTATTTCTGAAACACTTAAAACCGAGGGCGTACCACCACCAAAATAAATAGTGTGAATATTTTCACCTTTGAACTCGTTCTTACGCAAGTAAATCTCATTACAAAGCGCCTCGACCATTTGAGACTTCTTTTTCATATTGGTTGAAAAATGAAAATCACAATAATGGCAAGCTTGCTTGCAAAATGGAATATGAATGTAAATACCAGCCATTATCCAATCTTCTTGGGATTCTGTTTTACAAAGGCACCCCAACCTGAATAAGATTTACCAACCTCTACCCGACCTTCATTATAAAAATGACACACGGCAGCGGCTAAACCATCTGTACTATCCAAGTTCTTTGGTAATTCCTTTAATCCCAACATACCCTGAAGCATCTTAGCCACTTGTTCTTTACTGGCATTTCCATTACCAGTAATAGCCATTTTAATTTTCTTAGGCAGGTATTCTGTTATTGGAATTTGTCTTGATAAACCAGCCGCCATTGCAACGCCTTGAGCACGACCTAATTTCAACATTGATTGTACATTCTTTCCAAAGAAAGGAGCTTCAATAGCTATTTCATCTGGATGATAGGTATCTATAAGTTCAATTGTACGTTCAAAAATCAGTTTTAATTTGGTGTAGGGATCATTGTATTTTTTTAATAACAATTCATTCATTTGAACAAACTGCATTTTTTTATTCACCACTTTTATTATTCCGAAACCCATAATGGTAGTTCCAGGATCAATACCTAATATGATTTTCTCGTTTGCCAATTTAGTTTGTGGTATTTAAAACCAGTGGAAGTCTAAACTTCATACTTACAGGGTTTCCTTGTTTTAATGCTGGAGCAACAGTCGTTAAATCATTCAAACGACTTGAAATCTCTGCATTAAACCCTGGTAGTAATTCATTGATTTTTACATTTTCTTCAATCTCAAGAATGGTAATAAAACCATGCTCATCAATTTTAAAATCAACGTGGAGGGTCTCGTTAATATCTGTATCTACTTCAAATTGCGCATCACTAAAAGCTGAAGAAAAATAATTAAACATATTTTCTTGAAAGCAACTTCTTTGAGTACTCTTAGGTGCATTCTCATCGCAAGTATCAAAGAGCGGATAAGAATCTACATCATTCCAGTCTATGGCTAAAAGATCTTCTTGCACCTTATTTTCCGTACGAACTGCCTTCGATTGAAAAAGTTCGCAAGAAGTTAAAAAAACAACCATTAATAAGAACAAAAACTTTTGCATTGTAGCCTTAAGAATTTGGCTGAAATTACAACATTTGAGGTAATTTAATCTTTTGCAAAATGGATTTCTTCTTTCAGTTCTCGAATGCGCTTTTCAGCACGCTCTTTTAAAAAAGGAGGTAGATTTTTGTATTGCGAAATTAAATTTTCATAATATCCTATTTTAACCTTGGGGTCTTTGTAATATTCATCCGCAATAATAGAGACTTGCCAATAATGTAACATATTACTCTTATTTTCTTCCCAAGCCTTGGTATAGTACTCTAGTGATTTTTTAAGCTCGTCCTTCAGATGAGCTATACGTCCTAAGCTTTGATATTCAATATCAAAAACATATTTTCTGGCTTCTATTGATTTTAAAACATAAGTCTCAGCGCTATCTAATTGTTGTTCCATTAAAAAGACCTGACCCAAACCCATATAAGCTTCAGGTTCATAATTAGGTATTTCTTCTAACTTTCTATAGGTGCTTTTAGCCTTTTCATAAGCTCTGATATTGCTCTGAGCGTAACCCAATTTTTTATAAACAAAGGGCTTTTTTTCGCCAAGTTCAACCAGGCGTTCAAAAAGTGAAGCAGCACTTTCATATTCACCGATATCAAACTTAGTTAAGGCTTTTAAATTGATTAAAGCCACGTCATTCGGAGCTGTTTTTAAACCTAATTCGATAATCCGTGTTGCATTTGCAGGTTCTTCAACACCAACATAGTATTTGCCCAGCAAATAAATACTTCTTAAATGAGTACTATCTAATTGTACAGCCTTCTTTAAAGCTTTGTTTCCTGTCTTATAATCTGAGGTTGATTGTAATGATTTACCCAAGTAATAATAAAATTCAGGATTATCACTATTACTTTGAGTTAATGCTACAAATACGCTTTGAGCAGCAGTATAATTTTTGGTCTTGTCAAATAGCTTACCCAATTCAAATTTAGCCAAGGTATTAGTTGGGTATTTCTGCAATAAGCCTTCATACTGCATTATGGCTTTTTGGGTATTGCCCATTGCAGCATAAGAACGAGCTATCTGCAAACTTGAATTTTCATCCCCTAGTTCTGCATAAGCATTAATAGCCTTGGTATAATTACCTAACAGATACAAACTATCAGCAACGGCTGAAGCCGAAGTTTGGGCCTCGGCTTGAGAAAATGTGATTAGAATTAATAAGAAAAAAAAACCTTTCAATTTAAATGCAGTTGTTCATTAATTTTCGTTTTTAGAAGCGTTAAATCTTTTTCAAGTGCAATGATAACTGGGTTGTCTCGATTAGCGCTTTTCAACAATCTTTTTCGTTCATCTACTAGTTTATTATATTTAAGTATTTGTGATTTAACCATTGGTCTAATGCCATCAGCATCAGTTGCCATTTTTGGAAATGGAATTGGTGTTTTTGAAGTATCACTTAGGCGAAAAGTAATGGGAATTGAAAACGGTACTTCTACGACTTCGCCGTCCTGCTTTCCAGGCGTCATATGTGGTAAACGTTTAATAATACGTACCGCCTCTTCTTCTAACAATTGATGTGGACCTCGTTTTCTAATATTAGTTATGGAGCCATCTTTAGCTATTGTAAAAACAACACTTACACGACCTTGAATACCTTGCTCTTGGGCTTCTTTTGGGTAATTAAAGTTTTTTCTAATATGTTTTTGCAAACTTTCTTGAAAACAATCTTTAGGGTTAACAGCACCCTCACAACCTGGGAAAACAGGAATCTCTTCTACGATGGCAAAAGGAATTAACGAGTCCTTTTTCTGTATTTTTGTAACCTTATAGTCAACGGAATAACCCTTATTTTCATTTATTGGATTTATGCTAGATATTTTGAATGAGAGATTGTCATCAGATAAAAATAGTGGTCTTTCCGTTCCTTTAATATGCTCTAAATATTGATTGACTTTTCCAATTTCTTCACTGGTCATATCTTTTATTTTGCCAACTTGATAAAATTCTCCCGGACCTAGGTTTTTATCTTCTTTTTTAATTGACCGAATAGTGAAGTCCTTTTTATCAATAGAAACCTTTAAATTTTCTCCTAGAGTTTTAAACGCTTCATATTCGTTTAAATAAGAATCATATTTTTCACTACTCGGCATATAAATGTCAACTAAAACTTCTTTCAATTCTGAAGTAAATTCGATATCCTGAGAAGAGTTCATCTTATTATTAACGTGATATAAAGCAAGCTGTTGTTCAAAAAAATCCCGTTTTGAAAGTGGGTCTATATCTAAATCATACTTAAGGTCAACTCGAAAGGCAATTCTAATTAATTCTTCAAGGCTTTTATTTTGTAAATGATTCTCAATTGATTTAAGTAAAGCTGCATCACTTTCATTTAAAGCAACTTCACTTTCAACAGATTCTTGCTTAATTTCTTGCTCACAAGAAGTATACAACAACATTCCCATAATTGCGGGCAGCAATAACAAGTACTTTAACTGAACTACTTTTTTTGATTTTGTTTTACTTAACATGACAATTCGTTTTTTGATTAATGATGATTTAAAAAATTGATTGACAAAACTGATATGCTGGGTTTGAAAAACCTCAGCTAATAATAATTGATATTGTTCTTTTTTATTGGTTTTGGCGACATGGGCATCTGCAATAAATTCATGCAGTTCTGACATTCGAGATTGATAGATATAGACCAAGGGGTTGAACCAAAACACAATCCGCATCAGTTCAAAAAACAACAAATCCAACGAATGCCATTGTTTGATATGAACCAGTTCATGTGCTAAAATATTAGGTTCTTTTTCTCTAGGTATTCCATCACCTAAAAACACATGTTTAAAAAATGAAAAGGCAACACTACTCTTGGTGACTACTACTTTAGTAAAACGAGGGTAATACTTTTTTTGGCCCTTCAATCTTAAGACTTCTATGCGATATAATTTCACTACAAAAAGTATGGTGGTCAATCCAATTCCAGCGAAAAAAATCCATTCATACCACAACCATTGCGACCAAAAAGAAGCTTTTTCAACTTCTGTATTCAATATAACCGATTGTAATTGAAAAAAGGCTTGCGGATAAGCAACTAAATCCGAAGATACGGTAGTCTTTAAAGCTTCTATTTTGACCCACGGTAATACCAAAGAAATGATAAAGGTTACTAGTAAGTAAGCCCTATTCCATTGAAAAAAAGTCTCTCCTTTCAAAAAAAGGTCATAAACCAAAAGAAAGGCCAACTGAAAAATTAAAATTTCTAGGAGATACGTTATCATTTTTCGTCTTCTTTAATATGTTTCATGATAGCCTCTAACTCAGACATATTGATATCATTTTTCTTCATAAAAAAGGATACCATACTTTGAAAAGAACCTTGAAAATAACCATCAACTAATTTGTTAATGCTCTGATTACTATACTCCGATTTTGGTACTATCGGGTGATAAATATGTCCTTTTCCAACTTTTTCATGACCGACAAAACCTTTATCCTCTAGAATACGAATTATGGTAGAAACCGTGTTATAGGCTGGCTTTGGTTCTGGAAGCTCTTCAATCAGTGCTGCTACATTAGCTTTTTTAAGTTGCCATAGTAATTGCATTACTTCTTCTTCTGCCTTTGTAAGCTGTTTCATTGAACTAAGTTTTTAGTTTTACGATTCAAATATAACTAAATTTTTAGTTTAAACTAATTTTTTAGTTATAAAATTATATGGCCTTGTAACAAATCCGCCCTAAATTTGTCTAATAGTAAACTAACTAGCACTCAATTGAGCTATCAAAACAAATCATCAATCAAATCTCAATAATCTAGTCAAACTTAATTATGGACATTGCACTTCTTGTTATTGGATTTTTATGCATTCTAATTGGAATACTTGGCAGTTTTTTACCGGTATTACCAGGCCCACCTATTAGTTGGATTGGTTTATTGTTATTACATCTGACTGAGGCTGTACCTGAAAACTGGTGGTTTTTAGGAATCACACTTTTCTTTGCCTTACTCATCACTATTATGGACTATGTGATACCTGCCATGGGAACAAAAAAATTCGGTGGTAGTAAAGCTGGAATGTACGGCAGTATTATCGGATTATTAATAGGACTTTTTCTACCCATTCCGGGCGGTATAATTATAGGCGCTTTTGTGGGTGCTTTTGTTGGAGAAATGTCAAAAAACACCGATCAGAAAATAGCTCTAAAAGCTGCTTTTGGTTCTTTTTTAGGTTTTTTAACCGGAACTTTTATGAAGTTCTTAATTACAATAATTTACGCAGGGCTTTTTATCTGGAAAGCTATTGAGCATGGTGGAGCATTGTTTACATTCCAATAAGTCGCTCTTTTGGAAATAAAGCTAGGAGCTAAGGTATTTTTGAAATTAACTCCTACTCCATCCATTCCACTTTATCTGCAATAGGAGTTCGAGTACCTTCCGATAAATCTTCATTAGAATACCCCATATAAAAGAAGCCTAAACATTTTTCGCCCTCCTTAAAGTCAAAAAACTCATCCATGTACTTAATGAGACCAGGAGAACTCCAATAACTACCTATGCCTAATTCGGTAGACAAAAGCCACATGTTTTGAACCGCCATAGCTACTGCTGCTATTTCTTCCCATTCTGGGAGACTCTCATTTGGGTCACGCTGCATACAAATAGCCACTATTGCACTTGCTTTTGATGGATTATCGAGTAATTTTTTAATCTTTATTTTCTTAGGATTTGGCACAACCTCTTGGTATTTATTTGCTAAAAAAGTACCTAATGCGTCCTTAGAATTACCTTGCAACACTTTAAATCGCCAGGGTTCAGTTTTCTTGTGATTAGGAGCCCAATTTCCCGCCTCTAGAATGGCCTCTATAATTTCTTTTGAAATAGGTTTATCGTTATATTGAACTGGAAATACAGAACGTCTTTTCTTTATTATATCAATTATCATAGCATTAGATTATGACGTCAAAATTATCAAATTATTAGCTATCAAAGAGTAAGTCTAAACAATGTTTTAGGGCAAGATTATGATGGTCATCTTTCCATAATACAGACAATACAGCTCTTTGTTTAATTTTTGCTAATTCAATAAACTTGACATTTAATTGAAAACCGTGTTGTAATGCTGTTGGCACTATAGAGATACCTAAACCATTTTCAACTAATTTAAATATAGTTTGCGCATGGACTGATTTGTGTGATATTTGAGGTTTAAAACCAGCATCTTCACAAATACTGATTACAGTATCATAGTAAAGTGGGCTATAGTCTTGAGAAAAAAGAATAAAATCAGCTTCAAACAACTGCTCAATTCCTTTAAAATTTGATGGATTCAAAGCATGATTTTTTGGTAAAACCAAAGAAAAAGTATCCTCAAAAACTGGTTTAATTCTTAATCCTCTTGGAATTCTTGATAAACGAACAAAACCAATATCTAATTGATTTTTTAAGATAGCATTCACTTGAGCCTTATTAGATAACTCTTCTAAACTTGTATGAATTTCAGGATATGTTTCCTTCAATTGCAAAAGCATACTGGGAATAACTTCTTGCATTGCCGAGCCCAAAAAACCAATTCTAATCTCACCCAATTGACCTTTACCAATTAGCTTAACTTGTTTAGTAGTGTGCTCTAAATGCGACAAAGCAGCTTCCAACTCCTTTTTCAAATAATCCCCTGCGGGTGTTAATTGCACCTTTTTTTTGTCCCTAATAAAAAGTTGCGTTCCTAAAATTTCTTCCATTTGTTTGATTTGGCGACTTAGACCCGGTTGAGAAATAAATAGTCTTTCGGCGGCTTTTCGGTAGTGCAATGCCTCAGCGACCGCCATAAAATATCTATAATGACGTAATTCTAATTGATAACTCATGGTTATTACTTCTTGATAAAATAGGTATTGGTAATTATTAAAAATACGTTTTAATTTTGATAGTATATCAATTTGAATTAAGCCTAGGAGATATTAAAAAACATTAACCAAAAATTCGACGCGGGTGTCGAAATATTTAATCTCGATAATCGATTAAACAAATCATCAAGATGGAGCAGCTTAAAACAACTTTTTTATATGGAGAAGAGCATCTGACAAGTAGTATCGCTTTAGGTTTAGCTAGAGGGCAGATAAAAGGTGAAATATCAAAAAAAGCTAAATTAAAGATTCTTGAATCGGCTCAAAGAGTAGCCTCTATTGTTGACAAGGGCAATATCGTTTATGGAATCAATACCGGGTTTGGGCCACTTTGCAACACTAAAATTTCAAGAGAAGACACTAAAATTTTACAAACTAACATTTTGAAAAGTCATAGTGTTGGCGTGGGTGAGCCTATTGAAAAAGAAGTAGCAATACTTATGCTCATTCTTAAAATACATGCGTTAGCAAAAGGTTTTTCAGGCATCGCATTGAGTACCTTAGAACGTATGTTATGGCATATTGAAAATGATATCATTCCTATTGTTCCTTCACAGGGTTCAGTCGGTGCTTCGGGAGACTTAGCGCCATTATCACATTTATTTCTTCCATTAATTGGTCTTGGAAAAGTTGAGTATGATGGAAAAGAATGCTCTATGAAAAACTTATCAAAACAATTGAATGTAGCCCCATTAACCCTAGGGCCAAAAGAAGGATTAGCCTTAATAAATGGCACACAATTCATTGCTGCTCACGCTGTAAAAGTGGTTGAAAAATTGAAACAAGCGCTTTCACATGCTGATATTATTGGCGCAATGATGATTGAAGGCCTACAAGGGTCTATTAAACCCTTTTTTGCAGCATTACATGAGTTAAGACCTTTTAAAGGAAACCAGCACGTAGCCGGCAGAATTAGAACATTACTTCAAGGTTCTGAAATATTAGAAGATCATATTGATTGTGAGCGTGTTCAAGATCCATATTCTTTAAGATGTATGCCGCAAGTTCATGGTGCTTCACGAAATGCTTGGTTACATTTAAAAGAGTTACTAGAAATTGAATTGAATTCTGTAACGGATAATCCTGTCATTATTGATGAAGAGTTAACCATTAGTGGTGGAAGTTTTCATGGTCAACCATTAGCCATGGCATTGGACTATGCAACATTAGCAGCCTCTGAGTTGGGCAATATATCTGACCGACGAATATATCTTGCTCTTGAAGGCAATAGCGAGGGCGTTCCCAAATTGTTAATGGATGATACTGGCATCAATAGCGGATACATGATTTTACAGTATACCACAGCAGCTTTAGCTAGCGAAAATAAAGGGCTGTGCTTTCCTGCAAGCGCCGACAGCATACCAACATCTTTAGGTCAAGAAGACCATGTTAGTATGGGATCTATTAGCGGACGTAAAGCGCTTCAAGTGCTGAACAATGTTGAAAAAATTCTAGCGATTGAGCTGCTTACAGCGGCTCAAGCCTTTGAATACAGAAAACCTTTAAAATCAGGTGTTTTATTAGATGAAATTCACAAACATGTGCGAACAAAGGTTTCTTTTGCTGAAAAGGATCGTGTTTTCGCCGATGATATTGCATTAGCAATTGAAATTTTGAAATCGGGAGAGATAACGGATCTTATAACGAAAACCATGTATGCTAATAACTTAACCTGGGAAACCCTACATCGTGTAGAATTTGAAACCTTTTAATATGAAAAAAGCAATACTTATAGGTCCTTTTACACAAATTCTTCCTCTTAATAAACTACCCTTGAGAGGAGCGCTAAAAGATGAGCAACTTGAAGTAATTAATCAAGGTGGAATCGTTGTTTCAGGTGGAAAAATTACAGCTATTGGCGCTTATGAAGAATTAAAAAAAGGTAATCATGAACTAGAAGTAATTAAGGGAAGTCAAGTATGTATCCCTGGATTAATAGATGCACATACCCATATTTGTTTCGGCGGTACTAGAGCTAATGATTATGCTATGCGCAATTCAGGAAAGTCATATTTACAAATAGCAAAAGCCGGAGGTGGAATTTGGGATACGGTCACTCAAACAAGAATGGCAAGTAAAAAACAATTGATTGATGGTATTATTCACCGCAGTAACCGTCACTTAAAAAATGGAGTAACTACCCTCGAGGTCAAAAGTGGTTATGGTTTATCGGTAGATCAAGAGTTAAAAATGCTACGTGCCATTAAAGAGGCAAATTCTCAGGTAAAACAAGATTTAATAAGCACTTGTTTGGCAGCACATATGGTGCCTAAAGATTGGAACAATTCAGCAGAAGCATATCTTCTAGAAATCAGTGAGTCTCTATTTCCTACGCTTAAAGCTGAGGGTCTTACACAAAGAATTGATGCCTTTATTGAAGATAGTGCTTTTTCAGGTTTAGAAATTGCCCCTTATTTTAAAGCGGCAAAAAAACAAGGTTTTGATATCACAGTACATGCTGACCAATTTACACCTGGTGGAAGTGAAATTGCTGTACACTACAAAGCAATTAGTGCTGACCACTTAGAGGTTAGTTCTCAGAAAGAGATTGACTTACTTGCTCAAAGCAAAACAATTGCAGTAGCATTACCAGGAGCTTCAATTGGTCTTGGTTGCGATTTTACTCCTGTTAGAAAATTATTAGATGCTGGGGCAATTGTAGCTATCGCAAGTGACCACAATCCAGGTTCAGCCCCAATGGGAGATTTACTAACACAAGCTTGCATCCTAGGTGCCTTTCAAAAACTTTCAAATGCTGAAGTCTTAGCAGGTATAACATTTAGAGCGGCAGCAGCTTTAAAACTAAAAGATCGTGGAATACTTGAAATAGGTCACAAAGCTGATTTTGTTAGCTATCCAACTAATAACTATCAAGAAATCACATATCAGCAAGGGCAATTAAAACCAAATGGCGTATGGAAGAATGGAACTCTAGTGAATCCTAGTTAAACTTTAAAAAAGTAATGAAAACAATAATAGAAAACTCTTTTAAAGAGCTTATAAAAAAAGGTATTCCTTCTGAATTACCAACTAGTAAAGATTACCCTAAAGGGGGGAACCCAGCGCCAAAAAGAAAGGATATCTTAAGTCCAGAAGAAAAAAAACTAGCCATCAAAAATGCCTTGCGCTATTTTCCTAAATCATGGCATCTTGAACTGGCGAAAGAATTTGCAAAAGAATTAAAAACATATGGTAGAATTTATATGCATCGGTTTAAACCGGATTATCAGATGTTTGCGCGACCTATTCATGAATATCCTGCAAAATCTCAACAGGCCGCTGGTATTATGTTGATGATTCAAAATAATCTAGACCCAGCTGTTGCGCAACATCCTGAAGAGCTAATAACTTATGGTGGTAATGGCGCAGTATTTCAAAATTGGGCACAGTACCTTTTAACTATGCAATACCTGTCTGAAATGACAGAAGAACAAACACTACACATTTATTCAGGTCACCCAATGGGATTATTCCCTTCTTCAAAAGAAGCGCCAAGAGTCGTAGTAACTAATGGCATGATGATTCCTAATTATTCAAAACCGGATGATTGGGAGAAATTTAATGCCTTAGGAGTAACACAATACGGCCAAATGACGGCAGGTTCTTATATGTACATTGGTCCGCAAGGCATTGTTCATGGGACGACAATCACCGTAATGAATGCTTTTAGAAAAGTACTTCAAAAAGAGGAAACACCCGCTGGCAAAATCTTCCTAACCGCTGGCCTTGGCGGTATGAGTGGAGCACAACCCAAAGCAGGAAATATTGCAAAATGTATCACCATTTGTGCTGAAGTAAATCCGGTTGCCGCAAAAAAAAGGCACGAACAAGGTTGGGTTGACGAACTCATTGACCAAATAGACATTCTGGTTAAAAGAACTAAGGAAGCCATTGCCAATAAGGAAGTAGTATCAATAGCCTTTATAGGCAATGTAGTTGAAATATGGGAACAGTTTAATAAAGAGCAAATTTTTATTCATTTGGGTTCTGACCAAACCTCTTTGCATAATCCTTGGGCTGGTGGATATTACCCCGTTGGTTTATCATTTGAAGAGGCTAACAAGTTAATGGTTATAGCACCTGATACATTTAAGGCAAAAGTTCAAGAATCTCTTCGAAGACAAATAAATGCAATTAATAAACATACAGCTAGGGGAACATATTTCTTTGATTACGGAAATGCATTTTTACTTGAGGCTTCAAGAGCTGGTGCCTCCGTCATGGCAGAAAATAATATTGATTTTAAATATCCATCTTATGTACAAGATATTTTAGGACCAATGTGTTTTGATTATGGTTTTGGACCATTTAGATGGGTTTGTACATCCGGAAAACCAGAAGACCTCAGTATATCAGATAAAATTGCAGCTAAAGTTTTAAAAGAAATCAAACAGAATTCACCTGAAGAGATTCAACAGCAAATGCAAGATAATATCACTTGGATAGAAGAAGCGGAAGACAATAAGCTAGTTGTAGGTTCACAAGCACGAATTTTATACGCTGATGCAGAAGGTAGAATGAAAATTGCTGAAGCTTTTAACAAAGCCATTCAGAGTGGAGAAATTTCCGCTCCGATAGTCCTTGGACGTGATCACCATGATGTTAGTGGGACGGATTCTCCATATCGAGAAACCAGTAATATATATGATGGTAGTAAATTCACAGCAGATATGGCAATTCACAATGTAATTGGTGATAGTTTTAGAGGTGCTACTTGGGTATCTATTCATAATGGCGGTGGTGTTGGATGGGGTGAAGTCATCAACGGTGGTTTTGGCCTACTTCTGGATGGTTCAGACGAAGCGAACAAACGTTTACGAAACATGCTTTTTTATGATGTAAATAATGGTATCGCAAGACGTAGTTGGGCAAGAAATGAGGAAGCCATTTTTGCCATTGAAAGAGAGATGGAACGTTCTCCTGGTTTAAAAATTACCATACCAAATTTAGTTAATGAAGATATTTTGAATAACTTGATGTAATCATGCAACTTTATAATCCCCCATCGAAAGAAAATTGGACTGGTAGAAAATCTAAGGACCAGTTGTATTTGCATGAAAAAATTGAATGCAAATCAATATCAGCATTTGTTGCTTCGTCAAAATCTTTTGCGATTCTTGGGTATTCGTGTGACCAAGGCGTTCATCGCAATAAAGGACGAGTTGGTGCTAAAGAAGGTCCAAAAGTAATTAGACAAGCCTTGGCAAAAATGCCTAATCATTTGGCAATTGAAACAAAATTATTTGATGTCGGAGATCTTTATTGTATCGATGACCAATTAGAGGTAGCCCAATCACAACTCTCTAAAACGGTAAATCAATTATTAGATAAAAATGTATTGCCGATTTTAATAGGTGGTGGGCATGATATTGCCTACGGACATTTTAATGGTATCAAACAACATTTATTAAATCAAAATAAACGTCCTAACATAGGCATCATAAATTTTGATGCTCATTTTGACTTAAGAGAAGATAGTTCAGGAGCTAATTCAGGCACTCCATTTTTTCAAATAGCAAATGAGAATGACCCTTTTCACTATTTATGTTTGGGTATTCGCAAAGATGCTAATGACAAAATCTTATTTGAAACTGCACAAGAATTAGATGTTACGTATGTAGATAGAAATACCTTTCGTATTCAATTCGCTAAAGAAATTAATACCTGGATTCGCGCTTTCATGGAAAAGGTGGACTATTTATATGTAACCATTGATTTAGATGGATTTTCATCAGCATTTGCACCTGGAGTGAGTGCTCCTTCTCCAATGGGTTTCTCTCCTGATATTGTTTTAGAATCTTTGGAAACTATTATAGCTTCTGGTAAGCTCATAAGTATTGATATTGCTGAAATGAATCCGAAATATGATATTGATAATCATACTGCAAAACTTGCAGCATCCTTAATTCACAAGGTTCTTCATTCGGAATTTGCATAAACAAAAAAAGCCTCCCATAAGGAAAGCCTTTCATTGGTTTGCACAATTTGTGCATCACCTGGTTTCAATAATATTGAAACCCAACACAACAGTACAAAGATATAAAAGAAATTTAGCTATTTGTGTTTTTCCCAAATCAATGCAGCTGCTCCACAAATAGCAGCAGTTTTTCCAGGCATTCCCGATCCTATAATTTTCACTTTGCCTTTATAAACGTCTAATAAAAACTCATTGAAATATTTGTTCAGAGGATCTAAAATCCATTTACCACTATTGGTCAATCCTCCCATTAAAACAAATGCTTCTGGTTGCGTAAATGCAGTAAAATTTGCTAAAGCTTGCGCCATCATTTTAGCAGTATAATCAAATGCTCTTATAGCAATAACATCTCCTTCTTCTGCTGCCTGAGTAATTTCTTCACCATGTAAATCACGAAAGGCTATTGTTCTAAAACGACTATCATCCATATACTTACTCAACATATACATAATGGTACGTTTTAAACCTGTTGCTGAAACATAGGCTTCTAAACCTCCACGTACTCCCAAACCTGTTAATCGTCCATCACCAATAGTCATGTCAACATGACCTAATTCTCCAGCAAATCCATCAAAACCGTCAATTAATTGTCCATTCGCAACAATGCCTGCGCCGAAACCTGTGCCCAATGTTATGGCTATAAAATCTGTCATATTACGACCACTGCCAAATAACATTTCTCCTAAAGCCGCTGCACTTGCATCGTTCATAATCCGCATTGGCATCGGCATTATTTCTTTAAATTTTTCAAGAATTGGAACCTGACCTTTCCAAAGAAGATTAGCCGCATTCTCAATAGTACCTCTTTTACTTGAAGCATTTGGAGCACCAATTCCACATCCTATTATAGTTGATTCAAAATCAAGTGATGCAACGAGCTCATCAACTGTTTCTTTTGTTTGGCTTAAATAGGCTTCAAGATTTGGAAACTCTTTCGTTCTAAAAAAAGTGTTACCATAGGTCTTGCCCTGTTTATCCACCAAACCAATTTTTGTTTTGGTACCTCCAATATCGATTCCAACTACCAAGTCCATACACAAAGAATTATGTATTTAAAGATAGCTCGTTTTTGTCAAAGAAAACTTTTAGTAATCATTTCTTAAAAATGAGAATTTTTCAACAGGTTCTAAACGAATAAAGTGATTAAAAAAACCATGAGTGCTGCAAAAAGACCTGTTATTAATGCTCCTAAAGTATATAGTTTATAGCCTGTTTTAATATCCATACCCGTTAATTGTGTTACCACCCAAAATCCGCTATCATTAGCATGAGGTACGACCAAAGCACCTGCACCAATTGCAATGACCACCATTGCCCTTTGTATTTCAGTATCAAACCCCATGGAAACCATTAATGGTGCCATTATTGAGGCAGCGGTTATCAATGCTACCGTAGAAGAGCCTTGTGCAGTTTTAATTGCAGCAGTTAGAATAAAGGGCAACCAAATACCCAAACTAACCCCGGACAACATTTCTGCTAGATGATCTCCAATACCTGAGTTTTGAAGGATCTTTCCAAAAATTCCTCCCGCTCCAGTTATTAATATGATTGATGAGGCGCTTAAAAGCGCTTTTCCTACCCATCCTGAATCAGATAATAACTGAACGTCGAATTTTTTTGGCAACAAGAATGACAGAAGTACACCAATAATCAAAGCAATAATAGGAGAGCCTATAAAACCTATAAATTTGAACCAAGACGTATCTGCGTAAGTATCATCCAATAAAAAAGTTGACAATGACTTACCCACTATTAATAAAATAGGAATTAGAATGGGTAAAAAAGATTTAAAGGCACTAGGCGCTTCTATCATTTTTGCTGTAATCTGCTCTTCAGATAATTCAGGATTAGGGTCAATATATGTCTTGCCTGCTATTCTTTTAGAGTAAATAATTGCGATAATCAGTGACAAAGCACTTACGCTAATACCTATTAACATTACCAAACCAATATCAGCTTCTAATATAGCTGCAGCAGCGATTGGACCAGGTGTCGGAGGTACCATAACATGAGTTAATAACAAACCCAAGGCTAAAGCCACTGAGGTTCCAGCAATTGAAAGTCCGGCCTTTTTAGATAAAGATTTATTTAATGGATTTAAGATGATAAATCCGCTATCAGAAAAAACAGGAATTGAAACAATGTATCCAATAATCGCCATGGCGGCATGAATTCTTTTTCTACCAATAATTTTAAGTACTACTTCAGCCATTTTATAAGCACCACCCGAGTTCTCTAAAAAAGCCCCTATAATTACACCAAGTAAAATAACTAAACCAATTTTTCCTAAGGTGCCACCAAATCCTTCTTCAATGGAAGTTAAAATCATTTCAAAGGGCATATTGGCCGCTAAAGCATAGAACAAAGCCGCAACCAATAAAGCTAAAAATGGATGTATTTTCCACTTTACGGTAAATAATATGATGAATGCAACACTAACTAAAAGCAAAAAAATAATCATGTTCAGTTATCTTTTATGTTTCTTTAAATATTCTTAGACTGCTGAGTATGACAAAAACCATATTTTATAGTAGCATTATGCTCATCTTACTAGCTTCTTGTAATATAAAAGAAAAAAGCGATGATAGTATTAAGCCATTAAAAAAACTAAGCTATCATGAATCTTATTTGTTAGAAATTTCAAAGCTGCCAGTAAAAGAAAATCCATTAAAAGACACTATTCAGATGGTAAAAATTAGAGGTGGTAAATTCAGTATGGGCGGAATTACGAATCAAGCTCGTGAAGATGAGTTACCTTCTCATCAAGAAATTGTTTCTGTTTATTGGATGGATATTCATGAAGTAACGAATAAGGAGTTTAAAGAATTTATTGATGCCACAGGTTATGTTACCACTGCTGAACGACCTATTAACATTGATGATATGACCTATGATCCTGGAGCGCTAATATTTGACGAAACTAATCCTTCTATGTGGTGGAAGTTTGAACTCGGTGCTAACTGGAAAAATCCATACGGAAAAAATAGCTCTTTGAAAGGTAAAGATAACCACCCCGTCGTTCAAGTTTCATGGTATGACGCTATGGCTTACGCACATTGGTCTGGAAAAAGCTTACCTACTGAGGTCGAGTGGGAATATGCGGCTAAAGGTAACACTCAAAACACGAAGTATTTTTGGGGTAATTCATTTTCAAAAGCAATTCAACACGCTAATTTTTTTCAAGGTGAATTTCCAAGTATAAACAGTAAAGAAGATGGCTTCACTAAAACGGCTGCTGTAAAGTCTTTTCACAAAAACGGTTATGGTTTATATGATATGGCGGGTAATGTATGGGAATGGTGTCTAGACACTTACTACCCTAACGCCTATACAATTCGCGATAAACGAGAAGACGGTTATTTTAAAAAATACTTCAATAAAAGCCAAGAAAAAGTAGTACGTGGTGGTTCTTTTCTTTGTGCTGAAAGTTACTGTACTGGCTATCGACTTTCTGCTAGAATGAGTTCAACACCTGATACTGGTCTAGAACATACCGGATTCCGATGTGTTATTAGAGAATAGAAACAGTTCTATTACTATTACTATTTGATTTTGTTGATATCTAATATTGGATATATTCCAATTATTAGGATATATTCCATAATTTAGTTATCCCTTTTTAGTAAAACCCAATTTTGACACCTTATTGAAGGCAAAATGGTTGATTGAACTACCCCTGAATAAGGTATCAGGGTTTCATCCGGATAACTATGAATAAGACCATTTTACATTTAGATCTTGATACATTTTTTGTATCCGTAGAGCGACAAATTAACTCTGAACTACAAGGCGTACCGTTATTGGTAGGTGGCACTACTGACAGAGGCGTTGTAGCTGCTTGCAGTTACGAAACGAGAGGGTACGGTGTTCATTCCGGAATGCCTATGAAAATGGCAAGAGAACTATGCCCTGAAGCTAAAGTAATTAAAGGTAACGCAGGCACCTACAGTAAATTTTCAGATAATGTTACAGAAATCATTAAAGAGGCGGTACCTCTTTTTGAAAAATCAAGTATTGATGAATTCTACGCAGACCTTTCAGGTATGGATCGCTTTTTTGGTAGCTACAAATACGCCTCTGAGCTTCGACATAAAATCACTAAAGAAACAGGACTTCCAATCTCTTTTGGGCTTTCAACAAATAAGGTGGTTTCAAAAGTGGCTACAAATGAGGCCAAACCCAACAACCAGTTAAAAATAGATTTTGGTTTTGAAAAGACTTTTCTAGCACCATTATCGGTAAAAAAAATACCTATGGTAGGTGATAAAACCTACCAAACCTTGCGCAATCTGGGTATTCGTCAAGTAAAAACCATACAAGAAATGCCGATGGATGTTATGCAACGTGTACTGGGAGCTAATGGCAAGGTTATTTGGAAACGAGCAAACGGAGTAGATAATACACCCGTAATACCTTTTCATGAACGTAAGTCTATTTCTAATGAACGTACGTTTGATCGCGATACTATTGATGTTGTAAAACTAAAAGGGATTATCATAGCAATGACTGAAAATTTAGCGTATCAGTTACGGCGTGGAGAAAAATTGACAGCCTGTATTGCAGTAAAAATTAGATATTCAGATTTCAATACTTATTCAAAACAAATGCGTATTCCCTATACAAGCGCTGACCATATTTTAATTCCAAAAATCATGGGTTTGTTTGATTCACTTTATAATAAACGAATGTTGGTGCGACTAGTCGGAATTCGGTTTAGCCATCTGGTATCGGGCAATTATCAAATCAATCTTTTTGATGATACTGAAGAAGCTCTTAATCTTTATATGGCTATGGACAAAGTACGTAATCGCTTTGGTGACCGTGCCGTTATTAGAGCTTCGGCTATTGGTGCAAAAACTATTGGCAGAATGCAGAACCCATTTAATGGACAACCACCTATAGTATTGGCGCATAGAAAACAATAATATGTATCTAAACTGTCATACATATTACAGTCTACGTTTTGGAACATTTTCTGAAGAAGAATTATTACAATTAGGACAAAAAAACCAAGTAAAGCAATTGGTGCTAACTGATATAAATAACACCTCAGCTTGTTTAAACTTTGTACGCGAGGCCTCTAAATATAATATCAAGCCTATTATAGGTATCGATTTTCGAAATGGTGTGGACCAATGTTTTGTGGGCATTGCTAAAAACAATGATGGATACCAAGAACTAAATAAATTTTTATCACACCATCTACATACAGGCATTGAAATACCTCAACAGGCACCAGTTATTGAAAACACCTTTACCATATACCCCTTTGAAAAGGTCCTTTTAAATGAAAAGGACAAATTTTTAGACAATGAATTTATTGGTATTTCTATAAAAGATTTACGTAGACTCCCCTTTTCAAGATTAAAAACATACAGTGATAAACTGGTTGTTCAACAACCAGTAACTTTTAGAAATAAACGAGATTTTAATGCCCATAGATTACTACGAGCAATTGATAACAATGTACTCTTGAGCAAGCTAGAAGAAAAAGAAGTAGCGAGTGAAAGTGAGCAAATGTATCCTATTGAAAATCTTGTAGAAGTCTTTTCTGAATACTCCTTCATTTTAGAAAATACCGAACGATTACTTCATCAATGCAATATCCATTTTGATTTTTCAACCAATCGTAAACCTCAAAATTTAAAAAATTACACTACAAGCAAAGAAGATGATCAAAAACTTCTTGAAAAACTATGCAAAGAAGGTTTGATTAAACGCTACACAAAAATCACAAAAGTCATTAAAAACCGTCTAGAAAAGGAGCTAACACTTATAAAGCAAATGGGCTTTATCTCTTATTTTTTAATCAATTGGGATATTACTTCTTATGCAAAAAAGAATGATTTCTACTATGTGGGTAGAGGTAGTGGCGCTAATAGTATTGTTGCTTATATACTTTATATAACGGATGTAGATCCGATTAATCTTGATTTATATTTTGAACGGTTTATTAACCTTTATAGAGCCAACCCACCAGATTTTGATATTGATTTTTCATGGCGTGATAGAGAACACATGACTCAGTATATTTTTAATCGATTTGATCATGTGGCATTAGTAGGTACTTATGTAACTTTTAAACGAAAGGGGGTTATTCGTGAATTAGGTAAGGTGTTCGGGCTACCAAAAGACGAGATAGATATATTGAGCGATGGAGGTATTCCATCGGCAAAAGCAGATAGTATGGCTAGGCTTGTTCTAAAATATGGAAGTCTTATTGAAGGTATGCCCAACTATGTTAGCGTTCATGCTAGTGGAATACTTATTAGCGAGAAGCCTTTACAATCTTTTTCAGCAACATTCATGCCTCCCAAAGGTTTTGCTACCGTTCATTTTGACATGGTCATTGCAGAAGATGTTGGGCTTTTTAAATTCGATATTCTTGCACAACGCGGCCTAGGAAAAATTAAAGATACCGTAGCCATTGTAAAACAAAACCAACCTGAAAAAGCAAACTTTGACATTCATAATGTCTCTGAATTTTATAAAAACCCTGTAATTAATAACCTGATTAAAACAGCGCAATGCATGGGTTGTTTTTATGTTGAATCACCTGCCATGCGTATGCTTCTAAAAAAATTAGAAGTGGACAATTATTTAGGCCTAGTAGCTGCTAGTTCTATTATTAGACCAGGTGTTTCAAAAAGTGGTATGATGCGCGAGTATATTCTTAGACATAGAACCCCAGGCAGAACAGAAGAAAAAGCACATCCAGTAATGCTAAGTATCATGCCTGAGACTTATGGTGTCATGGTCTATCAAGAAGATGTAATTAAAGTAGCTCACCATTTCGCAGGATTAGATTTGGGAGAGGCAGATGTTTTACGGCGTGGAATGAGTGGTAAATTTCGTTCGCGTGCCGAGTTCGAAAAAGTGAAAGATAAGTTTAGAAGTAATTGCGTAACAAAAGGATACTCAGCACAATTAATTGATGAAATTTGGAATCAAGTAGCAAGCTTTGCTGGGTATGCCTTCGCTAAAGGACATTCGGCTTCATATGCAGTAGAAAGCTATCAAAGCCTCTTTCTCAGAGCCTATTTTCCGTTAGAGTATATAGTTGCAGTACTTAATAATGGAGGCGGATTTTATCGTCCTGAATTTTATATACATGACGCTCGAATGATGGGAGCAACTATTCATCCTCCATGTATTAATCAAAGTCAAATTTCAAATGTTATTTATGGAACAACCATTTATTTAGGGATGCTATATTTACGAGATTTAGAACACCGTGTAATGGAACGTTTTTTGAACGAAAGAAAGCAAAACGGAACATTTAAATCGCTAGAAGATTTTTTAGATCGCGTTCTAATTTCAATAGAACAGATAAGTATTTTAATACGTATTGATGCATTTCGTTTTACAGGTATTAATAAACATAAATTACTTTGGAAAGCACATTTAATACTTACAAAAACCAAACGAGTAGATCATCCAAAACTATTTCCACCTAAGCATCGTAATTTCCAGATTCCTGAATTAAATACCACATATTTAGAGACTGCTTTTGAACAATGGGAACTTTTAGGTTTTCCGCTGTGTAGTCCTTTTAATTTACTTGAAGAAAGTCCAAAAACAACAAATGGTCAAAAAGACCTAGCAAAATACCTCAATAGAAAAATAGATATCTATGGGTATTTAGTTACCGTAAAAAACACAAGCACACATACTGGAAAACGCATGTATTTTGCGACACTTTTAGACCAAAACGGAGAAGTATTTGATACTGTACTCTTTCCGCCAATAGCAGCTAAATATCCTTTTCACGGAAGAGGTATTTATCGATTTTACGGCAAAGTGGTTAGTGAATTTGGTTTTCTTAGTATTGAAGTAATCAAAATGCAAAAACAAAAATATGTGCCAGACCCCAGATATGCCGATATGAAAACCAGTAAAAAATTGATGAAGCCAAGAGCATCGAGAAAAGATTCTCCCATTCAAGGTAATTCATAAGCTAAACAAATCTTCCCTTCACTAACTAGCTAGCTAGCTAGCTAAGTTAGAAAAATGAATAGGTATAAAAGAGTTCAATAGCTACCAACTAAAAAGAGCTTCGTCTTTCGACCGAAGCTCTTTTACGAGAACACTATATGAAAATGAAAAAATTTATTTAGCTAATTATTATGGTGTAAATGTAGGTGTAGGGCCCATGCCTTGTAAATTATTGTTGTGAACCAAGGTGCTTTTGTGGTAAAGCGCGTTTTTTTAATGATATAAGCACTACACTCATAAATTCTAATGGCTCTCTATCCTTTTACCTGCAAGATTAAAGTCAAAAAATAATCTCATCCAAAAAACAATTTAACCTAATGAGTTGAACTAAAAAGAGCCTCGTCTTTTAGGACTGAGGCTCTTTTACGAGAACACTATATGAAAATGAAAAAATTTACTTTCTGAATTATTACATGATAAATGTATAAGGACTTCAATAGCAATTAAAAGAAATGATGTGTAACACAACTAAAATGTAGTGAAGTAAGAGAACTATGTAATCAAAGTAAAACTAAACGGCTATTTTACGTAGTGCATTAACTAAATAATCAATATCACTCTTTGTAATATAAATAGCGAAAGAAAGCCTTAAAGCGTTTAAACCATGGCTACTCATAGGTCTACAGTCAATACCGTAATCATCCCAAAGTTCTTGTTTTGCAGTATTTACACTCTTTCCTCGTATCTCAACCACCTGAATCGCAGCTGAAAGTTCATCTAAACCAGGACTCTTTATTGCAAATCTTGAGTCGTCCTCAATTTTAGAGCGAAAGTACTGTTTCAATTCAAACGTACGTTGGTGTATTTGCTTTGATCCAATGGTATTGTGAAAATCTACAGCGGCACCCAACCCCAGTACTTCAGGTAAGTTCCTAGTATTGTAATTTTCTAAACGCCGAATGCTTTTATCAGTATGCCCCCTGGCTACCATCAAAGGCTTCAAATACTTTTGACTATCCTTTTTTGCATAAAACACCCCAATACCCTTTGGTGAGAATAACCATTTATGAGCACTTGCCGTATAATAATCACAACCTAAATCATTTAAATCAATGGTAAACATTCCTGCTGTTTGTGCCCCATCAACAGCTACCAAAATATCTTTTTCATGTGCCATTTTAGAAACTTCTTTTACAGGTAGTAGCATACCATTTGTATTTACAATATGGCACATTGAAATTACTTTAGTTTTTGATGTTATAGCTTTTTCATAGACATCAACTAAATCGGCAACACTTTCAGGAAGTATGGGCAACTCTGGCCGTACTATCTTAATTCCTTTAGTTTCTTGCCAAACCTCCCACGGAATACGACCGCTAGAATGTTCGTGATTCGCTAGAATAACTTCATCCCCGGGTTGTAAATCAAAACTACGTGCAATAAGGTTCATACCTTCCGTGGTATTATGAATCAATGCAATCTCTTCGGTAGTGACTGAAAATAGATTGGCGACCTTTTGTCTTACTTCTTCTTTCTCTTCTCTCCAACCGCCCCACATATATTTCGAAGGAAAACCATCTAGCAAATTTCTAAACTGATTTGTTGCTTGTTGAATATGAGTGGATGATGCTCCAAGTGAAGCATTATTAAAATAATGCAATCCTTCAAGAAGTTGAAATTGAGATTTAACCAAATGCCAATAGTCTTCATTGTTGGCAAATGCATCTAATCCTGTGGAGTTCCAATCTGCAGTTAAATTACTCCCAAAGACTGGTAAGGCAATAGCACCTAAACTTCCTTGACCTAAACGGGTTAAGAACTTTCTTCTTGAATCATTACTCATTTTCTATGGATTTTTCAGGATTTGAATCCTTATAAAAATACATTAGAAAAGAGGAATTGAAGAATTGATTATTTAAAAGCCTGATGTCCGGTAATATCAGCACCTGTTATCAAGAGGTGAATGTCATGTGTTCCTTCATAGGTAATAACACTTTCTAAATTCATCATATGGCGCATGATACTATATTCACCTGTTATACCCATTCCGCCAAGCATTTGTCTAGCCTCACGAGCAATTTTTATAGCCATATCAACATTATTACGTTTTGCCATAGAAATTTGAGCAGTTGTTGCTCGCCCTTCATTTTTTAATTGACCTAAACGAAAGGCTAATAATTGTGCTTTTGTTATTTCGGTTATCATTTCAGCTAACTTTTTTTGTTGCAATTGAAATGCCGCAATCGGCTTACCGAATTGGATGCGCTCTTTGGCATAACGCAAAGCAGTATCATAGCAATCCATAGCAGCACCTATTGCGCCCCACGCAATCCCATATCGAGCAGAATCTAAACAACCCAATGGAGCCCCTAAACCAGATTTGTTCGGTAATAAATTCTCCTTTGGAACTTTGACATCAGAAAAAATTAGCTCTCCCGTGGCCGAAGCTCTTAAGGACCATTTGTTATGTGTTTCTGGAGTAGAAAAACCTTTCATTCCTCTTTCTACAATGAGACCATGGATTCTACCTTCTTCATTTTTAGCCCAAACCACAGCAACATCTGCAAAAGGAGAATTTGATATCCATAGCTTAGCCCCGTTCAACAAATAATGGTCACCCATATCTTTATACTTGGTTTCCATGCCACCAGGGTTAGAGCCATGATTAGGCTCCGTCAAACCAAAACATCCCATCCATTCTCCAGAAGCTAATTTGGGTAAGTATTTTTTTCGTTGCTCTTCAGTTCCATAGGTGAAAATTGGATACATCACCAAAGAAGACTGAACGGAAGCTGTTGAACGAACACCACTATCGCCACGTTCAATTTCTTGCATAATAAGGCCATAACTTATTTGATCCAAACCGGCACCACCATAGGCTTCGGGAATATAAGGTCCGAAAGCACCTATTTCTGCCAAGCCACCAATAATTTGATTCGGAAATTCTGCTCGCTGGGCGTAATCTTCAATTATTGGAGAAACATCTCTCTTCACCCATTGACGCGCAGCATCACGAACCAATAAGTGTTCTTCAGAAAGTAAATCATCTAAATTGTAATAGTCAGGAGCTTCAAATAAATCAGGCTTCATGCAAAATAATTTTAATCAAAGGTACTAAGCAAATGTAACATTTCACACGCATAATGTTACATTTTTAAGTAGAAGTCCTTCGTAAGTTCTTGATAGTCCAACGTGTATTCATGACGGTTTATTTCAATCACCAATTCCTTTTCTTGTGGAATGGTTTGAGTAAATGAAAATTGAATAAGACTTCTTTTAATAACCGAGGTAGCCGTTCCTTTTACTCGGGTTATTTGGCAGACAAATAAACCTATTTCTTGCGCCAAACTTATGAATCTGTCTTCTTCTTTATAAGGAATTATGGTTGCAAATTCACCTTCTTTTGAAAGCAGCTTTGAAACCCCGTTAATCAATTCATCAAATGGTAATGAAAGTTCTTGCCTGGCAATATCTCTTGCCATGTCACCACTAGTTACGACCTCTGAATAAAATGGTGGATTAGAAACAATCAAGTCGTATTCGTCCTCCATTTCTTCAACTAATTCGTGTAAACTGGCATGGTAACAAAATAATCGGTCACCCCATGCTGAGGCTTCAAAATTTTCAACACATTGCTCATATGAATCTTCATCCAATTCAATCGCATCTATAGTCTCCGCAATTGCACGTTGGGCAAGCTGCAAAGCAATTAGGCCAGAACCCGCTCCTATGTCTAAAATAGAGTTAGGCTCCTTATCCAATGAAACCCAAGCACCTAGCAAGACCCCATCGGTTCCCACTTTCATGGCACATTTATCTTGATTGATTGTAAATTGTTTGAATTTAAAAGGCTTGTTCAATTTTTATATACTGTTACATAGAGCGAAGTCTCTAGAACCATATGGTCAGGTTAATCTCGCATCAGATTGAGGTTACTAAATTAAAACTATTTCATTCTTTTAGCTGGCCCGCTAGCCGCGTTTCTGAACCTTCCAGTTCTAATAATGCATCCCCTAGCTGTGAGCGCATATCATTTGCTAATAATTTTATTTTGGCAACTACTTCGGGTTTTTCTAATGCAAGATTTTTGGTCTCACTAATATCATTTTCTAAATCGTACAATTCAATTTCCTTTATTCCAATTATTTTATATTCCCCCGGCAGACCGTCCTTTCCCGGTTCTTGTCCCCTCATGGTACGATAGCTATGCGGAAAATATAGTTTCCATTTTCCATAACGTACCCCATGTAGTTCATTCTTTTTATAATAGAAAAAATAAACGTCTTGAGGGCTTTTTTCGGTTTCACCCTTAAACAATCTCCAGGCACTTTTGCCATCAATTTCGTTTATCGGAAGATCAGCCCCTACCATTTCTGCAAGTGTTGGTTGAATATCAATAGCCATTAGTGGTGTCTTTAGCGTAGTGCCGCTGGGAATTTTTCCAGGAAAATGAGCAATGAAAGGCTCTCTTTGCCCTCCTTCCCAAGCAGTACCTTTACCTTCGCGCAATGGTTCAGCACTTCCTGAATGATTGCCATAAGCCAACCAAGGACCATTATCAGATGTGAAAATAACCAAGGTATTATCGTCGATATGAGCATCTTTTAACGTCTTCATAATTTGACCGACTGACCAATCAATTTCCATTATAACATCGCCGTAAAGGCCGCGTTCTGATCTACCTTTAAATTTATCTGAAACAAATAAAGGTACGTGTGGCTGTGGATGTGGAACATACAGAAAAAATGGCTTATCCTTATTACGCTTTATAAATTCAACGCTCTTTTGAGTTATTTGGGTGGTTAGATTGCTTTGATCCGTCAAAGTATCTATAACGACTTCATTTTCATATAATGGCAACGGGTCAAAATCAAAAATAGGTCCCTGCTGGGGGTGATTAGGCCACATATCATTAGAATATGGAATACCGAAAAATTCATCAAAACCATGATTCAAAGGCATATAATCAGGATGGTCGCCTAAATGCCATTTTCCAAAAATACCGGTGGCATACCCTTTTTGTTGGAGCATTTCTGCGATAGTAACTTCTTGATGGGCAAGCCCAATTTTTGCATTTGGCATCAATGCACCATGAATACCTATTCTATTAGGGTAACAACCCGTTAAAATTGCTGCTCTTGAGGCTGAACAAACTGCCTGGGCGGCATAAAAGTTAGTTAATTTAAGCCCCTCAGAAGCCATTTTATCTAAATGTGGAGTTCTAATATTTGGTGAACCGAAAACACCAAGATCTTGGTATCCTTGGTCATCAGTAAAAATCAAAACAATATTAGGTAAGCTATCTGATTTCGGTATTTTGTTGATTCTCTTTTGGCAAGAAATCAACAAAGTAAATACAAGAAGAAAAATACTCCGGTACATTTATGAAGGCCAAGGTTGCCCCTAAATGTAGTATTTAAACTTTAATTTCTAGAATAAATACAAATCTACTAAACCTTCGGGAGTAGACACATGAACGGTTTTAGATGCTCTATCTACCTTGGTTACAATTTCATCAGTAACGGGAATGAGCAACTCTTTATCTCCTTTTTTTGCTTCAAAAAGCACTTGAGAAGAAGAATCGTTAATAGCTTCAATTATGCCTATATCACCATGTACAGCATCGAGTAAAGTGAAACCAATAACTTCATGATAATAAAATTTATCACCCGTTAACGGCGGAAGTAAACTTAGAGGAAGGTACAGTTCTGCTCCTATGATTCTATTAGCAGTAGCCTCGTCTTTGACTTCTTCAAAATCAATACGTAGTAATGCTGATTTATGAAGTCGACATCTATCAATAAAAAATGGAACCAGATTGTTTCCTATTGAAACCAATACTGATTCCATGTTTTCGTATAAATCAGGTTCATCGGCATCAATTTTTGCTAACACCTCCCCTTTAAAACTATATTTTGAAACAACTTTGCCTAGGTAGAAACAATCTTCCTTGCGCATCGTTTAAAAAATTACTCTTTTGGAGCTTCTTCTTCGGTTGCCTCTGGTGCAGCTTCTTCAGTCTTCGCTTCAGCAGCAGGTGCTTCTTCTTTAACTTCTTCAACAACCTCAGCAACTTCTTCTTTTACCTCTTCAACAGCTTCTGTTGTTTCAGCCGCAGCTTCCTCTACTACAGGTGCGCTTTCTTCAACAACTTCCTCTGCCTCTTCAACCTCTGGTAAAGCAGCAGCGGCACGTTTATCACTAAATTCTTTCTCAGCCTCTAGTGCCTTAGCTTTAGCAGCAGCTTCTTCATTGCTTAAACCATCTTTTTTGGCTTGAACAGCAGCTTCTTTTTCAGAAACCCAAGCGTTAAATTTTTCTTCAGCTTGCTCTTCAGTTAAAGCTCCTTTTCTAACACCACCTAATAAATGATGTTTTAACAAAACACCTTTATAAGAAAGTATAGCTCTCGCAGTATCTGTAGGTTGTGCACCATTGTTTAACCATTGTACAGAACCGTCAATATTCAATTCGATCGTTGCAGGGTTGGTATTAGGGTTGTAGATTCCTAATTTCTCTAAGAATTTACCATCTCTTTTTGAACGTGCGTCAGCCGCAACAATCCAATAAAATGGTTTTCCTTTTTTACCGTGTCTTTGTAATCTAATTTTTACTGGCATATCACATTAATTTGTAGGGTGCCCGACCCTTGTTATTAATTCTTTTTTTCGCTTTAACTATTAAGCGGGTGCAAAAATACATTAAAATAGCAGTTTTACAATAAATATTTCGCACTTTTTATTGGTTAATAACTACTTACAATTAGTTTTTATCAAAATAGCTCTTTTAGGTATTTTTATTCTTTACTTTTTAATTGGTTTACGCCCTTGGACACTGCTCAAGGTAAAAGCCCAAATTGACAGAATTTAATATATGTACCTAATCTTTGATACTGAAACTACTGGACTTCCAAAGCGTTGGAATGCACCAATTAGTGATACAGACAACTGGCCACGTTGTATTCAAATTGCTTGGCAATTGCATGACGATATGGGCAACCTGTTAGACCATCAAGATTACTTGGTAAAACCTGACGGATTTAATATTCCATATGAAGCCGAACAAATTCATGGTATTTCGACCGCTTTAGCCGAACAAAATGGTATTCCACTTGCCGAAGTTTTAGACAAATTCAATAAGGCCATGAGCCGAACAAAATTTGTTGTTGGTCAGAATGTGGGGTTTGACGTTAATATCATGGGAGCTGAGTTTTATAGGCTTAGTGTCGAAAATCCGCTTCAAGAGTTACCAGTTTTAGATACATGTACCGAGCACACGGCTCAACTTTGTCAAATACCAGGTGGTAGAGGGGGTAAATTTAAACTACCTACACTAACAGAGCTTCATGAGTTTCTTTTTAAAAAACCATTTGCAGAAGCACATAATGCCACTGCGGATGTAGAGGCAACAACACGTTGTTTTCTTGAACTCATTCGCAAACGACAATACACCCAAGAACAACTTGATGTTCAGCCGGATTACTTCAAAAATTTCTCTGAAGCCAATCCTCAAGAAATTGAATTAATAGGGTTAAAACACATCAACCTAAAAAAAGCTTCAAAGAAAATAGCTGATGCGCTTTGGGAAACAGCTACAGTTGGCGTATCAGAAGAAGAACTGAATGAAAATATTGCTCATCTAGAAGACGCACCCTTTGCACATCTTCACAACCATTCTCAGTTTTCGGTATTACAATCTACTATCAATATAAAAGCTTTAGTTCAAGCCGCTGCCGAAAATAAAATGCCTGCAGTAGCCCTGACCGATCATGCAAATATGATGGGTGCTTTCCACTTTGTAAAAGAAGTAAAAGCCCATAATAAAGCCGTTCAAACACAAAATGAAGAAGCAAAAGAAAAAGGTGAAGAAGCGAATGCGCAAGAGATAAAGCCCATTATAGGTTGTGAATTTTTTGTTTGTGAAGACCACACCAATAAAAATGTCAAAGACTACGGTTATCAGATTGTACTCTTGGCCAAAAACAAAAACGGCTATCACAATTTGGCTAAAATGTCATCTATCGCCTATACCGACGGTTTTTATTATGTGCCGCGAATCGACAAAAAAGTAATTGAACAATACAAAGAAGATATCATAGTGCTAACTGGTAACCTATACGGTGAAGTACCAGGTAAAATTTTAAATGTTGGTGAGAATCAGGCTGAAGATGCACTTCTTTGGTGGAAACAACAGTTTGGTGACGATTTATATATCGAACTGATGCGCCATGGTCAAGAAGATGAGGATCGCGTAAATAAAGTGCTTTTAGAATTTTCTAAAGAACATAAAGTAAAAATCATAGCCAGTAATAACACCTATTACTGTGCCAAGGAGGATGCTGATGCTCACGATATTTTACTTTGTGTTAAGGATGGTGAAAAACAAACCACACCTATAGGTAGAGGACGTGGGTATCGTTATGGTTTACCCAATCAAGAGTATTATTTCAAGTCTCAAGATGAGATGAAAGCCTTATTTAAAGATGCTCCAGAAGCAATTTTAAATATTGAAGAACTCATTAAAAAAGTGGAGCCTTTTGAACTAGCAAGAGATGTACTACTTCCAAAATTCGATATTCCTGAAGACTTTAAAGTAGCCGAAGATGCTGTTGATGGAGGAAACCGAGGAGAGAATGCCTATTTACGACATATTACCTACGAAGGCGCCAAAAAAAGATATCAAGAGATTACGCCAGAGATTGAAGAAAGAATTGACTTCGAATTAGAAACGATTAAAAATTCCGGATATCCAGGATACTTCTTAATCACCGAAGATTTTATCAGAGAGGCTCGTAATATGGATGTTTCGGTGGGGCCCGGTCGAGGTTCTGCCGCTGGATCCGTGGTAGCTTATTGTTTGACCATTACCAATATTGACCCTCTTAAGTACGATCTGCTTTTTGAGCGATTTCTGAATCCTGATAGGGTATCCATGCCTGATATAGATATTGACTTTGATGATGAAGGTCGTGGTCGTGTAATGGATTATGTTATCAATAAGTATGGTGCTAATCAAGTTGCTCAAATCATCACTTATGGCACCATGGCAGCCAAGTCATCTATTAGAGATACCGCACGTGTACTAGATTTGCCATTGGGTGATGCCGACCGCATTGCCAAGCTGATACCCACCATGTCTAAACTAGGCAAAATCTTTGGAAAGTCAGATGCTGAGTTAAAGAAGAAATTTCGTGCGGATGATTTAGAAAAAGTGCACCAGTTATTAAACATAGCTGAGGGTGATGACCTTGAAGGACAAACCTTAAAAATGGCCCGAACTCTAGAAGGGTCGGTTCGCAATACAGGTATTCACGCTTGTGGGGTAATTATCACCCCTGATGATATCACCAATTTTGTTCCCGTTGCAACAGCGAAAGATTCCGATTTATATGTCACTCAATTTGACAACTCTGTTGTTGAGAGTGCCGGCCTGTTAAAGATGGATTTTTTAGGATTAAAAACCTTAACCCTAATAAAGGATACTGTCAAAATCGTGAAGGCAAAACATGGTATTGAATTGGTGCCCGATGATTTTCCGCTTGATGATGAAAAAACCTATGAGCTTTTTCAAAGAGGAGATACCGTTGGTATATTTCAATACGAATCACCAGGAATGCAAAAACACATGAAGGATTTAAAACCTTCAGTTTTTGATGACCTTATAGCCATGAATGCCTTATACAGGCCTGGACCTATGGAGTATATTCCCGATTTTATTCAGCGGAAAAATGGGATGGCAGAAATCAAATATGACCTTCCAGCGATGGAAGAATATTTGAAAGAGACCTATGGAATTACGGTTTATCAAGAGCAGGTGATGTTACTATCACAAAAACTGGCCGGGTTCTCCAAAGGTGATGCTGATGTCTTGCGTAAGGCTATGGGTAAAAAGATATTTGCCGTACTGCAAAAAATGAAACCCCAATTCTTGGAGGGTGGAATAGCCAACGGACATCCAGAAGAAATTCTTGAAAAAATATGGAAAGACTGGGAAGCCTTTGCAGCTTACGCCTTCAATAAGAGTCACTCTACTTGTTATGCTTACATAGCGTATCAAACTGCCTATTTAAAGGCGCATTACCCAGCGGAGTACATGGCAGCTGTGCTTTCTAATAATATGAACGACATCAAACAGGTGACCTTCTTTATGGAAGAATGTAAACGAATGGGACTTGAGGTTCTTGGTCCAGATGTCAACGAATCATATTACAAATTTGCCGTTAATAAAAAAGGTGCTGTTCGTTTCGGAATGGGTGCTATAAAAGGTGTAGGCCGTTCAGCTGTTGAAACTATTGTCGCGAACAGAAAAGAAGAAGGCAACTTTAATTCTGTTTTTGATTTAGCTAAACGCATTGATTTAAGGGCAGCCAACAAAAAAGCTTTTGAAAATTTAGCCGTTGCTGGAGGGTTCGATTCCTTTGGAACAACCCATAGAGCGCAATATTTTCATACCGAAGGTGATAATGTTACTTTTTTAGAAAAAGTAATTAAATCTGCCGCAAAATATCAAGAGAATAAAAACTCATCACAAATGGACATGTTTGGTGGTATTAGTGAGGCACAAATTCCTGAACCCATCGTACCACCCTGCGAAGAATGGGGCACCATGGAAAAACTCAGACGTGAAAAAGAAGTTGTTGGTATTTACATTTCTGGGCATCCGTTGGATGACTTTAAAACTGAAATTAAAGCCTTTTGCAATGCTGGTATTTCACATTTAAACGAGATAGAAAATTACATAAATCGTGAACTATCTGTGGCCGGTGTTATTACTGATGTTCAGCACCGAATTTCTAAAAACGGAAAGGGTTGGGCTGCCTTTACCATGGAAGATTATACCGATTCTTTTGAATTCAGAATATTTGGAGAAGAATACTTAAAGTTCAGGCATTTTTTAATGATCAATTCATTCGCTTATGTAAAGATTTTCATTAAGGAAGGGTGGACTAATAGAGAAACGGGCAAAAAAGGTGACCCTAGAATGCAGTTTAATAGCTTTATGTTACTACAAGAAGTGATGGAAGCCTATGCGAAAAAATTGACTATCAAGTTAGATATTGCAGCCTTACAAGAAAAGCGCATACACACTTTAAAAGACACCTTAAGGTCTTATCAAGGTAATCATCCATTGAATTTTATAGTTTATGAAATGGAAGAAGAAATTAAATTGAACTTATCTAGCAGAAAGCAAAAAGTACAAATTACAAGTGAGTTATTGCATACCCTTGAAGAGCAAGAGGTTCATTATAAATTAAATTAAAAGACCAAATTCAGTTGCCATAGCAACCGAAAGAAGGCTTGAATAATAGTTTTTAGTAATGCCCTGATAATCAAAACGAATGTTGAGATGGTAAGGAAACAGCTAGATATTTGACTAACTTTGTATAACAGTAAATATAAATAAACATGGCACTAGAAATAACAGATGCAACTTTTGATGAAGTTGTTTTAAAAAGTGATAAACCAGTAGTAGTAGATTTTTGGGCAGCTTGGTGCGGTCCTTGTCGTATGGTTGGCCCTATCATTGATGAAGTAAGTTCAGACTATGATGGTAAAGCTGTGGTCGGCAAAGTTGATGTAGATGCTAATCAAGAATTTGCAGCTAAATATGGAGTAAGAAATATTCCTACGGTTTTAGTATTCAAAAATGGTGAAATCGTAAATAGACAAGTTGGCGTTTCGCCAAAGAAAGTTTATACTGATGCTATTGACGCTTTATTGTAGCGCATCACTATTTTAGTTAAAAATTAGAAAAGGTCTGGTGAAAACCAGACCTTTTTCTTTTATCTTAGGTTCGCAATGGAAATAAAATCAGAGTTAAATAAGGGCCAACTTTTTCAGAATCTTGAATTGCTTTCAAAACAAGTAGTTGAAGGCTTTATTAGCGGTATTCATAAAAGTCCTTTTCATGGTTTTTCTTCAGAATTTGCAGAACATAAAATTTATAATAGTGGTGAAAGCACTAAACATATAGACTGGAAACTTTTTGCTCGTACAGATAAATTATACACCAAACGCTACGAAGAAGAAACCAATCTTCGTTGTCATATGATTCTTGATAATTCGGCGTCTATGTATTATCCTCAAATCAAAAATTTAGCAATAGACAATTTGAACAAAATAGGGTTTGCTGTTCTTGCCATTGGCGCTATTATGAATTTACTTAAAAAGCAGCGCGATGCGGTAGGTTTAAGCATTTACTCAGACACTTATGACTTTTACGTAAATGAAAAAAGTAGTGAACGCCATTTTCAAATGTTATTGAGCAAATTGAATGCTGTAACGACAACGTCAAGCTCATCTACTGAAACTAGAACCTATCATTATTTACATCAGATAGCTGAAAAAATTCATCGTAGAAGTCTCATATTTCTGTTTTCAGATATGTTTCAAACTGAAGTTGAAGAAAAAGAGCTTTTTGAATCTTTACGGCATTTAAAATACAACAAACATGAGGTAGTTCTTTTTCATCTAACAGATGCAAAACACGAATTAGCTTTTGACTATGATAATACTCCAAAACGATTTGTTGATGTGGAAACAGGCAAGCACATTGACCTATATGCTGATAGTATCAAAGAAGCCTACCAAAAGAAGTTGAAGAGCTACCTAAGCGATTTAAAGTTGAAATGCTCACAATACAAAATAAAGTATGTTGAAGTAGATGTACGTTCCAATTTTTCGAACGTACTAAATACTTTTATGACCGAGCGACAAAAATTTATTTGAATTAAAAAAATTGTTTGTCGAAACCAAAAAGGAGTGTATATTTGCACTCGCTTTGCAAAAAGCAATTTGAACAAGATTTGAAGCTAACTGTTGTTAGCGTCTTTTAAGATAAAATCATTGGTCTGGTAGTTCAGTTGGTTAGAATACCTGCCTGTCACGCAGGGGGTCGCGGGTTCGAGTCCCGTCCAGACCGCAAAAGCTCTCAAGAAATTGGGAGCTTTTTTGGTTTTATCATACAAAAAGTGGGCTATTAACAAAGATACTAATCGATAATTTTAAACCCATTTCAGTAAAATATTTAGGCAAAATTAAATTCAAAGAAACCATAACTATAAAACAATCAATACTCAAAATTGAAATCTAACGAATGGTTAGTTAAGTTTAATTGGACCAAAACATATGTTAGAATTCGTATACTATTTTTTAATTTAAAGCAGTAGTAGTATTTCTTTTTCAATTCATCGATAAATACAAGAAAGCTAAATCAAAAAATTGTAATTTGTTTTATTAATGTACCTCCAATCATTAACCATTTGATTAACTAAGTTTTTGAGAAACTTTTTTATTATTTCATGCTGTTTACTTTCTTTAATCATTTTTCCGGTTAGAGGACAGGCTCAGAATATCTCTATTACTAATAAAATTGAAGATATTCTTATTAAAAAAGATTCGTCTTTTGTAAAACATGTGAATGTCACATTTAATAAAAGTGATGAATTAATTTTATACCCAATTTTTTATGATAGTGAACTCGAGAAAATATTGGATATTAAGGTTTATGTCAAAAAAGGCAAACATTTTAAGCCTTTAAAAAATCAAGTAATCACAGAAGAAGATGTAGAACTTGAATATATCGCTAGTAAAAAAGTGAAAACAGTTGTGATACCTGCTGGAGCAGACGCCAAAGTTTCATTTACTGTTGTTTGTAGCGAGCTAATGTATTTCGCCGATTTACGTTTTTTTTCAAATAATTTAATCGACACATTAAAGTATAAGATAACAGTCCCCGACACATTCAAATTCACTTATAATATCATTCATAAAGATTCACTGAAATATGTAAGGGTTGATTCTATTAAGACAGCTAATACCACCAAATGGAATATAAATGTTATTCCTGAAAAAGTAGAGCCTGATATCTTAACATTATTTGGACTTTACAGAAACAAGAGAGCGCCTTTGATGAGAACTATCGTAGTTCCTAAATCTCACAAAGGCAGCGAAAAGAGATATATGAATGATTGGTATTTACAAAAAGTACAAAGTAAAAGAGGACTTAACTCAGAAGTAATTCAAAAGATTAACGAACTAACCAAAAATGAATCCAGACCTAACCAAATCCTTGAAATATTGTATGATTATGTAAAAAATAATTTTAAGTATGTAGCTATTGAAATAGGAATGGGGGCCTTTATCCCCACACATGCAAATGAGGTTTTTTCTAACAAAGAAGGTGATTGCAAGGATTTATCTAATTTTCTTTCGGAAGCATTAAACTTTAAAGGAATAAACAGTGATATTGCACTTGCAGCTACGTATGATCATATTAGCGATTGTGATTTCCCTTCGTTGAGTTCTGCGAATCATGTTGTTTGTATAGCTTATATAGATGGTATCCCTCTTATTTTAGATCCGACGGACCCTATTCATTCACCCAAAACCCCTGTTCAAAGTATTCAAAATCGTTCTTTATTAATAATTAATAAAAATGGTGGAGATTGGCATAAAGTTAAAGGATTTAGCTCTCAACAAAACTTAATTGAATACCATATAGATTTAGAAGAAAATTCAGATCACACGTCAATGTTAGGTAAATTTCAAGCTATGTATTTTGGGATTTCAGGTAATTTTATACGACGTGAATTCATCCGTTTGGATGAGGATAAGGTCAATACTTTATTAAAAAAACATTATAAGACGGTTTTGAATAACCAATCAATTGAAGAATTTAAGATTGAACCTAAAAACAGAGTAATAGACGCAAAGGGTAACTTATCTATAAAAGGAAAGATAATTAATGATATAAACACTCGAATTCTGTTTCTTGATTTTTTACCGCGACCCTTTGAGACACTGACACGAAATGAGCTGTTAATAGGGACTCATTTAGGCAGTAATTTAAGTAAAAAAGTACACTCAACTATTAAAATGAAAAATGAAATACGATCTTTTAAACCAATCGAGCACTTATTTTCAGAAGAAGGTGTATCCCTACTATTTAAAATATCAAATCCAAGTGAATCTGTAATTACTGTCGATTACGAGTTTTCATGCAATTACGTTTCTGTGAATAAAGAGAATATTCAAAAAATAAATAATATTTTAACCTCCTTTAAAAAGGTAATAAATGACCCAATTATTCTCAATAAAAAATATTGAAAAACATATTGTTTTCTGCATATTATTTGCAATATCAACCGGTGTTTTAGCTAACGATAGTATTCCCAAATCAGACTTTCTTGAATATTGTAAAAAATCTGATGCATATCTGAAGTTTTCTTATACTGATATAACCTATAGAAAAGTCTGGGGCAGTTATAGAAAGTATGTCACGGTTAATAATAAATTGGTCGTGAACAATAGAGCTGGTGTAGATAAATTTGCTTACCTAAACTTATCAGAATATGTTAGCAACAACATTTATGAGATTGATGTTAAAACCTTAAAATCTGATGGGTCCGTTGTCGAATTAGATTCTAGTAAAGTTTTTCAAATAAAGACCAATAATAAGAAATTCGGGCCTATTAATTACCCCATCCCAGGGGTTGAACCTGGTGATACTATTGAAACCAATTTCACCTATACTAAATATACTAAGACACATCAAATGATGGATTTCGTGAATCTATATTCAAGTGTTCCAAGTTTGAACACGGAATACTCAATTAAGTCGAATCCAGAACTTGACATAAGGTATAAGAGGTACAACAATTTTCCTAAACCTCAGGTGGTATCAAATGATACGTTACTTTATTGTGTGTTTAAAATGGAAAAAATAAAAGGATTGGAAGAAAATGAAAATACCTGTATTCCTTGCGAGTTACCTTATCTGTATTACTCAATGGAAAAAAAGGATAGCGAACTAATAAGTTGGAAAGATATATACAATCAAGAATTTAATTTCATTACGCAACCTATTTCTTTGGATAATAAAAATGCTTCTTTTTATAATAGGTGGAAAAAAGGTCTAATTAATCAAGCCAAGGATAGCAGTAAATACTACAAATTCAAACTTTTGCATAATGATATTATGACTAATATGCGAATGGAATTGGCTGAAGAGGATGAATTATTGAAATCTAGCGGTTATTTCCTTAAGGAAAAAAGATTTAATCCACAGAGCATTCGAAGATTATTTAGGCAAATCTTAGAAGATTTAGAAATTAACTATTGGGCTGTATTTGCCAGAAGTAAAAGGGCTGGGAAGATTGACCCCCATTATATAAGAAAAGGCGAGTACGATCATATATTTTTTGCATATACCGATGACAAAGGTATCATGAACTTGCTTTATCCTCATGAGGCTTTTTACAAATACCATATCAACGAAATTCCTACGTCACTTTATAACACCGATGCCCTTATTGTAAGGCCATATTTTACAGAAAAAATCAAAAAGAAGGACAAGTTTATTGGATATGACCTTGAACTAGCTCAAACAGATTCAGTTACCGTTAATATGGTCAAACTACCCGCAGCAAACTCAAGCCATAATTATGTGAAACAGGTATTTTATAGTAGTGTAGAAATGCAAGAGGAGAAGATACCTTTAAAGTATAGGTTTTCTGTATCTGGAGGACTCTACACGGAATTGAAAAGTTTTTTTGAATTGTTATCTCAAGACAAAGATGCGAGCGATTTTTATGATGCTTTAAACGAGTTTGAAGGTGATGAAAATCTGATAGAGATTGATACAATTACTAGTGCTTCATTTAAAGAGGTTAAACCTTTTCGCTATACAATGAATGCGGAAGGTTCTCTAAACGGTATAGTATCTTTTCTAAATAATAAGATGGCTATTATTTCCTTGGACAAGTTATTGCAACATAATACAATTGAAAGTAATGAAACTGCTTCAAAACTTAATTATTATCTTGATTATAGTTATTCAGATGACATAATAGCCATATTTAAATTTCCATTTAGGGTTGAAATACTAGATACTGATAGTTATAATATTGATGTTAATAATGAATACGGAGAGTATTTTTTTAATTTAAAATTAGTAGGAGATAATGAAGTTACACTTCAATCCAACTATAAAATCATTAAAGAAATGATTCCAAAAAATAAATATAATCTGCTGAAAAAAATGAATCAATTATTACAGGAGATTAGAAATAGGCGTATTATCGTAAAAATGAAAGACCAATAATTTACGATTAATTTTTAGGTTAAACTAACGTTCTTTTAAAGGTAAAGCTCCACAAAAGATTCTCCAAGGCGCCTTTATATTTATAAAAATTCATTGAATCATTATCATGAAATTCTCAATATTAAAAATAAAAGAATCAAAATATTAGTTCAGTTTCTCAAAAGTATAGTATAAAGTTTGTCAAGCTTTGGGGCTTGCAGTACAATACAGGGTTTGGTCCGTTTCTATTTAGAAATAGAGTCATTTACTACTTCGCCTAAAGCATTCAGCTCTTCATCTAAGTAGTACAACCCATCAAGGTAAGGAGTATATTTTGAAATTGCAGTTCCAAGAGTATTCTCTGAAAGTTCACCCTTTTTATTATAACGTTTTATTTGTGTATACATTCCTGAAGGCTCTAACTCATATTCATAAATAGCGGTGCCATATTCATCTTCTATTGGCTTCAAATCAGTTCCAAAATAGGATGTTCGAGTAGTTTCCCCAAGTGAAGCCCATTCATATTCGATTTTATGATATCCATTAGGGCCTATTGCAGGTTTTGATTTTTTATCCAAATATTTTAGGTATACTGTATGTCCTAATTCATTCAAAGCCCAAAATTCAAATGACACTCCGTCATTATTATTTGTCCTCCTATTATATTCATTAAAATAAACATTGCCTACTTTATACTGGCGTTTATTATAAATATAATTAACTGCGCTTACACCTTCTAAGTTTCTGATTCTTCTATTAGACGAGTCATAGTATTCTGTTCTTGTTAAGTTGTTGTATTTATTATAATAGAATCGAGTTATTGCAACACCTTTTTTCAATTTTCCATTTGATTCATATTGAAATTGAATTGAATCTAAACCTGCATTGTTTAAAACAAATTTCGTTTTAAATACCCCATTTAATGAAGTTGACTTCTTATTTATATCATAATTTCTCCGTTCTAATAGTTTCCCATCCTTTCTATATTCATAAATATTGTATGTAATTCTATCAGTTGCAATAGCTAACTCGTTATTTGCATTAAAATATGTGGTGCTTGATTTATTTCCATTTTCATCGTATTCCCATTTAATTATTGCAACGTCTGACTCAAATTCTTTAAGGCTACCGATAGAGTCATAAGTTGAAGTTTCAATTGTGTTGCCATGCTCATCGTATTGATATCTGTATTCAACAATGCCATCATCCATTTTTGCAAAACTACCATCTACATCTAGATAGATTTCTGATATCATTTTATTTCTTCTGTTAAAACGTTTTTTAGTTATCGCAACATTATTTTCGTTTTGTACTATATCACCATAAGCATCTAAATTTTGCTCTTTTATTATACTATCTCCTTCATAAATGTACTTGGTTGCACCCCATAAGTCATCACTGTATTTTAAAACATAGTCTGGATAATAATAGGCTAGTAATTGTATTCTACCTAATGAATCATACTCTTTTACTTGTTTAAAATAATCGTCATTAGCAATAATCGGTTGATGAGTTTTATTAAATCTTTTTATCAGAATTTCTCTATCAAATAAGTCATATGTATATTCATAAATAGAAGCCCCATTATCATCGTAAGTAGGCTTACCATCTTTATTTAAAGATGTTACCTTAATAACGTTACCCCTCTCATCGTAATCATATGCAAGATGGTAGTCTCCTAAGTGAAAGGCAAAATTTTCTTTTTCATCATATAGACGGTAATAAATTTTTCTGTTTTCTTCATTATAAACTAACTCACGTCGAGCGATATACTCCTTGTCATTCTTTAATCTTCTGCGCTTATCATAATTCTCAATAAGAATAGTCCTTTCCTTTTCGTCAAGAACTCTTTTCTGATGATAAACACCTTCCTTGTTTAAGGTTATTCTCCCTTTCTTATCTAAATATGTAGAATAGTAGGACTCTGTATTGGAATCATATCTCCATATGGTTTCATAAATAGAATTCTTTTCAATTCTTTCCCTATTACCATTAAAATAATGAGTTGTCAGATTGTTTTTTGCGTCTAAACTGCTTACCCTTAAACTAACTTTTAAATTTTGATTATATGATTCATCAGAATTTAAATAATGAACTTCAAAAACATCCTTTTCTTTTTCTATTATTTTAGTAATCGCAGTTTCAAAATATCCCCCATTAATCAGTTTTCCATCTTTGAAAAACTTAACTATTTTCTCCTTGTGTCCATTATATAAGATTTCATAAGTCTCTCCATGCTTAATATCTTTTTCACCAATTGGGTAAGAGGTTAATATCTTATGTGTAAATGTGAAATAAATACTTCGAAAAAAACGAGTGCGATTCTTTGAAAAATCATAATATTCATAAATATCCTCATTTTCATAGTATGAAGTTTGTCTTAACCAATCATCTATTTTTAGCTCCCATTGTCTCTGTTCTTTCCAATTACTATTGTGATCTGTAATACTATCATAAGCCTTTTGAAGGCTATCTAATTTTTTTATATACTTTATTTTTAAATCCTTTATGGTTTTTAGCGATAAACCCCCTAAACCTCGACTTACTAAATCTTTTCGTAACAGTCGTGCGCAATACTCGGTTATATTAAAATGATACTGCTCATGGTTAAGAACATTGTAACTATCGTACTCATCTTTTAATCGTTCAGAAATATTAGGATTCATAAAGGCGTAGACCTTTGAAGTATTTTCAGTAATTAAATTTGGGCAGGCAATATTAGAATAAATTGTTGCAACATAATCATCATCCATATTTCTTACTTCTGTAAAATCATCCCAAACTAAAGAACCCTCAGACCATAATAACATTTCTTTATCGCCAGAACTTATTTTATGAGTAAATCCAAATATCAGGATACATATGAATATTATAATTGATAGTATGATGTGAAATCTAGGCTTCATAACTATCAACTTTATTTTTAAAAATCATTTTGTATAACAGAAAAGGGATATAAGTAAAAAGCATTAGTAAAATTGAAAGAAATACCTCTAATCGAATTGTCTGCATGTCTACTTCCGACCCTCGAAAACTTATTGTATATAAACGGATACAAACATAGAGCAGAGTTGCATAAACAATCGGAAGTTTAAAAATTATTCTGCTTGTATCTGGTAATGCCATCCCATGATAATTAACAATCAACATCAGAAAATAGCAAATTATAACAGACAGCGCTATCCAAAAAAATAACACTAATCCATTGGTGTATAAATACTCCATTGAAAATGCAATAAATAAAGTATTAAGAAGAACTGAGCTACTAACTTTTAATAACGTTTTAGCTAAAGTATCAGAATCTGAAGACCGAACCATTCTAATTGGCTCTTTCTGTTTTGGGTTTAAACCGTATTTATTCTCACTTATCTCTCCATCTTTAAAAATAAGCCATAAACCATAAAAAGGAATCAATTGATAAAATCCACTGTTTCCCAAATCATGACATCTTTTTGCGCCTTGTGCCATAAAAAACCAAATAAATACAACATATAAAAGAAAGAAAACAACTCCTCCTTTTTCTAATTCTTGCCAAATAAAAACTGCCGTAAAATAAAGTAGAATGTATATTAGATAGCTTACACCATATTCGAGTCGTCTTATACGACCATCAAAAGAAAAAGGAGATTTAAACATGTTTCTTAAGAGTGGTTAAGATTTTTTAACTAACGAATATAATTGATTAACAAAAAAGATGGAATTTCTTTCTTTTTCATGTTAAGTATTTTGGTTGAATGGTTAGTATTCAGTATCATTTAATGTAAACAGCAATTTTGTAATTAAACCTTATGATGTTAACTAAGCTATTCACATAATATTTTGGACTTACATATGCCTTATCCATAAAATCTAAACTAACAAAAAAGCAATCTCTTACAGAAAACCGGAAAGGATTTAAATCTGTTGAAAAATAACCAATGCTAACGTTTAAATTTTACCCTGTTTCACAAGTTTTGCAATTAGGTGATGTGTATTTTTTGCTCCAAATTCATCAAACAGCTTACTTACCTTTTTATCAATGGTACTTTCACTATTTGGCGAGATATTCTGTTTTTTAAGCTTTTCAGAAATTTCTTTTTTGGTCGAACCTTCGGTAAGGTCTTTTAAAATCATCATATCATATTTATCCATCTCAAAAATATTCCCATTCGTATTTAAATTTAATTGCGGAGACACGAAGGTTCTATTTTGATGAACTTCTTGTATGGCGTTCATTAAATCATTAATACTATTACGGCCTTTACAGACATATCCATTTATTTTTTGTTCAGAGAATAAAGAATTAATCTCTATCGGATTATCAATCATAGAATTTACAATCACCTTAATCTCTGGATCTATGGTTCTTATAGCCTGTACTAATTCTTTCCCTGAGGTAAGTCTTCTAGGTACATAACTTTCTTTAAAAGTTAAATCGGTAATTAGTAGGGAATACGGCTCGCCTTTTTCAAAGGCGACTTTAAACCTGTTATAAGCTTTGTCACAATAAAGTTCATCTTGTATAATTGCCGGCTCAAATCTGCGCTCCAAAGCTTCAACAATGCCTTTATTAGTGTCTTGAAAATCTTCGGAAATCAATATTTTGTTGAACATAATAGGCCTTTTAATTCGGAATTTCTACTAGGGCTTCAAAGCCCTTATCACTAATCGAATCAAAAATAATAGTTCCTCCAATGGCTTGAATACGCTTTTCTGTATTTCCTAAACCATTTTTTAAAAGTAGTTGCTTTTTTGACGCTCCAATTCCATTATCTAAATAACTGATTTTCAATACTTTCTTAGATGGTACAAAGGCTAAAGATACCAAGCTAGCTTCGCTATGTTTTTGCATATTAATCATTAATTCTTGAAGCACTTTGTAAAGCGTTTTCTTTGTTATTGGCGATATTTCAGCCCAATCAACATCAGTACTACCCGTAACGATTAATTTTGTGTTTTTGCAATAATTACCAATCATGGCCATCAAGGTATCCTTATAAGCAGGACCAGTATCAACATCATTAATTTCTCTTGAAATATCTCTACTTTGATTATAAAGATCATCAACAACATTAAGAACATCAGCGCTATCAGTACCGTTCTGCAATAACATCATCGCGTGGTTTAGTTTACCTCCAAAATCGTCATGAAGTTTTCTAGATAGCTCAGCTTCCGTTTCAAAAATAGCCTCTAATTTGGCAGTTTTATTTTGTTCTTTTAAACGTTTTGTTCGTTGTGCAAAGTAGTGACTCAAAAATCCGATAGTGAGTAGCAAAAAACTACCAATAGCTGAGAACGCAAGTTTCTGATTACGCTGTTTTACCACTTCCAATTCTTTTTCAGCATTCTTTTTTTCTAAACGTAAATTTTCTTCTTGACTTACCTTATCATCATATTTATATTTAGCAAACTGGGTCTTCACTTTTAAACCATTTTGATACAAACTATCTTGTAAAAACAGATACCGAACATAATGGTCTACCTTCTTAGATTGCAGAGCCATGAGAAACTTTAAAGCATCTTTTTCGGCTCTAGGTATTTTTAAAGTTTTAGAAAGTTGAATCACCGAATCAAAATAAGTAATCGCTTTTTTAGAATTCGTTTTACTGTAAAATTCTCCTAGATGGGTATAGCTAGCTATTTGACCACGTTTGTAGTTGTTTTGTTGTCGAATACGCAGTGGTTCTAAAAAATCTTTGACCCTTACAGGATTATTATTGAGCCACTTTGCGTAAGCTAAGTTATCTAATACACGAGCGTATTCTTTCTGGTTTGCAAATGAAATAGAATCTTTAATTAAACTGGTTAAAATTGAAATGGCTTTGTCATATTCTTGCTGATCAATATATAGCGCTCCCAGATTATTTTTATAAATTAATTTGAACGCTTTGCTTTGAGTCGTTGTTATGGCTTGGTTATAATACTTAATGCCATCACTAAAATTTAATAATTTTCTATGGTTGGTTCCTAAAGTATTAAAGGCTCCGGCAAGTGCTGTACTATCTTTGGTTCCTTCTAAAAAAGGCAATGCATCAGTTAAGGTTTCTTTACTCCCAAAAAAATCGTTTTGATCCTTTTGAATGGTAGCCATATTAAGTAAATTTTTACCTATCCAATTACTATCTCTTAATTTTTCAAAATACCCTTTTGATAAATTGTAATTTATAAAAGCACTATCTGGATAACTGGTATAACTATCAAAATAATAAGCCATTAAATAATATTGCTCAGCCAGATAATAGTCATTTTCATTTCCGCTGACTTTGGTAATAAAGTGCTGATGCCACAGTTTTAAACTATCATATTGTCCAAGGGCTAAATGAAGCCAATTTTTCTGATATAAAACCTGGCCGTAAAAGGCTTCGTCAAGCGATAATTTATTAGAGTAGAATACCTTATTTATAGTAGCAAGCCTTTCTTCTTCGGTAATTTTTAAGTTTTGTGATGCTATGAACAGTAGTTGTAAACGATCATCAATGTAATTACCATTTACTGCTTTCTCTTGCGTATTACTACAAGAGACCATAAATACTATAAAAATGAAAAAAATAGTTTTCTGCAATGGTTAGGTTTAAAAGCTGTGCCTTCATTAAAAGGCACAGCTTAAAGTAAGTAATTATTTTGCAATTAATTACTACCTGCTTGTGGTGGCGGAGGCGGAGGCGTATTTCCATCATCCCCTTCCGTTGCAACAGTATCATAAAGACTATCAGATTCAGCTACCGAATCAGTATCACAGGAGAATAACATAGTATTCAAAACCAGTGCCATTACGGCTATAACTATTCTTTTCATATTATTTTCTATTAAAAATTTGACAAGGGAGTGGCCGTCTGAGGTTCTCTCAGATTCAATTTTTACCAATCCTAATTTGAGTTTAGAGCACTCCGTTTTTTGGAAAGTGAAAATCGTATGTGGTAGTTTGAGCTACTTTCCAATTGGCCAAAATTTAGCCACATTACAGATTTCCGTAAAGATGATTTTTCTAGAAAAACTATGTTAGCAAAGCATAGTGAATCAATCTTAGGAACAAACTTATGCGGGGTAAATTGTTATTTTTTTGATGATTCCAAGAATTCTAATAGTTCCTAAGAATTCCATACCAATTCCAAAAATTCTAACCATACCATGGAACTAAAGACAAGTAAAAGTTATCAAGAGGCTGTTTTAAAACAGTACAAAAACGAACAAGGAGGAGAAATGAGTTTTTATTTGGCGCAACCAACACCCAGCCAAATTAGAGAAGCTTGTTTAAGCCTTTTAGAAAAGAGAAAATCAAAACACGACCAACGAATTCTTCATCGTTTTTTTCAATTTGAAAATGAAGAAAATAGGTTTAACGAAATTCAAAAATTTGACGGTGACAAATTCAAACCGGTAGTCAATTTTTTAAAAGGCGGTGTTAAAAAAACACATGTAAAAAATATAGAGCTTATTAGTTGGTTAATTGATTTTAAACCTAGGCCCTATCAAGAATATATAAAGCCAGAAGCTTCCATTGTTGAAGAAGATGCAATCGCCTCTGATAATATTGATGAACCAAGTGGGGGTAGGTTAATCAATTTAAGGCAATTTTTACGCAAAAGAGATAAGCTGGTGAACGAGCAAAATAAACTAGAAGCGAACGAGCCTCGCCGGCGGCGAATAACCATTTCAATAAGTGTGGCGTTTGGTATACTCATGTTCTTGTAGCGCTTAAGAAAACTTAGTTAGCTAGCATTACGCTTTTCTGTAAGCCTTAACCCTTTATTCTTTTTAACTAGCACACGCGAAGCATAACACTGACTAACACAACAATTCATAGTCAAGATTAATTTAAAAGTTACTATAAACAAGGACTAGCAACCATTTAGTATTCGCATAGTATACTGCTAAAAATCATTTATAGTAACTATTTGTTGCCGTTTTCGCGAATGTCCCCTAAAACCGGAATAGAGTAACAAGTAACTATATCCCATTGTTGCCACACATTTGAGAAAAAACTATGGAATTAAACACAGTCAATCAAATTCGAGAAAAAAGAGATGAAATTCGAGAGCAAATTAAGGATTTGAATTTGAGAGACTATGGTGATACAAAATATGGTAGTGAAAGCGAATATACTTTCAAAGGCCTTATAGGTGGAATTGAAGCTTTACTTACTGATATTTCTACATTAACTCGTTATCCATCCAAATTTGCCAAAATTTCAACCTATACAGAGAGAAATAATATACTCAAGTATTTAACAAGAATAGACACTTATTTAGAGAGTCCTACCAATTATATTACTCAATTTGAAGCTTTAAAGGTTCTTTTAAGAAGCTTTAATGTTCGTTATTTCGCAGAAAGACAAATTGAATTTGAAAAAGAGATTGAAGATGTTCGAAAGATAAAACTTCAGTTACAACAGGTTTTAGTTGACACAAAACAATTAAAAGACGAAATCGATGAAAGTAACACAAGTATTGAAGAAAAATTGGAAAAAAGTAAAAACAAGCTTGAAGAAGTAGAAAATGAACTTGATACAATTATTACTCGTAAAACTGAGTTAACAGAGCAATCAGAAACCTTAGAATCAATAAACACTAATTTAGAATCAATTAAGGAATCTGCATCCGAAAATCTTAGCGAAATAAAAGAGTCCCAAACTGAAAGTAAATCAAATGAAAAGTTAATTACTTCGTTTGCAAATAGGGTTCAAGACAGGGAAAAAAGATTAGATGATTTAGAGCAAAAAACAGAAGAAAACAATAAAAAATTATCCGAGTACGAAATAGAGAGAAAGGATATTTTAGAAGAAGCTAATTATCTTATCGAATCATCTAAAAAGGCTTTAAACTATACAACAGCAGAGGGAATTAGTGCATCTTTTCAAGGACAGTACGAAAACTCGAATAACAAATGGATTTTTGGGAGTTGGATTTTAGGAGCTGTAGTCTGTCTAATTGGAACTATTTGTTTAGGTGTTTGGATTTTACAAGCGAATCCAAATAATATTGGTGTTTTAGTTGGTAGAATTTCATTGCTTCCATTACCAATAATTGGAGCAATTTTTTGCGCAAATCAATACACAAAGCAGAAAAATATTATAGAAGATTATGCTTACAAAATGGTTCTATCCAAAGCCATTGTTGGATTTTCAGAGCAATTAAAGAAAAATGGAACTGATGGAAATGAAGAGTATGTTCACTATATAAAAACAGCTCTTGAAGAAATTCATAGAGACCCATTAAGAAAAAGAGAATCGAAAAAATCAAGTGAAGTGAAAGAATCAAGCTTAAAAGATTTAGTCGAAATGGCTGAACGAATAGTAAAAATGACGAAACTTGAATAAAAACGTGTGGCAACAACGTATAGCTCATAGCTAATCAGTTGCTTAGTCGAAGTTAAAGCCTGTTTGGAAAGTCGCCAAATTTTTAAATTTGACGATTTCAAATAAAAAATAAAAATAGTAAAATTTAAAAATCTGGCTTATGGTTCAACCGAAAAACAATCGTTAATTTATACGCTACGAGCCATATACAAGACCGTTAGATTTAATAGAGCATGGATAACATTAACATAAAAATCAAATACACTATTCTGATAGGAGGCACTCTGCTAACTTTTGGAATTATTATTTTCATTGCCATATTCAGAATTGACCTGTCAACTTTTGATAACTACATTAAGATTGTCTCAGCGGGAGTTACAATTACCACTTTGATTTATGCTGCTCTCAACGTTCATATGATTCAAGAGCACAATCAAAGTCAAATTGCGCTAAAGAAAAAGGAGGTCTCTTTATTACTAGTAAGCCAATATAACACACCTGAAATGACGACCTTATCAACTTTAAGTGCCCAACTAAAAAAGGATGTCGAAAAACTAGAGGCGAAGGAAGTGGCTGAATATCTTCAAAAAAATAAGGAATCTAGAAAGGCCATGGTTGCAACTATGAACTTTTACGAGAAACTTGCAATTTCAATTGATCAAGATTTGGCTGATGAGTCATTATTGAAAGAATTCTTCAGGGGTATAATTCAAGATACATATAACGTACTTAAGGCATACATTGAATATCTAAGGAAGGAACGTAAAAACCAGAAAATATTTGACAGATTCGAGGAGCTTGCAATAAAATGGAAATAAGACTAAATCTAACAAAATCTATAGTGAATGCGCTTTTGAGCTTTTTTTAACTTTCTATGCAATCATTTTCTCTGGTGCCATTGAAAATTGTGAGCGAACTCACCATTCATAGGCGTTAAGAATAACAATATACGATTACTAGTAAACATTTAGTATTCGCACTGTATACTACTAAAAATCAATAATAGTAAGTATTTACTGAGGTTTTAGTCAATTACACCTAAAATAGAGATAAACGAACCTAAGTATGCTTAGCCAATTGTTACAAACAATTAAAACCAAAATGATATGCCACAAAAATTCACAAAAGGAGATGTAGTTAGATTAAAATCTGGTGGACCAATAATGACAATAGAAAAATATAAATTGGAAACTGGTTGGGATTATAGTAAAGAAAGTGACCACGTTGTCGTTTGCACTTGGTTCGACAATGACGGTAAATTAGAATCTCGGCCTTTCGAACAAGACGCTTTAGTTAAAAATGAAGATGAGTAAAGGAAAGGTCATAACATTTATAGTGTTTTTGCTCGTATTAATAGCAATTTTCGCTTTATATCCGATTGTGCTCGCTAGAGAATATCCTGATTTAACCGATAGAGGGACATTTGGAGATTCATTTGGTGCTTTAAACGCAATGATTTCAGGATTGGCTTTTGCAGGAATAATATATACCATTATCCTTCAGCAAAATCAATTAAAGATGCAGAGTGAAGAACTTGCATTGCAAAGAAATGAACTGGAACTGACAAGAAAGGAATTAAATCGTTCTGCATCTGCTCAAGAGAAATCTGAACAAGCATTAGCAAAACAAGCTGAGAATATGGAATTAAGTTCCAAAATATCTCTTTACACAGCTATGCTAAATTCATATGCTGATTTAATTTCAAAAGATTCTGGAATTAATTATCAGGAAAAACAAAGAATAAGAAGTAAAATGAAATCATTGTCTGCCAAACTTGAAGAAATTGGAGATGAAATGATAAAATAACTGTTTGTAACAATGGCTTTAAGTAATTGCTTGTTCTCGCCTATTTGCGAAAATTTTTACTAATCCAATGGTCGCGCCACGCAACTAATCAAACAAAAACACGTTGAATAAGTTCAAATAAAAGATTAAAATTCAATTCATGAGTAGTACAAAATATTTAGTTCTTGCGTTTTTCACAATGTCATTTCTAAGTTATTCGCAAGAGTATTTTGAGGGAAAAATTCATTATACCATTGAATATGAAACAATCAATAAAAACATACCAGATGGCTACCTAGAGACCCAAATGGGCGATTCTTTTAATGCCTTCGTCAAAGAAGATAAGTACATTATGGTCCATAATGGAACAGGCGAGCTTGGCGCTATGAAAACAATCATCAGATTGGATGAGGGCTTCTCATATGTAATCTATGAAAACTCCGATACCATTTATAAATCTCCTCTAAACCTCGAAAAAAATAAGCTCTTAATATTAAAAAAGGTTACTAATGAAAAGAAAGAGGTTTTAGGTGAAATGTGTGACTATGTTTCTATAGACTACGAAAATAATGACCCAAATTCATTTTTCAAGGTTGTTCGAGGCAAGCATTTTTTTAATCCAAAATACAAACTCAACCCTGAAAAGTATAAAAACCATACTAGTGGTTTTTGGAATCAATTTGTTGATTTATCACAGTCCATATGTATTAGAAACGAGCACGAATATGAGGGTCTTTTTAAGTCGGTTTCTTATGCCACTGAAATTAAGCAAGAAAATATACCCGAAGCAATGTTCTTAATTGATAGTACAAAAATAATAAAGCAGGTAGATTAATTTAATTCAACTAAACCATAAAAAAATGAACAAAACAATTGTGACCTTGATTTTGGCTATAGCAACAATGACCTTTTGTAATGCCCAAAAAATTGAAATGGAAAAAGTATTTGGCGGATACAAATACACTCAAGATGGAAATTTGATGACCATGAAAGGTTTAGTCAAAACAATGGAATCTGATCAACAAGCGTTTGACTTAATAAAAAAAGCACAATCGAACAATACTCTAGCTTCAATTATTGGCTTTGCTGGTGGTGGACTAATTGGTTGGCCCATTGGAACTGCTATTGGTGGTGGAGATGCGAACTGGACATTAGCAGGAATTGGTGCCGGACTTGTAGCAATTGGAATTCCAATTCAGTCAAGTGTAAATAAAAAAACAAAACAAGCTGTTGAATTATATAATTCATCACTAAATTCAACCTCCTTCTATGAATTTAAACCTGAATTTAAAGTTATAGCTAACGGAAACGGTATTGGATTAGCAATGAATTTTTAAAAATCACCTACAATACTGCCTATTAGTAATTGCTTGTTCTTGTCTGCTTCTGAAAATCTTAGCGGATATTCAGTTAAAGTGTACTTGTATAGTTAATCGCTAACCAATGCAAACAATTAATAACAGAGACCATTGCATAACCTTAAAAACAAAAAACCAAAATGACAAGAGAGCAACATTTAAAATTCTGCAAAAAATGTACAAACAGAAGACTTGATATGAAGGTCGGACTTTTATGTAATTTAACAGGAGAAATGGCCGATTTTGAAAATGAATGTAAATCTTTCAAATTAGATGAAACTGTAATAGAGAAAATTGACGATACTGAAGCTGTTGAACATAATGACTTAATGTATAAATTATCTGATAAAAATTTAGAGAAATTTAGATCTGAACAAGAGTTTCCGAAAGCCATAATAACCGGAATAATAGTTGGAATAATTGGAGCACTTTTATGGGGTGCTATTACAGTTATGACTGAATTTCAAATTGGATTTATGGCAGTAGCTATTGGTGCTGGAGTTGGCATTTCAATGAGGATTACTGGAAAAGGAATTGACCAAATTTTTGGTATTTCAGGTGGTATAATTGCATTAGTGAGCTGTCTTTTAGGAAATTTCTTCAGTATTATTGGATTTATAGCAAATTCAGAAGGTTTAGGTTATTTGGAAACTTTAACCTTGTTTGACTACAACCAATTAATTCCTATAATGACTGAGACTTTTAGTGGAATGGATTTATTGTTTTATGGAATTGCCGCTTATGAAGGTTATAAGTTTGCGTTTAGAACATTTACCGAAAAAGAATTATACGAACTTGAAAAATAACCGTTTGTCAAGAATTCATAGTAAAAAGAAATACCCTGGATTAACAAACCAATTATCTTAATTTGAAGGACTATGCTTCCACCAGTCCTAGGATTGAAATTAAGTTTACTTTCATTAGTAATTATTAATAAAATATAAATGACAAAAAGAGATTTTTTTAGAGTTATAATTAGATTGTTTTCTCTCTACTTATTACTTCTCACTATTTTTAATTTTATTCCAACCAATGTCAGTTACTTATTTTTTGAACCATCGGTATGGCCCATTCTAATTATTATTGGCTCAGCTCTTTTTATGATCATGTTATTTTTATTCTTACTTAAAAAAACAGACACTGTTATTGATGTTTTGAAACTTGATAAAGCCTTCGACGACGAAAGAATAGAATTTGGTAATCTGGGCAGTGAAGAGATTGTGAAAGTAGCATTGATTTTTATTGGTGGTTTTTTGTTGTTAGACCATTTACCAGAGTTTTTACATTACTGTTATTTAGGTTTTAAGAAAGAAGTTTCTGCTACAGGATTAAGCCCACTAGAATCTACTGGTTTAACTGGTTATTGGGATTATTTCAGATGGTTTGTTGCCGGAATAAATTTAATTATAGGCTACCTATTACTATCCAACCTAAGCAGAGTTGCTAATTTTTTAATGAAATTAAGACAGCATAATAAATAGGCTTAATTTGATATAAACCAATAAAATTGACCAACTAAAATTTTTAAAACTAAATGAAGCAAGGACGAAGAAACTTTTTAAAAGTTACATCAATAGCCTTAGCAGGATTAACCATTGACCCTTTAAGAGCAGTAACCACAAATAATAACTTCTATGTTAATCGTGCTTTGGGCCTCGCATTTTACAAACCTAATAACTGGCACTATGTTAAGGTTTCAGATTTAGTTGAATTAAAAAAGAAACTATCATTAGCAGATGAATGGAAAGATATCGAGCAATATGTTTGGGAAAATACAGGCGAACCAATATGTATAATTGCTAAATATGACCAAAATAACCCGCAAAATATAGGCAAATATTCACCAAGTATTGCTGTTTGGGCTGAACCGAAATCGGATTATGAAGAATATAACTTTGAGGGTTTAGTACAATATTCAGATACAATGGCATCTGCAAGAATGAATTATATTAAAGACTCCGATTTAATTAATAAAAAATATGTATCAACAAATGGTAATGTATCTATTATAGAATATGATTTGGAATACACCTTGCTTCATGAAGAATTATCAAAAGCACTAAGAGTACAGACAAAAATGGTTTATGCAGAACACGGTTCTTACTACTATTGTTTTGATTTTGTCGATTGTAAAGAAGCTAATCAAGTTGAAGAAGATGAATTTAATCGATTTAGAGAAGGTATTAACCTCATCTGACTCCTTCCAATTATCTATTTTTTATTTTATCAAGTAATACAATACTATAATAACTAATACTGGAACAAGAATATAAACCAATATTAAAGGGAGTCCGTCCTTCATAGCCTTCCAAAACTTCTTGTGAAAATCATTATTCAAAAACATAAATGGAATCGTTGATGTGACCTTTTAGTCAATGATTAAAATTTCATAACAAGCCTGAAGCTATTCAAAAAGACGGAAATAAAGCCATAATACCAAAGCCTTTAGTCTCTACTTTTTGAAATATCAAATGATGCGACAAATGGCAGGTGGTCAGAAACTTCATCCCGATATTTAGCTTGTCCCATTCCCATAGTCCAATGCATTGGAAATAAACGAAGACTTCCTTTGATATATTCAGTACTATATCTTTTACTAATGGCAAAACCATCAAGTAAGTTTTCTCGACCAGATGGTAAGATATGCGAATAGCGTTCTTGAAGATCCCACGAGGAAACAAAATCCATGATATCATCTCCTCCGAGCAAATGAAAATTACTAATGTCTTGACCAGGTATCATGTTGAAATCTCCCATCAACAAAACGTCGGGATTTCGGTCGGGACCACCTCTTAAATTTTTGATATATTCCCCTATCACCTTACATTGCTCATCTCTAATTTTTTGATTCTCTAAAGTTCTTCCTGACTTTAAATGAACTCCTATTAATTTCGTACTAAATTTACCTAGTACTACATCACAAAGAAAAGCCTTCCGATACCCTGGGTTAGCTAAGTCTGAGCCCTGTAATAGTTCTACATTGCTAATTTCGACACCTTTTTTAAATAAAACTCCAATATGCATAGAACCATGATTGGCGTTTCCTCCGGTTGGGCTTTGTTCCTTAAAAACATAATCATATTGCACTTGGCCATCAGACAAATGGTTTGCTAGACTTTTTAAATGATCTTCATTTTTGATTTCCACTAGGGTAATTAGCTCAGCGTCAAGTAATTTTAGACCCTTTGCCTGTAGTTGTATTCGTTCCTCAGAAAGAGGGTTGAATGTTGCTAGATTCCATGCTGCAATTGAGGCAGTCGTTTTTGTAAAATTGTTAGTTGCCATAATTATAAGAATTTAGGTTTCAATTAATAATAAAATTAAGCGCGATAAATTTTCGCGATAACGTCAAAAAAAGGGGGAATGGATTACAGTAGAATTACTGTTAGGTATAACAATATAAATTTACTAAATATTGAATCGTCGATTCACAGAACCATTTAAAATAATGGTTAAATTCAAGAAATATTATAACAATACCGCCTAATGAAAAATAGCTATTTAAAGATGCCTTTCAAGACTTAGTTGTAATCTTTTTTTGACAACTAATATCTGTCTGGTTTACTGAATTCTTTATTCAAAAAATCCAATACCAATTTATTAAATAATTTTGGGTCTTCCTGGGGAAACCAATGTGTGGTCCCTGGAAGTATAGCTAGATGTGCATTGGGGATAGATTGGAAAATCTTGACAGTATGTTCGTCTTTTATAACATCATGATCACCCGCCACTACAAGAGTAGGTGCTTTAATTTGTTTCAAATCAGGAAAATCTATTTGAGGATAGTTTGACAACAAGTTGTAAAGTTTATAATTGATGCTTTGGGAATCCGTGCCCTTAGATTTCATTTCTTTAAGTTTTTGCCTGTGACTTTCCAATCGTTCATCAAGCAATCCATCAGGAAAGATATTGGCTCCCATAGCAACCAATTTTTTAACTCTTTCAGGATAGTCTTTTGCCAGAATAATACCGATGATTCCCCCATCACTCCAGCCTACTATATCTACTGAGTCCAACTTTAAAACATCCATCAACCCTTTGACATCTTTGGCTTGGTTGACATAAGTTAAAGTATCCTTATTGTCTGATGAGTTTCCCCTTCCCCTACTATCAATTGCTATTACCTTAAAGTTTTGAGCAAATTCATCGATTTGATTGATATAATCCCCTATCGACTGACCCGCTCCGTGTAGAAGAAGAAGAGGATCTCCCTTTCCATAAATCTCATAGTATATATTGACACCATTTACTTCAGCATAGTTGCCCATTTCTTTATTTGCACCTGGTACGCCTGTCCCGACAATTTTAAGAACTTTATTTTCTTGGTTCTCTTTATCATTCTCGATATTAATCGAAAACTGGTTTACCAAAGAGCTATAGTAGTCCCCCCAGATATCCTGTCCAGTATCAGTTTCTTCCTCAAAACTCGGATTTACCAAGGGGATTTCTTTCCATTTGTTTTCTTTAGTTTTTATTCTTAGTAGAATGTCGTCAAAATAAAAAAGACCGTTGTTCATGCAAAAAACTCCCACTACTAAATGTTTGGCAGTTTCGTCTATTTTACCATTAATTTTGAAATGCTTCCAAGAATTTCCCACTTCAAATTCATTATACGGGTTCGAAAAGAAACCACCTGAACCATCTTTGGTATCTACCCTTGCCCATATTGATGATAAGCCGGATTCATTACCGGGGTTCTTTTTTAGAAGACCAGACAACTTAAACTCCATACCTAGATAGGCATCAATATTGACAACTTGAGAAACTGAGGTCCAGCTATTATTGAATCTTTCCTGAGCGCTTAGGCCAAATGCAAAAGCCAGTATGGCGGTCAATGTTATAAATTTGATTTTCATCCTTTATTTCAATTTTCCAGATTCTTTCAAATATCCTTTTAGAATTACACCAAATAACACAAGCCAAATTAAGCGATATATCCAAATATTTAATTCAATACCAAAAAAATCACCTGTGTCCCCCATTCCAAAAAAACTATAAATTATGGTTATCAAGGCTATTATCAACCCGATGATAAATAATGTTTTTCTCATTGTAATCTTATTGGGAGGTTAAATTACACTTATTATAATAATTTGCTATTTCTTACAAGTCTATTGCTCTAAATTAATTGGTATCAGCTTAGGCGAGTTGGGTTTATGTTTAACCCGAAGGAAAATTGTAGATTTTTAAATAGTTCGGAAAGATTTTTACCAAAAAAATCCCCAACTATCTTATTTTTAAATAGTTGAGGATTTGTAAAGTACTCGAGGTGGGAATCGAACCCACACTCCAAAGGAACTGGATTTTGAATCCAGCGCGTCTACCAGTTCCGCCACTCGAGCATGATAAATTTTAAACGGATTGCAAAGCTAAAAAATAATTTCATTTCAAAAACTAAAATTCATACAATTATCCTTTAGCAACCGAGATTAATTTTTAAATTTGCACCTCTTTTAATAAAAAGAAGTTAAAAGGCTTAAAAATAAAAGTTTAGCATGCCGTATCAAGTTCCAGAACCTAAAATTTTTGCTTGTACCCAGAGTACCGCTTTGGGCGAAAAAATTGCGGCTTCTTATGGTGCAGAGCTTGGTAAAGTAAAATTTTCAAGATATAGTGATGGCGAATTTCAACCATCATTTGAAGAGTCTATTCGTGGTGCGCGTATTTTCATTATTGGTTCTACCAACCCAAGTTCTGAAAATTTAATGGAAATGTTGCTCATGATTGATGCTGCTAAAAGAGCTTCAGCAAGGCACATAACAGCGGTTATGCCCTACTTTGGTTGGGCTAGACAAGACCGAAAAGATAAACCAAGAGTACCTATTGCTGCGAAATTGGTGGCAAAAATGCTAGAAGCTGCCGGGGCTACAAGAATCATTACCATGGATCTGCATGCAGATCAAATTCAAGGGTTTTTTGAAAAACCAGTAGATCATTTATTCGCTTCCACATTATTTTTGCCGTACTTAAAAGAATTAGGCTTAGATAACTTATGTGTTGCTTCGCCTGATATGGGTGGTTCAAAAAGAGCCTATGCCTATTCAAAAGCCTTAGAATGTGATGTGGTTATTTGTTACAAACAACGTGCTAAAGCCAATGTGATATCACATATGGAGCTTATTGGTGATGTGACGGGCAAAAATGTAGTTCTTGTAGATGATATGGTGGATACCGCAGGCACCTTAACCAGAGCGGCTGATTTAATGATGGAAAGAGGTGCTTTAAGTGTTAGAGCAATTACCACACATGGTTTGTTATCTGGCAATGCTTACGAAAGAATTGAAAACTCACTTTTAAAAGAATTAATCATAACAGATTCTATACCAAGTGAAGTAAAGAGTGATAAAGTAAAAGTTTTGAGCTGTGCAGATTTGTTTTCAGATGTAATGAATCGAGTGCACCACAATACTTCAATATCATCAAAATTTTTAATGTAAAGGCAGACCCATCCCTTAACATTTAGGGGCGCCAATAACGGGTAAATAAAGAATTATTAATATTTAATTTATATAATGAAGTCAATTACTATCAAAGGATCCCAAAGAGAAAGCGTGGGCAAGGTTTCTACCAAAGCTCTACGTAATGCTGGAAAGGTCCCTTGCGTGATATACGGAGGGGAAAAACCATTACACTTTTCAGCTGATGAACTAGCGTTCAAAAAATTAGTGTACACCCCTAACGCATATACTGCTGTAATTGAGTTAGACGGTGGTGAAACATTGAAAGCTGTATTACAAGACATTCAATTTCACCCAGTAACTGATAAAATTTTGCATATTGATTTTTATCAATTATTTGCAGATAAAGCTGTTACAATGAACATTCCTGTTCGTTTAGAAGGAAATTCACCAGGGGTAAGAAACGGTGGTCGCTTATTATTTAGAAAAAGAAAACTTTCTATTAAAGCCTTACCAGACCTTTTACCTGATTTTATCACGATTGATATTTCAACACTTAAAATCGGTCAAACGATTGCAGTTGAAACCTTGTTAAACGATGATTTTACAATTCTTCACCCAGACAGTACAGCTGTTGTTCAAGTTAAAGCATCTCGTAATGCAATTGAAGATGAAGAAGATGAAGAAGGAGAAGAAGGAGCTGAAGGTGGTGATGCGCCAGCAGAAGCACCGGCTGCAGAAGGAGCTGAATAAATTTAGTTTACTGAAAAAAGAAGCATTCAAAATCAAGTTGAAAGACTTGATTTTGAATGCTTTTGTATTTTTGAAGAAATTCAACTTCCATGTTAAAATGGTTCTCATCCATTTTTAAATCGAAAAGTGAAATTCTGAGCGAAACAGATATCATGAAAAAGTTTTTAGTCGTCGGATTAGGTAATATTGGAGCGAAGTATGAAAACACACGCCATAATATTGGCTTTAAAGTATTAGATGAGCTTTCTAAAAGCCAAGAGTTCACTTTTGAAGACGCGAAATTGGGAGCAATTGCCAGCTTTAAATTTAAAGGCAAAAGTATCTTATGCTTAAAACCAGCTACCTACATGAATTTAAGTGGCAAGGCGGTGCGGTATTGGATGGAAAAAGAAAATATTCCTTTAGAGAACGTGTTAATTATCACTGATGATATTAACCTCAGCTTTGGAACAATTAGACTAAAGACTAAGGGTAGTGATGGTGGTCATAATGGACTCAAAGACATTCAAAACACCCTACAAACTGCTACATACAATCGTTTCAGGTTTGGTGTTGGTGCAGATTTTGGAAAAGGAAGACAGGTAGATTTTGTTTTAGGTGAGTGGAATGGTGATGAAATGCAGCAAATGCCGGAGCGACTCAAAAAAGCCACAGCACTTATACTTTCCTTTATTTTTGCTGGAGTTAAAAATACCATGAACCAATTTAATGGCAGGTAGGGCTACAATACTTTAAAATCAAAGACACCAGAATCTGAGGTGTTGCCTTCATTATCTGTCGTGATAATTTTCCAATAATACGTTGTCTCAGAAATAACGCTTACTGTTCTTTCTTCTATTTCGTTAGTTAAGGTTAATGATTCTGTTGGTGGGTTTTGCTCTGAAAAGAAGACCTCATACTGTACGATATTATCTTCAACATCTCCTCCTAGCCATTTTAAAACAACTTCATTAGTCGAGTTCATTAAAACGGTAGAACCCGGTTTAGGCGTTATCACCTGTGCTGGAAAAGGAGCATATGTGGTTTGCGAGCCCGCATTATAAAACAACCAATTATCACTTGTAGCAGAAATATCAGATCTATTATTGGACGAGGTTACAGACCAAGAAAAAGGAGCTCCTTTTTCAATTGAAAGGGCAACCGAAGTAGAAGCAGATGTTATTGCCTGTGGGGTATTTGTGTTTAGGTTAATTACCGTTAGGGTAAATAAATCAACATTTTTGGCTGGCATCCATTCAAAAGTTACCTGGCTTAAATCTTCATTTATACTCACTCCAGTCGTGCACTCTGAACTTTCTAAAGGAAACAAAAGCGTAGCCCCTTCTGGTGGCGGAGGTGGACCGTCATCATTGCTACAGCCAACTGCCATTACAAAAACCCATAAGTATAAAAACTTTTTCATCGCTTTATAACCTTATACGTATAACGCACATTATTTGAAGTTAATACGGCATAATACAGTCCATTTGGCAAATAAGAGAGATTAACGTTTAATTCTTTGCCTTTTTGCTCATAAGTTTTGCTAAAAATTAATTGTCCGTTTAGGGCAAAAACCTCAAAGAATGCCTTTTGGTCATTACCATTACCCTGAATGGTGACATATTCATCAACCGGATTAGGAAAAAGTATCGGTTTCTCAGCAACGATTATTTGTTCTTCATAAACGCCTTGACAAGGCAAGGAAGTAAAAACCTTCAAGGTGTTATTCCCGTTAATTAAATCGACCGTTATAGTGTTTTCAATAGTCTGTACGGCTACCCCATTGACTTCAACAGTATAAAACTCAGACCCAGATAAATCAATCTGAAGACTTTGTGAATCAGGTAATATTTCAGTTAATACCTCCAATATTTGAGGCTCTACTATGACTACTTCAAAACATTGTGCTCTATAGGTGATAGCCTCGTCGCTACCATCTACACAAAGGGTATAAATACCAGAAGAAAGGCCTTGAAAAGAATGATTGTTTGTAAAATCAACAATTAAATCTACCCCATTACCTGATAAACTTGCGGTATAATTTATGGCCGTGTCAACTACTTCAATTTGAATACTACCATCATTATTTGTAATACATGATTCACTCTGTATCGCAATATTAAAATTGTTCTGCGCGAAATCATTTAAAGGACAACCAGAGGTGTCCACTTTTATGCCTTTTGGTGTACCTAAACATAAATCATCACCATCATCAAATACCCCATCTTCATCCTCATCAGGTCTAAACAAACCTTCTACACAAACATCAAGTGAAAATGATTCTAGAGCACCACCATCAGAAGCAGCGGTATCTTCAATGGTTAATATCCAATCACCTAAAAGTGACTCTCCATTAAAAGATGATAAAGAACCCAAGGGTCTTATTGTCCCTTCTAAAGCAGGATTACCGCTACAATTAATCGGTACCCCATCATCATCAAAAATGACATTCATATTATTTAAGCTTCCGCATGACTTGGAAGTTAATACGACAGTACTGCCTAATGGCGAGGTTAAACTAATGATAAGGTCTTCTAAATAGGTATGAGAAACTTCAAGGTTTACATTGATGTCTGAAACCCTTAAATCTTCAACAAAACTAATTTTTGAAGTTATGGTCGAAGGAGTCTCAACTACTATTTCAACTGGTTGTTCATCAGTATCAAAAGCTTTACAATCAATAACAGATGTTGTGAAAGTAAAGGCCGGGCTAAAAACTCCTTGTCCACAGTCATTTATGGGTCGAACACGCCAAAAATAAGTTGTTTCCGATGCTAGATTAGAACTTTCAAAAGTAGCAAAAGTCACTACCGCAGTTTCCACAATTGTTGTGAACAAATCATCAGATGCTATTTGAATTTCGTATTGCTTGGCATTTTCATCTTCAATCCATGAAAAGTCTGGATTTACAAAAGTTGCAGTGGCTTCATTTAAGGGTGAGGTTAAAGTCACTGTTTCAAAATTATTTTCAAAAACACTTAGGGTAATGCTCGTACTGCTGCTAAAACTTGGTGCAGTAGCAATGATTTCAATTGGGTATGCGCCTGAATCTAACGACGCAATATTTGTGATGTCTAAGGTTACCGGAGTGGCATTTGCTGAAGCTTGAATTGGCGAAAAAATCGAAGTTAGCCCATCTGGTACATTGGCACTAAAACTAACTGTTTCGGCAAAGCCATTAAAAGTCTCAAAGGTGAAGGGAATTTGTAAATTATCTGGTGTACAGACCTCAAAAACCAAGTTATCAAAATTCAAAACTACGGCAGACGAAGAAATCGTAAAATCAACAGTATTGAGTGCAAAAAAAACGTTGTCACTAGCTTTCACCATTATTCGTGCACTGTTCGTCGCTTCACCCGGAATTTGAATTTGTGCCGAACCATTATTAGGTATATCATCTGCGACCAAGAATGGAAAATTAAATCCACCATCTATAGATACATAAATATCAACCAAAGTGGTATTGATTTCGGTACCATTAGTATTTGCTACTTCCCATGTAACCTCTTGAATACTACCAGCATCATAAACCTCACTTGCATTTTGTGAAGTAACCACAAAAGGGCCAGCATCATTAACAACACTAACGGTTACCATGTCAGAACTTGTTTGACCAACTTCTGAAGAATTGTCTCTTACTGTAAGCGCGAAGTTTAAATCGCGCTCAATATTTGATATGGTTTCCCAGGCATCATTTATATCCGGATTTGACTGCTCTAATTGGTTATTGACGACCCGAGATAGCCGAGGAAAATACCTATCAGAACTTGTTGATGGTGGTAATGATCTAAAGTTTGCACCAACCACATTATCAGGACCAAAAGTCGTTGTGGTGACAACTCCATCATCTACTTGCTCCCAAGTAAAAGTTAATACATCATTACTATCTGCATCACTCGCATTACCAGAAAGTACAAAAGGCGTTCCTTTGGGTATTTTAAAATTACCAATTGGTGTAATTATGGGTGGCTCGTTGCTTAACGAGGTGGTAACTGCGCAGGAGGTTGTCTGCAAAAAACTAGCTATTTGTACAATACTGTTGTGATGAAAATAATCATCTCCATTGCCAGCAACATTGTTTCCATCCACAATCCCCGCATAACCCATAATAGTTGTACCACTAGCAGGTTCAGCTTGTACCCCGGTATTTTCCGACTCAAAAGACCAAGTATGGTTAGCTCCAAATTGGTGCCCAAGTTCATGCGCCACATAATCTAAATCAAAAGCATCTCCTTCAGGCACTAAGGCCGATGAAAAAGCACTTCCTTTTCTATTATTAGCGCATACAGAGCCAATAAACCCGGCATTTCCATTGTCATTATCTTTATGAAATAGATGACCTACATCATAATTATTTTCACCGATTCTTGTAGTCAAAACATTTTGAACCTGAGCATTAAGGCTATTGGTATATGGATCTGTAGATGGGTCGGTGTAAATCACCCGATCGTTATTAGCAATTAATTCTAATCGTACTCCTAAATCAGTTTCAAAGACCTCATTAATTCTTGTTAAAGTAGCATTAATAGCAGCTAAAGCATCTGAAGTTGCGCCCCCATGATACGCGGTATACTCACCTGTTGCTGATACCGCAATCCTAAATGTTCTTAAAGTTTGATCGTCAATTAAAATCCCTTTTTTAGTTTTATTTTGAGCACGTTTTAAATCTTCGGTTTTACATTCAAAAGAAGATTTATGAAGGGAGTTTTTAAAGACCTTGTAGGGCTTTTTTCCTTTGGAAACTTTCTCAATAAAAACTGATTCACCTTTAGCATGATCGACAAACATGACTTGTAAGCCATGATGTGAAATACTAAATACAACTTTTCTATCTCGCGCCTTATTCCACCCTACGAAAGATTTAATATGCGGATATTTAGCGGAAAGGTCAGGGTGAAAAATAGCTTTTTCTTGAATCTTGAAAGACTCTAAATTCCCTTTCATATTTGGAAAATAGACTGTTTGAGCATCCGCAAAAAGAGCTTTATTAAAAAGGGTGTTATTTAATTCAAATTCTAAATTTTTATTAATTGTATCTGAAACGGTGGCCTGAGTAGAAGAAATAACAGGCTTCCAATATTCGTTTTGCGAGAATCCGTAAAACCAGCTAAAAAATATGGTTATTGATAAAACAAGATGTAATTTAGCTTTCATCCAAAAATGGGGGTGCCTATTTTCAAAAGTACGCCTTTTTTATTTTTTTGCATAGTGGAAACAATCCAAGGAATTTCTGAATTCAAATCATCAAAACCTACCATAATCACCATTGGCACTTTTGATGGTGTTCATATTGGTCATAACAAGATATTAGAACGTCTCATAAATAATGCCAAACAATCAGATTTGAATTCGGCGGTACTTACCTTTTTTCCGCATCCGAGAATGGTTTTACAAAAAGATGCAGACATCAAATTGTTAAATACCCTTGAGGAAAAAAAGCAAATATTAGAGCATATTGGCTTAGATTATTTGATAGTACATCCATTTACAACAAGCTTCTCTCGTTTGTCGGCCTTAGAATTTGTACGCGATATTCTTGTGAATCAACTCAAGGTAAAAAAAGTAATCATAGGGTATGACCATCGTTTTGGCAGAAACAGAAATGCCAATATCAATGATTTGATTAGTTACGGTAATACTTTTGACTTTGAAGTTGAGCAAATACCTGTTCAAGAGATTGATGAAGTTTCTGTAAGCTCTACTAAGATTAGAAAAGCACTTTTAGCAGGTGATATTGAGTCCGCCAATGCCTATTTAGGATATGAGTATATGCTTACAGGGGCTATTAAAAAAGGCAAAGGTTTAGGAAAACAAATTGGCTTTCCGACTGCGAATTTAGATATAGATGAAACCTATAAGCTAATACCTGATAATGGGGTTTATATCGTTAAAAGTTTTATGGACCATAAGACAGTTTATGGGATGATGAATATTGGTTTTAACCCCACCGTTTCAGGTAAAGAAAAGAGTATAGAAATCCATTTTTTTGATTTAAATGAAGATTTGTACTATAAAAAAGTACAAGTCTTTTTACTCAAAAAAATAAGGGATGAACACAAATTTGAATCTATTGAGTACTTAAGTGCGCAATTAGAAAAGGATAAAATAACCTCACTAGATTTCATATCGCAGCTATGATGAAACAATTTTTATTTAAAAAAATTGATAATTCACAGTTACTGGTGTTTCGAGTTTTTTATGGCATCCTAGTTTGTGCAGAATGCTTTGGAGCTGTAGCAACAGGTTGGGTAAGACGAACTTTAGTTGAACCTAAATTCACTTTTAATTTTATTGGTTTTGAATGGCTGCAACCCTTACCGGGTAATGGAATGTACATTTATTTTCTAGTCATGGGGGTTTTAGGTGTTCTAATTACTATTGGTTATAAATATCGTTTTAGTGCATTTGCTTTTGCATTCATGTGGTCAGGTGTTTACCTCATGCAGAAGACTTCATACAACAACCACTACTACCTTTTAATGCTTTTGGCTTTTATCATGGGGCTTTTTCCTGCCAATAAAAGCTTATCTGTTGATGCGTATTTGAAACCGGAATTAAAAAGAAATTCCATGTATAATTATTTTAGATGGATAATTATCGCTCAACTTTTTATCGTCTATACCTACGCATCTATTGCAAAACTATATGGTGATTGGTTAGACTTTAGCATTATCGATATTTTGATGAGAAGTAAGAAAGACTATTTTTTAATTGGTGAATTACTTCAAGAAAAATGGGTTCATAAAATTGTAGGTTTCTTTGGTATTCTCTTCGACCTATTGGTAGTTCCGGCATTACTCTGGAAACCTACCCGAAAAGTGGCTTTTGTATTATCCATCTTTTTTCATCTGTTTAATAGTTTTGTATTCCAAATAGGAATCTTCCCTTACTTATCTCTAGCCTTTTGTGTGTTCTTTTTTGAACCAAAAACAATTCGAAATATTTTTCTAAGAACTAAGACAACAATTACTGTTGAAGAAAATACTACACCAAAGCATCAACAACTAATAACTATACTTCTAGGAGTCTATTTTATTATTCAAATCCTATTACCCTTAAGGCATTACGCTTTTAAAGGTGATGTTCTTTGGACTGAAGAGGGGCATCGACTAAGTTGGCGTATGATGTTAAGAAGTAGGTCTGGGACAAGTCACTTTCAGGTTATTAATAAAACGACTAATGACACCATAAGAATTAAATTAAAAGACTACTTAACAAAAAAACAACAAAGAAAAGTCGGTTGTTATCCTGATTTTACTTGGCAGTTTGCTCAACGTCTAAAAACAGAGTATCAACAAAAGGGAGAAGACATTAGCATTTTTGTAAGATCAAAAGTACAGGTTAATAAAGGTAAACTACAGCCCTTAATTGATCCAGAAGTTGACTTGGCAACTGCCGAATGGAAACATTTTTCGCACAACGATTGGATTTTACTTCAAGAATAAAGCATAAATCTTAGTTGCTTAATCTTCAAAAAATTAAATTTGCCGAAGCAAAACGAAATTATGCTTCAGTTACAAAAGATTCGAGAAGAAAAAGATGCTTATATCAATGCTTTGAAAAAAAGAAATATTGATGCGAAGCCATTATTTGATGAGATTATTGCTTTAGATGAAAAAAGAAGAGCTACTCAAACCGAATTAGACAATACCCTTGCGGAATCAAATAAGCTTTCTAAAGAGATAGGTATGCTCTTTAAATCTGGTAAAGCTACCGAAGCAAATGAATTAAAGGTAAAAACTGGGGATTTAAAAGAAGCTTCTAAAAGATTAGGTGACGACCTTAATGAAGTGGCCGAAAAACTACAACAGCAGCTCTATCAAATTCCTAATATTCCGCACGAATCTGTGCCTTCTGGTACTACTGATGAAGATAATGAAGAAGTTTACCGCGAAGGTCAAATTCCGGAATTAATAGAAGGTGCCCTGCCCCACTGGGAACTTGCGAAGAAATATGATATTATCGATTTTGAACTGGGTGTTAAAGTAACAGGTGCTGGTTTTCCTATATACAAGGGTAAAGGTGCACGATTACAAAGAGCTTTAATTGCCTATTTTCTAGATAAAAATACTGAAGCCGGCTATACAGAAATTCAAGTTCCACATTTAGTCAACGAAGCATCAGGTTATGGCACTGGGCAGTTACCCGATAAAGAAGGGCAAATGTACCATATACAAGCAGATGATTTATACCTTATTCCAACAGCTGAAGTGCCCGTTACCAATATTTTTCGTGATGAAATTGTAAAAAAGGAAGATTTTCCAATCACGTATACTGGTTACACGCCTTGTTTTCGTCGTGAAGCAGGAAGTTATGGTGCCCATGTTCGTGGACTCAATCGATTACATCAATTTGATAAGGTAGAAATTGTCCGTGTAGAGCACCCTAAAAACTCATATGAAGCACTAAATGGCATGGTAGAACATGTAAAAACTATTTTAAAAGAATTAAAACTACCCTATCGTATTCTTCGTTTATGTGGCGGTGATTTAGGGTTCACAGCAGCAATTACTTATGATTTTGAAGTGTTCTCAACAGCTCAAGATCGTTGGTTAGAAATTAGCTCAGTTTCAAATTTTGAAACTTATCAAGCCAATCGCTTAAAATTGCGATTTAAAGATGAAAATGGTAAGAACCAATTAGCACATACTTTAAATGGAAGTTCTTTGGCACTACCCCGCGTTCTTGCAGGAATTTTAGAGAATTATCAAACTAAAGAAGGAATTCAAATTCCGGAAGTATTGATCCCTTATTGTGGGTTTGATAGTATTGGTTAATTCTTTTTCAGATTCACTTAACATATTTATGCCTTTTTCTGCGTTATATTTGAGTAATGCGCTATCGAATAGTACTAATTTTTTACTTCATATTACAAACAGCTTGTTTTGCTCAAGAAGATTTTTTAGCCAAACAATACTTTAACGATGGTGAGTTTGAAAAAGCAGTTGTTTATTACGAAAAATTAGTAGATAAAAACCCCCGTAGAACCGATTATTCAGAAGGCCTAATTGCTTGTTATCAGCAATTAGAAAGATATCAAGATGCTGAAATTTTTCTGCTAGAGAAAATTTCTGAAAGCTATACTTTTCCGACATTCTTTATTGAACTAGGATACAATTACACCCTTCAAAAACAACCTGAAAAAGCCCAAGAATACTATCAAAAAGCCATTCAAAAAATTGATGAAAATCCCAATTTCGGTTATGGTCTAGGATATCGTTTTCAAAAATATGCTTTGCTTGATGAAGCCATTGCTGCGTATACCAAAGCTATGGCCCTTAAGCCTGAATTAAATTATGATTTTCAATTAGCTCGTATTTATGGCGAACAGGGTAATATTGACAAAATGTATGAGTCTTACCTCAGATTAATTTATGAGGGCAAAACCGCTCGTTCTAATGTGCTTAGAAATATTGATGACTTTTTAACTGAAGAATCCACCAATGAAAACAATATTAAGCTTAGAAGAATTCTTCTTCAGAATGCACAAAAAAACCCTGATGTAATTTGGAATGAGCTCTTGAGTTGGCTATTTGTGCAGCAAAATCAATTTAATAGTGCTCTAGCCCAAGAAAAAGCCATTTTCAAAAGAAATAACAACGGCTCTTTGGATCGTTTACAAAGCTTAGGTGAAATCGCATTAGACAATAAAGACCTTGACACCGCTATTGATGCTTTTGAGTTTATGGTTTCAAATGCGACCAACCCAGGAACTAAACTCAACGCTCAATTAAGTCTTATAGATATTGAGCTTATTAACCCCAATTCAAAAAAATTAATTGCCATTGAAAAACAGTTTGTTAAACTACTTGATGAGTATGGCTATCAAAACAGAACTTTACAACTGCAAATTGCTTACGCTAACTTTTTAACTTTTAGGAAAGAAAACCCAGAGCCGGCTATTCAAATGCTCAAGAAAAGTTTGAAAGAGCCTTTGGGTAGGTTTGGAGAAGCATACATAAAATTAGCTCTAGGTGACATTTTGGTTTTTGATCAGCGCTTTAATGAAGCCCTCATTTATTTTTCACAAATTCAGAAAAAACTTAAAAATGATGTTTTAGGTCAAGATGCTCGTTTTAAGGTTGCACAAACGAGTTTCTATAAAGGTGATTTCGATTGGGCTTTAACCCAGTTAAAAGTTTTAAGAGGCTCAACATCACAGCTAATCGCTAATGATGCTATGCAATTAAGCCTGCTGATTTCTGATAATTCTTTAGAAGATTCTACTCAAACTGCGTTAAAAAAATATGCCCGGGCCGATTTATTGGCATATCAAAAGAAAACGACAGCTGCTATTAGTTCTTTAGAGGATATTTTAACCAATCATAAAGGTGAAAAAATTGAAGATGAAGCGCTCTTAAAACAAGCAAAATTACTTGAAGAACAAAACGATTTTGAAAAAGCACGTTTCAATTATCAAAAAATAATTGAATTTTATAGCACCGACATTCTTGCCGATGATGCTTATTTTGCCTTGGCAAAGTTATATGAGAATGTTTTTGACGAGCCTGATAAAGCTCAATTAAACTACGAGAAAATTATTTATAATTATCAAGACAGCTATTTTTACCCACAAGCGCGCAAAAATTTTAGAAAACTCCGAGGAGATTTAATAAATTAAGTAGTATTATTGAAGGTATTTATCTCTCCCCCATAATCACTTTGTTTAGTTTAGAATTTTTGCCCATGATTATATATAATGTGACCATCAATATTGACGATTCGGTACATGATGACTGGTTAAACTGGATGAAAAATGAGCATATCCCAGAGATGTTAGCTACCCAAAAGTTTTTAACTGCAAAAATGTGCAAGGTCATGATTGAAGAAGAAATGGGCGGCTCTACCTATTCTGTGCAGTATCAAACGGACAGTAAAGCAACTTTAAATTCTTATTACGCAGAATACGCAAATCAGATGCGTTCAAAGGGAAATCAACGTTTCCCGAATAAATTTGTAGCTTTTAGAACAGAATTAGAAATTATAAGTGAACAGACATCTTGAAAACAACTCAGCAATTATTTTCATACGGTTCTTTGCAAGAAAAAGAAGTTCAATTATCAATTATTGAACGGCAACTCAAGGGGGTTTCAGATACACTTCAGGGCTATAAAAAATATGATAAAAAACTCATAGGCAAATACCCAATTATTAAGAAATCGAGCACTCTAAATGATAGTGTAAAAGGTACCTTATATCAAGTTTCTAACTTAGAATTGTATAAGATTGATATTTATGAATCTTTAGCCTATTCAAGAATAGCCGTGGTATTAAATTCCGGAGTAAAGGCCTGGGTTTACATTCCTAACTTCGATTAATCTTATTAATTTTAATTTAAAATACCCTCATGCCTAAAAAAGGGAAATACAGAAAGGATTTTCGTAATCAAAAGGGAACTAATAAAAGGCATGATGAGTCTCCAGTGAAAGCAAAAAAACACTTAGGTCAACACTTTCTAAAAGATGAAAAAGTTGCACAAGACATTGCTGATACGCTTTCACTTAATGGGTATTCTAATGTTATAGAAATAGGTCCTGGTACGGGGGTCTTAACTAAATATCTCTTGATGCGAGATTTAGATTTGGTAGCAATGGATCTCGACGAAGAATCTATTGTTTATTTAAATCACAGCTTTCCTTTAGAACACCCCAAGATTTTAGAGAAAAATAACAAGTTTAAAGTATTAGAAGCTGATTTTCTAAAATATGATTTACAACAACTTTATGGAAATGAACAATTTGCCATAACGGGTAATTTCCCTTACAATATCTCAAGTCAGATTGTATTTAAAATGTTAGAGTTTAAAGAGCAAGTGCCTGAGTTTTCTGGTATGTTTCAGAAAGAAGTAGCTCAGCGTATTTGTGAAAAAGAAGGTAGCAAAGCTTATGGTATTTTATCGGTACTTGTACAAGCATTCTATAATGCGGAATATTTGTTTACAGTGCACCCGCAGGTGTTTGACCCACCTCCCAAGGTACAATCAGGAGTTTTACGCTTAACTAGAAAAAAAGACTTTAAAATTGATTGTGATGAAAAGTTATTTGCTAGAGTTGTAAAAACTGCTTTCAATCAAAGAAGAAAAACTCTTCGCAACAGTCTTAAGAGTTTTAATTTATCTGATAATATCAAAGAAGACAGTATATTTGACCGTCGCCCAGAACAAATGGCTGTAAATGACTTTATAGCGATTACTAAGACGATTGCAAATGACTCCGTTTAAACTCACAAACGAACTTGTAGGTGAAATTCAAATTCTGATTGAAAATCAGAATGATGCTCAACTGCGTTTGTTAATGAAAGAGTTTCATTATGCTGATGTTGCTGAAATTGCGAATGAGTTGGATGAACTTGAAGCCACTTACCTCATTAAACTTCTCGACAGTGAAAAAACGTCTGACATACTTACAGAGCTTGATGAAGATGTAAGGGAAGCTATTCTTAATAATCTTTCGCCAAAAGAAATTGCAAGTGAAATTGAAGAGTTAGATACTGATGATGCAGCTGATATTGTTGGTGAGCTTCCTACAGAATTAGTTCAAGAAGTTATTTCTGAAATAGAAGATAGGGATCACGCCAAAGATATTGTTGACCTTTTAAGATATGATGAAGATTCAGCGGGAGGGTTAATGGCAAAAGAATTAGTAAAAGTCCAAGAGAACTGGACGGTAACAACCTGTGTAAAAGAAATGCGGATACAGGCGGAGAATGTAACAAGAGTACACTCTATTTATGTGGTTGATACTGAAGATAAATTAAAAGGAAGACTTTCTTTAAAAGACTTATTAACTACTTCTGCCAAAGCACCAATAAAAGACATTTACATCCCCAAAGTAGATTCGGTAAATGTGAATGAAAAACCAGAAGAGGTAGCCAAAATCATGTCTAAATATGATTTAGAAGCTATACCCGTTGTTGATCAAATTGGACGTTTGGTTGGTCGAATCACAATTGATGATATTGTTGATGTTATAAAGGAAGAAGCAGATAAGGATTATCAGCTTGCCGCGGGTATTTCTCAAGATGTTGAAGCGGATGATAGCATTTGGGAACTAACTCGAGCACGATTACCATGGTTAATTCTCGGTCTTTTTGGTGGTGGTGCTGCAGCTGTTATCATGAGCGGATTTGAAGATATGTTCAGTACATACACTGTACTATTTTTATTTACTCCACTGATTGCTGCCATGGCCGGTAATGTTGGAGTACAATCAAGCGCTATAATTGTTCAAGGTTTAGCCAATGATGATATTAAAGGTAGTATTGGAAATCGACTCATTAAAGAAATGCTTCTTGCACTGTTAAACGGGGTGATTTTGGCGGCTTTATTATTACTTTTTACTTGGATTTGGAAAGGAAGTTTTACAACTGCCCTTGCCATTTCTGTTTCTTTAATAGCGGTCATCATTGTTGCGGGATTTATAGGAACCTTTACCCCACTCTTTCTGCATAAAAGAGGTATTGACCCAGCGATTGCGACCGGGCCATTCATCACAACAAGCAATGATATTTTTGGAATTCTGATTTACTTTTGGATTGCAAAAATGATTTTAGGGATATAAGCAAAAAGTATGAAACCGATAAACCTTAAAGAAAAACACCAACTTTTTTCAAAACAATGGCATCCGCATCAAATAGCCGTTGTAGATGATATGCAGGTAATCTTAGCCAAAATCCAAGGCGAATTTGTTTGGCATGCTCATGATAATGAAGACGAGCTTTTTCAAGTTTTAAAAGGCACCTTGCATATGCAATTTCGTGATAGAACAGAAATAGTAAAAGAAGGTGAAATTATCGTCGTTCCTAAAGGTGTTGAACATTGCCCATCAACAAAAGATGGCGAAGAAGTGCATCTCTTGCTCTTTGAAAAACAAAATACCGCGCATACAGGTGCTGTTAAACATGAAATGACCCAAAATCACTATCCAAAAATATAGTCGTGTTGTATCTTTGAATTTATGAAAGTACTGCACGTTGACCCTAATCATGAATTATTGCAAAATCAGTTTACGGAACTTGGTTTTGAAAATCATGAAGATTTTGATTCCTCAAAAGAGGATATTGAGAGCAAAATTCATTTATATGATGGACTTATAATTCGTAGCAGATTTACTATCGATAAATCTTTCTTGGATAAGGCTACCAACCTAAAATTTATTGGTCGTGTAGGGGCTGGCCTTGAAAATATAGATTTAGCCTACGCCAGAAATAAAAATATATTTCTCGCATCAGCACCAGAAGGTAATAGAAATGCGGTAGCAGAGCATAGCTTAGGAATGCTGTTAAGTTTAATGAACAATTTAAATAAGGCTCATAAAGAAATTCGCAAAGGTAAATGGGATAGAGAAGGTAACCGCGGTTTGGAATTGGATGGTAAAACTGTCGGTATCATAGGTTACGGAAATATGGGTAAAGCTTTTGCACAAAAACTAAAAGGTTTTGATGTTGAAATCATTTGCTACGACATTGTTGGAGGAGTCGGTGATGATAATGCAAGACAAGTCGGCATTCTTGAATTACAGCAAAAATCTGACATCATTAGCTTGCATGTTCCACAAACAGAACTAACTATTGGAATGGTTAATTCTGAATTTATTGATGCTTTTCAAAAACCTTTTTGGTTATTAAATACGGCCAGAGGCAAATGTATTGTCACCAAAGATTTAGTTGGAGGGTTAAAATCAGAAAAAATATTGGGTGCCGGGCTAGACGTGTTGGAATATGAAAAAAAGTCTTTTGATTTTGGTGATTTTTTCATCAACAAACCCAAACCATTCAAATATTTAAGGAAAGCTGAAAACGTTTTATTAACCCCACATGTTGCGGGATGGACTGTTGAAAGTCATGAAAAACTAGCGCAAACCATAGTAGATAAAATCAAAGCTGAATTTTGCTAACTTTATAGAGTAACCTATAAGCAGCAATTATGACCATAGAAGCTAACTCCGTTGAGGAGTATCTTTCTAAACTTCCTGAAGGAAGAAAACTCGCAGTTACCCGATTAAGAGAAACTGTTCATAAGAATTTGCCAAAAGGCTTTAAAGAATGCATTAATTATAAAATGATTGGGTACGTTGTACCTCATTCTATTTACCCTGGGGGTTACCATTGCAACCCCAAATTGCCCTTACCTTTTATTAATATTGCCTCTCAAAAAAACTTTGTTGCCCTTTATCATTCTGGAATTTACGCAGACCAAAAGCTGTATGATTGGTTTGTTAAGGAGTATCCAAAGCATGTCAAAACAAAGCTAGATATGGGTAAAAGTTGTATTCGGTTTAAAAAGGTTGAAAACATCCCCTATGAGCTCATTGCTGAACTCTGTCAAAAAATGACAACTACTGATTGGATTAATCTCTATGAACAAAATATTAAAAAATGAAAAAAAGAGTAACTGGTTTAGGTGGTTTTTTCTTTAAAACCAAAAATCCTGATCAAATTAAACAATGGTACAAAGAACGTTTAGGCCTTAATACTGATCAATATGGATGTACCTTTTGGTGGAAAGATAAAGAAGGAAATGATTGCTCTACGCAATGGAGCCCAATGAATGAGGACACCAAGTATTTTCAGCCTAGTCAAAAACAGTTTATGATGAATTTTCGTGTTGAAAATTTAAAAGAGCTTCTGGTTGAACTTGAAAAAGAAGGGGTAACTATTGTAGGTGAGGTTGAAGAATATGAGTATGGAAAATTTGGTTGGATTTTAGATCCCGAAGGCAACAAATTAGAGCTTTGGGAACCTGTTGATAAAGCTTTTCTGTAACAACGGAATTATTTATTACATTTAATGCTCATTTAACCAACAAATTATAATCATGTCAGAAGAAAACAAAGATTTAGGAGATAAAGCTGAAGAAGCATTTGACAAAGCAAAAGATGCTGCCAAAGATGCAGCTGGTGATGCCAAGGAAGCAGCTAGTGATTTTGCTGATGAGGCTAAAAAAACAGCAAATGAGTTCAGTGATGGGCTAAACAAAGCTGTAGGCGGTAGTGAAAATAAAAAGATTTTAGCAGGTATTTTAGCTATTATTTTGGGCTCACTTGGTGTACATAAGTTTATTTTAGGGTATCAAAAAGAAGGCTTTATTCTTTTAGGGGTTACTATATTAGGCTATGCTACGACTTGTTTCGTAATAGGAACTTTTTTCTTTTGGATTCCAGGTCTTATAGGTTTAATAGAAGGTATTATATACTTAACTAAGTCAGATGAAGAGTTTTACAACACGTACCAAGTAGGCAAAAAGCCTTGGTTCTAAAAAATAAAAGGTCAGAAATTAATCACTGGCCTTTTTTATTTCATTTTATCATCGTAATATTGCAATATATAAATATGTATGGGTATTACTAAAACACAAATATTTAATCATAGTCAAAATCAAATGGCGAGTATTTTTAAAGTACTTGCCAATCCGGCGCGCATTGCCATCTTACAATATATCAGTAAGCAAGAATCTTGTATTTGTAATGATATCGTTGATGAAATTGGTTTAGCTCAGCCCACTATTTCACAACATTTAAAAGAACTCAAGAGTATTGATTTAATAAAAGGTGAAATAGAAGGTAAAAAGGTTTGCTACTGTATTAATCTTAAAACTTGGGCTACCATACAAAATACATTGAACATTTTTTTTAATACAACTAAAAGTAATTGTTGTTAAATAATAGTCACATGAAAACAAATGAATTTTTAGAATTACTTAACCAGCATAATAACAAAGAACTTCTTTTTGAATATGCTCCGGGTCATATCGTACCTGCAAATTATCATATCACAGAAATTAAAAACATTACCATTGACGCCGTTGATTGTGGAGCTAATACTGATTTTTGGAAAGAAACTATTATTCAACTTTGGGAAAGCCCTTCTGAGAAAGGCAAAACCGATTTTATGACGGCTTATAAAGCTTTAGGTATTTTGAATAAAGTTGATAGTATTAAACCTATGGTAAGAGATGCTGAAGTTAAGATGGAATATAGTAACTCTTCGTTTCATACAGCACAACTTTTTATTGATGATGTTATTTGGAATGACAAAAAGATAATTTTTAAACTAGCTATTGAAAAAACTGATTGTAAGGCCAAAGAAACCTGTGGTGTTCCAGTAGAAGCAGAAATAAACTCAGAAAATTCATGTGCACCAGGAAGCGGATGCTGTTAATTTAAAATTGTTATCATGGACATTCTTTATATTCTTACTAGTATTTTCTTAGTACTATTTATGGTGCTAGCGACTTACGACGGTTTCTATCTCCATCTTTGGAAGTACAAACTATACCAACATAATGAAAGTAATTTTGAGCATAAAACGCATACTGTTAGAGCGATTCTGTTTCCAATAATTGTTTGGTGTTTATTGATAGAAAACTCTTTAGAATTTTTTATTATTGGTATGGTTTTGACCTTTGTTGATTTAATTGTTTTAGGCTTTGATGCCTATTCCGAAAAAGATAGTCGTGATTTTATGGGGGGGTTACCTAGATGGGAATATATAATTCATCTATTCGCCAATGGATTTCATTATGCCATTATCGCCCTGACCATAGGTATTAAATTAAGTATCGAAGGTAATTCTATCTATTATATTACGGCACCTATAAGCACTAGTTTGGCGTCAAACATACTTACAATTGTGGCAGAAAATGCAATTCCTGGAGCCGTTATTTTAGCATTTTTACATGTTTTCTTGTTATTTCAGAATACTCAAAATATTTGGGATAGTTACCGAAATAGAATAAACTGTTGTTAATACCTGAATGATATTTAGAGCAATGCTTGCTTCAGATTGGCCATCCGTATCGAAGATATATGCGGAGGGTATTGCCACCGGATTTGGTACTTTTGAAAGCACTATTCCTGATTATGGCGATTGGGACAAATCACATCTTGCTTCTTGTAGAATTGTTGCCGAAGAACTAAATAAAGTAGTAGGTTGGGCTGCACTATCTCCTGTTTCAAGCAGATGTGTTTATGGAGGAGTAGCTGAAGTAAGTGTATATATTGGAGAAGGTAGTCGTGGCAAAGGTGTTGGAAAAGCTTTAATGTTGCAGCTTATTGAACAAAGCGAAGCAGCTGGGTATTGGACCTTACAATCTGGAATTTTTCCAGAAAATCCTGCTAGTATAAAACTACATGAAAAAGTCGGTTTTCGTTTTATTGGTAAACGAGAACGGGTTGGTAAAACTCAACATGGCGTTTGGAAAGACAATTTATTATTTGAAAAAAGAAGCACAAAAGTGGGGCTTTAATATAAAATTTTACAACATAGAACAATGTATTCAGAAATACAAAATACCATCACCACATTACAAATTGAAAAAATTTCAATAGATCGTAAAGCATTATTGCAATCTTTAATTAACTATCTACAAAGCAAAATAGATAAGAAAGAAGCAATTCAGCTCAATTTTATTTGCACCCATAACTCAAGAAGAAGTCATTTATCACAAATTTGGGCTCAAACTCTTGCCTCACATTATCAAGTGAACCAAGTAACCTGCTACTCAGGTGGAACAGAAGCTACCGCTATGTTTGCTAAAGTTAGTGAGACACTCCAAAAACAAGGTTTCAAGATTACAAAATTATCAAAAGAAGATAATCCTGTTTACGCAGTTAAATTTGACAAAAATAGCCACCCAATAATCTGTTTTTCAAAAACATATGATGCTGCATTTAATCCAAGTAATGGATTTGGAGCTATAATGACCTGTGATTCTGCAAATGAAGCTTGTCCAATGGTTATTGGTGCCGAAGAAAGATTTCCAATTACCTATGAAGACCCTAAAAAGTTTGACAATACTCCTTTACAAGACGAAAAATATTTGGAGCGTAGCCTACAAATTGCAACAGAATTAAAGTACGTATTTTCTGCCTTGAAGTCTTAAACCGGATTGTTGGTATTCTCTGCTAATTTACGCTCTAGTTCAGCTTGAAATTCTTCCATGACAGGTTTAACAGTGCTTTCCGGTAAATCGGCAATTTTAATATACATTAAACCATCGACCGAATTATTAAACAGAGGGTCAACATTAAATGCTACCATTCTAGCGTTCTGTTTGATGTACTTTTTTATCAAAACAGGTAATCGCAGACTACCAGGTTCTACTTCATCAATAAGTTTATCAAACTTATTTAAATCAGCCTGAGTTTCATCAAAAATGAACTCTTTGTCAGCATCTTTCAATTTTACCTTAAATTCTTTTTTAGGATGCACATACTGGGCAACATAAGGATCCCAATAATTAGATTTCATAAACTCAATCATCAAAGATTTAGAAAAATTTGAAAACTGGTTACTAATACTTACCCCTCCTATTAAATATTTATGCTCAGGAAAACGAAGTGTTGTATGAACTATACCCTTCCAAAGTAAAAACAAAGGCATTGGTTTTTGTTGGTACTCTGCAGTAATATAGGCACGACCCATTTCAATGGATCTAGACATCATTCCATAAAGTTCAGGTTCAAAACGGAATAAATCTTGTAAATAAAACCCATCAATACCAAAGTCTTTGAATATTTGAGCCCCAAGACCCATGCGATAAGCCCCAACTACTTTTTTGTCTTTGTCATCCCAAAGAAAAAGATGATGATAATACGAATCAAAGGCATCTAAATCGATTGACTTATTTGTTCCTTCTCCAATAGCTCTAAAGGTAATTTCTCGCTGACGCCCAATCTCTTTTAAAATAAATGGCATATCCTTTTCTTGTGCTAAGAACACCTCATAATTTTTGCTCTGGAGTAAACGGCACTCTTTTTCTCTAAGTTTTTCAATTTCACCTTCAATAACTTCGGTTCTAACCGCTGTGACAATTTTCTTAGGCTGTTTAGGAATTTTTAAAGTGCTAGGTACCTTATCAATCAAGCGTTCTTTTTCGAAGGCATTTGCTAATAGGTATGTTTTTCTTCGTAAAAGTTCACCATAGCTGACCAACGTTTCCTCTTCTTTTTGCGTGCTTACGCTTATCGGCTGACCTATTCTAACTTTTATAGGTCTTCGCCTTTGGGTAGAAACTTCTGAAGGTAATTTAGCTGTTCTAAAAACATCGTTCCATCTAGACAATCTATAAAACAACCTACTATTCTTAGCATGAAAATAAATCGGAACTACTGGCACTTCAGCCTTACGAATTAATTTTAAGGCCGCCTCTTCCCACGGCTTATCAACGATTAGGTTTCCTTCTTTATGCGTAGAAACTTCTCCAGCCGGAAAAACACTTAGTGGATGTCCATCAGCCAAATGGGCCAACGTCTTTTTAAATGCAGCTATACTACTTCGTACATTTTTATGGCTTTCAAAAGGGTTGACTGGTAGAATATAGGGCTCAATAGGTACCATTCTTTGTAAGAGAAAATTAGCCATTATCTTAAAATCTGGCCTATTCTCTAACATTAGTTTTATCAAAATAACACCATCGATTGCTCCAAGCGGATGGTTACTAATGGTAACGTAAGCGCCTTTTTTAGGCAATCTTTTTAAATCTTCATCAGATATCTCAAAATCGATAGCATAGTGCTCTAAAATGGCATTTGTATATTCTAAAGGAGGTAAATGAGCGATGGAATCGTAAAAAGAATTTACGCTTGAAATACGTGTAATCTTAAGCAACAACCATCCAAGAAAAGTACCTATAAAACCATACCTCTCTACTTTTAGGACCTTTGCAACCTCTTTCGCCGATACCAACCCCATATTTACACTATTAGGTAAGGGTAAATATAGAAAAATAGAAGGAGTGTAACCTACCTAATTTTTCATTTTACGACCAATTGAACTGTTTCTTTTCCTCTTTGCTCCACCAAAACGGTATACCCATTCAATACTTTCTCCACTGAATTTTCATCAAAATGACGGATAGTATATAAAGAAACATTATTATGGCATGTAACCTTAAACTTTTGGTCCAGTTTTTGGAGCAGTTCATTTAGTCCTCCAAACTTATTATCTAAACAAACGGAAAAACTAATTGCCGAATTCTGAATCAGATCTACTTTTAAACGAAAATCATGAAATAGTTTAAAAATTTCACTCATATTCTCCTCAACAATAAAAGAGAAATCCAATGAAGATAATTTTAACAATACCTGATCCTTCTTAACAATAAAACACGGAATCTCTGGAGATATTTTTGTTCCGCGACCAACGGTTGTTCCATCTTCTGATGGATTAATAAATGACTTCACATGCAATGGAATTTCTTTCCCTTGCAATGGTTGTAAAGTTTTAGGGTGAATGACTGAAGCACCGTAAAAAGCGAGTTCTATTGCTTCGCGATATGATATTTGATGTAATAATTGAGTTTCTTTAAAATGGCGTGGATCAGCATTTAAAACACCTGGAACATCTTTCCATATTGTTACCGAATCTGCATTTAAACAATAGGCCAATATTGCTGCTGTATAATCTGAACCTTCTCGTCCTAAAGTGGTGCTAAAATTATTCTCGTCACTGCCTAAAAAACCTTGAGTGATATTTAGTTCGCCAATGTTGATATGACGCTTAACATTGGTCGCTGTAGTTTCCCAATTTACCTGAGCATCTCTATAACTATTATCTGTTTTGATAAGCTCTCGAACATCGAGCCAATGATTACTTAAACCAATCTCATTCAAATAAGTACTTACTATTGTTGTTGATAATAGTTCACCATAACCAACAACTTGGTCATATACAAAGGCATATTTAGGTGACTTATTCCACATTAAAAATCCTCTGAATTCTTCAATAAGAACATTTACCTTATTATGAATATCATGATTTCTTGCTTCAAATAAATCATTGATAATAGCTTTATGATTGTCAATAACCACCTGAATTGCATCATCTAAATTTTGTTTATCCTTAAAATAAGCATCAACAATATTCTCCATTGCGTTAGTGGTTTTACCCATTGCGGAGACTACCAAAAGGGTATCTTTATGTCCAACTTCTTTTAAAACCTTAACCAAATTTTTTACTCCGTTTGCATCTTTTACTGATGCTCCTCCAAACTTAAATATCCTCATGAGTTTCTAAAAATCTTTTCATTCCTTCCTCCTTCAATTGCACGACATCCCAATCGCGCATAACATTGGCCCCTTTACTTTCGTAAAATTTAATAGCTGGTTCATTCCAATCTAAAACCTCCCAACTAATTCTCTTGACGCCTTTTTCACTTCCATACTGAACTACGGCCTTTAATAATGCCGTACCCAAACCGGTACCTCTCATTTTTTCGGTAACAATTAAATCTTCTAAGTGAATAACAGGGCCCTGCCATGTTGAATATCGGGCATAAACTAAAGCCATACCAACAATGTCCTTATTAATCTCTGCAACAAAACAATGATAAAGTGGATTCGACCCAAAACCGGAAGCTATCAGCTCTTCCAAAGTAATTTGAACAGCATCATTTTCTTTTTCAAATGAAGCCAATTCATTGATTAAATCGAACACTTTAATCATATCGCCTTTAGCGGCATCTCTAATAGTATATTTCATAACTGTTACAAATAAAACAATTAGTTATATATTTTCAATACGTTTTTTTGTTTTTAAACGAAAAATTGAATTTTTGTGTGGTTACTTAACATCAATTGAGGTGCTAAAACCACATTATTAGCCCAAGTTCATTAACGAATTATTGATTTCTACAGAACGTTTTTTGAGAATCAATAACTTCAACATCTATTACAACAATACGGCGACGAAAACGTTGTAGTACTTCAATTAATAACGATATTTGCAACATAAAACTACCCTTGTAATGACCAAAAGAAATCAAACACTTGGCGAATTTATTATTGAAAATCAATCTTCGTTTCAATATTCTTCAGGTGAACTTTCCAAACTTATCAATGCAATTAGATTAGCTGCGAAAGTAGTTAATCATGAAGTAAATAAGGCGGGGTTGGTTGATGTACTTGGTGCAGCTGGTGACACTAATGTTCAAGGCGAAGACCAACAAAAGTTAGATGTTTTTGCTAATGAAAAGTTTATTCAAACACTTACTAATAGAGAAATAGTTTGTGGAATAGCTTCTGAAGAAGAAGATAGTTTTATTAGTATCAATAGTAATGATGAAAAACATCAAAACAAATATGTTGTTTTAATTGATCCATTAGATGGGTCATCAAATATTGATGTTAACGTCTCAGTTGGTACTATCTTCTCAATCTACAGGCGTGTTACTCCGGTCGGTACTCCCGTGCAACTTGAAGATTTTTTACAACCAGGTAATCAGCAGGTAGCTGCCGGGTATGTTGTTTATGGAACGTCAACCATGTTAGTGTATACTACAGGTGATGGTGTTAATGGGTTTACCCTAAATCCTGCACTTGGCACGTTTTACTTATCACACCCAAATATGCAATTTCCAGAAGATGGTAAAATATACTCCGTTAATGAAGGTAATTACACTCATTTTTTGCAGGGTGTTAAAGACTATATAAAATATTGTCAAAAAGAAGAAGGTGATAGACCATATACGTCAAGATATATTGGCTCCCTGGTATCTGATTTTCATAGGAACATGATTAAGGGTGGAATTTACATGTACCCTAAAAGTAGTATAGCTCAAAATGGTAAACTACGATTGCTTTACGAATGCAACCCCATGGCTTTTATTGCTGAACAAGCCAATGGCATAGCAATTGGAGGAAAAAACAGAATTATGGATATTGAACCAACAGAACTACACCAAAGAGTTCCTTTCTTCTGTGGTAGTAGAAATATGGTGAATAAATTACAAGAATTTTTAAAGAAGTACCACTAATTACTTTTCCATCAAGTACTGGTAATCTTCAAAGGCAATTTTACCTCTGAAAATATCGTGAGTTTTTTGGATAATAGTTTCCGCCGTTTCAGGAGCATAACCCAATCCAATAGCATAACGCTCTATCATTCGATTTTGATCATCATCAAGAGATTGATCTGCAAAAGCCATTTGAAAAAATTCAAACAATCTCTTTAATCTTTTCTCACCGCTATGAGGAGTTTCAATAGGATATTTATTCTCCTTTTTCATAACCTCTTTATACTCTTCGTCAGTGATATTTAATTTAAAAGCGAACTTATCTAGAATTGCTTTCTCTTCCGGGCTAATTTCACCATCAACAGCTGCTAAACTTGCCAAAGTAGCAAAATGAGCAAGATTATGTCGTTGTTCACTGTGTTCGTATAAATCGATAATAGGCATATGATAACTTTTGTTGCGCAAATATAATTTTTAAGTAGAAAACATTTGGCATTTATCGCCAAAAGAAATTTGTAAATTCACTTCGCTATGAAGATACCCTTACTTCAATTTACGACTAAAGGCATTTATTGCGCTGCTGCAGATGTTTATTTAGACCCTTGGAAACCGGTCGATAAAGCAATTATATCTCATGGTCATGCTGACCATAGTCGTTGGGGTCACAAACAGTATATTACCCATCATCGAAACCTACCTATTGTAAAACATCGTCTTGGTGAGCTCAATGTTATTGGTAAAGAATGGGGAGAAACTTTTACCATTAATAATGTCACTTTTAGTCTACACCCTGCCGGACACATTATTGGCTCATCTCAAATAAGAGTTGAGCACAAAGGTGAAGTTTGGGTTTTTACTGGAGACTATAAATTAGAAGACGATGGTGTCTCAACACCTTATGAAAATATTAAATGCCATACGTTTATTACGGAATGTACTTTTGGTCTACCAGCCTTTCTTTGGACACCACAAAAGGAAGTATTTAATGATATTAATCAATGGTGGGCGGAAAATAGAGCAAATAGCCAAACCTCGGTTCTCTTTGGATATTCATTAGGTAAGGCCCAAAGATTATTGAAACATTTAGATCCTTCAATTGGCAAAATCTACACTCATGGCGCGGTTGAAAATATGACCGAAGTTTTACGCGAATATGTTGATTTTCCTAAAACAGAACTCATCACTAGAGACACTAAAAAAGAGGCTATCAAAGGTAATATAGTTATCGCACCTCCTTCAGCCCATGGAAGTACTTGGATACGAAAAATGACACCCTTTGTTACGGCTTCAGCTAGCGGTTGGATGGCTTTTAGAGGTGCCCGTAGAAGGCGAGCAATAGATAAAGGATTTGTATTGAGTGACCATTGTGATTGGCTAGATTTGCTAACAGCTATTAAAGATACTGGTGCCGAAAAAATAATCTGCACACATGGCTACACAGAAATATTTTCAAAATATCTACGCGAATTAGGCTATGATGCACGAACTGAACAAACGCAATATGAAGGTGAGTTGGCTGAAATGAATACTTCAGAATCTTCAAATATTGAAGCTGAATGAAAGACTTTGCTCGACTAATTAAGGCCTTAGATAGCACGAATAAAACCAACACTAAAGTAAAGGCCTTAGCTGATTATTTTACAAAATCAAATGACCAAGATAAGGTGTGGACCATTGCAATTCTTTCACACCGAAGACCCCCAAGACCTGTAAACACTACTTTTCTTAGAGAATGGGCAGCAGAATTAGCCAAAATTCCACTATGGTTGTTTGAAGAAAGCTATCACATAGTGGGTGATCTAGCTGAAACCATTGCTTTGGTTGTCCCTGCTGGCAATCAGTCAACAAAAAAAAGCTTAACAGATTTTCTAAAAGAAATAATTGCCCTAAAACCAAAAACTGAAATAGAAAAAAAGGCTTATCTCTTTGAAAATTGGAGTCAACTGAATTATTATGAACGTTTTGTTTTTACTAAACTCATAACTGGTGGATTTAGAATAGGCGTAAGTCAAAAATTAATGACCCGAGCTTTATCAAAAGCAACTGAAATTGATGAAGATGTATTAGCATACAAGTTGATGGGTAACTGGAATCCTGATAAAATATCATTTCAAGATTTAGTACTGAATGAAAAAGAAAGTGATTACTTATCAAAACCTTATCCATTTTATTTAGCATACGCTATTGAAGGAGAACCAGAAGATTTAGGTCCAATAGAAAATTGGTCGGTTGAGCACAAATGGGATGGTATTCGCTGTCAAGTTATTATAAGAAACAACGAGCTTTTTGTTTGGAGTCGTGGGGAAGAATTAGTGACGGATAAATATCCAGAGTTTCAAAAGTTCATAGGAATTATCCCAAACGGAACTGTATTGGATGGTGAATTATTGCCCTACTCTAATGGGCAAATAGGTACTTTTAATGACCTCCAAACAAGAATCGGTCGCAAAACAATATCTAAAGCACTGCTAGCTAAAACACCAGTGATATTAAAAGCTTATGATTTGTTAGAATGGGAAGGGCAAGATATACGTCAAAATTCATTTGTTCAAAGAAGAGTAGTTTTGGAAAAACTGCTTGCTTCAGAAATTATCTTTTCCAATAATGTCGAGAAAAAAGGTTTTGATGGCATACCATTACTACTTTCACCAAGGTTAGACTTCAATTCTTGGGATGAAGTGGCTAAAGAAAGAAACAAAGCTCGTGAAATGCGAAGTGAAGGTCTCATGATAAAACATAAAGATTCTGCGTATCAAGTAGGGCGTAAAAAAGGAGATTGGTGGAAATGGAAAGTGGAACCCTTAACAATAGATGCTGTACTTACATATGCCATGCGAGGTCATGGTCGAAGAAGTAACTTATTTACAGATTACACTTTTGCCCTATGGAAAGAGAATGAACAAGGTTTAAAAGAACTAGTCACCTTCGCAAAGGCCTATTCTGGATTAACAGATAATGAATTTAAAGAAGTTGATGCATGGATAAAGAAAAATACATTGGAGCGTTTTGGTCCGGTTCGTAGTGTCGCTCCTTATCATGTTTTTGAAATTGCTTTCGAAGGTATCGCCCTTTCAAAAAGACACAAAAGTGGTGTGGCAACTCGTTTTCCGCGTATTTTGAGATGGCGAAGGGATAAAAAAATTGATGAAGCCAATACTCTAAATGATCTTCTAGCAATGATTGCTCAATAAAAAGTAGTGAATAAAAAAGAGCTATTCGATATCGCCCAAAATTGGTTCCAAGAACAAGACTGGAAACCCTTTACTTTTCAAAAAGAAAGTTGGACGGCTTTTTTGCAAGGAAAACATGGTTTGCTAAATGCGCCAACCGGAAGCGGAAAAACTTACGCACTTTGGTTTCCTATTGTTTTGAATTACATTAAAAATAATCCTGATTATAGGGCTAAACATAAAAAAGGATTAAAAGCTATTTGGATAACTCCATTACGAGCTTTGTCTCAAGAAATAAAGCAATCGGCCGAGAGAATTACTCAAGACTTAGGTACTCAAATGACCGTGGGTATTAGAACTGGAGATACCTCAATAAAGGAAAGAGCCAGGCAGAAAACTAAAATGCCTGATTTATTAATTACAACTCCTGAAAGTTTACAATTATTATTATCCTCAAAAGGATATAAAAAAGTCTTTCAAGAGTGTTCCGCTATTGTTGTAGATGAATGGCATGAACTGCTAGGAACAAAACGTGGAGTTCAAATGGAACTTGGCTTATCAAGACTAAAAACTATCTCTCCAGATTTACGTATTTGGGGAATATCTGCTACAATTGGCAATTTAGAGCAAGCAAGACAAGTATTACTTGGTCCAGAAACAGAAGCCTACAAAAACTCCGTACTAATAAAAGCAAAGCTCCACAAAAAAAACACGGTTAAGAGTATTATTCCGAAAGAGATGGAAACCTTTCCTTGGCGAGGACATTTGGGATTAAAGCTTTTAGAAGACGTCATACCAATCATTAATAAAAGTAAGACAACACTACTTTTTACGAACACCAGAAGTCAATGTGAAATTTGGTTCCAGAAAATATTAGAAAAGCATCCAGAATATGCTGGTGAGTTTGCCATGCACCACGGTAGTGTAAATAAAGAAACAAGGCTCTGGGTAGAACAGGCGATTCGCAATGAAAGTCTTAAAGCTGTTGTTTGTACTTCAAGTTTAGATTTGGGAGTTGATTTTGCTCCTGTCGAAACCGTAATTCAAATTGGAGGGCCAAAAGGAGTTGCTCGTTTTCTGCAGCGCGCTGGTCGCAGTGGTCATCAACCAGGGAAAGAAAGTGTAATTCATTTTTTACCCACACATGCTATGGAACTTATTGAAGCTTCAGCAATGCAAAAAGCAGTCAAAAATTCCGCTGTCGAAGATAGAATTCCTTATCTCAATAGTTTCGATGTTCTACTACAATACTTAACCACTTTAGCAGTTTCTGATGGATTTTATTCTGAAAAGATATATGAAGAAATCAAAAGCACATTTTGTTATCAAGGCATTTCTAGAGAACAATGGCAATGGTTATTGAACTTTTTGGTGATGGGCAGCCAAAGTTTAAAAACTTATGATGAATATCAAAAAGTTGAAGTGGAAGACGATGGTCTTTTTAAGGTAAATAATCGTGGTATTGCGATGCGACACCGTTTTCAAATAGGAACAATCGTAGGTGATGCTACCATTTCCGTTCGCTATCAAAAAGGAGGATATATTGGTTCAATTGAGGAGTATTTCATTTCGAAGCTATCACCCGGCGATGTGTTCACATTCGCCGGTAGAAATTTAGAATTTATTAGAATAAAAGGCATGCAGGCGCATGTTCGGAATTCCAGCAAACGAACAAATAAAGTACCAAGTTGGATGGGAGGAAGATTGAGTTTTTCTGCTCAGATGTCAGAACTATTAAGACAAGAACTTTACACTGCGGAGTTAGAATTTTCAAAACAATCAAAAGAGATTCAATCATTACTCCCCATGTTCATTAAACAACGGGAAGATAGTATTGTTCCAAAACCTAATGAATTCTTGATAGAAACTTTTAAAACTAGAGACGGCTATCACCATATTTTTTATCCCTTTGAGGGTCGAGGAGTACATGAGGCCATGAGTAGTCTTTTGGCCTACCGCATTAGTTTACTTTCACCTATTACGTGTTCTTTGGCATATAACGATTATGGTTTTGAGCTATTATCAGATAAACCCATTGATATTCAAGAAGTACTAGATAATAACCTATTTACCTCCCAAGACATGCTTACAGATTTACAAAAAAGCTTGAATAGCAATGAAATGGCACGGCGCAAATTCCGAGATATTGCGGTTATTAGCGGCATGGTATTTACCGGCTACCCTGATAAGGGCATTAAAATGAAGCATTTGCAAAGTAGCTCTCAATTACTATTTGATGTTTTTAAAGATTTTGAAGCTGATAACCTACTCTACCAGCAAGCATTTACAGAAACCTTTGAACATCAGTTAGAGGAAGGACGTTTACGAATGGCATTAGAACGTATTGCAGAACAAGAAACAATTTGGCGACCATGCACAAATCCCACACCATTTTCCTTTCCAATAATCACTGATAGGCTTCGCGAAAAACTATCTAACGAAAAACTAGCAGATCGCATTAAAAGGATGACAAAAATATTAACCAAGTAGTATCGTCTTAGATTCAAAAAACATATATTTTTACACTATAGTTTTTATAGTGACCTAATAAACTATAGTTTAAAAATAAGTATTATGTATGTTATAAGAGGAAAAGAATACCCCTGTTGCACTAGCATAACAATGGGTATTATTGGCGGAAAATGGAAGACCGTAATTTTATTCCATCTTATTAATGGGCCTTTACGTTATAATGAACTTAAAAAAGAAATTAAAACAGTTACCGAACGTACCCTAAGTTTGCAATTGAAAAGCTTAGAAGAAGATGGTGTTATTAGAAGAAAAGTCTACACAACCAAACCACCACTAAAGGTCGAATACTCCTTAACCGATTTTGGTAAAACTTTAATTCCGTTACTACAATCTATAGCTGAATGGGGCGATTTTGTTGTAGAAAATCATGCTGATTAATTCCTCTTAATGACCCGATCCATTTCAATACGAAATCAAGAATTTATACTGCACCCTATAGGCGGAATTTTGTGGGTGGAAAAATCGATGCTTTTAATTAGTGATGTACATCTTGGTAAAATCGCCCATTTTAGAAAATTTGGAGCCGCTGTTCCCCAAAAAGCAATACACAAAAACTTTATTTTACTTGATGAGTTAATTAATGATTTTAAACCTTTTCAAGTTTGTTTTTTAGGCGATTTATTTCATTCTTCGCTAAACAAAGAGTGGCATTTTTTCGAGAATTGGGTGAAGAAAACTCCATCAGAAATCATCTTAATTGCCGGAAATCATGATATCATTGCTCCAGAAAAATTTCAAAAAATAGGAATCAAAATTTTTGAAGAATTAGAGATTGATGAATTTCTACTAACTCATCATCCTACTGAACGTGATGATTTTTTCAATTTTTGTGGTCACATACACCCTGCGGTACGACTTCGTGGTTTTGGCAGACAACGTTTAAAATTGTCTTGTTTTTTTAAAAAGAAAAAGCAATTAATACTACCAGCTTTTGGTGAATTTACGGGCACTTATGTATTGGAACCTTCCAAAGAAGATGAAGTTTATGCCATTGTAGAAGATGAGGTAGTAAAGATTTAGTTTTTACTTTCAATAAATCATGTCAGTTTCTGCTTAATTATCAAAAGTTGAATCCAAGCTCCAACTATGAATTAACTTTCCTTTCGTGTTATACAAGAAAAGCGTTTTGCTTTCCACATTCAACTTATAATTTCCACTTACATTAATTTTCTTAACCAAATAATTTCCACATCGTTGAGGTCTATTTATATTTTTAGAACGCATCCAATAAGTACCATTTTTATTAAAATTGACAACAACATTACCATTGCCAAGTTCACACCTTGTTAATTTTGAACTAACACCATTTCCAAAGAAAGAATAAGTACTCCAGCAGCCATCTAAAAAAGATTCATTCAATTCATCTTGACCAAAACAAAAACCCATGAACATGATAAACGCTACAATTGTCAAACAAGATTGTGTCATAAAAATAGAGAGACAATAACTGTACCAATTTATAAATCATTTGTAATTTTAAGAACTTGTAATTCATCAATCGAGACCTAAGGACTAAGGTTGAAAATTTTGAATATTTTCGTTATTTCATTTTTATCAAAATCACCTTTATGAAAAAAAGTTTAGCGCTATTAAATCTAATATCAATTATTCTTGTTATTGGTATTAATTACATCGCCCAGGTTCTTAGATTGAATGATACTACAATCGGTGAAGTTAGTGGTCAATATAATAGCCTCTTTACACCTGCCGGCTATGCTTTCTCAATTTGGGGTTTAATATATCTAGGGCTTTTATGCTACGCAATCTTTCAAATTAGAAGGGCTTTTTTTAGTGCGAAATCGAGCGATTTTATTGCAAAAACGGGATATTGGTTTTTACTTGCCAATGTTCTTAATGCTTCATGGGTTGTAGCTTTTTCTTATAATTACATAGGACTTTCGGTTCTTTTAATGTTAGGAATATTATTCGCTCTAATAAAAATTATACTGAACACCAATATGGAGCGCTGGGATGCACCAATTGCAATTATAGCTTTTGTTTGGTGGCCCATTTGTATTTATAGTGGTTGGATTGCAGTTGCAACCATAGCCAATGTCGCTATTTACCTAACTAAAATTGGATGGAATGGTAGTTTTTTAACTCCAGAAACTGGGACAATAATCATGCTTATAACTGCAACCATTCTCAATCTTCTTATGATTTGGAAGAGAAATATGAGGGAGTTCGCATTAGTTGGTATTTGGGCATTAATTGCAATCTATTTTAAACAAAAACCCGCTTATGCAACTATTGCCAATACTGCTATGATTGGAAGTATTATACTCATAATCAATGTATGTATTCATGCTTTTAAGAACAGAAAAACTAACCCACTCCAAAAACTATTAGAAAGAAGTTCAGAAAGTTAAAAAAGTGGTTGTCCTCTAACCTTAGTGACCTTATATTTGCAGCAAAGTTTTTAGGTTGACAAAAACCGGTATTTTAGAACTTTTTGAACAGTCTCCACAACTACGGAAACTGCGGGATGCCATATCCAACACTATCACTTCGAGCGAAGTCGAGAAGTCTTCAAACCAAAAAATCTCTTTAAAAGGATTAACGGGGTCAGCATTGTCTTTTGCAGTTTCTCATGTATTTAAAGCTAGTGAAAATCCCTTTTTAATCATACTAAATGACAAAGAGGAGGCTGCTTATTATCTTAATGATTTGGAGCAACTGATAGGAGAAACTGATGTGTTGTTTTACCCAGGAAGTTATCGTAGACCATACCAAATAGAAGAGACGGATAATGCTAATGTGCTATTACGAGCAGAGGTTTTAAACCGTATCAATTCAAGAAAAAAACCAGCTATAATTGTCACTTATCCAGATGCACTATTTGAAAAAGTAGTGACTCGAAAAGAATTAGACAAGAACACGCTAAAAATTAAATTAGACGACACCTTATCCTTAGATTTTTTAAATGAGGTGCTTTTTGAGTACCAATTTAAACGTGTTGATTTTGTCACCGAGCCTGGCGAGTTTTCTGTACGTGGTGGTATTGTTGATGTTTTTTCTTTTTCACATGATGAACCCTACCGTATTGAGTTTTTTGGTGATGAAGTAGATAGTATTCGAACTTTTGATGTTGAAACACAATTATCTACAGAAAAAGTAAAAAAGATAACCGTTATTCCAAATGTGGCGAACAAAGCCATTCACGAAAATCGCGAGAGCTTCTTAAAATATATAGCACCTAATACCGTAATCTTTTCAAAGAATTTAGATTTGGTTTATGACCGATTAGATGTCAATTTTAAAAAAGCACATGAGAATTTCGAAAGTTTAAGTGAAACGGTTAAGCGTGGCAAACCAGAGGAACTGTTTTTAAATTCTGAATTATTAAAACAACAATTAGAGGAATTTGTTCTAATTGAATTTAATGCCACAGCAACTCAAAACTTCAATTTCAACACCAAACCTCAACCTTCTTTTAATAAGAAATTTGATTTGCTTATTGAGAATCTTAATGACAATCATAAAGCGGGTTTTACCAATTATATTTTCTGTTCTACAGACCAACAAGCTCAACGTTTTCATGATATTTTTGATGAAGTAGAAACTACGGTTCACTATAAAACCATAGTATTTCCTTTATACCAAGGTTTTCTAGACCATGATTTAAAAATAACCTGTTATACTGACCACCAAATTTTTGAGCGGTATCATAAATTCCAATTGAAAAATGGTTATGCCAAAAAGCAAGCAATTACACTCAAAGAGCTCAATAAACTTGAGATTGGAGATTATGTAACCCATATTGACCATGGTATAGGAAAGTTTGGGGGATTACAAAAAATTGATGTTGAAGGCAAAAAACAAGAAGCCATTAAACTCATGTATGGCGAACGAGATATTCTCTATGTGAGTATTCATTCATTACATAAAATTTCTAAGTTTAATGGTAAAGATGGAGCACCACCTAAAATATACAAATTAGGATCTGGAGCTTGGAAAAAGATAAAAGACAAAACCAAGAGCAGAGTCAAAAAAATCGCTTTTGACCTCATCAAAATTTATGCAAAACGAAGGCTTGAAAAAGGCTTTCAATACGCTCCGGATAGCTACTTACAACACGAATTAGAAGCTTCATTTATTTATGAAGATACTCCAGACCAAGAAAAATCTACGGCTGATGTAAAGAAAGACATGGAGAGTGAACGCCCCATGGATCGGTTAATTTGTGGTGATGTAGGTTTTGGAAAAACTGAGGTAGCCATAAGAGCTGCTTTTAAGGCCGTTGATAATGGAAAACAAGTTGCTATACTTGTACCTACTACAATTTTGGCCTTTCAACACGCGCGTACTTTTAAAGAACGATTAAAAGAAATGCCTGTTGAAGTGGATTACCTCAACCGTTTTAGAACTGCAAAGGAAAAAAGAGAGACTTTAGAAAGACTTTCCGAAGGTAAGGTCGACATCATTATTGGCACACATCAGTTGGTCAATAAAAATGTAAAATTTAAAGATTTAGGCCTACTCATTGTTGATGAAGAACAGAAGTTTGGCGTAGCTGTAAAAGATAAATTAAAGTCTATTAAAGAGAATGTTGATGTGCTCACATTAACTGCAACCCCTATACCAAGAACACTTCAATTTAGTTTGATGGCAGCACGGGATTTATCGGTCATCACAACTCCACCACCCAACCGATATCCTATTGAAAGTCGTGTAATTCGTTTTAATGAAGAAACTATTCGAGATGCCGTTTCATATGAGATTCAGCGGGGAGGACAGGTATTCTTTATTCACAATAGGATAGAGAATATTAAAGAAGTTGCTGGTATGATTCAACGTTTGGTGCCTGATGCCAAAATTGGAATTGGTCACGGCCAAATGGATGGTAAAAAACTAGAAACCCTAATGCTCGCATTTATGAATGGAGAGTTTGACGTTTTAGTTTCTACCACCATTGTAGAAAGCGGATTAGACGTTACTAATGCTAATACTATTTTTATACATAATGCTAATAATTTTGGCCTAAGTGATTTACACCAAATGCGTGGTCGTGTAGGTCGAAGTAATAAAAAAGCCTTTTGTTATTTTATTACACCGCCCCACGAGGTTATGACTTCTGATGCTCGCAAACGTATTGAAGCTTTAGAACAATTTACCGAACTGGGTAGCGGATTTAATATTGCAATGAAAGACCTAGAAATTCGTGGTGCCGGAGATTTATTGGGTGGTGAACAAAGCGGATTTATTAATGAAATTGGTTTTGAAACCTACCAAAAGATTTTGGCAGAGGCAATTGAAGAACTTAAAGAAAATGAGTTCAAAGAACTCTACGAAGAAGTAGAAGGTGAAAAACCAAAAATCTTTGTCAAAGAAACGCAACTCGATACTGATTTTGAACTGCTTTTCCCTGATGATTATATCAACAATATCACAGAAAGACTCAACTTGTACACCCAACTAAATGCTGTAGAAAACGAAGAAGGTCTTCAGAAATTTGAAAAAGAGCTAGTAGATCGTTTTGGGGAGCTTCCTACCCAAGCTGTTGATCTGTTCAACTCTGTACGTATTAAATGGGCCGCCAATGGTATTGGTCTTGAAAAAGTAATCCTAAAGAAAAATAAGTTTATTGGCTACTTCATTGCAGACCAGCAATCTCCTTTTTATCAAACCGCGGCTTTTACCAAAGTATTGCAGTATGTCCAGAGCCACCCAAAACAATGCCAATTAAAAGAGAAACAAACCCGTAATGGATTACGATTGTTATTAGTTTTTGATGGGGTTACCAGTGTGGAAAAAGCATTAGGAGTTCTCGAGCCTTTAATTTTTGTAAATATTCCTAATCTATAAATTTAAAGGGCTCGTCACATTCAAAAGATTTTTTTTCACCATAACAAATGACATCCCTCCAATCTATATTAGCATTTTTGAGTTCAAATTTTAAGGTTTTAATATCTCCTTTAGCAAGGTTAATTGCTGAACGCAAAATACGATACAAGGGTCCACTTTGATTATTCTGAAATGCTTTTAAATGATGTATGGCTTTACTGGCATTATCTACGAAATCAATTTTTGCCTTTTTGTTTATATCATCAGGTAATTCCATTAATAATCAAACTCAAATTTTATTCATTTAGTCGAAATTACAAAAACTAGTACTTTTTGTTCCAAGTAAACCTTGCAACGGAATCTAAAAATCCCAAGCATATAAAGTAGCTCTAATCGCTCCTAAAATAGGTATCAACTGCTGGTCTACTGCATCACCGTATAATGAAGTGTTCAACATTATAATATGACCAATTTTTAGTTCCGGGTCAAAAAACATAAAAGATGATATCCCTGGATCAGAACCTGTATGTCCTAGATATCCTTTTGGCGTATAACCCATAAAAATTCCGGAATTAAACTCATCATCATAACTATTGGCTTTTTTGGGTGATGTTTTTTTAGGCAAGCGTTCATCAAAAATAGTGGTGTAACTTTCTTTTTTTAATAAGGTTCCTTCGCCATAATAACCTTTCATGAGCTCAGTTAAATAGGCAGAAAAATCCATTAAATTAGTTATCAAACCTCCATCAGGGTACGTAACAAGACTATAGTTTGGCAATTCTTGACTCCTGTCATTATATAATTTTGAGTGTTGGTTTTTATCTATAGTATCAAAAGACCAGCCACTACTTTTCATTCGTAAGGGAGTTAAAATGTATTGTTGGGTGAACTCATCATAAGACATTTCTGTTGCTTCTTCCAATACTTGAGCGGCGAGTGTAGCTCCAACATTACTATATTCATATTTAGTGCCTGGTTTCTTTTTTACAAAATTCTTTTTACGGTACCAGATGCCATCCGTTGAAAGAAAATTTTCAAGATAATCTTTCATGGTTACTTTATTATCTAGCGTTTGAAATTCTTCTGATTGTCCTTTTATCGCTTCTGAAGAAAGATCATTTTTGTTTATTAGGTAATACGCTTTTTTATCATAAAGACCTGTATCATTAATCGTACCCGTATGAGTTGCCAAGTGCCAAATAAGGATTGGGTCATTTTTATAAGAGGGATTTATAACTTCAAAATCTAGGTGTTTGTTGATAGGATCATTAAGATTAAGTTTTCCCATTTCTTGGGCTTTTAGCAACGCTACACCTATCAAAGTTTTGGAAACCGAACCTATATTCTGAAGCGTATTTATAGTATAAGGAGTACCACTTTCAACATCAGAAAGACCATATCCTTTTGCGAAGAGTGTGCTGTCTTTAGAAACAATAGCAACACCATAACCTTTTATCAAACCTACTTTGCTTATTTTTTCTAAATCATTATCTAAAAGCTGCAAAGTTTGCTGAATTCCATCTTGAGAAAATAGTGTTGAGCTTGTAATCAATAAAAGTGCTATCCTAATACAAATTCTCATAATACCCGCAGTGTTTTATAAGAGACGCTAATTTGGGGTTTTTGTTACTTATTAATTAGGATTGATTTGGTTTTATATACCCATACTTACCAATATGCTCAGTTTTATAGTAATTATATAATCCAGCAACCGCGGCCGTATCCAAATCCTCTAGTTTTACATCACCGTCGTCCAAAATAGCAGATTCTGGTAAAACTAAATGTTCAATTTTACCTATAATTAGTCGAGTATCATTGCATTTGATGAGCTGTTCTTCTTGAAATGAGAGACCGATTTTGATGTGGCTTTCCGCTACAAATGGCGCATGAAAACCTTCATTGTAAAATTCACCTAGCCCCACCGCATCAAACTCCGACACACCACGTTCATATTTTGCCGAGGTTTGATGGGCTTTCTCGTGGATAGTGGTAGTTATTTGATTTATGGTATAAACCCCAGTTTCTTTTATATTTTCATAGGTATGACGCTCAACAGTAGTTGGGCGCAGAATAAAACCCAAGTAAGGCGGGTTGGCACCTATATGCATGACACTATTAAAAACAGCCAAATTCGTCTGTCCACTTTTTGATTGCGTGCCAATTAAATTTGCAGGTTTAAAGCCCGAAACTTTGTTGATTAAATTGGCCCGATATCTATTCGGTAGTTCCATGATTTCATCAAAAGTAAAAGCCTTAGTCATCTTCAATTAATTAATTTTTAGTTGTCTAAAGTATCAACTTCATAAAGCATTCTTACAAATATTAGCTAACTTTAACAATGTCCACTTTTCAAAAAACACTCGAAAAGCTCAACTTATTATTTCTATCAAAAAAAGCAAAGCAAAAGATTGAGCAAATTATTTTAATTCTTGCGATTGCAAGTTTTATTGTGCATTTGCTTTTTATCTTTTTTGCAGAATTAGTGCCATTCTTAAATCATGATAGCCCACTTTTAGGAAGTCCTATTGCCGCAGTTTATACTCCCTTTTCTTTTATTTTGGTCTATGAAGTCTACCTTTTGGTGTATTACTTACCAAGATCTATCACCACATACGTTAGTAAGCAGTATGAAATAATAAGCTTAATAATAATTAGGCGATTGTTCAAAGATTTAGCAAACTTAAAGTTGAGTAGTGATTGGTTCAGTATTAAAGGCGACCTACAATTTACATATGATATTTTGGCCTCTCTGATTTTATTTTATCTACTATTTTGGTTTTACCGACTTAACCGAAACAGAAAGTCACTTAATGCCAACAATTACATCAAAGACATCCATCTTGGACGTTTTGTCCAATTTAAAAAGACTATCGCAGTAATTCTGGTTCCTCTATTACTTAGTATGGTATTGTTCAGTTTTGGAAATTGGGGCTACCTAGAATTAACTGATACTAGTCATAGTTTAAAAGAACTAGTTAATATCAACAACATTTTTTTTGACGGATTTTTCTCGGTTCTAATCATAGTTGATGTATTGCTTTTGTTGGTTTCCTTTTTCTACACAGATAAATATCACAAAGTCATTCGTAATTCTGGTTTTGTAATTTCAACCATTCTAATACGGCTTTCTTTTTCAGTAGATGGCCTGGTAAATACGATTATGATAGTATTTGCTGTACTATTTGGTTTAGCGATTTTAGCTATTCATAATAAATATGAACTTAATTTTGAAGTTGAAAAAACCAAAAATCAAAACTGACTTTTTACTAGCGAAGCTATTTTATACAAAACCAAAACCTCCAAGATTATTACCGGCATCAAAAGAAAATAAGCCAAAGGCGCTAAAATTACTAACAATAAACAGCCAGCCATAATAATTTCAAGAATTCCTAAAGCAGTTGCTAAACCTCCAACTTGCTTTCTTGATTGTAAAAGAGAAATACCAAAAATGATACCTGTAACACCAAAACCAATAGCCCCCGCTAACAAAATAATATCAATATTCAAATTGGTATTAAAAACTGATGCAATATCAAAAGCGTAATACCCCAACAATACTAAAAACATTAACATCGAAGAAATTTTCATCAAATGATTTTTTAGCACATTACCTGCAATTAAAAAACCATAAAGCACAAGACCATTAAAAACAATTACCAATGCCTTTATAACTACGTGACCCCATTGGCCAAATATGAACAAATTATCATCAATGCGGCCAAAGTCAGTAAAACCTTCAAAAATAGCAGTTATAAAAAATAAAATACCCGCCACCCAGCCTATGGTAAGAAGAGTAAATATAGATTTTGCTTCAGGTGCAGGTATAGAGGCAAGCTGACTTAAATTATTTTCTCTTTGTTCTTGTAAGCTTTCATAGTCATAATCTAAGGCAGATAAAATTGTCTTAACAGTATAACTTCTAGGTGAAACCTCACCATTTTCAATTCGCTGTAGTGTTCTTACATTAATATTACATTGATCAACAAGCTCTTCTTGTGTAAGCCCTTTTTGTTTTCTTAATTCTGAAATCTTTAATCCTAATTGTGGTTGTTGCATGGCTTATAAGTTTTAAATTCTGAAGCAATGTTACGTTCAAGATAAAACAAGCACAAGAATTTTGCTTGGTTTTGACCCGACATTTAGGCGGCATTATAGTAATGTTAGGGGTTCAGAAGATAATCTACTAAATTTCGGATGACCAGTAAAGTCAGAATTGAGGAATCTAAAATCGTTTTTTAAAGAGCATATCACCTTCATTATTATAGTAACGCCAGGTACCTACTTGTTTATCTTTACGAAAACGACCCGTGATTTTCTTTTCTCCATTGGAATAAAATGAAGTATAACGTCCGTGTTTCAATCCATCTTTAAGTTCTACTTCAAAGCGCAATGCACCCGAACTATTAGATTTAGAAAAAGACTTGGCATTTAAATCTGAAGGATAAATGGGTGATAAGTTAAAAATAGCATCAGTAATTGCTATCGTTTTTAAAGGTTGTGATTTTGATGCTTTAAATTGTTCATTAGCCTTTACCTTAGTTATATCTTGATAATTCACAATTAAGGTGCTTTCAAATAAATTATCTTCTGGCGTTAATTGAAACCCAACTTGCGGAAAGCAAATAATAAAGTCCTTGTTTTTGCGCAATTGACCTTTTGTATTACTATCGGCTAACGCATACAGATTATCATAGAGAACAGGAATATTGCTGTATGCAAATAAGCTACTCTCTGCTTCGAACTTTTTATCAAAGGCCAAAAAATCATCAGAGGAAGATAAGGTTTCTTTATCCGTGAAACTATCGATAATACTCTTTAAAGTATTAGGATTATCACTAAATATGACAAAATCATCAATCATGGTAAAATAAGGCTTATCAAATTCTTTGAATCGCTGACCCAACAAAATTTTAAAGAAACCTTTTATGGATAAAAAATTTATCTCATGTTCTTTATAGGTAACAGCTTTAAATTTGACAGGAGTTTTCTTTTTAATTTGTTTCAGTATAAAATCTAGATTGTTCTTCGCTTCAACAATCTCATTTGCTTTTAAAACCAAAGCCAAGTCGTTTTTTCCTTTTGAAATTTCAGATTGTATTTGGAGTAAGGCGATCTCATCAGCTATCCAACTTACAAAGTTTTCTTTGATATCAATTTTTAAGAATTTTTCTACTTTTTCAATACCCGTTTGATAACTCTCAAACTCTTCAGAACTATTTGCTTTTTGAACTGCCTCAAAATTGTTGTAAAATTCTTCAAAACTGTCAAAACCATAACTAAGGTAGAGGGCGGTTCGTTTAGGGGCTATTTGAGGAATCGTTCTTTTCGAGGTACCTGACTTCTGAAGTGCTTCAAGATAATTTTCATTTTCAAAACTGATATTAGTATACCCATTCGCTGTAATTGTGCTATTACCATCTAAATCAAAACTAAATCCAGAAAACAAAAAGTTCTCGCTAACATTCTTAATCCAATCTGTGGGTTTGTTTGAAAATCGATTGTAATAATCATCTAAAAAATCGTACTGCAGGTAGAGGCGAAATAAATCTTCATATCCCACTTTTTGATTGACTTCTAGAAAACTTAAATCTCGCCCTAAGGCAGGTTCTTGATACTGATCTATCGAAGATTCTACCAAGGAATGTGTATAAGACGCTATCAATTGGTTTTTAATAAAGGCCAAATACATGGTTTCTTTACTGCTTCGGTCATACACCTCAACAATTTCTTGGTTGTGATAGTTGCGTTTACTTAAAACATACCCCTCGTTTAAAAGTGTATTCAAATAGGTTTTTAACAAACGTAGTTTTGCTATTCTTTTTAAATCGAGCACATAAAAGATTCCATAATCTTTTTGTGAAATCATGTGAATAGATATGAATAAAGAACGTCCATCAAAAAATTCAAAAAGCTTTCGTCTGTCATTAAATATGGTATCGACTTTTTGAATATTTTCAGTTAGCTCAGCGAAGTAGCCATTGTTCTGCAAATGACTCCATGCTTCACTTTGGCTAATCTGGTTCCAACTTTCTACTGGCTTTTCAGATTCAATGATAAAAACAGCGTCTTCAGGAATTAAGTAAATTGATTGCAAATTAGTCTTTGGGGAAAGCACAAAAATATAGAGTAGGTAAAACAGGTATAAGACTAGAATACCTAATATTGTAAAAAGAATTTTTTTTCTCCTCATGTTAGCACCATTCATCAAAATAACGATAAAAGTGATGCTTTAGTTTGAAAAAACCTTAATTAAAGTGTTTTCAAATCTTTTATAGTCTTAAAAGCTACATCAACTTGATCATCATTTACCAAAATTGTAAACTCATTGGTAGTTGAAATTACCTCATACAATACGATACCCTCCCAAGCTAAACGCTGAAAGATGAAATAATAGATACCCGGTACTGAAACATTCTCTGATGGAAGTTTTACTGTAACGGAAGACAAGTTCTCCGCCTTTTGAGTACAACGCTCACCTACGAATAGATTTTCCACAGTTTGGTCTAAACTGTTACTTACAACAATATTGATTTCATTAACCCCACGGCTGGAAGTATAGAAAATTTCTTGATTTTTATTGACCTCTTCTAGCAATTTTGCTTGATTAGCTAAAATCGTTTCAGAAGACAGAAAAGTATAATCTGATAAGTTAGAGCGAACAGTAATCTCACCAATATTTTTGAGAACCTTTACTATTTTATGAGTAGCGCGAAACTCTAAGTCATCTGAAAGTCGCTTAAGTGCCATCACAATAGCTCCGTTCCGGATATCTTTACCTAATTCTTCCTCTATTTCTGGCTTAACGATACGAGATAGTGAAGTCAAATTTATAATGCCTTGAGCTAAAGCGCTTTGAAGAAAAGGCTTCTTTTTAATATAATTCTCAACAACAGATGAGATGGTCTTCATTTTAATCTATTTTGCGACAAAAATAACTAATTGTTACAAATAAAACAAATAGTTAAAAATAATAAAACGCATCTTTCAAATGTTCTATCTCAAATAGACCCTTTTTTTTAAGGATTGTAATGATATCAAAACGAACCTCCACATTTAAGTCATTAGTGGTTACATATTGATCTGCCGTGGCCACCAAAAGGTTGATTTTTTTTTGATTGACAGTCTCAGCAATGTTTTCTAAAAAATTAGAGCTCCTAGATTTTACTTCGACAATAGCAAGGATTTCTTTTTTCTGGGCAATAATATCAATTTCACCTTTTAAGTATCTATAGTTTTTATACTTAATCTCATAACCCTTGCCTATAAGAAATTCTGCTGCTTTTTGCTCGCCAAGCTTTCCAAATTCGTTGTGTTTTCCCATTAATTATGAAAAATATAAAAATTTATATGCATTTCATCGAAAAATTTGGTAGTTCACCGTCTAAATCGCGTTTAGATTGTAATTTACGACCTCAAATGAACCACACCTACCAAAAGCACATAGTGAACTTTAAAACTATGATACTTTTCAAATCCCAAATTTGCTATGGAATTATTTGTTAATTGTAACACGGGCACGTTGGCTCCGTATACCATTCCTTTGGATGTAGCGAAAGCTGAACATCTATATAGGAGACTTGGTTTCAGTGCCTCCGTAGAAACTGTTAATCAAGCTACTGGTCAATCTGCAACCGCTCTTGTTGATACTTTAATCGCACAAGCTATAGCCGAACCTGTTATCCCTGCACCTGAGTGGTCAGAATGGACGAATGCCAATTACCCTGACGATGATGATTTAGCGCGCCAATTAAGTCGTGCGCAACGAGAAGAGCTAAGTACGGCTTATGGCAACTCTTTGTTAAATAACAATCTTAGAGACCGCATGAGCTTCTTTTGGAGCAATCATTTTGTCACGGAGTATGGTGTTTATGATTGTAATTCCTTTTTATTTGAATACGCGAATTGTTTGCAGCGCAATGCAATTGGTAATTTCAAAACTTTCGTTAGTGAAATAGGTTTAACTAGTGCAATGTTACGTTATTTAGACGGTGCATTTAACAATAGAAATCGACCTAACGAAAACTATGCTCGAGAACTTTATGAGCTTTTTAGCCTCGGAGAAGGGAATGGTTATACAGAGGAGGATATTATTGAAACCGCCCGTGCACTTACAGGCTATGTCAATCGAGGTGATGTTGGTTGTACTAAAATTACTTTTGATCCAGAACGACATGATATTGATGCAAAAACAATTATGGGTCAAACTGGTAATTGGGGTTATGATGATGTAATAGACATCCTTTTTGAACAGCGCGCTGATGAAATTGCATTTTATATATGCCAAAAACTCTACTTCTTTTTTGTGCATCCTGATGCTTCGGCAGATGAAGCACAACCTATAATAAATGGATTAGCGACAACATTTGTTGCCAATGATTTTGAACTAGCTCCAGTCTTAGCTCAATTGTTTAAAAGCGAACATTTTTTTGATGATACGGCAATTGGAGTGATTATTAAAAGTCCTTTTGACTTATATCTAAATTTTCTTAAAGAGAGTAATTTCACCTATGACGATGGAACAGTCATCAATTCAATTGATGCCTCTGGTATGATAGGTCAAACTTTATTCTCGCCAATAGATGTTGCCGGATGGCAACGTGATAGAATGTGGATTAACACCAATTATATTATTGGTCGTTGGTTGACTATGGAGGTTTTTGTAGAACGCTTTTTTACTGCGAATACAGAGCAGTTTAGACAACTTGGTATTACAGCAACAGGTGCTACCGGAGCTTCCGAGAGCGACCCGAACGTTGTAGCAAGAGCTATTATTGATAAGTTTTTACCAAAAGGTTTATTAACTGAACCTGATTACGATAGGGCAATCACTGTTTTTAGAGAGCCTTACGAAGACAACAATATTTATGAAACTGGTAGTTGGAATATGATGTTAGATGACACCCCATCTCAAGTCTACCTTTTATTGTTACATCTTGTTAGAGAACCAGAATTTCAACTCAAATAACCTACTACTATGTGCGACACCCATCATACACACGACAAAGACCCTCACAAGGGCATAGAACACAAAGGTCACGATCAAGAACACAAACAATGGAGCAGAAGATCCTTCTTGCAAGCATTGGGTATTGCTGGTTCTGGATCAATGTTTTTAGGTAGTAATATGCTATCTGCATCAGGGCCATCTCCATTAACTTCGGCTATTGCTGCTGCCGAAACCGACAATATTTTGATATTGATTCGTCTTAATGGTGGTAATGACGGTTTAAGCACTGTTATTCCTATTCAACAGTATGACAGTTATGCTAATCAAAGACCAAATATTTACATTCCTGAAAGTAAAATTCTAAAGTTGACTGATGACTTCGGAATCCCTACTTATATGGATGCACTTGAACCTCTTTGGGGTGAAGGGCAGTTTAAAGCAGCTCACGGCGTGGGATATCAGAACCAAAGTTTGTCCCACTTTACAGGTTCTGATATATATGCAAATACTGATTTAACCTCAACTGGATTCACCGGCCTTAATACTGGTTGGATGGGTAGACACTTTGAGGACCTATATCCAGATTATCTTATTAATCCACCGGAAGCTCCAGCTGCAGTTCAAATTGGTAACATTTCAAATTTGGTTTTTCAAGGTGATGAAACCAATTATGCCTTTGTAACTAATAATATTGATCAGTTAGAAGAAATAGCAGAGACAGGCCAATTTTATGATATCGCCAATGCTCCATTTGATAATTGTATGTACGGTGATCAACTTAGATTTTTAAGAGGTGTCGCTAATACTACTTATGAATATGCAGGCAAAATCAATGAAGCTTATGAGCGAGGTCAAAACCAAGTAGAGTATCAAGACAATGGCTTTGCTAGACAATTGGCTTTATTAGCACGATTGATTAAAGGAAATTTAGGAACGAAAGTATATATGATATCTATGGGTGGTTTTGATACCCATGGTAATCAACCTCAAGCTCATGAACGCTTGATGTCAACATTATCTATCGCTATTAATAATTTCTATGAAGATATTGCTTTTACTGAGCAAGATGATAAGGTTTTAAGTATGACCTTTTCAGAGTTTGGTCGAAGAATTTTTGAAAATGGTTCTAACGGAACCGACCATGGAAAGGCCGCCCCCACCCTTTTCTTTGGTTCAGGTTTAAATGGTAGTGCCTTTGTTGGGGATCACCCTTCACTTGATGCACCAAATGGTCGTGGTAATTTAGAGTATACCATGGACTTTAGAAACCTATATGCAACCGTTCTAGGCGAATGGTTATGTGTACCTATTGATAAGGTTGTAGACCACTTGTATTTTGATTCAAGTGCTCCTTATACTCCTGTAGATTTAGGCTTTAATTGTAGCGGTGTTGATTTTGAAGATATTGCTTACGACGATGAGCCACCAACTTTACCAGATACTCCTCCAAGCGAAGAAGAAGGTGAAGTAGCTAGCGAAGAAATGACATTTGAAGTGGTCCATAAACCCTATTATCCTACAGAAAGAGCACCACATATCTATTTAGAAATGCCTTTTAGTGCACACGTAGATATTCAATTGTTCAATATACTTGGACAAAATGTTGGTACTGTTTTCAATGAGATGATGTTAGAAGGCTCTGCCGAAATTAATATACGAGAACGTGTTAGAGGCAGTCTTTCAACAGGTAAATACATTTACCGTATACAGGTAGGTGACCAAAAAATGAGTAAATCAGTAATGATTATGTAAAAAGTACATTTATTTTCCAGAACCTCCGATAGTGCGACCCCCCACCCCAATTTGGGCTGCATGATTCGGAGGTTTCCTTTTTAAACCATCTTCCACAATCCATATTATCTAAAATAGTCTAAACTTTATTTGGTGTCAATACTCGTAATACATTCACAGCCTTGAAGTATTTCAGTATTTTTGCTTCTTAAATTTGATTTCATGTCTCAAGTATCTCCTTCAAGATATACTATTACTGCTGCATTGCCCTACACTAATGGCCCTATTCACATTGGACATTTAGCCGGAGTTTATGTACCTGCAGATATTTATGCTCGTTATCAAAGATTATTAGGCCAAGATGTTGCCTTTATTTGCGGTAGCGATGAACACGGATTTGCCATACCGATGAAGGCCAAAAAAGAAGGCGTGTCTCCTCAAGATATCATTGATAAATATCATGGTATTATCAAACAGTCCTTTCAAGATTTTGGAATTTCATTTGATAATTACTCGAGAACATCAGCAAAAATTCATCACGAAACAGCTTCAGAGTTTTTTAAAAAATTATATGGCCAAGATGATTTTATTGAAGAAGTAACTGAACAATTATATGATGCTGAAGCTGATCAGTTTTTAGCAGATCGTTTTGTAACAGGAACTTGTCCTAATTGTGGTTTTGAAGCTGCCTACGGCGACCAATGTGAAAATTGCGGTTCTTCACTTAATGCAACAGATTTGATTAATCCAAAATCAACTATATCAGGTGCAGTACCTACGCTAAAAAGTACCAAACATTGGTTTTTACCATTAGACCGGTATGAAGACTTTCTAAAAGAATGGATTATAAAAGGACATGCAAAAGATTGGAAACCTAATGTTTATGGACAATGTAAGTCATGGATTGATGAAGGTTTAAAACCGCGTGCAGTAACTAGAGATTTAGATTGGGGTATTCCTGTTCCAGTTGAAGGTGGCGAAGGCAAAGTACTTTATGTTTGGTTTGATGCCCCCATCGGTTATATATCTTCAACCAAAGAATGGGCAAAAAGGGAAGGAAAAGAATGGGAACCATATTGGAAAGACGAAAGCACCAAAATGCTTCACTTTATTGGTAAAGATAATATTGTTTTTCACTGCATTATTTTTCCAAGCATGCTAAAAGCGCATGGTGATTTTATTCTACCAAAAAATGTACCGGCTAACGAATTTTTGAATTTAGAAGGGAACAAATTATCCACTTCCAAAAATTGGGCGGTATGGCTACATGAGTATTTGTTAGACTTTCCTGATATGCAAGATGTATTGCGTTATACCCTAACAGCGAATGCGCCTGAAACTAAGGATAACGATTTTACCTGGAAAGATTTTCAAGCTCGAAATAATAATGAACTCGTTGCTATTTTCGGAAACTTTATCAATCGAGTCACTGTATTAACCCATAAATATTACGACGGACAGGTACCTTCTGCAAGAGATTTTTCGGAGATTGATTTGAAGACTTTAGAAGCAATGCGTGCCTTTCCTCAAACTTTGACGAATTCTTTAGAGCGGTATCGTTTTAGAGAAGCTAGCCAAGAATTGTTGAATCTTGCACGCCTAGGAAACAAATATTTGGCCGATGAAGAACCTTGGAAAACTATTAAAACTGATGAAAACCGTACTAAAACAGTAATGTATGTAGCTCTTCAAATTGCCACTGCTTTGGCAGTTTTAAGTGAGCCATTTTTACCATCTACTTCTGATAAATTAAAATTAATACTTGCCGTCACATCGAGCGGAGTCGAGATGTCATGGGATAATGTTTCTGAAAAAGAAATTCTGATTCCTTCAGGCCATAAAATCAACAAAAGCGAACTCTTATTTCGTAAAGTGGAAGACAAAGAAATTGATGCGCAACTGGCAAAACTAGAAGCAACCAAAAAAGCTAATGAACAAATGAATAAGGAAGTAGCACCCCAAAAAGACACCATCACATTTGATGATTTTTCAAAACTTGATATGCGTGTTGGCACAATTGTAGAAGCTGAAAAAATGGCTAAAGCCAAAAAACTTTTAGTCTTAAAAGTTGATACTGGTTTAGATACTAGAACTATTGTATCAGGTATTGCTGAAAGCTTTAGCCCTGAAGAAATTGTTGGTAAAAAGGTTACTGTTTTAGTCAATTTAGCGCCAAGAGCTCTGCGAGGTGTTGATAGTGAGGGTATGATTTTAATGACTGAAAATGCCGAAGGAAAATTGGTGTTTGTAAATCCGGATGAAGACAACATAGCAAATGGAGAAGGCATTAATTGATTTATGACCCTAATCCCTTATATCACTCAATACACCCAACTCCCACAAAAAAGCGTTGAAAATACAGTTGCACTTTTAAATCAAGATTGCACCATCCCTTTTATTTCAAGGTATCGGAAGGAGGCAACTGGTAATTTAGATGAAGTTCAAGTAGGCGCCATAGTCCAATATAAAACTCAATTTGAGGCTTTAGAAAAACGAAAAAAAGCTATACTAAAAGCAGTTGATGTACAAGGGCTTTTAACTACAGAGCTTAAAAGCAAATTAGAAAACTGTTCTGATATTGTTAGTCTAGAAGATTTCTATCTGCCCTTCAAAAAAAGTAAAAAAACAAAAGCAGAAACTGCTCGAAAAAATGGATTAGAACCATTCGCTAAGATTATCATGGCCCAACGTTCTGAAGAAATTGAATTTATAGCCTCAAAATATTTAAACGCCACAATTGAAAATGAAGATGATGCCATAGAAGGAGCCTTACATATTATTGCGGAATGGATCAATGAACGAACTGATATTAGAAATCAACTTCGAAAGCAATTAGAGAGGCATGCACTAATTACTACCAAGGCGATTAAATCAAAAAAAGATTCTAATCCACAAGTTGCAAATGAAAAAGCTCAAAAATTTCGAGACTATTTTGATTTTAGTGAGCCCTTAAATCGTTGTCCATCACATCGGTTTTTGGCAATTCAACGTGGCGAAAAAGAAGGATTTATTCGTGTTAAATTAGAGAATGATGATGCAAGAGCAATTCAAAATATTGAAAGGCGTATTATCAAATCAAATAATGCTTCAACTCCTTACCTTGAGCAAGCAATCGCAGACGCTTATAAAAGACTCTTATTCCCTTCTATTTCTAATGAAATACTTAAAAATGCGAAGCTAAAAGCAGATAATGCCGCAATTGAGGTCTTTGCTAAAAACCTAAGGCAATTACTGCTAGGTGCTCCATTAGGTGAGAAAAGAATTTTAGCAATTGACCCTGGATTTAGAACAGGTTGTAAAGTAGTCTGTTTAGATGCTCAAGGGTATTTAAAACATAATGAAACCATATATCCGCATGCGCCACAAAATGATAGCAAAGGTGCCATCAAAAAAATTAGTTCTTTAGTTGATGCTTATAAAATTGAAGCAATTGCCATTGGTAATGGTACGGCATCTAGAGAAACTGAACGTCTCATAAAAAGAATCAGCTTTAAACAACCACCCGAAGTTTATGTGGTAAGCGAGGCTGGAGCTTCAATTTATTCTGCGTCAAAAATTGCGCGTGAAGAATTTCCGAACTATGATGTTACTGTTCGTGGTGCAGTTTCAATAGGGCGTCGTTTAGCCGACCCATTGGCAGAACTAGTAAAAATTGATGCTAAGTCTATTGGTGTCGGGCAATACCAGCATGATGTAGACCAGGTTCAATTAAAAACAGCTCTAGATACCGTTGTAGAAAGTTGTGTAAATTCGGTTGGAGTTAATATCAATACTGCCAGTATTTCGTTACTAAGCTATGTTTCAGGCATTGGTCCAAAACTAGCAGAAAATATAGTCACTTATCGAAATGAAAACGGTGCATTTAGAAGTAGACAAAACATAAAAAAAGTACCTCGTTTAGGTGGAAAAGCTTTTGAACAAGGCGCTGGATTCTTGCGAATAAAAGATGGTGATAATGCCCTCGATGACTCAGCAGTTCACCCTGAACGCTATTCTATTGTCCAAAAAATTGCAAAAGACCATAAACTTTCTTCAAGTGATTTACTAGGCAATCAAGAAGTTTTGCAAAAAATAAACTTGGAAAAATATATTGATACTACAATTGGTCTTCCAACCTTACATGACATCATTGAAGAGCTTAAAAAACCAGGTCTAGACCGTCGAGAAAAAGCTAAAATGTTCACTTTTGATCAAAATATTCGCACTATCGAAGATTTAAAACCTGGTCAACTTTTACCAGGTATTGTCAATAATATTACCAACTTCGGTTGCTTCGTTGATTTAGGAATTAAAGAAAGTGGTCTTATTCACATATCTAATTTAGCAGATGGGTTTGTCAGTGATGTAAATGCCCATGTCAACTTACATCAACAATTGATAGTCAAAGTCCTTGAAATCGACACTAAGAGAAAACGAATTCAATTGAAGCTACACAAAAGCAAGATGAACTAATCAAATACAACTTTAGAATGTTAAGTTGTAGTCTTCTGACAGTAAATTAACTAAATATTTTTCTTACCTTGAATGACTAAATAGTATTGCAATTAGGCTCCCATGAATTCTTTATTTCAATTAGAAAATTTCGCAGTAGATACCGAAAATAGTCAGCAGCAACATTTTAAATTATTAACCGATATGATGTCGGAAGGTTTGGCACATTGTCAAGTTGTCTATGATGATCATGGTGTACCAATAGATTATCGTTTTTTGAGTGTTAACCCTTCTTTTGAAAAACATACTGGTGTTACACCCGAAATGTGCGTTGGAAAAACTATTCTGGAAATTATGCCTGATGCTGAAAAATCATGGATTGAATTTTATGGAAAAGTTGCCACAACTTTAAAGCCCGAAACAACCACTGGGTATAATAAGCAAACTAAAAGGTATTATACATCCACCGCGTACTCTAATACCATTGGTGAGTTTATGATGCTCTTCAAAGACATCACACAACAAGTAGAGTTGGAAAAGGCTTATGAAATGGTTACTAAAAGTACGAAGCTTAATGATGATTTATTAGAAAACTTACAGGATGGTTTTAAGCATTGTCGAATAATTTATGATGACCAAAACAAGCCTTGTGATTTTAAAATTTTGTCCATTAACGAAGCTTATTCCGAACAAACGGGTATTGACAAAGAATATATTTGTGGAAAAACTATGTTGGAGGCATTTCCTCAAATGGACCGTGAAAAATTAAAACTATTTTGTAGAACTGGGGTAACTGGAGTTCCTGAAAATTTTATTGACCATTGTCCAATAACAGGTAAGATTTTTGACATCTCCTCCTTTTCTCCAAGAAAGGACGAATTCATTTGGATTGTTAGAGATATTACGGAAAAGGAAAAGGCTAGAATTAAATTGGAAGAGGCCTATCAAAAAGTGGAAAAAAGTGAGCAGTTAAAATCTGCCTTTTTAGCCAATATGTCTCATGAAATTAGAACCCCTCTTAATGCTATTTTAGGATGTTCTGAACTACTTGAGGAAAAAGATTTAACAGAATCTAATCAACAAAAATGTTTACAACACATTAAAAATTCTGGTGATCGATTACTTACTATAATTTCAGACATATTAGATATTTCTAAATTCGAATCTGGTCAACAACAATTAAACTATAGCCACAATTGTTTGAATCAAATAATTGATGCACTGAAAGCTCAATTTGATATCATTAAAAAAGATTCGAACATCAAGTTAACCAGCGTTAAAACTTTAGATAACACAGAGAGTTGCATTAAGACAGATGCTGCCCGTCTAGAACAAATTATTTCGAATTTATTAGAGAATGCTTTTAAATATACAGATAAAGGTGAAATTTCATTTGGATATGAATTAAAAGGAGATTTTATTGAGTTTTTTGTTACTGACAACGGTCGAGGAATTGCAGAAAAAGATCAGCAGTTGATTTTTGAGCGATTTGGCCAAGTTGCTAACAAAAAAAATAAAATAAATACCGGGACTGGTTTAGGCATCCCTATTGCCAATGGATTTGTAAAACTCTTTGGAGGCAAAATGTGGGTGGAATCTCAATTAAATGAGGGTGCCACCTTCTATTTTAACATACCGCATTTACCAGGTGAACATCATTCTGAAGCTAAAGAAAAACCTACAATTCTCGTTGCTGAGGATGAAGAAGTAAATTACTATTTACTAGAAATGTGGCTTAGTGAATACTGCAATTTGTTACATGCTTATAACGGAAGTCAAGTGTTAGAATTGCTTGAAAAAGAAAAAGTAGATTTGGTATTGATGGATATAAAAATGCCTTATATGAATGGAGTTGAGGCCACTAAAGAAATTCGTAAAAAAAACAAAAACATACCAATAATTGCGCAATCAGCTTTTGTAATGCAATCAGAAATTGAAAATATTTTATCATCCGGTTGTAATGAGATAATGACAAAACCTATAAAAAGACAAACTTTTCAAAAGGTACTTTCAGAATACCTGCCGCAATTAAAATTTTAAAAAAAAAATTCGTTATTTAGGGAATAGCCCCCTTTTATGACAGCTACTTTTCGCTCTTTATCGCTAATTTTTTTGACGCTATTTATTATTAGTTCTTGCTCAAAAGAAACGACCAATCAAGAAACTCAAGAAATAGTTCAGGCCAAAACTTTCATAATAGAAAATGGACTATTAAAAAAGAACGATGTTCTTTTTGTGCCTAAGGGCGTAAACGCACTTAATTCTTTTGGCGTAGACGATAGTGGCTTAATGCAATCTTGGAATGTTGAAATCGTCCGTGAATTTATTGGGAATTTAAGAGAACAACCCATTTCGGGCTTTGCAGTTGAAGATAGTCGAGGAATCTTTTTGCATTCCCTTGAAGCAATTGTAGCACAACATAGGCTGGAAAATAGAATCGTAATTCTGTGCCCCTTTGGATGGGTAAACGAGCAAGGCGAACGTCAATTATTTACAGGCTTAAATCCTTCAGAGCAATTGTTTTATAATGATTATAAAGAAAAAATGCAGCTCATTGCGGAGTTTTTTAAAGGACAAGAAGATGTTTGGATTCAAGTTTGGAACGAACCTTACAGTTTTAATAATTCCAATAATTATTCACATGAATTATGGTTAAATGACCATAAAGACATGGTTGAAAATCTGAGGCAAGTTGATGAATTTGATAATATTATTTTAATAGCAGGCAATGAACAAGGACAAGGAGAAGAAGTATTATTAGAAAAAGGTCTAGAACTTCTAGCTTTTGATGATACTATTTTATTTGATTTACATGCCTATGGAAAATGGCACGAAAACGCCACGGTTACCTCAATACAAAATCGTTTACAAAATTTAAAAGACGCTCAATTACCTATTATTTTTGGTGAAGTCGGTGTTATAACGGAAGGGGCACCACTTAGTGACGCTCAAAACTTTTTAACCGCTTGCAACAATACAAATATTGGGGCTTTAGCTTGGTTATGGAATAAAAACACTAATGACCAAAACGCCTTACTAACAGATGATGGTGATCCCAATAACACCAACAATTTTAACTGGGGTAGTACTTTTCAAAATTTTTTAAACGAGTAATAGGGTGTAACTTTACCCTAAAAGTACATGCTAAAAATAGCATATCACCCCATTTACAAACACCCCTTACCTGACGGACATCGGTTTCCGATGATTAAATATGATTTATTACCACAGCAGCTTATATATGAAGGCACTTGTGAAAGCGATAATTTTTTTGAACCTGATTTTCCTAATGAACAGCATATTCTAGCCGTTCACGATAGCTCCTATTTTGAAGAACTTAACGCACTAAAAATTAAACCCAGTGCAGCAAGAAAGATTGGGTTTCCACTCTCAAAAGAGCTAGTAAATCGCGAACATATCATCGCAGACGGCACTATTAAAGGGTGCGAATTTGCTTTAAAGAATAAAATTGCAATGAATATTGCAGGGGGAACACACCATGCATACTCCAACCGAGGTGAGGCATTTTGCATGCTTAACGACCAAGCTATTGGAGCTAGATATTTACTGAATCAAAAACATTCTAAGAAAATTCTCATTGTAGATTTAGATGTACATCAGGGCAATGGAACCGCTGAAATTTTCCAAAATGATTCCTCAGTTTTTACTTTTTCAATGCATGGGGCTTCAAACTATCCTTTTAAAAAAGAAAATTCTGATTTAGATATTCCTTTAGAAAAAGGTACTAATGACGAAAATTATCTTAAAATTCTAAAAGAAACCTTACCAAAGTTAATTGACAAAGTAGCGCCCGATTTTATTTTCTATTTATGCGGCGTAGATATTTTAGCAACTGACAAACTAGGTACATTAGGGATGACTATCGAGGGTTGTTTTGAACGAGATAGATTTGTTTTACAGACCTGTAAAGATTTAAACATACCAGTGCAGTGCAGCATGGGTGGTGGGTATTCTCCAGATATCAAAACCATCGTCGAAGCCCATGCCAACACTTTTCGTTTAGCACAACAAATTTTCTTTTAAGAGTAATCTTATACTTATTTAAACTACTTCCAAATTTGACTTCCTAGCCTAACTCCAATAAAGGCGATTATTAGATTTTGTAACTTCGTTAAAAAACCAGAACTATGTTATCTAAAAAACTTGAAAAAGCGCTTAATGAGCAAATTCGAATTGAGGCGGAATCATCACAAGTTTATCTGTCAATGGCCTGTTGGGCTGAAGTTCAAGGGTTAGAAGGCGTGGCTGGTTTTATGTATGGTCATTCCGATGAAGAACGAATGCACATGCTTAAATTAGTCAAGTATGTTAATGAACGTGGTGGACATGCCCAAGTATCAGAACTAAATGCACCCCCATTAGAATTTGGAAGCTTAAAAAAAATGCTTCAAAAGCTTTATGATCATGAAGTTTTTGTCTCGCAAAGTATTAATGAGTTAGTTCATGTAACCTTAGAAGAAAAAGATTATGCCACGCATAACTTTTTACAATGGTATGTTGCTGAGCAATTAGAAGAAGAGGCATTAGCTCGAACTGTTTTAGACAAAATAAATCTGATTGGAGATGATAAAGGTGGACTTTATCTTTTTGATAGAGACATCCAACAGTTAACAGTTGAAAGCGCCGCATCTGATACGATGGGTGAGTAATTTTAACAATTAAGCTTATTTAGATTAATTAAATATAATATATTTTTGCACCATTGAAAGTTCACAATGGGCAAAAACAAAAAGGGTATTCAAAAAAAGAAAGTAGCCAAGCTTAAAGAGCTTGTACCCAAAGGAAGCAAATCTAAATGCTGTAAGAAATTTAAAAAAGGAGAAAACAAGCGCTGTAAACGTTGTCCTTGTTATGATTTATTAAAGAAAGTTGCTTAACCAGAGCCTCAGTTTTTAACTTGAGGTTTTTTTGTTTTTACCGTCAGTGCCATATCTACATCGTCTTGTCCATTAATGGCATAAAAAGCGGCCTTGTTTAAATAATATTCAGAATGCGAACAAGCCAAACTACAATCTCTTTGATGAAGTCTATAGGCATAACCTTTAGCAGTCAAATAAATTAAATATCCTTCAGCATCAGTTTCTGCTAAAAGAGCTTCAAATTCATTTTGATCTCTCCAAAAATCTTTATGATCATCAGCAGTAACCAAAATTAACTGCTGTTCATTCAATGCATCGCGATGTGCTAAATCGGAGTAAAAATGTTTTGTAGTATGGCTATCATCTATCTGTGCCATTCCTACAAAGGGAATTAGCACAAGTAAATAACATATATGCAAAGAATATTTCATCATTGTAATAATTACGTAATAAGTGACGAATTAAATTGCTAAATGCTACGCTTTTCATATTAAGTTATTGTTAATATGTCAGAAGAAATAAAAAAAGAGGCTTAAAGCCTCTTTTTCTATTCCTATAACACAATGTTTATTTACCAAACATTAAAAGTTCATTACAACGAACTTCTGTAATATATCGCTTCTCCCCTTCTTTCGTTTCATAAGAACGATGCGTTAATTTACCTTCGACGGCCACTTGCTTGCCTTTAGATAGGTAATTCTCTACAATATCAGCGGTCTTACCCCAGGCAACTACATTATGCCATTGTACATCCTCTACTTTTTCACCTTGGGCATTTTTATAACTTTCACTTGTAGCAATTGAAAATTTTGCCAATTTGTTTCCATTCTCCAAGGATACAATTTCAGGATCTTGTCCTAAGTTACCAATCAACTGTACTTTGTTTTTTAATGCGTTCATCTTTCTAAATTTTATGGATTAACAGTTAATACTACCGAACTACTATAATTCGACGAGGCAAACTTAATTCGAGCTTCAAAAAAGATTCGGTTAGGAACTATTTATTTTCGTTTGTAAACGTTTGTAGTCGTTTAAAATCATGTATAACTACCCCACCTATTAGAACTATTACAATTCAGATACCATTAACGATGATTCAGCATTAAGCACTTACAGTTTTAAATAAAGAATGACATCTTTGGGTAATCCTAAAAATATCAACCTATGTCACCAACAGAAATTTTTTCCTTAGCAAATATGATTGCTATGCCCATGTGGCTTCTAATGATTGTTCTTCCTAAATGGAAGGTAACACGTTTCCTAATTGATTTTAAAATAATCCCTATACTCTTAGCATTAGTCTATGCAGTCTATATTTTTTTAGCGATTCGTATTGGCGGGGGCATGGATTTTGGAAGTCTTGGGTCTGTAATGGCATTATTCACCGAAGAAAATGCGGTGCTAGCAGGCTGGGTACATTATTTAGCTTTTGACCTTTTAGTAGGAATGTGGATGTTAGACCAAAACAAAGAACTAAAAATTAATCAGTTATTAATGGCTCCTTGCCTATTCGGAACTTTCATGTTAGGTCCAGTAGGCTTTTTGGCCTTTATGCTAATCAAAACCATCAAACAAAATCAAAAATGAACACTTTAAGTCAATTATTAAAAACGGTAAAAGGATCGAGTCCAATACTCTATTGGGTCGTAATACTACATTTTATATTTATGCTAGGCTGTCTATTGGGCCTCGCGATTGATGAAAGAACCCTTATGGGTGTTAATGTCTGGATAAAACCCTTGAAATTCTCCATATCCGGTGGAATCTATATATTGACATTAGGCTTTCTAAGCACGCTTTACCCCTATTCAAATCGAAAAAGAAATATCATCACCATTACAGTCGCCCTAACACTTCTGTTGGAGGATGCTATCATCATTTACCAAGCTGCTCGAGGCGTTCAATCCCATTATAATGTTACCTCTGTATTTGATGGAATGCTTTTTTCAGCTATGGGAATTTTAATTGGAATCAATGTCTTGATTATGGTATTGTTTATCTTCGATACGGTACGATTAAAATTAAATACATCCAAGACCGTTCAATGGGGTATTTTATTAGGGTGGCTTATCATTGTTTTTGGTAGTTGGGTCGGCGGTCAAATGATTAGTCAAATGTCTCATAATGTTGGTGTCGCGGATGGAGGAGCCGGCTTACCTCTGTTAAATTGGAGTACTATTGGCGGTGATTTGAGAATCGCACATTTTTTTGGCATACATGCAATACAAATAATTCCGTTATTCGCTTTTTGGATTTCAAAAAAATGGAATGTGAATCGCAGAAAACAACTCATTGCCGTTACTATTTTTGGTTTGATTTATGCAGGATGGATTGGATTTACTTTCTATCAAGCAAAAATGGGTATGGCTTTATTAAAACTATAATCAAATTAAATGTTCGTTAACAGGGAAAAACGAATTACATATTTAGGCTTTAATGATTTCTGGTTTACGGTAGTCGGTATCATATTTCTCAGTTTCATTACCGATTATCTTTTCAACAGGTCTTTTTTACGCTTTCCGTTTGGAGAAGCACTAGTCTATTGGAGTATCTCTTTATTTTTCACCATTTGTAATTGGTTAATTATAAGAAATGTGATTATTCTATTAAGAAAGCAATTCACTCACTTTAAAGATGTAGGAAAACGACTTATTCTTCTATTCCTTGCTATTGTTGCCACAGTAATACTCGTTGATTTTACTGGAAATAAAATCTTATCATTCATTTTTAATAGAGACTACGGTTCTCAGAGCTTTTATAGGGTACGTTTGCCAGTTATTATCATAAGCACCATGACAATGGCTATTTATGAGGCCATTTACTATTACATTCGACTTAAAAAAACCATTATAGAAGAAGAGCAGGCTAAGCAAGCTATTGTGCAGGCCGAGCTTGACGCTTTAAAAAATCAAGCTCAACCCCATTTTTTGTTCAATACCCTAAATACCTTACGTGATATAATAGAACAAAATTCAAAGGAAGATGCTGTAGAATTTGTTGACAAACTATCAAACGTGTATCGCTTTATTTTAGAATCTGGCAACGCAAATCTTATATCATTAGCACAAGAATTGAAATTTGCCAAATCATATATTCATATACAAAGAGAGAGATTTGGAAAAAATCTTAAAATGGAATGGAGTATTCCTGATACCAATTTAGACAACATGATAGTACCTATGAGTCTACAACTTCTATTGGAAAATGCCATAAAACATAATGTTATTTCCAAAGCAAAACCATTAACAATCTATGTTGAAGTGGAAGACTCCCGTTTAATCGTAACCAATAAGAAACAACCAAAATCTACAAAGATTCCATCAACAAAGGTGGGTTTAAAGAATATTGAGAAACGGTACCATCTTATTTCCGGAAAATCGATAAAAATAAAAAATGATGACAACCACTTTAGTATTTCTATCCCATTACTAAGATCTTCTGTTTTAAAAAACTATGATGAACGTACTTATAATTGAAGATGAACCTCGCGCAGCCAGTCAATTGCAAAACATGCTTAAGGCGTGTAGTTTTGACTATACCTTACTACATATTATTGACACGGTTGAAGATGCTATTGAATGGTTTAAAAAATATGAAGTGCCAGAACTTATTTTTATGGATATTCAATTAGCGGATGGATTGAGTTTTGAAATCTTTCACAAAATAGATATTGATGCCCCTATTATTTTTACTACCGCCTTTGACCAATATGCTATACAGGCATTTAAGGTAAACAGTGTTGATTATTTATTAAAACCCATACAGAAAGACGATTTAAAAACTGCATTATATAAGTTCAACAAGTCAAAAAAGCAAACTACTATAGAGCCAGCCATATTGAAACGACTGCTTGGTAGTATACAAGAGTCAGCCGAAAGAGAAGGACTACTTGTAAGAGAAGGAAATGGTTTTGTTCAAATTAAGATTATAGACTTTTTATACTTTTATTCACAAGAGAGTATCACTTTTGGAGTAACCACTGCCAAAAGATATATTATTGATGAATCTTTAGATCATTTATTTGGCACATTGGATCCTAGACAGTTCTTTAAAATTAGTCGCAGCCAATTAATTTCAAAAAAGGCCATTCAAAAAATAAATCCCTATTTTAACCATCGGGTCAAGCTTTCTATTTTAAATCCTCGAGACCAAGAATTTATTGTCAGTAGACCTAAAACAAGTGATTTTAAAAAATGGCTGAATACCTAATTACCATTATTAACAATATGGACCTTTGATAACACCTCAAACCATAAAGATTGATTTAAAAAATAAACTAACTTTAGGCAAGTCTATTATGGTCTATGGAACACCCACTTTTTGATAATCAAGCAAATAAACAGTATGAACTGCACATTGATTCACTTATACCAAGAATTGAATATATCAAAGCTCAGGACAAAATTTATTTGACTCATACTGAAGTCCCTACTGAATTAGAAGGAAAAGGCATCGGCTCAAAGCTGGTGAAGCTAGTTTTGGAAGACATCAAACTAAAGGAGTTGACCTTGGTTCCCATGTGCCCGTTTGTGGCCATGTACATCAAACGGCACCCGGAATGGAAGTCATTGGTCTTAAAAGGAATTAACATCGCCTAATATGGAAAAAGAAATCGTAAAAGAATACAAGAACGGTGACCTCACCGTCATCTGGAAGCCAAAAAAATGCATCCATTCTGAAATTTGTGTAAAAACATTACCTGAAGTTTATGACCCAAACGCCAAACCCTGGATAAAGGCAGAAAATGCTTCTATTGAAGCCTTAAAGGCACAAATAGAAAAATGCCCTTCAGCAGCACTTACATATAGTATGGTAGGTGAAGAAAGTATTGAAGAAAAAGCTGGAACAGAATGTACCGTAGTCGAAAACGGTCCGCTTTTAGTGAGTGGACTTCTAAAAGTCACGCTTGCCGATGGCACCTCTGAAAACAAAAAACTGTCAACAGCATTTTGCCGCTGTGGCGCTTCAGAAAATAAACCCTATTGCGATGGCACTCATAATAAAATTGATTTTAAAGGATAATAAAATAACACCATGAAAAAATTATATAGCATCTTTATATGCTTGGTTTTTACCTCAGCTCTTATGGCACAATCCAAAAACTTTTTAGACGTCCCGTATTTAGAAACATCTGCAAAAGTAGATACCCTTATTAGTCCTGATAAAATATACTTGAGCATCACCATTCAAGAAAAAGATTCTAAAGGAAGAAAATCTGTTGAAGAACAAGAAAACAAAATGGCGCAAAGCCTGAAGAGTTTAGGAATTGATATCGACAAACAATTGACGATTAAAGATCTGGCAAGCAATTATAAAAAATACTTTTTACGTTCTAAAGAAGTGCTAAAGAGTAAACAATATTCTTTGTTGGTTTATGATGGATTAACTGCCGGAAAAGTAATGGCCTCATTAGAAGATTTAGATATTGCAAATACCTATTTGGAAAAAACGGAGTATTCCAAAATGAATGAATTGGAACTAGAGTTAAAAACCAGAGCGGTTAAAAAAGCAAAATTAAAAGCTGATGCCTTGACCAAACCTTTAGGACAAAAAATAGGAATGGCTATTCATATCATAGATAATTCGCAACCTTATTACCAGCGTTATAATCAACCTAATATACGAATGAAAGCGATGGCAATGGAAGATGCTGGTTCACCTGAACCTTTAGATATCGGTTTTGAAAAAATACGTGTAGAGAGCACCGTAAATGTAAAATTCAAAATTATGGATTAGCTCAATCCAACACGGAAAGACCTGATTTCATAATGCTTTTTAATTTTTCAGGATTTGGGTCCACCTTAGCCAATACACGAATACCATTGAATAAAGCATATAGCATCAGCCCTATTTCATTTGGGTTTTTAATTGCATTTATTTCTCCATTCTGAATACCTTTTTGAACAAAAGCCGTAAATAGTTTCTCGTAATTTATTGTATTCTCTAATAGAAGGCTTTGTATTTTTTCATCCCCCGGTATTAATTCCGTAATGGTATTCACTACAAAACAACCCTTTCTGTTTCCATCCTGTACCGATTCATCAATGGCCATTTGAAATAGTTTTTGAAATCCTTCTTTAACAGAAGGCTCCGTCTCAAAAAGGCCCTGAATGACACCACCATTAGTCTGTCTGTATAATTGAAAAGCAGCTTCAAACAAAGCTTCTTTATCACCAAATGTATCATACAGGCTCGCCCTATTAATACCTAATTGTGTAACTAAATCTTGCATTGAAGTAGCATGGAACCCTTTTTCCCAAAAGAGTTCCATTGCTTTATTCAATACTTCTTTCTCATCAAATTGTTTGGTACGTGGCATACTGGAATACTTGTTCCAAATTTATGTAAAAATTATACCTGCCCAAATCCTCCATCGACTGGAATCTCTGTACCCGTAATATAACTGCTATCTGATGATGCTAAGAACAATGCGGTACTAGCAACTTCATCTGCATTACCAAAACGACCCAAACTAACTAAAGATGGAAAACTTGCTGCCATAGCATCTATATTCTCTTGAGGTACATTATGTTTACCATAAATTGGCGTATCAATTGGACCTGGAGAAATAGCATTAACTCGAATACCTTTAGGGCCAAATTCTGCGGCTAAAGTTCTAGTCAACGAACGTAAAGCTGCCTTACTTGAAGCGTAAGCAGACATACCTCCAAAACCTTTTACATTAGTTACCGAAGTGTTAAAAATAATGCTAGCACCTTCATTTAATTCATTATATGCGGCTTTTACGGTGAACAAAGGTCCCCGAACATTGATGTTATACACCTCATCAAATAATTCTTCGGTCAATCCGTCAATAGTTTCTACTCGAAAAATCCCTGCATTTAAAAAGAGGATATCAATTTTTCCAAAAGTATTAATTGTAGTTTTTATCAATTCTTCACTATCGGTAACACTGCTTGCTTCAGCCTTTACTAAAAGATAATCACCTTGTATCTCACCTTTTAATGCATCTAATTTTTCTTGACTTCTACCGGTCAAAACTACTTTTGCACCTTCCTTTAAATAACGCTTAGCAGTTTGTAAACCCATTCCACTTGTTGCTCCAGTAATTATGGCAACTTTGTTTTCTAATCTTCTCATAATTCTAAATTTATATTTTTTAGTTTTCTATTTCAGAACGTTCATTCCAATACAAACATAATAATAAAAGAACGATTGTTCCAAATAAAAATTTAGTTATAACATTCTTTTAATCATATCCGCCAGCTTTCGTATCTTTCAAAGTACTAATTCCAACCACATGAAAACTTTACGACTCGTATTACTGCTTTTATTTTTAATTCCTTTGAGCACTACTGCTCAACGCAAAAAGAAACAAAACACTACACCCAATATTGTATTAAATGATTCTTTGTATTCAGGACTCAAATGGCGAAATATTGGCCCTTTTAGGGGCGGGCGTAGCGTTACTTCTACTGGGGTAGTTGGGCAACCTATGACCTACTACATGGGCAGCGTTGGTGGTGGAATTTATAAAACTACGGATGACGGCATTACATGGAACAACGTCTCAGACGGACAACTAAATACAGGTACTGTAGGTGCTATCGCCGTTGCAGAAAGCAATCCGAATATTGTTGTTGTAGGTATGGGCGAACATGCTGCTCGTGGTGTAATGACCTCCATGGGTGATGGCGTTTACAAATCGACAGATGCGGGTAAAACTTGGAAACACATAGGTCTTGACGAATCGAGACATATTTCTGATGTAATTATCCATCCTACTAATCCCGATATCATTTTTATTTCGGCGCAAGGAGCCCAATATGGTCCTTCACAAGAACGTGGGGTTTACCGCTCTTTGAATGGTGGTGCTACTTGGGAGCGTGTTCTTTTTGTTAATGATACTACAGGAGTTTCTTCTTTATCCATGGATATGAATAATCCATTAATTTTATATGCGGCCATGTGGCAACATCGCCGTTATCCATGGACCATGGAATCTGGAGGAGCTTCTTCGGGAATTTATAAATCGACCGATGGAGGAACGACATGGAAGCAATTGAAAGAAGGACTACCAAAAGAATTCGGGAAGGCCGGAATTTCAGTTTCTCGAGCCAATTCTAATATAGTTTTTTCTGTTATTGAAGCAGAAGGGGATAAAGGCGGAGTATACAAAAGTATGGATGCCGGCAAAAAATGGACGCAGGTTAACAAAGACCGCATCAACATTGCACGTTCATGGTACTATATGGAAATATTTGCCGACCCTCAAGATGAGAATGTAGTTTATGTGCTTAATGCCCCCGTAACTAAATCTATCGATGGAGGAAAGTCTTTTAGGCCCTTACCCACACCGCATGGTGACAATCATCACTTGTGGATCAACCCCAAGGACAATTCAAAAATGATTAATTCAAATGATGGTGGTGCAAATGTTTCGAATAATGGTGGTAGAAGCTGGAGTACACAACAAAACCAAGCTACTTCTCAATTTTACAGAGTAATTACCGACAATCTGGTTCCGTATAATGTGTATGGTGGGCAGCAAGATAATTCTGCAATTGCGATTGCGAGTAGAACTAATGACGGCGGTATTGACTGGAAAGATTGGTATTCCGTTGCAGGTTGCGAAAGCGCTTATTTAGCTTTTGACCCTGACAATCCTGCAGTTGTTTATGGAGGTTGTTATCAAGGTATTATTGAAAAATGGGTGAAGGCTTCACGAGAAGGAAAGCCTATTAAGGAATACCCTGAATTAGGACTTGGAAAAGTTCCTAAAGATTTTAAATACCGCTATAATTGGAATGCACCAATCATTAGTTCTCCACATGACAGAAACACGATATACCATGCCGGCAATGTCGTTTTCAAAACTACAGATGGTGGTCAAAGCTGGGAAGTTGTAAGTCCAGATTTGACTAGAAATGAAAAGGACAAACAAGGCCCTGGCGGAGGACCGTATACTAATGAAGCCGCCGGAGGTGAAAACTACAACACTTTAATGTATTTGGTAGAATCTCAGCATGAGCAAGGTGTACTTTATGCGGGTAGTGATGATGGCTTAGTACATGTAACTAAAGATGGTGGTGCCAATTGGCAAAACATTACTCCACCAAATATTGGAAATGGTATTGTGAATAGTATTGAAGTTTCTCCACACGATGCAGCAACAGCATATATTGCTGTGATGCGCTATAAATCGATGGATTTAAAACCATATGTTTTTAAAACAACTGATTATGGTGAAACCTGGACGAAAATAACTAATGGCATAACGGACAAACACACCTTTGTTCGTTCAGTTCGTGAAGACAAAAAGAAGAAAGGTTTATTATATGCTGGAACAGAAACTGGACTTTATATCTCCATGAATGATGGACAGAATTGGCAGAAATTTCAGTCTAACTTACCTCTTGTTCCTATTAATGATTTGACTATTCAAGATAATGATTTAGTGGTTGCTACTGCCGGTCGTTCTTTCTGGATTTTAGATGATATAGGAGCTATTCAAAATAGTTTTGATATCTCAGAAAAACTTAAAATTGTACAACCTAAAGCGAGTTATCGAATTTTTGGTGGCAGCCAAGATAAACCCGTTCCTGGTTTAGGACAAAATCCAAAATCAGGTGTAACTGTTGATTACTACCTTCCTAAAAAGTTAGATTCAATAGAACTTAAATTAGAAGTTTTACAAAACGGAGAGGTTATTCGTAGTTATACCAATCAAAAACCAAAAGGTTTTAAATCTTGGCCTGGAGGACCTTCAAAACCATCTGTGTTACCTTCCAAAAAAGGATACAATCGATTTACCTGGAATTTTAGAACTGAAGCCTTACCAAGTATAGAAAAAGTCTTTGTTTTTGGAAATTCAGCAGGACGACGTGTCGGCCCAGGTGATTACACCATAAGAATGACTTTAGGTGATGAGATGGTTGAAACTACGGCAACAGTTTTGGCTAATCCATCTATCAAAGCTTCAAATGATGATTATGCAGAACAGCAGCAGGTATTAAGCACTATTGACAACACAGTTAAAGAAATACATGATGCAGTTAACCAAATGCGTTCCGCAAAAATGCAACTGAAAAACTATCAAAAATTACTCAATGACAACGACGGCGCCGACGAGTTACTAAAGAAAGGTAAGGAGCTTGAAAAGCGAATCACTGCGTGGGAAGAGAACCTAATCCAACCCAACCAAAAAACCTTTCAGGATGTCATCAATTTCAATAATCAATTGAATGCAGATTTATTACATTTAAAAGGTTTTGTTGATGTAGCTGAACCGAAAGTGACCAAAGGAGCTAAAGAGCGTCTTAAAGATTTATTAGCCGATTGGTTAACTTATAAGAATGAGAAAAATGCCATTGTTGGCAAAGAGATGAACGACTATAATCAATTGTTCAAATCGTTAGATTTGCCAGCTTTAATTTTAAATGAAGAATAATGAATAAGCCATTTGTGGCCGACACCCATTTTAAAAATGAAAAATTCCATCAAAACCCGTTAGCTAAAGCCGATTATGAAGAATGTGTTTTTGAAGGGTGTCAATTCCAAAATGGCTATTTAGATAATCAAAACTTTGTTGATTGTACTTTTAAAGATTGCGACTTAAGTAATACTAATGTTGCGAATACGATTTGGAATAATGTTCAGTTTGAATCTTGTAAATTGGTTGGTGTATCTTTCGATAAATCTGAGACAACCTTTCTGACCATAGCATTTTCGCAATGTAACCTGACCCTAGCGATTTTCTATGAGTTGAGTTTACAAAAAACTGATTTTTCAGGTTGTAATTTGAGTCAAGCAGACTTTACTTCAACAGATTTGACCTCATCAAATTTTACAGATTGCAACTTAGATAATACTTTATTCCAAAACAGTATTCTTGATAAAGCCGATCTTTCAAATGCCTTTAATTTTAATATTAACCCTGAAATAAACTCTTTAAAAAAGACCAAATTCAGTAAAGAAGAATTAATTGGTTTATTGAAAAAATACGATATTGTAATTGTCTAGAACTAAACCAAGGATAAGTTATGCGACTCTTATATTCAATTTTACTCTTTAATTTTTTTATTGCTCAAAGTCAAAATACGCTTCAATTAAATGGTAAGCAATCTCCAGAAGCCAAAATTGCATTGGTTTCTTTTATGGAAGGTCACTGGTATGGAACTGCTTTCGGAGGATTAACTGAAGAAATTTGGAGTCCTGCGGTTGGAGGTTCCATGATGTTCGTTTTTCGTCATTTAGTTGAAGGTAAAGTTACTTTTTACGAAGTAGGCCATATAAGAGAGCTAGAAAACAGCTTAATTTTTGAGCTAAAGCATTTTGATACGGACTTACATGGTTGGGAAGAAAAGGATGAGGTTCAGCAATTCAAATTCATTAAAGCAGAAGGTAATCGAGTCTATTTTGATGGCTTTACTTTTGAAAATGTAAGTGCCAACGAAATAAATATTTATGGCCTAATCGGCAATGAAGACGGCACTAGTAATGAAGTAGTTTTTAATTATAAAAAACGGTAGCACCATGAAATTATGTCTGGAGTGTGATACTGAAATTAAAGGACGTGCTGATAAAAAATTCTGTTCAGATTATTGTCGTAACGCGCATAATAACAAACTGAATAAAGACAGTAAAGGTCTCGTTCGAAATGTGAACAATAGGCTGCGTAAGAATTATAGAATTCTAGATAGTTTTGAACTCAAAGAAGGAAAAACCAGAACTACCAAAACCCGTTTAATGGATAAGGGTTTTGACTTTGAATATATTACCAACCTCTACACCACAAAAAAAGGAAGCACCTATTTTTTTGTCTATGACTTAGGATATCTTCCTTTAGATAATGATTATTATATGATTGTAAAAAGGGAATAAGTTACTTCCAATTCTGCCCACTCAATTTTAAGGCAGCAACGACAATATCTTTTCTACTTATTTGGCCAACTAAAATATCATCTTTCATAACGGGTAAACGTCTTCGATTATGTCTGTCAAAAACACCCGCAGCATCGAATATGCTCATATCATGAGGAATGGTCTCAACGTTTTTAGTCATAAATCGTTCCACACTTTTATCAAGTATTGGTTGATTAAAATAACGGCTTTCGGAAATCTGCTTCATACAATCTGCTTCAGAAATAATACCAACTAAAAAACCATTGGAATCCATTACGGGTCCTCCAGAAATTTTATATTTGGCAAAGGCCTCCATAACTTCTAGGATTGATTGGTCAGGTGCAAACTTTACCAATTTTCTAGTCATATAGTCAGAAACCAAAATTGGCGCATCGTAATCTTTTTTTGAATCGACCTTTGCTCTGGCCCCTTGAAAACTCTTGATTCCCATAGTATTTAAATTGAAGGTTGATTACCTAATATAGTGAATTTTTACGAATAATTTAATTTTAGAGCCTATAACCTGCGAACTCCTTATATTTTTATACATTTATGTACCAACTCAAAAAAATGAACTTATCTAGAACCGTTTGTCTTTTCCTTGCCATAATTGCTGTGTATTGGAGCTTTAAGTCACTCATGCCAACTTATTCAGCTGGCGAAGAAATTGAACGTACTTCCTTCTCTGTGGACCGTGCACTTAGTCATGTGAAAAATTTGTCACTGGAACCACACGGCGTTGGATTTCCAGGTCATGAAAGAGCGGCAGCCTACATCATTGGAGAGCTCAGCAAAATGGGCCTTAAAACCACCACTCAAGAAGGGTATACGGCCGGAGATTGGGGTAATTTAAGTAAAGCGACAAATATCATCGCTAAAATAAAGGGTACTGAAGCAGGTAAAGCATTGGTCTTATTATCACATTATGATAGTAGTCCGCATTCGTCATTTGGTGCCAGTGATGCTGGTAGTGGTGTAGCGACTATTCTTGAAGGCATAAGAGCCTTTATGGCAGAGAACAAAACTCCAAAAAATGATATAATAATTTTAATAACTGACTCTGAAGAGTTAGGGCTGAATGGTGCAGACCTCTTCGTTAAAGAACATCCTTGGACTAAAAATGTAGGATTGGTTTTAAACTTTGAAGCTCGCGGTAGTGGCGGGCCGAGCTATATGCTCATTGAAACCAATAGAGGCAATAGTACTTTAATTAAAGAATTTTCTAAGGCCAAGCCCGATTACCCCGTAGCGAATTCTTTAGCCTATAGTATTTACAAAATGCTGCCTAATGATACGGATCTAACTGTTTTTAGAGAAGATGCCGATATTGAAGGGTTTAATTTTGCTTTTATTGATGACCATTTTGATTACCACACAGCTCTTGATACTTATGAAAGACTTGATCGTAATACATTGGCGCATCAAGGAAGCTATTTAATTCCGTTGTTAAACCATTTTAGTGAAAGTGATTTAACAGCTTTGAAAAGTTTGAATGATGATGTGTATTTCAATCTTCCTTACTTCAAATTAGTATCTTATCCATATGATTGGATATGGCCAATGTTTGCCCTAGCAATTATTCTGTTCCTAACTCTAATTGTAGTGGGAATTAAGAAAAGATCTCTTAAAATAAACCTTATGCTTAAAGGGTTTGTTCCAATGCTTTTGTCGGTTGCTTTTAACGGAGCTTTTGGTTATTTCAGTTGGACCGCATTAAAATGGTGGTATCCAGGTTTTAAAGATATGCTCCACGGATTCACATATAATGGACACTCTTATATTCTAGCTTTCTCTCTATTTGCGCTTGGAGTTTGTTTTTTTGTTTATAATAGATTTAGAAAAACTTCCACCCCTAACCTGCTCGTTGCTCCTATAACATTGTGGATAGTAATTTGTGGACTCGTAGCTGTCTATATTCAAGGTGCAAGCTTTTTTATTGTCCCTTTATTTGGTCTTTTAGCAGCATTTATGGTGACTATTAACCAAGAGAAACCAAATCCATTCTTATTATTGTTCTTAGCCCTCCCTGCTCTTTTTATTTTTGCACCGTTTATCAAAATGTTTCCGGTTGGTTTAGGATTAGGAATGATGGTAGCAGCGACTATTTTTGTTACCCTTTTGTACTTTTTTCTATTGCCTTTATTAGGGCTGACCAAACATAAACTGCGTTTTGCAGTAGTATCATTTTTGCTATTTGCCATGGTTAGTATTGGGGCTCATATCAATTCAGGATTTAATGAAGAAAGACCAAAACCAAGTAGTTTGTTATATGTTTATGATGCGGATACTAATAAAGCGAAATGGGCTACCTACGATAACGTGTTGATTGATTGGAACTCACAGTATTTAGAAAATAATGAAGAGCCTTTAGCTGAGAAAACTTTAAATAAAACTATTAGTAGTAAATACAGCACCGGCTTTACATATACTTCCGTAGCTCCAACCAAAGCTTTGGCCCTGCCAGAAACTATCATCACAACAGATACTATTCAAGGTGATAAGCGAATTATTTCGTTGTGTATTACTCCAAAAAGACCCATTAATCGTTTAGAAGTATTTACCAATGACATTGAATTAGAAAAAGCATCGGTTAATGGTATTGAGCTTTCAGAATTTTATTTGGAAAACCGAAGATATGGTAAGTTAATCACACATTATGTCAGTAATAATGACTATACTGAGCTCGAACTTGAATTTCAGAAAGACCAAGATTTAGAACTTACTTTATATGAAGCTTCCAATGATTTATTGGATAATAGTCAGTTTTCAGTACCTCAGCGTCCAAAAAGCAGTATTCCGATGCCTTTTGTCTTAAATGATGCAACATTAATAATTAAAAAAATAGCTTTTGAGTAAAACAATTGGAGTTTTAGGTTGTGGTTGGTTAGGTCAACCCTTGGCTCAAAGTTTAGTTTTAAAAGGTCATCAAGTAAAGGGGTCAACTACCTCAACGGATAAGTTTAAAGTGCTTGAAAATTTAGGCATCTCACCTTATCATATTAAACTAACAGAAGAAAAAGTTGAAGGCAACATCACAAGTTTTTTACAGGAATTAGAGGTGCTTATTGTCAATATTCCGCCAGGGTTACGAAAAACTGGAAACGGGAGTTTTATAAAACGCATTGAAATGCTTTTAAGGCATGTTGAAGATTCTAAGATTGATAACGTACTTTTTGTAAGCAGCACTTCGGTATATGGAGCAGTAGAAGGTGACATTACAGAAGAGACCAACCCAAACCCAATTACAAATTCAGGCAAACAGTTAGCGCAGATTGAAAAACTTTTACTTGCCAACAAACGTTTTGACACTACTATCATACGTTTTGGAGGTTTAATTGGTCCGAATAGACATCCTATAAATCATCTGGCCGGCAGAACTGGATTAACAAATGGTTGTGAACTTATCAATTTAATACATCTTGATGATTGCATTTTAATGATAGAGACTATACTTAATGAAGCGTATTGGGGTTCAATTTTTAATGGCGTCTATCCTTATCATCCTACTAAAAAAGACTATTATACCCGGGAAGCCGAGAAAAGAGGTCTCGATGCTCCCCAATTTATTAAGACGGAACAGACAATCTTCAAAAAAACGATTAAAAGCCATCTTTTTTATGTTAAAAGTCACCAATTACTTACAACAATTGTTTCTTAATACACCACAATAAAGTGTTTCTTCACAACAATTAAGAGAGTTTTATGTTAATTAAATACCTGTAAATAAAGGCCTTATCGATATAATACATAATTTTGACTAACTATTAAAAGTTTGGTTATGGAAAATTCAAGGTTAAAAACTAGAATCTTGATGGAAATAGAAAAAATTATTTCAAGAAATAGTATTAAAGGTGATATGACTAAGAAAACACAAGATTTTCATGAGTCTATCATTAAAAAACATTACAATGCTTCAGATGTCAAAATTGATTATCACAGACATCGTGTAAAAATGAATATTGTTTTAGATGATACATCTTATAATCCTAGAACAGCAAATATTAATTTAAGCACATTACCGATGAATCTTTTCTTTAAAAATCTCTATGATTTTTTAAAGTCTTGTATTGAAACGGACACTAAAAGTTTAGCGTTTTATGCAAAATTAATTCAAGATTATACGAATAGGGGTACGCATAGTGTGGCAGTGTATTAAACGAACATTTACAATTTAACTTTAAAAAGGTGCTTCTTGCACCTTTTTTAGCGTCTTGTAGTATTTTCTTTAACAATATGATACGCTAAATTTTTATAGTTTTGCGCCACTTCTAAATAAAATAGAAAATGAAAAAATTAGTTTTACTAGCAATTTTGGTGGCGGCACCTTCTTTATTTGCTCAGTCAAAAAGTGACATGTTAACCCATTACAAGGCATTCTATAATGAAATGCGTTTACAAGGTGATATTAATGGAGTGATTAATGCTTTAACTCATTTAAATGTAATTGAACCTTCTCAAGAAAGAAGAGATACACTTGCCTATGTTTATTTAAATAGTGGCCAACATATGCAGGCCCTTAATACCATTGGTATCGAAACAGATACAAATAGTTCTGATATTGCTGTTCAGGTAAAAGCGGTTTCCCTTAAAAACCTGAACCAACCAAAAAGAGCAATCGAGCAATTTGAAATTTTGTTCAAACGAAATCCAAATCCTTATTTGGCGTATGAACTAGCAGATCTTAAAATTTTAACTGGTGACCCAACAGGTGCAGGAACTAATATTGAATATGGTCTAGCTAATGCTAAAGAGGACATGAAACATGCTTTTTATGAGCGTCAACAACCTTATGAAGCATCTTTAAAAGCTGGTTTTTACCACTTAAAAGGATTATTGGTGTATAATAATGACAAAGCCAATATTGATGAAGCTATCGGATTAATGGATGAAGCTTTAAAAATAGATCCTAGTTTTAATCTTGCCAGTTTAAGCAAGCAAGCATTGGAAACAAAAAAGAATAGTCCAGAAGCTACAAAAAATTAAGTTGAAGACTATTTAGAAAATAAAAAAGAGAGGCTTAACGGCCTCTTTTTTATTTGGAAAAGCTGAATATTATCAGTTTAATTTGTACTCATTTTTTCAATCAGAAGACTATCGGAAACTTTCTTAATTTCAATGAGTTCTTTTACATTTTTATTGGGTACTGCTATAGATAAAACGTAATGAGCAATTTTCCAATTACCATCTACTTTTTCAAGCACTCCAGAACCACGACATAGTTTCATCTGAGTATCTAAAAGCTCATCAAACCAGGCAAAGCTTGCATTTTCATTCAGATAAACATTTCGTTCTAAGGATGTAAAACTCCAAGCACTTCCTTTATCAAAATAGGGCTTTGAAAAGTCTTTAAATTCTTGAGTCTGCCAATTCTCTGTAGCATCAGTACCAATAAAAGCACCATTTTTAGTCATCAATCCAAAATAAGCATCAAAATTTGCTTCGGAAGCAGCTTTATGCCATGCATCAATTACCTCATTAACTTTTATTTTTTCAGATTTTTGACCCATTCCAAAAACCGAAGTAAAAATAAGGACTACTAAAGCTACTCTAATTTTCATCTAATATTAATTTGGTGTCTAGTTTATTACTGATAATGACATTAAACTGATTTCTCCAGGCATTATTAGCAGTTAACAACTGCCTCATAGGTTCATTCACATCAGTACGATCTTCAATACTAGCTTTTAATTTTAAGAGGTAAGTTTTAAATACGCGTTGCCTACTTTTTATTTGAGGCTTATGAAATACTTCAGGATATCCTCCTGATTGTAAGGCCTGTTCTTTCTCTACCAGATCTTCAACTGCCAAGGCTAAATCTTCATTATTAGCGGCTCTATACATGACATTAAGGCTACTTTGAAAATCTTGATATTCTTTCCAATTTAATAAAATTTCATTGGCGTCCGGATCAACTTCTTGTTCTTTCGGCATATCTTGAAAAGAGAAAAAGACCAGTTCATCTTCATTGTCATCTTGTTCTCCTTCCTTCTTTTTACACCCATAAAGCATCAAAAAACAAGCACCAATAAGTAACAATTTCTGCATGAAACGAAATTACACAATTTAGGATAAGCTATCTTTATGGCTCAATTAAATTAACTTCTTTTTAAATGCAAAAGTCTATTTTAATTATTGGAGCATGCGGACAAATTGGTACCGAATTAACCATTGCACTTAGAGAAAAATATGGCAATGAAGCTGTAATTGCTAGTGATATTAGAGAAGGCAGTGATGCCCTCATGGCATCGGGGCCTTTTGAACTATTAGACGCCACAGACTATGAAGCCATAGAAAATGTGGTCATGTATTACGAAATTGAAGAGGTGTATTTAATGGCTGCTATGCTAAGCGCAACAGCAGAAAAGTTTCCAATGCGGGCCTGGAATCTTAATATGAACTCTTTATTCAATGTTCTCAATTTGGCTAAAGACAAAAAGATAGACAAAATATTTTGGCCCTCAAGTATTGCAGTATTTGGACCCAATACTCCAAAAACAGAAACACCTCAACACACCTTGATGGAACCCAGTACGGTCTATGGCATTAGTAAACAATCAGGAGAACGATGGTGTGAGTATTATTTTAAAAAATTTGATGTTGATGTGCGTAGTGTACGATATCCTGGCTTAATTAGTTGGAAAACACTGCCTGGTGGCGGAACAACGGATTATGCAGTAGAAATCTATCACAAAGCTTTGGAGGATAAAAAATACACTTGTTTTTTAGCTGAAGGCACTAAACTGCCAATGATGTTTATGGATGACGCTATTAGAGCAACGGTATCTCTTATGGAGGCCAATCCAGAAGAACTTAGTATTCGTTCGTCTTATAATTTAGGAGCTATGAGTTTTGGTCCCGAAGAAATTGCCTCTAATATCAAAGCCCATCTTCCGGAGTTTGAAATTAATTACGACCCAGATTTTAGGCAAGCTATTGCTGATTCTTGGCCGAGTAGTATTGACGATGCTCAAGCCAAATTAGACTGGAATTGGAAACCTGAATTTGATTTAGAAAAAACTACAACGGAGATGTTGAAAAATCTTATGAACTAGTTCCAATATCTGACTTACCACCAGTTTTTTTAAGTAATTTAATTTGAAGAATTTCAATAGCCTTATCAATTGGTTTAAGCATATCATACATGTTCAAAGCAACCACACTGGCTCCATGCATGGCCTCTACCTCTACCCCTGTTTTATAAAATGTTTTTACTTCAACTGTGATAATAATATGTAAATCGTCAATTTCATATTGAATTCCCGCATACTCAATGGGCAGCGGATGACAATCAGGTAAAAGTTCAGGAGTTTTTTTTAAGCCTAAAAAACCAGCTGCTTTGCTCATAGCAAAAACATCCCCTTTTGGAACGGTTTTTTCTTGAATTGCCTTAATAGTTTCATGCGAACCTACTTTAACTATTGCCTGCGCTATGGCAGTTCTATGGGTGTTGCTTTTTTGTGTGATATCTACCATATACTAAGAGTTAACTTTCCATTGATATGATTCATCTTCAAATAGCTCTTTACCAAACACGGGGACTTCTTTTTTAATCTCTTCTACAACGTGGTGTAAAGCATCAAAAACTTCTTTCCTATGAGGAGAGGAAACAAAAACAAACAAACAAATTTCTCCAATGGCAACTTTCCCTAAACTGTGATAAATATGCATACAGGTTAAATCAAATTTGTCAAAAGTAGCTTCTCTTATTTCATGAAATTTTTGATTTGCCATAGCCTCATAAGCGGTGTATTCAATTGCACCAACTGCATTACCATCAATGACATCAGCACGAACTTGCCCCAAAAAAATATCATGTGCACCTATTGTTGTTTTAGATTGGTGCTTAGCGATTGAATTAGCAATAAATTCGGGGCTTATAGCTCCTTCAACAAATACATTTTTAATTTTCTTGTCCATGAATAGCACTTTTAAACTAAGATAATGAAGAAATAAAACATCCATTTTCTCTAGTCTGCTAAAAATACTAAAATAACAGCTTTAATAATTGGGCTAGGACTTTAAGGCATAGGTTAGCTAAATGAAAATAGAGATTCAATCGAAGAGTTATAAAAATTAAACCTTAGCTTTCTCCCCAAAAACCTTTTGAAGACTTATTCGACTTAGCGGTTTATCAAAATAACCCGCTACATTTTTATGTTCTTTGGCAATTGCACGATCTTTTGAATTGGCAAAAGCAGATAGCACATATATCTCAGGAATATCAATCGACCTAGCTATCTTTTTTAAACCTTCTATAAATTGCCAACCATTCATCTCATCCATAACAAGATCAAGAAAAATAAGACTTGGTAAGGCTTCTTTATTCTTTACCAATAAGGATGCCGTGTCAAGAGCATCTTCAGCATTAGAAAAAGTCTCAATAGCAAGTTCAGTTTCAAACTGCTGTAGGCAATACCTTGTAGCAAATTGAGATACCATGTCATCATCAATTATCCAAGTGGTGGTTTGCATAGGCTTTTTGGCTTGGCTAATTGAGTTGTATTAGCCCTTTACTTCAAAAATATAAGCTTCTGATTAGCGTAACAAAAATTGTCGTTTTACGGTCAAAAGCCTCTGCATAACGCTAAAATCCCCTAAAATATTGGATGGATTAGCTAGTGAGGGAGCTTATTCTTAAGAACTCCGTAAACAAAAGTACCTAGTAATGCACCAATAATCACTACTATAATTGGAAGAAAACCAGCACCTAATAAGGTATACATAGGTCCTGGACATGCCCCAGCCAAAGCCCAACCTAAACCAAATAAGGTTCCACCAAATGCATAGCGTTTAAATGATTTTTCTTTGTCTGCTATCTTTATTTCTTCTCCAAAGAATGATTTTTTATTTCCTCTTTTAACCCACTGTATAAACAGAACGCCTAATGCGAGTGCCGAACCAATAATACCATACATATGAAAAGCGTCAAATTGAAACATCTCATAAATTCTGAACCAAGAAGCGGCTTCAGATTTAAACATGACTATGCCAAAAAATATACCCACTATTAAATAAATAAAACTCTTCATATCTCTAGAAAATTAAAGGAAAGATAAAATGAACCATGGCAAGGCCGCCTACAAAAAACCCAATAACTGCAATCAAAGATGGTAACTGCAAATTACTCAGACCAGAAATAGCATGGCCAGAAGTGCAACCACCAGCGTAGCGTGCACCAAAACCAACTAAAAAACCACCCAAGATTAAAACGAATAATGTCTTTGGGTTTGAAAAAGCTTCATTTGCAAAAAACTCTGTTGGCATATAGGCATTACCGGCACTATGGAAACCAAGTGCATTTAGTTTGTTTACCGTATTGGAACTAATGGCAACAGTGTCATCAATCGTGAGAAAATTAGCGGCAATGTACCCCCCTATTAAAACCCCAATCATTACAATGAGGTTCCAGCGTTGGGCTTTCCAATCAAACTTAAAAAAATCAGCTGCTTTCGCGCCACCCGCAATTGTGCATAACGTTCTTAAATTGGAAGACATACCAAAACGTTTGCCTAATAAAATTAGTATCGCCATTGTTAGAGCAATCAGTGGCCCAGAAACATACCATGGCCAAGGTTGTAAAATACTATCCATACTTAAAATTTTTACAAAATAAAGCCAAATGTAAGTCGCTTCATGTGAATTATGTTATTTGTTTTTTAGTTTTTAACCTTGCAGGTATTCAATCCGAAAATAGTGTACAAAGGACAAAAACTGACTAGACTTGTCAAAACAAAAATACCTGACAAGGCAAGTAAAACATATGCTAAAGTTCCCTCAATAACGTTAAAATAAAACAACGTAATAACCACAAATGCCACAATAAAACGAACAATACGGTCTACACCGCCCATATTTTTTTTCATAATTAATTTTTTAAAACATCAATTAATAGTACAACTACTGTTACTAGGCCCGCACATAAAATACACACCAAAACAAGTTTATGCCACTTTTTTAATTTCATATTCAAATCTAAAGTTCTTCAAAGAAAATTGTTGTAACCTTAGTTACATAGCTATAGTAATTTTTATCTTAATTTTAAGTTTCATCTAAAATTTATGAATCGAAGAAAATTTGCTTCTAAACTAACTTTGGCCACAATTTCTGGAATTTTAGGAGCAGATATTGTTTTTGGTCATCAAATGCCTCAACATTATCTTCCTTTAGGTTTGCAAGACCCAGACCCTTTTAAACTGTTTCAAAAGGATAGTGAAATGGTATTACTCAACGATAAGCCCTGGAATATGGAAGCGAAAGCCCATCTTTTGAATGATAAGGTTACCCCCAACAAGTTCATGTTTATTAGAAACAATGGTAAAATACCTGAGAATATTAATGAGGCCAATTGGCAACTGACCATAGACGGTGAAGCAGCACTAACTGCGAAAAGTTACTCACTTGATGAGTTAAAATCAAAATTTAAAACTTATACCTATCAATTAACCTTAGAATGTGGTGGTAATGGCAGAAGCGAATTTAATCCGCCTGCAAAAGGAAATCAATGGACAATTGGTGCGGTTTCTTGCGCGAATTGGACAGGTGTCCGCTTACGAGACGTTTTAGAAGATACAGGTATAAATTCTGATGCGGTTTATATTGGCTATCATGCTGCTGACACTCATTTAAGTGGTGACCCCAATAAAGAACCTATTTCAAGAGGTGTGCCACTTTCAAAAGCGCTTCAAGATGAGACTTTATTGGCTTTTGAAATGAATGGTAAACCAATACCTATAGCACATGGTTTTCCTTTACGATTGGTATGCGGTGGCTGGCCAGCATCGGCATCAGGAAAATGGTTAAAAAAGATTAGTATTCGTAATAAAATTCATGATGGGGCAAAAATGGGAGGTAGTTCGTACCGAGTACCTTGCGAAACTGTGGCCCCTGGAAGCAAAGTTGAAGACGATGCAATGTGCATCATTGAGTCAATGCCAGTTAAATCATTGATAACCTACCCTAAAACTGGGGCTTTATTGAACTCCAAAACACTTAAAATAAACGGACATGCTTGGGCTGGTGAACTTAAAGTTAAGCAAATAGAATATTCCATAGACTTTGGCAGTACTTGGCAGTTATGTATCCTTGACCAACCAAGCAATAGATTAGCATGGCAACATTTTGATGCCTCAATTTCATTTCCAAAGAAAGGATACTATGAAGTTTGGGCAAAAGCCACTGATACAAATGACAATAGTCAGCCAATGGTTCTGCCAGGTTGGAATCCAAAAGGATATTTGAACAATGCTTGCCACCGAATTGCAGTTAAAGTAGTTTAATTTATGAACAAAAACTTTGACAGATCAATAAAATCATTGAGTGTTCTTTTGGGAGTATTCATAGCTTTGATTGCAATCCTTTTTGGTGGATTGCTTTATTTAAAGCAAAACCCTGAAGCATTAAGAAATCAAGCAAATGAAGGTTTAGTTGAAATTTCTGAAGAAAATAACGACCTAATTACGGATGGTATTCATGTTGCAACGGGCTTTGTTGATGATGAACATTTACAAGTAGTTATTCAAAATTGCACGAGCTGTCATTCGGCGAAACTCGTTACGCAAAACCGTATGAGTAAGGAAGGTTGGAAAGCAACTATTAAATGGATGCAAGAGACGCAAAATTTATGGGATTTAGGACAAAATGAAGCTAAGATAGTAAGCTATTTAGCCAAAAATTACGCTCCAAAAAATCAGGGCCGAAGAGCCCATATAGAAGTTGCTGAATGGTATGAATTAAAGTGATATGGAAATTTATCTAGATGCATTTTTAAAAGGGTTTAACGGTACATTAAATTATACTTGGAAATCAATATGCTTTGAAGTGAATTGGTATAACAATTATTTTTGGGGACTCATTGCCATTTCACTTATGGTTTGGCTTTTAGAGATTCTGTTCCCTTGGAGAAAAGACCAGTCTGTCTTTCGTAAAGATTTTTGGTTAGACGCTTTTTATATGTTCTTCAACTTCTTTGTTTTCGCTATCATTATACAAGGTATCTATAATATGCTTGAAGTGAGTTTTGGTCAATTAGGTATAACGATACAGAGTATCGCCTTTTTTAATATTCAAGATTGGCCATTGTGGTCTCAACTAGTAGTTTTCTTTGTGTTGCTAGATTTTGTGCAGTGGCTAACTCATATGGCTTTGCATAAATTTTCTTTTTTGTGGCATTTTCATCAAGTGCACCATAGTGTAAAAGAAATGGGTTTTGCTGCTCACCTGCGCTATCATTGGATGGAAAATATACTCTACAAACCCCTAAAGACTTTTGGCGTAATGATACTAGGCGGGTTTGAACCAGAACAAGCCTACATCGTTCACTTTATTGCTATAGCTATTGGGCATTTAAATCATGCTAACATTAAGTTGACCTATGGACCCTTAAAGTATATTTTTAATAACCCCGTAATGCATTTATACCATCACTCATTTGTACTGCCAAAAGGTAAATTTGGAGTGAATTTTGGAATAAGCCTGAGTGTTTGGGATTATATTTTTAGAACAAATCATATACCAGAAGACAGTGGAAAAATAATTCTGGGATATCATGGGGATGAAAATATGCCCCAAGGTTTTTGGGGACAATTGCTACATGGATTCACCAAGAAGTAAAGCTTTATAACTAATTATTCGCTTACCCAATCATTGTAGCCCCCAGAATAATCAAAGATTGTAGTAAAGCCTTTTTCTTTTAGTAAGTCCGCAGCTCTGCTGCTTCTACCACCCATCTTACAGTACAAATAAACAGGTTCATCTTTACTTAAATTTTCAATTTGCTGTACGAAAGTCTTACTATCGATAATATTAAAATTGAGTGCACCATCTATATGCCCAGCTTCGTATTCTTCGCTAGTTCTAACATCAACCAACTGCACATTTTTTCCGATAACATCGGTTTTCATATCTGATTTGTTCACTTTGGTAACAGCGGCCTCCGAATTTGTTTGGCAACTTAATGTAAAACTGAAAACAATAAAAAAGAATGAAAATTTAATAAAGGATTTCATTTAGAAGTTTATTTTAAAGTGGTTGGACAAACAAAATCTGTAACAGGAATTCCTGCTTTTTTTATAGCTGCAAATCCACCTGCAATATCAACTAAATTATGAATTCCACGACTCTTTAAAATTGAAGCTGCTATCATACTTCGATACCCTCCTGCACAATGAATATAAAAAGTTTCTTTTTCAGGGAATTCTGCTAAATGATTGTTTAAAAAATCAAGAGGTGTCAAGTTCGCATTTTCAATATGCTCAGCACTAAACTCTGAATCTTTTCTAACATCAAAAACAGGAATTTCCTTTTTTAAAGTATCTTTAAAAACCTCAGCTGAAATACTCTTGACGGTATCTGTTTCTTTACCAGTAGCCGACCAAGCTTCAACTCCACCCTCAAGAAAGCCAATTGTTCCATCAAAACCAACACGACTTAAACGGGTAATAGCTTCTTCTTCTTTACCCTTTTCAGCTACTAATAAAATTGGTTGTTTTACGTCGGCAATCAATGCTCCAACCCAAGGCGCAAAACTTCCTTTTAATCCTATAAAAATTGACCTAGGAATATGTGCTTTAGCAAAATCATCTTGATGACGTACATCTAAAATTACTGCTCCTGTTTCATTAGCCGCAGCTTCAAAAGCATTGGGCGAAAGTGCGGTATCACCACGTTCAATCACATCATGAATATCATCATATCCTTCTTTGTTCATTTTTACATTAAGCGGAAAATATTGTGGTGGTGGTAAAAGTCCGTCAGTAACCTCTTCAACAAATTCAGCTTTCGTCATATTTGCACGTAAGGCATAATTCATTTGTTTTTGATTACCAAGGGTATCAACGGTTTCCTTCATCATATTCTTACCGCATGCCGAACCGGCACCGTGCGCAGGATAAACAATAACATCGTCAGCCAGGGGCATTATTTTAGTCCGTAAACTATCATAAAGCAAACCGGCTAAATCTTCTTGAGTCATCGTTGCGGCTTTTTGAGCTAAATCTGGTCGCCCAACGTCTCCTAAAAACAAGGTGTCGCCACTAAAAATAGCATGGTCTTTACCATATTCATCTTTCAATAAATACGTAGTGCTTTCCATGGTATGACCAGGAGTATGGAGTACTTTAAAAGACAATTTACCCAATTGAAATTCTTGTTCGTCTTCAGCTACTAAAACTTTATAAGAAGGATTTGCATTAGGTCCGTATACTATGGTTGCCCCAGTTTCTTTGGCAAGTGTTACATGACCACTAACAAAATCAGCATGAAAATGGGTTTCAAAAATATACTTGATTTTGGCATTATCTCTTTCGGCTCGTTCTAAATATGGTTTTACTTCTCTTAAAGGATCAATAATAGCCACTTCACCTTCACTCTCTATATAGTAAGCACCTTGTGCTAAGCATCCGGTATATATTTGTTCAATATTCATCTCCATTAATTTTAAATCAAATTTATTGATTGTTGATTTAATTTCTTGCAACTTTAGTTACACTATCTATGTTGTAAAGACACTTTTTCTTGTAAAGCTGTTCGCTCCATTTTTTCTAAACAGTCAGCATAGGCTTCAGCAGTGCGCACATACATATTATCTTTACCTATGACGTTCACAAAACCGCTGCTCTGTAAAATGTCGCGGATAGGCCCAATAGCACCTGCCAATTTGAATACAATACCTGTTTCTTTCAAACTTTCTACTACTTTCTCTAATTGATTTAATGCAGTATTATCTATATAATTTACGGGCTCTGCATTCAAAATCACATATTTCAAGCGATCATTTTTTAACCCGATTTCTTTCATTAATTGACTTTTAAAATAATGAACATTGGCAAAAAATAGTTGCGCATCAAAACGAATCATTAAAATCTCATCATGAATTTCAACATCTTCTGGAAATCGCTTCAGGTTTTTGAAATATTCCATTCCCTTTATTTTTCCTAATACGGCTATATGCGGCCTTGAAATTCGATAGACTAATAGTAGTAAGGAAAATAACACTCCGAAAATTATCCCTTGAGAAATACCAATAAGTAGCGTAGTTAAAAAGGTAACCAAGAATAAATAGAATTCATCTCTGCGTTGGTTCCATAGTTGTTTGGGATACTTTAAATCAATAAGACCATAAACCGCTACCAATATGATTGCACCAAGGACCGATTTAGGTAGATAATAAAAGAAAGGTGTTAAATAAAGCAATGTTACACCAACCACAACTACACTAATTAGTGAAGCTATACCCGTTTTTGCACCCTCATCTACATTAACTGCAGTTCTTGATAAACCAGCATTAGAAGGAAAAGATTGAAACAAAGAGCCTATGATATTAGATGCACCAAGCGCCCGTAATTCTTGATTAGGGTTTGTGTGATACTCTTGACTTTTATCCTCAACAGCTTTTGCTATTGTCATGGCCTCTGCAAAAGCAATAAATGCTAAAGCCATTGCAGTTGGAAATGCTTTTATCAATAACTCTGTATTAAATTCAGGAAGTAAAAATCCTGGTAGTCCTTTTGGTATTTGACCTATAATATGAACATCGGTATCATTCACCATAAAAAAATAAATACCTATAATACCAAGTATGACTACAACCATTGCAGCCGGTAGTTTTTTATGTACCCGCTTCAGCACAATAATGACTAAAATAGCGGCAATACCTATAGTTAAGTCATAAAAATTTGTTTGCCCTAATTTATTGAAGATAGCTTGTAGTGTTGGTAGTGTCTTATTTGTACTAATTTCTAAACCAAAAAAGTGTTTCAACTGGCTAATACCTATTACGAAAGCAGCAGCCACTGTAAATCCACTGACTACTGGCCTAGATAAAAAATTAGAAAGAAAGCCTAGGCGCATAAACCCCATGACCAATTGAATAACTCCAACAAAAAGGGCCAAGAAGATGGCCATGCTAATATATTCGTCAACATTAGCCAATTTCATCGCGGCTAAACTTGAAGCGACAATTAATGAGTCTAAGGCGACAGGACCAACCGCCAATTTTCTGCTTGAACCTGTAAATACATAAATTAGATTTGGTATTAGTGCAGCATATAAACCGTAAATAGGAGGTAGACCTGCAATTAAAGCATATGCCATACCTTGAGGAATCAACATAATTCCAACTGTAATTCCAGCCGAAAAATCACCCGCCAAATACTTTTTCTTGTATTTGGGTAACCACTCAAAAATTGGAAAATACCGTTTCAACATTATAGCAAAGGTACTATTGATTTATGGGATGCTTTGTATCCATTGTTACAAGAGCTACAAATCAAGCAATTCAATTTGATTGCGATGTAATTTTATTTTACCTAAATGTTCCAATTTTTTTAATAATCTCGAAATCACTACTCTTGAACTATGTAGATCATACGCAATTTCTTGATGTGTGTTCACTATATAATTGGTGTTAGCTATTCTCGATTTTTCTTTTAGAAAAGCAATCAGGCGTTCGTCCATATTCTTGAAGGCGATACTATCGACTGTTGCTAACAATTCGTTCAATCTATTATGGTAACTATCAAAAATAAAATTTCGCCATGTTTTGTATTTAGCGGTCCATTCTTCCATTTTACGAATTGGAATCATAATTAATTCTACATCGGTTTCTGCAATGGCTCTTATTTCACTTTGAGTGGCACCCAAGCAACACGCCATAGTCATACTGCAGGTATCACCTCTTTCTAAATAATACAAAAGTAACTCATCCCCATCTTCATCTTCTCGTAAAATTTTGATTGCCCCAGATAGTAAAAGTGGCATCCCCTTAATATATTGACCAATTTCAATTATTTTCTCTCCTTCTTTTATGGTCATTAAAGTACCAACCTCAGCAATTTCATCAATAAGTATTCTTTCAAAAACAGTTGAAAAATTTTCAATTAGTTTATCCATCATTTCATTACAAAGATTTAGGTTAAACTCAAAGGTAAATTAGCGCATCTTTTATTAGTCAAACGAAAAACAGCATTGGCAATGGCCGCCCCAATAGGGCCTAAAGGTGGTTCACCAACTGCACCTGGCCTTTCAATACCCTGTAATAATACAACATCAATTTCTTTTGGCGCATGTTTCAATTGAGCCATCTGGTAAGGACCATAAATAGTTGGTGTCAATTCGCCATTAATCACCTCCATTTTCTCAAACAATGAAGCGCTCATTCCCATAATAATTGCTCCTTCGCATTGGGCACGAACTTGATCGGGATTAACGGCAATACCAGGGTCCATAGCACAAGTGACCTTATGAACTTTAATCTCATCATTTTCAATAGATACTTCTGCCACTTGAGCACAGGGCGTACCGGCATCAGTGGAAGCAGCAAAACCCATTGCTCTACCGTTAAATACTTTATCTTGATAATTTGCTTTTTTAGCTGCTGCGATGATAACGGCTTTTAACCGTTTTCCTTTATCGTCATCTTGAATATGAGCCAAACGAAAATCAATAGGGTTCTTACCTGCTTTAATGGCTAATTCATCCATAAAGCTTTCCCATGCAAAAGTGTTTGCAAGCAAACCTAAACTCCGCCACCAACTAGTTGCAAAGGGCAAATCAACATGCCACGAAACTGTTCTAAGGTTTGGAATACTTCCGTAGTGACAAAAACCACCTCGAATAGCACCTACATCCGTACCAACAACCGTACTAATAAAACCAGGAAGCATTGCAGAATCTATTGCCACATCACCACTTGAAAAGTCATGTTGTAGATATTCAATATTGCCAGAGTTATCAAGTTTTGCCTTTAGTTGATGATGGGTAGGTGGTCTAAACAAATCATGCTGAAATTCTTCTTTTCTTGAAAAGAAATATTTTACTGGTTTGCCCACAGCTTTGGACATCACTGCTGCTTGAACAGCATGTGGTGTATGCAATCTACGACCAAAGCCGCCACCCAAAAATGTTGGAATAACATTAACATCATCTTCATTAATATCTAAGCGTTTGGCAACTTCTTTTCTTGTTAAAGCAACTACTTGAGTAGAAATTTTTAAAGTAGCCTTACTATCTTCTACAAAAGCTAAAACACCATTGGGTTCTAGTTGTGCATGAGCCCCGATCGGACTGGTATACTCTCTAGAAATAATACCATCTTCTTCACCGAGTTCACTTCCTTCTTTTTGCAATACAAAAGCATCGCCCTTACCCACTTTGGTCATTTCGCGAATATCATTGGTCTGCCATGATTGGCCAACTTCCCAATTGACCTCAATAGCTTCTTTAGCCTTTTCAGCTGCAGTAAAAGAAGTTGCCACAACACCAACAAAATCATCTTCTTGAATAATTTTGATAACACCGGGCATACTTTCCGCCTTTGATATATCTGCACTTTTAAAAACAGCCCCAATTTTATCAGGTCGCACAACAGCGCCATATAGCATATCTGGCATTTCAGCATCCATTCCAAAAATTGGATCACCAAAAACTTTGGCTTCTAAATCTACACGTGGTAAGGGTTTACCTATAAACCGATAATCTTTAAATTCCTTTAAATTAGGCGTTTCCGGTATTTCCCAATCCATTACTCCATTGGCAATTTCAGCAAAAGTCATTTTTTTATCACCAACTGAAATAACGCCTCCTTCAACCTTCATATCCTCATTTACCCAACCCAATTTTTTTGAAGCTTGCAGTTTGAGCATTTCTCGCATGGTGGCCGCTAGCTCCCTTAATGGCAGCCAAAGACCAGAAATAGAATTACTACCGCCAGTTGCAAAATTGTCCATATTACCAGTGAGCGAAGCTGCATGAATAACAGAAATCTGTTCCATATGAATTTCAAGTTCATCGGCAGCCATTTGAGCCAAACCAGTGAAAGTGCCCTGGCCCATTTCCACCTTAGGAGAATGAAGTATGACCTTATTATTTGATGTAATCTCAAACCATAACATTGGTTCCATTCCAGCTCCTAAATAGGGCGATTCACCACCATCAACCTGTTCTAATATTTTTCTTCTTATCGGGTTTCTAAACAAGTAAGTACCAACGGCAACAACACCGACTGTACCTAATCCGCCACGTACTAAAAACTTTCGTCTTGATATTTTTTTCTTCGCCATGACTTACAAATTTTCCGTTGTTGATTCTTCTTTAGGCATTAATGCCGAAGCCTTATGAATTGCCTTTCTCATTCGATAATAGGTTGCACAGCGACAGATATTGGTAATACTTTGGTCGATTTCTTTGTCAGATGGAGTGGGGTTTTTATTCAATAATGCTGCGGTCGCCATCATAAAGCCCGATTGACAATACCCGCATTGTGGTACAATTTCATCAACCCAAGCTTGTTGTACCGGGTGTGGATTTTCTTTTGTACCTAAACCTTCAATAGTAGTGACATTCTTTCCTTCCACAAATTTTGCAGGATATGAACAAGAACGAACTGCTTCTCCACCAAGATGTAAAGTACAAGCACCACATGCCGCTTTTCCACATCCAAATTTTGTGCCTTTCAAATTCAAGATATCCCGAACAACCCATAATAAAGGAGTCATTTCATCTTCCAATTCTACTGTGGTAGGATTATTGTTTAGAACAAAGGAGAGTTTCATAAGATTATGTTTATTGTCTACAAGATATTTAAACTTTAATTAAATATGAGTTTCGTGAGAAACCTTTAAAAAATTTATAGTGCTGATTTTATAAATTCCTCATCTAAAAAGACTTCTAGCAAAATGTATACTTGGTTTTCCGTAGGGTTATTCACATAGTACAAGTCTAGAATATTCAAATCAATAAAATTATCTCAATCTTGAAACACTAACTTAAAATAGTTCGCAAACCTCAAAATTGAAAACTAAATATTCAGTTAGGTTAAAAAGTTAATTGGAGCGGGAGGTGCGTTTAAAACTATAATAGGCCTATACCAAATAAGACGCAGTACTATCTAAAATGTTTAGTTAGTTTGGTGCTAAGAGGAGACGTAGTTGAATAGTAATAATCTATTAAGCTTCCGTCGGGAGAAACAAGATATTTTTGAAAATTCCATTTAACAGAACTACTCTTTTTACCATTCAACTTTTTATCCGTTAGCCATTGATATAAAGGATGTTTTTTCATTCCTTTAACATCAATTTTTTCGGTCATTATAAAGCTAACACCATAGTTTTTTTGGCAAAAATCACTTATCTGCTCTTCGTTTCCAGGTTCTTGTGCACCAAATTGGTTACAGGGTAGACCAATTACCATAAGGTTATCCTTGTTGTTCCGAAATAGTTTTTCTAATTCTTTGTATTGACCAGTGAATCCACATTTACTGGCCACATTAACAAAAAGAAGGTATTTTCCTTTTAAGTTCTTTAATTCTAAAGGAGTCCTATCTAATTTAAGAATATCAACATCATAAATTTTAAATTTATCGACTGATTCTTCGGATTTGTTAAAGGCCTTATTACTTAGCTTATCTAAAAGTTTCAAAATAAATTCTAGTTATTGATATAATTATACAATTCTTGAATCTTCGCCTGATTATTGAAGTCACCTCCATAAAAAGAAGTGACAGTAGCCGAGGTATTATCTTTAATTCCTCTTGAAGATACACAAAGGTGTTTAGCATCGATAATCACGGCAACGTTTTCTGTGCCTAGCACTTTTTGTAATTCAACCCCTATTTGGTTTGTGAGTCGTTCTTGGACTTGGGGCCTTTTGGCAAAGTATTGCACCATTCGATTTAATTTGGATAACCCAATTACTTTACCAGAAGAAATATAAGCGACATGAGCTTTACCTATGATTGGGACAAAATGATGTTCACAATTAGAATAAAAAGTGATGTCCTTTTCAACCAACATTTGATTGTATTGATATTTATTGTCAAAAAGAGCCACTTTGGGTTTATTGACAGGATTAAGTCCTGAATAAATTTCATCGATATACATTTTAGCGACCCGTTTTGGAGTTCCTTTTAAAGAATCATCTGTTAGGTCTAAGCCCATTACGTCCATAATTTGAGCAAAGAGATTGGCTATTTGTTCTTTCTTTTCCTCATTAGAAAGTTTGAAGGCATCTTCTTTTAAAGGTGTTTCAATGCCCGTATATAAATGATCATCACCTATTTCATCTATGGTCAATGCTTGAATAATATCATTTGACTTTAAAACTCCATTAACCAGTGTATTGTTTATTTCCATTTTTATGCTTTGTTACCTCTTGATGATTTTAAATTAAAGTAATCAAATGTAAATATTTTGTTTATTCTTTTTTGTTAAAGTTTAAACAAAAAAGAATTAAATACTTTTTGTTTCTTGATGATGTATAAAAAAGGGACTTCTTGTATCTGTAATTTTTTCAGGAAAAAGGAATTTCTCCAACTACAAAAGTTGGATTAAATATTAATGATTTTTTTAAAATAATAATAACCTTAAATTTAAAGGGCGTTTGAAAGAATGTTTTTTAAAACCAACCGATGTATTATTTAGGTATTGATTTAGGAAGTTCATCAATAAAGCTTGCCCTAGTTGAAATTGAAACTGGTAAATGTTTAGGAGTTATCCAAGAACCTGAAAAAGAAATGGATATTCATGCTCCTAAAAAAGGCTGGGCAGAACAAGATCCTGAGGACTGGTGGAAGTATGTCTGTAATGGAGTTCATCAAATTAAAAAGAAATTTAAGGTTACTAAAGATGAAATCAAAGGTATTGGTATTGCCTATCAAATGCATGGTTTAGTTTTAATAGATGATTTAGGTAACCCAATTCGCAATTCAATTATTTGGTGTGATAGCCGAGCAGTTACAATTGGCAATAAGGCTTATTCTGAAATAGGGACTGCTATTTGTGACAATGAATTTCTTAATTCACCTGGAAATTTTACAGCCTCGAAACTTAAGTGGGTGCAGATCCATGAACCAGAAAACTATGAAAAGATTTATAAGTTCATGTTACCTGGTGACTATATCGCTTTTAAATTATCAGATACTATAAATAGCACTATTACTGGTTTATCAGAAGGAATTTTTTGGAACTTTAAACAAGATTCCGTTTCAGAACAGCTACTTGACTACTTCCAATTTTCTAAAGAACTTTTCCCTAATCTCGTTGATACATTCTCTAAACAAAGTGAAATATCCAAAAAAGGGGCTTTGGCTAGTGGTCTAAAAGAAGGGACGCCAATATTGTATAGAGCCGGTGACCAACCTAATAATGCTTTGTCGTTGAATGTTTTTCAACCTGGTGAAGTAGCAGCTACTGGTGGAACTTCAGGCGTAGTTTATGCCATAACCAACAATCTTTCAGTTAAAGAAAGTTCGCGAGTAAATAATTTCGCCCATGTTAATTACAAAAAAAATAGACTCAAAAACATAGGCAAATTACTTTGTATTAATGGCGCAGGAATTCAATACCGATGGTTGCTCAATAATCTTTCAGTCTCTTCATATGAAGAGATGAATAAATTAGCCAATGAAGTAGAAATAGGATCTGATGGTGTTTGCGTTATTCCTTTCGGTAACGGATCTGAGCGTATGCTATTGAATCAAGATATCGGTACTAGAATTCTGAACCTCAACTTAAATCGACATTCCAAATCACATATTTGTAGAGCGGCTTTAGAAGGGATTGCATTCTCTTTTGTTTATGGTATAGAAATAATGAAATCAGATGGCATTGAAGCTAAAGTAATTAGAGCAGGGAATGACAATCTATTTAGGTCTAAAATTTTTGCAAATTCTATTGCAACGTTAATTCAACAAGAGATTGAAATTTACAATACCACAGGCGCAATCGGTGCGGCAAGAGCATGTACGATTTCATTAGACGGTTATGAAAAATTCTCGTCTTTCATGAAGAATGACCATGTCATGACTTATATGCCTTTTCAAGATATGAAACCGTTCAAGAAGGCTTACCAAAATTGGAAAAAAGAACTAGAACTAATTTTAAATAAATAATATTTAGCAATGGCACTACTTGGAGAAAAAGAATACTTTAAGGGAATTGGGAGAATTAAATATGAAGGTAAAGATTCCGATAATCCTATGGCATTTAAATTTTACAATCCTGAACAAATTATAGCTGGTAAAACCATGCGTGAACATTTTAAGTTTGCCATGGCTTATTGGCACACCTTATGCGGTACTGGAGGCGACCCTTTTGGCCCGGGAACAAAGTCGTTTCCTTGGGCTACTTCAAATGACCCTTTACAAGCAGCTAAGGACAAAGCTGATGCTGCTTTTGAATTTATCACAAAAATGGGGTTTGATTACTATTGTTTTCATGATTTTGACTTGGTTGATGAAGCGGATTCCCTTGCCGAATCTGAAAATCGCATATTTAAAACTGTTGACTATTTAAAAGAAAAACAAAAAGCTTCTGGGGTTAAACTATTGTGGGGTACATCAAACTGTTTTTCAAATCCGAGATATATGAACGGAGCTGCCTCTAATCCAAACTTTGATGTTTTGGCAAGAGCTGGAGCACAGGTTAAAATTGCCTTGGACGCCACGATGGCATTAGGAGGCGAAAATTATGTTTTCTGGGGAGGTAGAGAAGGCTACATGTCTTTACTTAACACCGATATGAAATTAGAACAAGATAATATTGGTCGGTTTTTAAACATGGCAAAAGACTATGCGAGAAGTCAAGGGTTTAAAGGAACTTTTTTTATTGAACCAAAACCAATGGAGCCAACCAAACATCAATATGATTTTGATTGTGCAACATCAATCAATACCATAAATGAGTACGGCCTTGAAAAAGATTTTAAATTAAATATTGAGGTTAATCATGCAACCTTAGCTCAACATACTTTCCAGCACGAATTGCAAGTCGCTGCAAACGCTAATATGTTAGGTAGTATAGATGCTAATCGAGGTGATTATCAAAATGGCTGGGATACAGACCAATTTCCTAATAATGTCATGGAAACTACAGAGGCCATGTTGGTCTTTTTAAAGTCAGGCGGACTTCAAGGAGGAGGTATCAACTTTGATGCTAAAACAAGACGTAACAGTACTGACTTAGAGGATATTTTTATTGCGCATATTGGCGGAGCAGATACGTTTGCAAGAGCACTCATTGCCGCAAACAATATTCTTAAAAATTCAAAATATGAGCAATTGCTAAATAATCGTTATAGCTCCTTTAGTACTGGTAAGGGCGCTGATTTTGTAGACGGGAAACTAGTACTCAGCGATTTACATGCATACGCTACTTCTCATGGCGAGCCAGAACAAATTAGCGGAAAACAAGAATTGTATGAAATGATTCTTAATCAATATACCTAGGCTAATCAAATGGAATCAATATTAGAACGCTTAGATTGGTGGGTTCTAGGTGCATATTTAGCAGCTTTAATAGCGGTAGCCATATGGGTTGTACTTCAAAAAAATAAAAATACTGAGGACTATTTTTTAGCAGGAAGGAACGTTGGCTGGTTTGTCATAGGTGCTTCTATATTTGCCTCAAATATTGGTTCAGAACATGTGGTAGGCCTTGCAGGAACAGGAGCAGAATCGGGCATGCCTATGGCACACTATGAATTACATGCTTGGATTGTCTTATTGTTGGGTTGGTTATTTCTTCCTTTTTATTTTAGAAGCAATGCCTTTACCATGCCGGAATTTCTTGAAAAGCGATTTGATAGTCGATCTAGATGGTTCTTATCTGTCTTCTCATTGGTAGGTTATGTAATTACCAAAGTATCTGTTACTATTTACGCTGGTGGTATTGTGGTATCTGAACTTTTAGGCATCCCCTTTTGGTATGGTGCTATTGGGATTGTAGTATTTACAGGGGCTTATACCATCATTGGAGGAATGAAAGCGGTTATTTATACTGAAACCCTCCAAACTATAATTTTAATTGCAGGTTCCATAATAATAACTTATTTGGGATTACAGGAAGTTGGTGGCTGGCAAGAATTAAAAAAAGTAGCCGGCAGTGAACATTTTAATATGTGGAGACCTATAACTGACCCTGATTTCCCTTGGACAGGAATGCTCATTGGTGGCACCATAGTAGGTATTTGGTATTGGTGTACTGATCAATATATTGTGCAAAGAACACTGGCTGCCAATAATATAAAAATAGGCCGCCGAGGGGCTATTTTTGGAGCGTACCTAAAGCTGTTACCTATTTTTATTTTTCTAATTCCTGGAATAATTGCTTTTGCGCTTTCGCAACAAGGGGTTTTAACGTATGAAAAAAGTGATGAGGTATTTCCTGTTCTAGTTAAAACACTTTTACCAGTTGGTTTAAAAGGCTTAGTTGCTGGTGGCCTAATGGCAGCCCTAATGAGTTCATTAGCCTCTGTTTTTAATTCTTGCTCGACCATTTTCACTATTGATATTTATAAAAAACTTCGACCGTTAACTGAAGAAAAAAAACTTTTAAGAGTAGGTAAAATAGCGACAGCTATGGTAGTTGTTCTTGGTATAATTTGGATTCCAATTATGGAAAAAATAGGAGGCGGAGTGCTTTACCAATACTTACAAAGCGTGCAATCATATATTGCTCCACCAATAACCGCTGTTTTCTTACTTGGTATTCTTTGGAAAAGAGTTAATTCACAAGCCGCAATTATCACCCTATTTTCTGGTCTAGTAATAGCTGCATTGCGTATTACTGCAGAAATTTATCAAGAACAATTATCTGGTATATTTTTGTCTTTTGCTACAATCAATTTTGCGCATATGGCCATTTTTATGTTCCTTCTATCTGTTATGATTTGTATTTCGGTTAGCCTTGCAACTAACCCACCAGACTATTCCAAAATTAATGGGTTATCTTATGGTACTTTAACAGCTAAAGACAAACAATTTAACAAAGACAGTTTAACACTTTTAGATATCATTCTTTCCATTGTTCTTGTTTTGATAGTGGTAATGATACTTATTTATTTTACTGGATGAAAAACAACATATGAATACTACAACAAAAAGAACTTGGTTTATAGCTTTTGTCGTCTCTTTAGGCGGATTTTTATTTGGATTTGATGCCGGTATTATTTCAGGGGTGATGTCTTATGCTGGCCCGCAATTTGATTTAAATGATGTTCAAACGGGTTGGGTCGTTAGCTCCCCTTCATTCTCCGCTATGATTGCTATGCTTATCTCTGGTAGATTGAGTGATTTTATTGGAAGAAAAAAAATATTAATTGTGGTTGCTTTTTTATATGCCCTTTCAGCGTTGTTATCGGCGTACGCCGTGGGCTATGATATGCTTTGGATTGCAAGAATGTTAGGTGGAATTGCCTTTGGTGCCGCCTTAATTTTAGCACCTACCTATATCGCTGAAATTTCAAGTGCTGAAAACCGGGGCAAATTGGTTTCCATGCAACAACTAAATATCGTTTTAGGCTTTTTTGCCGCCTTTCTATGTAATTATTACCTGAACGAATTAAATACTTCAGGAGAGAGTTTTTTATCTGATGAAACTGTTTGGCGCTGGATGCTTGGACTCGAGTTGATACCTGCACTGCTCTACTTTGTATTGATGTTCTTTGTGCCCAATAGCCCAAGATGGTTATTTTTAAAAGGCAAAGTTGACGCTGCTAAAAATATTCTAGTCAAACTGCATGGTAATTCTAAAGCTGAGGAAGAAGCTAAAGCAATAGCAACTAGTATAGAGAATAATCAAAATAAAGAAAAGGTTGAATTAAAAGAACTTTTAAAGCCCGCACTACGGTTTATTTTCTTGGTAGGGTTGACTTTGGGTATACTCCAACAAATAACAGGTATCAACGCCATCTACTTTTATGCAACCTCAATCTTTAAACAAACAGGTATTGGTACTAATGCTGCTTTCGCTTCTGGGGTGCTTTTAAGTACAATCGCTGTGATTTTCACCATCATTTCTATGGTAATTATCGATAAGGTGGGTCGCAGACCTTTGCTTTTGGTTGGTATTGCAGGTATTGCCATTAGTCTTTTGTGTTGTACTTATAGCTTCAGTAATGCTACTTATAAATTAACCGAAGAAAAGATAAACATTTTAGACACTTCTATAAATGAAAAGCTAACTCCTTTTCTGAATAAAGCTTATGATAATGATGTGCAGTTCAAAAGAGAAATGCAAGAAGCTCTAGGCACTAAGGTATACGCCAAAAATGATGGAGCAATCTTGGAAGCTGCGATTGAAATGAATTCCATATTAGTACTTATTGGTATTTTAGGGTTCGTAGCCTGCTTCGCCTTTTCACTCGGTCCCGTTATGTGGGTGATGCTATCTGAAATTTTCCCGACGAAGTATAGAGGATTGGCTATCGGGGTTATTGGCTTTGTTAACTCCATCAGTAGTTGGTTAATTCAACAAATATTCCCTTGGGAATTATCAAACTTAGGTAACGCAATGACTTTTTTAATTTTTGGATTAATTGGTGTCGTAGGTTTCTTTATACTGCTAAAAGTATTGCCTGAGACCAAAGGAAAATCGCTAGAACAGCTTGAAACTGAATTTGTTCAATAGAACATATTAAAAAAGGCATTTCAAATGATTGAAATGCCTTTTTCTACTTCTATGTTTTTTAAGAATTACGCCTCGCAACTTGCGCATTCTTTTTTCTGTTTAAATTTTTGAGCTGCATTCATACTATGCTGATAGTACAAAGATTTAAGTCCTAATTTCCAAGCAGTTACATGAATTTTATTGATTTCTTTAGTAGGAGTATCAGGGTGCACCAAAATATTCACTGATTGACCTTGATCAATATGATGTTGTCTTGCCGCAGCTTGATAAATAATATCTAATTGATCCAATTCGGAATAGGTCTTGAAAACAGCTTTCTCCTCTTCCGTCAAAAACTCAAGATGCTGTACAGAACCATCGCGATCACGTATGCTCTTCCAAATTTCTGGAGTATCCATGCCTTTTTCTTCTAGCAAATCAGCCAAAAATGGATTCTTGATGGTTGTTTTAAGCTTGGCAATATCTTTTACATAAACATTAGACCAAATTGGCTCAATACCTTGAGAAACCTGACCTAAAATAAATGCTGAAGAAGTTGTTGGCGCAACTGCATTTAAAGTAGCATTTCTACGACCATAACCTTTTAGTACTTCAGGCTCTCCAAAACGTTCGGCCAATTGTTCGGATGCTTTATAAGAACGTTCTTTAATTTCTTTAAAGATTTCATTGTTTAAATTAAATGCTTCTTGACTATCAAAAGCCATCATCTTAGACTGCAATAAAGAGTGCCATCCTAGGGCACCTAAGCCTAAAGAACGGTTCGCTTTAGAAAAATTATATGCACGTTCCATAAATAAGAAGGTCTGTCTATCTTCACGATTATCAGAGTCACGATAGACTTCTAATTTTTCTAAAAATTCTGTAATTACAGCATCTAGAAAATGTACCATGGTCTCTACTGCATCGGTATTCTTCCATTTGTCATAATGCAAAACATTAATACTGGATAATACACAAACAAATGACCAATTGTCATTAGACGGCAGCATAATCTCCGTACATAAATTGCTAGCATATATTTGATGGTTCTTCTCTTGATAAACATCAGCAGCACCATTATTAGCATTATCAGAAAAGAAAACATATGGATAACCCATTTCACCTCGACGTTGCAATACTTTAGCCCAAACAGTTCGTTTTTCAACATCACCGTCAATCATTTCTTGCATCCAATCGTTGGTAACCGTTACTCCATGAGTAAGTTGTTGAATAGGGTTACCTTCAGTACCTATTTCTAAAAACTCCATGATATCAGGGTGGCTAATAGGTAAGTATGGTGAAAAACGACCTCTACGCACTGAACCTTGGCTTACCACATCAACCATAGATTCAAAAAGCTGCATGATATGTACAGCCCCTGAAGCTTCTCCATTATTCTTAACTGGCGCTCCTCTATGACGAATTTTTCCAAAATATCCAGAAGTTCCACCACCTAATTTAGACATCATTCCAACTTCCGATTGGGTATATAAAATATTACCCATATCATCATCGACATGAGAACCAAAGCAACTTATTGGCAAACCTCTTTCTTTACCAAAATTTGACCACACTGGCGAGGCCAAAGAGAAAAAACCTTCAGACATATAGTTGTAAAACTTATCTGCGTAACCTGGTATTTGTAAAATTTGTTCTGCTCTATTTGCTATTTCACGAATTCTGCCTTCCGGAGTGGCATCTTTAGTTAAATAACCCGCAGCTAAAAATTTCCTGCTGTTATCATTTAACCACGCAAATTCTTCAGAAGTAGCATTCTCAGTTATAACATTGGATAGTGCTTCTTTTCTAGCATTCACTAAAGTTTTAGCTGGGTTGGTGGTGGTTTCTTTTAGGTTTTTGTCTAGTTGGTTCTGCATATCTTAAAACAAATCGTCGCTGGTTATACTTTGTGTTCTTTTACTATAGTTGATGGAACGTTTTACGAAGAAATCTCCATGTTTTGTCCCAATTATTTCATCATCAAACCATTCTGTTTCTAAAAGCAACTTCTGGTCAACTTCAAAAACGGAATTAATTCCGATACTCTCTAGTGAGCTATTGAATCTGTTCTTTAAAAATTCATTCACTACTGTTTTTGGCAAGAAATCTAGCTCTCCATCTTCAAAAATCCAATCGACTATACTACTCTCCGCTTCAAAGGCCTTCTTGCACATGTCTTGGATAATAGCATGATATTCATCATTAAACCATTCAGGATGTTCTTCTTTTAAAATATTTATGATGTCAATACCAAAATCACCATGGATTTGTTCTTCTTTTGAAGTTGCCTCCACAACATTTGAAATACCTTTAAGCATATTTTTATGCTTATTGAAGGCCATAATAATCAAGAACTGAGAAAATAAAGAAACATGCTCAATAAATAATGAGAACAATAAAATTGCTTCAGCATACTCCTTGTCACTATCACTTCTTGAATTCTTAAGTGCAGTTTCTAAATATTGCACTCGCTTCATTATAGCCGGTTTCTTCTTGAGGTTTTTGAACTCTTCATTCAAACCTAATACTTCAAGTAAGTGAGAATACGCGTCATGATGACGAACTTCACTTTCTGCAAAAGTTGCCCCAACTGAACCTATTTCTGGCTTAGGCATTCTTTGGTATATGTCACCCCAAAATGACTTAACTGCCACTTCAATCTGGGATATCGCTAACATTGTATTTTTGATAGCATTCTGCTCAACACTATTCAATCGAGATTTAAAATCTTGAATATCACTTGTAAAATTAAATTCTGTATGAATCCAATACGAATGACGTATGGCAGGCACATATTCGTAAAGTTGTGGGTATTCGTATGGTTTTAAATTGATACGTTTTTCAAAAATATTTGATTTTCTAATTCTTGCTTGCTCGTTACGGTAAATGATATAAGCTTTAGCAACATCCTGAAACTCACTTTGCATGAGTTTTTGTTCCACCACGTCTTGAACCTCTTCTACGGTTGGAGTGTACTCCGCATCATTACCTTGTCTTACTAAAAGCGATGTGTAAACTTGGTCTGCAATGCGCTGAGCATCTTCCATTTGACCATTTTCAACAGCTGTCATTGCCTTTAAAATCGCGTTAGTGATTTTATAAAGCTCAAAAGTTTTGGTGCTAAAATCTCTCTTAGTAATCTTGATAATCTCCATAAAAAAATTGAATTTGTTCGGAATTGTTCCTTAAAACCAGATTATAAAATTCATCATTTCTTTACTCAGATTTTACATTACAAAATTTGGTTCTCAACAATTTTATCAACATCATAATTTGCACCCTTAGTTACAAGCATTTAGAGAATTTTTTGATGCATTTTTTTTTAAAAAGACATAAAAAGTGATGTGGAAAGTATAGAAAACAAAAAAGCAGCTATGTTATATAGCTGCTTTTGCTCCTCCTCTTGGGCTCGAACCAAGGACCCTCTGATTAACAGTCAGATGCTCTAACCAACTGAGCTAAGGAGGAATGTTTTACCTTAAGCGGGTGCAAATATAATTTTTTCTTTAGAACACTACAAAGAAAAAATTAATCATTTTTATTTAAAAAGCCATTTGTAGACATCATTACCATTTGCAAACAACAATAATGCGATTAATAAAAAGAAACCTACCATTTGCGCATACTCCATAAATTTATCGCTTGGTTTTCTACCAGACACCATTTCATATAATAAGAACATGACATGACCCCCATCTAAAGCTGGTATTGGTAATATGTTCATAAAAGCCAAAATAATTGATATCAAGGCCGTTGTCGACCAAAATGCGGGCCAGTTCCAAGTATCAGGAAACATTTTACCAATCGCCGCAAAACCACCAACGCCTTTGTAAGCTCCTGTAGAGGGGTTAAAAATTTTCTTCAGTTGCTTTACGTAATTGCTTAGCGTTTCAACTCCTTCATTAATGCCGGCAGGAATTGCTTCGGCAAAAGAATAGCTAGTAGTTTCTACTTTTAAAATTTCTCTATCAGCTAAATCAAAAAGACCAGGAAATCCTAAACGGACGCCTATTTTAGCAGAGTCATTGACTACCATTTGCACCATTCTGGTTGACCCTTCTTTATTTGTTACTGTAAAAGGCACATTCTGCCCTTTATATTTTTGAATAATACCATTGAACTCATCGTAATAAGTAATTTCTTCGTCTCCAATTTTATTTATGACGTCTTCGAGCTCCAAACCTGAGGCAGCGTTATGAGAATCTTCAGGTATTTCACCAACAATAAAAGGTATCCTTGGGTATAAAAATCGTACTTTATCTTCATCCTCAAGCAGTGTTTCAATAAAATCAACAGGCATTTCTTTTTCAATACGCTGCCCATCGCGTTCAATAGTAAGTGTGTTGCCATTAACTAATTCTAAGTATACACTACTAAAAGATTTTAGTTTCTGCCCATCAACAGCAATAATTTTATCCCCAGTTTGAATTCCGGCTTTATTACCTATCACTTCTTCCATTACCCAAACACCATCTTTTAAGCTATCCATCGGCACATACTTATCACCATATTGATATGCCATTCCAATATAAATGATTACAGCAACAACAAAATTCACAGTTACACCGCCAAGCATAATAATCAATCGCTGCCATGCTGGTTTACTACGAAACTCCCAAGGCTTAGGCTCTTCTTTCATGGCCTCCGTGTCCATGCTTTCATCAATCATACCTGAAATCTTCACATAACCGCCTAAAGGCAACCAACCAATACCATAGACTGTTTCACCAATCTTCTTTTTGAACAAAGAATATTTGATATCAAAAAACAAATAGAATTTTTCCACTCGAGTTTTAAATAATTTTGCGGGTATAAAATGCCCTAATTCGTGTAGAACTATTAAAAGGGACAAACTCAAAAAGAATTGAATAATCTGTATAATGATGGGACTCATGTATTTTTTTGCTTGAAGCCCACAAAAGTAAGTTTTTAGACTCGCTAAAAAAAACAGGCCTTTAAAGCATATTTCATTTTAAGAAAGATTTAGTATCTAAATCTTCCATTTTCTTGATAAATGTCGCTTCCTAAGCTATTTTTGCAGTCTATGAGAAGGTTTTTTAGTCAGTTCAAATTTTTTGGTATCGTACTGGGTATCATTTCAATAATAATCATATACTTTATTTATAATGCATTAAAACCTCAAGAACGATTACCTATTTACCAACCAAATATGGTAAATCCTGAATTGGTAGATAGTACGTTACATGATACTAAAAAGTATCATACCATAGCAGATTTTATGCTGACCAATCAAAATGGTGAAACTATAACTGAACAGTCATATGAAAATAGTATTTATATCGCTGACTTTTTCTTTACCACATGCCCCAGCATATGTCCAATAATGACCAAGAATATGGCTAACATTCAGGAACAAATTTTAAATGATGATGAAGTAATGTTGCTTTCTCATTCTGTAACCCCTAAAATAGATTCTGTGGAACAGCTCAAGAAATATGCTATTGAAAAAGGAGTTATTGATGCTAAGTGGAATTTGGTTACCGGTGATAAAAAACAAATTTATGAACTCGCTCGAAAGTCATATTTAGCAGTTAAAAATGATGGAGATGGTGGACCCTTTGATATGATACACACCGAAAACTTCATTTTGGTTGATAAAGAGAGACGTATTCGTGGTTTTTATGATGGCACTAATGAAGAAGAAATTAGGGAGCTATTGGAGGACCTCAGTATTCTAAAGGCATCTTATCAAAAGAGTTAACTCAAATGACCTTTTCAAAAAATAAGAAATCATTTTCATAGGTTTCAGAGATAGATTCGCGATTTTGTCCTATTTTTGACTACTTATAATCAATCTAAATAAAAATAAGTGATTACGGTAGCGGAACTGAAGTATGGTCAAAAGGGTATAATTAAAGAGTTTTCTGAATCTTTACTGCCCATTAAACTTTTAGAATTAGGCTGTTTACCAGGTAATCAAGTTGAATTAGTACAGATTGCACCTCTTAGCGACCCGGTATATATTAATGTGAACGGATCTCATATTGCTATTCGTAAATCCATGGCCTCATTAATTGAACTAGACATTATTGAAGATTCTAATTCATGAGTAAAAACATCAATGTTGCTTTAATTGGAAATCCAAATACTGGTAAAACTTCAGTTTTTAATCAACTTACTGGGCTTAATCAAAAAGTAGGTAACTATCCAGGTATTACAGTTGAGAAAAAAGAAGGGATTTGTAAACTACCACGAGGGGTAAAAGCTCATGTTTTAGATTTACCAGGCACCTACAGTCTTAATACGACTTCCTTAGACGAAAGTGTTGTTGTAGAGTTATTGCTCAATAAAAATGATAAAGATTATCCAGATGTAGCGGTAGTCATTAGCGATATAGAAAACCTAAAACGAAATCTTTTACTTTTTACTCAAATAAAAGACCTTCAAATTCCTGCCGTACTAGTAATCAATATGGCTGATAGAATGACCAGAAAAGGAATTTCAATAGATATTGAATTACTCGAGAAAAAACTAGACACTAAAATCGCTTTAGTGAGCACTAGAAAGGGTCAGGGCATTGAACGAGTTAAAGAACTCATTGCCAATTACAAAAGTCTTTCTTCAAAACCTAATACGAATACCTCTAGAATTTCACCTGAGTATTTTGCGCGTTTACAAAAAACCTTTCCTCAAGAAGATTTGTACAAATTGTGGTTGGTAATTACACAAGATGTCAATTTCATGCCCATTGAGAAGAAACGTATTCAAGATGCAACTTCATTCTCAACTAAATCAAAAAATGAATTAAAAAAATTACAACACAAAGAGACTGTAATTCGGTATCAATTCATCAACGGAATTTTAAAGGAAGCTTATAAGGTCGATTTGCAATCTGCCAAAGGATTAAGAGCTAGTCTTGATAAGGTCTTGACTCACAAAGTTTTTGGATATCTTATTTTCTGTATCATTTTATTGACCATTTTTCAGGCCATTTTCGAATGGAGCTCATACCCCTCTGATTGGATTGATATACAATTTTCTATGGCTGGCGAATGGGTCAAAGACACCTTACCTTCAGGGGTATTTACCAACCTATTGGCCGAGGGTATTATTGCAGGTATTAAAGGTATCGCCGTTTTTATACCACAAATTGCATTCTTGTTTTTATTCATTTCATTATTAGAAGAATCAGGGTATATGAGTCGCGTGGTGTTCTTAATGGATAAACTAATGCGACCCTTTGGACTTAGTGGAAAAAGTGTTGTACCCTTAATTTCTGGTACTGCATGTGCCATACCAGCTGTGATGGCAACACGTACCATTGAAAATTGGAAAGAACGATTAATTACCATTTTAGTTGTGCCTTTTACTACATGTTCTGCGCGATTACCGGTGTATTTAATTTTAATTGCACTGGTTATCCCAAAAGGTAGTTTTCTAGGCTTAAGTTATCAGGCCTTAACCTTAATGCTTCTTTATCTTTTAGGATTTGGAATGGCCATTCTTTCGGCAATGTTATTGAACAAGTATTTGAAAATTCAAAACAAATCGTTGTTCATGATCGAAATGCCAACCTATAGGCTTCCACTTTTTAAAAATGTTTTTTACACAGTGCTTGAAAAAACAAAAAGTTTTGTTTTTGGAGCAGGTAAAATCATTTTAGCAATCTCAATCATTCTTTGGTTTTTGGGTTCTAATGGTTTTTCAGAGGAATTTAAAAATGCAGAAGAAATTGTTACTCAAAGAATTGAAAAAAACGGTTTAAATAATTACAGCAAAAATTATATAAAAAACAGCTTAATTGCTTTTGAGAAATCTCCAGATCCTGAATTAATTCAGTCTGCTAAAGATTCCTTAGATATTGTCAAACTAAGATTGACCGAGAAAGCTATTGCTCAAGAAATTACGAGCTTCAAATTAGAACATTCTTATATAGGTTATGCTGGTAAGGCAATAGAACCTATTGTAAAACCATTGGGTTATGATTGGAAAATTGGTATCGCCGTTTTAACTTCGTTCGCCGCCCGGGAAGTATTCGTAGGTACTCTAGCTACCATTTATAGTGTTGGTAATGACGAAGAGGAAACTATAAAAAATAGAATGGCCGCTGAGTTAGACAATTCAGGTAATAAACCCCTATTTAATTTAGCGTCAGGTATATCCTTAATGCTTTTTTATGCTTTTGCCATGCAGTGTATGAGTACACTAGCTGTTGTAAAACGCGAGACCAATTCTTGGAAATGGCCTTTATATCAACTAGTATTTATGAGCGGTTTTGCCTACCTTGTAGCTTTGGTAGCGTACCAAGTTTTAAAATAAATGGAAGTTTTTCAACACATATTAGTATACTTTTTTTTAGCACTCTCCGTAGGATATCTGCTTTTAAAATATGTTTTTCCGAAAAGCTTAAGGTTTAAGAAAAATTCAAATTCTAAGGGCTGTTCAAATAATGACTGTGGTTGTTCTTAAAATTTATTTCTAATCGCTAGCCTACTTATTCACTCCTATTCTATTATTTCTTTTTAAAAATTTAAGGCCGCTTTGTAACCTTTTGTACTTTTCTGACTATATAGTTACGAATACCAACCAAGAACATGCTATTAAAAGAGCAAACAGACGAAAAATTAATGGGGGAAGTAGCTTTAGGAAACTTAGATGTTTTAAAAGTACTTTTTGAACGACACCATATTCACATTTTTAATTTTTTATATAAAATGTGTGGTGACAGAATGTTGAGTGAAGATTTAACTCAAGATGTATTTTACAAGGTGATTAAGTATAGGTCATCTTATAAAAACGGAAAGTTCGTCTCTTGGTTATTTACCATTGCTAGAAATAGTCTGAAAACACATTTTACGAGAAATAAAGAAGTACATAATGATATTGATGCTGTTTCATATCAACTAGCAGCTGAACAAATAGAAAACAAAGAAGACTATTCGCATTTACAAAAAGCATTGAACCGGTTAGAAGCTTCTGACAGAGAGGCAATTGTTTTACATAAATTTCATGAAATTAAATATGTCGAATTAGCTGAAATTTTAAACTCAACACCAGGAGCGGTGAAGACTAAAGTGAGTAGAGCCTTAAAAAAATTAAAAACAATTTACCTACAAAATATCTGATGATGAACGAAGAAAATATAACAGACTTGATTCCAGATTATTTAGATAGTAAGCTCAATAATGACCAAAGGATTATTGTCGAGACACATATTAAAAAATCCAAATCTTTTGCAACCGAAGTAGAAGAATACCAACTTCTTTTTAACGCTATCGAACGAGAAAAAGTTGAAGCGCCTTCGTCAAAATTAAAAGAAGGTTTTCTTGCGCTTTTAGAAGAAGAAAAGAACAATTCAGTTAAGGTAGTTGCCATCAACCAATCTACCTCTAAAAATAATAATAACTGGCTCAAAAGTATTATGAAAATTGCGGCGAGTATAGCCATTCTAGCTATTGCTTTTGCCTCTGGGCGTTATTTTCAATCTGAAAAAGCAAACCTAACTATTGCTTCAATAGAAAATGAAAGTCAACAATTAAAACAGACGGCTATGATTTCACTTATGGAGAATCAATCTGCTAGTAAACGAATTCAAGGTGTTCAATTTATTCAAGACTTTAAAAATCCTGATGAGGCCATTATCACTGCCTTAACTGATAGAATGCTTCATGATGAAAACATTAATGTGAGGTTAACAGCGGTAGAGGCATTGTCAAATTTTTCAAGTGCTGAATTGGTCAAAATTGCTTTTATCAAAGCTTTAGAAACAGAAAAAGACCCGAGTGTACAAATTTCACTTATTCGAAATCTTGTGAAAACACAAGAAAAGAAAGCCCTAGAACCAATGAAAAAATTATTAGAACAAGAAGACACTCAGCCATTTGTTAAGGATGAAATTAATCAAGTATTATCAGAAATTATATAAACATCAAAAAACGAAAATCATGAAATTAGTATCAAGTATTTTATTTATCTGCGCATTTGTTTGGAGTGCAACAGCGCAAACGGATTACACTAAATCTTTAAGTGGGGTTGATTGGGTTAAGATCGAATCAAAATCAGGAATTGAATTAAAAACACACGACAAAAATGAGCTTTTAATCAAAGTATCTTCAAGAAAAAAGAAATCTGAAAAAGCCAAAGGACTAAAATTAGTTGGTGCAGGTGGCACTGATAATACTGATGTAGGTTTTTATGTAGTGCAAGATGGAGGCACTATGTTAGTTAAGAATTTGAGAAGGTCTGAAAAAGCGGAAATATTTCTGCCAAAAACTCAAAATGTTTCAGTAACCAATTCATGGAATGGAGACATTTACATAGCAGGTTTTTCAGGTGAAGTTGAAGCTAATGCAAATCTAAATGGCGGACTTAAAATGGAGAACCTTTCTGGTCCTGTTACTGCCTATTCATTGAATCAAGGTATTGAAGTGTCTTTTGATAAAATCAGTCAAGACGCTCCAATTGTAATTAGAACAACTAATGGAGAAATTGATGTTACGCTACCAGAAAACACTTCGGCCGATATGGAACTAAGCTCTTGGAATGGTGATATTTATACCAATTTTGATTTGCAGAGACCTGACAAAGAGGGGCTCAAATCAGTATCTGGCAAGAACATAAAAGGAGCCATTAATGGCGGAGGTGTAGCTATTAAATTAAAATCCACCAACGGAACTATTTATTTAAGAAAAAAATAAACTAACAAAAATAAGTTGAGCTTGATACTATGAATTACAGAAACTGGCTTGGCACAAAAAACGAACAATCATGAAAAATTTAAAATTAGGGCTACTCTTGTGTTTTATCACAACGATAGTAACTGGGCAGAAAATCATTGAAAAAAACCTTGACTATAACAACCAATATATTGAAATGAAAGTGCCTTTCGCTTCAGATATTGAAGTAAAAACTTGGGACAAGCAAAGTGTTTATTTCAAAGCTAATATCAGCACCAAAGATGATAAACATATTGAGCTTTATAAGTTAGATATTAAAGAGAATAGTAATTCGATTATCATAGCATCTGATACTGAAAAGCTTTTTGACGCATTTAAAAACGAATGGCAAAAAGAGAATAAGCATAATTACTATTCGAATAGAAAATACGACTTTGATTATGTGCTGTATGTGCCAAAAAATGCCAAGTTTAAAGTAAGTAGTATTAATGGAAGTATGAAATCTGAATTGATTGAAGGCGACTTTACTGCAGATCTCATTAATGGTAATATCGATATTGGCGCCTATGCTGGCGAATTAAAATTAACCACTATAAATGGAGAAATTGATTTAAAAGTTTCTAATACCAAATTCGTAGCTGAAACTATTCACGGTGATATTTATGCTGATGAAAACCTAAGTATTGTTGCTCATGACAGGCATGTTGGCCAAAAAGTAGAAAGTGATGGAGGTAGTTTTAAAAATAAGCTTAGTCTCAATACCATTAATGGTAACATGTATTTGAGAAAATAAATTTGGTACTACGACAAATATTTTGGGGCGCATGATATGCGCCTTTTTTTATGTTCTTTAATCAAACTCAAACATTACAAGAATTTGTCGTATTTTAAAGCAGCTAAAAAACGTGCCATGAAAAAAATTCTTTCTTTACTTTCAATAGTACTTTGCTTATTTATTGTTAGCTGTTCTGCAACAAAAAGCAATGAAACCAATAAATCTAATCTTAAAGAAAGTTTAGATAAAAAAAATAGAGCAAATGTTTCTTTACTGACACAAATAAGACAAAAACCTGGCATTGTTCTTAAAAATGGAGTCCCTGTTCTTCAAAAAACGGCAAATTCCATTTCGCCATTTGGTACGAGCGAGCCTCTATATGTTCTGGATGATTTAATAGTAGGCAATTCATTTAGTGCCGTTAATGATCTGGTTACTAATTTTATGGTCAAGAAAATAGAAGTTTTATCAGCTTCTGATGCTTCTTTTTACGGCAGTCGTGGTGCCAACGGAGTTATCAAACTCACCACCTTAAAAGAATAAAAAACAGTAATCCTACGCAATGAGAAAACCTTTTCAACTTCGACTTTTAACTTCTTTATTTACCTTATTGTTATTCTGTTCTTTTTCAGGCTGTTCCGATTCTGATGGAGATGGTCCTGACCCAATTATTCAAGAGGAAGAAGAAGCAAATGACCCAGAACCAATTGACCCCAACAGACCTTGGAATTTAGTTTGGGAAGAAGAATTTGAGTCTGATTTATCAGAATGGAATATATGGGAAAGCGGTGCTTTTAATAATGAAATACAGTTTTACCGTCCGGAGCAATTAGTATTAGAAAACGGCATTTTAAGTATTAATGTGCAGCGTGAACGAATTATTGGTCCTAACAATCCATTTGATAGTACGGACAAAGAGTTTGAATACGTTTCCGGCAGAATAGAAACCAAAACAACATACGGACCATCAAGTGCAACAGGTGAAACAGAATACCGATTTATGGCCAGTATCAAATTCCCTCCTGGCAATGGAATGTGGCCTGCATTTTGGTCTTATGGTGACCCATGGCCAACAAAAGGCGAAATAGATATTATAGAAGCCAGAGGTAATCTGCCAATGGAGTTTTCTTCTAATATCTTTTACGGTGTTGAAGAGGGTATTCCTATTACCAACAATGACAATACAGTTGTGGAACATGATTTAGAAGTCGATATCACGGCCGATTTTCATACCTATGAACTCATTTGGACGTCCAATAGTTTAGAAATTATTTTTGATGACGAAAGCCTACATAAATACAATGCTAATGGGCTAAACTTTATTTCGTCACTCTTTGGTCAAAAACAACAAATTGTTTTAAATACTGCTGTTGGCGGATTCTTTTTTCCAAATCAATCTTCATCAACATTTGTGGATACTTCGCAAATGCAAGTAGACTGGGTGCGTGTTTATAGTAGATAAGTATTAGAGCGAAATAGTAACTCGAATATCTTTAGCTACTTCAAAGGCGCAGTCTTTGAATTTTGGAGGGCCAAATGCCCTCATCTTGGCATGTGAAAAGGCAACTTTTTCCTTAGGTATTCCAAACCAATTGGTGTCTAACTCGTCATTGCCGTTTTCGTCATAAAATAAAGCAATAGCATATTCACCATTAGGTATCTCATCAACCTCAACGGTTGTTCTACCTTCCTTAGCTTTGGCACTACCAGAGGCAAAAACCTTATTAAATTCTAAAAATGTTTCATGACTTTCGTACACCGCGACGCTCACTTTACCTTTTGAAGAAGGCACTTGTTCTACATGTACTGTTATCTTATGCTGGGCAAAGCAAATACTAGAAATTAATAAAAAACTGCTGAAAATAATTTTCATTAAATGAAATTTTCGATTACGTTAAAGACTCTTAAGAGTTTTAAATTAGCTGTATTCAAAGATAAAATACCTTAATCTTTTTGTTCTAAAGCCAAAGTTAATTTCTCATAGATTTCTTGAGTTCCTGCACTATCTGCTAAATTCAAATACAATAGCAAGCTATCTTGATGAGTAATCCGAAGCTTTGGCTGTCTTAAGTCATCAACAAATACATAAACCTTGGTTTGAGTTAATGAATCAACAAACACACCCTTCTCTTTAGCTAACCACGAAAACCCATTCATTCGTTGCATAGCTGGCAATTTATTAAGCCATGTAACTTCATCAATTTCAATAATTGGAATTCTTTGTTTATAAATACCCGATGCTACTTGAAAGTTTCCTTCTTCGAACTTGGGCCAATTTTTATAATGCAACGCAAAAGCGAAAATACAGCCAACAACGGTGAGTATAATAACAAGATTCCAAAACCAGTTTTTCTTTTTCATGATAGTACTATTCCAATGCTAAAAATACTTTTAAAAGTAATCAAACCTTTGTTCTTTTACTTCCTCACAATGTAAATGAATAACTATTATCTTTAAAGCAATAACCATTCCTGAAATAGTTATGAAATCAAGAAAAATTAATTCCGACCGCATTCTAGGCATATCGGCCATGGCTATAAGTGTGCTTACGCTTGCCATATTTATTTATCAAACAGATATTATGCGTGTTCAAAGTAAGCTCTCTGTAAAACCAAGACTAGATTTTACTACAAACCAAGGTGGCAATGATTCTTTGGTGACGTATCAAGAGGTGCTAGAGAACAAAGGTTTAGGGCCTGCTATTATAGATTCAATTTATTTTATGCACGAGAAAAAGTCGTTTCCCTTGAATGCTGAATCATTTTTTGAGAAAAATTATCCCAAATTATTGGAATATGGTTATTTATCTCAACATGCTGAATTAGGAGAAGGGACAACTTTGACTCCAAATGAAGAGCGCTCACTTTTTGTATACAAGCTCCCAGCCTCTAATTTAGAAAGTGTTTTTGAGTATTTAGGTATTACTTCCATTGATGAAATTCCTTTTTACATAGAGGTAACCTTCACCTCAATTTATGAAGATGAACTTTGGCTTACCAATACCAATAAAAGTGTTCCGAAAAAAATTAAGTAACACGATACTCTAAATTACTATGAAAAGTCATATCAATGCTAAAATTCTTTAGAAAAACACGCCAAGTATTACTTTCAAAAGGTGAAACGGGCAAATATTTAAAGTATGCTTTGGGCGAAATCATACTCGTTGTTATTGGTATTCTAATTGCACTTCAGATTAATAATTGGAATGAAAACAAAAAGGAACATGAAAAAGAACTCGCTTTTTTAAAAGAAATCAACTTAGATTTCAAGTCAAATAAGGTTCAGCTTGACTCCATAAACCGTTACAACGAAGTCAGTTTACACGCAGCCGTGCGATTATTAGCTATTGTACAAACTTTTGACCTTAAAAATCCCAAATTTGATAAATCAAATATTCAATTTAAAGATAGTATCGGGTATTATTATGGCTTAATGTGGAGAAATAAATCATTCAACCCAAAAAATGGTAGTGTTCAAGCACTATTAAATTCCTCATCTTTTGATTTAATTGTAAACGACACTTTAAGAAGGAACTTGATTTCTTGGAAAGATGTTTTGAATGACTATTTAGAAGAAGAAGATTTTGCTAAAACCTTTTTATTCAATGAATATAAGCCTTGGTCCAGAGTAAACTTCGATCCAGACATTGAAGATGACCCCGAATATATAACTGCATTTTTTAGCAAAAGACACAGGAATTTTATGAATCAAAGGGCAGGTGATTTAAATAATAATTTAGTTATGGCAAAAGAAGAAGGAATCATAACTATGATTAATGATATTGTTCGACTTACAGAACCTGACCCGAATGATTAATTTCTTTGTAAACCTTCCAAATAATTTTTAATGATAAGAAACATCCAAATACGGATAAGTTTAAAAGAGGAAGGCCAACCAGATGGACTGAAAGCTAGAACAGCCAAATACCTCGGGGTTTCAGAAGATGATTTTGAAATTAAAGTGCAACGAAAATCAATAGATGCTCGTAAGCCCACTATCTACTTCAATTATAAGCTTGAAGTCTATATTAACGAACCTAGCCCAAAAGACAATACTTATCATTTCGAATATAAAGATGTCTCTACTGCCAAGTCCATTCATATTATTGGTTTTGGCCCAGCTGGTATGTGGGCAGCTCTTCGCTGTTTAGAATTAGGGTACAAGCCTATAGTTTTAGAACGCGGTAAAAACGTACAAGATAGACGTCGAGACTTAAAAGCCATTAATCAAGATCATATTGTAAATAAAGATTCAAATTATTGTTTTGGTGAAGGCGGTGCAGGTACTTATTCCGATGGTAAATTATATACCCGTAGTTTAAAAAGAGGCGATGTTCGTCGTGTTTTTGAAAGCCTTGTTTTTCATGGAGCAACTGAAGAAATTTTGGTGGATGCGCACCCACATATTGGCACCAATAAGCTCCCTAAAATTGTTCAGAATATACGAGAGACCATTATTAAGTTTGGGGGTGAGGTACATTTTGATACCAAGGTTACCGATTTTAGGTTAAAAGATAATCAGCTAAAAGCTATTGTTTTAAATGATGAAAAAGAACTAGAAACTCAACGGGTTATTTTAGCAACTGGCCATTCCGCCCGAGATATTTTTGAGCTCTTGCATAAAAAAGATATTGCGCTTAAAGCGAAGTCTTTTGCTATGGGTGTACGGGTAGAGCATCCGCAACATATTATTGATTCTATTCAATACCACTGTCGTGGAGAACGCAGTGAATTACTGCCCGCGGCGGCCTACAGTCTTGTGCAGCAGGTAAAAAACCGAGGCGTGTATTCGTTTTGTATGTGCCCTGGTGGGTTTATAGTACCGGCAGCAACAGCGGAAGGTGAGGTTGTTGTTAATGGCATGTCACCCTCAAAACGGAATAACAAGTTTGCCAATTCTGGTATTGTTGTCGAAATTAATGTGGATGAAGATTTACCAACTTATGAGAAATATGGGGTTCTAAAAGGTCTAGAATATCAAAAAAATTTAGAACGTTTGGCTTTTACGGCTGGCGGAAGAACACAAACTGCTCCTGCACAACGGTTAACTGATTTTGTGGAAGGTAAAATCTCTCAAGACCTTAACCCAACGTCTTATCAACCAGGACTTAATTCATCGCCTTTGCATTCTTTATTTCCAAAATTGATTGGAGGTCGCTTACGAAAAGGCTTTGCCCAATTTGGTAAAAAAATGAAGGGTTATTATACTAAAGAAGCCAACATAGTTGGAGTAGAATCAAGAACCTCATCACCTATTACCATCCCCAGATCGGAACAATTAGAACACCCAGAAATTAAAGGATTATTCCCTTGTGGTGAAGGTGGTGGTTATGCCGGTGGAATAATTTCTGCTGCAATGGATGGGGAACGCTGTGCAGAAGCTGCAATTGTAGGTCTTTGAAAATACATAAATTAATGCTATGATTAAATTCTTCCGCCAAATTCGCCAAAAACTACTCTCAGAGAACAAGTTTTCAAAATACTTGCTTTATGCTATTGGTGAAATCGTGCTTGTTGTTATTGGTATTTTAATCGCTTTGCAAATCAATATTTGGAAGGAGTATAGAAAAGACCGAGAAAAGGAAAAAATTATCCTAAATGACTTGGCTGAAAACATAAAAATAAACATTAAGACCTTTCAAAATGACCTTGATTCTCTGCATGAATGGAATCTTTCAAGCGAAATTGTCATTCAATCCATAACGAACGAATTACCCTATTCAAATACTTTAAAACAACATTTTCATTCGGCAAGAATCACCAAACAGAATTTGTTGCCGTCAAAAGCGGGATACGAAGGCTATAAAGATCAAGGGTTGGACATCATTACGAACAAGGTCTTATCATCGGAAATCATCAAATTATATGAGGTGACCATTCCTGGTCATTTATCAACTCTTGATATAGTGAATCAGTTTTATCCACCCTTTGATAATCATATTGTTCAGAATTTTAACTATTTAAAAGGAGAAGGACTAACCCCGCATGATTATACATCGTTGTTTTCTGATCATTTTTACATTTCGTGGATCAAGGCATATGCACAAGGCAGGTTAGATTTGATAGAGGTTGATAAAAAACTGATTAAAGAATGTGAGAGCGTCTTGAAACTAATTGAGAACGAGTTGAACTAAAAATATGTAACCATATATAAGTTATGATTAAATTTTTCCGTAAAATCCGCCAACAACTACTCTCTGAGAACAAGTTCTCTAAATACTTTTTGTATGCTATTGGCGAAATCATCTTAGTAGTCTTTGGTATTTTGATAGCACTACAGATAAATAATTGGAATCAAGACAAAATAGATTCTAAAATAGAAAAAGAGTTATTATCAGAGCTACTAGAAAATCTAAGTATTAATGCCGAAAGACTAGAAAATAGTATCACTGAAGAATATGAAACCGCGCGTTCGATAGATTTTGTAGTTGAAGTCTTAGAAAATAAACTCGCTCATGTTGATAGTATGAACTATCATTTTGGAAGAGCTGACTTTGCCTCGGACATTGTTATTTCCAACACTGCATTTGAAGCAATTAAATCACAGGGATTTCAAATAATCTCTGATAGCGAAATTAGAAAACTGATGATTGACCTATTTGACGCAGAATATGGAGTTCTCATTGCATTAACCGTTAGGTTGGAGAATCAATTTTGGCCTTCTGCTTCATTACCGCTTTTCCATAAATACTTCCGAGTGGTAGATGTGAAGTCTAGAGGATTAAAAGATCCTAATTACGATGTTATACCCATAGATTATGAATCGCTCTTAAAAGATCAAGTGTACATTAATATGATAAAACATCGGGGATCATTCCGCTATGCTGGAGCACATTTAAAAGAAACATCTTTAGAAAAAACAATTTTCTTAAAAGAAAAGATTGCGAATTATCTAAACCCATAATATGGATTTCAAAAACAAAAAAGTACTTATAACTGGTTCCTCAAGAGGAATCGGCAAAGCAACAGCCATGGCCTTTGCAAAAAAAGGTGCTAAAGTGGGTATCAATTACCGAAACAATACTAACGAAGCAAAAAAAACTTTAGCAGAATTATCTGGCAAAGGGCATCATTTGTTTCAATACGATGTATCTAAAAAAGAAGAAACCAAAGCGCTTGTTGAAGATTTTGTGGCTCACTATGGAAGCATTGATATTTTAGTCAACAATGCCGGGGTTTCCATTTTTCATGATATTGATGAGGTAGATTTTGACCATTGGACACTGGCTTGGGAAAACACATATAAAACCAATCTATTTGCGGCAGCTAATACTAGTTATTGGGCAGCACAAGCCATGATGAAATCTGGAGGAGGACATATCGTAAATGTCTCTTCCAGAGGTGCCTTTAGAGGCGAACCTACAAAACCGGCCTATGGATCTAGTAAAGCGGCTTTAAATGCAATGAGCCAGTCCCTCGCAAAGAAATTAGCCCCTTATAAAATATATGTTGGTGTTGTTGCACCAGGGTTTACAGAAACTGAAATGGCAGCAGTTACCCTAACACCTGCTGAACGTGAAAATTTACTTCGAGAATCACCTTTTAAACGAATGGCCCAGCCAGAAGAAGTTGCACATGCAATTTTGTTTTTGGCTTCAGATAAGGCCGCCTATTCTTCCGGTACAATCATAGATGTGAATGGGGCAAGTTATTTAAGGAGCTAGAGTTTTTCTTCGTCATGCTAAGCGCAGTCGAAGAAAAAGAGCGATAAAATCTTCCCAAAAGAAACAATTCAGACTCCGGTTAAAAACTCAAATAAATACAATTCCTTACCTCCAAGAAGTATAGAAACCTAGTCTTTCCTTCGACTGGACTTAGGATAACAATAAGGTACTTTAATTTTGCTAATTTTAGCCCATGAAAGCAGCTACGGTATCCCAACTCAAAAAAGAATTACAACATAGAAATCCAGATGAGTTGCTGCAATTATGCCTTCGACTGGCTCGGTTTAAAAAAGAAAACAAAGAACTACTCACCTATCTCTTGTTTGAATCTGATAGTGAATCTGGCTATATTGAAACCGTTAAAGCTGAAGTTGATGAGCAGTTTGAAGCTATCAATACCAACAGTTACTTCTACATTAAAAAAAGTGTACGTAAGATTCTTAGAACAATTAAAAAATACGCTAGATATTCTGGTAATAAAGAAACCGAAGTCGCTCTTTTACTGTATTTCTGTGAAAAACTGCGTGATTTTAAACCTTCTATAAAAAGAAATACAACACTAATGAACCTTTATCAACGTCAGTTAGATTACATTCAAAAAAAAATAGGACTGCTTCATGAAGATTTGCAGTATGATTACGGGTTATTATTAGATGAGTTAGAACTTTAAAGGTGCTCGTTTACCAAAATCCTGGGCACCAATCTTTTCACCATTAATGGTATCGGTATCCCAATCTTGGGTTATTTTCCATTGTCCATTTAGTTTTTGAATTACAATATGAAATTGCCCATAACTATAGGTAGTTTCATTGTTCTTTATAAACCCAATTCGGTAAAACCCAACTTCGTAAGATGCTGTAGTATTGGTATGTCTGCTATCAAACCAGAAATCCAAAGTGATTGACACTCCCTCTTTCTCATACCCCATAAAACGCTCTAAATTTTTTGCTTTAAAACTATTTTGAGTATCAATACCGCTAGGAGTCACGCGTAAAACCGTTTCTGCATAAGTGGCATTTAAAGCCTCACCATCTAAAGTTTGAAATGCATTTTGAAAGGCATTCCAAACTTCTTGATTAATTTCTTCTTGAAGTGCTGCAGTATCCTTTTGGGTAAAACCGTCTATTGAAAATAAAAAAAGACAAAGAGTTAAAAATCGAATCATACTAAATAATTTAAGGGTTCTTGAGCTAGCTTAACCTAAACCAACATCTAAAGTCATCATCACAATAAAACCCCCAATAAAGCCCATTACGGCTACGTCAGAATGCTTGTCTTGCTGCGTTTCAGGTATCACCTCTTCCACTACCACAAAAATCATTGCTCCTGCTGCAAAAGCCAGCGCATAGGGTAAAATAGGCTGAAAAGTAATTACCGCCCAAGCACCAATAACAGCAGCAATAGGTTCTACCAAAGCAGAAGCTTGACCATACATAAAACTCTTTCTTCTGCTAAGTCCTTGTCTACGCAAAGGCATAGAAACCGCAAAACCTTCAGGAAAATTTTGTAAACCAATTCCCAAAGCCAAAGCTACTGCTCCACCAATAGTTGCACCATCAAAACCAGCAGCAACACCACCAAAAAGAACACCTACTGCGAGACCTTCCGGAATGTTATGTAAGGTAATTGCTAAAGTTAATAGGGTGGTTTTATGCCATGGGGTTTTGACGCCTTCAGCTTCACTCTCTTTAAAATTAAGGTGTAAATGTGGGAGCACCTTGTCGAGTCCAAAAAGAAAGAAGGCTCCCAACAAAAAGCCTACTGCTGCCGGAATCACTTTTACAAAACCTTCACCAGGGCTCATCTCAATACCCGGAGCTAAAAGACTCCAAAAACTTGCTGCTACCATTACTCCACCAGTAAAACCGAGCATGGCATCCATAACCGCTCTATTCGGGTTTTTAAAGAAAAACACCAATCCTGCCCCAGCAGCTGTTAATCCCCAGGTAAAAAGTGTGGCGTAAAAAGCCGCTAAAATAGGGTCAATAGATTCAAAATATGTAATTACTTGTTCCATTACTATTCTAATTTAACATAGAGGTTAGTGGCAATCTGATTTGATATTTGCAGCTCACGAGCTCCAATTTTAATCAGAAGTGAGTCATCAAAAGCCTCTTTATCTACTACTATTATTTCATTGCCTAAAGCAATGTGGTTTTTATCTAAAAATTTTAAGAAGGCCGCAGAGGTATCTTTAACCCCTACACAAATACCCTGAGCTCCAATATTAAGCTCACTTAACAACTGTTTATCACGCTCTGAAAACTCACCGCTTTTTGTGGGTATAGGATCACCATGTGGGTCATATTTCGGAAAATCAAGCAACTCATCTAGCTGATCAATCAGCTTTTCACTTTTAATATGCTCCAATTGTTCGGCAACCTCGTGCACTTCATCCCAGGTAAAATCTAATTTTTTTACCAAAAAAACTTCCCATAAGCGGTGCTTACGAATAATACTCAAAGCTGTTTTTGTACCTAGTGTCGTCAAAGAAACCCCCTGATACCGCACATAGTTCAATAACTTTTTATCCGCGAGTTTCTTAGCCATATCCGTAACTGATGATGGCTTGGTATCCATTTCGGCAGCAATAGCATTGGTAGAAATGAGTTTAGAATCATTTCCGCCCAAATGAAAAATGGTTTTGATATAGTTTTCTTCTGCTCTTGTCAAAAAAATTGATTTTTCCAAAAATACATTTTTATTTGTAAAAACAAATTTTTAGATTTGTCTAAATATTAATTTATAGTATTCAAAATTTTGAAACAAGCGCTACTTATTTTAAGTCTTTTTACTTTAGTTCTTGGTTGGAGCCAAGAAGGTGCTGTCACAGGAACTCTGACCGATGGTGAATTACCCGTGCCCTATGCCAACATCTTTTTAAAGAATACCAAAACAGGCACGGCTACTGACGAAAATGGAAACTATAAAATTTCGAATTTAGCCCCAGGAGAATATGTATTAATTGCTTCTGCCATTGGTTACGAAACCAAAAGGACTTCCTTTTTATTAGGCAAAGAAGAAATTACTTTGAATATTACATTAAAAGCTTCTGCAGAGACCTTAGATGAAATGGTGGTTACTGGTACTTTAAAAGCGGTTAGCCGACTAGAAAGTGCGGTACCTGTTGAGGTCTACTCCCCTACTTTTTTAAAAAAGAACCCAACCCCAAGTATTTTTGAAGCTTTACAAAATGTGAATGGTGTACGCCCACAGATTAATTGTAATATTTGTAATACCGGTGATATTCATATTAACGGTTTAGAAGGCCCTTACACTTTAGTTTTAATTGATGGTATGCCTATCGTTAGTGGTTTAGGCACCGTTTATGGCCTTTCAGGAATACCCAATTCATTAATTGATCAAATTGAAATTGTAAAAGGGCCTGCCTCTACCCTGTATGGTAGTGAGGCAGTTGGTGGTTTGATTAATATCATTACCAAAAGCACTTTAGAAGCTCCTAAACTATTTGCTGATGCTTTTGCAACCGGTTGGGGCGAGTACAATCTTGATATTGGCGCGAAAGCATCGTTAGGTAAAAAGACTGATATGTTACTTGGCGTCAACTATTTTAAATACGACCAGCTGATTGACAATAACGGTGATAATTTTACCGATCTCACTTTACAAGACCGAATATCAATCTTTCAAAAATGGAATTTTAAACGAGAGAATTCAAAGCTTTTTACACTGGCGGGACGATTTTTCTACGAAGACCGCTGGGGCGGCGAACTGCAATGGACTCCAGAATTTAGAGGTGGTGATGAAATTTATGGCGAAAGTATTTACACTCGTAGGTGGGAAGTTTTAGGGCAATATGAGTTGCCTTTTAAAGAAAAAATGCTATTGTCATTTTCTTACAATGACCATAGTCAAAATTCAGTGTATGGCAATACGCCCTATTTAGCCGACCAACGCATTGGTTTTGGACAATTAACCTGGGATAAAAGGCTTGGCAATCACGACTTACTTTTTGGTAGTGCAGTACGTTATAATTATTATGATGATGATACTGCCGCTACTTTTGACTTAAGGGGTAACCAGGCTGATGAAGTCATCATACCCAGTCTGTTTGTTCAAGATGAATACAAGTTCAATAAAAAACATTCAATCTTAGCAGGTTTGCGGTATGACTACGATAGCCGCCATGGGAATATATTTACCCCAAGAGGAGCTTACCGATGGAAAGCCAGTGACAATGATATTTTTAGAGTGAATTTTGGCACGGGGTTTCGGGTTGTCAATTTGTTTACTGAAGATCACGCTGCCTTAACAGGCTCTCGAGATGTTGTGATTATTGAAGAATTGAATCCTGAACGCTCAACTAATATTAATCTTAATTACTTAAAGAAAATATACGCTGACAATGGCACTTTTGTAAGTATTGATGCCTCTGCTTTTTATACCAATTTCTCTAATCAAATTTTACCAGATTACGACACCAACCCCAATCAGATAATTTATGATAATCTAGAGGGCAAATCAGTATCTAAAGGCCTATCAGGAAATCTAGAAACAGTATTTTCTAATGGTTTGCGTTTCCTAATTGGGGCAACTTACCAAGATGTGAGTCAAACAGAAAATGGTATTCGTTCAAGACAAATACTTACGGAGCGCTTTACAAGTACATGGAATGTATCGTACACCATTCGTTCGCTTGATTTAAGTATTGATTATACTGGTAATTTATATGGCCCAATGCGTTTACCCCTAATTAGTGATTTAGACCCTAGAAGTGAATTCTCGCCTACTTGGAGCATTCAAAATATTCAATTTACTTATAAAAGGCTTCCCAACTTTGAGTTTTATGGCGGAATTAAAAATTTGTTAGACTGGACTCCAAACCGAGGTAATCCCTTTATTATAGCCAGAGCTAACGACCCATTTGATACTAATGTACAGTTTAATGGTAGTGGAAATGTTATAACTACCTCCGACAATCCTTTTGCATTAACTTTTGACCCCAGCTATGTGTATGGTCCCAACCAAGGGATTCGTGGTTTTGTTGGCATGCGCTATACCGTTTTTTAATGTTGACGCATTAAATTGGTTAGAAGCTTAATTTCAAGTGTTTTCTGTTAAATTAGTACATTTAGGTAAGATGAATTCTTACGGAATATTATTATTGGCCTTTTTGCTTTTCTATACACCTTTAAGGTCCCAAGAAACCGAAAAGAATAAAGCAAAAACTATTGAGCTTGGGCTATCTTATTTTTCAGAATCTTTTTCTAACCTAAAAGGCGGGGCTCAAACAGGCACAAACTACAAAGGTTACCTTGATTTTTCTGGAGAATTTGATTTGGAAAAGTTGGTCGGGTTTAAAAGAACTTCAATCTTTTTTAATACCATACATGTACATGGCCAAAGTATTTCCGATTTAATTGGCGACGATTTATTATCCTCAAATATTGAGGCGCTCGCTGGTTTTAGGATGCAAAATCTTTATTTGCAACATCAATCTAAAAACGAAAAATTGGTTCTTAGGTTTGGAAAGCAAGCAATAGATGATGAGTTTTTGACCACTGATATTAGCAATCTATTTGTTCATGGTGTGGCAGCTTATCCCTTTACCTTAAGTAATAATTATCCGCAATGGCCCGTAGCCGCAATGTCTGTCTTTGCCTCTTATCAACTAAACGGTTTATGGAAAGTAAGAACAGGAATTTATCAAGCAGGACCTGAAATAATTGATGAAATTATTAATTCTACAGGACTAGACTTTAGTCTTACGCCTACCGGTTATCTATTTATTGCAGAAGGTAATTATGCAAAAAACAACCATTTTTTAAGATTTGGGGTCATGCATGATACCAACTCCTATTTCTCTAATACTGGAGAAGAGAAAAACGGTCTTACTTCCTTATATTTTTCATTAGACACCAAATTGTTTAAAAATCCAAATGCCACAGAAAAAGGAATGTTTCTTTTTGCTTCTGCCAGTACTGCAACCAATTGGAGCTATGCGCAATTTGATTATGATTTACGAGGTGGCATTAGTTGGCGTCACTTTGTAAAAAAACAAAATGGGGAATTGGGTTTGGGCTATTTTTACCCTCATTTGGGCGAAGGAGCTCAACCTGGGGCGCAACAATCTCTTAAAACCGAGCAGTTTTTAGAACTCACCTACTTGGTAACACTTAAAGAATGGTGGCAATTGCAAGTAAGTCTGCAACAAATTATTAATCCTGGCGGAGCAAGTTTATCCAACTTACCAGATGCTTCTGTACTAGGTTTAAGAACCTATTTTACATTATAATTGGCTCTAACGACTGCACTTAACAGATCAATATTGTAAGCTAACTAAGACAATCTCTCAGTTAACAATTAATTATTCAAAAAAATATATATTAGAGGAGGTAATACTCATGAAAAAGTTACTTCTTTTAATGCTATTTGCTCTAGTGCAATTAGGCTACGCTCAACGCGAGGCTAATGTATGGCATTTTGGTGCCATATCGGGACTAGACAAATCCTTGGAATACTTGCAGTATTTTGTGAACGGAAATCATACATTGATTAAGAAATTATTTGAAAAATAACGGTGTACAACAATGGATATAATTTTTGGCTACAATTCGTTAGCTTCAAACCTAGATATAATTAACGGCTGGATTCGCTACAGCTGGAAATCATAGCTTAATCGTTAGCAAAAAGCTGAAAAAATTTATTATGACAATTAAAAATTTAATAAGTTTCACATTTTTAGGTCTTCTGTTTGCAGCAGGTTGTAAAAAAGACAAAAATAATGGAGCTGAAAAAATCGTAAATGAAGGAATAAATATTGAGCAAGAGAAAGAAGCCATTTTGGAAACATTAAATAATGAAACTATGGCGGCTTTTCAGCGGGATTATAAAGCTTGGACTAAAAATTGGGTTCAAGACCCTAGCATAACGAAAACTTATATCGATTTTCCTGAAAATACTTTTACCGAATCAATTGGCTGGAACGAAATAAGCCAATTCGTAAAAACCTTTATTGAAGAACATCCTGAACCTGAACCAATGCCAAAACTATTAAACGAAATTAATGTTCGTCTCTATGGTAATGGAGCTTGGGTTACTTATGAACAACAAGATTCATTGCGTGGCTTAAAACGCGAGACTAGACTCATGGAGAAAGTTGATGGAGAATGGAAAATTGCGGGTATGCAAACCACTATTTATGGCTTTGTCCAAAATCAATAAAAAAACCTACAATTTAACCTTAGTTACTTAACAAAAAGAATAATTCCTATTTTTAACATGTATCGATTTCAAAACTTGAATCATGAGCTTTTACCATATCGCTGATTAAAAAACTTATACTAATGATAAAAAAAATATTGCCTTTAATATTTATAATAACCTTTTTAACTTCTTGCAAGGAGCCTGAAAAAATGAGTCAGGCAACAGTGTATTACAATGGTGATATTATTACTATGGTTGGCGAAAGCCCAAATTACGTTGAAGCAATTGTCGAAAAAGAAGGGAATATTATCTTTACCGGTTCGAGTGATGAAGCAATGACAATCGAAGGTAAAGATCACCAAATGATAAACCTAGAAGGAAAAACGCTGGTGCCTGGTTTTATAGATGGTCATTGTCATTTTGCAAATTATGGAGCGCAGGCTATTGGTGCACTTTTATTGGCCTCACCTGATGCCAATGTTGACGACATTGATATGCTAATCTCCGTTTTAGAAGAATGGAACACTCCTGAGAATAGAGCTCTTACGGGTTGGATATTTGGTACCGGTTTTGATGATTCGGTCTTGAAAGAAAAACGATTTCCCACTAAACATGATTTAGATAAAGTAAGTACAGAATTTCCGGTAATGATAATGCACATTTCTGGCCATTTTGTTGTGGTCAATTCAAAAGGATTAGAGCTATTAGGTATAGATGATAAAAGCCCAGATCCCAAAGGCGGTATTATTAGACGTGAAAAAAACTCTACGGAACCAAATGGAGTTTTAGAAGAATTAGCTGCAATACCATATATGATGCAAGCTTTAGCACCTAAATCACAAGAAGCTATAACCAAGTTTTTCGAAGCCGGTCAAGAAATGGCTTTATCATACGGCTATACCACTGCACAAGAAGGAAGGGCTATGCAAAATCATGAAATGCTCGCTGCTATGGCAGAAAATAATAAATTTAAAATAGATGTAGTTAGCTACATAGATTATATGTTCGTCGATGACTATATGGACGGTAAATGGAATAGTAAAAATTACACGAATAAATATAGAATAGGTGGTATGAAAGTTACCTTGGATGGTTCGCCACAAGGCAGAACTGCCTGGAGAACAGAACCTTATTTGATTCCGCCAGAGGGAATGCCTCACGATTACAGTGGGTATCCCGCCATTCCGAATGATAGCGTTCTAACATCAATATTTGAAAAGGGGTTCAAAAATAATTGGCAAATTTTATCCCATACCAATGGTGATGCGGCAGTTGACCAACTTATAAGAACTATGAAACCTTTAAAAGAAAAGTATGGCAACGATGATAGGCGTGACGTAATTATTCATGGGCAATATATCCGTGACGACCAACTAGATGAAGCTAAAGAAATGAAAATGATTGCATCTCTATTTCCATTACACACCTTTTATTGGGGAGATTGGCATACGCAGTTAATAGGTGATTCGTTAGTTCAAAATATAAGCCCTGTGAAATCTGCTCTAAATAAAGGTATGGATATTACTATTCATACAGATGCACCAGTTGCTTTACCTAATCTTATGCGTGTTTTATGGACCGCTGTGGAGCGAACTTCTCGTTCGGGTAAAGTCATTGGTCCTGAAGAAAGATTAACACCTTATGAAGCATTACAAGCGATAACCATATGGTCTGCTTACCAACATTATGAGGAAGATAAAAAAGGAAGTCTAGCAAATGGAAAATTAGCCGACTTAGTTATTTTAAATAAAAACCCATTAAAAGTTGAGCCAGAAAACATTAAAGATATTGAAGTATTAAAAACCATAAAAGAAGGTAAAATTATTTTTGAAAAATGACTAGTATCAACGCGGGTTTCAAGTATAACCTTTAGCTATTTAAGCTCATAAAAAATTCCATCATTAGTAAAAACATAAAGAATAACCTCTTAAAGTATTATATAATGAAATACTCCGTTTTAACACTGTTTATAGTAAGCTCATTATCCGTGTTTGCGCAAAATTCTGAATATAAAGTTTCATCATATTTTACGGCTGGTAACAAGGCGCCAAATACCCATTATATTGGAGAGGCTTGGTTAAATGCCATTTTACATGATGATACTGAATTAGGTTATAACATAACTAAAGCAACGTTTAAAGCGAACTCGACATTAGATTGGCATAAACATAGTTCTGCACAAGTCTTAATCATTGTTGATGGAGAAGCTTATTATCAAGAAAAAGGAAAAGAACCCGTTATTCTCAAAACAGGCGATGTCATTAAATGCGAAAAAGATATTGAACATTGGCACTCCTCGACCAAGTTTAATGATGTAACCTATTTGGCGTTATACGGCGGTGGACAACCAACAACATGGACCGAAGTTGTAACACAAGAATATTATGATAGGGTTGCTGAAAATACAAAAACTCATTGATGGTAGATTAAGTTTTAAGAAGCTAGAATTTGAATTCACTTTAGTGTACAAGGGTTGTCGTAAAAAATTGCAGTGAAATTTCATAACTTTATAAAAAGGTTTGTGCTTGGGATGAAAAGTCTTTTGATACTTATCTCATCAGTCATATACCAGACCATTAGCTCTAATTTTAAATCGACAAAAAATGAAGGTTACAGCTGAAAAAAATGAAAAAGTTGCCAATATGATTTTTTCATCTATTTATCCCCTCTACTGGAATAAATTGGAAAAAAAAGGCAGAACAAGAGAAGAGTTTCATCAAGTATTAAAATGGTTCACTGGTTTTGATGAGGCCAAAATACAAGCACTTATTAAGGAAAAAGTAACATTTAGAACGTTTTTTGAACAGGCAAAAATTCATCCGAATGCTCACATGATTAAAGGGGTTGTATGTGGTTATAGAATTGAAGAAATAGAAGATGAATTTCAAGTTTACAAAGAATGTAGGCGTATGGAAAAGCTAATTGATGAACTCGCAAAAGGTCGTAAAATGGAAAAGATTTTACGAGTTGAAAAGAAATAGAAATATCATCTATGAGAATTTATTTTTTGTTTGCTTTGATATTATTTTTTTCATGCAAAAAAGAACAAGAAAATGAAGACCCAAGCCCAATAAATCTTTCCGGTGATTTTGCCCTCTGTAATTCACAATTAAGCGCATGTATTAACGGGAATGGAAATTACTGCCTATTCGGATTTAAATGGGGAGCAGACGGTTCTTTTTCGCAATCAGGATATGACGCCCAAGGACCTGCCTCGAGTGGCGGAGTGGTAACTTATAGTTTTCAAGAAGAAAATGGCCTTATTAATACCCATCGTCAAATAGATTTGCCAAGTAACTCTTTTAATGACATTTTATCGTGTGCAAAAACAGAAATACGAAATGCTCTTGGATCTTGGGCCAAAATTGCTGCTATTGAATTTGAAGAACTACCTGAGAATAGTATTGCCGATATTCGTTTTTATACTGCAGACATTATTCAAGGTGGGATAGGTTACCCTAACTATCCTGACAATTTATGTGGTAATCTTTCTGGAAACGTAATTATTCAATCAGATTTAGGAATCAACGATTGTAATTCATTTTACATTTTTGCTTTACATGAGATTGGCCATGTTTTAGGATTAGGGCATGTCGGTACCGAAAATGTTATGAATCCTGATTTCTCTAATTTTAATTTTCAAGACCTACAGACAGGTGACACTATGGGTATCATTGAAATCTATGGAGAAAAATAACCTACTGAAACGATTTAATTGATAAGTTTCATAAGAGTAAAAAGAAAATCAAACAGCCACTTAAAATATTATTTATTGGTGCATCAATAGGCTCCTTGTAATTTGTCCTATGGATTTTGGTAAAGGGATAGCTGTAGTTGTCGTTCAATTTATCAATATAACTGATTTTGAGGCATATGATTGGAACTTATCTAAGATTTCTATTGACCGTATTGTGAAAATATTGAAATAAAAAAGCTCTTAACAATCTTTGCAATAATTTGTAGCAGAGCGATTTGTGCGGTGATAAAGAAATCACAATAGAAACCAAACTTGAGCTCTTTTTGCTAACTTTAAAAAGAAGCTGCTAAATCACAGCTTAAAAAGTAGGGATCATTTATTCAAATTCATCAAAAAACAGCAACATGAAAAACAAAACTTTAATTGCTACGGCGACTGTATTCGTATCACTATTTACTTCAAAAGCTCAAAACAATCTTGACCTAAGTACCGATAATTTGATGGTCGTAAATAGAGATATTGGAGCATCGGAGGAGAACATAAAAAGTACACTTACCTTAACTAATAAAATGGGTGACGGAATGGCTATTCTTAAAAATGAAAGCTTTGTAACAGGTGCTATAGACTTAGATATTAAAGGAGAGAATAATCCGGGGAAAAGCTTTGTTGGAGTGGCCTTTAATATTCAAAATGACTCTACCTATGAAGCCATATATTTTAGACCTTTTAATTTTAAATCTGACGAATTAATTAGAAGAGAACATTCCCTTCAATACATAAGTCATCCAAAAAATACATGGAGATATTTAAGAACTAACCACGAGGGAATTTACGAAGCAGAATATGCAAATGCTCCGTCACCTGATGATTGGTTTAGCATTATCATAAAAATTACCGAAGACCAAGTTTATGTATATGACAAAAAAACAAATACGGAATTATTACATGTGAACAGATTGGAAAAACAAGTTTCAGACAAAATTGGACTTTGGTCTGGCTTCAATTCGAAAGGAGCTTATAGAAACGTCAAACTATTAGAATAAGTATATGATAACAACAACATTTTTGACCTTTGTAGGCGATCAATGTGGTAAGGCTGAAGAAGCCATAAACTTCTATACCGCCATCTTTCCAAATTCAGAAATAAAAAGCATTACTAAATACGCAGATGGCGAACCTGGAGGTACCCCCGAATTGATTAAATATGGTGTGTTTTCCTTAAACGGAAGTGAATATATGGTTTCTGAGAGTAATTATAATCATGCATGGTCCTTTACACCCGCTGTTTCAATTTTAATAAGCGACAATGCTAACGATTTGATTCAATCACTTTATGATAAAATTTCTTCAAATGATGGGCTAGTCATGGTACCACTAGAAAACTATAAAGGTGAAGGAGACTATGGTTTTGGTGAAAAATTTGGATGGTGTCAAGATAAATTTGGTGTGTCTTGGCAATTTTTACTTACTGAATAATATATAAGTATTATCAGCACTGGAAATTAAAGAACTTTCAATTTCAAATAATTCAAATCGTTCCGTTTTGAACCATCATACCACAGGACTGCAAATAGCAATTAAGAATGCTTAAAGTCTTGAGCTAGGACAAACTAAAAAGTATCACATATTCGAAAATTTGTATATCATCTATAGACCTCAACAAATCTACCTTTGTCTTATTCTTTGAAACATTAAATAAGAACTAATGAAGACAACTCAATTTGGCAAAAAAGGATGGACGCCTGAAAGAATTAGTGATTTAAATGAAAAGACTTTTGTTATTACTGGTACTACAAGTGGTACAGGCTTTGAGGCCACAAGAATATTACTGTCAAAAGGGGCAAAAGTTGTTATGCTCAATCGTAACCCGGAAAAATCGGCAAACACCATTACCGCTTTAAAACAAGAACTTGGTGCTAATATTAACATAACGAATATTCGAATGGATTTGGCTGAACTGGCTTCAGTAAAAAAAGCAGCTGAAGAGGTGCTTAAAACTGTTCCTCAAATTGACGCCCTAATTTGTAATGCGGCTATTGCACAAGTGCCGAAACAAACATTTACTGTTGATGGTTTTGAAAGTCAATTAGGAGTTAACCATTACGGTAATTTTTTACTTCAGGGAGTACTTTACCCACGAATTGAGGCATCAAAAGGGCGTATAGTGACCGTAGGAAGTATGGGTTATAATCTTGGGATTAAAACCATACAATTCGATGATATGAATTGGGATACTAACTATAGCCCCAATGGTGTTTACAGCCAAAGTAAATTAGCGCAGATAATGTGTGTGTACGAGCTACAGGACCGTTTGAAAAAAATGGGTAAGCACAATGTCAAGGTCTACGCTTGTCATCCAGGTGCATCGAGAACATCTTTAATTAAAACTAGTGGTGGCTTAATGACGCGTTTTGTTTGGCAACTCATGAAATTATCGCCTCTGGTTCAATCGGCTGAAAAAGGCGCTTATCCTGAATTGATGTGTGCTACAGAATCAAATTTAAATCAAGACGGATTTTATGGCCCTACTGGTCGCGGCTACTTTAAAGGTCCAGTTGGTGAATGTCATTTAGAACCACACGCAAAAGACAAACCAGTCATGGAAAAACTTTGGACCTTGTCTGAAAAGGCAACAAGTTTTAAATGGAATATATAAATTAGCTATATGGAGCACTTTAAAACCTTATCAGCGTATTTAAAATACCTTGAATTGCCTCCACCAGAGCATCCAATGTTAAGTGTTTTTGCTGAATGGGGTGATGGTTTTCTCCCCTGCCCTAAAGAAAGTTCACCTCCAATTACCAACGATTGTTATTCTATTAGTTTGAAAAAAGTGGTCAAAGGTGAGATAAACTATGGAAGAACAAAATATGACTTCACCAATGGTGCTTTAATTTTTCTTGCTCCAAGACAAGTTTTACAATGGGACAATAGTGTTGTTTTTGAACAGAAAGGATTTTCTATCAACTTTCATGAAGATTTTTTAAAGGGAACCGAACTAGCACAACAAATCAAAAAATATGGCTTCTTTTCATATTCAGTTAATGAAGCCCTGCATTTATCGCCCAAAGAGGAACAGCAGATGGAAACCATTGTCGCTAGTATTGAGTTAGAATATCAAAATAATCAAGACGAATTCAGTAAAGAAATCATCATCTCACAACTCAATACTTTATTGAAGTATGCGAATCGATTTTATGAAAGACAGTTTTTAAATAGAAAAGAATATTCTAATGATTTACTAGAGCAGTTTAATCGGCAGTTATCCGAATTTTTTGATGCCGACGAGTTTTTGAACTCTGGTATTCCAAGTATCAAAAAAGTAGCCGATAGCCTATCAGTATCTCAGCGTTATTTGAGTGATACCTTAAAAAAAGAAACAGGTAAAACCGCGACAGAGCATTTACAATTGTATCTTATTGATGAGGCTAAGAATAAGCTACTTAAGCCTAACAAAACCATTGCTGAAGTGGCCTATGAATTGGGCTTTGAATATCCACCCTATTTTTCACGGTTATTTAAAAAGAAAGAAGGTATCAGTCCAACCGAATATAGAGAAAAATACAAATTAAATTAGATATGGAAATACTAAAAATAGCGACTGAGTGGGCCAAATCTGAAGTCTTCTCAGCACGATTCTTCATCTTTTTCGCAATTTTATTTTTAATTGCAAGCGTTGGTTTTTGGCAGCTTGGCAAAACCGAAATGGCCAAAGCCTATATCATACCAACATTAGTAGTTGGACTCTTAATTTTAGCAGTGGGAGTTGGTATTTTTTTCACTAATAAATCACGAATTACAAGCTTTGAGGAGGCCTACCAAGAAGACCCCACTGAATTTGTAAAATCAGAGATTATCCGCACTGAAAAGTCAATGGGTGAATACAAAACGATTGTATTTAAAGTAATACCACTGCTAATTGTTGTTGCAGCGCTACTTATTATTTTTGTTGACAAACCTATTTGGAGAGCAACTGCCATTACAACGATTGCTATGATGATAGTAATTTTGTTCGTGGATAGCAATGCCGATACTCGCATTCAGGCTTATCATCAACAATTACAATTAGTACTAAAGCAATGACAAGTTAAATGGAAGAATAAAATAACTTTACCCTTTTAAAAGGTTTGCTTTAATTTTGACTAAAAGATATATGCTCAAAAGACAAATACTATTTATTCTTCTAACGATTGGCATTCTTGGTTGTAATACTCCAAACAAAAAAATGGCATCTAATGATAACTATTCTGACATTATTGTTATTGGAGCTATGAAAGATGTAATGTGGAAAGGAGAATTAAATGGAAGCATATCTATTGATACCATTGCTGATAAAAAGGGGTTATATGGGCTCGGACCCGAAAGCTACTTAACGGGCGAATTGTTAATTAATGATGGTATAAGCTATGTCTCAAGGGTCACCTCTGATTCCACAATGATTGTTGAAAAATCTTATGATTTAAGGGCACCTTTTTTTGTTTATACCAATGTAGACGATTGGTTAGAAATTAACTTGTCTTCTAGTATTAAAACCATTAAAGACATTGAAAAACTGATTAACGAAAAAACATTGGAATTTAAACGACCTTTAGCTTTTAAACTAATAGGAAAAGTTTCAAAAGCTATAATTCATATTCAAAATTTACCACGTAGTACAATCGTTACATCTCCGACAGAAGCACATGAAGGACAAACTAATTATGAATTAAATAATGTGCAAGTTGAAATTATAGGGTTTTTCTCTACCGAACACAAAGGAATTTTTACACATCATGATTCTTATATACATCTTCACCTTATAACAAAAGATGAAAAGAAAATGGGGCATCTTGACGAATTGATAATCGACACTATGAAACTCTATTTGCCAAAAAAGTGAAAACTATTGCTAGTGGTTCAAACGTTTCATAACTTTATTAGCCTAACCTATTTTAAAAGGTGTTTTTAAACGTCAATTTAAAAACATCTTCTAATGAAATTTTTTCTTTTAGCTTTTGCCTAATACTATTTGGTTAAAACAAAATTTTTGCTCAAACTAAGTTCATTCTTGAACCACCTCAAAGTATGTTAATGGCTAGGAAAAAAGGGAACCATAATTCCTTTTGCTGGGGAAGATTTTAATGCCATAGCTATCCTTAAAGGTGAACTAAAAAGATTGATACTCTTCTAAGAACATGAATTGTACTTGATTCCAATTCAAAAAATCAGGTCAAAGCTAAAGTTGACTATGAAAAGATGGACTAATCAATCATACAACTGCATTCGTAAAACATTATGAAAACTAATATTGAAGACAGTACTTGGCGGTAAAATAGTCGCTTCAAAAATCACTTGTTTGGTCGCATAATCCACTTCTACAACTTTTCCAGCGGCTGTACCATTATCTACCGAAGAACCAGGCGTAAATAGTATAGAATTATTATCCGAAACGTAACTTACTTTAGATACTATTCTAGCGTAGGTCTCTTCTCCTCTATCCTTACCATAACTCCATACTTGCTTTATAGTTTTGTTCACTTCATCAATTTCATATTCTACAGCACGGCTATAAGGACCAAAATTGGTGTAATTTCTATTATCGCCATTATCAAAAATCATCAAATTTCCATTGGGCATAAGTATCGGAGAATGTTGGTACCACGACCATTCAAAATCAGGATGATTAGTATTACCTAGTAACACATCTTCATCTGTAATTTCTTGGTTTTGAGCATCTAATGGTGTTAACAAAAATTGAGATAGTTCTATCCCACTCCCTGAAGTATTCCATTCTTTGTGAGGAGCTACAATATAACTGACTTCATTTTCAGCGCTTAATTTTACAATACCTTGAGTACGGCCTGATATTATAATTTCATCGTCGGGGGAACTGTACTCAATCGCATTGGCATGAAACCAATCAAAATTTAAATCGGCCAAATCAGTCGGCCAAGCCCTTCGAGTATTATCAAGTGAATTATTTAAATCCCATGTGTTTGAGAATTCACCTGAACTTCTATCAATTTCAATTATTACATCTTCTACGGTCGCTTTGTTAATATCATTAATTGTTACTAATAAATTACCATTTGGCTTTTCGATAACATGATGATGAAAACCATTGCCCTGTAAACTCCATGTATTTATAAGATTCCCCATCATATCAATTTCATGAATATTACTCGTAAAACCATCACCTGTTAAAAGATTTCCGTTCTGTAATCGGGTCATACCATTATCGTAAAACAAATTGTTCAGCTGTGGATGAGAAATAAAATTCAAATACCAACGAATCTCACCGAACTGATCAAAAATAAAAGGTCGTTGCGGTCTAAAATTTTGATTGAATCCAAAATAGTTCACAAAATTAAACTCTGGTGATGACGATTTAGAAGGCACATCAATATTTATTTGAGGCAGATCAGCTATAAGTGGTGCAGTTTGTATAGTTATTGTTTGAGTTTCTAGGCTCGTGCCGTTAGCGTCAAGTAGGTCTACCTGAAGTTCATTCAAATGATTTGCATAGAGACCTAATATTTCTAAATTAAAAACTGTGTTTTCTTGTTGGAACCTATTACTAATGGTAGAAGCATTCCCGTTTTTGCCTATAACAGAAACCTCCACGAAAACTTCTTCTGAAGTTTTTAAGCCTAAAAGAGCAGTTAAGGGTGCATATCCAGACGGGTTGAGTTGTACGTTAATTTCTTCAATAAGATCTGAGTCTATCTCTGGCCCAGGGTCCATATTGTCAACGATATTATCATCTGAGCAGGCAAGGACAAACATAAATAAGGCTAAAACAACCCAATATCTGCGATTCATAGCGAATTTTTTTACTTTATTAAGTTAATAAAACTATACGTATCTCTTCTAAAATTGTCAATATTTGATTCCGTATTTTTGACAAATGTCTAATTACGACTATATCATTATCGGCGCAGGTGCCTCGGGTTTACTATTGGCGCATGCTATGGGAAGAAATGATTTTTTTACTAAAAAATCTATCTTACTAATCGATAAAGACGAGAAAAAAACTAATGATCGTACTTGGTGCTTTTGGGAGCAAGGTGATGGAGATTTTGATGAAATTCTTTATAAAACCTGGCCAAAAATATTTTTTGCTGGTAAAAAATTAAGTCAATCATATAAGATTGCCCCATACCAATACAAAATGGTTCAGGGTATTGATTTTTATCAGCATTATTTATCTACTCTTAAAAAAATTTCGAATATTACAATACTTCATGAAGAAGTAATTTCAATAAATGAAAACAAAGAAAATGCAATTGTAACTACGGTAAAAAATTCCTATGAATCAAAGCAGGTATTCAATAGTATTTTTAGTTATAAAAATTTAAACCCGAAACAAAAATATCCTGTATTACAACAACATTTTCTAGGATGGTTTGTAAAAACTGAGTATCCTATTTTTAATAGCGATGAAGCCACTTTTATGGACTTTTCAATTGCTCAAAAAGGCAATACAAGGTTTATGTATGTGCTTCCATTTTCTGAGACCGAGGCCCTAGTAGAATATACCTTGTTCTCTGAAAAATTACTGCCCAATCAGGAATACGAAACTGCCATTAAAGACTATTTAATAGCTAAAAATGCAGGCACTTATACCATTACAGAAACCGAACAGGGTAGTATACCTATGACCTGTTACAATTTCAATAAGCATAATTCAAAACATCTATTCCATATTGGCATGGCAGGTGGATGGGCAAAGGCTAGTACAGGTTATACCTTCATGAAAACTAATAAAAATGTAAAAGCCCTGATAACTCATTTAACAAAGGGTAAACCAATTTCTAGTTTCAGTACAAAAAGTAGGTTTTGGTTTTATGATTTGCTGCTTCTAGACATCTTGTATCACAATAACCATTTGGGACAATCTATATTTGAATCCTTATTTCAAAAAAGAAAACCGCAGGCCATATTTAAATTTTTAGATGAAGAAACTTCGGTTTTTGAAGATATTAATCTAATGATGGCACCTAAACCATTTCCTTTTATAAAGGCCTTGTTTTCTCGTCTTTTTTAAACATTTCGGTTCATTAAATCCTGACCAAAAGCTATCAGAACTTTCTTTTGTACTTCTGTAGCTTGAATATTGTTTAATGCGTTGAAAGCTTTATTGGTATATTTTTCAATCTCAATTTTTGCAGCGCTTACTGCTCCACTTTCAGTAAAAATTGTTTTGATAGCCTCAATTTTTGAAGCTGCATCTTTTGGCTGAATTGAAAATAAGTCTAGTAATTGCTTTTGTTGTTCTTTTGTTCCTTTCTCTAATGACTTGAGATATAAGAAGGTCTTCTTATTTTCAATAATATCACCCCCTACTTGTTTACCAAAAGTTTTTGGATCACCAAAAGCATCTAAATAATCATCTTGTAATTGAAAAGCAATACCTAAATTCTTTCCAAATTCATAAATCAAAACTTGATTTTCAATACTTGCCTTCGCAACAATCGCTCCCATTTTCATAGCAGCTGCTACCAAAACAGCGGTTTTATAAGCAATCATTTTTAAATACTCTGGTATGGTTACGTCATCACGTGTTTCAAAATCAACATCGTATTGTTGACCTTCACAAACTTCAATAGCTGTTTGGCTAAAGACCTTTAAAAGCTCTTTGAAAACCTGTGGTTCATAATTTTCGAAAAGCTGATATGCTTGTATTAACATCGCATCACCTGAAAGTATCCCTGTATTAACATCCCATTTCTCATGCACCGTTATCTTACCTCTTCTTAGTGGTGCATCATCCATTATGTCATCATGAATCAATGAAAAGTTATGAAAAACCTCAACAGCCATAGCTGCATCTAGAGCGTCCTTATAATTTCCATTTAAAAGATCCGCAGTTAATAAAGTTAACACTGGTCTTAAGCGCTTACCACCTAAATTTAAGATGTAAGTAATAGGCTGATAAAGGTTGGTAGGTTCTTTTTGAATAATATTTTTTTCTAAATGGGAAAGAAATTCTTCTCTATAGAACTCGATGGATTGCATGCAATTAATTTTATTCAAAAATACACCCATTGTTACAAATAGTATTTAACTGCGTCAAATTGATTAAAGAAAAATGCAATAGAATTAAAAACCTTCGTCTTTATAGGTGAAGGCCAATTGAAAAACTAAAATGGTTTCGAAAAAAGAACCAAAAAATAACTTAAACGACTTTTTTAAAGAAGAGTATCAATCACTCAAGGGCTATGTACGCTCTAAAATTGATTATACCTCAGAAAGTGATGCTGAAGATATTATTCAAGATGTGGCTCTTAAAATATTTTCAAGACCTATTGATGCTCTACCTATAAAAAATATCGGAGGTTTTGTTTATGGTGCAATTCGAAACAAAATTATCGATGTAATGAGAGTTAAAAAAGAGCGCATATATGATGAAAATACTCTAGAAAATTTATGGATAGCTTTTGCCGATTTATTCTATGGCAGTACAGAATATGATTATCCCGAATACTTAAAAGAGAATTTAAAAAGTGCAATACTCAATTTAAAACCAGCTCATCGTGATATCATACTTGCTGTCGATTTTGAAGGATATACTTATAAAGAAATTACTGAAGAAACAGGCATACCACAAGGTACATTAATGTCTAGACGTCATAGAGCTATGTCACTACTATTAAAAGATTTAGAAACAAAAAAATAAATAATTATGGAACATAACGAACGAATAAAACAAAGCGTTGAACGAAATGTAGAGGAAGGAGTTAAAAAAGTCGTGAAGGTCTTCTTTTTCATAATTCTAGGCATCGGCATTGCCTTTTTAGTTGGGTACATCGTTATGCGATTATGGAACTGGTTAATGCCAGAGCTTTTTGGCTTACCCATTGTTGGATATTGGCAGGCTGTTGGAATTCTGCTTTTAGCAAAAATCATATTTGGTTTTGGCGGGGGTGATGGACCAGGAAGTAGTAAAAAATCTAAGAAAAAATCTGGTTCAAAAAAATGTGGGGTTATTAGAAATGATTTTTCAGATTGGAAGCACTATGATGAATTTTGGAATGAAGAAGGTGAGATAGCTTTTCAGAATTACTTGAAACGAAAAGAAGAAAAAAATCAGGAATATTGAAGGGCAAACACGAAAAATCACAAAAGCGAAGGTTTCAACACAAAGCATTTTTCTGGAGTTTAGGCCATAAAACAACAATTCAACTCAAAAGTGAATCATCTGGCTTTCTTAATGTTGATGTTTATGATGTGAAAGGTGAAAATTAAGTATTAGTTAAAAAAATGTAAAACCTTGGAAACTTTTTTTGTATTTAAAGTTTCCATCTTAAATTTGCCTCTATTTTATGAAGGAAAAAATCTTAGATAGGGCTACTGAACTTTTTTTAAACCTCGGGTTTAAGAGTGTTACCATGGATGATTTGGCTGCCAAAATGGCTATATCCAAAAAAACAATTTATTCTCATTTTGAGAATAAAACGCAATTAGTTGAAGAAACTACCATGAATCTCTTTTGGCATATTTCAGATGGTATAGACAAAATATGCACCCTTCAAAAAAATCCTATTGAAGAGATTTACGAAATAAAACGCTTTGTAATGCTCCACTTAAAAAACGAAGCATCATCACCGGAATATCAGCTTCAAAAATATTATCCAACTGTTCATCAAAATCTCAAACAGAAACAATTTGTGCTAATGCAAACCTGTATCATGGATAATGTCACTAGAGGCATGGACTTAGGGATATATCGACAGAATATCAACCCCGAATTTGTTGTAAGAATATATTTTTCTGGAGTAACGAGTATTAAAGATTCTATTCTATTTCCGAATACAATGTTCCCAATGAAAGAACTTATGGACGATTATTTAGAATATCACCTTAGGGGAATTGTCACCCCAGAAGGTCGAAAAATATTAAACACAATCATCAATTCAAACCAAGAATAAATGCGAACAATCATTCTTTTATTAGTAATCGCGCCTTCCTTATTTTGGACGGCACAAAGTCAAGAAAAAGGCTATAGCCTTGACGAAGCTATTGCCTATGCCTTAGAACACAATTATAGTGTTATAAATGCTGAGCGAGATATTATTGACGCGCAAAAGCAAAAATGGGAAACAATAGCAACAGGGCTACCACAAATATCAGGTGCTATCGGGTATCAAAATCAGTTAATTCAGCCAGTAACTCAGATTCCTGCCGAATTTTTTGGTGGCGAGCCTGGTACTTTTCAAGAAGTTGTTTTTGGTCAAGCTCAATCTGCCAATGCAACAGCCACTCTTAAACAACAAATATTTGATGGCTCTTATATTGTTGGGGTGCAGGCAACAAAGACTTTTTTAAGTTATAGCCAAAACAATAAGGAAAAAACAGATTTAGATGTGCGTAAGGCAGTAGTCGAAGCATACGGCAATGTTCTTCTTGCACAAGAAAGCGCTTCAATACTCCAAAAAGACAAAGAGAACCTTGAAAAAACCCTTTTTGAAACTAAAAAAGTGTTCGAAAATGGTCTTGGTGATGAAGAAAGCGTTGATCAGTTACAGATTACACTTTCATCTATAGAAAATCAACTAAAAAATGCAATACGCCTTAAAAAAATAACCATGCAAATGTTGAATTTGATAATGGGTATTGCTATTGAATCCAACACCATTCTCACGGAGAATTTAGATGAGTTAACTCAAAAACAAATCAACCTTGGTTTACTAGATTCTGAATTTAATATGGAAAATAATGTTGATTTTAAGTTGGTCAAAAACTTAAATGAGCAACGTTATTTTGAATTGAAATTGGCAAAGAGTAGAGCATTACCTTCTTTAAATGCTTTTGTCAACTATGGTGGAAACTCATTCAGCGATAATTTCAATTTTTTAAGTTCAGGTCAGCAGTGGTTTGAGTCTTCCATACTAGGTGTAGATTTAAACATACCAATCTTTAGTTCATTAGGGAGAAGCGCCAGTACCCAGCGAGCAAAAATTGCTTTAGAAAAAGCGAAAACACAATTAACTGAGGCGCAAGAGCAAATCCGACTACAACTTGAAAATGCAAAAAGTGATTACACCTTATCAATTGAAGAATATGAAACCTCAAAGCAAAATCTAGAGCTTGCTGAGCGTATTGAAAACAAAAACCAAATCAAATTTAAAGAAGGATTGGCTACTAGTTTTGAATTACGTCAGGCACAAACACAATTATATGCAACTCAACAAGAGTATTTACAATCAATGGTCGATGTCATTAATCGTAAAACTGCTCTTGAAATAGTATTAAATCAATAATCAATCAAAAAACAGCAATTACTAAACCTTTTTATCATGAAAAAAATTATATCAATAGTAACCATAGCCATCGTAGTCGTTTCTTGCGGTGGAGGTTCAGATGCTTCAGTGGCAGATGCAATAGCCTCTAGTGATATCGAAACAATAAGGGCTAAAAGAATTGAAATTACGAATCAACAAAAAAATCTAGAAAAAGAGGTTAGACTGCTTGATTCTGTTATTATGGTTTTAGATGATAATGCAAAATTACCTCTAGTAACTACCTATCAAGCATCAGTGAAGAAGTTTGATCATTATTTAGAACTGCAGGGCGATGTAATGACAAAGCAAAATGTATTGGTCTATCCTGAAATGGCTGGAACACTTAATCGCGTTTATGTAAAAGAAGGGCAAAAAGTTAGTAAGGGTAAAATCTTAGCTTCAATTGATGATGGTGGCCTTTCAAGTTCCCTAGCTCAAATGAGAACACAAGCAGAATTAGCCAAAACAACTTTTGAGCGCCAAAAACGTCTTTGGGAACAAAACATTGGTTCTGAAATTCAATATCTACAGGCAAAAACGCAATATGAAGCCCAAACTAGTGCTGTTAAGCAAATGGAAAGTCAAGTAGGTAAGTCTACCATTAGAGCTCCATTTTCAGGTATCGTAGATAACGTGATTAAAGACCAAGGGACAGTTGTAAGTCCAGGACCCGGATCAGAGATATTTCGAATAGTAAATCTTTCTGACATGTACGTGGAAGTTGAAGTACCTGAAAGCTATTTAAACGGTATAAAAAAAGGTAAAAAAGCAAAAGTTTACTTTCCTGTGTTAGGCGATACCATTGTTTCAGCTGTCCGCCAGACTGGTAATTTTATTAACCCTAATAATAGAGCATTTACAATTGAAGTTCCTGTACCTAATAAATCAGGTAGTATCAAACCAAATTTGACAGCTAAGGTTAGTCTAAATGATTATACGAATGAAGAAGCTATTTTAATTCCACAGGGAATTATCTCAGAAAATTCTGGCGGTGAACAATATTTATATGTTGCTACTAAAGATGGTGATGATGGTGTTGCAACTGTAAAAAGACAAATAATAACCACTGGCTTAACTCAAGGCAGAATGGTTGAAGTACTGTCTGGTGTTAATTCTGGCGATCTGTTAATTGACGAAGGAGCTAGAACGGTAAAAGACGGGCAAAATGTAAAAATTTTAAATCTAGGCACAGATGAGTAAGCAGAAAAAAAATGTAAACAAAGAGTTTCGTTTATCATCATGGGCGATTGACAACCCATCTGTCATTTATGTAATGATTGGGTTGTTTCTTTACATCGGCTTTCTTGGATACCAAGCTATGCCAAGAGAAGATTATCCTGAAATTGTAGAGACTAAAATTTATGTTAGTACCCCCTACCCTGGTAATACTGCCGAGGATATTGAGCGATTAATAACGGATCCTTTAGAAGACAGGCTTAAAAATGTAAGTAACGTTGTTGAAACAACCTCAACTTCTCAAGAAGACTACTCCATTATTACAGTTGAATTTGATGAAGATATTACTGTAGAGCAGGCCAAGCAAAAAGTCAAAGATGAAGTAGATGGTGAAAAAGCTAGTGAAGACTGGCCTACTTTTAATAATGCAAAAGTAGAGCCTAATGTATTTGATTTGAATTTAGCAGAGTCTTTCCCGATAATGAATGTAAATTTTACAGGGGATTATCCAGTTGAAAAGCTAAAAGAGTTTGCTGAATATTTACAAGATGAAATAGAAAATTTACCTGAAGTTAAAGAAGTTGATATTAGAGGTGCTCAAGAAAAAGAAGTTGAAGTCGCTGTAGATATTTACAAAATGATGGCAGCTAAAATCAGCTTTCAAGATGTCATAAGTGCAATAGGAAATGGAAATACGACACTTTCCGCAGGAAATATTAAAACTACTGAACAAAGGCGTACAATTCGAGTTTTAGGTGAAATAGAAGACCCTAAAGAGCTGGAGAATTTTGTTGTAAAATCAGATAACGGTGCGGTGTATTTAAAAGACATTGCCAAAGTAACCTTCGAAGAAGAGGATAAAACTACATTCGCCCGTGAATACGGTAAAAGTGTAGTAATGCTTGATATCAAAAAACGGTCAGGTAAAAACACAATTGCCGCGACTACTCAAATTCGTGAACTTATAAAAGAAGCACAAGAGAATTATTATCCTGCAGAACTTAATATTTCTGTAGCGAATGATTCTTCTGACCGAACGTTAAATCAGGTTGAAGACCTTGTAAACAATATCATCTTTGGTATTCTTTTGGTAGTAACAGTTTTAATGTTCTTTTTAGGTTTTAGAAATGCCCTTTTTGTTGGTTTTGCAATACCGATGTCCATGTTTATGTCATTCATGATCTTAAACCTATTAGGGTACACTTTGAATACAATGATATTATTCGGTATGATTATGGGCCTTGGTATGCTCGTTGATAACGGTATTGTTGTTGTAGAAAATGTATACCGACTAATGAGCGAGGGTATGTCTAGAACCGAGGCTGCCAAAAAGGGTATTGGTGAAATTGCTTATCCGATAATTATTTCAACGGTAACTACGGTAGCAGCATTTGTTCCTCTAGGTTTATGGCCCGGTATTTTTGGTCAATTCATGATATTTTTCCCAATTACACTGTCCGTTGTTTTAGGTTCCTCACTTTTCGTTGCAATCTTTATGAACTCAATGTTGGTGTCTCAATTTATGGAGATTGGTGAAAAGAACATTCCTGTTAAAAAACTAATGCGCACCACTGGTATTATGACCGGTATTGGCGTATTTATTATGGTCGTTGGAGGCCCATACAAAGGTTTGGGTACACTAATGATTTTCACGGCTATCATGTTTTGGGTATATAAATATGTGCTTAAAAAATGGGCTACTCGGTTTCAAAATAATACCATGGTACGTTTTGAAAACTGGTATGAAAGAAGAATTGCTCATGCATTAAGGGGAAGAAACGTTTATTGGTATTTTGGTTTAACGGTGCTTTTATTAATTAGCACATTCATGTTATTTGGTATGTCTTTAGGTTCAGGTAGAACCAAAGTCGAGTTCTTTCCTGATAATACGCCAAACGAGATTTATGTTTACATTGAATACCCTGAGGGAACATCAATTGAAAAAACAAATAAGCTCACTAAAAATATTGAAAATAGGGTTTATGATGTAGTAAATAGAGACACCTATACTAATGGTGAACATAATTATTTAGTAGAATCCACCGTGTCTCAGGTTGGTGAGGGTGCTGGTAATCCACAAACAGATGGTGGTTCAACTTCAGAAATGCCACATCGAGGTAAAGTCACCGTTTCTATGCGGGAATACAAATATAGAAATGGTCTTGATACGGAAGAATTAAGAGGTCAAGTACAGGAAGCTTTAACAGGTATATATCCTGGTGTTTCAATCTCAGTAGAAAAAAATACGGACGGGCCTCCTGCAGGTTACCCAGTAAATATTGAGATAGAAGGTAAAAACTATGATGAACTGATTGATGTCGCTGAGAACATGAGGGCTTTCTTGAACACCAAGAATATTGCCTTTATTGAAGAACTAAAAATAGATGTAAATAAAAGCAAGCCTTCAATGCAGGTGATAGTTGACCGTGAAAAAGCTGGTGAATTGGGCGTAGCTGTTGGTCAAGTAGGTCAACAATTGAGACGGTCGTTGTTCGGAGAAAAGGCCGGTGTATACAAGAAGGATGGAGAAGATTATGATATTAATGTGCGCTTCAATAGTGATATTCGTTACGACCAGAGCGCCTTATTCAATCAAAATATCATTTTCAGAGATCAAGCTTCTGGCCAAATTAAGGAAGTGCCGGTTGCCGCGGTTGCATCGCAAAAAAATTCATCAGGTTTTAGTGCAATAAAGCATAGAAATGGGAACAGAGTAGTAACACTATATTCTGGACTAAAAGCAGGTGGTAATCCAGCGGCTGTTGTAGACCAAGTACGTCAAGAAATGGAGAGTTTTACTGGAATACCTGAGAGTGTGAAAGTAGATTATACTGGTGAAATTGAAGAACAGAATAAGCAAATGGCGTTTTTAGTAGGTGCTTTCTTCTCAGGTTTAGGACTTATTATGCTCATTCTAATTTTTCAATTTGGAGGTATTTCTAAACCGGTGATTATTATGATTGCTATATTTTTAAGTTTTATTGGCGTGTTTGGAGGACTTATGATTACTGGTTGGTCATTCGTTATTTTAATGACTATGATGGGTATTATCTCCCTCGCTGGCATTGTTGTGAATAATGGTGTTGTACTATTAGATTACACTCAAATACTTATTGATAGAAAGAAGGTAGAACTAGGTATGAACGATAAAGATTTAGTCTCAAGAGAAGAGGTTACTGATATTATCATAAAAGGAGGTAAAGCGAGATTAAGACCTGTTATTTTAACCGCTATTACTACGGTACTTGGATTAATTCCTCTAGCGATTGGCTTGAATATTGATTTCTTCTCTCTATTTACCAATTTTAATCCTAATATTTATATGGGAGGTGATAATGTAATTTTCTGGGGGCCTTTAGCTTGGACCGTCATATTTGGTCTAATTGTAGCAACATTTTTGACCTTGATTATTGTACCTGTACTCTTTAATATTATTTATAGATTAAAAATACGATTAAGAGGGTTTGGTAAATCTAGTAATACGAAGGAAGAGAACGTTGATTTAGCAGCGTAGAAAAATCTCTTTTAAGACAATTAAAAAGCCCTGACCAATAAATTGGTCAGGGCTTTTTTGAATACAGTAGTAAGGTTTACTTATTGACAGAAACAATTTCTGACTGATTCCAATTTTTTACGTAAGCTATACGATTATCTTCAAAATCAACTTCTTTCAAAATATCGTCTTTCCAGAAAAACCATTTACCAGCTCTTTGGCCATTTAAATATTTTCCAGTTGCCAATTTTTTGCCTTCAGCACTATACATGTACCATTGTCCGTGCAATTTTCCCTCTAAAAGGTAACCCGTCTGGGCTATTTCACCATTTTCGTGAAAGTATGTGGCCTTTACCATTTTGCCTTCTTTTTCAAACGTAGGTTTTATGTTTTGAGCATATGTACAAACTGAAAATAAAACTGCTAATAAAATAATACTTCTCTTCATCATTATGTTTTTTAATTCATCATTCCTTTACATTAACGATACAAATATACAAATATTTTACATTAAATAAATTATTTGATAACTTTTACATAACATTAAATTTACATTATAAATACAAAACACTGTATATCAGTAATTTATAAAATACTGATAATTGATAAAATTGTATGAATGGTCAATAAATTGGTATCAAATGCAGTTAATTTTTCCTTTAAAATTCTAAAAAACGAAGTTTAGTTAGCCAACTTATAACATTTGTACTCATTACCTTTGCAACTTATTTGTTGAATAATGTATAGAGATACTACTTGTGGTGCGTTAAGAGCATCTGAAATTAATAAAGAGGTTTTATTAAGCGGTTGGGTTCATAAACTTAGAGACAAAGGTTTTGTTGTTTGGATTGACTTACGTGACCGTTACGGCATTACACAATTGGTATTTGACGAAGAACGTACTTCAAAAGAGCTTCTTGAAAAAGCACGAACTATTGGTCGTGAAACCGTGATTCAAATAAAAGGTCAAGTTATTGAACGTGCCTCTAAAAATCCCAATATACCCACAGGTGAAATTGAAGTCCTTGTTTCTGAGTTAAAAGTGCTTAACGAATCTATACTCCCACCTTTCACTATAGAAGATGAGACAGACGGTGGAGAAGATATCAGAATGAAATATCGCTATTTGGATATCCGAAGAAATCCGGTTAAAGACAATCTGATATTCAGACATAAAGTTTCTATGGAGGTTCGCAAGTATCTCTCTGATGCCGGTTTTATTGATGTAGAGACTCCTTATCTCATCAAATCTACTCCTGAAGGTGCTCGAGATTTTCTTGTACCTAGCAGAATGAATGAAGGTCAATTTTATGCGCTCCCTCAGTCCCCACAAACCTTTAAACAACTCTTGATGGTTGGTGGTATGGATAAGTACTTTCAAATTGTAAAATGTTTTAGAGACGAAGATCTTAGAGCAGACAGACAACCTGAGTTCACACAAATTGACTGTGAAATGGCCTTTGTAGAGCAAGAAGATATCTTGAATACGTTTGAGGGTTTAACCAAACACCTATTAAAAGAAATTAAAGGTGTTAATGTCGATAGTTTTCCAAGAATGACTTTTGACGATGCGATGAAAACCTACGGGAATGATAAACCTGATATTAGGTTCGGAATGCAATTCGGAGAACTCAATGAAGTTGCTCAACATAAAGAATTTAAAGTTTTTAATTCGGCCGAATTGGTTGTTGGTATAGCAGTGCCTGGCGCAAATAGTTATACTCGAAAAGAAATTGACAAACTTATTGATTGGGTGAAAAGACCCCAAGTTGGTGCTTTAGGTATGGTGTATTGCCGTTGTAATGACGATGGTACATTCAAATCGTCGGTAGATAAATTTTATGACCAAGAAGATTTTGCTAAATGGGCAGAAGTTACTCAGGCCAATACTGGTGATTTAATTTGTGTGCTATCAGGAGATACCAATAAAGTTAGAGCACAATTGAGTGCCCTACGTATGGAAATGGCAGAGCGATTAGGTTTAAGAAAAGCTGATGAATACGCCCCACTTTGGGTAATTGATTTTCCATTATTAGAGTTAGATGAAGAAACTGGGCATTACCATGCTATGCATCATCCATTTACTTCGCCAAAACCTGGGCAATTAGAGTTACTAGATACTAATCCAGGTGCAGTGAAAGCTAATGCTTATGACTTAGTACTTAATGGTAATGAAATAGGTGGAGGTTCTATTCGTATTCATGACAAGGAAACGCAAGCCATCATGTTCAAGCATTTGGGCTTTTCTGAAGAAGAAGCTAAAAATCAGTTCGGATTTTTAATGGATGCTTTTCAATATGGCGCACCGCCACATGGAGGAATCGCTTTTGGGCTTGATAGATTAGTGTCCATTCTTGGCGGACAAGAAACCATTCGAGACTTTATCGCTTTTCCAAAAAATAATAGCGGGCGTGATGTGATGATTGATGCCCCAGCTACTATTGATGATGACCAATTAAAAGACTTGCACTTGAAGTTGGATTTATAGGCAAATACTAACATTTAAGTTATATTCTTTTCTTTGCTAACTTTAGACTATGAAAAAGTGGGTTAAAATTTTATTGGTCACTTTTATTGGATTTATTGTTGCAGTTGCAGGGGTATTAGGATTCAGCTACTACAAATACTGGGGCAGGTTTGATGATGATAAAGAGAAATATCCACACCATATTGGTTATATTGACCAAGAAAACGCGCAGCTAAATAATACTCAAGAACTTTGCGGAGATAAACATATAGCGTATACTTATAATGGAGCTGCTTTCAGAGCATTTACAGGAACAAAAAAAACTTTTAGAAACAACATCCTTAGTTCTTATCAAAATAGAGACTATTCAGATTCAGGGTATCTAAACTTTCGTTTTCTAGTGAATTGTGAAGGACAAGCTGGGTGGTTTGAGGTAATTAAAATGAACTTAGATTTAGAAGAGACTGAACTTAATAAAGCTATGGTCGACCAGCTTTTGATATTGACATCAAATCAAAAACATTGGAATAAATTAAATTATAAAGGAACACCATTAAACTATTATATGTATGTCTCTTATCGTATCGAAAATGGGGAAATTACTGAGATTTTGCCTTAATCCCTTATTGGTGGTCTTAGTAGTATTTTCCTGCAGCCAAGCAACTGATAGACTAGACCTTATTGAGAAAAGAAAATTAGCTGAGGAAATTTTCAAAAATGGTTCTCATTTACCACAGGGTTCACCAAAAAGTATGACTAGAATTGAAGAGGCAATTGCTGCGGACACCACATATGCCGAGGCCTTAAGAGAGCTTTCAGTTGCATATCTCAAAAGAGGGATGCCTCATAAATGGCTACCTCAATTTAATAAAGCCGTTAGACACGACCCAAAAACATGGGTTCCTTGGCGGGGCTATCTGTACCTATACTTCTATCGAGATTATAAAAAAGCCATTGCTGACTTTAACGCATCAGACACTTTAACAAAACATATTGACTATCCACAAGGGCATAGTGTAGATTTTTGGCGAGGCATTGCTTATTTGGGATTAAAAGATTATGATAATTCCATAACCTATTGGGATAAACATATCAAAAAAGAAACAGAAGATACTGGAGAGGATTGGGTGGAATTAGAAGCTTTTTTATATCGTGGAATCGCGCATTACGAATCTGGAAATAATCAGAAAGCGATGAAAGATTTTAATAAAGCAATTCAATACTTCAAACAAACTGCTGACGCAAAATATTACAAGGCCAAAATACTCTTAGTTCAGAACAAAAAAGAAGCAGCACAGAAAATGATAAACGAAGCTATGATTGATTTTAATTCTGGCTTTCATAACAATTATCATTATGTTGAATTATTACACCAAATCTACTTATCTGATATTGAAGAATTAAAATCAGAAATAATGCGCTAATTTTAAACAACATTAGCTGTTTTAAATGCTCAACCTAAAAATTCTCTTAAAGAAATTTTTAAAATGGCGATATAAACATATCTCTAACAAAACCTTTATTCAACTACTGAGTATTTTGATTGGGTTTTTAGCTGGTTTGGCAGCAGTTACCTTAAAAAACCTTACTTATTTCATTCAATCCCTACTTGAAAAAGGTATTATAATTTCTGAAAATCAGCTGTATTTCGTACTTCCAATCGTTGGTTTAACATTAGTATATCTGTATGTGAAATTCGTAAACAAGCATCCTATTGCTCATGCGGTTCCGTCGATTTTATTTGCACTTTCTAAAAACAAAGGACTGCTTTCTGTAAAGAAAATATATACACCACTTGTGGCAGCCCCTTTAACTGTTGGTTTTGGTGGTTCTGTTGGGTTATTAGGCCCTGCTGTAAAATCTGGCGCTGCTTTAAGTTCTAATCTTAGTAGGTTACTACATGTTGATGTCAAAACAAGATCACTTTTAATAGCCTGCGCTTCTGCAGGCGCTATTTCTTCCATTTTTCAATCTCCAATTGCGGCTATTATTTTTGCAGTCGAAGTTTTTAGTTTGGATCTTACAATGCTATCAGTATTGCCTCTTTTATTGGCTTCTATTTCTGGAGTGTTGACTTCTTACTTTTTTCTAGGAAACGAAGTGTTATTCAATTTTTCAATTAGCGAAGGCTTTCAATTGAAAGATGTTCCTTTTTATATTCTTTTAGGGGTAGCCACAGCTTTTTCTTCTATCTATTTTACAAAAATGTATTTCGGTATTGTAGAACTTTTCAAGAGGTTTAAGAGTCCTAAATACAAATTATTATTTGGAGGATTAGCGATTGGTATCATGCTCTATTTTATACCACCACTCTATGGTGAAGGCTTCGGTTTCATTAATAATCTTTTAGATGGTAAACATCTACTCGCTTTAGGTCAAACCCCTTTTGATGCGTTTTTAGACAATATCTGGATAGTCATTGCTTTACTTTTTGGCATTACCATTTTTAAAGCAATAGCCATGACAACCACCCTTGCTGCTGGCGGTGCCGGAGGGGTTTTTATACCAACCATGGTAATGGGGAGTGCGCTTGGTAACGTAGTCGCGAAAGTAATTAATAATCTAGGTTTCGGATTTGAGGTCTCTGAAAGTAATTTTACTTTAATTGGTATGGCTGGCCTCATTGCCGGGGTAATTCATGCTCCTTTAACAGCTATCTTTTTAATTGCGGAAATCACTGGGGGCTATGAGTTGTTCGTCCCTTTGATGATTACGGCTAGTATTTCTTATTTAATAACAAAAAACATATTAGACTATACCATATATACTAAAGAACTAGCTGAAAAAGACGCTTTGTTAACACATAACAAAGATCAAGCTGTGCTGACATTAATGCGTTTAGATGATGTTATTGAAACCAATTTTAAAGCCGTACAGCCAGAAATGACCTTGGGTGAAATGTTACTAAAATCAGTGTCTAAATCTACCCGTAATATTTATCCTGTTTTGGATAAAGAGAATAAGATGGTTGGCATTGTTCTTTTAGATGATATTCGCGAATTCATGTTTGATACTACAAAACACTACAATACTTTTGTAAAAGATTTTATGCACTCAGCACCTGAACATATTTTTTATAATACAGATTCTATGAAGCAGGTTATGCAAAAGTTTCAAGATAGTGGGGCTTGGAATCTCCCCGTTGTAAAGAATGGTATATATATGGGTTTTGTATCAAAGTCAAAACTACTCACGGCCTATAGACGTAAACTAATCAATTATTCTCGCTAATAATGAAAGTAAAATACCTCATCGTCTTAATTGTAATTGCTTCTTTTAGCTCTATTATTTATGGTTTTTCAATTAAATCTGAAAATGAATTAAGTGCCAATAAATATATCGGCTCCGGGACAGCAGGTCTTTTTTTATTGGCTATGCCCCTGTTTCTATTTAAAGAGAGTAAGGGCAAACAAATGAAAGACTATATGTTGAATAAAGAGAATATTGAAAAAATGCAGCAAAAAGAAAAGGAAAAGGATAAACGTTAGTTCAAATTACGTCTTTGGATAAAAAACCGTTTTAGTAATTCTGCCGACTCCTTCTCTAATACACCTCCGATAACTTCAGTTTTCGGATGTAACGAAGTTCCCATTACTTTATATCCGCGTTCTAAGTCAGCTGCCCCATAGACTATTTTTGATATTTGACTCCAATATAATGCGCCCGCACACATTTGACAAGGTTCTAAAGTCACATATAAGGTGCAATTAGTCAAATATTTACCTCCTATAAAATTAGCTGCAGAAGTTATTGCCTGCATTTCGGCATGAGCAGTGACATCGTTTAACCGTTCCGTAAGATTGTGAGCACGTCCAATGATTCTATTTTTGGCCACAACAAGGGCGCCAACTGGCACTTCACCTTCTTCAAAAGCAAGTTGCGCTTCTTTCAAGGCCTTTTTCATGAAATAGTTGTCGTCGTAAGGGTCTATCATTTAAACCAATTTTATTTCAAAACTACAAATCACAAAGAAACTATAATCTTTTAGAATCGGTATTTTTGAACTAGCAATGGAGAACTTTTTAAGTAACATACAATCACCCGCTGATCTCAGAAAACTTAAAACTGAGAACTTAACTAAACTTGCCAAAGAACTGCGTGATTTTATAATTGACATTGTTGCCACCAAAGAGGGACATTTAGGAGCAAGTTTAGGTGTTATTGAATTAACCATAGCGCTTCATTATATTTTCAATACACCACAGGATAAGCTTATTTGGGATGTTGGTCACCAAGCCTATGGACATAAAATATTAACCGGTAGAAAAGATATATTTGAAACCAACCGTCAATTTGGAGGTATCAGTGGATTTCCAAAACGTGAGGAAAGTGAGTTCGATAATTTTGGCACCGGACATAGTTCTACCTCTATTTCGGCTATTTTAGGTATGGCCATTGCTTCTCAATTAAAAGGTGATTTAAAAAGAAATCACATCGCAGTTATAGGAGACGCAAGTATTGCCAGTGGTATGGCCTTTGAAGGTCTGAATCATTTGGGAGTTACCAACGCCAATGTATTGGTTATATTAAATGACAACGCCATTGGAATTGACCCAAGCGTCGGAGCACTAAAAAAGTACCTTACTAATGTAAAAAAGGGAACAGCCAAGGATGAAAATATCTTCGAATGTCTCAACCTGAATTACACAGGCCCAATAGATGGTCATGATTTAGAATTATTACTCGTTGAGCTAGAAAGACTGAAGACGATAAAGGGCCCAAAACTATTGCATGTAATTACCACTAAAGGCAAAGGCCTTCAAAAAGCAGAAGAAAATCAAGTAGTATTCCATGCCCCCGGAAAATTCAATAAAGAAACCGGGGAACGCATTCAAAAATCAAACAAAGTACAAGCACCGAAATACCAAGATGTTTTTGGTCATACTTTGGTTGAATTAGCCCAACGAAATAAAAAAATAGTAGGTATCACACCTGCCATGCCTACAGGAAGTTCTTTAAAGTATATGATGGAAAAAATTCCTGAGAGAGCTTTTGATGTAGGTATTGCTGAGCAGCATGCTGTCACCTTAGCTGCGGGTATGGCCACAGAGGGCTTAGTGCCTTTTTGTAATATTTACTCAACTTTTTTACAACGTGCGTATGACCAAGTTATTCATGATGTGGCCTTGCAAAATTTACCCGTAATATTTTGTCTGGATCGCGCTGGAATAGTAGGTCAAGACGGTCCCACGCATCATGGTGTTTTTGATTTGGCCTATTTACGATGTATTCCAAACATTAGTATTTTTTCACCTATGAATGAAATAGAATTAAGGAATATCATGTTCACCGCTCAGCAAGGTCTTGACGGTCCTATTGCTATTAGATATCCACGCGGAAGAGGAGTTACTATGGATTGGGAACAACCGTTTTCTAAAATAGAAATTGGAAAATCTAAAGAGATTAAAAAAGGAAATAAGGTAGCGTTTTTAACTTTAGGTCATATTGGTAATCAAGTGATTGAGCTTATCGCTACAATTAAAAATCCTGAAAATTTAGGGCACATTGACATGCGTTTTTTAAAACCAATTGACACCGAACAACTAACTTCAGTTTTTAAAAATTATGAGCATGTCATCACCTTGGAAAATGGCAGTGAAATTGGAGGTCTTGGTAGCGCCGTTATTGAATTTGCTAATCAGAAAAATTACACTGGCACCATAAAAGTTTTTGCCATTGAAGACATTTTTATACCACATGGCACAACTGAAGAATTGAAGAAAATCTGCAAAATTGATATTAATTCAATTCAGAATTATCTCGCAGACATTTTATAAAGACTTACAATTGCCTACCCAAAATTTTATTGTGTAAATGTACCGCGGCACTATCTGATAGACTAGCAACAAAACAAGAAGTGTTAAGCAATATTTCATAATAAGAACCAGAATAATCTTGATAAGTATTTGGTAAGGTTCTAATTAGCAATTTGTCGTAAGTGGCAGCTTCATTATTTTTTAATTTTATCAAACAATCGGTGTACACTTCAAGTATATCAGCAATAACCTTAAAACCAGCCAATTCTTTTTCTATAACCTCATTTGACTGATATATATTAGAAATACTCAGACTAATGATATCATCAATTTGAGCTTCGTACATACTTTTATCTAATAACGCGGATTCGAAATCACCGTTTAGAATAGCCTCTTCATTCTCTTCAAAAACGCGGATAGCATCTTTTATCAAAGTGTTTATTGCCAGTGCCCTTAAATAACTCAAACGATCACTAGTATTGGTCATTTGGTTGTATTTTTTGGTGTTTATAGCGTCTTTGACGAGTTTTATAAAATACTCTAAAGCATAATCTTCGGAGATAAAACCCAAATTTATACCGTCTTCAAAATCAATGATTGTATAACAAATATCATCAGCCGCTTCGACCAAATAGGTCAATGGATGTCTATAATAAGCCGTATCATCTCGCCCTTCTTTTTTTCGCAATCCTAATTCATTGGCGATATCATTAAAAACATCTTTTTCAGACTGAAAAAATCCAAACTTTTTATCTGAAATATGATTAGTTGGTTTTTTAGGCAGTGATTCTTTAGGATACTTCATAAATGCCCCAATGGTTGCATAACTCAATCGCAAACCCCCAGGAACTCCATCTCTTGATGCCGTTAAAAGCTTTAATCCATTTGCATTACCTTCGAAATCTACTAAATCTTGGTATTCTTTATGGGTGAGTTCAGATTGATATTTCACACCTTTGCCCGTTTTAAAAAAAGCACCAATTGCTTTTTCACCACTATGACCAAAAGGAGGGTTTCCAATGTCGTGAGCTAAAGAGGCAGCCGCAACTATTGCTCCAAAATCGTTAAACTGATAACCATGCTCTTCCTTTAAATCAGGATGTTTTTCTAATATTTTTTTTCCCGCAATTCTTCCTAAACTCCTTCCAACTACAGAAACTTCAAGACTATGAGTTAAACGCGTATGAACGAAATCTCGCCTTGAACCTACATCAATAGGCATTGGAACTACCTGAGTTTTATCTTGTAAACTTCTAAATGCAGAGGAAAAAATAATACGATCATAATCCACCTCAAACCCAAGCCTTGTCTCATCTTGTAATTTACGTAGTCTTTTCTCACTGTCTCCATATCTTTTTAAAGACAATAGTTGTTCCCATTTCATTGCTTGGCCTTTATCAGGTTCTAAATGTAAAGCTATGGCTTTATTCTTACTAGTTATCAAAGTTTGATTAAGGAATCCATGAAATATTTGGTAACATTTAATTAACCTGTAAGAAGAATTATAATAGCATTTTTGCGTACTTTGACTTAATCTTATGGGGGAAAATATCTACATCTTCATGATCATTGCCTTAGCAATTTTGGCAATAACCGACCTTGTTGTTGGTGTTAGTAATGATGCGGTGAACTTTTTAAATTCTGCAATTGGTTCAAAAGCGATTTCATTTAAGACAATAATGATTGTTGCCAGCTTAGGAATTGCCTTTGGGGCCTTTTCTTCAAGTGGAATGATGGAAGTTGCCAGAAAAGGTATTTTTAATCCCACGGAGTTCGTATTTGCTGAAATCATGATCATCTTCATGGCAGTGATGATTACCGATATTTTATTACTTGACTTTTTCAATACTTTAGGAATGCCAACTTCTACGACAGTATCCATAGTATTTGAACTTTTAGGTGCCGCAGTAGCCATATCACTTGTTAAAATTATTGGTGTTGACGGAAGTTTTTCAGACTTAGGAACTTACATCAATACGGACAAAGCAACAGAAATTATTGTGGGTATATTGCTCTCTGTTTTCATTGCCTTTACCATTGGAGCTTTGGTGCAATTTATCTCAAGGGTATTAATAACCTTTAAATACGGAAACAAACCAAAATATATTGAAGCTATTTTTGGTGGAGTAGCTATTTCTGCAATCATCTATTTCATTCTAGTTAAAGGACTAAAAAGTGCCGATTTATTTGATGAATCTGTAATACAATTTGTAAGCGAATCACCAGAACTTTTCTTACTTGCCAATTTTTTAATTTGGACATTATTATCATGGATTGTTTCTACATTTTTAAAGTGGAATATATACACCGTAGTTATCGTACTGGGCACATTTGCTTTGGCCATGGCATTCGCAGGAAATGATTTAGTAAATTTCATTGGCGTGCCAATAGCTGCTTTACAATCTTTTCAAGATTGGCAAGGGTCTGGTATTAGTCCTAACGAGTTTAATATGCAAGGGTTAACCGCGGCCGTCAGAACAGAACCCTATTTATTATTATTGGCAGGAGCCATTATGGTAATTACATTATGGTTTTCTTCTAAGGCGAAAAGTGTAGTAAAAACAAGTGTTGACCTTGCCAGGCAAGATGAAGGTGAAGAACGTTTTCAACCCAATTATTTGTCAAGACAAGTAGTTAAATTGAGCGTAGGTGCTTTTCAAAGCTTTTCAAACTTAATTCCAGATACACTAAACAAAAAAATAGACAAACAGTTCGAGGTTCCGTATGCGTATGTACCTAAAAGCAAAGTTCAAGATATGCCTGCTTTTGATTTGGTAAGAGCAGCAGTAAATTTAATGGTAGCAAGTGTATTAATCTCAATCGCTACCTCAATGAAGTTACCATTATCTACTACTTACGTTACTTTTATGGTTGCCATGGGTACCTCTTTAGCGGATAGAGCCTGGGGAGCTGAAAGTGCAGTTTACAGAGTAGCGGGAGTCCTAAATGTTATTGGTGGATGGTTCTTTACTGCTTTTAGTGCCTTTACGGCCGCTGCAATAATTGCCTATATTCTTCATTTAGGAGGTTTCGTTGCTTTAATTATATTATTACTTGTGGCAGCAACTCTTTTGATGAGAAACTATATAGCTCACAATAAAAAGTCTAAAGAAATTAAAGCTGAGGATAGTCTTAGAAGAGCCGAGAGCAGTTCTATTCAAGGGGTGATCGAAGAAAGTGCTGATAATATTGCAAAGATGATTCAACGCAGTAACAAAATTTATACTGGTGCTATTAATGGACTAGCTAGACACGATTTAGAATCATTAAAAAAGAATAGTAAAGGGGTGACTAAAATGAACAAAGAAATAGAAGGGCTTCAAAATAACATCTTCTATTTTATTAAAAACCTAGATGAATCTAGTGTTGGTGGTGCTAGTGATTTTTATATTGTTTTACTTGGTCATTTACAAGATTTAGGTCAGTCACAAGAATATATTTCAAAAATTGGACTAACTCATGTAAATAACAACCACAAAAAACTTAAATACAATCAAATTAAAGAGTTAAAAGACTTGGACCTCCATTTAGAAAAACTTTTAACGGACACTTCTGAAATTTTTAGTAGTCGTTCTTTTGACCGTATCGGAGATTTATTAGCCACCAAAAACTCATATATTGATTTGGTTGATGAAAAAATAAAAAAACAAGTAGCTCGAACAAGAACGGAAGAATCGAGTCCAAAAAATACAACTTTATATTTCTCATTATTGACAGAGAGTAAAGACCTGATTAAAGTAACTATGAATATTCTGGAACTCTATTACACAGAACATGATAGTTCAATTGAGCCAGCCAAAATTCAAAAAGATTAATTTTAATTCATGAAGATATCTGTTTTTATTGTTGGCTTATTAATCAGTGCTAGTTCATTTTGCCAAGAATTAACAGGTGTCGAATTACTTGAAAAATCAATATCTTATCACGATCCAAGTAATACTTGGTCGGCTTTTAATGGCAACTTTACGGTAGTTATGGAAACCCCAAATACTTCCGATAGAAAAAGCCAAATAGGTATTAACAATCCAAGACAAATTTTTTCGCTACAAGTGCAGCAAGATTCAGATTCTTATTCATATTTAATTCATAAAGATTCTTGTCAAATTTTACTGAATGGCCAAAGTGAAATTGACCAAGAGAAGATTAAAAAATTTAGGTTGAATTGCAAGCGTGGTACTATGTACAAAAATTACTATACCTATTTATACGGGTTGCCAATGAAACTGAAAGACCCTGGAACTATATTAGATTCAAAAGTTCAAACAAAAACATTTAAAGGGAAAAAATACCTGGTACTAAAAGCTACTTATAAGGCAGAAGTTGGTGATGATATTTGGTATTTTTATTTTGACCCTGAAACTTATGCAATGGAAGTTTACCAATTTTTTCATGACGAGTCTATAAATGATGGAGAATATATTCTCTTAAAGGACCAAGAAGAAATTAATGGAATCAAAATGCCTAAAACAAGAGCTTGGTATTATAACAAAGATGATAAGTACTTAGGAACTGATGTGCTCTATAAAGCCATGTAAATTTCTTAATTCATCAATTCTAAAGTAATTTCATAAAGGTCTCTATTTTCCATTTTCGATTTTAGCCAGGCATAAAAGCTCATCACAAAAATATCCTCTTGTTCACGACCGATCCACTCAAACGAATTTTCAACTCGGTCTTTAAAGTCCTCTGATGTTACAATTTTTGGGTTATCATGATAATCACTGACTAAATTCATAAAAATCAAAACCCGATCTTCTCCAATCTGGCGAAGTCTTTTGTTAAAGTTGCGAGAGAAACGTTGTAGACGAATTAGCACCATGTCAAACTTATCTAACTCTATCAGTAATAGAACTTCGATAATATTCTTTTTTAACACCCATAGCCAACCCATCTTTTTTTCATACCAATTATCAGTACGATTAAGAGTTTTAAAAACATCATATGCCGTAGCAAATTCACATTGCTGAAACAAACACATTAGTAAAAGTAATTTTTTGTTTAAAGAAGTTTCTACTCCATTGTTCAAGATCTCAAAACCATGAGAAATATTACCCGTATAAATCTGGTTTAAAGCTTTTAGAATAGCCACTTTTTCATTGAAGCCTCTTACAAAAGTTTTGGGACTGTTACTAAGAATCGTTTCAATCTTTACAATAAAGTCATCTGAAAGCTCAAAATTCTTATTTCGAAATTTTGTTACCGACATTAAGTAAAGCATATTTAAATGATAGTAAACATGCTTTTGAGGTACTTCACCTTTCTTTTTTAGAACTTCATACATTTCAATCATAAAAGGTGAAACAGAATAAAAATCATTCTGCAGCTTTGCAGTAGTTGCAGTTAACTCCATTAATTGATTTAGAGATTTATAAGTAAGATCTTCATTTATCTTTAAATCAAATTCAACAAACGTTTGAATCACTATTTCATTTACGGGTTTCTTAGGGTTTTTCTGTAATTCTGATTTAATTCTGGCGTAAGCCATTGTTAAATGAAAGTCTTGCTGTGAAAGGGTTCTATTATTTTCATAATCTCCTATTATTGTATTTAAATTCCATTTCGGATTTAAAAAACAATATTGAATCTTAGTATGATAAATTTCATCAAGCAATGCGTAATTATCAATATTTTTTGCTCGAGCTTCTGCTTTTTCAAGTGTTTTAAAAGCTATTTTAGAGAGCTTTTGTTCAAAGAAAATTCTACTTGCCAATAGTAATTTCAACACCTCTAGTTCATCAGAAGATTCCTCAGCAAAACTCTTACTTGCTACAAATTCAATAAGCGTGTCTTGTACCCTTTTACAAAGTGCATTAAAAGCCCCACTAGAATCTTTTCCATAAAGAACTTCGTGAATATTCTTTGTTCGACCTGAGTCCATTAATTTTACGAAATCAATATTTCTCGTATCACCACGTCGGTTTCTTTTTGCCAAAAAAAACAAAAAATCTTTCTTGTCTTTATCTGATAAGGTGGCCCAAATAGCTTTAATTGTTTTCATTAAATCATAACTTATTTATCATTTAATTTTTTGATTTTAAATTATTTAAAAAGTTATTTTTTCTTTTTAATCGTTATTATTACGAATATATTGTATTGGATGCAACTAAGCAAACACTACATATTTGCTCTGTAATTAAAATTTCAATTATGGAAAATCAATTATCAAATGAGAAAGGCAATGCACTTTTTCAGAAAAAAGAAATGAAGGAAAAATTTGAATTGAGACCAACCTCGGCATTTATTTCCGCTTCTTGGTCAGCACTATTTATCGGCATGGTATCATACTGTATTGGTTTATGGAATGCCAATATGTGGCTCAATGAAAAGGGGTATTATTTTACTTTGCTCTTATTCGGATTATTTTCGGTGGTATCCGTTCAAAAAAGTGTTCGCGACCGTCAAGAAGGCCTACCAGTAACTGATGCTTACTATGGTATAAGCTGGTTCACTACAATAGCTTCCATCTTATTATTGATAATCGGCCTATGGAATGCTGATTTAGAACTAAGTGAAAAAGGTTTTTATGGAATGTCCTTTCTTTTAAGCCTTTTTGCAGCAGTAGCAGTTCAAAAGAATACAAGAGATGTAAAATATATTGATGAGAAAAATGATAAATAAATGCTATTAAAAAAGCGACTCTTATGGAGTCGCTTTTAAATTTTTATAAAAGTTCATCTCATCCATATACTCCCACACTGCGGCTGGTAATAGTGGTTTAATATTTTTACCCAAAGCGTGCTGTTGTCTAATAAATGTGGAAGATATTTCCATTATTGGAGCGGCAACCCGATGTATTTTAGAATGCCCTTCAAATTGATGTGCTATAACTCCCTTTGAAATTCTTGGGTATACATAAAGGCTATACCGTTCTAAAATGACCTCGTAATTTTTCCATTTATGGAATCCTTTCAAGTTATCCTCTCCCATGATTAAAGAAAAATGATAGCCCTCAGGATACTTTTCTTCTAAATGAACAAGAGTATTTACAGTATAATTAGGCTGTTGTAAATCAAACTCGATTTTACTTGGCTTTAACTTTGGATAATCTAGCGTAGCCTCTAAAACCATTTGATACCTATGGTTATTATCCAATAAGGTTTTCTTTTGCTTAAATGGACTTTGGGGCGTAATAACGAACCAAACTTCGTCTAAGTCAGAGAATTCAACCATATGATTTGCAATGGCCAAATGCCCAATATGAATTGGGTTAAAGGTCCCAAAATACAAACCAATATTCTTCATCACTCTTCTTCTGAATTACTTTTTACACCAACAAAGTTAGCTACTAAATCATGGGCCTCTTTAAGTGCAATATCTAAATCATAATTTTTAATAATAACATCAAATTGAGGCGCTGTTGCTAATTCTACTGATGCTTTGGCAATTCGCATATTGATTTTATCATCGCTTTCGGTACTCCGCTTTTTTAAGCGGATTTTCAATTCGTCAACGCTAGGTGGTTTCACAAAAACCGCTAAGGTTTCCTTTTGATACTTCTTTTTAATACGAAGCCCTCCAGCCACATCTATATCAAATATAACATTCTTACCTTCTGCCCAAAGGCGTTCTACCTCACTCTTCAAGGTGCCATAAAAATTATCACGATATACTTCTTCCCACTCTAAAAAATCTTCATTTTTAATATGATTTTTAAACTGTGAAATAGACATAAAATAGTAATGTTCTCCGTTTTTCTCTTTTCCCCTTCGAGGACGCGAAGTTGCTGAGACTGAAAAAGCAAGATTAAGTTCTTTATGAGCTAAAAGGTGCCTTACAATTGTGGTTTTACCGCTACCTGATGGTGCTGAAAATATAAGAAGCTTGCCTCCTTTACTCATAATACATTCAACATTTGTTCTTTAATTTTTTCAAGCTCATCTTTCATTTGAACTACCAATTGTTGCATAGGAGCATAATTGGCCTTTGATCCAATGGTATTGATTTCTCGACCAATTTCTTGTGAAATGAAGCCAAGTTTTTTTCCGTTAGAATCGGCAGAATTTAAGGTGGTCCTAAAATAATCTAGGTGGTTCGCTAAACGCACTTTTTCTTCGGTGATATCGTATTTCTCTAAATAATAAATTAACTCTTGTTCAAAACGATTGGCGTCTAAATCAACTTTTAAATCTGCAACTGCCTTTTCTAAACGCTCACGAATAGTTCCTAAACGATCATCATCCATGGCTTTGACTTCTTCTAAAAGACGATCCAAAGTAGTAAGTCGGTTCGTAAAATCTTTTTCTAGCACCATACCTTCCTCTGTTCTAAAGGTATTTATTGCTTTTAAAGCCTCTATTAAGGCATTTTCAATTGTTTTGAACTCTTCTGGGTCAATATCTTGTTTGTCTGTTTTTAAAGTGTCAGGCATTCTAAGAGCAATTTCTAATAGCTTTACTTCATCTCCATCCGCAATCTCTCGCAATTGCTGCATATACTTTTTTACTACCCCAGCATTCACTTCAGTAGATGTCTCCTCTCCAGTGATTTCAATATAAAGACTAAAATCAACTTTGCCTCTTATTAAAGAATCTGCAATGGTTTTACGTAACTGTAATTCTTTTTCACGAAATGCCTGCGGAATACGGGCATTAATATCTAAGTTTTTGCTGTTAAGTGATTTTAGCTCTAAACTTATTTTTTTTGAAGAAAGCTGTACGATATGCTTCCCGTAGCCTGTCATGGATTGAATCATAGAAAAAATCTAGGTTTTGCCAAAGGTAGGAAAAACAGGGATTTGTATTTAAAATTAGAATATGGTCCTAGTCTAATGCTCTTACCCAAATATTACGATAACTAACTCGACTGTTATCTTGATGGTCTTGTAATTGAATGGGGGCATCACCGTGGACAGCGTTCTTTGGCCATCCAATATATTCTGTGGTACCTTCCAATTCATAATGATCTTGAATTAAAACCCCATTATGAATAACGGTAATTGTACCTGATACTAGTTTATCGCCGCTCATGGCAAACTCAGGTGCATGGTAAATGATATCATAAGAATTCCATTCTCCACTTGGTTTTGAAGCCATCGCTAAAGGAATGGATTGCTTGTAAATAGAGCCGACTTGGCCATTAACATAAGTGTCGTTATCATTATTGTCAAGCACTTGCACCTCATATCTATTTTGAAGAAAAACACCGCTATTTGCCCTATTCTGGCCCTCGCGCTGCACCTCAGCGGGCGATTTCCATTCTACATGCAATTGCACACTTCCAAAATTTTGCTTGGTTTGTATACTCCCTGTTTTATCTTTCACGGTCATACTTCCATCTTCATTAAGTAGCCATTTAACAGCAGAACTATCTGCAACATGAATCCAGTTCTCCAGACTTGTTCCATCAAATAACACTATGGCATCGCTTGGCACCCCATTTTCACCAACAGTAACTTTTGGTGGAACAGGCTCATATATTTCAGTTTCTTCCGGCTTTGTTGGTTCTTCTTTTATCATTTTAGAAACAACTTGCGTATTGACTTCCACCTTTGCAGAATTGGTCTCTTTACAACCAAAAAATACAGCACTTAACACCATTAAACCAAGTAATTTTTTCATGCTATAATTCTTTGATTTGAATATTTCGATAAGCAACAACATCACCATGATCTTGCAAACCAATTTTACCTGTTTGATGTTTACCAAAACCATCCCAATCAGCAAATTTAGATTTTGCAACCATAGCATCCCAAGCTTCGCCGTGAACCGGAAACTCAACAATATTTTCGCCGTTTAATCGTACACTACCTTGATTGGTCTTATGATTAATAGTAATGAGGCATAAATTCCATTCTCCAACAGGTTTGACCATTTCTTTGCTTGGTGCAATCATGTCATACAAAGCACCGGCCTGATGGGTGGTACCCGCTTTAGCATCTGGGTGCGCGATATTATCTAAAACCTGAATCTCTGGACCTGTTTCATAAGGTTGACCATATTTTGAATCTTCCAATATGCCCCAGAAAATACCACTATTACTTGCCTCATTTACTTTCCATTCTAAGGAGAGCACAAAATTGGTATACTCTTTATCAGAAACTATATTATAACTTTTCCCATTACGTTCTTTTGGAGGATAAAAAACCATTGCTCCATCTTCCAATTTCCAAGCATCAGAAACCCCTTCTCCCAAATACTCATGCCAGCCATCAAATGATGTGCCGTCAAAAAGCATTACCCAGTCATTTGGCATTGTTTCCATAATAACTTCTTTCTCAGGTTCTGTAACTGCGTTTTCTTTTTTCTCTTTTTGTTTGCAACTAAAGAGCAAAACGATTACGGTAAGGGTGATTACTTTTTTCATATCAATTAGCTATTTTAATTAAAAGCCCATTATGGGCTTTATAATCCTAAAATTCTTTTTAATTCTTCTTTATCAATATCGGCTCCGGCAAAATCATCAAAAGTTTTTTGCGTTGCTTCAATAATATGATCTTGTATAAACTTGGCACCCTCTCGCGCGCCTTGTTCAGGGCTTTTGATAACACACTCCCACTCCATAACCGCCCAAACATCACATCCATATTGCGTTAACTTTGAGAATATGGTTTTAAAGTCAATTTGTCCGTCGCCTAAAGAACGGTATCGTCCAGCTCTATCAGACCAATCATTATACCCGCCAAAAGCTCCTTTTTTACCTGTTGGATTAAACTCAGAATCCTTTACATGAAATGATTTTATGAATTCATGGTAATGATCTATATAAGTGATATAATCTAATTGTTGTAATACAAAATGACTAGGGTCATAGAGTATATTGACCCGTTTATGATTTCCTGTTGCCTCCAAAAATCGTTCAAAAGTATCTCCATCGTGTAAGTCCTCACCTGGATGAATTTCATAACAAACATCGACGCCTTCTTTATCAAAATGATTTAAGATAGGCATCCATCTTTTGGCCAATTCTTCAAATCCCATTTCAACTAAGCCCGCCGGTCTTTGCGGCCAGGGATGCATGGTATGCCATAACAATGCGCCTGAAAAAGTTGCATGAGCATTAATCCCTAATCTGCGACTAGCTGTAGCTGCCTTTTTAACTGTTTCAACTGCCCAAGCCGTTCGTTCTTTTGGCTTCCCTTTTAAAGCGTCAGGAGCAAAATTATCAAACATTATATCATAGGCTGGGTGAACTGCCACTAGTTGACCTTGAAGGTGCGTAGATAACTCTGTAATTTCCAATCCGTATGAATTGATTTTCCCCTTTAACTCATCACAATAATCTTGACTTTCTGCCGCTTTATCTAGGTCGATTAAAAAAGATTCCCACGTTGGAATTTGAATACCTTTATACCCTAAATCGGCTGCCCATTTGCACATACCATCCAATGTATTGAATGGAGCTTTGCTATCAACAAACTGTGCTAAAAAAACTGCTGGACCTTTAATTGTCTTCATTATCATCAATTTTTTGAACGATTTTTTCCTAAAACTATAAGGAATATCGCCTATATTTAAGAATTATACTTTTGATTTTATAAGCCATGCTATGTAAGCTTATAAATATAGCGATTTAGCCAATACTCAAAACAACAAAAATGAATCAAAATACAGTTTACGATGCCATAGTAGTGGGTACAGGTATAAGCGGTGGATGGGCTGCCAAAGAGCTATGTGAAAATGGCCTAAAAACATTGGTTTTAGAAAGAGGTCCCATGGTCAAGCATATTGAAGATTACAAGACCATGAATGATGACCCTTGGGATATGCCTTTTAAGGGCACTTTGTCAAAATCAGACGAGGAAAAATACCATAAGCAACGACGCGTTAGCTGGGCCCCAACTGATGACGTAAAACACTTTTTTGTAAACGATTTAGAACATCCGTATGAAGAAACCAAAAGATTTGATTGGATTCGTGGTTATCATGTAGGCGGTCGTTCTTTAACATGGGGACGTCAAAGTTATCGTTGGAGTGATATTGATTTTGAGGCTAATTTAAAAGAAGATATTGGGGTCGATTGGCCTGTTCGGTATAAAGATATTGCTCCTTGGTATGACAAGGTGGAATCTTATATTGGTGTAAGTGGGCAAAACCTTGGTTTAAAACAACTACCTGACGGTCAGTTTCAACCTCCGATGGATCTTAACTGTGTTGAGAAAGACCTTCAGGAAGCAATGACTAAAAAGTTTGATGATGGTCGTTTATTAACTATTGGAAGAGTTGCTCATATTACCGAAAATACAACTGAATTTAAAGGAAGAGGACCATGTCAATACAGAAATCGATGCTGGAGAGGATGCCCTTTTGGAGGTTATTTTAGTAGTAATTCTTCAACACTTCCTGCTGCTGAACGAACTGGTAATATGACTTTAAGAGCAAACTCAATTGTTCACGAAATCTTATATGATGAAAGTACTAAAAAAGCTGCCGGAGTTAAAATAGTTGATGCCGAAACCGGAGATACTATTAAGTTTAAAAGTAAACTCGTCTTTTTATGTGCCTCAGCAATGGCTTCAGTTGGAATTTTGCTTCAATCAAAGTCAGCTACATTTCCTAATGGTATTGGCAACAACTATGATGAATTGGGGCGAAACATTATGGATCATCACTATAATCTTGGCGCTACAGCTAAAGTAGATGGTCATTTAGACAAGTATTATAAAGGCAGAAGACCTAATGGTTTTTATATTCCACGTTTTGTAAATATTGATGAGAAAACAAAACGAAATGATTTTTTAAGAGGATTTGGATATCAAGGTGCAGCGAGTAGAAATGATTGGTCGCAAATGGTTGCTGAAATGGGTTATGGTAAGGCGTATAAAGAAGCTATTTTAAAACCTGGAACTTGGGAAATTGGAATGACTGGTTTTGGAGAAATGCTGCCCCATCATGATAATAGAGTCACTTTGAGTATGGATAAAAAAGATAAGTGGGGTTTACCCCAACTTGACTTTGACGTAGAACTTAAGGCCAACGAACTGAAAATGCGAGAGGCTATTTTTGAAGAATCGGTTAACATTTTGAAATCAGCTGGTTTCAAAAATGTAAACACATGGGAACGTCCTTACGGTCCTGGACTTGGTATTCATGAAATGGGCGGTGCACGAATGGGATGGAATCCTAGAACCTCAGTTGTTAATAAACACAATCAAGTTCATGATGTTCCAAATGTGTATGTTACTGATGGAGCTTTTATGACCTCGGCGAGTTGTGTAAATCCATCTTTAACTTATATGGCCTTTACAGCTAGAGCAGCTAATCATGCTGCTGAACAATTCAAATTAGGTAAATTCGCTTAACAAATACTGGAATACATGGAAAACGCCTCTGCAAGAAATCTTTGGGGAGATTTTTTAGATAAACACACGGAATTTGCTTTTGAAAAAGCTCCGGAAGTTGGCTATTTTGGTGATAATGAAAAAGACGCGAACAATCTGGCAAAACTGGTCCAAAAAGAGATTAAAAGAGCTACTTCATATTCGTTATTAGGCTTACAATTACATGAAAAATCCTTGCCGAAAATTGGTGACTTTTTTATTGTAACGGATTGGAACGGAAAAGCCAAATGTATTATTAAAACCACTTCTGTAAAAATGATGCCTTATTTTTCTGTGCATGCAGAGCATGCTCGTTTAGAAGGTGAAGGAGATAAAAGTCTTGAATATTGGCAAAAAACTCATTGGGAATATTATACTCGAGAACTCGAGGAATTTAATAGAAGACCATTGGAAAGTATGATTGTTGTTTTTGAACGTTTTGAAAAAGTATTTTAAAAAGACAATGGCCGCATATAGCGGCCATTTTTATTTGAGGCGGGGTGTCAGAATAGGCTAATCCATATCTATCCAAACATTTCCTTGTTTATGTGAGGCAACTGTGCCTTCAATAAAATTCATTCCGCGAACACCATCTTCCATAGTTGGAAATTCACAATCGTTATAATCTTCTCCTCGAATTGCCTTAGCAGCTCCTAAATAAATATTCGCCATGGAATCAAAAATACCTTCGGGATGTCCGGCTGGTAATTTAGTTCCGCTTAAAGAAACTTCAGAATTATATGGATGTCCCGGTTTATATACTTGTAGTGGTTTTCCTTCCGTAAAATAATACAAGAAATTAGGATTTTCTTGCTCCCAAACAAGTCCTCCTTTTTCTCCATAAATACGAATAGCTAAGCCATTTTCTTCTCCTGTAGCTACTTGACTAGCCCGTATTACTCCTTTTACATGATTGTCCATACGAATCAATACGGTGCCATCGACATCCATTTTATTGTCTTCATATAGGTAATTAAAATCACAAAGAAGGGAACTAACTTTTAGCCCTGTAGTAAACTCAACAAGATTAAAAGCATGCACACCAATATCACCCATACATGAACTGATTCCGGCTTTGGTTGGATCCAAGCGCCATACGGATGAACGTTTTTCTTTATCATGAATTATTGGGTTAATCCAACCTTGATAGTAACGAGCATCAACTTTATGAATTTTACCCAGTTCTCCATTTTTAATCATTTCTCTCATTTGACGTACCATCGGATACCCGGTGTAGGTATGCGTTAGCGCAAATACCTTGCCTGACTTTTTATGAGCAGCTTCCAATTCTTTTGCCTCAGCATAATCCATGGTCATTGGTTTTTCACAAATCACATGAAAGCCATTATCCAATAACTTTTTTGCCATAGGAAAATGCAAAAAATTTGGCGTTTGAACTGAACAAACTTGGATACGTTCATCTTCAGGCAGTTTTAACTCTTCTTCAATTAGGGTATCAAAATCCTTATAAATTCTATTGGTAGGAATATCAATCTCTTTAGCAAAAGCAACACTTTGCTCATGGTTGGGATTGAATACTGCCCCAACAATTTGATAGTTATCATTTATGTGTGATGCAACCCGATGCAAAACACCAATAAGAGAGTCACCTCCCCCACCTAAAATTCCTAATCTAATTTTCTTTGGCATTACTTTAAATTATATAGTGTAACATGTTTTTAAGCAGCTTCAGTCGGAGCGCTATTAATTCTTTGTTCTTCAATCTTTTTTCTCATTACAAACAGAATTCCAAAAAGCACAACCAAAGCCAATGGAAAATAGACCATAAAGCCTAATACAGCTCTTCCAGCTTCAATATCTGCTAACTCTCCAACAAGGCCTGTACTTAATGCATTGGCTTTTTCAGTATCTAATCGTGACCCAATAATTGGGTTCCAAATAGAAGTAGCAAACATTCCAGCACCTCCCATTAAAGACATTCCGAGAGCCCCTGTTTTTGATGTATATTCTGAAGTAAAACCAATCATTGTTGGCCAAAAATAACATACTCCTAGAGCAAACAATGCAGCAGCAACATAAATCATTCCACCTTCAGAGATACTCATAAAATAGATAGCACTTGCTGTTATAATTGCTGACATGAAAAGAACTCCAATTGGGTTCAATTTATGTACAATAGGTCCGGCAAAAAATCTACCCAAAGCCATTATACCTGTAACTAATGCTAAAACCAACATTGGACTTGCTCCTGAGCTACCCAAAATAGTTTCTACCCATTGCTGTGGTATAAATTCTGAAGTAGCTGTCAGCGTCATACAAACTATCATAAATAAAAATAACGGATTGCCAAGTGCTTTGATATTTTCAGAGGTATTGGATTCGATATTCTCGCTTTTTGGAAATTTTTGAGTGAATACCAAAAAGCCATAAATCAAAGTAGGAATCAACATGGTTGCAATCTGCAATTGCCAACCAAGACCTGCATCAGTCATAAACTTTGAAACCAGTGAACCTATTACTAATCCACCAGGAAACCACACGTGAAATTTGTTGAGCATGGCTGTTCTATTATTAGTATACATATCGGCAATCATAGGATTACAGGCAGCCTCAACAGATCCATTAGCAAAACCAATAAAAAAGGTTGAAATAATTAAGGTCCAAAAACCTCCTGCATAAATAGTCAGAACTAACCCAAGAAGGTGACAAACAAATGCTGTAATTAATAATTTTTTTGGCCCAAGTGCATTGTACAATAAACCTCCAATAAGCATAGCTAAAGGAAAACCTAAAAAGGCCATACTATTAATATATCCTAATTCTTTATTATTAATTTCAAAATCAACACCTAATTGTGTTAATATTCCAGCTCTAATTGCGAATGTCATTGACGTAACGACCAGTGATATACAGGCTGCAAAAAAGAGTTTATTCTTGTTTATTTGTTCCATGATTATTTTATCTAATTAAATTGGTTACTATTTGTATTCTATTTTTTCATTTTTAAATGTGACAGCAAAAATGACGAAAACTAATAAGGCAAAACCAGCAGGATACATCCAAATGGTTTGCCAGGTATGACCTCCGTTTTCTAAAAGATAGGTGTCTGTTATTTTTCCTGCAATCCAAAACCCAATCAACATACCTACACCGTAAGTGGCCAATGTAATCAAACCTTGGGCTGCACTCTTATATTTTTCTCCAGCTTTCGTATCGGTATAAATTTGACCAGACACAAAGAAAAAATCATAACAGATACCATGAAGTGCAATACCAATTAAGAGCATAAAAGTTAATTCACCAGAATTACCATAAGCAAATAATAAATAACGAATAGTCCATGCTAACATTCCTGCAAGGATTGTTTTTTTAAAGCCGTATTTTTTAAAAAAGTAGGGTAAAAGCAACATAAACAACACCTCTGAAATTTGACCAATCGTCATTTTACCTGTAGGATTACTCACTCCTATTTCTGACAAAAAAGGGTTGGCATTTTGATAATAAAAAGCTAAAGGAATACAGATCAAGACAGATGAAAGAAAAAATATCAAAAAGTTTTTATCCTTAAGAAGTTTCAACGCATCAAGACCTAAAAGGCTTGAGATAGTAACTTTCTCTTCTTTTGAAACTCTTGGTGGAGTTTTTGGTAAAGTAAAACTAAAAAAACCTAAAATTGCAGAAGCTATACCCACCATAAGAAAAGTGTTTTTCAACATGCCTTCTGCTCTAGATTCAGGTGAATCCCATAGAAAAACATAACTTATAATCAAGCCCGCAATAATCCATCCTATAGTCCCAAAAACTCGAATAAGTGAAAACTCTTGAGCTGGATCCTTCATTTGATTAAATGATATAGAGTTCACTAAAGCTAAGGTCGGCATGTATAAAATCATATAACCTAAAACGTATGGATAGAATACGTCAAAACTATCTGCTCCATACATTAAATACATTAAGACGGCCCCTAGTATATGAAGCACGCCTAAAATGCGTTCGGCGTTAAAATATCGATCAGCAATTAAACCTATTATAAAAGGAGCTACAATTGCACCCCAAGATTGTGTGGAGAAAGCTTTGGCAATTTCAGCTCCACTAGCGTTGAGGTTATCGCCTAAAAAAGTACCTAAAGTCACAAACCATCCTCCCCAAATAAAGAATTCGAGAAACATCATAAAAGACAATTGAAACTTGACCTTATTACTCATTTAACCTATTAAATTATCGCTTGTAATGAATATAGTCTAAACCCAAGGGTTGTATATTATTACTTCTAAAATCTGCCAATATTTGACCTCTATGATGAGTTGAATGATTAATAATATGGAATAGAATATCTTTTAAATCATTCGCAAAAGACCTTCCTTCAGTCGTCATAAAATCAATCCTAATATTCAAATCATCATTATTTCGAATGATTTCAAATGTAGCTCTTTGATTTTCGTAATGAATGTCTTGCCAATCAGCTACTTTATGAATTTGCCAAACATCATAACTACTTTCTTCTTTTAAAATTCTTTTATTCCAAATATGATGGGCATTAAGAATATGACTAAACAGTTTAATAGTATTATCAGAAATAGCATCGAACTCAACGGCCTGCTCAATAAGCTTTTTATTACAATAAAAATTGTAATCAAAAAGTTGATTAAAAAATCCTTCCATAAAAATCAATTAGGCTAATGCAGTACCCTCTTTAATAAGAAGGTTCTTAGTGGCTAAAATTCCGTCTTCTTCACTTAAATTTTCACCCTCATATTCTACGCCAACATATCCAGAATATCCAGCATCTTTAACAAGTTTTAATATTCGCGCAAAATCTATTTTTGTCTCGTCACCATTTTCATCAAAATCATAAGCTTTAGCGCTAACTGCTTTAGCATGCGGCATTAATTCTTCAACACCTTTATATTTGTCATACTCTTCAATACATTTTGACTCGTAATAATCACCCGATTCTCTTTTAATACAGAAATTACCAAAATCAGGCAGTGTTCCACAATTGTCCATATTGACCTTAGTCATAACACTAGCTAACATGGCCGCATTCGATGATAAGCCTCCATGGTTTTCTACAATAATGTTAATGTTCTTATCCTTTGCATAAGTAGCTAATTGGGATAATCCATCAACGGAGGCAGCTACCCAATTTTCTGGTTCTTGCACACCATTTAAATTAACGCGAATAGAATGGCAACCCATTGCTGCGGCCGCATCGACCCATTTATGGTGATTCTCTACAGCTTCTTTTCTTTCTTTTTCGTCTGATGCAGCCAAATCACCTTGTCTATCAATCATAATCAGAACATTCTCAAGCCCATGCTTTTTTGCCTCAGTATTACATTTATCAACAAAATTCTGCATGGCCTCTTCAGAAAAATTGGCAGCCTCTAATTCCGCATTATATAATTGACTTACATATTCTAAACCGGTGAAACCCCATCCCGCAGCTTTTTCTGCGAAAGTGTATGGGTCTACACCATCATTTCTTATCATTTTATTTATCGACCACTGAGCTAGCGATAATTTAAAGAATGGTTCTGCCATCGATTTTTCAACAACTTCCTCTGTAGCATCAATTTTTTCTTCTTTTTTATTCTCTTTACAAGCATATGCTCCTAAAAAAGTAAGGGCTAAACCTGTTTTTGCAGTACTGTTTACAAATTTTCTTCTATTCATGGTCGGTTATTTTGAAGTTCTGATAATTAACAAATTAAGATTTACGATAACGTTGTAGTGTCAAATTCTCAATAAACACAAGGATTAAATGTAGAAAATTAATTTAATATTTAATACATTTATGGAATAAACAATTCACGAATACATGAGTAAATTCTATTACAATGAAGAACAAGAATCGTATGATGCGATTGTTGTAGGAACAGGTATAAGTGGTGGATGGGCTGCTAAGGAATTATGTGAGAATGGGTTAAAAACGTTGATTTTAGAACGTGGTCGAATGGTCAAACATCGAGAAGACTACCCAACGGCAAATTTAGATACATGGGATTTTCCAAATGCGAGACAACCAACACAGGAAGATATAGCTAAACAAGAAAAGCAAAACAGAACGGGTTATACTACTAGAGCTGATTCGAAACACTGGTTTGTAAATGATTTAGAACATCCTTATAATGAAACTAAGCGATTTGATTGGATGCGTGGTTATCACGTTGGTGGTCGTTCCATTATGTGGGGTCGTCATAGTTATCGTTGGAGTGACTTAGATTTTGAGGCTAACAAAAAAGACGGACACGGTGTCGATTGGCCAGTACGCTACAAAGATATTGCCCCTTGGTATGATAAGGTAGAATCGTTCATAGGTGTTTCTGGAGAATTACTAGGCCTTTCACAATTACCAGACGGTCAATTTGAACCAATGATGCCACTAAATTGTTTAGAAGATCATGTTAGAGTTAAAGTTGCCGAACATTTTAATGGTCGTGTAATTACTGCTGGTCGAGTTGCTCACATTACTAGTGATAAGAAATTTGAAGGTGATGGCCGTTCAAAATGTATGTATCGTAATAGATGTATTAGAGGATGTCCTTTTGGGTCATATTTTAGTAGTGTTTCTTCAACTTTGCCTGTTGCCGAGCGCACAGGTAATTTAACATTAAGACCAGATTCTATTGTTCACGAAGTTATTTATGATGCCAAAACCAAAAAGGCTACTGGTGTAAAAGTTATTGATAGAGTCACAAAAGAAACCTTTGAATTTAATGCTAAAGTTATTTTCTTATGTGCCTCTGCAATTGCATCTACAGCTATTTTAATGCAATCAAAATCAGATCGCTTTAAAAATGGTCTTGGTAATGATTCTGACCAACTAGGCAGAAATATTATGGACCACCATTTGGGCGTTGGCGCTAGTGGTAAATTTGATGGTTTTGAAGACAAATACTATAAAGGTAGAAAGGCAAACGGAGTTTATATTCCAAGATTTAAAAACTTAGGAGGTGATTCTGATACCAAAGATTTTCTCAGAGGTTATGGTTATCAAGGTGGTGCCAGACGGGGAAATTGGGAAGACGCAATTGCCGAAACATCATTTGGTAAAGATTACAAAGATGCTGTAATGAAACCTGGTGGTTGGACTTTTGGTATTGGTGGATTTGGTGAAGTACTTCCTTATGAAGAAAACCGAATGACTTTGGATTATGATAATCTTGACCAATGGGGATTACCAACAGTAACTTTTGATGCAGAATTCAAAGAAAACGAATGGAAGATGCGAGAAGATATGAAAAAACAAGCAGTTGAAATGCTTGAAAAGGCCGGTCTTCGTGATGTAGAACCTTATGATAACCCAGGAGCTTTAGGCTTAGGTATTCATGAGATGGGGACTGCCCGTATGGGTCGTGACCCTAAAACATCTGTATTAAATGAATACAATCAAATTCATGCTTGTAAAAATGTTTACGTTACAGATGGGGCCTTTATGACCTCAGCTGCATGTGTTAATCCATCACTAACTTATATGGCCTTTACGGCAAGAGCGGCAAACCATGCTGCCCAAGAACTTAAAAAAGCAAATATCTAATGGAAAGAAGATCAGCACTTAAAAATATAGGAATGGTATTCGGCTATGCCGTAGCCACACCGACAATTATAAGCTTAGCGCAAAGTTGTAAAGAAAAAATGCCTTATGCCGAGTGGATTCCTTCATTTTTTGAAAAAGATAAAGGTTATGCTTTAGCACAAATGATAGATGTGATTTTGCCAAGAACTGATACTCCTTCAGCAACTGATGTGAATGTTCATGTTTTTATTGATGAATTCGCTAAATCGGTATTACCTGAAGAACAGCAAGGTTTCATGACTATGGTGATGGATACTTTTATGAACAAAGTATTAACTGGTGCTGGTAAAGAAAGTTTAGCAGACATTGAAGGAATTGATTTTGAACCCCTTCTTGGTAAATATTTGGCTAAAAGGTCTGACGAGGACGAAGAAGCTCAAGAAGAAATGATTGGTGAATATATGGAAGCCATGATGAAAGGTGAATCAGCAGAATTAGATGAAGAAGTTGCTTGCTTTACTTTTGCTACTAATGTAAGAGATATGGCTACTTGGGGCTATAAATCATCTGAGTACGTTGGTGAAGAAGTTTTGGCTTATTTACCTGTTCCTGGTGAATATATTGCTTGTGGTGATTTAGATGAATTAAGTGGAGGCAAGGCTTGGTCGCTATAAACCTAATTTAAATAATAAAGAAAAAACCCTTTTCTAAAGAAAAGGGTTTTTTTATGAAATAAACACTATTACACTATGATCCGCACATCAGACAATCATCATCTGCTTGCCCTTCTTTAGCTCGTGCGATCATTTCTTTCATTTCAGCTGCTGTCATTGGCTGAATGTCCGACTCCGTTTTTTGCTCCGGTGTCGGATTAACGTTTAAATTCTCTGCTGTCGCTGGTGTCGCAGCAACTACTTCTGCTTCCGCAGCAACACTAACAGGCACTTCTTTTTTCTTAGTATTATCAAGAGTAAACTTGATAGCATCTACGGCCGCTTTTGTTCTTAAATAATACATACCAGTTTTTAAACCACTCTTCCAGGCATAGAAATGCATTGAGGTCAGTTTAGCATAATTAGCATTCTCCATGAATAAGTTCAAAGACTGACTTTGGTCAATAAAGTATCCTCTATGACGGCTCATATCAATGATATCTTTCATGCTTAACTCCCAAACCGTTTTATACAATTCTCGAATATCCTCAGGAATAGTATCGATATGTTGTATGGAACCATTAGCTCGCATTAATTCTTGTTTTAAACTCTCATTCCACAACCCAAGGCGCACTAAATCTTCAAGAAGGTGTTTGTTAACCACAATAAACTCTCCTGAAAGTACCCGTCTTGTATAGATATTTGAAGTGTAAGGCTCAAAACACTCATTATTACCTAATATTTGAGATGTTGATGCTGTTGGCATCGGAGCAACTAGTAAAGAATTTCTAACCCCATTCTTTTTAACCTCTTTTCTAAGTTTAGCCCAATCCCATCTGCCTGATAATTCTTCATCTTTTACTCCCCATAGATTGTGCTGAAAATCACCCTGAGCTATTGGCGAACCTTCATAAGAAGAATAAGGGCCTTCTATTTTAGCCTGTTCCATTGATGCTGTTACCGCGGCGAAATAAAGCGTTTCAAAAATTTCTTGGTTCAGTTTTTTAGCCTCGTCACTAGTGAAAGGTAATCTGAGCATGATAAAGGCATCAGCCAAACCTTGAACTCCTAAACCTATTGGCCTGTGGCGCATATTAGAATTTTCAGCTTCTTTGACCGGATAATAATTTCTATCAATAACCTTATTCAAATTCTTTGTAACCCTTTTAGTTACCTTAAAAAGCTCCTTGTGGTCAAATTGACCATCTTTAATAAACATTGGTAGCGCAATGGAGGCAAGATTACAAACAGCCACCTCATCAGGTGAGGTGTATTCCAAAATCTCAGTACAAAGGTTTGACGAACGTATGGTACCTAGATTTTTCTGATTGCTCTTTCTATTTGCAGCATCTTTATACAGCATGTAAGGAGTTCCAGTTTCAATTTGCGATTCTAAAATCTTCTCCCATAGCTCACGAGCTTTTACTGTTTTTCTTCCTTTACCAGCAGATTCATACTTTAAATACAAGGCTTCAAATTCGTCACTATGCGTAGAGAATAAATTAGGGCACTCATTTGGGCACATTAAAGTCCATTCCGCATCTGATTCTACTCTTTTCATGAATAAATCAGGAATCCACATAGCATAAAACAAATCACGTGCCCGCATCTCTTCTTTTCCATGATTTTTTTTCAAATCAAGAAAATCATAAATATCAGCATGCCATGGTTCTACATAAATAGCAAAACTTCCTTTTCTTTTTCCTCCACCTTGATCAACATATCTTGCCGTATCGTTGAATACTCTAAGCATGGGCACAATACCATTTGAAGTACCATTAGTGCCTGCTATATACGAGCCAGTCGCACGAACATTATGAATAGACAATCCAATACCACCAGCAGACTGAGAAATTTTTGCGGTTTGTTTTAATGTGTCATATATACCATCAATACTGTCTTCTTTCATTGCTAAAAGAAAACAAGAAGACATCTGAGGTTTCGGTGTTCCGGAATTAAAAAGTGTTGGCGTAGCATGAGTAAAATACTTTTTAGACATCAACTCATATGTTTCCACTGCCGAATCTAAATCGTTCAAATGTATACCAACAGCAACGCGCATTAACATGTGTTGAGGTCGCTCTGCAATTTTTCCATTTATCTTTAAGAGATAAGAACGCTCTAATGTTTTAAAACCAAAGTAATCGTAACCGAAATCACGGTTATAAATAATGGTAGAGTCTAATTTATCGGCGTTCTTAGAAATGACTTCATATACCTCATCAGACAATAATGGAGCTTTTTTACCTGTTCTTGGATTTACATACTTATATAAGTCTTCCATTGTTTCAGAAAAAGACTTTTTAGTGTTCTTATGTAAATTAGAAACGGAAATACGTGCCGCTAACTTGGCAAAATCAGGATGCGTAGTTGTCATAGTTGCAGCAATCTCTGCGGCGAGGTTATCAAGTTCTGATGTAGTCACTCCATCATATAAACCTTCAATAACTCTTACAGCAACCTTAACTGGATCCACTAAACTATTAAGACCGTAACAAAGTTTTCTTACCCTTGCTGTAATCTTATCAAACATCATTGGCTCCTTTTTTCCATCTCGTTTTACTACAAACATGTGTTCCGTATTTTAGGTGACTAATTAATTTTTAATAGATACTGTTCTCACTATAGATTTTGAATATTTATCGTCTTTCTAAAAGGGGCAAAAAGAAAGCGTTAAAAATCAGCATCGAAGCTTATTTTATGAGCGTCTGTATCTTTATCATTATTCAAAACTCCCGCTTTTTGATATTCAGAAACACGTTTCTCAAAAAAATTAGTTTTTCCTTGTAAAGAAATCATATCCATAAAATCAAAAGGATTGGAAGCATTATAAACTTTATCGCATTCCAATTCAACCAACAAACGATCTGTAACAAACTCTAAATATTGCGTCATCAATTTAGAGTTCATGCCAATTAAACTAACCGGTAAAGACTCTGTTATAAACTCGCGTTCAATATCAAGGGCATTTACCAAAATTTCTGTTATTCGTTCTTTCGGCACTTTATTAATTAAGTGCTTGTTATGTAAGTGAACAGCATAATCGCAATGCATCCCTTCATCTCTAGAAATCAATTCATTCGAAAATGTTAAGCCAGGCATGATACCTCTTTTCTTAAGCCAGAAAATGGAACAGAATGCTCCTGAGAAGAAAATACCCTCAACCGCAGCAAAAGCAATTAAACGTTCTGCAAAACTTGGAGAATCTATCCACTTTAAGGCCCAATCTGCCTTTTTTCTGATTGCTGGAAAATTTTCAAGTGCCTTAAATAAAATTCCTTTTTCTTTTTCTTCTTTAACATAAGTATCTATAAGTAACGAATAGGTTTCAGAATGAATATTTTCCATCATTATCTGAAATCCGTAAAAAAACTTTGCTTCAGCATACTGCACTTCATTTACAAAATTTTCAGCAAGATTTTCATTAACAATACCATCTGAGGCGGCAAAAAAGGCTAAAATATGTTTGATGAAATAACGCTCATCATCATTGAGTTTTCCATTCCAGTCGGTTAGGTCTTGGTGAAGGTCAATTTCTTCTGCAGTCCAAAAGCACGCCTCACATTTTTTATACCACTCCCACAAATCATGATGCTTGATAGGAAAAATAACAAAGCGATCTTCATTTTCTTGCAAAATAGGTTCAATAGCAGAGGACATAGAGTTCAGAGTTTAAATTTTTAATATTCGGAATTGATATTACCTTTTGGCTGGGACTAACAAAGATTCAAAAATGTGAGCAAACCATAAAGTTTGTTTGAGTTATTACGTCTCAAAGTTTTTAACACAGGTTGTTGAAATGTAGGTTGATAAGTGATGTTCATTAGCCTTTTGTACAAGCGATGAGTTTCTGCTAATAATCAACAAAAAAAATACAATAAAAAAAGACCAAAAAGTATGATTTTACAATACCTTTTGGTCTATAATTTTACCACCAAACCGTACGGCCGGGTCAATAGATTATCATTTTCGTCTAGGTAGTTCCCCCGAAACCTATTTCAAAAAATCAAAACAATCTTGACCAAACACTTTTTAATTCACATACTTTTAGCATGTTGGTTGGCCGTACGCTGGTTGGTAGTTAATTCATTTATTCTGCTATGATAGAAACTAACCTTTCACCTTCCATTGTCTCAGCTTTTTCTGTGACTACCGCCAATACTAAGGTCATCAACAGAGCAATAAACAAAATCAAACTTTTCTTCATTTTACTAAAGCTGTATACTTATCTCCTCGAAGATAATTGGTGACCTTCCTTTTGTATAATCTCTTTGTGTAAATGGTAGCAAAAGATGTATAAATGGACTTCAAAAAAATTCAATTATGTCTTTAAAATCACCTAAATATAATAATGTAGTCTATATCCTACAAATTAAAGCTACATGCTAAATGACCATTTATAATCGATTACTACCCATCAGCACAAATTCGCAATCATCCCATATATATTAATAGTAATTTCACCTATTATTGAATATCTTTTTACCATGTTAGAAGCAGTTCTTGTTGATGATGAATCAAAAGCTCTTGAGAGTTTAAGTTGGGAGCTTAGCAACCTGAGCGATGAGGTCAAGGTGATCGCATCATTTACTGATGCCTACAAGGCACTCGATTATTTAGAAAAAAACACTCCTGATTGTCTTTTCTTGGATATTGAAATGCCCTCTATGGATGGCTTTCAATTTATTAAAAGCCTAAGAAATAAAAACTTTCCTGTTGTTATTACAACGGCCTACAATCAATATGCTTTAAAAGCATTGAAAAATGAGGCTATTGATTATCTCTTAAAACCTATAGACAGCGATGATTTAAACGATACCATCATCAAGGTCAAAAAGTACAATAGTAAAAACTACACCGCAGATCGGTTAGAACGTATTTTAATTAATTTCAATTCAAAATCTATCAAAAAGAAAATCACCATCAACACTGATGGCAAGTTATTATTTTTAGAAAGCGAAGAAATTTTATATGTTGAATCCGATGGCAATTACAGTACTTTGTTTTTAGAAGACGGTCAAAAAATATTATTGACCAAAAAATTAAAAGAAGTTAACCAAATTTTGCCGCAAGAATCTTTTTTTAGAATTCATAATTCATTCGTAGTCAACTTAGGAAAGATAAAAGAATTTCTTAAAACTGACGGTTATGTGATTTTGAGCACGAATCATAAAATTCCTGTTTCTAGGCAAAAGAAATCTGATTTCTTAGATTTACTTTAATCTTTTTGAATGCTAAAAACCAAAAAAACCTTATTGGTAAAATCCACTGTCAAAAAAATAAGTTTCATGATGAGCCTTATTTTTTTTGCTTTGGGATATTTTGGTTTTTCACAGACAGAAGAGCAAGTTTTATCAAAAGAAGTTGAAGAACTTTTATTAGTAGCGCCAAAGACTTATCTAAAAATTAATAAGGCTTTAAAACCTTATCGAAGAGATACCATTGCCTTAAATAGATTCATTCAAAGTGCATTAGAAAATAATTACCAAGCAGGTTATACTTATGCCCTTAATCAAAAGGGTACGGTATATAGAAATTTATCTGAATTCAAACGTGCAATTGCGCTGCATCAAGAGGCACTAGTGCTTTCAGAAGAAATTGAAAACAAAGAATTTATTGTTCTAAGCTTAAATATGCTTGGAGTGGTTTACAGAAGAATGGATGCCATCAAAACTGCTCTTGACTATCATCATCGGGCTTTAGAGCTTGCCGAAATTATTGAAAATCCATCTGTTCATATTAAGCGCCATATTAATATTTCGTTTAATTCTATTGGTAATTTATATCACACCCTGGGTCAATACGATTTGGCGATAACTCAATTTAAAAAGGCACTTGAACTTGAAGGAGCACTGAATAATAAATTGGGTTTAGCTATTAATAATCAAAATATTGGTGAAGCTAACGAACAAAAAGGTCAGCTTGATATCGCCTTAGATTATTATAGAAAATCGCTTGCCTTAAATGATGAAATTAATAACAAATTCGGACAGGTACTTTGTAAAAATAGTATTGCGCAGGTTTATTTAAAACAAGATATGCCAAGTGCTGCCTTGGTGCTGCTTCAAACTTTAAAAGAACCTGCAACAAACCTTGGAGACAAATTTCTTCTATCTTCTGTCTTAATCAATCTTGGTTGGGCCGAATTGGATTCTGGGACCATATCTGAAGCTGAGAAAAATATAGTTAAAGGAAGAAAATTAGCTTCAGCGAGCAACATGCCGAGCTTAGTAATGTATGCCGATTTGCACCTTTCTGATCTTGAAGAAAAAAGGGAAAATTTTAGTAAAGCATTAGAATATCAAAAAGAGGCCAAGAAAATTTATAAAGAGATTACGAATGATAGAAACCTCAGTTATGTTAATGATTTAATACTCAAATATCAGAGCGACAGAAAGAATAGTCAAATCTCAGAATTGGCTCAAGAGAATGAATTAGTAAAATCAAGATTGAGAAAAAATCAAACTACAATTTTGGTAAGTACCCTTATAATTGGTCTTATCGGAACCATTCTGTTTATTATGTACAGACAATCACAATCCAATTATGAGAAACGAGTTTTAGGCTTAGAACAACACATGTTGAGAAGTCAAATGAATCCTCATTTTCTTTTCAATTCATTAAATTCTATCAAACTTTATATCATCAATAATGATAAAAAAAATGCAGTTCATTATCTGAATAAATTCTCCAAATTAGTACGCCGCATTCTAGAAGGTTCTGCATTAAAAGAAACACAATTATCAGAAGAATTAGAAACGGCCGAGCTTTATCTTAATATTGAAAATATTAGATTTTCAGATGAAATTGAATACTCCATAGAAGTGGCAGACGATATAAATGCCGAACAAGTTAAAATACCATCATTGGTTCTTCAGCCATTTTTAGAAAACGCTATATGGCATGGTTTATCTTCAAAAGAAGCTAACAAGAAAATTTGGGTGATTGTAGCCAAAAAAGATAGTATTCATTTGCAAATCAGTATTATAGACAATGGTGTTGGAAGAAAAGTTTCTGAAGAGATAAAAGAGAATAGAGTACTGAAGAGAAACTCAGTTGGTATTGATATCACAAAAGAGCGTTTGGCTAATTTTGCTAAGGACTATCAAAATGACTTTAGTATTGATATTATAGATTTGTTTAACGAAGAAGGCAATTCTAGGGGAACCAAAATCATCTTAGAAATACCTATGGTCTAGAATTTAGTTCTTCCGCCACCTTCTCCAATTCAGAGTACCATTTTTCCCCAAATTTTCTGGTCAATGCTTCCTTTACAAATTTATAAATCGGCACTTTTAATTCTTGTCCAAGACTGCAGGCCGGATCACATATTTCCCATTTATGATAATTTACCGCTGTGAACTCGGTATACTCTCGTGTTCGTATTGGATACAAGTGGCATGAAACAGGTTTTTTCCAAGTGGTTGCTCCTTGATTATAAGCTTCTTCTAGACCGCATTTTGCTACCCCCTTTTCAGAAAAAATAACATAAGCGCACTCACTTTTATTTACTAAAGGTGTCTCCCATTCGCCATCTTCACCTTTTACAAATGCACCTTGCTCTTCAATGGCCTTAATACCTTCTGGTGTTAAATATGGTTTTACATCAGCAAAAATATCGACCAAAATTTCAGTTTCAGCATCCTCTAATGGTGCTCCTGATTCACCGTCAACACAGCACGCACCTTTACATGCATTTAGGTTACAAACAAAATCATTCTCTATTATTTCCTCGGAAATAAGGGTATTTTCAATTTGAAACATGTCACCATTTTACAAGAACAAATTTAATAATCCATTTTGTAATCCAAGAAACACTTTCTAACGTAGATTTACACATAATTTAAATGGTAAGCGATGAATTTTGACTTCAAAGAGATTGCAACAGCAAGCATGGTGCTTTTTGCTGTAATTGATATTTTAGGTAGTATCCCAATCATTATTTCATTAAGAAACAAAGTTGGTCATATACAGTCTGAAAAGGCCTCTATTGTGGCTGCATGCCTAATGATTGCTTTTCTATTTGTTGGGGAACGTATTTTAAATCTTATTGGTATTGATGTAAATTCTTTTGCTGTCGCGGGGGCCTTTGTTATTTTCTTTCTGGCAATTGAAATGATTTTAGGCATAACCCTATACAAAGACGAAGAACCTGAAAGCGCCTCTGTTGTCCCTATTGCTTTTCCATTAATAGCTGGAGCAGGTACCTTGACTTCAATTTTAGCATTAAGAGCAGAGTATTATGTAGAAAATATAATTGTCGCTATTCTCATCAACATCGTTTTTGTTTATTTCGTATTAAAGTCCTCAAAAAAAATAGAACGCATTTTAAGTAAAAATGGATTGAGCGTATTGCGAAAAGTTTTTGGCGTAATTTTGCTAGCAATAGCGGTAAAATTATTCGCTGCCAACATAAATCAGTTATTTTAACTTAAAGTATTATGAATAAGACTTTTGTAATTGTTTTAGTTATTCTTGCCTTGGCCCTCGCCATCTATAATATCACCTTACTTGATTTCAATAATTTATTTGAAGGTGAAAGTTTAATTGCATGTATTGGAGTATTAGCCTCTTTTTGTGCAATTGTCATACTCTTGATTTTCAATACTTCAAGAAAAATATCAGAAAAACTGAAGGATAATTAATCTTTGGATTGAATTAAGGATTCCTCCATTACCTTCATAACTTCTGCATCTAAATCTAGGATTTTTTTCAGCATAATGTCATGTTCACTTTTTATCTGTGAACTAAGATTTGGTGAATACAATTGCTCTGCGATGTTAGCTTTAATGTAGGTTTTAATTTTCTCTTCATTTCCGTAAAAATCTAATTTCAGATTTCTATTTAATAAATAATCAATAAATCTTTCAAAAATGATATCGTCAACTCTGTATTCTTCAATGAATTCGTGTTTTGGGTAGTTCAAGAACCTGGTTCTATCCTGCTCTAAAAATCGAAAGACAAAATCTGATAAATATCCTGATGAATCTAAACTCTCAATGCGTTCTTGATCAAGTGAACCAATAGGGACAAAGACATCAGGTATAATACCTCCTCCACCATAGACTACTTTGCCTTTAGGGGTTGTGAATTTTAAAGAATCAGCTACTTTTATACTATCAACTGAAATTAATTCACCACTACTATAACGTTCCATGAATTTTTGGTAGTAGTCTTTATGACCCTTGTCATAAGATTTTTGAATTGAACGGCCTGTTGGCGTGTAGTATCTAGATACTGTTAACCTCACTGCTGAACCATCACCTAAATCCATTTCTCGCTGCACTAATCCTTTCCCAAATGATCGTCGCCCAACTATTGTACCAATATCGTTATCCTGTAAGGCCCCAGCTATAATTTCACTAGCTGAAGCAGAGCGTTCATTTATAAGCACATAAACAGGATTGTCTTCAAAACTTCCGCGATCTGTAGCGTAGGCTTTATTTACTTTCCCTTTTTTGTTTTTAGTAAACAAAATTAATTTCCCGTCCTTTAAAAACTCGTCGGCCATTTTTTCGGCTATCCCTAAGTATCCACCCGGGTTATCCCTTAAATCAAGAACCAATTTTTTTGCTCCTTTTTTACGAAGTTCTAATAAAGCAGTTTTAAATTCTCTGAATGTAGATTCTGCGAATCGGTTGATGCTTAAATATCCTAAATCATTGGTCAGCATGAAGTGCGCATCAACACTTTTGATTGGCACAATGTCTCTCTTTATGGTTACATCAAATATGCTATTTTCAGATTTGCGGTATATCTTTAGATTTACCTTGGTCCCTTCTTTACCTTTTAAACGTTCAACCAATTTTGAATTAGGAATGCGTTTACCAAATAGCGTGTCATTATCTGCTAATAAAATTTTATCCCCAGCACGCAAACCCTTTTTATAACTGGGACCATCTTTTATGGTTCTAACAACAGTTAGTGTATCTCCAAACCTATTGAACCGAATACCAATACCAACAAAGTCACCTTTCATATTCTCAGAGACAGCTTCCATCTCATCTTTAGAGATATAAACCGAATGCGGGTCAAGCTTACCTAAAATATTATTTACAGTCAGGTCAACAATACTATCGGTGTCAATTTCATCTACATATTCATAGTCGATATAATCTATAAGTCTGTTTAACTTATCTTTTTTTGAGTTCGTTGAGAATAATTTTTCAGGGCTATCATTAAAGTGTAGTTTACCTCCAATAAAAATGCCCAGTGCTACGGCAAGTGCAAGCAATGTTGGCAATAAATAACTATATTTCTTTTTCATATTGGGGCTTTGGATTATGCCAACTCTTCTAAAATAGGTAAATGCATGGTTTCCACTCCAGCTCGTTCTAAGAAACGAAGCCCAGAATCATCTTTATATGCATTTTGATAGACTACACGCTTTATACCTGATTGGTGAATGAGCTTACTGCATTCTCTGCAAGGTGAAAGTGTAATGTATAGCGTTGCATTCTCACATGATTGGGTCGAAGCCGCAACTTTTAAAATTGCATTGGCCTCAGCATGTAGTACATACCACTTGGTGTAACCCTCTTCATCTTCACAAAAATTTTCAAAACCTGAAGGCGTACCATTGTATCCATCAGAAATAATCATACGATTTTTTACAATGATAGCACCAACTTGCTTACGCTTGCAATAGGATAGCTTGCCCCATTCCTTAGCCATCCGTAAATAGGCCTTATCGTATTTTTCTTGCTTTGCTGATTTCATTATAAAATTTGAGGATAATATTTAAATATACCCGCTTTGTAAGAGACCTACAACGGAATTCTATTAATTTTAACTAATACCCTAATTAGGGAACGTAGCGATTAACATGGGTATTGTAATCAGAAAGATAATAATCGATGTAACACCAATAAAAATAGATTGCTTTACTTTAAAAACTTGTTGAACGATATATGCAAGGACCAAAACCAAAAGAATAATGGTTACCTGAGAAAGCTCAATACCCGTTGCAAAACCTAAAAGTGGGCCCAATTTATGTTCCTCTTCGGCCATGAGCATTTTAAAATAGTTTGAGAATCCAAAACCATGAATCAATCCAAAGAAAGCGGTTGCCAAAGCTTGAAAATAAATTCCTGTTATACTTTCTTCTTTAAAAATTCGTAAAAAATTATATAAAGCTGTTAAAGCTATTGTTACCGGTATTAAAAACTCTATAAGACCTACATCTACAGAAAAAATACCATAGACAGAAAAGGCTAAAGAGGCACAGTGAGCAATAGTAAAAACTGTTGCCAATATGACGACTTGTTTCCAATTTTTAAAAGTAAAAGGTACTGCTAAAGCTGCTAAAAAAAGTATATGGTCATATGCGTCTAAATCAAGGACATGTTGTAAGCCTAATTGAATATAAAACCAAAAATCTTGCATAATATTAGTTAAAAAAAGTTTTAAATCAAGACTAACCAAATTTAGTTCATCCCCCTTTCTTGCTGAATTACCTCATAGGCCTTTTGCACTTCTTTAAACTTTTCTTCAGCACCTTTTTTAATAGCCTCGTTTTCTGTGATTACTTTATCAGGATGATATTTTTTAGCCATATTTCTATACGCTTTTTTCACTTCATCATCCGTTACAGATTTTTCTATTTCTAAAATTTTATAAGCATTATCGGCAGATTTTACGAACATGGCCATAATACTTTCAAAATCAATTCGACCTATTCTTAGGTAACCCGCTAATTCATTTAGCTTATTTATTTCAGCAGAACTTACTTGACCATCAGCTTGCGCAATACCGAACAAGAAATGTAATAATTGTAATCGCACCTCATAACGTGTTCTTTGATTTAGGTATTGACAAATACGCTGGGCAGACACCTCACGTTTTTTAATTACCTCGTTAAATGTTTTAAAAATTGCATTCGCTTTTTCTTTACCATATGTGCTTAAAAAATATTGTCTAACATAGTCTAACTCACGCTGGCTTATTTGACCATCAGCCTTAATTACAATGGAGCAAAGTGATAAAAGATTTAATTCAAAATCCGCAGGTGAAACATTCTGTCGTGTTAAATCTTCAAAAACAGATCTTGGATTTTGCGATTTTCCTCCCATTAAATTATCCAAAAAGCTACCTGCCAAAAAGCCCAGTATCCCTCCAAGTACACCTCTAATAGAAAATCCAATAACGGCTCCCAACCATTTAATCATGCATGAAATTATTTAAATTTCAAAGATAGCGGTTTGTCAAACAATAGGATTGTGAATGCATTGTTAAGTCTTTTAAAAAAAACGACAAAAGCCCTATCTTTGAACATATTAAAAAAAAGACTATGTATCCTGAAGAATTAGTAAAACCTATGAGAAACGACTTAGCAGTTGCTGGGTTTGAAGAATTATATACTAGCGACGCCGTTGAAAACGCTTTAAAACAAGATGGCACCACTTTAGTAGTAGTAAATTCTGTTTGTGGCTGTGCAGCTGCAAACGCAAGACCTGCTGCGAAGTTGAGCCTGCAAAATGCTAAAAAACCAGACCATATTACAACTGTTTTTGCTGGTGTTGATACTGAAGCGGTAAATACGGCTAGAGCTGCAATGGTACCATTTCCTCCTTCATCACCAAGTATGGCTCTTTTTAAAAATGGCGAGTTGGTGCATATGATTGAAAGACATCATATTGAAGGTAGACCGGCTGAAATGATTGCCGAAAACCTAATGGAAGCTTATAACGAACACTGTTAGTAGCTCTTTGCATGCTGCTCTACTTTTGGAGTGATTAAAATCTTAGTAAAAAGCCACTTCTTATTGAAGTGGTTTTTTAGTTTTGCACCATGATGAAACTAATTTCATATCCGATAACCCTAGTTTTCTTTTTCTTCTTCGGTTTAACCCTAGTGATATTTCATCCGATTCAATGGATAGCTTTAAAAGTGTTTGGGTATACTGCACAAAAGCGAACTGTAAGTATTTTAAATTGGTTTTTAATGCGCTCTACTAATATTTTAGGCAGTCGCTATCAATTTGATAACCCGCATAAGATTCCTGGTAATAGGCCACTTATAATAGTCACCAATCATCAGAGTATGTATGATATTCCTCCGATCATATGGTATATGCGTAAACATCATCCCAAGTTTGTCGCTAAAAAAGAATTAGGAAAAGGTATTCCCAGTGTATCTTATAATCTTCGTCATGGCGGTTCCGCTTTAATCGATAGAAAAGACGGTAAACAAGCAATTATGGCTATCGCCAAATTGGGGAGTTATATTGAAGAGCATAACCGGAGTGCCGTTATTTTTCCTGAAGGAACAAGAAGCAGAACGGGAAAACCCAAACCTTTTAAACCCATGGGGCTGAAAATGCTTATGAAAAGAGCTCCTTCGGCCTTAATCGTACCCATTACCATTAATAATTCATGGAAACTTCTTCGATTTGGTCAATTTCCAATGGGATTAGGAGCTTATTTAAAATTTAAAGTGCATGAACCAATTGAAAATATAGGTAACGCCGACGAATTAATTTTAAAGGTTGAACAAACAATTACAAAAGACATTGTTTATGACAACCACTGAGTTAGTTGAGAAAACCATTCACTTTGTAAAAAAAACACTAAAGGGAGCTGAGGGTGGCCATGATTGGTTTCACATTGAACGTGTGTTTAATAACACGCTTTTGATTGCCAAAGAAGAGCGTGTAAACATTTTGGTAGTGAGTTTAGCTGCCCTCTTACACGATATAGCAGATCCTAAATTTCATAAAGGTGATGAAAGCATCGGGCCAAGAATGGCAAAAGACTTTTTGAATTCCATTCAAATTGATGCAGAAACTTGTAAGAATGTAGTGCTTATTATAGAAAATATGTCCTTTAAAAATTCTCTTGAGGAAACAAGTAAAAGTTTTACTTCTAAAGAACTTCAAGTAGTTCAAGATGCGGATCGTTTAGATGCTATTGGGGCAATTGGTATTGCTAGGGCATTCAATTATGGAGGGTTTAAAAATAGGTCGCTTTATGACCCTGAGATATCGCCTAATTTAGATATGTCAAAAGAGGAATACAAGAATTCTTCGGCTCCTACTATCAACCATTTCTATGAAAAGCTCTTGCTATTAAAAGATAAAATGAACACAGCAACTGGCAGAAAAATAGCTGAAGAGCGCCACCAATATATGCTGGGGTATTTAGAACAATTCTATGGCGAGTGGAAGGGTGAACGCTAAAAACGATAGTCTTTAAATTCATCGTTTTTTGTATCTTCAAGGCGTTATCAAATCCAATCAGAATGCAAAGAAGAAAGTTTATTAAAAATGCAGCTGCTTCCACTGCAGCTTTTACCATCGTACCAAGTTTTGTTTTAGGTAAAAATCACGTACCACCAAGTGATACACTTTATGTAGGTGCCTTTGGCGTTGGGGGTCGCGGTAGCGGAGTCATTAGAGGACTTCATGATACGGGCAAGGTTAAATTCGTGGCCCTTTGTGACGTAGATGAAAGAAGAGCAAAGGAAACTTTTGCAGCATTCCCAGATGCCAAAAAATACAAAGATTTTCGAAAGGTTTATGATAAGCATTTAAAAGATATCGATGCCGTAATGGTCGCGACACCCGACCATACTCATGCAACTATTGCGTTACCATTTATGAAAGAGAAAAAGCATGCTTATGTTGAAAAGCCTTTGACTCATAATATTCATGAGGCACGGATGATGACAAGAATCGCAGCAGAAAATGGAATTGTGACCCAGATGGGAAATCAAGGAGCTTCAAGCGATGATAGCCGTATTGCCCGTGAATGGGTAGAAAGTGGTGTTATCGGTAAAGTGCATACCATTGATTGTTGGACCAATAGGCCGGTGTGGCCTCAAGGCGTGCCAATTCCAGTTGAGAAACAAGCTATACCAAAAGAATTGGATTGGGACCTTTGGCTAGGTCCGGCTGCTATGAGAGATTATAACGCAGCCTATTTACCATTTAAATGGAGAGGATGGTGGGATTTTGGTACCGGAGCTCTTGGTGATATGGGATGTCATATTATGGAAACTCCTTTTAGCGTTCTTAATTTGGGCTATCCAACCGAAGCAGAAGCAAGCTGCACCACTGTTTGGGTAGGAGATTTTGTTGAGGCAGATTATAGTCCTTCTTGTCCCCCTTCTTCTAAAATACATTTAAAATTTGAGCACGAACATCATGGCGATATTCAATTGAATTGGTATGATGGCGGATTAAAACCTGACTTGCCAGATGAATTAAAAGACGATGAGACCATCGGTGATGGCGGTGGTGGTACCATTATGTATGGCGATAGAGGTACGCTAATTTTTGATACTTATTCTAGAAATGCTCGTTTTTTACCTTCAGAATTAAAAGATATTTACAAATCTCCTGCCCCAAAATATGCTCGAGTTCCTAATGGTGTTGACGGGCATATTGCCAACTTTGTTGATGGTTGTATGAATGGCACGGAAACCTCATCTAACTTTGCTAAAGCTGGTCCATTGACTGAAACTGTACTTATGGGGAATTTAGCAGTAAAAGCATATCAATATATGGTTTTACAAGATGGTAAAAAAGTTGGTGATTGGGCTCCATATGATTATCCAGGTCGACGAAAGTTACTCTGGGATGGCGACAATATGAAAATCACTAATTATGAAAAAGCTAATGAATGGGTTACAAGAGCATATCGTAAAGGTTGGGAGTTAGGCTAAAAAAGCTTCAATTGTCCATCTTTATATTGCTCATGTAAATCGGTTCTTAGTTTAGGAAAAACCGAGGTAGAAAAATACTTTTTTCTAGCCAATTTTGCCATATCATGTATCTGTTCGGCAATTTTGCCTTCGCCTCGACTACGAATTCCAAACCTGCTATCATTTAGAGTGCCCCCATGGCAATCTTGTATTTGATGAAGTACCTTTTGGGCACTATTAGGCATTGCCTTTTTAATCCAATCTGTGAAAATCTGACCTATAGCTCCATTCAAACGAACGACTGTAAAACCGAAGGATAAGGCTCCATTTTCTGATACTTTTTTTGCCAATGGTAAAAGTTCATGACTATTTATACCCGGAATTATAGGTGCTAACATCGCATTTACTGGCACTCCATTCTCTGATAAAGTTTGAACGGTAACCAATCTCTTTTTAATTGTGGTGGTTCGAGGCTCCAATAATCTTCTCGTTTGTTCTGATAGTGAAGTGATGGACACATTAACTCCTATTAATTGATGTTTTGCAAGTTCTTTAATAATATCTAAATCACGCAGTATAAGCGCATTCTTAGTGATAATACCAACTGGATGTCTATACTTTAAAAACACCTCTAAGCACCTTCTTGTGATTTCAAATTTCTTTTCAGCTGGTTGATAACAATCCGTATTTCCAGACAAAACGATAGTTCTAGCATTCCAACGCTTGCTTTTAAGCTGTTTTTCTAACAATAAATGAGCATCTTTTTTTATCAAAATTTTGCGTTCAAAATCTAACCCAGCGCTAAAGCCCCAAAATTCATGTGTATTTCGCGCATAACAATAGACACAACCATGTTCACAACCTTGATAAGGATTCATGGAATACTCCATTCCAACATCAGGACTTGTAACCTTGTTTACAATTGTTTTCGGAAAAATAGGAATGTACTCCGTTTTATTAGTATCAGATAGCTCACCCTCAATTCTGCAGAACTCTAAAAAATCAGCACGTTTTTCATAAATATGACGCTCAAATCTATTGTGCACATTTTGCTGTGCCCCTCGCCCTTTTAAAAAGTCGTTTTGGTGCAATGAATAGGATTTTTTCCAAATTTATGGATTATATCCTAATTTTAAACATGGCTTTTGTTAAATAACAAAGATGATTTAACTATTCTAAAACCATTTCACCACCATCTCCATAAAACAAAATAAGATTGCCACTATCAAAGCTAAAACCGAACTGTGCAAAGGTCGTATTGGGTACTTGAGCATTTGTGATTGAAGTGTAGAAAGCAGTTCCTAATCTCGTATCAGCCACTTCCGTCGTCTGAAAAGACAACATGGTCATTGTATCTGAAATAGTTTCGTAAGTGCCACTAAATTGGTTTACAGATGTACTCCCTGTAAAATCCCCATTAGCACTAAAGTTAATGACGATATCTTCGTTATCCGGGGCCTGCTGAACCAGAGTAGCATTGGATACCTTAATTGAAACCACACGCCAATTACCAGCCAAAGAAGCTTCACTTGACGAATCATCTGAATCACTACAAGAAATTAGTATTCCTAAAAATAAAATTACAAATACGGGTGCTTTAAAGATTCTTTTCATTTTCATTTTGTTCTTAGTTAAATTCTACTTTGACTAATTGTTTTTTGCTACCTCTTTTAGAGTAAAAAACAAGTTCATTTGCATTAACATCAATAAGTGGTTTAGATACCATTAAGGGTAAACGAGCTTCCTTTGCGTCAATAACTTTTTCGTAATCTAAGGTACCTTTTTCATCAAGCGAAATCAAGAATACGTTTCTGTTTCCTGTAAGCCCTTGTTTAAAAATCAATCGTTCTCCTTTTATTAATTGCGGGTTTTCAGATGCTGTACTAATAAAGAAATAAGTAGCCCCGTCTTTAGTGTATGTGCTATAAGAGGCATAAGCCCCGTCACCTTGAGTAACTTCGGCCTTATTAATATTTCGAGCCCAAATCATATTGCCTTGAATATCCAATTTAGCACTAACTATGTCATTGTAATGAAAACGTTCAACTTGAATTCGTTGTCCTGCTGCCCCACTGCTTTGCATACTAGAGGTAACAAAATACTCCTCAGCGTTAAATAGAATTTCGTTCTGATCCGTCAATTCAACACTTTTAAATACCAAATTATTGATTACTTGTTCATCGTCACGACCAAACTTATCATCCATAAACTGTTGGGTAAATGGACTATATTTTTTGTTTACGATGGAAAGTGAAACTGGATTAAGCTCAAAAAAGGACAGGCCATTATAGCGATTGTCTTTACGATCTGCATAAAAGCCAACACAAAACAGCTTGTTATTATGAATAACTGGATAAAGACCTTCAGAATACTTTCCAGGATTATCAAAAGACTGCGTAGTTGCTATTCCCCCTCCAATCTTTATGAGTTCATATTGAAATTTACGTTCTTCGGCTTTAAAACGGTTCTTTTTGAAATATGCTTTCCCAAGAATGTAAACCTCATTTCCGTTATTAGATAAAGCTATATTTTCAAAAGCATAGTTCTTTTCCTCTACCTCAGATGAGAAATCGTGTGCCCATCGTTTGTTTAAATCATCATCAAAAAGATGAATTGTATGCTTGTTCTCTTTACCCTTTTTATGATGGGTGCTAATCACAAAACCTGTTTTTTCCGGATTGAATAATAAGGTTGTTGAAAAGCCCTTTTTAAAATCCCTGTTGTAATAATTTTTCCCAAAAGCCCCTTCAACAGCAGGAGTGACAAACTTGAGCAATTGTTCTTTTTTAAAATCAAAATTTACCAGGTTGGTGGTATGCGCTTGGTACTCATAGAATCCTCTCTCAAAGTCATAATTGAAAAAAATAAGGCGAAGTTGCCCATTTTTTATAAAGCCATCTACAAATTGAAGACCTCTCAATTTATAATTGAATTCAGAGACCAGTTCTAAATCTTTATTATAATGTTCAATAATATAGCCCTTAGGTTTGAGAATCAAACCTTGAAAATAGGCTCTAACCATCACATAACCTCCATCACCATCGTTATCAATAGTGACCAAGTTGGAATAGCGATATCTGTCGTTTAATTTTTCTCCAAAATCATAAGAAACGGGCATTTTTTGACCAAAAATTGCCAAATTTGCCCAAAAAAGGACTAAAACTAGTAGTATTTGCTTCATTTTTGCAGGTTTGGGTAACCTGACTATGAACCTGGGAAATCTGCTTTTCGTTTTTCTAAAAAGGCGGTTGTACCTTCTTTAAAATCATCTGTGTCAAAGCAAGCGCCAAAGGCTTCAATTTCCGAAGCATAGCCATCGGTATTAAAGCTATAACCAGCATTTACCGCTTTTATTGCCTGAGAAATAGCCACAGAAGAGTTATTCGATATCTTGCTTGCCAACTTCACACATAATGGTAGTAATTCTTCTTGTTCTACCACATAATTAACCAAACCATATTCCAATGCTTTTTCCCCTGAAATCATACCTGCCGTCATTATCATTTCCATAGCTCGTCCTTTACCTACTAGTTCAGGTAAACGCTGAGTTCCACCATAGCCTGGTATAACACCTAAAGAAACCTCAGGTAAACCCATTTTGGCATTAGTGCTGGCAACTCTAAAATGACAAGCCATAGCAAGTTCTAAGCCGCCACCTAAGGCAAATCCGTTCACGGCGGCGATTACTGGTGTTGAAAGATTGGCGACAAAATCAAATAAAAGTGCTTGGCCTTTGGCGGCCAACTTACCACCTTCCTTAACAGAAAAATGAGCGAATTCTGATATATCTGCACCTGCTACAAATGCTTTTTCTCCTGTTCCTGTTATGATAATGACTTTTATACTATCATCATCTTCTAATTCTTTAAAAGCCTCATGCAACTCTTCAATCGTTGCCTTGTTTAGAGCGTTTAGCTTTTTAGGGCGGTCAATGGTTATGGTTGCCAGGTTATTTTCTTCTTCGATATAGATGTTATTGTATTCCATGCGTTGTTTGGTGTTGGTCTTTGGTATAAAACTAGATTGTTAATGCTATTTTTTAAAGATTTAAAACTTAATTTTTCCTCCAAGGGTAAACAACTGTGGTGTGGGAATAAATGATTCTCCAAAAGCACCAATAGTGCTCTTACCTATTTGGGAGTTACTTTTTACCTCTAATAAAAAATTCTCGTCTACATCATATCCAAAACCACTAATTAAGCTGAATCTTTCTGCATTTTTTAAAGGAAATGTAGCATTTTGAAGCCTAATTTCGGCCTCTCCACCAAATAGCACATGAAGTCTCTTTGTTAGATATTGCCTAAAAATCAAAGCACTACGCACTCGATTTTCCATTAAATACGTATCATAAAAACCTTGTAGTTCAACCTCAAGTGATTCATTGATTCCGTATTTGAAAGTCATGCTAGAATGTTGTTCATGTCCAAGAAACAAGGGATATGTAAAAGTTTCAAGACTTCCCTTTGGTTCATTTTCAATTACTTGACCATTGCTTTTAAACATTAATATGAAGAGCGAAACAACTACTAAAGATAATCTAATCATGAGCTAAAGAGGTTTTATATTGACTTTGAATAAATCATTTAGCGAAGTAGAAAGCTACTAATAAATTATTCCAATATTCTTAAAGAAATATCAAGATTTAAAAGAACCAAGTATTAAAATTCAATCGTCAAAAGATATCACTCCTTCGGAAACCTGACCGTGAAAACAGTTCCCTTACCGACTTGTGAAGTAAAATCTATACTCCCTTTATAGTTCTCTACGATGTTTTTAACCATTCCTAAGCCAAGTCCCATTCCGCTCGATTTAGTGGTAAATTTTGGTTCAAAAATTTTGTCTTTGAACTCATCAGCTATTCCAATTCCATTATCGGCAACAGAAATTTTAACGTCTTGTCCTTCAGATGCTACAGTTACTAATATTCTAGGATTTTCAACTTCAGGAACAGCCTGAATGGCATTTTTTACCAAATTAGTCACAATTCTAATCAGTTGTGTACGATCTACTTTTGCAATGAGTTCTTCTTCATCTGAAATAAAATGAATAAATGGCTCATGAAAGATATCTACAGCTAATTTCGAAACCTTGATCACATTCAGTGTTTCTTTCTGTTGTGCTGGCATATCAGCAAAGTTGGAAAACGCCGAAGCAATATTGCTCATCGTATCAATTTGCTGTACCAAGGTTTTAGAAAATTCTTTCAGTTTTATTTCCGCCTTTGGGTCATCAGCATTGAATTTTCGTTCAAAGCTTTGAACTGTCAAACGCATAGGGGTTAGGGGGTTTTTTATCTCATGTGCAACCTGCTTTGCCATCTCACGCCAAGCCTGTTCACGTTCGCTACGAGCTAATTTAGCTGCACTCTCTTCTAATTCATCAATCATTCCGTTATACGAATCAATTAATTTTCCAATTTCTTCTGAAGGATTTTCAATCTCAATCTTTTCGTTTCGTTGATTTAAAGTGGTTTGAACCATTTTATCTGCGACAGTTTGTAGTGATCTTGTAATGTATTTTGAAATGAAATAGGCCAAAACTATAGCCGAAATAAGCATAACCAAATACACGCCTCCTAAGCGATAAAAAAATTCTCGCAGCTCCATATCATTAAAGGAGTTGTCTTCAAAATAGGGAAGATTCATTATCCCTATGGGCTTAAACTTTAGGTCGGTAATGTATTTGTAAGTGGCTTGGTAATTATCCCCAGCCGTACTCTTTTCTTCAATATAGCGCTTATCTGGGCTATTCAATAAATTGTTTAAAACCTCAGCATCTAAGCAGTTTGAAACAGAATCGGCCTCAAAGGCAGGTTTAGAGCTTTTAATAAGTCCTCCGTCCAAATCATAAATATTGAAATTGACATTTTGCACATCGGCAATCTTGTAAATTTCATCTCTAAAAATATGTTCTAGGTTATCTGTGGAAGGTTCATAAGTAGTTTCGCGTAATGCATAACTAATACTTTGTAGAATTTGCTCTTCTTTGCGCTCTAACCTATTTTCATGATAATCTTCAGATTGCTCTTGATATTGGAATAAGGTAACTCCTGCCATCAAAACTGAGGCTATAAGCACCAAAAGAATCATGGTGAAAAATATGCGTGATCTAAGGGATAATTTTTTGAGCAAGACTTGCCTAATTTTGTTTTAAAGTTAGCAATAATCGAACCAAAATAAGTTCAAGCGCAAGAATCAAGTGCAAACTCAAAAACAGGGTCAATAAAATTGAACTTGTCATTGATACTTGACCTTGTATTTTTTAAGCCTTGGGGTTTTTATCTCGGATTCGCTTATACAACCTTATTCCAAGCATTAATAAGATGCCAAGCGTAATAATTCCAACAACTCCATAAATCCAGTTAAAGGTGTCTTTTAAAACTACTAAAAAGACTACTGCAAAAAGAATTATCGTAGTGACCTCATTCCAGATACGCATGAAGTTCGAGGTGTATTTTACATCATCACCTTGCAATTGCTTAAAAATTTGATGAGACTTTAAATGGTATAAAAGCAATAAAAAAACAAAGCCCAGTTTTAAATGCATCCAAGCTTGTTGCAACCAACCTGGCATTAATAACAATAACCAAACAGCAAATAAAATGCATAAAACAGCTGATGGCCAAGTAATGATATACCATAGTCTTTTGGTCATCAATTTTAGCTGCGTCGTCAAAATTTCCTTTTCAGGAGATGGTTTGGCGTGAGCTTCAATATGATTTATAAACAGTCTAGGAATATAGAATAAACCTGCAAACCAAGTGACCACAAAAATGAGGTGTAGCGATTTTATGTAATTGTAATATTCCATTGTTAATTAATGGCAAATTTAGAGCATTTGTAAGAACTAAATCAAATGGAATTGCTTTTTACATAACTTCAACAAGACCCCTCCGCCCTACGGGCACCTCCCCTTGCAAAAAGGGAAGGGTAAATGCAAGCTTTGATTCAATTTTACCTGAAAACATGAACCGAGCAGTTCTCAAATTTTTACATAATTTATCGACTTAGCTTGCCCGGACAGCATAATAAGACTAGCTGCTAAAACTTAGTTCCCTACAACCTAATAGCCCCAATACCTGCATCCCAAAGTTTTTTATTAAAATCAGGAATAGATGTTTTCATCAAGGTATTCCCTCTTGCTTTTAAGCCTGACCATTGGGCATCCAACTCCTTTTTTCGGTCCTTAGAGGGTTGATTCACCCTTGGAATAGTGCTATTAGTTGCATCAATTAAGAACAGATATTCCGCAGTGAATTTATTTGGAAAATTCTCTACATCGTCATAGGCTTGTGATTTACGTTGAATCATATCTTTATCCCATGCGTCTAGTTCTTCCAATAGCTTCTTTCCTTCTGCTTTAACCGACTCATCTTTAACATCTTTCAAAGCAGTTTTAATTTGCTCTTGTACTTTATACAATGAATTAACGGTATTATGCATTTCGGTCAACCGCAGTTCCATATCGGTCATAAAGGCGTGGTACTCTGAGTACTGTTCTGTAGTCGTTCTATACGTTGGCATGGCGACAATTTTACCTTCAATAGTTTTTGCCTCATTCCCCGCTGTTAGTCGCACCGTATAAGTTCCTGGTGGCACTACGTGACCACTAAAACGCGATTCAATATAAGCTCCTGGAATACCTGGTAAAATTGGTGTTTTCATATCCCACACAAATCGGTTTAATCCTTCTTTCTTAGATAAAGTTGGTGCTCTTCTTGGTCCTCCTCCATTATGTGGAACATAATCTTTGTCTCTTTCAGAAGAAAAACTTCTAACTAGCTTGCCAGTTGCATCCATAATGTCCATGCTAAGAGCAACAGAATCATTCAATTTTGGTAATTCATAGTATAGCACCATTCCGCTGGCCGGGTTCACACCTGATAAGGTACTCATACCATCGAAATTATCAATATTACCATTCATTGGACTATACCATGCACCATTCATGGCAACGTTAGGTTGGTATAATTTCATCCCCTTATTGTCAGGAGTATATTGCGACAACAAGTTTAAATCATCCAGTATCCAAAACGCTCTACCAGATGTTGCCACTATTAAATCTCCCTCATGAATTTTAATATCCGTTATCGGTGTTTTAGGCAGGTTTAATTGAAACTGTTTCCAGCTCTTTCCTCCATTCCATGAAAGATATAAACCTTTTTCAGTACCTGCGTACAAAACGTCTTTTTTACTTGGGTCTTCACGAACTACTCGAGTAAACGCACCATATGGAATACCTGAATTTATACTGGTCCACGTTTTACCATAGTCCGTACTCTTATATATTGCTGGAGTATGATTATTAAACTTATACTTTGTAGTAGCAATATAAACGGTTGCTTGATCGTGTGGAGAAACTTCAATAGCATTAACTAAAGACTCACCTAAATTCTTAGGTGTGATATTTTGCCAGCTCTCTCCATTGTCTTTGGTAATATGAACATAACCATCATCACTCCCGGTATAAAAAACGCCCGCTTCATGTGGTGATTCTAAAACATAAGCCAAGGTACCGTAATTCTCTGCTCCAACGGCCTCATTAGTATACGGGCCACCCCCATTACCTTGCTTGGCATCTATGTCACGCGTTAAATCTGGTGACATTTCTTCCCAAGTAACGCCCATATCACGAGTTCTTAATAAGAGCTGCGCTCCGTGATAAAAGGTATTTTTTTCATGCTGCGAACGTAAAGTCGGAGCATTCCAATTATAGAGGTATTTCATGTTTCGTGCTTCGCGACCCAAATATTGAATGGGTGCGGGCATCACACTCGTAGTTGCCTTTGATTCCATATCTAAGACATTGATAGTACCTAAATAACTTCCACCCATTACATATCTAGGATTGTCTGGGTCAAAAGCCAGAAAAGCACTTTCACCACCAGCTGATGGGCTAAAATCGGACATGGTTATTCCACCCCTACCAACAGACATATTAGCGACCATTGCAGAAGAATAGTCCTGTTGACCAGCATAAATATTATAAGGAAAAAGGTTATCGGTGTTAATGCGGTAGAACTGACCAGTAGGCATATTCACCTGCGAGGACCAGGTTTTTCCAAAGTCGAAAGTTACTGCTGCACCTCCATCATTGGCGATGACCATATTCAAAGAATTTTTAGGGTTGATCCATAAATCATGATAATCACCATGTGTTCCTGAAATACGTTCCCAGTTTTTTCCACCATCTAACGAACGAAGTGCTGGTGCGCTCAATACATAAACAATGTCTTCATCTTGAGGGTCTGTAAACACCTCTATATAATACCACGCCCGCTGGGTCAACCGATTATCACCACTGACCATGCTCCATGATTTACCGGCATTATTGGAAACAAAAAGTCCTCCTTTATCTTGATTTGAATCACTTTCTATTAAAGCATATACTTTATTTGAATTTGCTGGACTCACAGAAATTGCCATTTTACCTTTTTCTTCAGGAAGCCCTTCGGTCATTTCAGTCCAAGTTTCACCAGCATCGGTTGATTTGTATAAACCACTACCGGCACCACCACTAACAACCATATTTGGCTTTCGTTGGTGTTCCCACATGGCTGCATACATAATTTCAGGATAGTTCGCATCCATAGAAAGTTCAACAGCTCCAGTTAATTCATTTACAAAAAGGGTATTCTTCCAAGTCTTTCCTCCGTCGGTAGATTTATAAACTCCACGCTCTTTATTTGGACCATATAATTGTCCTTGAGCAGCAACATATACAATATCAGGATTGGTAGGGTGAATGAGAACACGAGAAATATGCTGTGTTGCTGTCAATCCCACATGCTTCCATGTCTTACCCGCATCTGTAGATTTATATACTCCATCTCCATAGGATGTCATCACCCCTCGAGGAGCATGTTCTCCCATACCTACATAAACGATATTAGTGTTATACGTAGACACCGCAACAGCGCCTACAGAACCCATTTCAAAATAACCATCTGAAATATTCTTCCAGCGTTGTCCTGCGTCTTGCGTTTTCCATAATCCACCGCCCGTTGTACCCATATAATAAGTCATCGCATCACCAACAACTCCAGAGGCCGAAACAGAACGCCCACCTCTAAAAGGACCTATATTTCTAAACTTTAAAGGTTTAAAATAATCTTCAGCAGTTTGCGCGAAAACTGTGGTAAATGATAAGATTAAAAGGAATTGTAAAGTTTTTTTCATTTTGGTTGATTTTGTTAATTATGGTCTAATGAAGCATCATCTACAATGCCCATTTTCGCCAATAAAAAGCTAGCATTCATATTTTGACATACACCCTCTTTAAAAGCATAATCAAAATATAATTCGTCATTTTTAATTTGAGCATCAAAGTAGTAATTTTTTACCTCTTTTAAGCTATCAGCAACAGCACATAAACTTAAATCATGAGTAGCGATTATACCCGATGCTTTTAGTCGTACTAATCTTTCAATAAACTTCTTTGAACCTTCTGCTTTATCTGTGCTATTGGTTCCTTTTAAAATCTCATCTAAAATTATGAAATGAGGTTCTTCTTCAATTTTGTCAATAATAAATTTTAGGCGCTTTAACTCACTAAAAAAATAGCTTTCATCATCAGTCAAACTATCGGTAGTTCGCATGCTTGTTATTAATTTAATAGGGGTATACTTTGCTTCGGTCGCCGCAACCGGTAATCCTACATTAGCCATCACTATTTGAAGACCTACGGTACGCAAAAAAGTGCTTTTCCCTGCCATATTAGCTCCAGTAACCACGAAAAATTGATCATTTGCAATGCAGTAATCATTTGCAATGGCCATTTCAGGATCTAACAATGGATGCACCGCACCCTTACAATCAATAGTGTTTTGATCTTGATTTATGAAAGGATAAACATACCTAGGATGGTTAAAAGCGAAATTACCTAAGCTACAATAGGCATCAAAAAATGCAATAGCGTCAAACCAATTGGACACCTTTTTGCCATGATTTGAAATCCAATCTTCAATAGATTTACAGATATATAAATCACGCAAGAAAAAACCGTTAGCGACTAAACTGATAAGAATATTATTTCGTTGATCAAGGGCATCTAATAACTTTGCGAATTTCTTTAGCAAAGTGGAACTTGAACCCTTTGCCCCAATGACTTTAGCTCTTTCTTGACCTAAGGCCTTTGCGTCAAAATCTTGAGTCTCCAATAAAGCTATAAGTTTAGCATATTGTCGAAAAGTACTTTGGATTTGTGCAGTATGTATGGCGAGTTTATTGATGCTTTTTAGGTACTTACCTGTTATCGCTAAGCCTAACAAAAAAACTGCAAAGACTAGGTAGCCCGAGATAAAATTTAAGAAATAGAGCGCCCAAACTAAAATAGACAGCGCTGAAAATAGTATGCTTATTAATTGGGTTTTTTTTGGTACAAAGGAGCTATACTGATGAAGCCAATTGACAACACTTGTTACACTAACCTCAGTTTTGACCAATGTAGCTACGGCTCCAAACTCTTGTCGCCATTCTGGTAAAGCAGCCAATTCTTTAATTCCTTGCTGTTTTTCGTCGACATTTTGAATATGGTTAGAAAGTAGTCCATGAACTAAACGATCTGTTCCACTTTTTAAAGCCGTTCTATTACTGTATTGAAAAAAAGAACCACGACCAAACAAATCAATATCTTGGCTAAAATCATGAGTTCCTTGTGTATATTCTTTTCCATCTGGTAAATCATGAAAATCACGGTTTAAGACTTTAAGTTCGGTCTCGTTCGTTTTAATTAAAGCCTTTAAAAAATCACGCTCATATTTTAGCGTGTTATAACGCATCAGAAGCGCAATAAAAAATACGGTAGCTATAACAAGAACTCCTAAAATAATTTGGGTGTTGCCCCACACAAAATAAACAGCAGCTAATACTGCTAAAAACAGCACCAAACGAATTAGGCTTAAAGTATTAAGCGTTGTTTTTACCGTTTGAAGTTGCTTTTGAAATTTAGTTAGTTGCGATTGGTAAAAAGATGTTGGGTCTTGCATGGAATCTGACTGCATTAGGGTCGAACAAACTTAAAAAAGAAAATGGGTTTTAACAGTAATCTGTATGAAAACCCATATGAAATATATTTAAACTTTGAGCAGCTATTTAGCGACCCCTCCGCCTATCGGCACCTCCCCTTGTTAGGGGAGGACCAAGGAACCAATCTTAATATCATTAACTAATGTCAAACTGGTTCCTCTTGTAGTCCCCTCCTTAAAAAAGGAGGGGTGGCAAAAGCCGGGATAGTTTAATCTTCCAAACTCAAATATTGCAAATTCAGCGCGTTGAATTCTGCATTAAATTCTTTCATTTCTTTATCCGCCATAGCATCAAAAGCCGCTAATTGCGCATTTATTTTAGTAGTCATTTCGTTCTTTACAGCAACATCTTGGTCAGTAGGAGGAAAATCACCAATACTTACAAGTCTGTTCAGGTGCGCTAGCTTATTGGTCAGGCGAATTGGGAAGTTCAACGGATCTTGTCCACTTCTATTCTTAGTTTGGTACAATGCCTTTTCAATTTCACTAAAACCTTCTTTCATTGTTTTGGCTTTTTCTACCAAAGATTTCGTCGCTTCATTGCCTTTATACTGTTTCATAAAAGCATCTAACTTTTTATTGATACCTCTAATCTTTTTAATAGACTCATGTGCTTTATTTACGGTCTCATTCACACTAGTTATAAAGTCAAATTGCTTTTGCATATCAGCAACTGAAACCTCAGCCCTCGGGTCTGGTAAAATCTTAAATGTTTGACTTTGGGTAGCCCCATTTTTATTCAAGTGTACTTTATAACTACCAGGTACTGCTTTCGCTCCATTAAAACCCGCTGCCCAAAATATCATTCCTGGTAACTTATCAGCACCTGTTCCTCTAGTATTCCAAATATGGGTATTGCCTCCTTTTTCTATTTTTAATTTATCCTTCTTTTCTTTGGAAAAAGTGCTAAAGTTGGCCAAGGTATCACCTGCCATGGAAGTATACGTCAAGCTTACACTATCTTTCTTAGTTACATCTTTCATATAAAAATGAGTTACCACACCATTCGGATGGTTTTGTCCGGCTGTTAAACTTGGCTTGCTTGCAGCTCTACCTCTAGTTCTATAACTATCTTTTGGTGCAAACAATTTCATAGCTACTCCAGCATCCTCTGTTTTGGTTTGGTGTAGTACCGAAAGGTCATCAATAATCCAAAGGCTACGCCCTTGTGTAGCAACAATTAAATTATCGTCTTTAATGGCTAAATCTGTAATCGGAACAATCGGCAGATTCAATTGAAACTTTTCCCAATTAGCTCCATCATTAAAAGAAATATACATTCCTGTTTCGGTACCCGCATACAACAAGCCCTTTTGTTTTGGGTCTTCACGAACAACACGTGTAAAATGCTCACTTTCTATACCGTTCGTTATTTTTACCCACGTTTTACCGTAATCAGTAGTTTTATACAGGTAAGGAGCAAAATCACCTAGCTTATATTTTGTAGCTGCCACGTAGCAAGTACCTTCATCAAAAGCAGAGGGTTCAATACTATTAAACATATTCCATTCCGGCATATTGGTCGGGGTTACATTCTCCCAATTAGCACCACCATCTTTGGTAACATGTATTAATCCGTCATCAGTACCAACCCAAAGTAAACCTTCTTTTAATGGGCTTTCATTCGCCGCAAATATGGTACAGTAATATTCTACACCCGTATTATCTTGGGTAATTGGTCCACCACTACTTACTAGTTTATCTGGGTCATTTCTTGTTAAATCACCACTCTTTAATTCCCAGCTTTGCCCCTCATTGGTAGACATATGTACGTTCTGTGAAAAGGTGTATAATTTTTTAGGGTCGTGCTTGCTGAATAGTATAGGAAAGTTCCACTGAAAACGATACTTCATACCTTCAGCACCATAACCCATTGGGTTGTCTGGCCACACATTAATACCTCTAACGGTACCCGCTTCATGATTCACTCTTGTTAAAAATCCACCATAACTACCACCATAAACAATGTCGTTATTATTAGGATCTACTGCTAAATGAGCAGACTCACCCCCAGCAGTTGGCTCCCAATCATCTTCGGTAATATAGCTTCCATCAGAACGGTGATTTACGCGTAGCGTAGAATTATCTTGCTGGGCCACATAAATACGATACGGGAAAGCATTATCTGTAGTCACCCGATAATACTGAGCCGTTGGTTGATTGTAATACGTACTCCAGGTTTCACCACCATCGTACGAAACTTGTGCGCCACCATCATCACCTATAATCATTCGTTGGCTATTCTCTGGAGCTATCCATAAATCATGATGATCCCCATGTGGGGCATTGAACGTGTTAAATGTTTTACCCCCATCCGTAGATTTATGATAACGTACATTCAAAACATATACGACATCTTCATCTTCCGTATCGGCATACACACGAGTATAGTACCAAGCACGTTGACGTAATTTACGCTCACTATTTACTTGTGCCCAAGTTTTTCCGCCATCTTCAGAACGGTACAAACCACCCTTTTCTTTATTTTCTACAATAGCCCAAACGCGTTCGCTATTTTTAGGAGAAACGGTCACTCCAATAATTCCTAGAGTATCTTTTGGAAAACCTTCATTTTTTGAAATCTCTGTCCAAGTCTCACCACTATCAGTACTCTTCCAAAGTCCGGAACCATCGCCACCACTACTTAAAGAATAAGGTGTACGCTGCGCTCTCCATGACGATGCATATAAAATACGTGGGTTATTTGGGTCAAAAGTTAGATCAACAAAACCAGATTGGTCGTTTACAAACAGTTTTTTATCCCATGTTTTACCCCCGTCCGTACTTTTATAAATACCACGATCTTGGGTTGGCTTATAAATATTTCCTAATACTGCGGCATACACTGTATTATGGTCGGTTGGATGTATTCTAATTCTTGGAACATGACGGCTGTTTTTTAGTCCTGCAGATGCCCAAGTTTTACCACCATCTTCGGTTTTCCATATTCCGTAACCACTAGAAACGTTTCCGCGAAGGGTTTTTTCACCACCCCCCACATAAATTACGTTAGGGTCACTTTGGGCTACTTCAACAGCACCAATACTACCGCCAAAATACCCGTCTGAAATATTAGCCCAAGTACGACCCCCATCTAGTGTTTTCCATACGCCACCACCGGCAGCACCAAAATAAAATAAATTAGGTTCACCAGGCACTCCAGTAACCGCCGCCGAACGGCCACCACGGTGCGGGCCTATAGATCTATATTCTAAACTAGAATACAGTTCTGCCGGTACTTTAGGTGTTGTACTAGATTTTCTACGTTGTGAATTTGTTGAAATGGTTGTAAAACAAAGAGCTAGCAAGAGCAGGCTAGCTTTAGAAAGCAAAGTTTTCATATTGTGTTCTTTTGGTTGGTAAAGTACAAAGCCTACTGTAATATCAAACAAAGTCGAGCTATTAGGCTATGCGCAAACACCTTTTTGAATTAGTCTCATTAAATGTAAGGAAAAAACCCATAATTAATATTGTTTGTACTTTTAAAAAGTCACCTTAAAGCAACTTCAAAATGTGTAAGTCCTACGTCCTTATTTTCATCGCTAATTGTTCGCTCTTTTTATCTTTTGCCCAAGACCAAAAACGAGCACGCGATTACGGCATCGAAATTGGAGTGTTGCAACCAGGAGCCCTCAATGCCATCACAGATGTATCCGGAGTGCAAGTGGGGCATACTACCCTTATTGAAGGGGAACATATCAGAACTGGAGTCACCGCGATTTTAGCTCATGATGGGAATATTTTTCAAGAAAAAGTTCCTGCCGCAATTTATATTGGAAACGGATTTGGAAAACTAGCAGGCTATTCACAAGTAAAAGAATTAGGGAATATAGAAACTCCTATTGTTCTAACCAATACCTTAAACGTAGCTACCGCTATTGATGCCTTGGTTGGCTATAGTTTAGCCTTGCCGGGCAATGAAAATGTACGCTCCGTAAATGCGGTGGTGGGCGAAACTAATGATGGGTATTTGAATGATATTCGAGGGCGCCATGTAGATGAAAAAGCAGTCTTAGATGCCATTTTAAATGCAAATAACGGCGAAGTAAAAGAAGGTAATGTAGGTGCCGGTACGGGCACTATTTGTTTTGGGTATAAAGGAGGTATTGGCACTGCCTCAAGAGTACTATCCAAAAAAGCAGGTGGCTATACTTTGGGAGTTTTGGTACAGAGTAATTTTGGGGGCGTGTTGGAGATAAACGGAGCTCAAGTGGGGAAACAATTAGGGCGATATTCAGATAGTTTTAAATACGAAGCTGATGGTTCTTGTATGATGGTCGTCATGACGGATGCCCCATTAGATAGCCGGAATTTAGAACGCTTAGCTAAACGGGCAATGTTGGGCTTGGCAAAAACTGGGGGTATTGCCAGTAATGGTAGTGGAGATTATGTGATTGCGGTTTCTACGGCAGAAAGTTGTCGCATTCCATATCGTGCTGAGGGCAACACAAAGACCCATACTACCCTACGAAACGAAGCCATGACACCCCTCTTTTTAGCAACTATTGAAGCTACCGAAGAGGCCATATTAAACTCCCTTTTTACAGCAGAAACCATGACAGGCCGCAATGGTCAAACTATTGAAGCTTTACCTAAAAAACAGGTGCTTCAAATGCTTAAAAAAGAAATTGAAAATCCTGAATAGTTCGATGAATATTAAACATAGCTTACTTCCTACTCTTTTATTTCTCTTGACTTTAATGCTGGGTTGTGCTCCAAAAGAAAAAGAGATTACGCAACAAAATCCGAAACCAAATATCATTTACATTCTTGCTGATGACCTGGGCTATGGAGAACTTGGGGCTTATGGTCAAGAAAAAATTGAAACACCACATATAGATGCCCTTGCCAAAAACGGCATGCTTTTCACGCAACATTATAGCAGTGCTCCCGTTTGCGCACCAGCACGTTATATGCTATTAACAGGCAAACACTCCGGCCATGCCTACATACGAGGTAATGATGAATGGAACGAACGAGGTGATGTTTGGGACTACCGCGCCATGGCACATGATTCTACCTTAGAAGGTCAACGACCCATACCCGCTAACACTATCCTTTTTCCCAAACTACTACAAGAAAAAGGCTATCGCACAGGAATGATTGGCAAATGGGGATTAGGAGCACCACATACCGATGCTATTCCTACTAAAATGGGATTCGATTTCTTCTATGGCTACAACTGTCAACGCCAAGCCCACACCTATTATCCGCTGCATTTATATCACAATGAAAATCGAGTGCATTTACAAAATGATACCATCGCACCACGCACAAAGCTTAGAGAAGGAGCAGACCCTAATAACCCAGATAGTTATTCCAATTTTACGCTAAAGGAATACCCGCCAGATATGATGTTTGACCAAATGCTAGGGTTTATTTCTAAAGAAAAGAAAGCACCATTTTTCTTTTATTGGGCAACACCCATACCCCACAACCCTATTCAAGCACCTGAACGCTGGGTTGACTATTACAAGAAAAAGTTTGGAGCAGAAGAACCCTACTTGGGTGACAAAGGCTATTTTCCACATCAAAATCCAAGAGCGGGTTATGCCGCTATGATATCCTATTTAGATGAGAATATAGGCAAACTGGTGGCGCATTTAAAACAAGTAGGACTATATGAGAATACCTTAATTTTATTCAGCTCTGATAACGGGGTAACCTATTCTGGTGGTACCGATGGCGCATACTTTAATAGTTCCGGACCCTTTGGTGAGGCCTATGGAAAAGGCAAGGGTTTTGTGTATGAAGGTGGTATCCGTGTACCGATGCTCGCTAGTTGGCCAAACCAGATTGCAGCTGGTTCACATACGAATCATATTTCTGCCCAGTACGACGTCTTTGCAACACTAGACGATTTATTGAAATTTGAAGAAGAAACACCAACCGATGGCATTAGTTTTTTACCCACTCTTTTGAATACTTCAGAACAAAAAGTACATGATTTTCTGTATTGGGAGTTTCCAGAATATGGCGGACAAGTAGCCTTAAGAATTGGGGATTGGAAAGTGATTCGGCAACATTTAAAAGATGATAAAGCACCCACTTTAGAACTCTACAACCTTAGTACGGACCCTGCTGAAACCAAAAATGTTGCGGATAAGCACCCTGAAGTGATTGCTCAAGCTGCAGAAATATTTAAAAAGGAGCATGAAAATGCAACTACAGAACGGTTTAGAATTCCTGCTATTGAAAATGGTTTGTTATCGAATTAATACTCATTTAGTTTTCGAAGATTTTCCAGAAATAATGGTGCTACCAGCGGAAGTGCGTTTCGCATGGCGAAAAAGAGCATGAAGCGATAGTAGCATCCATGGTTTTGGCAGGGCCAAAAAATTCCTTAAAATCTTCTTGACTTTTTAATCCGTTTTGTGTCAAGACAAAATGGACAAAATAACCATCCGCCGAGTTCTTTGTTTACTTTTTTCATCAATTGAAAAAAGTAAAACCATTGAAAAAGGATTCTATATTCATTTCTTTTGTTCGTGCAAAAGAAACGAAACAAAGAAAAACACGCCTTCTCCAGAGGCATTTTTACTGCGTAAAACCACTCGCAAAACTTCGCGCTTTAAAAAGCTGAATTCCGAAGCTTTTGCTCCCTATGCTGCGGAGAAGTAATCAACAATTAAATAGAATACCATTTCAACGGCCTATTTTCAATAACGTAGCAAATTCCAAAGTTGATAGAAAGGCAATTAAAAAGATTCCATACAATTCGAGAAAATCATCGTAGATAACGATTTTGACCGAAGATTTTCCAGAAATAATGGTGCTACCAGCGGAAGTGCGTTTCGCATCGCGAAAAAGAGCATGAAGCGATAGTGGCATCCATGGTTTTGGCAAGGCCAAAAATTTCATTAAAATCTTCTTGACTTTTTAATCCGTTTTGTGTCAAGACAAAATGGACAAAATAACTATCAGCCGAGGTTTTTTGTTTACTTTTTTCATCAATGAAAAAAAGTAATGACTCAAAACAATATTTCGTAAATTACTTTCATGTGCTACAGTACCCGTCAAACCCGAAAAAAAGAAGCCCTACAAAAACGCTTACAGCTACAATCGGTGTTAAAAAATGAAGACTCCGATTTAGAACTGATCTACTACCACGCCAATGGTTGGAGCCATCCTATTATGTGGATCATACCCCAAGAACACCCCAACCATTTGGTACCCGCTATGTGGGGACTGCTACCAGCACGAGAAAAGCAGGCCGAGTACAAGGAATATTTTAAAAACCCAAAAACTTTTGGGGGACTCAATGCCAAATCAGAAAAGCTTTTTGACCATTTTATTTATAGGTATTCATGGGAGCAGCGGCGTTGTGTGATCCCTATTGATGGTTTTTTTGAACCCCATAACACTAAAGTGAAGGTAAAGGGTAAAGACTACAAAGTGCCCTTTTATATGCATAGAACGGATGGCGACCCACTGTACTTAGCAGGCATTTATACCTATACGGCAGATAAACGTTGGACGTTTACGGTGTTGACTAAGGCTGCTACGCCAAAATTTGCGGAGGTCCATAACGACAAAAAACGCCGTCCGGTTCTCATTGCAGAAGATGATATTGATGCCTGGTTGCATGATGGTAATACAGCGGATGATGTACAACATGTGTTGGAAGACGATTTATGGGAAGGCGAATTAAGCATGCACCCAGTGACCAAAGACTTGTATAGCAGAACGGTGGATAGCAACTACATGGGCATTATTGAAAAAGTGGACTACCCAGAGGTGACAATTGCGTATTAATTAGTGTAGGTTTTTCTTACAGTTTTGGGCTAAAACCATAATAAACTTAGCCTTAAACCCCAAATTACGGCTTTCTGTTTTTTGTTAAGAGGGGATTAGCTATTTTAGGTCAACCATTAACTCCCCCACTAAATATCATTAATTGAATAAAAAAGACCTAACCGAAAGAGATATTTGCACAAAGTTCATAAATCCTGCTATTCAAAAAGCAGGATGGAATATGCAAACCCAAGTCCGTGAAGAAGTGTCATTTACAGATGGTAGAATAATTGTTCAAGGAAAACTATACGCAAGAGGAAAAAGAAAAAGGGCAGATTATATCCTTTATATACAACCAAATGTACCTATTGCAATAATTGAAGCAAAGGACAATAAAAAATCTGTTGGTTCTGGAATGCAACAAGGTTTGGAATATGCAGAAATGTTGCAAATACCTTTTGTATTTACTTCAAATGGAGATTCCTTTGTCTTTCATGACAGAACTAAAACAGAAGGAGAAATTGAAAAAGAAATAGACTTAGATGAATTTCCATCACCTGATGAATTATGGAATAAATACCTAAATAAAGAAGAATTAACTTCAGATACTGCAAAGCAAATTGTTGAGCAAGATTACTTTTCTGATGAAAGTGAGATGACTCCTAGATACTATCAGCAAAACGCAATTAATAGAACTATTGAGGCTATTGCAAAAGGTCAAAGCCGTATTATTTTGGTAATGGCAACAGGAACAGGTAAAACCTATACAGCTTTTAATATTATTTGGAGATTATATAAAGCCAAAGTCAAAAAACGCATCCTGTTTTTAGCCGATAGAACAGCATTATTAGAACAAACCAAAAACGGAGACTTCTCCCCTTTTGGTAATGATATTATGCACATTATCAAAAACAGAAAAATTGATAAATCATATCAAATATATTTCGCATTATATCAAGGATTAACAAGCAATGACGAATCTAAAAATGCTTACAAAGAATTTAGTAAAGACTTTTTCGACTTAGTCGTAATTGATGAGTGCCACAGAGGAAGTGCTTCTGAAGCTTCTGCTTGGAGAGATGTTCTAGATTATTTCTCATCTTCTACGCAAATTGGTTTAACTGCAACACCTAAAGAAACCAAAGATGTTTCTAATATGGAATATTTTGGAGAGCCTGTTTATACTTATTCATTAAAACAAGGAATTGCAGATGGATTTCTTGCTCCTTACAAAGTTGTTAGAATCTCTACAACTATTGATGAGGGTTGGCGTCCTACAAAAGGAATGCTAGACAAATACGGTAATGAAATTCAAGATAGAATTTATAACCTGAAAGATTACGACAGAAATTTAGCAATAGACGAACGAACTAAATTAGTAGCAAGAAAAATAACTGAATACCTAAAAGCTACAGATCGTTTTGCTAAAACCATTGTCTTTTGTGTAGATATTGACCATGCTAATAGAATGCGACAAGCATTAATAAATGAAAATGCTGACTTGGTTACTAAGCATCCAAATTATGTAGTGAAAATTACAGGAGATGACGAAGTTGGTAAAATGGAATTAGGAAACTTTACTGATGTTGAAGAACAAATACCAACTATAGCAACCACCTCAAAAATGCTAACTACTGGTATTGATACAAAAATGGTAAAACTGATTGTTTTAGACACCAATATTGGTTCTATGACAGAGTTCAAGCAAATCATTGGTAGAGGAACACGAATAAGAGAAGCAGACGGAAAAGTGTTTTTTACCATTATGGATTTTAGAAAAGCAACTAACTTATTTGCTGACCCAGATTTTGATGGTGACCCAGTTCAAATTTATGAACCTATTACAGAAGAGGATGATGTTGTACCTCCAGTTAATGAAGATGTTGAAATATTGGACGGGGAAGATCCAATCCCTGAAGAAGATTTTATTGATCCTGATATTTTAATAGATGAAACAGATGATGAACCTAAGAAATACTACATCAAAGATATTCCAGTAAGTGTCGCAAACGAAAGAGTTCAATATTATGGTGCTGATGGAAAACTGATAACCGAATCTTTAAAAGACTATACTCGAAAGAACTTATTAAAAGAATACGCTTCTTTAGACAAATTCATTTTAAAATGGAATAGTTCTACTAAAAAAGAAGAATTATACGGAGAATTGGCAGAGAACGGAATTTTGGTAGATGCCCTAAAAGATGAAATAGGAAAAGACCTAGATGTATTTGATTTAATCTGTCATATTGCTTTTGACCAACCACCTTTAACGAGAAAAGAAAGAGCAAATAATGTAAGAAAGCGTAATTACTTTGCTAAATATGGAGAAACGGCTCAAAAAGTAATTGAAGGCTTGTTAATCAAATACGAAAATGAAGGTGTTTCTGCTATTGAAGATAAAAGTGTGATTAAAATACAACCATTAAATCAAATAGGTTTACCTATGGAAATTTTAAGAGCATTTGGAAAACCTAAAGATTTTGAAATAGCAGTAAAAGAATTAGAAAACGAATTATACAAAAACAATATAGCTTAATGAGCAACATAACATCAATAATAAAGTCAATTAGAGACATCATGCGAAAGGATGCTGGTGTAGATGGAGATGCTCAAAGAATTTCACAAATGGTTTGGATGCTGTTTATGAAAATTTTTGCAGATAAGGAAGAAGAATGGGAATATACTTTAGATAATTATGAAAGTCCTATTGCAGAAAAATTTAAGTGGGATGCTTGGGCTGCTGATGATGAAGGTTTAACAGGTGACGAATTAATGGAGTTTATCAATTCAGAATTATTTCCTGCATTAAAAGATATTGATACGTCTAAAACTGAGCAAGCAAAAATTATCAAGGCTGTTTTTGAAGATACTTATAACTACATGAAAAACGGAACACTATTCCGCCAAGTAATTAATGAAATTGATAAAATTGACTTTAACAGTAGTGAAGATAGACATACATTTAATGATATTTACGAAACAATTTTAAAAGAACTACAATCTGCTGGTTCCTCTGGTGAATATTATACTCCAAGAGCTGTAACCCAGTTCATAGTAGATATGGTTGACCCACAATTAGGTGAAAGTGTATTAGACCCTGCATGTGGTACTGGTGGCTTTTTAACCTGTTCCATAGACCATGTTAGAAAGCAAATAGACAATCCAAAAGCGACTCAAACATTACAAGAATCTATAAGAGGTGTAGAGAAAAAACCTTTACCTCATTTATTGTGTACAACTAACTTGATGTTACATAGTTTTGACCAACCTGCGGTTACTAGAGGTAATATGCTAACCAAATCTTATAGCGATTATGGTATAAAAGACCAAGTAAATGTAGTATTGTCTAATCCACCTTTTGGAGGAACAGAAGAGGACGGAACAGAAAAGAATTTTCCTAAAAAGTTTCAAACTAAAGAAACAGCCGACTTGTTTTTATCCCTAATCATTAAAGTATTAAAGAAAAACGGACGTGCAGGAGTTGTATTACCTGATGGTACTTTGTTTGGTGAAGGTGTAAAAACTAGAATTAAAGAAGAACTATTAACCAAATGTAATTTGCATACCATTGTCCGGTTACCAAATGGTGTTTTTAATCCATATACTGGTATTAAAACCAATTTATTGTTTTTTGAAAAAGGAACACCTACCAAAGAAACTTGGTATTACGAAATGCCTTACCCTGAAGGAATAAAGAATTTTAGTAGATCTAGACCTGTGGATATTAAACATTTTGATGATATTAAGAAATGGTGGAAAGATCGCAAAGAAAATGAGTATGCTTGGAAAGTATCTTTAAAAGAAATTAAAGAAAGAAGCTTTAATCTTGATATTAAAAACCCTCATGTTTCAGAAGCTGAAAAAGTATTTACTACAGAAGAACTTTTAGTAAAAATTGATACCTCATTTGATAAAAGTGCAAAGCTATTAGCTGAAATTAAAAAAGCTCTTTTATGAAAGATTGGAAAAAAGTAAAGTTAGGAACACTTTTAACTGAATCTAAAGTTCTTTCAGAAAAGCCAAGTACGGATAAACGTCTTAGAGTCAAATTAAATGTACTTGGTGTAGAAAAACGACCTGTTACTAAAGATAAAAAAGGAGCAACCAAATACTATACACGAAAAGCAGGGCAATTTGTTTATGGAAAACAAAATTTACACAAAGGTGCTTTTGGTATTGTGCCTGATGAATTAGATGGTTTTGAATCTAGTTTAGATATTCCAGCATTTGATATAGATAAATCTTGTTATCCTGAATGGATTTTTTATTTCTTTAAAAAGGGTGATTTTTATTTAAAACTTGAGACTTTAGCCAAAGGAGTGGGCTCTAAACGAATTCACCCAAAGCAAATTTTTGAATTAGACATCTTTCTTCCTTCTAAAGAAGAACAAAGAAAAGTATTAGATGAGATTGAAAAAACGGAAGCTAGCAATCAAGAATTAGTATTGGAAATAGAATCTCAAGAAGAATATCTAACCAAACTCCGCCAATCAATTTTACAAGATGCTGTACAAGGTAAATTAACAAAAGAATGGCGAGTACAAAACCCAACTGTAGAACCTGCCAGTGAGTTGCTCAAAAAAATAAAAGCAGAAAAAGAGCAGCTTGTAAAAGAAAAGAAAATTAAAAAGGAAAAACCTTTGCCTAAAATTACCAAAGATGAAATTCCTTTTGGTATTCCTGAGAGTTGGGAATGGTGTAGAATGGGAAGCACAGGAAATGCAATGACTTCACCATTTGTTGATGGTCCTTTTGGCTCAAGTATAAATACAAAAAGAGATTACATAGAATCAGGAGTCCCTGTATTAAGAATGATGAATGTGAAACCTTATCGGTTTAAGGATGATTCAATGAAATATATTAGCGAAGAAAAGTATCAATCATTCTTGAGGCACAATGTAATTGCAGGTGATATTTTATTTTCTAAAGTAGGTGCAGGAATTGGAGAAGCTTGTATAGTTCCAGACACTTTTACTTATGGAATGCTATCTACTACAGGTATTTCCAGATTTAGAGTTGGTGAAATTATAGTAAATGAATATTTATGTCATTTTATTAACGGTCATATTGCCTTGTTTAAAAGCCTTGCTAAGAGTAGTGCTCAGCCATTTTTAAATATGACACAAATCAAATCTGTATTAATTCCATTACCACCTTTAAAAGAACAAAAAGCAATAGTACAGAAAGTAAATCAAATATTAGCTAATTGTGATGCATTAGAACAAGAAATAAAAGCCAGTAAAACTAATGCAGAAAAATTAATGCAATCGGTTTTGAGTGAATTATTAGGAGAAGAAAACAATGTGTTAGTAAATAAACCAACTACCAATAAGGAATTAAAAAAGCCTTCAAGAGAAATAAAATACAATAGTAAAACCTTACTTATGGATTTAGTAAAATTATTAAAAGAAAATGGTAAACTGCATGCTGAAGACCTCTGGAAAATGTCCAAATTCCCTAATGATATTGATGCGTTTTATGCAGAATTAAAAAAGCAGATAGAGGAAGAAAATGCCATTAAAGAAGTTGCAAACGAAAAAGGGTATTTAGAACTAGCATGAGAATAGACAAAATCTACATAGAAGAGTTTAAAAACCTCAGAGATTTCTCAATAGACCTTAATGAGGAATTTATGAGCACTGTATTTCTTGGTCAAAATGCAGCAGGTAAATCCAATTTGTTAGAAGCTCTAGTAATAATTTTCAGAAATTTAGATTTAGAAGATCCAACTGATTTTAATTATGTTCTAGAATATCAATGTAAGGAGAATTTACTAAAAGTTAAAGGAGGTCCAGATGTAAGAGGAAAATTCCAATTTTACAAAGGTGTTAAAATTAAAAACACAATTGCTTATGGTACTAAAGCTTTGTCAAAAAAAGGGATAAGAGAAAATAAAAGGGATTATTTGCCAAGATATGTTTTTTCATATTACTCAGGCGTCAGTAATAGACTTTTAGAACACTTTGACAAACATCAAACAAGATTTTATAAAGCTCTACTTGATAATGATGATCAACCCTCAAGACCCCTTTTTTATGCTCGATTAATACATAGTCATTTTGTTCTAATGGCATTTTATGCATTTCCTGAGAAAAAAATCAATGACTTCTTAAAAGAATATTTAAATATTATAGATTTTGAATCTGTACTTTTTGTTTTAAAAAAACCTATTTGGAAAAGAAATAATAATCCTCTTGATTTTTGGGGTGCTGATGGAGTTGTCAGAAAATTTCTTAATGAATTATGGGAAGCTTCATTAGCCCCTATTTCTCATAAAGAAAAGGTTAGAGAAGACTTTAATAAACACCCTGAACAAGACCATCTATATCTTTATATTTCAAATAGGAAAAAGTTACAAGAAATCGCCACTAAATATTTAACTAATACTGAGTTTTTCAAAAGTTTAGAGAGTACTTATATATCAGATTTAATACAGGAAGTAAGAGTAAAAGTAAAAAAGGAAAACGTTAAAGGAGATATTACATTTAAAGAACTTTCGGAAGGCGAACAACAATTGTTGACTGTATTAGGGTTGTTACGCTTTACAAAAGAAGATGAATCCCTAATACTTTTAGACGAACCAGATACTCATTTAAATCCTTTATGGAAATGGAAGTACATGAATCTACTTGAGAAATACTCTGGAAAGGACGAATCAAGTCAAATTTTAATGACAACACACGATCCATTAGTAATTGGAGGTTTAACCAAGGAGCAAATAAGAATATTTCAAGCTGTTAAAAAAACAGACAAAGAAGAAAAAGAATATCAGCATATAGAAGCATTTGAGCCCGATTTTGACCCTAAAGGTTTAGGTGTAGCAGGTATTTTAACGAGCGAGTTTTTTAATTTACCAAGTACTTTGGATGAAGAGACTCAAAATGAATTGAATGAATATCGTTCATTAGAAGTAAAAGAAAAACGTGGTAATTTATCTGAAAAAGAAAAAACGTTATTAACCAAATACACTAAGTACTTTGAGGAATTAGGTTTTAATAAATATACTCGTGACCCTTTATACGCAAAATTTATTGAAAGAACAGCTAATTTATCTGAGTTCAAATCGATGCCACAAACAAAAGAAGAGCAACAAAAACAAGATAATTTAACTGTTTCCATTTTGGAAGATTTATTAAAAGAAGATTCACAATGAGAACGATAGATATAAGTAACCTTGAAAATTTATTGCCAGAAGCCTGGCAGGAAAATGCTGAAACATTAAGAGATTCCTTGATTGGTAAAACTTTTGAACAAAGGAGAGCTATTTTTAAAGCAAGTCCTATTTGGCAGGATTTATTATTGGTATTAAAAGAATTGTCTAATAATAAATGTTGGTATTCTGAAGCCCAAGAGGTTATGTCTGATATGGATGTTGACCATTTTCGTCCAAAAAATGAGGCTAAAAACATTGATGAGAATGGTAAGTCAATTAAACGAGATGGTTATTGGTGGTTAGCTTATGATTGGAGAAACTATAGACTGAGTTCTATTTATTCTAATCGATTAAGAAAAGACAAACATACAGATGAAGAGATATCTTTTGGTAAAGGTTCGTTTTTCCCATTAAGAGAAGGTTGCAATCCTGCAACATGTATTGATGAATTAGATGATGAAGTTATCTACCTTTTAGACCCAATTAATCCAAACGATCCTGATCTGCTTTTCTTTTCTGATGATGGAAAAGCTATTCCCTCAGTTGAAGAAGAAGACGAACCCTGGAACTATTCTAGAGCGAAAGTTTCTATAGATGTTTATCATTTGAATCATACTCCATTGAAAGATGCTCGTTTAGTTGTTTGGAATCTATGTGAAAGGAAAATAAATCAAATCAAAAAGATTAATAGCAAAGTAATTAGAACCGCTGGAGATAATGCTAGAATTGAAATACTAAAACAAGACTTAAGAGAAATGATTTCAAAAGAGGCTGAGTTTTCGGCAGTGGCAATCGCTTGTGTTCAAAAAAATAAAATTAGAATGGTTGCTTAGTCTTTCGCAAAAACTAGCAGTCAAACAATTCAATACATTAGTAGAAAGCTATATAATAGTGGTCAAAAATCCATGAGATATGATATAGTTGTTTAATGAAAGAAAAAACAAGTTTAAAAGAACGAGAAACAACAGCGGAGCGGATTAGAAGTAAAGTTTCGAATTTTGTAGAGACATTTATTAGTGGAATTTCAGGATAAACTACTAGTTGCTATCTGATTCACTAATCTTTTTGATTCCAGTTCGATACATAAACTTATTTATTCGAGCACCTAAGTGCGATAAAGAGCCTAATTCAAATTTTCTTGCATCATGCCCTTTTAATATATGGTCATCAGCCAAAATTTGAGCTTCGACATCATTAGTGAAAGGTCCATACTCTTGAGGTTTGTTTGTGTGCGAATTATGATAACAGTGAACGTACCAAGGCATAATTTATCTTTTTAAAGGTTAAATGGAAAGGCGGTTTGAATTCCAATTATATTTCTGTTTAAAAGCGAATTTGTACTATTGGAAGTATTAAAAATATCTTTCCATCTATAAAATATTTCTAGATTAATTTTTGTTGTCTCCTCATCTTTTTTCTTAAAAGGGATTAGAACCCCGAATTGCATTGTAGAATTAGGTTTTGCGTTATCTTGAAATATTAGCTTAGGATTAAGGTGAATAGCTATAGAATTTTCGTTGTTTTTTAGAAATGTATAGTAATCCACAAAAGCCTCAACTCTAGCCAAATCAGTCAAATAATCACCTTGAAATGCATTCTGACTTTTATTTACAATTCGATTATTTTCTTCATCAATGAATTGCGTATCAATTACCTGAACTTCCTCTAGTAGGGCTTGATTATCATCATAATTGAATTCTACCCCAATGGTAAGATATTTTAGTGTAGACGCATTAAAACTAGTTATTTTCTTATTGTTATTAACATTAACATTTTTCATGTTAGTTATGAAGTTGTATGCAAGCGAAAAACCTAGTTGCGTGTAATTGGTTTTTTTTAGTTGTTGTTCCACATCAATTGTATCAATAAATCTAGAGAAATTTTTATTTTTTGCATTGAGTCCTAAGGAGAAAAAGTTTAGTCTAACATAATCTGCTTTTAAAGCATTTTTCTTCTTTTTAATTTCTTTGAGCTTTTTTACCCTAACATCAACAAGTTTGGATCTTTCATCAGCAAATATCGAAGTTAAATTAACTTCAGTTCTTTTCATTAAATCTTCTCGATAAACCCTAATTGTATCAATCAAAGATTTGGCATACTTATTTAATTTTTCCTGTTCTTTTATTGTGAGATTCTCATACCCCTTCAGAATTCCATCTATTTCATTTACTTTCTTGTTCAATTTTGGAAATCTTTTAGAATTAATTTTTTCCTTTTTATCAGGTTTGATTTCTTTTCTGGTTTTTCCAACCATTTCAATTTTGAAACCTCTAATAATTTCTAAAATAGACTTTTGCAACTCTGGAAAACCATCCAACTTACCGGAAGAATTTAATTCATCATAAGTTTTAAATAATTCAATCAACTTGTCATTGAAGTCCATATTTATTGTTGCATTTGATTTGGTGTCAACAAATTTTAATTCAAACCTTTTCAGGATTTCAATTAACCCATCATAATAATCATCCAGAACCTTTTGCCGTTCAAAGTCCAACTGTTTTAAAGGTATTTCATTGACTCCTGCATATGGCTCAACTTCTTTATTAAAAAGAAACCGATATTCAACTCCTAAACTCACATTAGAATTTAATTTACCCTCATCAAATAAAGAACTAATACCTTGTGTGGCACCTGCTTCAATATCGATATTCCATATATCATTTGATTTGTTTAGAAAAAAAAGAGAAGTCTTTAAAGTGTTATCCGTGGTAGACAAGGAAGCGAAGTTCCCAAAACCTGTAAATGAATTACCCGTAGATAAATAAGTAAATGTTCTGGAAAGTTGTTCCTCATTATATTGACCGTATACCGCTTGAAAGCAAATTGTCATTAATACCACAATTTTTATTTTCTTCATAAATAAGAGTTAATTGTTCTAAGTTTTATTGAACTTCAAAATTTGAGAGAGTTGATTTAAAATGCGATAAGCGTTTAATCCTGCAACAAAAGATATCACTACCAATGCTTCTAACTCTATACTTTCCGTAGTCTGTTCAAAAGCTGCTAAATAGCCTTGTTTCACTGCTAAAACAAAAATTACGGCTGCGACACCGCCCCATGTTTGTTTTAAAAAATACCCAAAGCCTTCATAATAAGAGGGAAGAACTACCTTGCTTGGTTGGGCAACTAGTTTATTTATTTCTCTAGCAAAACCTATAGACATCTGACAGGTACCCCCTAACAGCCCCATAAAAAACGCTATGGAGTAAGTTTTAAAGCCTCCGATAAAAATATCTGACCACCATTGATGATAGTATATAACCACTGGCATGAAAATTCCTATGAAGAAACCAAGTATCAACACAAACGGCACTTGTAGATAATATTTACGCGATTGAAACTTCATTTTTTTTTTGAGCTAATTACTTCTATTTTCAGTTTTTCGTCAGATAATTTTTTTACTTCATAGAGTTTAGGTCTAGTCCGAGTATCTTTCTCTTTCTCAGCATCTTCAAATTCGTCTTTGATTGGCATTAACCTAATAGTTTCTAGCACATATTCTTTTAAATCATAATCCTGCAGAAGCTTGTCTATATCAGCAACAAAATCTTCTAAATTTTTATCCACGTTTTTCATATTCCCAAATGTAGAATGCATCAAGAATTCAAACCATACCCATTATTAGGTATTTTATATCTACTCTAAATAAAATGGTTAGGGTTATCAAATGCTAATTTTTGCCATTTATCTTCAGACAATTGGTTCTGCATATCTATCCAGTATGCCTTTTCTGTTTTCTGATTGCTTACTACATAAAAGTCAGTGCCAAACAATACTCTCTCCTGTATTTTAGGATGGTTCATTACTTCTGAAAGTAAGTTTAAGTATTGGGTATTATGAGCAGTGTAACTTATGTCTGTATACACGTTTTCAAATTCAATTATCATAGAAGATATAATACTAAACCAATCGGAATAGTGCCAATGCGCGTAAAGGTTTCCAACTTGTGTCAGCTCTGACTTTAATCGCAACCCTTCTAATGGTCGATTTACAATTTCATTTGCCACTCGTTGTCGGTCTTTATCTAAAAAGCGGTCCCAATTTTCAGCACCACCATAATGTGCTAGGTTAATTTTTAGTTTACTAAGGTCTTGCTCTAAGGTTCCCTTTTTATAACCAAAAAGTGAATTTAAAGTATCATCATTATACTCGTCTAATAATTGTTTTAAAAAATGAGGCATTAATAGACAGCAATAATTTAGTGGATGAGTAAAATTTGCTTGAAAATCTTTGTTCTTAACTTGCATAAGTCGCAATTTTTCGAATACCTGATTATTATTAGCCGCTTTGCCTGAAATAACTTCTTCAAAAACTGGATGTCTGTCCCAAACTTTCTTTTTCTTTCCCCGATAAAAAATAGGACCTACAGAACAATGTGTAGTTATTGGTATTTCATTTTGTGCACAAAAAAGCCATAATGGAAGTAAATTTTTATCAAAAGGATAATACCCAAGTGCTGGATAAATTTTGATACCACAAGCCCCTTGATCTAAATATGTTTTTAACTGGCAATCTTTAAGTTGAACTGAACCATCTTTAGTTTTGGAGAAAGTGAAAAATGGCTCATTTGGTAACTGATTTTCAATCCTCCTTGGATCTACATGTACAAATGGAAAAAAAGAATTTTGATTTTTTTGCTTAAGCAGCATTACACCTTTCATTTGCTCTAAAAAAGGTTCTCTAACCCTGCCGGCAGACATAAATTCCATATCCATTGGAAGTATCACAAATCTACTATTGGATGGATATTGTTGTTTTAATTGCCGAAAATTAATTGACATTCCGCTCTCTCCTTCTTTCTTGTCAGAATACTTAATAATATTTAGATACCTGAGTAGGAACTTTAAGCGTTCCTTGCCGACAAATTTTTGTATACTAGTCTTCAATAATTTACTTAGTCCAATTCGTAAATGACCAAAAACAAAGACAAACGCAAGAAGTACAAAGAATTGATTCCAACCCGTCTCTATGTTAGGAAGATAAGGCTTAATATAGACCTCTATTATTGGATAAATCCATTTTCCAAATTTGCTTTCATTTAAAAGTGGATTCAACCATAACACTAAATAATAGCTAAAAACTAATGTAGAAATCAACTTAAAAACAACATAAAATATATTATATAAAGAGTTACGAATAATAAACATTCGCCATTTATAAAGACTCCAACGCTTATTCCGAGCTTCATAAGAAAACGAATTTCGTTTTCGATTAGTAAAAAGTTTAATAATCTTAATTCCTAAATCTGTTCCGAGTAATAAATATAATGGCCAGATTACAAATTTCTTTGCGAGATATTTTGGCACATGATCTTTAGTAAATATGTGTGTGTGTATGTTAAAAATGTAAAAATCTTTCTCCTGCTGTCTATCGCTTTGCATAGTTTATCTTTTTTATTTGCGGGGGAAATCTTATATAAGTATAAATATTCTTTGTTAAAACTCATATTTCTTTTCCACCGCATAGCGCAACAACTCCCCTGCACCACTTAAATTGAGTTTACGGATCATGTTTTTACGGTGAGTATCAACCGTGCTTTTACCAATAAAGAGTTCTTCCGCTATTTGGTGGCTGGTTCTGCCTTTCGCTATCAATTGTAATATCTCACGCTCGCGAGAGGAGAGCACACTTTTAGAACTGTTCTTTTCAGCATCTGGCAGGTGAATTTTTTTATCGTAGTAGGTTTTGCCACTGGCAACAGCGCGAATAGCTTCTAATACAATTTCTAGGCTGCTATTCTTTAAAATATAGCCTTGCGCCCCTGCAGCCAGCATTTGTTTTACCGCATCGTCTTGGTCAAACATAGTAAAAGCCACTACTTTGGTATAGGGTAATTCTTTTAAGATAATTTTAGTAGCTTCTATACCATCTAACTTGGGCATACGAATATCGCAGAGCACAACTTTGGGTTGTTTGAGGCGTACCAATTTGAGTAATTCTTCACCGTCATTAGCATGGCCAATCACCGAGATATCATCTTCGTACTTTACGTACGATTTGATTCCGTCAATCAGGGCTTGGTGGTCTTCGGCTATGGCTACGGTTATCATACAGGGATGTCTATTAAAATGGAAGTGCCTTTTCCCAATATACTGTCTATGGTAAAATTACCCTCTAAATGTTCTACTCGTTTTTCAATGGTGGTCAAGCCCATACCTGTTTTATCGGTTTCAATTTTAGCACGGTCAAAACCTTTGCCGTTGTCTTCAATAATAATATTGAGGTTATCCTCATGCTGGGTCAATTGAATGGTCACTTTAGTGGCCTCTGCATGTTTGATGGTATTGGCCACTAGTTCTTGCACCATACGAAATAGGTTGAGTTCTAAAGAGTTTTCCAATCGGTCTCCCATACCAAATGCCTCAACGGCAACCTCTAAAGCGTTGGTTTGAGTAATCACTTGTGCCATTTTTTTAATGGCGGGTAATAGCCCTTGATCACTCATCACCCCAGAATTTTTACTATGTGCCATGCCCCGCACTTTTTGATAGGCTTCTTCCAACAGTTTTTGGGCATTTTTCAGCGCAGGGTCTTTTTTACTCACTTTTGAGTTATCAAAATGCAGTTTTATGGTGGCCATTAGACTGCCTAAATCGTCATGCAACTCGTTCGCCACGCGTTGGCGTTCTTTTTCTTGCCCGGCAATCATGGCATCAATACTGACCAATTCTTGTTGTTTAAGCAGGTTATCGACCCGTTCTTGTTTAAGTAGGGCCTCTTGCTCTGCTAATTGGCGTTTTTTAGTGGTGTTTTTTTGGAGGAATATTGCTGTTAAAGCGCCCAAAGCCAAAACTGAAAGGGCTATAATTAAATAGTTTTGATTTGTTTTTCTACGATTGTCTAAAATCAACTTGTCAAGTTTTAGTTTTTCAGTTTGGTTTTCAATTGACAACAATGAAGATTGAAAACGTTCTTGATTACCTTTAAACTGAAATTCTGTATTGATTGATTCATTTAAAAAATAATATGCAGAATCTAACTTGCCCATGTCTCGAAATATCCAAGAACCTAATCGTTCATTATACCATTTATTTCTGAGTTTACTTGATAATTTTGTTGATTTTTTCCAATAAACAAAGGCCTTATCAACTTTACCTTGAATTAAACATACAGAAGATAATTGCCATATTGCAGATTGATAAACGTACGTATTTATAGGTTGCTTTTGTGAAATTTCTTCTGCTTTTTTAAACCGATAAATAGACCTATCAAAATCTTTTGCTAGTTTTAGTTGAGCGGCAGTCTCAAAATAATATCTGGCTTTCAATGGAGTATCTTCTGAAACATCATGAAATAATTTATCAAAATGAGTTATGATATCGTAGCCTTGAAATTTCGATTTTAGTTCATCATTATCTTTAGATTCTAAGCCGATTTTATAAATCATAACAATTCTTTTATCGTCGGCATCTTTCACTAACTCTTCATAATGGTCTAGATACGGCTTATATTTTTGACCACTAAAGAAAGTCTGTTTTCTCAAAAGATTGAGCATACTAACTAAAGAAAACTTCAGAGCATTGATTCTTTGATGGTTGTCCGATAATTGAATTGCAATAGAGAAAAAATGAAACGCTTCGGGGGTATTTTCGTTTTCATAATTCGAATACCCTTGAATTAATTGAATCAAAATTTTGTTGTCAATATCTGATTCATCAATATTTTTTATTGCTTCTAGTGAATTTTTTCCTTCACATAAATCTATTAAAGATTGAGCTAAAATTTTTTTCTCTTTTCCCAAATCTTTTAAATATTGTTTAGATGACCTTACATCCAATCTGCGCAGTTGGTCATAGTACATCTCTAAATTCTTATTACTGGAACTATCTTGAGCAATAATCCCTGTAAAAGGAAGGAGCGAAAAAATTAAAATAATCTTTAGGGCTTGTCTTATCAATTACTATTTACGATTTTAATTGTTGATGTCATGCACATATCTCCTGCTTTCATATTAATATCCGCTGGTGGGGTATTGGGTAATTTGTCATCCAATCGATTAATTGCAGCAACATATTTTCCATTTCGAACATAAAACTCACTATCAAAAAGCCCTTCCTCAAGATGTCCAACAATCGTTCCTGACTTAGAAAAACTTTTCAACTTTCTAGTAGTGAAAATTCTACGAAATTTTTGTATTGGAATTTCTTCCTTCAGGATAAGAGATATACTATTGGTTAAACTTTTATCGTCAATTCCATTATATGCTTTCAAATCAAGGGTGAGAATTCCAGTTCCATTTTCAAAGGAAAAATTATTTTTCGTTGAATTTTCTAAACCTATATTGTACATGCCTTTATAATTAACAAGAGATATGTCTATACACGTCACTTTCTTTTTACTCTTGCTTAAAGTTATTTTAGCACTAACTGTAAAAAAAGTGCCATATAACTGACTAGGATATATTAATTGATAGTCTTGCTCATTTTTTGCATCTAAGACAAGAAATAAATTTTGAAATATTGGTGAATTGGATTCATATACTTTCATTTTCTATTAGTTTTTTGGTTTGGTTCAAATATTGGTTTTATTAACTGTTTACAACATCCCCATTCTTAGGGATATTTAATATTCTTTCATTTAAAAAATACCTGTTTGTAGGTATTGCATAAACACAAATACTGCCTTTTATTTACCATGAGTTAGTTAAATAAACAAAGCTCATTGGCAGTACCATATCATGAATCGGGGGAATCAAGGTTTGCGACCCTAATGGGCTTTTGAATTTAACACTTCGTCGTATGATTTGCTACAGAAAATTCTGTAAAGTGTTAAAACTTCTGGCTAGTCGATAAAAAATAAGAATTGAGCTGTAAAATAAAACCCCTCCGTCATGCGCCATGCGCATGCCACCTCCCCTTAATCAAGGTGAGGACCTAGTTCGTTTATTCCAATAAGGCATCTATAACACTGCGTACCTTTTTACTATTCCAATCTGCAGCTCCTGTTGCTTTGCTCATAATTTTACCGTTTTGGTCAATTAAATAATTGGTGGGTATACTTTTATCTAATAACAAGGGCGGCGGAGCCATTCTAGACGTATACATAGGTAAAGTGTACGGCTTCTTTTTAAGGAAGGTCGTTACAGTTTCTTGTGCTTCATTCGTTAATAAGACAAAATTGATGTGCTCACCGTAATCAACGTATAACTTTTCTATATTAGGCAGTTCGGCTAAACATAGTGCGCACCAAGTCGCCCAATAACTGATAAAAGTGACCTTGCCTTTACCCACGCCAATAGTTTTTGGCTTGCCGTCTAAGCTTAAGACTTTATAATCAAAAGGGATAAGCTGGGCTTGGTCTTCCACAGCCTTTATACTAGGGGACCACACCAAAATCTTGGCCTTATTCACTGCTACCTGAATTGGTTTTCGAGTTTGCGGGATGATTAGGAGCAGTAGAAATACACCAAATACATAATCACTCCAACGCAACTTTTTCAACATAGCATCAGGTGTTAGTCATAATTGATTCGGTCGCGAATGGTACCGTCTGCGCTATGAATAATGACATCGGCTTTATACTTTTTTGCTAGGCTTTTGGCCTTGTTTATAGCAGTGGATTGTTTTCTATGTTTTGAGGTGATACGCTTGTTACCTTCTCGGCGTACCGCCCAGCCCTCATCATAAGGCACTACATGCTGATGCCATGTTCGCTTTCTGTTGCTTGAACGAGAACTTTTGAAATAGACCTCAACCAGTTCAATCAGTATTTTTAGCCATGATTTAGAGGTGTTGCTGTCGGCCATATCTAATTGCTTTGTGGTGCCCAAGATACTGTTTTTTGAAATGCTGGTTGCTAGAGAATTCTGCAGTCCGATGGGCTTGCCTAAGCGAAAAGGGGCGTTCCCTCATTATGGCTTGTTTCCCCATTGCTGTAGCAGTAGTTTAGACTTAAATAAGCAACCATGAGCTATAAAATTACCATACCAGAACCTTGTAATGAAGATTGGAATCAAATGACCGCCACCCAAAAAGGGGCCTACTGTAAAAGTTGTGCCAAAGAGGTTATTGACTTTACAACAACCTCAAAAAGTGAACTGGCCAGAAAAATAAAGCATGGACAAAACCTATGTGGGCGTTTTAAAGCAAATCAGCTCAACACCCCTTTACCGTCTGTTACCCGAAGTAATTTTCAACGGAATGCTGCCATGCTTGGTTTTACTTCACTGTTAAGCTTATCGAGTCCGGCAACTGCTCAAGAGAAAAAAGTAAACGACACCATTTTTATTGCTACAAGTACAAAATTGCAAGGTAATGTCACTTGCGTAGGGCTAAAATCAATACCACAAAATCAAGTGGTCCGCCGTATTGCCGTGCAAGACCAAGTCAGTGATAGTATCGTTATAAAAGGAACCGTTGGTGATGGTGAAATGTCACTACCTGGAACTATAATCAAACTATTGGGTACTGAAATTGAAACCTATAGCGACTTTGATGGCTTGTATTCACTTAGCATTCCTAAAGCATTTTTAAAGGAAGGTCAACAATTGGAGTTCTCCTTTATTGGGTGTCATACTGCACTCAAACCGATTGATGTGAACACAAGATATGTTCATGTCAAACTTGAAGAAGACCTTGAAGCACTTGAAGAAGTTGTCTTGACTGGAGGTATTCGAGTACATAGACCCAACATATTTAGACGCATCGGAAATCTATTTAGAAAAAAATACTAGGGCACTTAAGAATGAAATGAAAACCGGTATCTTGAGGTAAAATTAAAACCCATGAAATCGTACTTTCTATTAGCGTTCCTACTAGTTTTTAGCTGTAAAACTGAAACGCCACAAATACCAGAAGCTCCGAAAGAGACTACTACCCTTTCTAAAACTCATATTGATCCCCACAACGGGTATTCAGAGGCAGTTGCGGTAGAAGCCAATGGAATCAAAACTATATATATTTCAGGCCAGGTGGGTGAAGGTTCAAGCTTTGAAGCACAATTTAGTGATGCTTTGGGCAAACTGCTCAACACCCTTGAAAATTCTGGTGCTACTTTTGACGATGTGGTCAAATACAATACTTATATCGTTAATTACAGTCCTGATATGCTACCGGCTTTTAGAGCTGTTCGTAAAGAATTATTGGGTGATACTGATATGCCTGCAAGTACCTTAGTTGGTGTTGAAGCCTTAGGTTTACCTGAATGGGGCGTTGAAATTGAAGCTGTTGCAGTAGTAAAAAAATAAGCCTTAATTCTAAACATTTCAACCTATTTTTACAATTAAAAATTCAGGTGAAGCATGGCAAAAAAATCATCAAAGATTTATATTATTGGTGCAGGCATAAGCGGATTAGTCGCGGCTAAAACTTTGGAAGAAAACGGGTATACCGCAACACTTTTAGAGGCTACTGGAGAACCTGGGGGTCGTGTAAAAACAGCTACCATTGATGGTGTTCCCTTTGATCATGGTTTTCAAGTTTTACTCACGGATTATCCACAGGCAAAAAAACATCTTAGCTATGATGCCTTAAATCTACACTACTTTAAACCTGGCGCCTTAATTTTTAAAGATGGAAAAACAGAACGTATTGGTGACCCCTTGCGTGACCGTTCCGCTTTTTGGCCAACACTAAGCGCTAGCATAGGCTCTTTGGGTGATAAATTCAGAATCTATCAGTTAACCCGAAAGCTTAAAGCAAAATCGATTGCTCAGATTTTTGCGACCGAAGAGCAAAGTACTAGTGACTACCTAAAAGCTTATGGCTTTTCTGAGGCCATCATCCATAATTTTTTTAAACCCTTTTTTACAGGGATATTTTTAGAGGAAGAGCTAAATACCTCTTCGCGCTTGTTTGAATTTGTATTTAAAATGTTTGGTGAAGGTTATGCCGCGCTACCAGCAAAAGGTATTGGAGCAATGGCCGGCCAGCTCGTTGGAAATTTAACACAAAGTGATTTTCAATACGAAACTGAAGTGTCAAAAGTTAGCGCTAAAGAAGTGCACTTAAAGAATGGCAAAAAGCTGAGAGCAGATATTGTTATCAGTACCCTCCCCTTAGATACTAATGGCCAAATTACCACACAAAAGGTGGCTTGGAAAAGCTGCGATAACTTATATTTTACGGTAGAAAAACCGACTTTTGAAACTGGTACCATTGGTCTGGTGGCAAATACCAACTGTTTGACCAACAACCTTTACTACTTATTTGAACAACAGCAGAACGGCGATGCCGTGCTATCCGTAACTGTGGTTAAAAAGCATCAAAAAAATGAAGCTGAATTGGTTGAAGCAGTAGTTCAAGAGCTAAAGAAAGAATGTGGTATTCAAGTGAAAACCTTTATAAAAAACTACCATATTCAGCAGGCTTTGCCTGATATTAAAAACCTTAGTATGGAGCCTAGCTCGTCAAGTATTAAACATCCTTTAGGCATTTATATGGCTGGAGATCATAATTTAAGTGGGTCGTTAAATGCAGCTATGGCTTCTGGTGAGGCTGCTGCAAACGCTGTGATTTCCGATTTAAAGGCTTGATTTATTTAGCGGCCGGGTGGTTGTCTTTTTTACGATACTCCTTGGGAGTACAGTCAAATTCTTTTTTAAATGCCCTGTAAAAAGCATTTTTAGAATGAAAACCACTAGCTTGACTTAAAGCCTCAATAGAGTGCCGTTCTAAATAACCTTCTTCAATAAGTTGCTTGGCAAAAAGCACCCTGTGGTAGTTTATAAAATCATTGAAATTACTATGCTTAGCCTTATCAATACTAACAGAAAGTTTACGTGGAGAAATAGCCAATTGCAGCGCTAAGCTTGATAAGTTCGCATTGGGCTGCAAAAACATTTGCTCTTCTTTGATTTTTGAAATATAGGTATCGGTTTCCACTACAATTTTGTGCGCCTGTTTTGATGAGTTCTTTGATAATTGAGGCAGGCCTATTAACACCTTAGGATTCCATAAGAGATAGCCCGACAAAAACAAAAAGCTAACCGCCATTAAAACCGTCGTGATTATTAAGGGCACGTCATATTCTTTATAATTAGAGAACATCAAAAAAGAACTAGCAGCGTATACCAAAACAAGCGAAGTCGTATAAAAGGTTTGAAGTTTTACAAAATCATATAGCCACTTCTTCACAAAGAGAAATTGTTTGGAAACAGTAGTGGGTTTTACTTTAAAATGTTGAATAATAGTATACCATTGCGCGGTTAAATAGCAATAGAAAAGAAATAACTGAACAATAAGCACTAACCATTCTGGTAAGAGCCCATCTTGAACAAGGTAAACGTAATCCGGATTAGCAATGACATCAGCTACCACCTGTCTTTTTTCGGACAAGGGCATCAAATAAAAAGTAGCATAATTCAAAACTCCCAATACAAAGGGTAGGGCGTGCCATAAATCCGATTTACGAAAAGTTGTTTCTTGTCGGAGTACCGAGCGCACATACAAATATGCAAAAGGAGGTACTAAAAACTCTAAGGGTACTGGAGTCTTGTAGAGCACCGGAAAATAGTCAACTAAACCATATTTAATAAAAATATAAAAGCCAAAAGAGTAACCTTTGATAAAAAGGAATAAGGCTAAAAACCCGACAGGATAACGTTGTCCTTGGCTAAATCTAAACCAAATTAGAAAAGCTGTAGTGATACAAAAAATAATACTTAGCCCAAAAAGAATGTCAAAAATCAGCAAACGTCTTGTTTAAAAATTGGTACAAATACGTAAATGGTAACAACTGGCATTTTTGTGATAGCTTACAATTAACTTACTTCAAGGTAAACTAATTCAACTTTACACCTTAAAATCATGAATTCGATATTAGATTCATTAGTACTTAAAATCAAATCATGGGGGGAGCAACAATCTGTAATTAATTATATCCTTCAAACAGATGTAACTAACCTTGAACAATTTAAAGAAAATCTAAGTTTAAATTTTTTTATTGCCACTAAAAACGACAAAGCACTCATAAAAGAGACCAACTGGCTAGATGAGTTCGGTGGTACCACCAGAAAGCACGCTGCTAATCACGGATTTTGCTCTTTTGCAAAGGCCACTTATGAGAATGGTTTTAAGCTACACTTTGTTATTGTAAATACGGAGCTGAATAAATTAGGGGCTACATATTACAATATTGAAAACCTAGAAGATTCAAAAAAGCTGCTCGTAAATAATATGGTAGCTTAGTTTATCTTAAAACTAGTTAAATTGGTGTATTTGATTTCTTGAAAATCTGTTATCACCTTACTCGCCAACGAATAATCTTGATTTTTAGAATGTGGACTTTTAAAGGCCACACAAAAAATACCTGCCGCATGCGCTGCTTTAATTCCGTTTGTAGAATCTTCAATCACCATACATTCTTCTTTTTGAAACCCTGATGCTTCAGCTGCTTTTATAAAAATTTCAGGATGTGGTTTTGAAGCTTTTAAATCGGCACCACTAAGTTTTGCTGAAAAATACTGGTCTAAGTTAAACTTAGTGAACACATTATTGATGTTAGGCATAGAAGCCGAGCTTGCCAATACCAACTTTAGTCCGTTATTATGATAATCTTGAATCAATGTTCTGACCCCAGGAATCAAATCTAGGTCAGGATCATTGAAAAATAGCTTTTTGAAAATATTGCGCTTGACAGTAACCAATTCTTCTGGAGCTCTTTGCAACTTAAATTGCTGTACCAACTGGTTACAAATGTTTAGAGTAGCTTGTCCTGTAAAACTTTCATATAAGGTAGCAGGTACAGTAATGCCCACTTCATCAAACATCCCATGATAGGCCTTTTGGTGCAAAGGTTCTGAGTTAATGATGACTCCGTCCATATCAAAAAGTACCGCTTTTATCATTTTATCGAATAAATGAGCGATTAAGATAGCCTATTATACGTATTTCTGCCTTGTTCCGTTACTAATTATACTGAAATTACCAACTATATGACCCGACAAGAACGACTCGTTTTTTGCAAAAAGTGTGAAAACCGTTATCTGGATTTACAAAAAGGACTTCTTTGTAAATTAACAGAAAAAGAAGCTGACTTTGAAGGGGAGTGTGCCGATTTCAAAGAAGACCTTCAAAAAAAGTATATACTCAAGCCTAAAAAACCTATTAGACCAAATGCTAAGAGGGCAAAATGGGCTGAATATTCTTTATGGGCCATCCTTGTAATCGGAATTATTTCATTTATTTCATCTTATCTACAATATGATTTACTCTTAAAAGTTCAAGAAGGTTTTGTTGTTTCTGACCCTGAGTTAGAAGACAATGATTTACGCGAAGGCATTGTTGGTATTACTTATTCCGTTTTATTTATAATATCTGCCATAACCTATATCCGTTGGTTTAGAAGAGCCTATTATAACTTACATAGTCGCACATTAACCCCTCTTTATGATGAAGGTTGGGCTGCTGGCGCATGGTTTATACCCATACTTAATCTGTTTAGACCTTATAAGATAATGATGGAAATTGATGAAGAAACTAGTACTCTTATCGAAAAACGAAAAGAAAATACAATTAAAAGAACAGGAGGATTAATAGGCGCATGGTGGGCACTTTGGATTATTTCTGGTATGGTGGATCGGTATGCTTTTAAACTTGGCTGGCGTGCAGAAACCTTAGATGAATTTTTAACTAGTACGCAAGCCGAAATGGTAGGTATGCTTGTAGAATTTCCACTTGTAATCTTAGCGATTTTAGTCGTACGAAAAATCTCTGATAAAGAAATTTTCCTAAGCAAGCTAGAGCTCCAAAAGTCATTGACCGTTAGTTAATTACTTGAAAATTTTGGTTATTCAAGATGCCTTTAGTTCTAATAACCACTCAAAATCTACAATCTCTAATGCTTTTTCATGCGTTGCCTCTAGGTCAACTTCAGGAGCTTTACCAGCCTTGTAGGCCTGTTTCCATCGCGAAGCGCACAAACACCATTTGTCACCTGGTTTGAGGCCCGGAAACTGATACATGGGTATAGGTGTACTCAAATCATTTCCCTGTGATTTGGTATACACTAAAAACTCTTCCGTCATAATCGCACAGACCACATGGGTACCTACATCTTCTGGGCCGGTTCGGCAAAATCCGTCTCGGTAAAATCCTGTTTTTGGTTGGTAACAACAGGGTTTTAAAGTAGTACCCAATACATTTTTATCTTCCAATATTGATTTATTTTAAGAAGTCATTTAAAAGATGAATTTATTGATTCCAAAGTAAAAAACAGATGATACTATTGATAATCATATAAAAAAAAGCGGGAAAAGATTTTATGAAGCCGTCCTTAATCTTAAGGCGAACTAAAAAGCCTAGCAACATTAAAATAGCAAGCCCAAGACTTGCAATGATACCAATTAGGGGTTTATAAAACGACAAAAATAATCCCAAGCCCCCAATTACCTGTAAATAACCATTTAACCTTCGGTATCCTATAAGTCCATAACGCTTGAATTCGGCAACCATATAAGGTGAAAAAAGACAGCTAAACCCAAATACCAGAAATGACAGGCCGGAACCTACTAAGAATACTATTAAACTTAAAGAAAACGCATTTACATTTGGATAGTCCATCAAGAAGCAGTACTTTTTGTTTAATATTTTTCAAAATTACTTAAACATTATGGAATATCTCATTTGGGGCATCAAAATTGGCATTTTTATTAGCATTATCAACGTTTGGTTTTTTAGGTTCAAAAAGACAACACCTTTCCGAGGTGGAAAAGCCAATAGTATGCCACAAGAATTTGAAGCTTATGGCTTACCAGAAAGCTTTTTATATGTCATCGGTCCTCTAAAAGTAGGAAGTGCGCTAGCCTTGTTTATTTCTATTTGGATGCCAGAATTCACAGTTTATCCGGCAGCCATAATGGCGGTACTCATGTTAGGAGCCATATTCATGCATTTAAAAATAAAAGACCCATTGAATAAAGCCATCCCGGCGGCTATATTCTTAATACTATCCCTGATTTTGATTTGGGATGCATCGTCATCATTCGCCTAAAGACGAACTATTATGGCTTCAAAAAATACTATACCAGATTGGCTATTAAAAGCTCGCAATAAATGGCAATTTAATGGTAAAGAAAGACCCTCATTTGCGCAGGACCCAAAAAAAGGACAAGTATCTGTTTGGGATTTTCCAAGACCTCCGGCATTAGTGAAAGTACAACAACAGATCTCTGTGTATTCCGGTGAAATCTGCCTCGCAAAGACTAATCAAGCCTTTGCAGTTATGGAAACTGCACATCCACCAAGTTATTATCTTCCTTCTGATGCTGTTGACCAAAATCAATTAGTGATCATACCCAACAAAAAGTCTTTATGTGAGTGGAAAGGCTCCGCAACCTACTGGGCACTTAAATCTGCACCATTACAACCTATTGCTTGGAGCTATGCAAATCCGTTTACAGAGTTTGAAGCCCTAACCAAACATTTCGCATTTTACCCACAGTACTTTGATTGTTTTGTGGGCAATGAAAAAGCCCGACCGCAACCCGGCCAATTTTATGCGGGTTGGATTACAGATAACTTTGCAGGTCCGTTCAAAGGGGAACCTGGAACCGGATTTTGGTAGATTTTGTTTTTACTGTGCATCTAAAGCATAAATAGCAAAAGAACCTAACCAATGCCCGCCTTCATAATTGTCGCCAACCAAATTCGGAAAAGAATACGCAATATGATTATTTGCTACTAAATCTAAATGTCCATAGGCCTCAGGATACTGTTTTGCCAAACCATAAAATACCCAAGCTCGGCTAAAGTTCAAGCCATCTAAGTGTACCAATTGTCCATCTTCTCTATCGCCAACACGAGCAACTTCAATATCAAAATTTGGTTGTGCCAAGTCCGGTAAAAATTTTGTCATCCATTGCTTAAATTCAACTTCTGAAAGAATTCTTCGCATTAAATCTATCTCTTCAAAACAAGGTGATAAAAAATCAGCTCCACTTGGCTCCCAACCAATCGGGCATGCTTGGTCATTTTCATAGAAATACAATGCTCGAGCACGGATACTATTCATTAAAGCTTCATGATTCGCCGTTTGCGCATAATCCCAAGCAAATGACAATCCGAATGCCGTATTACTATGAGTACCCACACGAACTGCATATTGCAACTTTGGAAGGTAATCAATTAATTTCTCTGCAATTAAATCAGTGAGTGGTTGAAGATTTTGTGATAACTCCTTAGCGATTGGGTCGTCCCAAGTATGCAATTCTTCGGCCAATTTCAAAAGCCATCCCCAGCCATAAGTCCGCTCAAAATTCTTATTGTGCTTTCCTTCAAAGTAAGCTATTTCAGTCGCAATATTCTCTTTAGATAAATTGGTAGCTAAAACTAATTTCAGACGCTCTGCCTCTCGCAAATTCGGATGTGTTTTCAATAATTTCACCATGGACCAGTGGCCATGTACAGCAGAATGCCAATCAAAACAACCATAAAAAGATGGGTGTAATGTTCGAGGGCCAGCCAAATCTTCTTCACTTCCTAATGTATGCCCTGTCTTATTAGGATATTCTTTTTGAACACAAGCCAAAGGTAAACTCGCCAAATTGTTAGCTTGGTCAAGAGTTAACTCCATTTTTACGGTTTTTTCTTTAATTGATTGCGACTCTTCTGAATTCGTTTTACAGCTAAAAAAGAAAAGAGCACAAATAAGTATTGGAAGGGTAATTAGATACTTCATTAGGATTGCTTTATGCCTTAAATGTAACATTAATGGGAATTTTATACTAATAAAATGAATAAAGGAACCATCCTTTTTTCATAGCTTTAGAACACGAATTTTTAAAACACTAATCATGGATATTTTTAGCAAAATAAAAGAGAAACTCAGTCATGAGTTTATTGACATAATCGAGTGGCTCGACTTTACAGATGATACCATTGCGCATCGTTTTGAGCGTTATCAAAACGAAATTAAAAACGGAGCTAAACTCATTGTTCGCGAGGGACAAACCGCTGTTTTTGTGAATGAAGGGCAGTTAGCCGACGTATTCACCCCAGGCACTTATGACCTTACGACTCAAAATCTACCTATTCTTTCTACTTTAAAAGGATGGAAATACGGATTTAATTCTCCCTTTAAAGCGGAGGTTTATTTTGTAAACACACACCTTTTTACAGATGAAAAATGGGGAACAAAAAACCCAATTACGCTAAGTGATGACCGTTTTGGTTTGGTTGAAATTCGCGCTTTCGGAACCTATGCCTTTAAAATTGCTGATGCCGGTAAATTCATCGTTGATATTGTCGGTACCGATAATAATTTTACCAATTTTGAGATTAATGAGCACCTAAAAAGTTTAATCGCCACCCGATTTACCGATACTGTTGGTGAAGCTAATTTACCTATTGAATTATACGCCGCAAATACCTCTGAGTTGTCTGATACCTGCCAAGAGGTAATGAAACCAGAATTTTTATCGGTGGGTATTTCATTAGAAAAATTCTATATTGAAAATGTATCAATGCCGGAAGATTTAAAGAAAGAAATCTTTGAGTATAGCCGTATTGACAAACTAGATTTAGACAAACTTACTAAGTTCAAAACAGCTAAAGCGATTGAAGCTGCAGCCAAAAATGAAGGTGGCACCGCAGGTGCCGGAATGGGAATGGGAATGGGTTTTGTACTCGCTCAACAAATGGGTGGTATGATGACCGGAGCCCCGCAGGCAGCGCCACAAATGGGTGGTCAAGCACAAGTTGGAGCTTTTCCTCCTCCAATGCCAGTTGCCGTTCAATATTTCTACGCAGTCAACGGAGCGCAACAAGGGCCGGTTAGTATTGACCAGCTTAAAGCCTTATTCGCTAACAGAACAATCAACAAAGAAAGTTTGGTTTGGAAACAAGGCATGGCTAATTGGACTGCTTTGCAAGAAGTTGCCGAATTAAAATCGTTCTTAGGAGGTAATACGCCACCACCTTTACCCGGAGCTTAATACAAACAAGTCATTGCTGGGTACCAAGCTTTCTTCTTAATAAATTTTCGATGGATTGCTTGGTATCAAGCAACGACCCCTTGTAATTTTTCATGGAACAAAAAACCCAACAGACCGAACTTAAAAAACCCTGCATTAATTGTGGCGCCGAGTTGAAGTACCAGCCCGGTACTACCAATATCAGTTGCGAGTATTGTGGTCATAAAGAAATCATTTCTATTGATGAAAATGGTTTTAAAGAGTTGGAGTTATACCCATATCTAAAAGAAATGGGTGCTCAAAAGCATAGCGAAGAAATTTCTATGCTTCATTGCAAAAACTGCGGAGCCAATCAACATATTGAAGAAAACTACAAATCGTTGCATTGTGTGTATTGTAGTATGCCGCTTATTTTAGAGGATGCCTATAAAGAAGATTGGATTTTACCAGGCGCTGTTTTGCCTTTTCAGATTGATAAAAAGAAATCTTTTCAAATATTCAAACGTTGGGTAAGTAGTCTTTGGTTTGCACCAAACAAACTAAAAAAAGCAGCCTTAGACCCGCAATTCACCAAGGGGCTTTATTTACCCTACTGGACCTTTGATGCGCAACTAAAAGCTAGCTATTCTGGCCAACGTGGCGAATATTACTACGAAACTAAAAGAGTTCGGAATTCACAAGGTAAAACCGTGACCAAACGAGTTCGAAAAACAAGATGGTATCCGGCGTCAGGAAATATTTCTGGATTCGTAGATGATACTTTAGTCGAAGCTTCAAAACAGCGCAAAGGTCGAGTGCCTTCAAAAATTGCTCGTTGGAATTTAAAACTATTACAACCTTTCAGCTCCAGTTTTTTAAGAGGTTTTGTTACCGAAAAATATACCATTCCCCTAATCCAAGGGCATCTTTCTGCCAAAGGTGAAGCAGAGCGAATTGCCAAACGTTGGTGCCGACAAGATATTGGTGGCGATACCCAAAGAGTAACAAGCATGAACATGAAATTATCTCAAGAAACGTTTAAGCATATTTTGCTGCCAGTTTATATTAGTGCTTATCGCTATAATGGAAAGGAATATAATTTTTTCATCAATGGAGAAAACGGCACCATTTCAGGGTCAAGACCATACAGTGCATGGAAGATTTTCTTTGCAATTTTATTTGGGCTTATAGTACTAGGTCTTATCATATTTTTTGCCCAAGGTTAAGCTCAAAATTTTTTAGCTACTTTTAAAACCATAGTTAATTGATAATCGATTATGAAAAAACTTTGTTTCTTACTTTGTTTAGTATCCGTATCCATCTTTTCACAAAATTCAATAGAAGCAGATAAAAAAGCCATTTTAGAAGTTTTGAATGCCCAAGAAACAGCATGGAATAATTATGATATAGAAACTTTTATGGAAGGATATTGGGAATCAGAAGAGCTTAAATTTTATGGTGCTGGAGGCGTGGTAAAAGGATGGCAAAGTACTTTAGAACGCTATAAAAAAAGCTATCCCACTAAAGCACATTTTGGTAATCTAAGATTTGTCTTTAACGATGTTTCACCCATAAACGAGGGGGCATATTCAGTCATGGGCGAGTATCATTTAACAAGAGAAGTTGGCAATACCAATGGCATTTTTATGCTCATCTTGAAAAAAATGAATGGGGAATGGAAGGTAATTGCCGATACCTCGGCCAAAGTAAATTAGAGTGCTATGAATTATGCTATTTTAATGTACGCTCATTTGATTACCGTTGTACCCTGTGTGTTTTTAGGTGCTTATGTTTTATTGGCGAAAAAAGGAACAAGTGTGCACCGGTTTTTAGGAAAAATCTATATGATTTTAATGCTCATAACGGGGCTAATAACCCTATTTATGCCCGCTTTAGTAGGCCCACAATTTCTTGGTCATTTTGGTTGGATTCATCTCTTTAGTTTTTTAACTATATATACCGTTCCAACGGCATATACAGCGATTAGAAAAGGAAATGTTAGGGCGCATAAACGCAAAATGGTTTTACTATATATTGGAGCTATTTTGATAGCAGGTGGTTTTACCTTTGCGCCTGGGCGTTATTTGAATGAGTTGTTTTTTGGGTAATCTTACTTAAAAACCAAACAAACCGGACTTCCCATTTTCATTTCATTTAAGAAAGTTAAAGTCCCCATATCACCTTCCCTTTTATAGACAGTAATATTATTGCTGCGCTGATTGGCGACCAATAGATAATTACCTGAAGGATCCATGGTGAAATTTCTAGGCCAATCTCCATTAACCGAAGTACGGCCAATAGTCGTTAGTTTTCCGTTTTCCTGATTTACAGAAAAAACAACAATTGTATTTTCCCCACGATTAGAACCATATAAAAATTTACCATCTGCAGACAAGTGAATATCTGCACAAAAACTCTCGCCTTCAAAATCAGTAGCAAGTGTGTTTCGAGTTTCTATTTCATTATAGCTGCCTTCATCATCTCTTTTTAAAACTGTAATGGAAGAATTGAGCTCGTTTATTACATAAAGAAAAGTGCGATTTTGACTAAAAGTGAAATGCCTTGGTCCAGCGCCTTGGTCCATATTTATGGAGGACTGATGTGCGGCCACCCAGCCGTAAGGCTGTTTATCATATCGTTTTATAGCATCTAAACCTAAATCAGCCACAAAAAGGCCGTCTTCATTAAAATGTGCTTTGTGCACATGAGGAATTTCTAGTGTGTCTGAAGTATGATGATCTAAAACCTGACGGTCTGCTAAACTTCCATCAGTAGCTAAATCAAAAACTGCCAGATTACCACCCGTATAATTTGAAGTCGCTAATTGCCCATTTTCTGAAAGTGCAACATGACAAGGATGTGCCCCTGCTGTTCCCTTACTATTGATAAGTTTTAGCATATTATTTTCAAATGCATATGCATATACTCCACCTCCTAATGAATCAAAATCAGCAGTTTCTTGAACAGCATATAGATTTTTCTTGTCTTTAGTAATAGCTAAAAAAGAGGGATTAGCTAGTTCTGCCATCAATTTCATTGAATCTAGTGTTCCATTGGATGGGTTAAACTGAAGTTTATAGATACCCCTACTGTCACCATCTGTATACGTTCCAACAAACAAATCAAAGGTTTCCATAGGCGTTTTCTTTTCTTGACACCCTATAAAAATAAAAACACTTAGGAGGTACAAAGGACTAAATTTTAATTTCATAATACTTAGTTGAATTTTATAAAAATACACAACTCTTTAAGATTATTAATTATGACCATGCTCTTCTAATTGATATCATATGCAGCGCATATTTTTGTAACTTCAAAGCCAATCAAAAACGACCAAAAATGATACAAAAAACTCTCGGATTTCTTGTAACTGCTTTTTTTATTTCAATTACTCAAGCGCAAGAACCTTATTTTTTATTGGACCCTACTATATCTCCCGATGCTCAAACTATAGTTTTTAGTTATGATGGAGATCTATGGAAGGTTAATTCGACCGGTGGATTGGCTACCCGAATTACAGCTATGGATGGTGAAGAAACACTACCAAGAATTTCTCCAAACGGTGAATGGCTGGCCTTTACCTCAAATTCGCTTGGCAATAAGAATATCTATATCATGCCCTTGTCAGGAGGTGCGATTGTACAACTCACTTTTAATGATAAATCAGACGAAGTAGATAGTTGGTCTTGGGATTCAGAAACCATTTATTTTACCTCAAATAGAGAGAATCGCTATTCAGGGTACACTATTTCCAGACAAGGGGGCACTCCAAAACGCCTTTTTCAACACTATTTTCATACAGTGCACAACCTTGCCAAGCATCCTAAAACAGATGAGCTTTTTTTTAATGAAAGTTGGGAGAGTAAAAACTTCACCAATCGTAAACGTTACAAAGGAGCCTATAATCCTGATATAAAATCATACGATACTAAAACTGGTTCTTATAAAGAATATACCTCTTATAAAGGAAAAGATATGTGGGCGACATTTGATTTGGAAGGGACATTGTATTTTGTTTCAGACCAAGCCAATGGAGAGTATAATCTATACACCTTTGATAACAATTCAAAAACACAACTAACATCTTTCAATACTTCTATTGGGCGACCACAAGCCAGCGCAAATGGCGAGGCGTTAGTATTCACAAAAGACTACCAAATTTTCTTATATGATGTGGCAAGTAAACAACCCAAAAAAGTATCCGTTCAATTGGCCAAAGATAACACTGTCGAAAATCTACAAGATTTTAATGTAAGCGGAAATATCACCAATTTTTCGGTTTCTCCGGATAATAAAAAACTAGCTTTTGTTTCAAGAGGTGAACTTTTTGTTTCCGATGTCAAAGGAAAATTTGTAAAACAAATATCACTTAAAAACAAAGAAAGAATTAAAGAAGTTCTATGGTTGAAAAACAATAGTACTGTTCTGTTCACTAGAACTGATAAGGGCTATACTAATCTTTTTACGATTGACGTAAGTGGAAAAGAAGATGAAAAACAAATAACAAAAGACGCTAGAAATAATGTAAATATTACATTGAATTCTAATATGACCCAAGCACTTTACATTAGCGGTCGTGATGAACTGCGCTTACTGGATTTGAAGAATTTCAAAAGTGAAGTCTTGGTTAAAGATGAATTTTGGGCTTTATATGCACCTCAGCCCTACTTTTCTCCAGATGATAAATACGTTGTGTATAATGCCTACCGCAATTTTGAACATGATGTTTTTACCATTCGTTTATCGGATAAAAAAGTGACCAATTTAACCCAAACTGGAGTAACCGAAACAAGTCCGGCGTGGTCGCCAGATGGCAAATATGTTTATTTCACTTCAAACTTGACCAAACCTAGTTATCCGTATGGTATGGAAGCCCCTAAAATTTACCAAATGGCACTTGATAAGTTTGAAGACCCCTATTTAATTGATGAATTTGATAAGCTTTTTGAAGAGGAAGAAAAAGAACCTGAGGATAAGGAAAAGAAGAACAAAGAAGAAAAAAGCAAAGTTGATGACACTAAAAAAGTAACTGTTAAGATCAATGAAAAAGGATTAATGGAACGTATCAAGAGAGTAAGTCCCTCTTTTGGTTCGCAATATGCTCCTGCGGCTTATAAAAAAGATAAAGCAACCTATTTATTTTATTTGAGCAACCATGACGAAGGTAAAATGAAGTTATGGAAAACTACATTTGAGCATTTTGAGAAGAATAAAACTGAAAATGTTTTAGATGAAGAAATTCGTGGTTATCAAATCGAAACTGCCAAAGACCAATACTACTTGTTGGTTAAAGGTAATATTCACACCCTTGATATTAAAAGTAATAAAACCGAAAAAATCAAAATTTCGAATACATTTAGAAGAAATTTATCAGAGGAGTTTACTCAAATGTTTTACGAAGCTTGGGCTGGTTTTGAGGAGAATTTTTATGATGAAAACTTTCATGGTGAAGACTGGCAAAAACTTCGTGACCGATATGCCCAATACCTACCATTCATTACAAAACGCTCCCAATTACGATTGCTTTTTAATGACATGCTGGGTGAATTGAACACTTCTCATTTCGGATTCTATTCGAACGGAAAAGAAGAAAGTTCCTTTTATAAGAACGCCACAATGAGCACGGGAATTGTTTTTTCTAATGAAGACTCTTATTTGGTTGAACGCCTTTTAACCGATGGCCCTGCTGATATTACAGGGATGCCTCTCAGAAAAGGAGATCGCCTCATTGCTGTAAATGATGTAAAAGTCAATGAAGCCATGAATAGGGAGTCTTATTTTGTACAACCCTCAAGAGATAAAGAAATAACGCTCACCTTTTCAAGAAATGGTAGTCCCATTAAGGTGAAAATACATCCAACAAACACAAATAATGCTCGTACCCTTTTGTATGATGAATGGATGGATGCCAATCAAAGTTACATTGACCAAAAAAGTAATAAAGAGGTAGCTTATATCCATATGAAAAACATGACGGGCCGAGAATTGGAACGTTTTAAGCGTGAAATGGTTTCCGAAGCGAATGGAAGAAAGGCGCTCATATTAGATTTACGATATAATACAGGTGGTAACGTACATGATGAAGTACTTCAATTTTTATCCCAAAAGCCGTACTTGAAATGGAAGTATCGTGAAGGAAAACTAGCTCCGCAACCCAATTTTGGACCAGCGGCTAAACCAATTGTCATTTTAATCAACGAGCAATCTTTAAGTGATGCCGAAATGACTTCTGCAGGATTTAAAGAATTAGGCTTGGGTACACTTATCGGCACAGAAACCTACCGTTGGATTGTGTTTACTTCGGGTAGTGGATTGGTAGATGGTTCATTTTACAGATTACCTTCATGGGGTTGCTACACTTTAGATGGTAAAAACTTGGAAAAAGAAGGGGTACAACCTGACATTTTGATTAACGAAACTTTCGAAGACAGATTAGATGGCAAAAATCCACAATTAGATAGGGCTTTACTTGAAATTGAAAAGCAACTTAAGAAAGAATAGCCCTAAGATTAATTTCTAAACAGGTAATTTAGCTTGCTCTTCCCATTCAAGAATCCATTTAGCCATAAGGGAAACCCATTCATCACGGTCATTCAAACATGAAATGTGCTTAAATGACTCTCCACCGGCCTCTTTGAATTCTTCATCACCTTCCATGGCAATTTCTTCTAGGGTTTCTAAACAATCTGAAACAAATGCAGGGGTAATTACAGCTAAACGTGTTTTACCTTCTTTTGCAAATCTTTCAAATTCATAGTCCGTATAAGGCTTTAACCATGGGTCGCCAGCCAATCGAGACTGAAAAGAAGTACTAACCTTTTCTTCTGGCAAGCCTAAATAAGCTTTAATTAACTCCGTAGTATCGTAGCACTGATGTCTGTAACAAGTATGATGTGCCACCGAATTAATGGAACAACACGTACCATCTATTTTGCAATGAAATTTTGTAGGGTCTGATTTTCTAATGTGGCGTTCAGGTATTCCATGATAAGAAAACAAAACATGGTCGTATTCAAAATCTTTTAAGCCTTCAGCAATGCTATCACCAAGCACTTTTATGTATTCTGGACTACTATAAAATGCTGGCATGGTAGTCACCTTCATGTCAGGAAAATGCTTCTGTTGCTCTTCCATGGCCTTGACCACAACGGTCTCGTAAGAAGACATAGCGTAATGTGGATACATGGGTACTAAAAGCACCTCATCTACATTTTTATCGGCTAACTCTTGCAAGCCTTCTTTTATGCTACCTGAACCATAACGCATGCCTAAGGCAACAGGAAGCTTGGTATGTTCACGTAGTTTTTTGGTAAATCGTTCCGAAATTACAATTAAAGGCGAACCTTCATCCCACCAAATTTTTGAATACGCTTTGGCCGATTTTTTAGGTCTTGTATTCAAGATGATTCCTCTTACCAAAAGATTTCTTAAAAGTGGAGGCACGTCAATTACACGACCATCCATTAAAAACTCATCTAAATATGGTTTTACATCTTTTGGGGTTGGGCTATCAGGTGACCCTAAATTGACCAATAAAACTCCTTTTTGCACAGCATTAAATTTAAGTTTCAAAAATACAATTTGAAAGGCATTCTACTTTTACAGATTGGAATAAGTTTTGTTATATAGAAATAGATAACTTTGATTGAAAGACAAAATAAATGAAGTACTATTTACTCTTATTGAATTTTTTACTAGTCCATTTTGTGACAGCCCAAATTGTTTCTTCAGCGGAAGACGAGGCGATTTTTAAAACCCGATTATTACAAATTCAAGAAGTTGAAACTTCTTCTTTTAATGAGCACCTGTTAGAAGTTGGAAAAACTTTTTTAGGAACACCATATGTGGAAAAAACTTTGGAGTTTGGTAAAACTGAAGCTCTAGTAATTAATTTTAGAGGTCTTGATTGCACCACATTTGTTGAGAATACACTAGCGATAAGTTTACTTCAAAAACAAGAGAAAACAGATTTTTCCTCTTTCACCGATAATTTAAAAACCATTCGGTATAGAAATGGCATTCTTGATGGCTATTCATCTCGCCTGCATTACTTTACAGATTGGATACGAAATAATGAAGAAAAAGGTTTAGTTAAAGATATTACTGCCGACTTGGGTGGAATTGAACTTAACAAATCCATTAACTTCATGGGAACCCACAGAGAGCTTTATCCTTTTTTGAGTGATGACACCAACTATCAACGCATTATAGAGACTGAGACCTCCCTGGCTAAAAAAACGCTTTGTTATCTGCCTCAAAAGGAGATTAAAAAGAGCGAAGCATATATGAAATCAGGAGATATTATAGCCTTAGCCACTTCAATAAAAGGTTTAGATGTTACCCATACCGGTATTGCTTTTAAAAAACCAAATGGCCGAATTCACTTACTACATGCTTCAAGTTCAGGTGAAGTTAAAATTACCGAGGTACCCCTGGTAGATTATTTAAAAAAGGTTAAAAATAATATAGGTATTATTGTTGCCAGGCCAATGCCTTAACTGCGGTTTAAACACCATTCAATGGCACCCAATAAATGCTGAATAAAATTATTTTCGGCATAAGATTCATTGGTATGGCCGCCACCAGAATAGTAAGCTCTTCCCGCGCCAACTTGATGATACCAGGCAATTGGATGTTGGGCTCCATTTGTACCCCCAACATAAGAACTCTCATCTAAATTTAAAGTAACGTTTACTTCAGAATTTAAGTTTTTATAGTTATACCATTCGTCATTGCGTACCCAAGTTTCGGGTAAATGTTTTGTTGAACTGTGTGTTCCATCTACCAGTTGAACAGATGCCTGAATTACATTTGGATTATTGGGATGACTTTCAAAATAGCCGCCAACCAATTGACCATACCAGTTCCAATCATATTCAGTATCTGCTGCAGCATGAATTCCTAAAAAACTACCTCCTCCATTTATATAATTTTCAAATGCCTTTTCTTCCTCAGTATCCAACACGTCACCTGTTGTACTCAAGAAAACCACCAACTGATAATTCTTTAAGTTGCGTTCCGTAAAATCTTCAGAACTCTCAGTTCTTATTACAATGAAATTATTCTTTCGACCAAGCTCGCGTAAAGCCTTTACACCTGTTGAAATACTTTCATGCCGATAACCCTCAGTCTTAGTAAAAACTAACACAAAATCTGGACGTTTTTTTGGAGTAGTATTTGGTGTTTCTTGTGCTGAACAAATTAAAGAAATACTAAAAAAGATGATGAAGATTGATTTGATGAATTTCATTGATGATGGTTTAGGTTGATGAAGTTAAATATTTTTTTGGGGTCGTACCATATTTCTTTTTAAAAGATGCTATAAAGTGACTGGCAGTGCTATAACCGACTTTAAGACCAACTTCATTGACATTATGCTTACCGGTTTCTAGCATCTTACGAGCGTATTCCATTTTGTAATCAAAAAGGAAACCAAAGACTGAATCACCATAAATTTGTTTAAATCCTTCTTTTAACTTTTTAAGGCTTAGACCAATTTCATTAGATAACTCGGCTAAAGTTGGTGGTTCTGTCATTCTTGCAATGATAATATCTTTTGCTTGTCTAATTTTACGAACATTATCCTCATCAGCTAAAAAAGGGCATTGTTCTAAATCAGCATCTTCGGTTTTATTAAAATATAGAGATATCAATTCATATACCTTGCCTTTCACATAAAGGTTCTTTATTGATGGGTGCAGGTTATAACTCATTAACTGGCTCAAGACTACAGCCATTGCTGGGGTTAAAACTTCTTGAGAATAATACTTTTTCTCACCCGAAACATCACTTAAAAAAGGAATATATGAAGCTTCACTAGAAAAAAGTGAATGAAATTTTCTAATTGTCATCACAATGGAAAGCATCCATGAATTTGATTCCAATACCACATTCATAGGTAGGTTTTTCTGTGTGTTATACAACAATAGTGAATTCTCTTCGGATACTTCAAGGGCATAACCCCCTTCATTAAATAAAAACTTAATCTTTCCTTTTAAAGCAAAATGAAACTGAATATAAGTACTATCAATATCTCGAACAACAGTTTTACGGTCATCCGTATCGTTTTGAATTTTAAGCACATAGAAGCCTTCATCAACTAATATCTCGTCATATGAACCTATAGCGACATTTTCTATCATTTGTAATTTTATTTAAGCTTGAATTATGTTATTTAGAATCACTCTAAACAGTGTTAATATGTAGCACAACTTCAATAAAGCTAGTGTTTTTGAGAGATTTCTGCAAAATTACACTTTAACTTGATATTTGATGTTATTAATTGTTCCGCTAGCGTTATTTTTTGTTTTGTGACACCATTAATTTTGCAGCCAGGTTAGAGTTTAATGAAGAACTACCATATTTCGAAACATCCATCCTTTTTTGCAGTTGGTTTGAGTTATAAAAAAGCCGAGGCAGAAGTTAGAGGAAAATTTAGTTTGGATGTGCCAAAAATAGATTCCATTATCCTTGATGCCCAAAAGCAGGGCGTTGAAGGTTTATTGACCATTTCTACCTGTAATCGTACTGAACTTTTCGGATTTGCACAACAACCCTTTCAACTGATTAAGTTGTTATGTGATCATACACAAGGTTCCATCGAAGAGTTTCAAGAAGTAGCTTACGTTTATAAAAATCATGATGCTATTAATCATCTTTTCAAGGTGGGCACTGGCTTGGATAGTCAGATCTTAGGTGATTTTGAAATTATAAGTCAAATCAAACAGAGTTTTTCCCGATCTAAAAAACATGGTATGTCTAATCCGTTCTTAGAACGGTTATGCAATTCTGTAATACAAGCCAGCAAAAGAATCAAAAATGAAACGGAACTTTCAACGGGTGCCACATCCGTAGCTTTTGCATCAGTTAAATACATTCTTCATAATATCTCTGATATATCTTCCAAGAATATTTTACTGTTTGGTACAGGTAAGATCGGTCGTAATACCTGTGAAAATCTAATCAAGCATACCAATAACAAACACATCACTTTAATCAATAGAACAAAAGAAAAAGCCGAAGCCATCGCTGGTAAATTTCAATTATTGGTCAAAGATTATGGCGATTTACAAACGGAAATTAGAAAAACTGATATTTTAGTAGTTGCTACTGGCGCGCAACTTCCAACTATTTCAAAATCGCTTTTACATACAAAAAAACCATTGTTAATTTTAGACTTGTCGGTACCAAAGAATGTAGCTGATAACGTTTTGGAATTGGATAACGTAACCTTAGTTCACCTAGATCAACTCTCTCAAATAACAGACGAAAATTTAAATAAAAGAAAGGAATACATTCCGAAAGCTTATGACATTATTGAGGAAGTAAAACTGGACTTTATCAAATGGTTAGAAAGTAGAAAATTTGCTCCCGTCATCAATGCCTTAAAAGCAAAATTGATGACCATGAAAGAAGAAGAGCTTGATTTTCACTCGAAAAAACTGCAAGATTTTAATCAAGAACAAGCGGAGCTGGTATCAGAGCGGATTATTCAAAAAATAACCAAACAAGTGGCCAATCATCTTCGTAAATCAGATGCCGATACAGATGATAGTCTCGCACTTATTCAAGAAGTATTTCAATTAGAACTTAATAGTAAATGAAGAATGTAATTCGCATTGGTACCCGAGATAGCGAATTGGCGTTATGGCAAGCTAATACCGTTCAAAACAAACTTGAAGCACTAGGTCATAACACGACTTTAATTCCTGTTAAAGCTACTGGAGACCTAGTTTTAGACAAACCCTTATACGAATTAGGTATCACCGGAATATTTACCAAAACACTTGATGTGGCTTTGCTTAAAGGTGATATTGACATCGCTGTGCATTCCATGAAAGACGTGCCGACCGTTTTACCTAAAGGTGTTGTTCAGGCAGCAGTTTTAGAAAGAGCTGAAACTCATGATGTTTTAGTACATAAAGGGACTGACTTTTTAGAAAGAGAGGGTATACTAGCTACTGGAAGTTTAAGACGGAAAGCGCAGTGGTTAGCAAAATACCCTAAGCATAAGGTGGTCGATTTAAGAGGCAATGTCAATTCTAGATTAATCAAACTAATAGAAAATGATTGGAATGGTGCAATTTTTGCCCAAGCCGGATTGGAACGCATTAAACTTTTACCTAAAGATGCCGTTCAATTAGATTGGATGATACCAGCACCTGCCCAAGGCGCTATGTTGGTTGCTGGCCTAAAAGATAATGAACAGGTTATTCAAGCTGCATCTGAATTGAATGATGATCATAGTGCTATAACCACTCAGATAGAGCGTGAGTTTTTAAAGACCTTAGAAGGTGGTTGTACAGCGCCAATTGGAGCTTTGGCTGAAATAAAAAACCAAAAGGTTTATTTTAAAGGATGTCTGCACGCCCTTGATGGGAGTGCTTTTGTCGAAACGATAAAAGAGCGTCCTCTGACTAAAATTGAAGGTTTTGGAAAAAGCTGTGCTTATGAAATTTTGGAAAGCGGCGGAAAACAATTAATGGATGAGATAAAAAATGAACTCAACAATTCTGTCCACTAAAAGATTATCAGGATCTCAACGTGAGTTGGCACTCAATGGCAAGCTCAATATTGTCGAGTATGATGCTATTAATATTGAATACCTGCCTTTTGAAATAAATTCTGATGTTGATTGCTATATTTTTACCAGTAAAAATGCAGTTCATAGTTATTTAGAAGAGCAAAAATCAAAAGTCAACAAGGCCGAAAAATCTCAAATATTAAAAGCTGTTTGTGTAGGCGAAAAAACAAAGCTTTTACTACAAAAAAATAACTTTGAGGTTCTGGCGACTTGCGAAAATGCGGAGAACTTATCACAAATAATCATAACCAATTATAAGTTCTACTCATTTTTATTTCTAAGTGGGAATTTGAGAAGAACAACTTTGCCCGAACAATTAATCAAAAATAAAATTGACTATAAGGAGATTGAGGTCTATAGAACTATTTTAAAACCTAAAAAATTTAAAAATACATTTGAAGGAATTCTGTTTTTTAGTCCGAGTGGAGTTGAGAGTTTCATTCAAGACAACAGTCTATCAGATAGTACTGCCTTTTGCATTGGATCAACAACAATGAATGAGGCAAAAAAATATACCAATCGGTTAATTAAAGCCAATAAACCCACGATAGAAAACGTAATAGTGCAGGCGGTAAAACATTATAACTCATGATTAAAAACGATTTATTTTTAAAAGCTTTAAAAGGAGAAACTGTTGAAAGACCCCCTGTTTGGATGATGCGCCAAGCCGGACGTTATCTTCCAGAGTTTATGGAAATTAAAGCAAAATATGATTTCTTTACGAGGTGTCAAACTCCTGAATTAGCATCTGAAATTACTGTACAACCGATTCGCCGATATGGCATGGATGCCGCCATTCTATTTAGCGATATTTTGGTTATTCCCCAAGCGATGAATATTGATGTAGAAATGAAACCTAATTTTGGACCTTATCTACCTCAACCTATACGAACTGCAAAAGATTTAGAAAGAGTAATTGTTCCCGATATTCAAGACACACTCGGCTATGTGATGGATGCCATTACAATGACCAAAGAGAAATTGAATGATGAAATTCCATTAATTGGTTTTGCGGGATCACCTTGGACAATTTTATGTTATTGTGTTCAAGGACAAGGCAGTAAAAACTTTGATTTGGCAAAAGGATTTTGTTTTACTCAGCCAAAAGCAGCTCATGAATTATTGCAAAAAATTACGGATACTACTATTGCTTATTTAAAAGAAAAAGTAAAAGCCGGAGTAAACGCAGTTCAAGTTTTTGATTCGTGGGGAGGAATGTTATCACCCACTGATTATCAAGAATTTTCTTTCCAATATATTCAGCAGATTATCGATGCCTTAAAAGATGAAGCACCTGTAATTGTTTTTGGCAAAGGTTGCTGGTTTGCATTAAATGAAATGGCAAAATCCGGAGCTTCCGCTCTAGGGGTAGATTGGACATGCTCAGCTCGTAATGCGCGATATTTAAGTGGAGGAAAGATTACTTTACAAGGTAATTTTGACCCTTCTAGATTGCTTTCACCTCCTGATGAAATAAAAAGAATGGTCCATCAAATGATTAATGAATTTGGCAAAGACCAATATATTGTTAACCTAGGGCACGGTATTCTTCCAAATATTCCTATTGAAAATGCTGGTGCTTTTATTGAAGCTGTAAAAGAATATAAAGCTCCATAACAACCTATTATGCAAATTGATTTTGAAAACTACAGTATTGCTCCCGTTCATATTAAAGACGCCTGGCGAATCTGTGATTTTGTTGTTTCAAATTCAGAAAGATTAAAACCCTTCTTTCCACAAACATTAAAAGCGAATTTAACACCAACTCTTGCAGAAATTTTTGTCAAGACCAAAGTAAAACAGTTTGGCAATAGAGAAGAGTATCTATTCACAATAAAAGAAAATACCAATCGGACTATTATTGGATTGCTCTATGTAAAGGAACTGTTCAAGGCGCCAAATCAAGCAGAACTTGCTTATTGTATTAGTTATCAATATGAAGGTAGAGGTATTACTTCTAAATTAGTTTCTGAAATTGTGGATTGGTCATTCAATCACCTAGGACTTGAGACACTTCAAATTATTGCACATAAGACCAACCTAGGAAGTTTGAGAGTCGCAGAAAAAAATGGCTTTACTTTTCAAAAGACGCTTTCAAAATCTCATCAAAAATTTGATGGAGAATCCGTAGATATGGAATTGTATGAACTTTATAACAAAGTTCCATGAATGTGATTGCAACTTTTAAACGAATTGATATCAGTTCCTTTTGGTCGCTTTTTAAAATAAGTATTCAAAATCCTTTATTCCTGTATCCCACATATAAGGCAACTAGAATGTGTTTAAAGGTTTCAACTAACCATTTTGGAAGAGCTCATTACCAAAATAGCCCAGCAAATGCATTTCGCCATGCATTTTGGAATTATTTAATCGCAAAATATTGTACCAAATGGTCTAAAATTAATTCAAGAATTCTGAAATGGACCAAATCTATTACAGATTGGCACGAGAATACCTTTAAAAATAGAGAGCTAGCGCGTTTAATGGACTTTCACAATAATGAAATTGGCAGGGCTATTTTTATTCAAAATCAAACAAAAACGGAAGAAGAAGTTCTACAGCAACTTCTCCAATTAACTAATTCTTCTAAAAAAATTGAAGTCGAGGCTGATATCCTTAAAAACAAGTTTAATTTAGTTCATATTACGGAATAAAGATGAAAGATGAATTTTATCAATACATTCAAAATCTGCAAGAAAGCATTACTTCAAAACTTGAAGAAGTAGATGGATCAGCAACTTTTGTTGAAGATATATGGGAACGTCCAGAAGGCGGAGGAGGCAGAACAAGAGTTATAGAAAATGGTGCTGTTTTTGAAAAAGGAGGTGTTAATATATCAGCTGTTCATGGAGCATTACCTAAAAGTATGCAAAACTATTTTGGAGTAACTGATGCTGATTTTTTTGCTTGCGGACTAAGTTTAGTTCTTCACCCTAAAAATCCCTTTGTGCCCACCGTACATGCTAATTGGCGCTATTTTGAAATGTATGATAAAAAGGGAGCTATAGTAGACCAATGGTTTGGAGGTGGCCAAGATTTAACTCCATATTACCTATTTCATGAAGATGCAGCTCATTTTCATTCGATTTGTAAGGAAGCCTGTGATAAGCATGACCCCGGTTTTTATAGCACTTACAAGAAAAGATGTGATGAATATTTTTGGAATGCCCACCGCTATGAAGCTAGAGGAATAGGCGGACTCTTTTTTGATTATTGCAAAAGCACCTCAGAAATGAGCATGCAAGATTGGTATAACTTTGTAACCGATGTTGGTAATAGTTTTTTAGAATGCTATGTACCAATTGTTACAAAACGTAAAGACCTTAATTTTACTAATGAGAATCGTGATTGGCAAGAAGTTCGTCGAGGCCGCTATGTTGAATTCAACTTAGTTCATGACAAGGGAACATTGTTTGGTTTGCGCACCAATGGTCGAATTGAAAGTATTTTAATGAGTTTACCGCCTCATGTGCAATGGAAGTACGATCATCATCCAGAAACGGGCAGTGAAGAGGAAAAATTAATCCAGGTTCTAAAAAATCCCAAAGAATGGGTGTAAATAAATTATGAAACTTAAAATTTACCAGGTCGATGCGTTTACTGCCAAAGTTTTTGGCGGTAATCCTGCCGCTGTATGTATTTTAGATGGATGGTTGCCAACTGAAATTATGCAACAAATTGCGCAAGAAAATAACCTTGCAGAGACCGCATTTTTAGTTCAAAAAAATAGCACTTTTGAACTGCGCTGGTTTACTCCAGAAATTGAGGTTGATTTATGTGGTCATGCGACTTTAGCCTCTGCCTTTGTTATTTTCAATCACTATGGATATACGGAAAAAACCATTCGGTTTTTTTCTTCAAGAAGTGGAGAACTTCTAGTTACAAAAAAAGATAACGGGTGGATGACCATGGATTTTCCAACAGACCAACTAGTTGCTTTACAAGGAAATACAGCTATTGACAAAGCTATTGGTTTAACTCCTCTTAGAACCTTAAAAGGCAAAACAGATTACTTGTTAATTTATAATTCTCAAGAAGAAATCGAAGCTATTCAACCAAATTTTCATTTATTAGACCTGCTTGATTGTCGTGGAGTAATCGTTTCAGCTCCAGGCAAGAACGTTGATTTTGTTTCACGTTTTTTTGCTCCAAAATGTGGAATTCCTGAAGATCCTGTTACGGGGTCGGCTCATACTACCATGTTACCCTATTGGTCAAAAGTTTTAGGGAAAACTCAGTTAGCTGCAAAACAGTTATCCAAACGAAGTGGTGATTTACAATGTGAATATTTAGGAGAACGCGTTAAAATTTCTGGGCAAGCTGTGCTATACTTGGTTGGTGAAATTAATATTTAATTAGAAAATTAAAATATGTATCCACTTATAAGAAATAGAAGATTAAGAGCCTCTTCGGCCATACGGCATTTAGTAAGAGAAACTATTATCACCCCCAGTGATTTTTTAGTTCCTCTTTTTGTCGTTGAAGGTAAAGGAGTTAAAGAAGAAATTTCATCAATGCCCAATTACTATCGAATGAGCCTTGACAAACTAGAAAAAGAAGTCTTAGAACTCTGGAATATGGGGCTATGTGCAGTACTTCTTTTTGTAAAGGTCAACGATAATTTAAAAGATAATAAAGGAACGGAAGCGCTAAATCCAGACGGACTTATGCAACGCGCTATAAAGACCATCAAAAATAGTTGTCCTGATATGCTCGTTATGACTGACGTAGCTTTGGACCCATTTTCCTCTTATGGCCATGATGGTATCGTTACTGATGGGCAAATACTTAATGATGAAACAAGTGAAGTTTTAGCTGAAATGAGCGTGAGTCATGCAGGTGCAGGTGCAGATTTTGTAGCTCCAAGTGATATGATGGATGGTAGAATACTTACCATTCGTGAAGCCCTTGAAGACGAAGGTTTTCATAATACAGGTATCATGAGCTATTCTGCAAAATACGCTAGTTCTTTTTACGGTCCTTTTAGAGATGCTTTGGATTCTGCACCAGTTGATATCAAAAACGTTCCTAAAGATAAAACGAGCTATCAAATGGATGCTGCGAACCGATTTGAAGCAATTAGAGAAACTCAAATGGACATAGATGAAGGAGCTGATATCGTAATGGTTAAGCCAGGTTTAGCATATTTAGATATCGTTCGTGAAATACGAAATGAAGTTGATGTTCCAATAGCTGTGTATCAAGTTTCCGGAGAATACGCAATGTTAAAGGCTGCTGCCGATAAAGGGTGGTTAGACCATGACTCTGTCATGATGGAACAATTAATTAGTATAAAAAGAGCCGGAGCTAATATTATTGCTAGTTATTTTGCTAAAGATGCTGTTCAAATTATGAGTTAAAAATATCATTATATTTAACTCAAAGTGAATAACATTGCTATTAAAACTACGAATACTATTATTTATACTTATCGGTTTTATTTGCACTTCTAATGCTCAGAAATCAGCAATTAGTGACACTGGTTTAAGTAAAATTGATGCATTACTAGAAGATGCAATTCAGCAACAAGCTTTCCCTGGAGCACAAATTCTAGTTGCACATGAAGACGCGATTGTATTTCATAAAACTTATGGCTATCACACTTATGATAGCGTTCAATCAGTTGGTTTAAATGACTTGTATGATTTAGCTTCAGTCACCAAAATATTAGGCCCTTTACCTGCTTTAATGAAACTTGTTGATGAAGGTAAAATTGATTTAGACGTCTCCTTTAGTGATTATTGGCAACCTTGGCGCAAATACAAAGACAAAAAACAGATAACGCTAAGAGAGATTTTAGCTCATCAGGCAGGTTTGGTGCCTTATATTGTGTTTTTAAACCGAGCAACTAAAAACGGAATTCCAAAAGATAGATTTATAAAGGATTCTCAGAGCAAGAATTACAAAAAACAAGCCTATTCAAATCAATTTGTAAAAAATGGATTTCAAAACAAGGTTTTTCGTATTATAAATCGATCAAAAGTATCGTCAAATAAAGAGTATAGATATTCTGGATTAAGCTTTCTGCTCTTTCCGAAGGTTATTGAAAATTTATCCGGCAAAACATATCAATCTTATCTTAAAGAAAACATTTATGACGCTGTAAAAAGCAGAACTCTTGGTTTTAATCCAAATGACAAACAATATTCCAACACTATTGTGCCAACAGAATTAGATACGTTTTGGCGTAAATCAGTAGTAAAAGGTTATGTACATGATGAAAATGCAGCTCTTTTAGGTGGTGTTTCCGGAAATGCTGGGCTTATTGGCACAGCAGATGATCTTTATAAAATGATGGCTTTATACCAAAATATGGGCAAATATAACGGACAACAAATTCTATCTGAAGCAGTAGTAAAAGAGTTTACTAGAATACAATTTCAAAGGAATAACAATAGACGTGGTCTTGGCTTTGACAAACCTTTAATTGGGAATGATACTTTAACTCTTGAAAATGCCTACCCTTCACCAAAGGCAGCCCCATCAAGCTTTGGCCATGCAGGTTTCACTGGCACTTTTGTTTGGGCAGATCCTAAAAACCAATTGGTATTTATTTTTCTTTCTAATAGGGTTTATCCTGATAGAAGTCATAGAAAACTATATGAGTTAAACATCAGAACACGGCTTCATGATATTTTTTATGATGAACTCATAAAGGCTCAATAAATCTTTCTTTAGATTTGTTGCTATTGATTACCTTAGTATATACTAGAAACAACCTATGGGACTCCTAATATTTTACGCTGTTATTTCTATTTTCTTTTCATTTTTGTGCTCCATTCTTGAGGCGGTACTTTTAAGTATTTCTCCAACTTTCCTCAATGTTAAAAAGACCGAAGGCAAGGCTTATGCTGAAGAACTAGAAAACTTAAAAAAAGATGTCGACAAGCCATTAATTGCAATTTTAACTTTAAATACTATCGCTCATACAGTGGGTGCAATTTTGGTAGGTGTACAAGCTAAGGTTGCATATGCTGAGTTATATGGAACTACAACACGTTCTGTTTTGGGAATAGAATTTACTGAAGATTTAATGGTTGGCGCAGTTTCAACAATCATGACTATTTTAATTTTGGTCGCCTCTGAGATTATACCAAAAACTATTGGTGCCACCTACTGGAAGCAACTAGCAAATTTTACTGCTAAAGCACTAAAGGCAATGGTCTTTTTTATGAAATGGACTGGTTTGCTATGGATACTTCAACTATTTACCAAGTTAGTTGGTGGCAAGGGACACCATGGTAGTGTTTTTAGCAAAGAAGATTTTACAGCCATGACTGATATTGCAGAGGAAGAAGGTGTATTTCAAGAATCTGAATCCACTGTAATTAGAAACTTATTGACCTTTAATGAAATTCAGGCCAAAGATGTCATGACTCCAAGAACCGTAATGAAAATTGCGTCAGAAGATATGACCATTCAAGATTTTTTTGAAGCTAATAGGCCTTTACGATTTTCAAGAATTCCAGTTTTTAAAGAACGTGCTGATAATATTACGGGGTTCTTCTTAAAAGATGAACTGCTTGAAGCAATTATAAATAAAAAAGGAGGAGAAACTCTTGGTACGATTCGACGTGAAATTTTAGTTACAAACCGTATTAAACCCATTCCTGAACTATTAGAAAAATTTGTCGAAAAAAATGAGCACGTTACTCTTGTAGTAGATGAATATGGATCAGTTAGTGGCCTAGTTACCATGGAAGATGTAATTGAAACGCTCCTTGGTCTTGAAATTATGGATGAATCTGACAATGTTGAAGATTTGCAGGTTTTGGCTAGAAAAAATTGGGAAGCCCGTGCAAAACGATTGGGGTTAATTGAAGGTTCTAATGAAGTAGAATAATGGAAACTGCTTATTTAAAAACGCCTATTGGTTATGCAGAATTTAAAGGTGATGTAAATGGCTTGGTTTCTGTAAAAGTTTTTGATGAAATGACTTTTTTAGATACTATTCCAGAAGTCTTAGAAGACGCAGTTTATCAATTTCAAGAATATTTTGAAGGGAAACGCAAAACCTTTGATTTGAAAATAAATCCGCAGGGCACTGACTTCCAAAAAAGAGTTTGGCAAGGACTTTTAGAAATTCCTTATGGAAAAACAACATCCTATTTAGAATTATCGAAAACATTAGGAGATGTAAAAGCCATTAGAGCTGTCGCTTCAGCAAATGGTAAAAATCCGCTATGGATTATAGTGCCATGCCACAGGGTTATTGGCAGTAATGGTGATTTAACAGGGTATGCTGGAGGATTACATCGCAAAAAATGGTTACTTGAACATGAAAGCCCAGTTAAACAGCAAAGTCTGTTCTAGTCTGCTACGATATAAGAGGGGAAAAAGGGTAAAGCGGTGTTATCAATTAATTCTCCCCCTGGCGAAATTTGTAAAATGCCTCCCTGATTAGGTGTTGTCAAAATTGCATACCCAATAAAAAACATATTTCTTGAACTGCTGTAAGTTTGTGTAGTGATTGTTATATTCGACCCAATTTCTGCCTCTATTTCGTCAGCGATAGTGATAAAATCAGGAATAAAACTTTCTTGTGTTTCTATATCAAATATAGCTGGGCCTGAAGCAAAACGAGCCGGTTGTATGTAAGGTCGTGCATAGTATAACTTATTTTCAGAAAGCACAGTGCCTGAAACTGGCCCAGATGCAAAACCACTATTGAAGCCAAGATTACTAGAACTAATAAAAGATAAATCATTTGTATCATAAAGTTCTAAAGATGCATCTATACCGTTTTTAATTACAACTAGATTACCTAAATCATCTATGAAAATACTGATAGGAGTGTCCCCGAAATTTATAATATTTCCAAGGCTCTTAGTTAAGGTATCATAAACGCTAAGCTTATATTCTCCTTGATTATCTAAAAATGTGATGTACACCTTATCATTAAATAAAAGAGGTTGAAACAAAAGATCAATATCTATATCAATACTAACGTCTAGACTTGTTTGGTTTTGAATTTCTACGTCTTGTAGGCCAATTTCTCGAGAGTCGCCAGGAGCAAAATATCCAAAAAAGACATTAGTTAAGGTGTTAGTACCCCACACTACCGAACGACCTGGTCCGTTGGCATAAAAATCAACAAAACTAGCTGTTGCGCCCGTGCTTATATTCTTTATAACCAAAGAAAACGCTCCTTGTCTAAATGAGTAAAAGGAAAGAAAATCATCGGTTTGTCTTAAAGTTAAATAGTCTGTTGGAACTCCAATCTCTGAGGTCAAATTCAATAACTCAGTCGTGTTCGTAGTAGCATCAAATGTGTATTGAAATACCGCTTCCGTATCTTCACCTATAACTTCGAAACTAGCGGCAAGTATTTCATCAGGTTCTTCAATAATATTGTCATCATTAGAACAACCAACGATTAAAAGGGTCAGCGTGACCCCAAAGATATTTTTCCAATTCATAGCGTAGCAATACGTTTTCAAGATACAATTTAATTTAGGTAAAGTACTTTAGTTCAATGCATTTTAGTATTTTACTTCATGCTTTATAAACTTGATTTAGCGAATATTCTGTTTTTAGATATTGAAACCGTTCCTGAAAATAAAGTCTTTTCAGAACTATCAGAAGAAAAACGTATCCTTTGGGAACAAAAATCTAAATACCAACGTAAGGAAGAGTTTAGCCCCGAAGAATATTACGATCGCGCTGGTATTTGGGCAGAATTTGGTAAAATTATTTGTATTTCAGTAGGCTATTTTACTGAAAAAGGAACACAAAGAAACTTTAGAGTTACTTCTTTTTACGGCGACGAACCTAAACTATTAAAAGACTTTAAAAACTTATTACAAGAACATTTTAACCAAGCCAAACACCTGCTCTGCGGTCATAATGGTAAAGAATTTGATTTTCCTTACATAGCCCGTAGGATGCTCATTAATAACATAAAACTGCCTTATAAACTTGATTTGTTTGGTAAAAAACCTTGGGAAATTCCTCATTTAGATACCATGGAACTGTGGAAGTTTGGTGATTATAAGCACTACACTTCTCTTAAACTCATGGCAAACGTGCTCGGTATACCTTCTCCAAAGGATGATATGGATGGCAGTATGGTCAGAGATGTTTTTTATGAGGAAAATGATTTGGATAGGATTGTTGTTTATTGCGAATTAGACGTGGTTACTACGGCACAGGTATTACTGAGACTTAGAGGGGATGATTTATTAAATGAAAACCAGATTAAGAAGATATGAATCTTGAATCAAATTTTTTAGAAATCACTCCAGTACTCCCTTCTCAAAATATTATGCGTGATATTGAGTGGCATCAAAAACATACCGGTTTTAATCCTATTTTTGGAGACAATATGTATTCTGGACTACAAAGAGCGCATATGCATATTCATTTACAATGGCATGCAGAAACACCTGAAGACCCATTATTGGGTGGTTCTGTAATCAAATTATTTGTAGGAGATATTAAACCAGTTTTTGATGAATTCGTCGAAAGAAGAACTGTTTCTAAAGATAAACTTCGAATGAATACGGCTTGGGGTACGCATGAATTTGGTTTTTTTGATTTGAACCATAATGCTATTTTTATTGTTCAGTCTATTTAGTCCTTGAAAAACATAGTACTCGCCATTCCACTATAATCTTGTAAAGAAATGATATATAAGCCTGATGATAAATCAGTAACTTTTATCTTTTCATTGGCATTACCACCTTTAATTGTTTGACCTGCTGTAGTTGTTATGGTATAATAAGCGTCTTTTGAAAATTCTGAAGCTAAATGAAGCTCATTTACAGTAGGATTCGGATATACTTTTAGCGCTAGTTCATTAGTACTTAATGTTTCATAAAGCAATTCCTCCGTCTCTGTGCCAGAAAATTCAAACAGTAATTCCTCAGAAAAATCGGAGGCAAGGTTTTGTGAACAAACTGCTCTTATTCGGGCGGTATAATTAATTCCCAATTCTAAATCGGAAAATATCATTTCACCTTCCCAAGTGTTTACAGTCTTCCAATTATCATCGTAGATGTCTTTAATCTGAACTTCATACAAAGTGTCTTGATTTGTTTCCCATGTTATGGTGCAAGAATTTTCATCTGCGCTTTTAATTTGTGGAGGTTGTGGCGCTTGATTCATTTGACATTCACTCAGTGAAACTCCTGATATAATTAAAGAAAAATCTTGTGCTCCGTTTTGTAAATCTCCTTTATGAGAAATAGTAATAACATATTCACCTGATGCGTTATCTATATCTATACGTTCAAAAGGATCAACCCTATTATCACCTTTAGTAGCTGGCGCACTAGCGTTTAAAGCGTTCAATTTCCAGGGCATAAATGTGCTTCCGTCTTTAGAAATACTAATATCTAAATCATTAACAAGTGCAGGGGTGACTGAATTTAAATCGCCTCTGTTAATATAAGAACCTTCAATATCTGTCCATGAAATAGAAGCTATCAAAGGTTCTTCACCATTAGCATTAACTATTACCGAATAGGTTTCGCCTGATTGTAAAGTATTTTCTTCAACAATTGTGGCGTATTGTTTTTTCTTTAGGATCTCTCCAGCGCGTGCGGTATTAAGTACACCCCATCCCATTCTATAATCTGGCCCAGGTGCTTGAACATCATCTGCACTATGCAACGCCAAGCCTTTTAATGTGGCTGCTTTCATGAAGGAACTAAATAGTTCTTCATGATATTGCTGTAATAATAATAAAGAAGCCGAAACTCCTGGGGCCGCCATAGAAGTACCCATTGCACTGCTATAACTAGTATTGTTGTTAGAGCTGGTCGAGTAAATTAATGTGCCATCACCTGCTATATCTGGTTTTATACGACCATCGTCTATAGGTCCAAAACTACTATAGCCTGATACTGTTGCATCTTTTAAATCACCATTGTTAGCTAATTTTGTATCTGCGCCGGCTATAACTAAGCCATTTTTTGAAGTAGTAAATCCTAATAATAAATCAAATCCATCTTGTGCATTACCGGAATTTGGAAGTTCATTATCTCGGCTATTTTGAGAATTACCCGCTGCGGAAATCATCAAATAGTAAGGGGCATTATACATTATTTTATCCCAATCTTGTGAAACTCTGATATAACTGCCAAAATACCAATCAGGGACACGGTCAGTTTTTATACCATATGAATGATTTGATATAAGCATACCGTTAGCAGCTGCTTCAGCAACTTCAATTTTATCTCGTGTCCAATCATGAGTAAGCGCTTTTGCTTCAAAAGCCACCCCTTTTGCTTTTTCCTTTATACCAGAAGAAACCATTGCCCCTGTGACCATAGTACTATGTCTATCAGTAAGACTGCTACCATCGGCATTGCGTACTCTACTGTCAAATTCTTGATGGGATGTTAAAGCAATTCCAGCATCCCAGACACCTATTTGCATACCCAAACCTGTAATATCTGATTCTAAGCTTCCGCCTTTATAGAGAGCATCCGTTCTAGAAACTTTGCTAGTAGGATCTAAATACGTGGTATAGAATAATGGTGTATCGTCAATTCCAATAGAATTCAATGCGACAATAGTTCCATCCAAAGCCTTTTCAAACGCTTTTACTTGTTTTGTTTTGACTACAGCCAGTATTCGCTGTTTCTGTGTTTGGTGCTCTTTTTTGAAGGTATTAATCAACTGTTCAAATTTAGCAGTGTTGTAAGACGATATTATAACCGCCCGCTGCTCTTCTGATTGTCCAATTAAAATAGAAGAAACTAAAAATAGAAAATAGAAGGGTAAAAAAAAGCCTTTATTTACAGTAGGGTTTTTGCAGACCATGATTATAGATAGGTAAGATTTGGACTACAAATATATTTTCAAATTCAAGTATTATCGATAAAAAACATCTTTATTTCGATGAATGACACGACTAGGCTGGTTCAGTTGTTGTGAAACCTCAATTTTATGTTGTGTAGTATTTTTCTTTCTTTTATGAATTCCATTTAAGAACTATATAAACAGGAAAATGATCGCTATAACCGCCAATATATTTTTTACCCGCATATGTTCTAAAAGGGTTGCCTTTATATTTACCCTTCCACTCTTTCAAAAAGTCAGGAGCAAAAATTTTGGCCTTTTTAAAACTGTGTGTTCCTTGTTCAAAATTTAGAAAACTATGCGACAGAATTACTTGATCAAAAAGACTCCACTCGCCTTTATAATTTGCGCTACCACTATGAGGTGATAGTAGTTTTTCCATGGGATTAATAAACAAACCTGAAGCCATTAAAGTCTTTATACTTTCTGAACTGGGATCATCGTTAAAATCGCCCATAACTATGAGATTCAGATGATTTTGTTCATTTTGAATTGAACTAATTTTTTTTAAAATGGTTTTTGCAGCTTCAATACGCTTGTAAGCAGTTTGATCTGCACCATCCCTTCTTGAAGGCCAATGATTCACAAAAACGTGAATTTCTTCCCCATTCAATTCCCCTTTTACATATAAAATATCTCTAGTAAAATCTCGATTGCCATTTTGAGAATTTATAATTAATGGTATAGTCTCTGCTTCTAAAACATTGAAATAATCACGATGATATATTAATGCAGTATCAATACCTCGTTCATCAGGAGAATCAAAATGAACATAATCATAATTAATATCTTCAAGTTCATCAGTATCTAACAGTTTTTTGATAACTCCGTCATTTTCAACCTCAGCAATACCTAATAGCACCGGTGGCAGATTCGACTCCCCTTGCCCTATATGCGCAATTGCTTTAGCTAGCTTATGTGATTTTCTGTAGAACTTTTTGTCATTCCATTTTTTGAAACCCTTCGGCGTAAAATCATCATCTAAAACATGTTCGTCATTTGTTGTATCAAAATAATTTTCAAGGTTATAAAAGGCCAGCGTAAATCGATTCGAAAACTTTTCGTTATCCATAGAGAATTTTTTAAATAGAACGTCTGCAGTTTTTATTCTTGGTCCAAATCGACCATTTTTCGAACACGATATTTTTTATATAATGGAATGATGATTGGCGTCAACAAATAAACCATACCTGAATAACCTGCCGCCGTACCACCAAAAATAACCACAACCATAATAGATGCAACAGATATGAGCATCAGTTGAATATAGTTATGTATAAAAGTATTAGTGATATACTTTTCTCTTAAATTCAATTGAAGCTCTTCAGACTGTTTCAAAGCATTTAAATGCATGAGTATAATTATGCCATAAATAAAGACTAAACCTAAACCAAAACGAATCATTAAATCTTCCCATTGGTCAACATTTAATTCTGCAGCATTAAGATTCTTAACTGCTGTTCTAAGTGCCTCAGACGAATCACCTAAATTTCGCTTTAAAGTAGCATAAATAGCCGTTCCGATATAAGAAAAAAGATATTTTAGAGGGTATATGTAAAATAGTAAAACAAACAAAAACAAGGCATTTAACACCTTTGTTTTACCATCACTTAAACCATAATAAAAGAAAAAATTACTATGGTTATTCCACAGACCTAACAAAAGCATGGTACAAAAAATAAAGCCTATAAAGCTATACATAGAGGCCTGAAGTTCAATATATGTAGTTGGAACTTGTGAGGAAATTACTAAGAGTGTAATAGAAAAACCAAATACAGCATCAGTGAGGTTTTCAAGACGTGTTGCTTGCATACCGCGATACCTAAAACCTTCCTTTGAAATCTCTTTAGTTGAACCCAATAATTTCTTCATACAAGACTCATAATGTTTAAACTTAGTGAAAAATACAAAAAACGGCTTGTAAACATTATGTAGCTTTGCATATTAAAGATTTTTATGCTCGAGAAAAAGACTATTGATTATGAGAAATCAGTGTTGATAGGTGTTATCAACTCTCATCAAAACCAAGAAAAGGTTACTGAATATCTTGATGAACTGGCATTCTTGACTTACACTGCAGGTGGCGAAGTGTATAAACGTTTTGTTCAGCGTATGGATATACCTAATCCTAAAACACTTATTGGAAGTGGAAAAATGGAAGAAGTTGAAAAATATGTGACAGAAAATAAAATAGGATCTGTAATATTCGATGATGAACTTTCTCCGGCCCAACAAAGAAATATTGAGAAGATTTTACGTTGTAAAATAATTGATCGTACAAGTTTAATTCTAGATATTTTCGCACAACGCGCCCAAACAAGTTATGCTCGAACGCAAGTAGAACTCGCTCAATATCAGTATCTATTGCCTAGATTAACCGGTTTATGGACTCACTTAGAGCGCCAAAAAGGGGGTATTGGTATGCGCGGACCCGGTGAAACTGAAATTGAAACAGATAGGCGAATTGTTCGAGACAGAATTTCATTATTAAAAAAGAAACTTCAGAAGATTGACCGCCAAATGGAAACTCAGCGTGGCAATCGTGGTTCCTTAGTGCGTGTCGCACTTATTGGGTATACTAATGTTGGTAAATCTACATTAATGAATGTAGTAAGTAAAAGTGATGTCTTTGCAGAAAATAAATTATTTGCAACACTAGATACCACTGTGAGAAAAGTGGTATTGGGTAACCTACCTTTTCTTTTAAGTGATACCGTAGGATTTATCAGAAAATTACCCACACAATTGGTAGAAAGTTTTAAAAGCACGCTAGATGAAGTGCGCGAAGCTGATTTATTATTACATGTTGTAGATATTTCTCACCCACAGTTTGAAGAACATATTGCGTCTGTAAATAAAATCTTAGATGAAATAAAAAGCGCTGATAAAAAGACCATTATGGTTTTCAATAAAATTGACCAATATCTGCCTGAAAAAATTGATGAAGATGATTTGATTACTGAAAAAACCAAAATTCATTTTTCATTAGACGAGTGGAAACAAACCTGGTATAACAAAGTAGGTGACCGAGCGCTATTTATATCAGCTTTGAATAAAGAAAACTTAGACGATTTTAGAAAACGTGTTTATAATGAAGTTAGAGATATTCATGTAACTCGTTTCCCCTATAATAACTTCTTATATCCTGAAAATTTAGATGAATATTAATTTTTCTGACAGAAAAAAATTAACATTTCTATTCTCAACATTTATTGACACTTACTCAACAAAGAATTTCAATTGTTTTATAAAGAACATACATTTATCTCAGTAAAAACAATAGTTCTCCCCAAGGCTATTGTTTACCAAAATAATTGAACTAAATAACCTAACTAAAAAAGCCTCTGATAAATATCAGAGGCTTTTTATTTTTATTTCTGATTGCACTTAAAAGGCATAACTAAGACCTATGTTCCAAAAGCTTTGGAGGTCATTATCTATATTGTCAAAAGTTGCTCCAGTATTACCCAAAGTAGTCAACTCGTAGTTAAGTGCTTCTTGTGCGTTGTTTCGTAAGCCAAAATCAAATCCAACACCAATCATTTTCCATAAGGTATATGTGAAGGTATTTGTCCATTGCCAGTTACTCAAATCACCACTTTCATAGCTCTGAAACATTGATAAGTTAGATTTAAAACCTACTGCACCTATCTGTCTTGTATAGTCTGCCACAATTTTAGCACCTAAAGAAGATTGAAAAACTGCATCGTTATCAGCGAATACAAAATTGTAATTCAAAGGATGTATTACCACTACCAAGTTTTGAACTGGAGTCCAAGTTGCACCAACACCTAAATCAAGGTATCCTGGGTCATTGAAGTTATTTAAAACTGTAGTTCTATATTCCATAAGACCTGAAACCGCCCATTTTTCGCTCAGTTTACGACCATAAAGTGATGAAATATTAAAAACGTCTGTTGTACCGGTAAACCCTTCCTCGTCCGTATCTATATCTTTATCATCAAGCTTTACCCATGCAAAATTTGCCGTTAAAGAGTTTCTCCAAAAGAACTTCTCTTGTTGTAAATTGGCAAAAACATTTGCCGTAACTCCGATATTACCAGAAGAGTTATTCGGTACACCTTGAGCATACCAATTACTGAAGTTTGACAAACTCCCACCTATGGTACCAAAAGCCCCAGTTCGCCAACCTGGCAAACCATCAATTTGCGCTTGTATGGCGTCAGCTCTACCTTGTATAGCGGCTATAGAATCTTTCTTTGTAGCCAAAGTGGCCTTTAATTCCTCCTCAGTTTGTGCAGTAATAGTAGCTGTAACAAACAGAAATGCAAAAGCAAATAATATTTTTTTCATTTGTATATAATGTTTAGTGTATTAGAACCGTAAAAGTAAGAATTGTCACATAGTTGTAAAAGAAAAGCTCATTTTCTCTTAAAAAGAGGTACTGATGAACACGCCTCGCCATACATAACACTTTTAGCAACTTTTTGAATTTTACTGGTAGCCATAATATAGGCATTCTGAGGCACAGGTTTGTTCGCACAACCTTTTATAATTACAGGTTTGTCTTTAAAATCTGAAACGTCAATATACTCAATAATAGATTGAAAAATTGCAGATTCAAGCTGCTCCAAATTACCGATAACCACTTTTTTAGCGAAAGGGCTAATTTTTGAAGTCACCAACATATAGGCCCAACCAGGAATTATAGCATCACTGGAACAAGTTAATGCCACGTATTGGTTTTGATGTTGCGACCAATCATATGCTTCAACAAATGCTCGAAATTCTCTTTCTTTTAGAATGATTTCTTCGTACAACCAATCCTTAATATCCAAAATAGCCCTATGACCCTCCGGATAAAATTCTTCAAGATTAAAAGTAACTAGGTTACTTTTTGCAACTCTATTAATTATTTCTTCGCACATAAGTTCATTAAGAAATTATTATAGCATTCCTAATTCTAACTTAGCCTCTTCACTCATTAATTCTTGAGTCCATGGTGGGTCAAATGTAATTTCTACTTCGGCATCTTTAACAGCGTCCAATGATTTCACTTTTTCCTCAATCTCAACAGGTAATGATTCTGCAACAGGACAATTAGGCGACGTTAAAGTCATTAAAATCTTAACATCATTGTCTTCATTGACAAAAACATCATAAATTAAACCTAATTCATAAATATCAACAGGAATCTCAGGGTCATAAATTGTTTTTAAAACCCCTACGATTTTATCCCCCAATGCTGCCGTGTCTATATTCGTTTCTTCGCTCATTTTTAATTTAATTGTGTTTGGTAAGCAACAGCATATAGCTTTAGTTGCTTAATCATACTTACCAAGCCGTTAGCCCGTGTAGGCGATAAATGTTCTTTTAAACCAATTTCATCAATGAAATTAGTGTTAGCATCGATAATATCTTGTGGTTTTTGATTGCTAAAAACCCTTATCAAAATAGCAATAATTCCTTTTGTTATGATAGCATCACTGTCGGCCGTAAAAACAAGCTTGCTATCCTCTAACTCTGCATGTACCCAAACTTTACTCTGGCAGCCTTTGATAATGTTATCATCGGTTTTATATTGCTCTTCAATTAAAGGTAATGCTTTACCTAAATCAATCATGTATTCATAACGCTGCATCCAATCGTCAAACATGCTGAACTCATCAATAATTTCTTCTTGAATAGTATCGATATTCATTTAAAGCAATTTATTTACAAAATTAGTGTATATCCTCGGTCTACTCAACTATTTCAGAAAGTGTTATGATTTTGTTTACTAATGCTTCAAGGTTTTTAGGAGGGTTACCGTGATCAAACTCAAATTCATGAGCATTTCCTTTGAAAGTCAAATTTAAACTTGCAATAGCAGCGGCATCATAATGACTTTTTATACCTGGAGTGGAGAGTATATTATCAAAATTTGTATACTCTAATATCCTTCTTAAATCTTCTAGTTCAATTTTTGATAATTCTCTCTTTTTGGTTTCACCTTCTCTTTGATTAGTTGTAATTAATACGTTCAAGTGCAATTCAATTTCAAGATAAAGCCCACGTGACTTAGCTAAATAATTCAGCTCAACATTATTTTGTTGACAATTGTTCATGCCTAATATCAATATAATAGCGGCCAATAATGTTTTCATAGTATATAAAACTACAAAAAAGGCATCCAAAAATAGATGCCTCTTCTTATCTTAAAATATGAGTGAATGATTAAAAGGTGTCTCTAGCTCCACCTGGTGCAAATAATGCACGCATTCTTTCAGTTTGTCCATTAGTAAACATATACATGCAATCATCATTTACATAATCCATATAGTTCATTGTCATATCTGTAGTTCTGCAATGTGTAGTTGGAAAACTAGGACAACCATAGTTTGGTCTATCTGAACGAGGAGTATCAGAAACAAAGTCATCTCTATTACATCTACCATCGCCCCATATATGTCTTAAATTTAGCCAATGTCCTACCTCATGTGTCATTGTTCTGCCACCATCAAAAGGTGCCGTTGCCGTACCGCTGGTGCCAAAAAATGCGGTACCAACAACTACGCCATCTGTAGCAGTACTACCTCCAGGGAATTGTGCATAACCCAAAATTCCTCCTCCAATATCTCCTATCCACATGTTTAAATGCGTATCTGGGGTAACTACATCTGACCCTCCTTGAGAATTAAATTTTATAGCATCATTAGTTCCGAATGAAGTTCTCGTTGTAGATTTTCTGATAACTCTATCCACAGTAAATTGAATATCTACATCACCAACATTTGGAGCGAATAAAGAAGGGACTTGGTTAATATCGTTATTAGATGCATTAAAATCTGCATTTAAAACAGCTATCTGAGAATTTATTTGTTGATCGCTAATATTTTCTGCTGCGCTATTATATAAAACATGAACAATAACAGGAATTGTAATTGTCCCAAGATTGTCATCTACTGGCGGTTCTGGCTCCTCACCTCCGCCACCATTACCATTGCCATTTCCGTTTCCTACTCCATCTGGTTTTTTTGAAGCTATAAACTTTCTAATATTAAATTCGATGTCGTACATCTTCTTTTCGAGGCCTGGGTTTGCTCTTAGTTTTTCATTTAAAACTTTCATACTATGGCATTCGCGACCACTATTTCCTTTAGCAGTCTGATCTCCAGTTTCAATCTCGTCTGTATATACATAGAAGTCACTCATGTCAACTTGTACTTCTTGAGAATTTAAATCATCATTTTCAGGGGATTGTTCCTTCACGCAAGAAACGGCTACAATACCAATTACGGCTATTGTAAAAATTACTTTTTTCATAAAACTTAGAATTATAATGGTTATTATCGGGGTAGAAGTTACCATTATTTAACAAAAGACAAAGGAAATGTTAAAAATATTGTTAACACATAGTTAAAATGTTAAGAAATTGAATTTACAGCAACATACTCTTAGCTCTCTCAGCACCTTGAACTAAAACATCAATCTCTTCTTTAGTATTATAGAAACTGAAACTAGCTCTAACTGTACCTGGAATTTTATAAAAATCCATAATTGGTTGGGCACAATGATGTCCTGTTCGTACTGCAATTCCTAATTTATCAAGAATAGTTCCGATATCATAAGGGTGAATGTGTTCAATATTAAATGAAATTACTGAAGTTTTATGCTCAGCAGTCCCATAAATTTTAAGCCCCTCTATTTTAAGTAACTCTGAAGTAGCATACTCTAAAAGTTCATGCTCGTAACTAGCAATATTTTCAAATCCTATACTATTCATATAATCTAGTGCCGCACCAAAAGCAATACCTCCGCAAATATTTGGTGTTCCAGCTTCAAATTTATGCGGTAAATCAGCATAGGTGGTTTTATCAAAAGTAACTTCAGCAATCATTTCACCGCCGCCTTGATAGGGCGGTAGTTTTTTTAGCCATTCTTCTTTACCATACAACATTCCTACACCAGTTGGTCCACAAACCTTATGTGCCGAAATGGTGTAAAAATCAACATTCAAAGCTTGTACGTCTGCTTTAATATGCGGAGCAGCCTGAGCCCCATCTACTAAAACAGCTGCCCCAACACTATGGGCTTTCGCTATTATTTCTTCAATTGGATTTATGGTACCTAAAGCATTTGAGACATGGTTACAAAATACCAATTTTGTTTTTGCAGAAATCAACTTGTGAAAATCTTCCATTACCAATTCTCCATTCTGATTCATTGGAATCACCTTCAAAATTGCTCCTGTTCTTTCACATAACATTTGCCAAGGCACAATATTAGAATGATGTTCCATGGCTGACACCAATAATTCATCACCTTTTTCTAATAGAGCTGTGAAACCATTAGCTACCAAATTAATACTATGCGTGGTTCCAGAGGTTAAAATAACTTCATGTGATTTGGCAATATTGAAATGCTTTTGAATTTTTATCCGAGCTTCTTCGTAAGCATCAGTTGCTTCTTGAGATAAAGTGTGCACCCCTCGATGAATGTTGGCGTTTAAACGTTGGTAATAATCTACGATAACATCAGTTACCTGAGTCGGGGTTTGTGATGTGGCTGCATTATCTAAATACACTAAAGGTTTACCATTAACCTGTCTGTTGAGAATGGGAAAATCAGCTCTTATTTTAGTAACATCGAACATAGCAATTCAATTGATTTACAAAGATATTTAGTATTTAGTAGATTGTGCTATCTGTTTTAAAATAGATAATCTACAGAAAGTTGTATGGCCGCATTATAATTCTGCACATTTCCTCCAAGACCGTTTAAACGATTTCTTAAACCGATATAAGCCCTTGGGGATAAAGAAAAGTTGTCGTTTAATCGTATTCCCAATCCAACAGCAGCCCCATAGTCCAATTGAAAATCTCCAGAAATAGATGTTCTTCTGGCGAGATCAGTGCCATCAATTTCATCTAAATTTTTAATGATAGTAACCTGATTCAAAAGGAAACCGAATTGGGGTCCAAAATCTACTGTGATGTTTTCATTGAGTGCGAACTTACCGATTAAAGGAATTGTTAGGTAATTTAATTGCACATTGGTCCTGAAATCATTTTCACCAGCAACTGGCGCGCCAGTTTGTATGGATGCCAAATCACTACTAAATTGAAAGCCTTGTGAACTATACACTAATTCTGGCTGGAATTTGAATTTATAAGATAAGTCTACCTCTAAAAACACTCCTAAATGACCAGAAAATCTAAATTTGAGACCGTCAGTTAAATCGCCAACTATTGAAGAATAACTTGGTCCCGCCTTAACGCCGAATCTAGTTTCTTGGGCGCTCACAAGTGATGAAAAGAGAATAAAGAGCAAAAGAGAATGAAAAAATAATCTCTTAATTGTAAGCTCTGGTCTAGTCTTCATCTTATAAATCAAACCCTAAATTAACTCCTAATTTTTTGGCAATAATCTTATTAATTCTAATCTTCAATTCTGGAATACGAACACTATCTAAAACATTATTTGAGAAGGCATACATCAATAATGCTCTCGCTTCTTTCTTAGGTATACCTCTTGATTGCATATAGAACATGGCATCTTCATCAAGTTGACCGATTGTGCAGCCATGCGAACATTTAACATCGTCAGCAAAAATTTCTAACTGCGGTTTAGTGTTAATTGTAGCCTTATCACTAATAAGAATATTATTGTTTTGCTGAAAGGCATTGGTTTTTTGAGCAACTTTATCTACGATTATTTTACCATTAAACACTCCTGTAGAATTCTCCCCATAAATGCCTTTATAATCTTGATGACTCTCACAATTAGGTTCTATATGATGCACTAAAGTGTGGTGGTCTACATGTTGTTTTTCTCCAAGAATGGTAACCCCTTTCATGGTAGAATCCATATACTCCCCATTCTGATAGAAGTTTAGGTTATTACGTGTTAGTTTACCTCCAAAAGAAAAAGTATGCACATTCACATTGCTTTTCCCTTTTTGATTGATATAGGTATTATCAATTAATGAAGCGGAAGACGTATCATTTTGTATTTTGTAATAATCAACTATAGCACTTTCGGCAGCAAAAATCTCAGTAACAGCATTGGTTAGCACTTCATTACTCGTTAAACTTTGATGACGTTCTATAATTTGAACCTCAGCATTTTCTTCAACAATAAACAAATTGCGCGGCTGTAACATCAAAGAAGCCTCATTCCCTGTAGCAAAATGAATAATTTCTACGGGCTTTTTAGGCATTTTATTCTTAGGAATATAGATGTAAGCACCTTCTTTACTAAATGCTGTGTTTAAGGTAGTTAAAGACTCATCTTTTGAAGCCACTTTATTGAAATAAACATCTATTATCTGTTTATACATCGGTTTGGTCAAAGCCGAACTCATTAAACAAATATCAACACCGTCATGAGTAGTCTCTGATAGGAAGGAACTATAAATTCCGTCTATAAAAACAATCTTATAAGTGTCAATCTCATGCAAAAAATAGCGTTTAACTTCTTTATAATCAAGCGTATTCTCTTGCTTTGGAAAAATGCTAAAATCTATTTTTTGAAGGCTATTTAATGAAGTATACTTCCAAGCCTCTTCTTTCTTTGTAGGAAAACCTTTTGCTTCAAAATTCTTTATGGCTTCGGTGCGCACATCGTGAACAGGATGTTCAACATCCACGTTGTTCTCAAATGCCATAAAAGAAGAAATTAATTTGTCTTTTAAATCCATCATTTTAAATTTTCAGTTCGTGGTTCTCACTTGACATAATTACCGGTGCTAACAATCGAACTTCTTAAGCTATACTGTAGCTTCTTGTTTGATCCAGTCGTATCCTTTTTCTTCCAATTCCATCGCCAATTCTTTACCCCCAGACTTTACAATTTTACCATTGTGAAGTACATGTACAAAATCAGGAACGATATAATCTAAAAGTCTTTGGTAGTGCGTAATAACAATAACAGCATTATCCTTGCTTTTTAGTTTATTCACACCATTAGCAACAATTCTAAGCGCATCAATATCAAGCCCAGAATCAGTTTCATCTAAAATAGCAACCTTAGGTTCTAGCATTGCCATTTGAAATATTTCATTTCGCTTTTTTTCACCACCTGAAAAGCCTTCATTTAATGATCTTGATAAAAACTTACGATCAATCTCCAGCAATTCTGATTTTTCACGTATTAATTTCAACATCTCATTTGCTGGCATATCTTCTAGACCTCTCCCTTTTCTAGATTCATTGATTGCTGTTTTCATAAAATTGGTTACGGAAACACCAGGAATTTCTACAGGATATTGAAAAGAAAGAAAAACACCCTTATGTGCTCTTTCTTCTGGTGCAACATCTTCTAAATCTTCTCCATCAAGAGAAACCGAACCTTTAGTTACTTCAAACTCTTCTTTACCAGCAATAACAGAAGCTAAAGTACTTTTACCCGAACCATTAGGCCCCATAATAGCATGTACTTCACCTGGATTAACTTCAAGGTTAATACCTCTAAGAATTTCTTTGTCTTCAACACTCGCGTGCAAATCTTTAATCTGTAACATTATTCTACTTTAAATAGTTTGGTGCTTTGGGTAGCTTGTCAAAATCACCCTTGGCGTGTTGTAAATATACTTTTGCTCCTTTTTCCACTGCAAATGTTTCAAAGGCAGCCATACTTTCTTTGGTCTTATCTACATCAAAATTGAAGATTGGAATACGCTTGTATTCTCTATTTTCATAAAAATGATACAAATCTCCTGTCAATAGAAGAGGACCGTGCTCATCTAATTCTAAATACAAAACTTGATGTCCTGGTGTGTGACCTGGCATCAATTTTAAAACCACTTTACCATCCCCAAAAACATCATAATCTCCATTGATTTTCTTGATATTGGTCAAATCATTTACTGCATTGTAAACATCAGCATTAGTTTGTTGTACTTCTTCACTGGTCACAAAATCATATTCTGCTTCTTGAACTAACCATATTGCCTTCTTTAATTTTTCCGCATGTCCGCTATGATCAAAATGAGTATGAGATAATGACAAATAATCAATATCATCTATAGTCATATCAATTAAGGCTAATAAAGCTTCAACGGAATCTTTTCTTGATACTGTAAATGCACCACTAGGGTCCGTGTAAGGTTCAGGCATCCCAACTAACATTTCTGGTAATCCGGCATCCCACATTAAAGTTCCTTTGGGGTGTTCAATAACATAAAATGCATCAGCAAACACCTTAGTTTGTCCAGTGTAGGTAGTATCTTGTGAGAATAATTCTAATTGGTTTACTTGAACGGTACCTCCACTAAGAGTATATAACTTGACCCCAGATTCGGCGGCAAGTTCAATTGCGTTTTCAGTTTCAACTTCTTTTTTTGCGTTTTTACAGCCTAAGGCTCCAAAGAGTAAAAAGACAAGTACTACTTTTTTCATTTTCAACTTATTTAGTGCTCACTTTCTAGGCTTATCCAACTGAACCCTCTAGACTTATTTCTAATAATTTTTGAGCTTCAACTGCAAACTCCATTGGCAGCTTATTCAAAACTTCTTTGCTAAAACCGTTTACAATTAGTGCAATAGCTTTTTCCGTATCAATACCTCTTTGATTACAATAGAAGATTTGATCTTCACCAATCTTACTAGTTGTGGCCTCATGTTCTATTTGGGCTGTCTTATTTTTGGCTTCGATATAAGGAAAAGTATGGGCTCCACATTCATTGCCCATTAAAAGAGAATCACATTGAGAAAAATTACGAGCATTAGCAGCTCTAGAACCAATTTGTACTAAACCTCTATAACTATTTTGTGATTTACCCGCAGAAATTCCTTTTGAGATAATGGTACTCTTGGTATTCTTTCCAAGATGTATCATTTTAGTACCTGTGTCGGCTTGTTGGTAGTTATTGGTTACTGCTATTGAATAAAATTCACCTACCGAATTATCCCCTTTCAAAATACACGAAGGATATTTCCAAGTTACTGCTGAACCCGTTTCAACCTGTGTCCATGAAATCTTAGAATTCTTTTCACAAAGACCTCTTTTAGTCACAAAGTTGTATACCCCACCTTTACCTTGACTATCACCAGGAAACCAATTTTGGACTGTTGAATACTTTATTTCAGCATCATCCATGGCAATCAATTCTACAACCGCAGCGTGCAATTGGTTTTCATCACGAGAAGGTGCCGTACAACCTTCTAAATAACTTACATAGCTACTTTCATCCGCGATTACTAAAGTTCTTTCAAATTGGCCCGTTCCACCTTCATTTATTCTAAAATACGTTGAAAGCTCCATTGGGCATCTCACACCTTTTGGTATATAACAAAAAGAACCATCTGTAAAAACAGCAGAATTTAATGCTGCGTAGAAATTGTCTGTTCTTGGAACGACAGTTCCCATATATTTTTTGACCAATTCAGGATGCTCTTGAATCGCCTCAGAAATAGGCATGAAAATAATTCCCTTTTCTGCCAAAGTCTTTTTAAACGTTGTCGCTACAGAAACAGAATCAACCACAATATCAACAGCAACATTCTGCAAACGCTTCTGTTCATCAACTGAGATTCCTAGCTTTTTATACATCTCTAACAACTCAGGATCTACATCATCCAAAGATTTGTTAGGGTCTGCTTGTTTTGGAGCTGAATAATAACTTATAGCCTGAAAATCTGGTTTTGTATAGTGGACATTTGCCCATTCAGGTTCTTCCATTGCCTCCCAAATACGGAAAGCTTCTAAGCGCCATTCCGTCATCCATTCAGGTTCATTTTTCTTTTTAGAAATTGCTCTTACGATATCAGCATTAAGCCCTTTCGGAAAAGTATCAGATTCTATGTCAGTATAAAAGCCGTATTCATACTCCTTAGTTTCTAACTCTTTCTTTAATTCTTCTTCAGTATATGCCATAAGCCTACTTTGATTCCCAACCGGGAAATTTCAATATTGTTCTAATTTAATCTAGCGGTGTATTTTAAAGCGAAAAACTCTCTCCACACCCACATGTTCTTTGAGCATTAGGATTGTTAAACACAAAGCCTTTACCATTTAGTCCCCCTGAATATTCTAAAGTAGTACCTACTAGATATAAAAAGCTTTTTTTATCTACTATAATTCGTACTGCATTGTCCTCAAACATCTTGTCGGTATCGCCAATACTTTTATCAAAATCTAATTCATACGATAATCCACTACAACCACCACTTTTAACACCAACACGAACATAGTCTGTATTAGCATCAAAACCAGATTCCGTCATCAGGCTTACTACCTTTTTTTTAGCAGTCTCAGATACTTTTATCATGATTACTAAGATTAATTCTAAATAGCTTACAAATATAGTTGTTAGAACGTATTATTACCTATTTCCTAACATTATTATAACGTATATTTTGATAAGCTTTCTCTATGGAAAGTTTAAACAGAACTATTCTTGGATGAAACCTGAAAAAAAATGGCTTATTCAAGTTTAAGAACTACCAAATCAATACCGCCAAGATGATTAATATCTGGGAAGTCCGTACTTGCAGTTTCACCTATAAAGATTAGGGCGCCTTCGTCAGTTTCAAAGGCATCATAACCAAAATCTAAACCAGTACCTCCAATTGTTTTTTGCCATTGTAGTTCACCACTTGCAGTTGTTTTTATAATCCACAAATCATTTTCTCCAAAATTAGAAATAAGGTCGTTACCAATACTTTTTGAGTTTCCTGAAATGATAAACCCACCATCTTTTGAAAGACTAATACTACGGGCGGCATCAAAGGCAGGTCCTCCATAGTTTTGTTCCCATAGTAATTCTCCGTTTTCATCAAACTTTACTAACCAAATGTCTGATTCACCATTGTTCTTTGAGATTTGAATATCGGTACTAAAAGTATTGCCGATTATAGCATAGGCCCCATCCATGGTTTTGGTAATGTCATGAGATTGATCTATACCTGTTCCACCAAAAGAACGTTCCCATTCCATATTTCCATTTTTATCAACTTTCACCACCCAATAATCATAACTTCCTTTTGAATTAGAGATATCAAAATCATCACTTTCTGAAGCACCAGATAAAATAAAACCTCCGTCATTAGCATTCATCACACCAAAGGACCGGTCGTTGTTGGTCCCTCCAAAATATTTTCGCCAAAGCAAGTTACCGTCGGCATCTAATCGGGTTCCCCAAAATTCACCTACACCATGAGCTGCAAGACTAGATTTCTCTGTGCTGCCTTCGCCGTTAGACGAGGTAACATCTAAAAATCCAGAAAAGAAAAATCCCCCATCAACAGTTTCAATAATATCATATGAATGATCATGTCCAGAAAATCCAAAACTCTTTTCCCAAAGAATATTACCAAATGCATCTAGTTTTAAAACCCAGTTATCATGAAACCCTTCGTTATTACTTCCATCTCCATCATCACTCATAGCATATCCGGTTAAAGCATAACCTCCATCGGACGTCTGAATCGCTTGTTGACCACGGTCATCTTTACTGCCTCCATAGGTTTTTTGCCATTCCAAACCACCTTCAGCATCAAACTTTAACAACCAATAATCATTTACATTTAAAGCTTTGTTCGCTAAATCTCCATCGGTACTATTAGTAAAACCAAAAACGACAAAACCTCCATCAGTAGTAGGGACAACGGAGCGTGGGGAATCATCACCTGAACCTCCAAAATTTTGAATCCATGCAGTGTTACCCACAAAACCACTTGCATTTAAATCGCCAGTATTATCAGTATTTGCCATGTCATCAGAGCTGCAAGAAAAAAATAAAAGCGCTCCTATAAAGACTAGGAATTTTTTCATTTTCTATTCTGACTTTTTAATAATATAAAATCCAGTATTGGAATCATTGACTAGTATTTTACCACTTTCAAAATAAGGATAAACACTCCAGACTCCATTAAAACTTGCTGTATCATTAGCAGGAAAAGTATCGAAAAAGCCAATCTCTGAAATATTTCGATTTTCTATATCTGAGATATCAAGAACACGCACTCCTGCAGTGTAATTTGCCAAATAAAATTCATTGCCTACTACATAACCATTATGGTCTATTGCAGCCGTTGGACCTAAATATGTTGTATGTAAAACAGGGTTATCTAAATCTAACATATCAAAAACCAAGGTTCTTGAATTGAACCCAAAACCAGTTTCATCTAACTCATCACCCAATAGATAAAAACGTTGATCCTCTGTAAACCAACCTTGATGTGTATAACCTAAATTTCCATAAGTTAAAGTTGAAATCTCAGAGGGATTATTTTTATCTGTAATATCAGCGACTGCTATTTGATTTTCATTAGCACCTATAAATATTTCTTGACCAGTATAGTCAGTGTCAGGTCCGATATAAGTAATTACCTGGGCATCATGGGTGTATCCATTAGCACCATAACCTCCAATACCTGTTGGAGAAGTTGGGTTTGAAATATCAACAAAATGAACTCCTCCATTAAACGCGTCATTACGAGCAGTACCAACCGGATAAGCAAAACCCATGTCTTCATTAATCACAATATTGTGAGCATTACCAAAACCTGTATATCTTGCATCTTGGGTGAAATTCTGTGGAGGATTTGTAACACCACTTAGTTTGGTCAAATCAAAAACCTGCATTCCATGACCAGAAGCTTCTGAAACAATAAAAGCATAATCTTCATATATTTTTACATCGCGCCAAATACTAGATCCACCTGAAGATGGTAATTTTCCTAAATAAACTAGATTTTCTGTATCTGTAATATCAACAAAAGCAGTTCCGTTATTAAGACCAACCAAAGCATACTCATTACCTGTTGTGCTATCCGTCCATCCCCAAATATCATTTGCGCTTTGAGCAGAAAACTGGGATAAAGAAATGGAACCTAATAAATCAAATCCATTACAAGGAAAGTCGCCTGCCATTCCGTTATCACATGCGACAAAATTTGAAGTTATGGGGTTGTCATCAGTCGGGTCAACTGGGTCATCATCCGTCATACCAACTGGGTCATCATCAATAACAATTACGTTCGGGCTATTATCACTACCGCAGGCAAGAAAAATAAAAAAGGCAAATACAAGAAATAGGCGACTTAACATATATAGCAATTTTAGGGTCACTAGTAAAGATACAATTTTAAGTGTTGTTTAAGAGTTTGTGGTTATTTTTGCTGCATGATAGAAGATAAAAACCAAGAGCGAACAGCATTAGAAGCTTTAGGTGAGTTTGGATTAATTAAGCACTTGACTAAGAATTTTGAAATCATTAATAGTTCAACTATAAAGGGTATTGGCGATGATGCCGCTGTTCTTGATTTCAAAGATAAGAAGGCCATTGTTTCGACAGATTTATTAGTGGAAGGTGTCCATTTTGATTTGAGTTATATGCCTTTAAAACATCTTGGGTACAAATCAGTCATTGTCAACCTTTCTGATATTTTTGCGATGAATGCATTGGCAACCCAAATAACAATTTCAATTGCGGTATCTAACCGGTTTCCATTAGAAGCCCTTGAAGAATTTTATAGTGGTGCAAAAGCTGCTTGCAAATTATATGGGGTTGATTTAATTGGCGGCGATACTACTTCATCAACTAAAGGAATGCTCATAAGCATTACTGCTATTGGCGTTGCGAACGAAAAAGAGATTGTTTATCGTTCAGGGACAAAAGAAAATGACTTATTAGTCGTTAGTGGTGATATTGGTGGAGCATACTTAGGCTTGCAAGTATTAGAACGTGAGAAGGAAGTGTTTAAAGTTAATCCACAAAGTCAACCTGATTTAGAACCTTACTCTTATATCGTAGAACGACAATTGAAACCAGAAGCTCGAAAAGATGTCGTCGAACTTTTAGGAAAATTAGAAGTTCATCCAACAGCAATGATTGATATTAGTGATGGTCTTTCTTCTGAAATTTTGCATTTGTGCGAACAAAGCAATGTTGGTTGTAACCTTTATGAGGATAAAATTCCATTAGACCCAACAGTTATAGCAACAGCGGAAGAATTTAAAATGGATAGCACAATGATTGCTTTGAGTGGAGGAGAGGATTATGAATTACTGTTTACTATTGACCAAAACGACTTTCCAAAAATAAAGGGCAATCCAAATCTGACAGTTTTGGGTCATATGACCTTAGCTTCTGAAGGGGCACATTTAGTTACCAGAGCTAACACCAAAATACCTCTTAAAGCACAGGGTTGGAATTCTTTTTAGGCAACGTGTTTACGCTCCGTTTTTCTCACAGATTTGCGATTACGCTTTTGATACATATCTTCTAGCGTATTATTAATTTCTTGCATTTCTGGTGTAAGCGTAGACAATTTACCTCGCTCGTCAGTAGTAACTTGTTTTTGACAATGTAAGCAACGATATTCCTTTATGTGTTCAGTCACTTTTTTTGAAACCACAAAATGGTGGCCAAAAAAGTTGCAGAAGATTCCAGTAATTTTGTTGCCATCGGGGGTAATGGTTTTATTCATAAGCTTTACCTCTGGTTATGCACAGTTTCGATTTGGGGTCGATAAATGCAATAGTTAGTAATTATATTTTCAGTATTGTACGTTTTAAATTTTGGTTTGGTTCACCTAAATGGCAACGATTCAGAAATCTAGTTTATTTTGCCAAACAAAGGTTATTTTTTGTTTTTTCGATGAAATACATAAAATCGACCAAATGTTTAAAATAACCGTTGAACTGTTACGGTTTTCAATATACAAATTTGACCTATCTTTCCAAATATTATTTAAACTATGATTACTAAAAGGAATGTTCTTGTAGTCTCATTCGCACTTTTTTCTCTTTTTTTTGGTGCTGGCAATTTAATACTACCACCACAACTCGGGTTTAAAGCTGGTGATACTTGGTGGCTTGTAATATTAGGCTTCTGCCTATCCGCAGTGCTAATTCCTATTTTCGGAATTCTTGCACATGCTAAACTTCAAGGTACGATGTTTGATTTTGCCAAAAAAGTCTCTCCTACTTTTAGTTTAGTATATTGCTATTTGGTTTATGCAATTTCGATAAGTCTACCTTCGCCGAGAACAGCATCGGTTACTCATGAAATGGGTATAGCCCCTTTCTTTGGTTCCTCATCTTTATTAACCAGTATTCTTTATTTTATTCTTGTTTTTGTCTTTGTTATTAACCGTACAAAAATTTTAGACATCGTTGGTAAATTACTTACACCGGCAATCATTACTATTTTAATATGTATCATAGCACAAGCTTTTTTGGGATTTGACTTCAATTTTGGGAAAACCCAAATTGAAAGCCCATTTACAAGCGGAATTTTAGAAGGCTATCAAACCTTTGATGCGATTGGAGCAGTTGTCGTTGGAGGTGTTATCATTATTTCTATCAATTTAAAGGATAATAAAATACCCTATGACGCTAAAAAAGGTCTCATTTTTAAAGCAGGCCTATTTTCAGGACTCGGCTTATTCTTTATTTACACTGGACTTCTTTTAACCGGAGCTTTAATGCATAATGAATTTGAAGCTGACATTACGCGAACAGCTTTACTAAGTGGTATTAGCCTTAAAACTTTAGGAAATACTGCAAATGTTTTTCTAAGCATACTAGTGAGTTTGGCTTGTTTTACAACCGCCGTAGGTATTGTTACTGGAACAGCTGATTTTGTACAAGGGCAATTCAAAAAATCGAAACATGCCTACCTAATCACAGCAATTGTTGGATGTTTGCTTGGTATTATTATGGGGCAGTTTAACGTAGGTTACATTATAGCTGTTGCCTTACCAGCTCTGATGTTTATATACCCAATTACTATTGTTTTAATTTTACTTAATGTGGTGCCGAATAAGTATGCTACTGAATTGGTTTTTCGCGTTGTGGTAATAGCAACAATTCTGTTTAGTGTTCCGGACTTTTTAGGTAGTATCGGTTATGATGAAAGCATTGCTGGTCTCATCAATTGGATTCCATTGAGTGAATATCAAATGGGCTGGGTGTTGCCTGCCTTAGTAGTATTTGTATTGGGAAATATCCTTGAAAAATACCTTAAATAGACTTTAACTATTCATTAGTTCTTCTAGCTCATCAACCTCAATTGGAATATTCGCCATCAAGTTAAAAGGTGCTCCTTTTTCTTGAATGACTACATCATCTTCTAAACGTATGCCCATTTTTTCATTAGGTATGTAAATTCCCGGTTCTACAGTAAAAACCATATTAGCTTTCATTGGTGTTTTGAGTTCGCCATAATCGTGAGTATTTAATCCAATATGATGACTTGTACCGTGCATAAAGTACTTTTTATAGGCCGGCCAATCAGGATTTTCATTTTGAACATCGGCTTTATCTAAAAGCCCTAACCCCAATAACTCAGAGGTCATAAGTTTACCACACTCTTTATGATATTCTGCCCAAATTGTGCCAGATACCAATAGTTTCGTGGCGTCATTCTTCACTCTTAAAACAGCGTTATAAACATCTTTTTGACGTTGCGTGAATTTACCATTTACAGGTATTGTTCTAGTTAAGTCACTAGAATAATTGGCATATTCGGCCGCGACATCCATCAAAATTAAATCGCCATTTTTACATTGTTGATTGTTTTCAACATAATGCAAAACATTGGCATTATTACCTGAAGCAATAATAGGCTGATAAGCAAAACCTTTTGAACGATTTTTAACAAACTCATGTAACAACTCAGCTTCAATTTCATATTCCCAAACATCAGGTTTTACAAAGCCCAACAACCTTCTGAATCCTTTTTCTGTTATGTTACAAGCAGTTTGCATCAAATCCAGTTCTTCAGTTTCTTTAATACCCCGTATTTGTTGTAGAATTGGATTGCTCTTCGCATACTGATGCGCTGGAAATTCTTTCTTGCATTCCAAAATAAATCTATCCTCTCGAGTTTGAGTTTCTACTGCTTGACGATAATGCTCATTAGTATTAAAATAAATGGTATCCGCTTCTGTCATCAAATCAAAAAACACCTTCTTAAAATCAGAAAGCCAATAAATGGTTTTGATTCCTGATACTTCAGTTGCTTTTTCTTTGGTTAGTTTTTCACCTTCCCAAACCGCAATATGTTCATTCGTTTCTCTAACAAATAAAATCTCTCTATGCCTTGAATCCATGGCATCAGGAAACAAAACCAAAATAGTTTCTTCTTGATCTGCACCACTTAAATAAAAAATATCTCGATGTTGTTCAAAAGGCATAGTACTATCAGCACTTATGGGATAAATATCATTGGAGTTAAACGCCGCTATGCTTTTTGGCTTCATTTGAGCCATAAACTTTTTGCGATTCTTAATGAAAAGTTGATTGCTAATTTGATGGTATTTCATGAAGGATAATTTTGAACTATTTATTTAACATCAGATTCGTAAATTTAAGAACTGTTTTTCAACCAACGCATATACTTATGAAATTCAAAATACTCTTAGTTTTTGCAACATTCTCTTCTTTAGTTTTTTCACAAAAAGATTTATCAGCCTTTAAAGAATTTGATTTTAGATTTATTGGCCCAGAGGGAAACCGAACCATAGCAATTGCTGGAGTGCAAAGTGATCCTATGGTTACTTACATAGGTGCGGCTTCTGGAGGTCTTTGGAAAACCACCGATGGCGGTATCAACTGGAAACCCATTTTTGACGACCAAGACGTTTCCTCAATCGGCTCATTGGCCATTACCCCAAGCAATCCTGATATTGTCTGGGTAGGTACCGGCGAAACTTTTGTGATAAGACCTGCCCACGCCATGGGTGATGGTATCTATAAATCTGAAGATGCTGGTAAAACTTGGAAAAATATGGGTTTGAAACTAACCGGTCGCATTGGTCGTATTTTGGTTCACCCTACAAATCCTGATATTGTTTATGCTGCTGCCTTGGGTCATACTTATGGTCCGCAGCAAGATAGAGGGGTTTACAAAACAGTCGATGGCGGTAAAAGCTGGGAACGTGTTTTGTTTATAGATGAAAATACTGGTGCCGCAGATATGGCTCTTAATCCTGATAATCCAGACCAGCTTATGGTTGCCATGTGGTCTATTCACATTAATACTTGGGGGCTACGAAGTGGGGGTGCAGGGGGCGGAATTTACCGCTCTATGGATGGAGGCTCAACTTGGAAAGCTCTTTCAGAAAACGGATTACCAGGAGGGAATAAAAATCATGTTGGTAAGACAGCAGTTGCCATTTCTTATTCACAACCTAATATTGCCTATGCTTTATTTGAAATAGATAGTCCTGCCTTGTATCGATCTGAAGATTTTGGAGAGAGTTGGACCTTACAAACCCGAAACCATGATATCAATGAACGGGCACCATATTACACTCGAATGGCCATCTCGACGGATGACCCTAATGAACTTTATTTTGCATCAGTAAAATTCAGTGTTTCTAAAGATGGAGGCAAAACTCTAAAGTCTGGGTACCGAGCTGGAGGTGATAATCATGACATCTGGGTAGACCCAACAAATGCCAATCGGATTATGGTGGCTCACGATGGTGGCGCAAGTATTAGTTCAAATCGAGGAAAATCTTATCAACGAATTGTATTGCCAATAGCTCAGATGTACCATGTATCAGTTGATGATCAAATTCCATACAATGTATATGGTAATCGCCAAGATGGATATTCTTATAAAGGGCCAAGTAATAGTCGCCAAGGATATATTCCCTTAGGGCTTTGGAAAGGCGTTGGTGGTTGTGAAAGCGGATTTGCACAACCAGATCCATTAGACAACAATATTGTGTGGTCAGGCTGCTACGATGGTGGTTTACAACGTTACGATGCTAGAACTGGTCATGCTCGTGATGTACGTGTTTGGCCAGAAGCAGGTTATGGTTGGGAACCTGGTAAATTGAAATACCGCTGGCATTGGAATTTTCCCCTATCCTTTTCTCCGCATACCAAACATCGGGTTTATGTTGGCAGTCAATTTGTGCACAAAAGCGATGACGATGGTCAAAGTTGGCAAGTTATTAGTCCTGATCTAACTCTAAACGACAAAACCCACCAACAAAGTTCTGGAGGAGTTGCTGTAGATAACTTAATGACCTTTGATGGGGCTACACTCTTTAGTATTGAAGAATCTACTTTAGAACCTGGCTTAATTTGGACTGGCAGCAATGATGGTCAAGTTCAAGTAACTAAAGACAGCGGCGAAAACTGGACAAATGTTACTACGAATATTCCTGACCTTCCAAAATGGGGGACCATTGCCAATATTGAACCTTCTCGATATAATAAAGGCACCGTTTATATCACAATTGATTTACATCAAATGGGAGATTTTGACCCCTATGTCTACAAAACAGAGGATTATGGCCAATCTTGGAAAAAAATTAGTGAGAACATTCCAAAATCAGTACATAGTTTTGCTCATGTGATTAAAGAAGATCCTAAAAGAGAAGGCATGTTGTATTTAGGTATTGATAATGGTTTATACCTAAGTTATGATGACGGTGAAAACTGGATGAGACTTCGAAATAACCTGCCGCCAGCACCTATTTATTGGTTAGAAGTGCAAGAACGTTTTGATGATTTAGTTATTGGAACTTACGGCCGAGGCTATTATATTTTAGATGATATTTCTTCCTTGCGTGAATTTGATGAATCAAATGGGAAAGAGGTTCATTTATTTAGTCTGCGGGAAGCATATCGTTTTCAAAACCAACAGGCTATTAAAACAGATGGGCCTAGTTTAAATTCGGGCAGAAATCCCGCGTATGGAGCATACATTAACTACTTCTTAAAAGATAGTACAGAACAAAATGTTGAGATTCAAATTTTAAATTCAAATGATGACGTTGTAAGAACTTTAAAAGGTAATTCTTCTGAAGGGGTTCACCGCACAGTTTGGGATTTACGTTATGAACCCACCTATAAACCTAGAATAAAAACCACACCCCCAGGAAGGCCTTGGGTACAATTGAATGGAGAAGGTTGGAGGCCCTTGGTAACGTGGGATTTAGACTTATGGCGAGGGCAATTTGGCCCAAGAGTAGTTCCAGATAATTATAAAGTGAAACTAGTGATTGGAGCACAAGAATTTGTTAGAGACTTAACCGTTTTAAAAGACCCTAATACTGAGGGTACCGTTGAAAGTATAAAAGAACAAGTCGCTTTTTCTTTAGAATTAAGAGATGCAATGAACCTTGCTGTGACCATGATTAATGACATTGAAGATATTAGAGCAGAGTTGCAAGAGATACTACCACAATTAAAAGATAAAAATGATAAAGAAACTGCCAATGAGTTACTATCTAATGCCGAAGGCATCGTCAATGCACTTTATGATATTAATTTAACTGGTGCAAGAGAAGATGCTTTTCGTTCACCAATGAAGTTATATGGTCGAATTAGTGCCTTGGCAAGTGATATAGGTGGTTTTGGTGTTGACTTTAAACCCACCAATCAACAAAGAGAAGTTTATGAAGTATTAAATAGTCGACTTAAGAGTGCCGAAATGAAGTTCCAAACTTTTATAAAAGTTGAAGTTAAAAAACTAAATGAACAGCTTAAAAAGAGTGAATTACAATTACAATCTGGTAAAAAGATAAAATCATAAAAAAAGGGGCTTAAAAAAGCCCCCGGTTTAAAGTTGGTTAATTAGCTATTTTGACATAGCACCTTTGATAGCACCAATAATGGCCATAATTACACCACCACCAACACCACCACCGGCAATGCTTCCGATAATCCCGGTAACATCCATTCCGCCGTCAGTTGCTAATCCCAGCATTCCAAGTAGCGTTCCTCCAAGTCCTCCTCCAAGAATACCAGAGATAGAATTTCCTAAGGTTCCTAAATTTAATTTTGGTAATAATTTCCCAGCTACATTTCCTCCTACAGCACCTGAAACTAATTGAATAATTAACGGTAAATACTCTTCCATGTTTGTTATTTTAATGGTTACTTGGCAATAAATAAACGTAATATTTATTTGATTGACAATTATTTAGCAATAAAAATATCGTTTTCGCAATTATACCTCTTATAGTTTTTCTTAGCTTCATAACCTTAAAAAGGTCATTTAACTAAACAAAACCAATGCAACTTACTTTAAGTATTCCAGCGCTACTTTTTCCAGCAATTTCGTTAACCATGTTGGCCTATAATGCCAGATATTTGGCAATTGCCAACCTCATTCGACAACTGTACAAACAATTTGAAGCAACTGAGGCTGCGCCAATAAAAAAGCAAATTGATATGCTCCGCAAACGTTTAGAAATTATCAAAAACATGCAAGCCACCGCTATTATCAGTTTTTTATTAGCGGCAATAACAATGTTCTTAGTCTATGTTGAATTATCCATTTGGGCCAATATTATATTTGGAATAAGTCTTGTCTTTTTAATGGTTTCTTTGATTTTATCGCTAATTGAAGTTCAACTTTCAACCAAGGCTCTAGGCATTCAATTAAGGAATATGGAAAGTTAAGTTTACAAATACTTCATTTTTTATGACAGAAATTTCTTTAATGATTATTCTATAATTTTTTATATATTGGAAATCCAACGAAACTAAAATCTTAAGGTTATGAAAAGGGTCAAACGCATCCCCTTTTTCAAAAACATAAAGGAAATAAGGGAGTATCAGTTTGGTACATTTTATTTTTTTGATGGTATCGTCATTTCTGAAATGAACGAAGGAGTTACTTTTGAATGGAATATGGCCAAGAAAGCTATAAAGGCTGCTCAAGAAATTTTCGGGGAAGACATGCCCATTGCTTACATTTCAAACCGAATTAACAATTACCACATTGTTCCAACAGATTGGTCAAAATTTTATGCCAATAGAAATCAGCTTAGTTTTTATTCTGTTGTTGGTCAAACCAAAGGTAGTTTTGCAAGCTTAGTAATGGAACGAATGTTCTTTAAAAATTCAATTAAACAGTTTACCGATTTAGAAGAGGCCATAACATGGAGTTTGTCTAAAATTGAAAAGAAACAAGAGTTGAGCAACTAAGCACCTATATGAAACAAGGCATCTCCTTGATTCACTACAGCTTGATAATTGATACAAAAAACGTGGCCAGAAACAGGTGAAACAACATCCTTGCTTTTTTTAGCAACTGTATCTGTAATATACCCTAACACTTGACCTTCATTTACTTCTGAGCCATTTTCGATTTTTGGAATAAACATCCCTGCTCTTGAAGCCCTAATCCATTTAGTAGATTCAAAATGAATAGAATTGGATTGGTCAGCTTCATCTGATATCGGCAACATCCCAACATTTTTAAGCACGTTTTTAATTCCTTTTATGGCTGTTTTAATTGCGTGTTTGTCAAAGCGCATACTTTCTCCAGCTTCATAAACCAAAATTGGTTTTTCCAGATTATACGCAGCTTTTCTAAATGAACCGGAAATTAATTTAGAAGGAAAATAAAAAGGAGCATTAAATATTTTGGCAAAATGCTTACTTGATTCATCCATTGCCGTATAGCGGACTTGCGGAAAATTATGACGTTGCCCACCACCCGTGTGCAGATCAATTCCAAAATCTATTTGAGGCAAAACTTCTTTAGTATAATGATAAGCCATTCTACTTGCTAAAGAACCCAATTTTTTTCCAGGAAAACTTCTGTTGACATCTTTACCATCTGGTACATCTCTTGAAAAATGTATAAAGCCAAAAATATTAAGTATTGGCACTACAATGGCGCATCCTTTTTCAATATTAAAATCATTATGCTCTAACATTCTACGAAGCGTTTCTATCCCATTAATTTCATCACCGTGTAATCCTGCTTGTAATAAAACTGTAGGGCCCGGCTTTTTCGCATTGAAAACATGCACAGGTATTTCTATTAAAGTACCTGTGGGCAATCGAGAAATAGTAATTAAAACCATTTTACTTTGACCTGGTTTTATTTCTACCTTATTGATTACAATAGTTTTATTTTCTTCTTTTTCTAAGTGCATTTTTTTCAACAAATTCAATGATATGTTTGGCTACATTTATTCCCGTTGCGGCTTCTATTCCTTTCAATCCAGGTGATGCATTGACCTCCAATAGAACTGGTCCTTTCTTTGATCTCATGAGATCTACACCGGCAACTCCTAAACCTAGAAACTTAGTAGCATCTAAAGCAATTTGTCTTTCTTTTGCAGAAATTTCTATGGCCTCAGTTTGTCCACCTCTATGAACATTGGAACGAAATTCGTCACGTTCGCTTACACGCTTCATACTTGCAATTACTTTATTCCCAATCACAATAATTCTGATATCTTCTCCATTAGCTTCTTCTACGTATTGCTGTAAAAGAATACTGGTATCCATTTTATAAAAAGTATCTATAATTGATTTAGCAGACTTTTTGCTTTCTGCTAAAATAACACCCAAGCCTTGGGTGCCTTCTTGTATTTTAATAATAACCGGTGGTCCACCTAAAAGACGTATTTGGTCTTCTATATTGTCTGGATTGATTGAAAATAATGTTTCTGGTATCGGTATACCTTTACGAGCCATTATTTGTAAGGTTCTTACTTTGTTTCTGGCCCTCGTAATACCCAATGAACGAGCAGTACTAAAAACACCATTCATTTCAAACTGCTTTACAATCGCCGAACCATGCCTAGTTACTTTAGTTCCTATTCGCGGTATTATCGCATCAAATTCACTGGTAACATCTTCTTCTCCTAAAAATATTTTTGGTTTACCATCACCAAGTTTTACAGAGCACTTGGTATGGTCAATCAATTCAACATAGTGCCCGGCCTTTTCTGCTTCAATAGCAATTCTTCTTGTGGAATGTACATTTAAACTAACGGATAGTAAGGCAATATTCATAGAAATAGCTATACACTTCTTATTTAGAGTATGAATATCGTGCAAAAATTAAAACCCACACTTAAACTTGAAAAAATTAATACTTTGTTAATTCAACTTTTGTTGAAGGTTTTAGGTTTACTTCCATATATTTTAACAAAGTTTATCAAACGTTTTCGAAGATTCCTTATAATCTTTCTAAATAAGGATTATTGCTTAGTTGAAAACTTGTTAAAAACTAGGTTGTGCCCTAAATTTGTATCTAAAACCAACTACGAATGAGTGGATTGATAAAATCTTCGCTGGCCCGTAAAGTAGTGATGGCGCTTTCAGGTCTTTTTTTAGTGATTTTCTTAGTATTACATGTATCCATCAACTTAGCATCCGTTATTTCACCAGATTTTTTTAATGAGGCTTCACATTTTATGGGTTATAATCCAATAGTGCAGTATGCAATGCAGCCGATTTTGATTATTGGTGTAATTGTTCACTTTGTGATGGGCTTTGTTTTAGAATTTCAAAATCGTGCAGCTAGAGGAATCAGCTACGCGAAATACCAAGGAGGAGCTAATGCCTCTTGGGTTTCCAGAAATATGATTTATTCTGGGTTAGTTATTCTGGCTTTTTTAGGGCTTCATTTTTATGATTTCTGGGTACATGAAATGACTTATAAGTACATTGAAGCTAATCCGCAGGACCCGACTCGTTACTATGCCGAAACTGTAGAAAAATTTGCTCCTATTTGGCGCACAGTAATTTATGTTGTTTCATTCGGCCTACTTGGATTACACTTATGGCATGGATTTCAATCATCATTTCAAAGTATGGGAGTCAATAATAAGTACACTCCAGCGATCAAAAATTTTACAAAATTATTTGCAGTGGTTGTGCCGTTGGCATTTGCATTTATTGCGCTGTACCACCACCTTAACCCAATAACACACTAATTTATGGGAGTATTGGATTCAAAAGTTCCATCAGGTCCTTTGGCTGATAAATGGACCAAATATAAAAACGAGATTAACTTAGTTAACCCTGCTAACAAACGTAATATTGATGTTATTGTGGTTGGAACCGGGCTTGCCGGTGGTTCAGCAGCAGCGACCATGGCTGAGCTAGGTTACAATGTAAAAACATTTTGTTATCAAGATTCTCCAAGACGCGCTCACTCTATCGCCGCACAAGGTGGTGTAAATGCTGCTAAAAATTATCAAGGTGATGGTGATAGTGTATATCGTCTTTTTTATGATACTGTAAAAGGTGGTGACTACCGTTCTCGAGAGGCAAATGTTCATCGTTTAGCCGAAGTTTCAACAAGCATAATTGACCAGTGCGTAGCACAAGGGGTTCCTTTTGCACGTGAATATGGTGGTCTTTTAGATAACCGTTCTTTTGGTGGCGTATTAGTATCTAGAACTTTTTATGCTAAAGGTCAAACAGGACAGCAACTACTTTTAGGAGCTTATGCTGCAATGAATCGCCAAATTCAAAGAGGTAAAATAAAATCTTACACTCGTCACGAGATGTTAGATTTGGTTTTGGTCGATGGTAAAGCGAGGGGAATCATTGCTCGTAATTTAGTTACAGGTGAAATAGAAAGACATTCAGCACATGCAGTAGTTCTTGCTACTGGAGGTTATGGAAACTTATTTTTCCTTTCTACTTATTGTATGGGAGCTAATGTAATGGCTGCTTGGAAAGCCCATAAACGAGGTGCTTTCTTTGCGAATCCATGTTTTACTCAAATTCACCCTACTTGTATTCCAGTATCAGGTGACCATCAATCTAAATTAACATTGATGTCTGAATCATTGCGTAATGATGGACGTATTTGGGTACCTGCCAAAAAAGAAGATGCTGAAGCTATAAGAGCAGGTAAGCTAAAACCAACTGAACTAGCAGAAGAAGATAGGGATTACTATTTAGAACGTAGATATCCTGCGTTTGGTAATCTTGTTCCAAGAGATGTAGCATCTCGTGCTGCAAAAGAACGTTGTGATGCTGGTTTCGGTGTTAATAAAACAGGTGAAGCAGTCTATCTAGATTTTGATGCTGCAATTATGCGTTATGGTCGTGAAAAAGCTTTAACATCAGGTATGAAAAATCCTGATGATACAACGGTTAGAAAACTTGGCGAAGAAGTCGTTGAAGCCAAATACGGAAACCTTTTTCAGATGTATGAAAAAATCGTTGATCAAAACCCTTACAAAACTCCAATGATGATTTACCCAGCGGTACATTATACCATGGGAGGTCTTTGGGTTGATTATAATTTAATGACTAGCATCCCTGGTTGTTATGCTGCTGGTGAAGCTAATTTTAGTGATCATGGAGCAAACCGTTTAGGAGCTTCAGCTTTGATGCAAGGACTAGCTGATGGTTATTTTGTTTTACCATATACTATTGGCGACTACTTGTCGGATGATATTAGAACTGGTCCAATTTCTACAGATTCTTCGGAATTTGAAGATGCAGAGAAAAATGTAAGAGATAGAATAGAAAAACTAATGTCTGCTAAAGGCGAGCACTCTGTTGATTATTACCATAAGAAATTGGGTAAAATTATGTGGAATAAATGTGGCATGGCTCGTAATGAAAAAGAATTGCAAGAAGCAATGAATGAAATTGCTGAACTGCGCAAAGATTTCTGGGAAAATGTAAAAGTACCTGGTGATGCTAATGCTAAAAACCAAGAATTAGAAAAGGCCGGTCGAGTTGCTGACTTCCTTGAATTAGGTGAATTGTTTGCTATGGATGCTTTTGACCGAAATGAATCTTGTGGTGGGCATTTTAGAGAAGAGTATCAAACACCAGAGGGTGAAGCCTTACGTGATGATAAGAACTACACTTATGTTTCTGCATGGGAGTATAAAGGTGACCCAAGAAAAGCCAAATTACATAAGGAGAAATTGGTTTATGAAAATATTGAAGTAAAGACACGTTCTTATAAATAAAAATATTGCTATGAAGATTTTTTTAAAAATATGGAGACAAAAGAACGCATCTACTAAAGGAAATATGGTTTCCTATACCCTAGAAGGTATAGAAAATGACATGTCTTTTTTAGAAATGCTTGATGTCTTAAATGAAGATTTAATAACTAAAGGTGAAGAGCCAGTTGAGTTTGATCATGATTGTAGAGAAGGTATTTGCGGTACTTGTTCTCTGATGATAAATGGTAGACCGCATGGTCCAGATTCTATGATTACTGTGTGTCAATTGCATATGAGAAGTTTTAACGATGGTGATACTATTGTTATAGAGCCATGGAGAGCTAAAGCTTTTCCTGTAATCAAAGATTTAATTGTTGATAGAACAGCTTTTGATAGAATACAACAAGCAGGGGGGTATATCTCGGTAAACACATCTGGTCGCCCAGTTGATGCTAACGCAATTCCTATTGAAAAAGATGCAGCAGATGCTTCTTTTAATGCGGCCACTTGCATTGGTTGTGGTGCATGCGTTGCTGCTTGTAAAAATGCAAGTGCTATGCTATTTACTTCAGCTAAGGTTTCACAGTTTGCCTTATTACCTCAAGGTCAAGTTGAAGCTACTGATCGTGTTTTGAACATGGTAAAACAAATGGATTTAGAAGGCTTTGGAAATTGTACCAATACTGGAGCTTGTGAAGTTGAATGCCCTAAAGGCATTTCTTTGGAAAATATTGCTCGTATGAATCGAGAGTATCTTGCAGCTAGCGTGAAATAATACGGCGTACAAAAATAAAGCTTAAAAACCCAAACTTGTTATTCAATGTTTGGGTTTTTTATTTCTTTAGCGGTTTATTTCTAATAAACCTTGAAGTTTCCTTAAATTGAATTCTAAAGCATTTACAATTCATGATGGATTCAAAATTGCCAAATGTTGGAACAACAATTTTCACTACAATTGGAAAACTTGCTCATAAGCATAATGCAGTAAACCTTTCACAAGGATTTCCCAATTTTGGTGCTGATGCAGCACTATTAGATCTTGCCCAACAAGCAATCTCCTCCGGTCATAATCAGTATGCACCTATGCAAGGCATTTATTCTCTTCGCGAAGTAATTGCTGACAAGATAGAAAGCCTATATGGTCGTTATTACCATCCTGAAAATGAAATTACTATAACAGCTAGTGCCACACAGGGCATTTTTACGGCGATTTCAGCCTTCATTAAACCAAATGATGAAGTGGTAGTTTTTAAACCAGCTTACGACTGTTATGAACCAGCTATTGAACTTTGTGGTGGCATAGTTGTACCCATACAATTAGAGGGTGCCAATTTTAAAATACAATGGGACGTTTTTAAATCGACAATTTCTCATAAAACCAAGATGGTCATCATCAATACGCCACACAACCCCACAGGAACTATCCTTTCTAAAGAAGATATGACTCAACTTCAGCTTATTTTAGAAGGTACCGATATTATTGTAGTAAGCGACGAAGTTTACGAACACTTGGTCTTTGATGGTAACCAACATGAAAGTGTAGCTAAATACAAAGACTTAGCCACAAGAAGTATCATCTGTGCTTCTTTTGGTAAAACTTTTCATGTAACAGGATGGAAAATGGGTTACTGTGCTGCACCAAAAGAACTAATGGCTGAATTTCAAAAAGTGCATCAATATGTTGTTTTTTGCGTAAACCATCCGATGCAACGAGCAGTTGCTGAGTATTTAAGAACTCCTGAAAATTATTTAGGCCTCAATCAGTTTTACCAACAAAAAAGAGATTACTTCTTAAGTGCAATTGAAGATTCAAGATTCATTAAAACCCCAAGTGCGGGAACTTATTTCCAGGTTTTAGATTATTCGAAAATAACAGTCGAGAACGATGTCGCTTATGCAGAACGCTTAATAAGAGAATATAAGATTGCTAGTATTCCTATTTCTGTCTTCAATTTAAACAAACAAGATAACCAGCAACTACGTTTTTGTTTTGCTAAAACTGAAGAAACCCTAGATAAAGCAGCAGAAATTTTAAATACGCTTTAATTTAAAGACCTATTTACCAATCGCATAAACTCAGCTATCTTTTTTGGTTCAAGCCAGCGAGTTACAACAACCAGATCATTCTCTTTATCAATAACTATAAAATTACCCCCAAAACCAGCAGCATAGTAAATGTTTTCAGAAAGACCCTCCCAATGTCTACTTCCTTGTTTATTTAACCACCACATATAGCCGTAATTGTTATTTGGCTTTGAAGGAGTGATAGCCTTTTGAATCCACCCTTCGCTAATTAACCGTTGGTCTCTCCATTTTCCATCATTTAAGAACAACATGCCAAAGCGAGCCATATCTTCGGCAGAAATAAAAATGCCTGCTCCAGAATGACCACCGCCGGTAACAGACTTCATTTTCAGGCCGTCAACTTCTGTCCAGGCATGGTGATACCCATGCCATCTCCAAGTCGTTGAAGCGTCAATTTTATCCATAATATTCTCTTTTAATACCATTGGCATTGGTTTGCGCCAAACATGTGTTAATGAATACGCCAGTACATTTACTCGTACATCATTATATTCCATTATAGTGCCTGGTTCTTTGGGTTTTTCAAACTTCCAATCATCAATACCTCCCTCAGAAGGTGGTCTATCTGCCCAATCTTTTCCACCCCAAAGCTCACCTGACCAAGCTGAATTTTGTTGTAATAAATGCTCCCAAGTAATTTTTGAATTATGCGCTCCATCAAAAGTTCCATCCCAGATATAATCGATTACTTTATCAGTTGTACTATTGATTAATCCTTTGTCTTCAGCTAAACCAGCCATTGTACTTAAAAAGCTTTTGGTAACGCTAAAGGTCATATCAACTCTTTTAGTATCACCCCACGAGGTCACTAAATATCCATTCTTCAATATCATACCTGCCGGGCCACCACGTTTTTTAGTAGGACCCAAAATTTCATGAAAGGGTTCTCTTTCAAAGCCTTTCAAAATCGCGATTCTTAAATCTCTAGATCCAGAATATTCATTGTCTTTCGCAAATGAAACTGCTTCTTCTAATCTATTTTCATTAAAAGACTGGCTTGATTGGTTGCTTGTTTCCCAAACATCATTCTTTTTAGGAAAATAATAGTCTTGTCCTATACATACTTTTAGGAAAAGTAAACTCAATACGCTAAGCACAATAGTCATTTTCATCTTATAATTCTTTTTGCATTAACCAATCTGTTTGTTCGTCAGCTCCAATAAAAAAGGGATGCGTTCCAAATTTTTTGAAATTGTTTCTCTTATACCACAAGATAGCCTTTTGATTTTTTTCCCAGACCCCAAGCCATATATATGTTTTGCTTTTTTGTTTTGCTAAAGCATAGACTTTGCTGAGCACTTTCAGGCCTATTTGTTTTCTTTGATAAGATTTTAAGATATAAATACGCTCTAATTCAAAGCCATCATTGTCTTTTATATCACTTTGAGCTCCGAACTCATTTACTTTAAAATACCCTGCGAGGTCATTTTTAAGAAAAACAAAATAGAAAGCAGAATTTTCATCTTTTAACTCCTTAAGCAATGCCTCTTTTGAGAAAGCTTTATTTAAATAAATTTTAAAGTCTTTAGGATTATTATCTGCTTTAAAGGCATTTGAAAAAGTGATTCTAGAAATCTTGATTAATCTTTCTAAATCATTTAACCCACAAAGTTCAAATGTTACGTTCATGTGAAAATTGAAAGTGCTAAAAATAAAAAAAGACCTTGATTTACATCAGGTCTTTAGTGTTTTTGTTGAGGTGTTTGGTTTATAACATAAAAAGTTTTCTAACCAATCTCATAACGCCGCTATAAAAATCATTGCGGTAAATCTGTATTTCTTCTTCAACAGATTCGTGGTGAAATTTAGAAATCATTGATTCTGGTTTTTGTAGGGTTAATTTGGGGTACTTTCTTAATTATTCCAAAATAAAACCAAACCAGGGAGCTAAAAAAAATTTTGTTGTGAATGAGTTCTAAGGTGTTGTGAATGAGTTAAATGAGTAAATTTATTTACTAATTCGACAAGCTAGATTTTCATTTCCGGAACATAATTAGGAATCGTTAGGTTACCTTCCGTTGCCATTTTTATCTCTTCTACTGTGACACCTGGTGCTCTTTCTAAAAGTAGAAAACCATCTTTTGTTACTTCTAAAACGGCAAGATTTGTTACTATTTTTTTTACACAACCCACCCCTGTTAAAGGTAGTGAACAACGTTTTAAAAGTTTACTTTGACCAGCTCTATTAGTGTGCATCATAGCAACAATTATATTCTCGGCAGATGCTACTAAGTCCATTGCGCCTCCCATGCCTTTAACCATTTTTCCTGGAATTTTCCAATTGGCTATATCACCATTTTCTGCAACTTCCATTGCTCCTAAAATAGTTAAATCAACATGCTTTCCACGAATCATTGCAAAGCTCAAAGCTGAATCAAAAAAAGAAGCCCCTGGGAGTGTTGTTATCGTTTGTTTTCCGGCATTAATAATATCAGCATCTTCTTCCCCTTCAAAAGGAAAAGGGCCCATGCCAAGCACTCCATTTTCACTTTGAAACTCAACACTAATATCATTTCTAACAAAGTTGGCTACCAAGGTTGGAATTCCTATTCCTAAATTTACATAATAGCCATCTTGAACTTCCTGAGCAATCCGTTTTGCAATTCCGTTTTTATCTAGCATCTTCTTTGGTTCTTAAGGTTAATTGCTCAATACGTTTTTCATATTTTTCTCCTTGAAAAATTCGTTGTATAAAAATACCTGGAATGTGAATTTCATTAGGATCTAAACTTCCTGCTGGTAGCAGTTCTTCAACCTCAGCAACGGTAACGCTTGCAGCACCGCACATACACGCATTAAAGTTGCGTGCTGTTCCCTTAAATATTAAATTACCAGCTTCATCACCTTTCCATGCCTTTACAAAGGCAAAATCAGCTTTAAAGGCTGGTTCCAAAACATGCATTTTTCCATCAAACTCTCTAGTTTCTTTACCTTCAGCAACTTCAGTTCCAAAACCCGCTGGTGTATAAAAAGCTGGGAAACCGGCTTGAGCCGCTCTACATTTTTCAGCTAATGTGCCTTGTGGAGTTAATTCTACATCAAGCTCACCGCTTAGCATCTGACGTTCAAACTCGTCGTTCTCTCCAACATAGGAAGAAATCATCTTTTTTATTTGTCGCTTTTGTAAAAGCAGCCCTAAACCAAAATCATCAACTCCTGCATTGTTTGATATGCAGGTAATATCTTTTATTTCCAATGCTACCAATTCAGCAATGGCATTTTCCGGAATACCGCATAGTCCAAATCCTCCTAACATAAAGGTCATCCCATTATCAACACCTTTTAAAGCAGAAGAAACATTAGAAACCGTTTTTTTTATCATGAGAATATCTTTTAAAAATCTAAATCATCTAAATCATCTTCAATGTCCAACTCTTTTTTCATCTCTTCAGCAATCTTTGCGCAATCGACATTAATAGATAATTCTTCAGGTTTTGCAAACTCTTCTTTTGAAATTCCTAGGGTTTCATTCTCGTAATTAGCCTTCATATATAAAGCCCAAATTGGTAAAGCCATGGATGCTCCTTCACCATAAGCACCAGATTTAAAATGCGTTGCTCTTTCTTCTCCACCAACCCAAACCCCAGTAACAAGATTTGGTACCATTCCCATAAACCAACCATCACTTTGATTTTGTGTAGTTCCGGTTTTTCCTGCTATTGGGTTTTTAAACTCATAAGGGTATCCTGTGATAATTTCTTTATACCTTGTTTGATTCTTACCAAAAGTATGCCTTAACCTTGCCCCTGAACCATATTCAGTAACTCCTTCCATCAAATTTACCATGGTATAGGCAACATCTTTGCTCAACACATCTTTTGTTTCAGGAACATATTCATACAACACTGTTCCGTTTTTATCTTCAATTCGGGTAACCATTACTGGCTTAACATAAACCCCTTGATTAGCAAATGTGCCATAGGCCCCAACCATTTCATAAACATTGACCTCTGGTACACCTAAAGCAATAGCTGGAACAGGAAGAATCTCTCTAGTAATCCCCATATTTTTTGCGATAGTAGCTACCGAACCAGGCCCAACTTGATCTATTAACTGTGCTGTCACCGTATTAACTGAATTTGCCAATGCATTTTTCAACGTTCTATTTTTTCCGGAATACTTTCCATTGGAATTTTTAGGGCACCATTTTTCCATGTTGCCATGTTTTAGAGGCTCAATACAATATTGAGAATCAGGTAAGGAATCACAGGGCGAATAACGTAATTGGTCAATTGCGGCTGCATATACAAATGGCTTAAAAGTAGACCCCGCTTGGCGTGTTCCCTGAATTACATTGTCATATTGAAAATGTTTATAGTCAACGCCTCCAACCCATGCCTTGACATGACCAGTTTGTGGCTCCATAGACATCATAGCGGTTCTTAAGAAAGTCTTATAATATCTAATAGAATCAAGTGGTGTCATGATAGTGTCTTTCTCGTAAGAATCACTGTTCCAATCAAACACCGTCATTTCAGTTTTTTTCTTAAATGAAGCCCTGATTTCATTTTCAGATTTACCTTGACCTTTTAAAACTCTCCAACGATCCGATGTTCTAATCGCTCTTTCGATAATGTTGTCTATCTCAAAAGTTTCTAAATCTAGAAATGGTGTAGTCGGATTACGTTCTGGAGTATTCTGCACAAAAAATTCCGCTTGTAGTTTAGCCATATGAGCTTCTACTGCATCCTCAGCATTCTTTTGCATTCTAGAATCAAGCGTTGTGAATATTTTTAACCCATCTTTATAGATGTTATATGATTCTCCGTCGGGCTTAGGGTTTTCTTTTACCCATCTATTTAACCAACGTTGCATGTACATTCTAAAATAAGTAGCAAGGCCCTCTCGGTGTGACTCTGGATTATAATTAAGGTTTAGAGGTAGTTCTTGAAGAGAGTCCTTTACCTGTTCATCTAAATAATCATATTTAGCCATCTGAGCTAAAACCACATTCCTTCTATTGCGTGTACCTATTGGGTTTCTGTGAGACCTAGGATTATAAAATGAAGAATTTTTGAACATCCCTACCAACATTGCTGATTCTTCCGTTCTTAATTCCATTGGTTCTTTTCCAAAATATATCCGCGATGCTGATCGTATTCCATCAGCATTGTTACCAAAATCATAAATATTGAAATACATAGCTATGATTTCTTCTTTGGTATAACTTCTCTCTAACTGAATCGCCAAAACCCATTCACGTATTTTTTGAAAATATCTTTTCCAACCAATAGCCTTTCTACCTACAAATAACTGTCTAGCCAATTGCTGCGAAATAGTACTGGCTCCACCTTTTTTTCCTAAATATGCCAAAGCACGTAAAAAGCCTCTTGCATCAATACCTGCATGTTTGAAATAGCGAACGTCTTCTGTGGCGACAAGTGCATTGATTAAATTCTCGGGTAATTGCGAGAAATCTACCGGCGTTCGGTTATCATCTAAATACAATTTGCCTAAAGTTTCTCCATCTGAAGAAATAAACTCAGTTGCCAAATTTGTTCTTGGATTTTCTAGATATTGATAATCAGGCATTTCTCCAAAAACGCCCCATGAAGCGAGTAAAAATATCAATACCACAGCAAGAATTCCGGACCCAAATAAAATCCAAAACCACTTGATAAACCTTTTAAAATTGTTTTTCTGTTTTTTCTTAGCCTGTGCCATTAGGGGGATTGTGTTTTTTCAATTTGTAGACCAATGTCTGTAATACCTTTTAATTCTTGAATACCACCAACGCTACCATTCTTTCGCATCGCATGTGATATTTTAAAATTATATACGCCAGAATCAGGAAAAACGACGTTTTCTCTAAACCACAATTTATTTTCTTTAATGCTTCCAGTGCCTTTACCTAACCAAGAACCATCAGGTAAAGCCATTTCAAATTCTAGGGTATCAATAACTATTTCACCCTTAGGAGATTCCATTGCAGTTATTAAGAAAAGATTGCTAAACTCATATGAATTATCATTACGAACATTAATGAAGATGTTACGCCTTGTTAACGAGTCCACATTGGCAAAACTAAAACGGAGGGTGTCCTTCATTGTCCAAATACCATTATTTAAACTTCGGTATTCAGAATGCTCCAAATTTGATGTACAAGCGCACACAAAAACTACCAACAGTATTATAAAAAACTTCTTAGCCATTTTTTGCCGTTGTATTACGATTTTTTGACCTCCTTTTATTGTTCTTTCTCTTGTTATTCCGCTTCTTGTTTTTCGGCTTGTCAAAACGGTTCAAACTATCTTGACCTACTACGTTTTCAAAAACTAATTTTTCTTCAGAAATAGTTTCAACAACATAACCTTCAAGGCTTGCTACCTTTTTATTTAACTTATTTAATTCAAGTATCTCTAATACTTGATCTTTATGCAGGGCATGCCAATTAGCAGGGTCGTTCTTATATGAAAACCATAACATTTCTTTAAAAATATCAGATTTCTGACAAAAAGCCACTCCTTTTTCTGTTTGTAGTTTAGCGTCTTGTGGCGGGAAATTTTTAAGCGCATCCAGATACATGTCTAATTCATAGTTAAGACAGCATTTTAATTTACCGCATTGCCCGGCTAATTTTTGAGGATTAAGTGCTAGTTGTTGATATCTAGCAGAAGCAGTGCTAACTGATCTAAAATCTGTAAGCCATGTTGAGCAACATAATTCACGACCGCAAGATCCAATGCCACCTAATCTTTGCGCTTCTTGTCTATACCCAATTTGCCTCATCTCAATACGAATACTGAAGGCTTTGGCCATGTCTTTTATCAACTGTCTAAAATCTACACGATCTTCCGCCGTATAGTAAAAAGTTGCTTTTGAACCATCTCCTTGAAACTCTACATCACTAAGTTTCATTTCAAGTTTTAAGGCAATTGCAATTTCTCTCGAACGTTTTTGAATTTCTTGTTCTTTGTCTCTACATTTTTGCCAAATATCAATATCTCTTTGTGATGCTTTTCGGTAAATTTTTGGAAGGTCTTTGTCTTCATAAGAAGTTTTTTTCTTCTTCATTTGCACCTTCACCAATTCACCTGTCAGGGTTACAATGCCAACATCATGTCCAGATTTTGCTTGCGTAGCTACAACATCGCCTATGGACAAAGAGAGATTTTCTGTATTTCTGAAGAATTCTTTTCGACTATTTTTAAACCGGACTTCTACGCAATCAAAGGGTTTTTGACCATTTGGCAACGACATATTAGAAAGCCAATCGAAAACTGTAAGTTTGTTACAACCATCGGTTCCGCAAGTACCATTGTTCTTGCATCCACGCGGCTGTCCATCTTTACCAGTTGAACAACTGCTACATCCCATATTTTATATCTTGACTTAAAGAAATTTTTAAGAATTTCTTTAAAAAGGGTTCATATTTAACTCAAAAGTAAAGATAGCATAATTTAAGTTGTCACTTATTGCGACTTTTTAAACTTTAGCACCTCTGAACGACCCTTTTTGAAAATTTTATTGCTCGCGTGCTTACCTTTTCTGAGTTTCTTTTGCTCTTCAAAAGGCAATTCATGAATTTCTTTGCAATTGTCCGAACAACAATTATTCATTTTTGTAGCGCAAGCCTCACATTGAATAAATAAAAGATGACAAGCTTCATTGGCGCAATTTACATGTGTATCACAAGGGTTTCCGCATTGATGACAATTAGCAATAACGTCTTCTGAAATACGTTCTCCCCTTCGGTGGTCAAAAACAAAGTTTTTTCCCAAGAATTTATTCTCTAAATTCTTAGAATTCACCTGTCTTGTATATTCAATGATACCTCCTTCAAGTTGATAGACTTGTTTAAAGCCTTTGTGCTTGTAATAGGCACTTGCTTTTTCACAACGAATTCCACCCGTGCAATACATTACCAATTTTTTATCTTCTTTATGATCAGCCAAATCTTCTTCGATTATGTCAAGTGAATCTCTAAAGGTGTCAACATCCGGAGTAATAGCATTTTTAAAATGTCCTATTTCACTTTCATAGTGATTTCTCATATCAACCAATACAGTATCTGGATCTTCAATGAGCTCATTAAATTTTTCAGCTCCCACATGAATTCCCTTATTGGTCACATCAAAAGTGTCATCATTAAGGCCATCGGCAACAATTTTATGCCGAATCTTTACTTTAAGTTTTAAGAATGATTTATTGTTTTGCTCAATAGCGATATTCAATCTTACATTTTCTAAAAATGTAATACTATCTAAGTGATTTTTAAAGACCTCGAAATTCTCGGCAGGAACAGATAACTGAGCATTGATACCCTCATGAGCAACATATATTCTGCCCAATACTTCCATTTCATTCCAATGAATGAAAAGATGATTTCTAAAAATTTCTGTGTTTTTTATGTGCGCATAAGTATAGAAAGAAATCGTTAGCCGGTCTTTACCTGCCTTTTCAATAAGTTCTTCCCTTTCTTTCGCACTTAATGTATTGTACAGTTGCATGCTATACCAATAGTTTTAAGTTGAAAATAAATGATTAAGACAAAAATAATGATTAAATAAAAAAGGCATCCTTGGGGAGGATGCCTTTTGACCACTACTTTTCTTTTTCATATTTAAAAGTCGTATCAGCGGTCTTGTGACTTTAAACTTAAAGTCATATGTACATTTGAATTAGCAATATTAAGATGTATGTATTTTTAATTGGTTGCGTTGGTACTTTAAAATCAAAAGAAGTGGTATTTTAGTTGTCTAATTTTTTTCAGATTATGAGTAACAATAACGAGGCCAAATTAAAAGCACTAAAACTTACCTTAGACAAACTAGATAAAACCTACGGAAAAGGAGCTGTCATGAAAATGGGTGATAGTGTAATTGAAGATGTTGAAGTAATTTCTTCTGGATCTTTAGGGTTAGATATAGCGTTAGGCGTTAGTGGATACCCGAGAGGTCGAGTTGTTGAAATATATGGCCCTGAATCATCAGGTAAAACTACCTTAACCTTGCACGCAATTGCTGAAGCTCAAAAAAATGGTGGCATTGCTGCCTTTATTGATGCGGAACATGCTTTTGACCGTTTTTATGCTAAAAAATTAGGTGTAGATATTGATAATTTAATCATTTCACAACCTGATAATGGAGAACAAGCACTAGAAATTGCTGATAATTTAATTCGTTCTGGCGCTATTGATATAGTGATTATCGATTCCGTAGCCGCACTTACACCTAAAAGTGAGATTGAAGGTGAAATGGGCGATTCGAAAATGGGTCTTCATGCACGTTTAATGTCTCAAGCTTTGAGAAAATTAACAGGCTCAATTAGCAAAACCAACTGTACCGTAATATTCATTAATCAACTCCGTGAAAAAATTGGGGTGATGTTTGGTAACCCAGAAACTACCACCGGTGGAAATGCGCTAAAATTTTATGCTTCTGTACGTTTAGACATTAGAAGATCTACGCAAATAAAAAGTACTGATGGTGCGGTTTTAGGAAATAAAACTCGCGTAAAAGTGGTCAAAAATAAAGTGGCGCCTCCTTTTAAAACTGCGGAATTTGACATCATGTATGGAGAAGGAATCTCTAAAGTTGGAGAAATTCTTGATTTAGGTGTAGCTTTTGAAATTGTCAAGAAAAGTGGCTCTTGGTTTAGTTACGGAGACACTAAATTAGGACAAGGTAGAGATGCTGTAAAAAACCTCTTAGAAGACAATCCTGAACTATCTGAAGAACTCGAAGAAAAAATTAAGGAGGCTTTAAAAGCTGTCAAAGAGTAAATTCTTTACATTTTATTTGATTAAATACCCTAAATACGCAACCTTAGCGTTATAGTCACATCTATATATTTAAGTATAATTGGTTATGATAAAGAAGGTAATAGTACTTCTATGCGTAGTAGTTATTTTTTCATTCTATGGTTGTGATATATCATCAGAAGAAAATTTTCAGTTCGTCAATCTCAAAATAGTATCCGTTGAATTGCCTGAGAGTTTTCAACAAAATGCCTCTCACAATATTCAAGTAACCTATGAAAGGCCGGATACTTGTACCTATTTTGAAGGTTTTGATGTATTTGAAGGAGAATTGAATACTAGAAGTATAGTTGCTATTGGCTCTTTTTTGGAGCAAGAGGACTGTGTTTTAATGGATGACGATATAACAGCTTCTTTTGAATTTACAGCCCTTAATATAGGCACTTATACCCTAAGATTTTATTCTGGTAATGATGCAAATGGCAATCCTGAATACTTAGAATATATAGTACCTGTTAGACCAGAAGGCGTAAACTAATTTAAACCTAACCAACTATTTTGAGTCTTGAAGAACTCATAGACAATTGTAAAAAAGGACGGCGAAAAGCCCAAGAAGAGCTCTATAGAAAATATTCTAATGTGCTCTTTGGTATATGCTTAAAGTATTCGCGAAATAAAACTGAAGCTGAAGATAATCTTCATGACAGTTTTATGACCATTTATGAGAAAATTGGTCAGTTTAATCATAAAGGTTCTTTTGAAGGTTGGATAAAACGTATAACTGTTAATACGGTTTTACAGAAATATAGAAAACAGAAACATTTAGATGTAGTTACAGAGAACTATGGCGAAATTATTGATGTTGAGGTGCAAGAAACGAATATAAGTTTATCAAGACTATTAGCTTATATACAGGAGTTGCCAAATAAATATCGCCTGACTTTTAATTTATATGTGATGGATGGTTATTCACATAAAGAGATTAGTGAACTGTTAGGTACCTCGACAGGAACGTCAAAATCAAATCTAGCTCGGGCTAGAATGATTTTAAAAGAAAAGCTAGAAAAAGAAAATATAAACATTGCTTAAAGTTTTTAAGGATGGAAAAAAATAATTTAGACAATCTCTTTAGAGATAAATTAAAAGACTTCAAGGAAGTGCCTGATGAAGGTGTTTGGAAAAGCATTGAAGCATCTTTAGAGAAAAAAGATAAGAGAAGAGTTGTACCAATATGGTGGAAACTCGGTGGCATTGCAGCGCTTTTAGCTGTTTTATTTTATGTGATAAATCCCTTTAGCGCCGACAAATCAATTGAAGAAACGATAATAACTGATATTCGGGATGATCAAACAATAGATGGTAAAGACGTTTTTGAAAATAATGAATTACCAGCTAACATCAAAAATGACAATACTACTGAAGTAACCAGTATTAATACTGAAGAAAATGAAGCCTATATTGAGGAGAAAGAAAAAACATCAGCGATTAAATCTTCAGGAAATGTTAAGTTTTTAAATTCCAATAGCTATGAAAACCAAAATCAGGCTGTCGTCAACAACAATAAGATTGATAATTCTAAAAATAAAGCTGAGGATAAACCAAAATTTTCAACCCAACAAATCAATGAAACTGTTGAAAGCAAAAGAAATGCAGTTGCCGAGATCACAAACAAGAAACCTGTTATAGAAAATACCTCGAATACTGACCTTTTCAAATCACAAGAACAAGTTGTTGAAAGTAATGTGACGCAAAAAGAAGAAGTAGAAGATGAAATCAAAATATCCATTTTTGATGCCATAGCTGAACAAAACCAAGATGAGGAAAAAGAAATAACTGAAAAATCAGAAAGTAGATGGGCTATGGGGCCGTCAGTTGCACCTGTTTATTTTGATGCACAAGGACAAGGTTCTCCCATTCACTCAAATTTTGCTTCTAATACTAAATCTGGTAATGTTAACTTAAGTTATGGTTTACAAGTATCTTATGGGGTAAGTAAAAAGTTGAGTATAAGAACAGGGGTGCATAAAGTTGATTTTGGCTATGATACCAATGATGTGGTCTTTTCTTCGTCATTGCAAGCTTCAACTAATGACCTTATTGATAATATAAGTTATTCTCAAGCCTCTCGAAATTTAGTTGTGGAGAGCAAGCCCAGAAGTGATGCTGCTGCTAGTGATGTTACTTCATCAGAATTTAATGCTACTAGCCCTGCTTTAGAAGGTCGAATGGTGCAACAAATGGGATACCTAGAAGTCCCTTTTGAATTAAACTATGCCCTTGTAGATAAAAAATTAGGCATTAACGTAATTGGCGGGGTGAGTTCTCTATTCTTAGTTGACAATTCTGTTTCTTTAGAATCAGAAGGGTTAGTTACCGAAATGGGGCAGGCAAATAATTTGAATGACGTCAATTTCAGCACCAATATTGGATTAGGTTTTAATTATGAATTTTCTCCAAAAGTACAGTTGAATTTAGAACCTGTTTTTAAATACCAATTGAACACATTTTCAGACACCGCGGGTCTATTTAGACCTTATACCATTGGTGTTTATAGTGGTGTAAGTTTTAAATTCTAAAGAAGTTGGTTAGTTGTCACTCTTGTGACAATTTAAAGAGCCTTTCAATTAATATTGGAGGGCTCTTTTATTTTTAAGGAATTCAAAATAGTTTCTCTCACCTCTTCGCGTAAGGTTGATGTATCTTCACTTCCAAGAATTCCAGTTTCAAAAAACTCATGTATTCTAACTCTTAGTTTACCGGGACCTCCACTAAAAAATGTCCAAGAAAATCGGGTCTTACAATCATAAAAGGTCATCGGAACAATCGGTATATTATGTGCAATGGCCATTCTAAAAGCCCCATCTTTAAACTTATCTAAAAGTACTTCTTCGTCAGGCACACCTCCTTCCGGAAAAATACAGATACTTAATTCGTTATTCAATCTTTTCTGAACACTACGATATACTGCCGTTCTGCTTTTTGGATCATTTCTATCCACCAAAATACAAACGCGCTTATAAAAAAATCCAAACAGAGGTATTTTAGCCAACTCTTTTTTTCCAACAAAAACAAAAGGATTTTTACTAACATAAAGCATCAACATAATGTCGAGCATACTTGTATGATTAGCAACCAACATATAGCTTTCGTTTTTAATTAATTCTTGTTGCCTTTGAATTCTAGGAGGACAACCCATACCGTACAAAATGGTTTTTGCCCATAAGTTTCTGGCTAGCCAAAAAAATTGGGGATAGGTCTTTTCAGAAATCGTTGTAATCAGTAAAAAGGGAAAGAAGACTACTATTGGCAATGCAACAAGTATATAAAACCAGACGCGGTAAAAAGTGTACCCAATGTTTTTTAAAAGCCTTAACACGATTTCAAAAGTAGAATATTTGATTATGAACTTGGCCAATCTTTTTGAATTGACTTGAAAATTTCTCTTTTTAAGACTTATTCTTCGAGAACGAAAAATTTCTATATTTAAAATCAAGCTTAAATAAATCTCAAAATGAACATTTTATATCCTTTAATCATTGGTGCTTTGACTGGGTGGCTTGCTGGTAAACTAATTAAAGGTGGTGGTTTTGGAAACCTCGTCAATATTGTACTAGGCATTGTTGGCGGAGTAGTTGGTAACTGGGTTTTTAAGAGACTTGCAGTGTCAATTAATTCAGGAGTTATAGGAGATTTGGTTACGGGACTTATAGGAGCTTTAGTAATTTTATTTATCGCTGGACTTTTTAAAAAATAACTCCTAATCACTTCTTTTTAATCCTTTACGGATTGTTTACATTTACGATTCAAAATTAGAGCATGGCAAGAATACTTACGGGTATACAAAGTACGGGTATACCGCATTTGGGCAATATTTTAGGAGCTATAATTCCGGCTATAGAAATGGCGCAAAATCCTGAGAATGAGTCGTTTTTATTCATTGCGGATATGCATTCACTTACTCAGATAAAAAATGGTGAAGAACTCAGAAATAACACTTACGCTACTGCAGCAACTTGGTTAGCTTTTGGTCTTGATGTTGAAAAGACTGTTTTTTATCGCCAAAGTGATGTGCCTCAAGTAACAGAATTGTCATGGTATTTGAGCTGTTTTTTTCCATACCAACGACTGACTCTTGCCCATTCGTTCAAGGATAAAGCTGACCGGTTAGAAGATGTTAATGCCGGACTTTTCACATACCCCATGCTTATGGCTGCTGATATCTTACTATATGATGCCAATATTGTTCCTGTAGGCAAAGACCAATCTCAACATTTAGAAATGACACGTGATGTTGCTTCAAGATTTCATGCCCAATTTGGTGAAACCTTTGTGTTGCCTGACACAAAGCTACAAGAGAGCACGATGTACGTTCCGGGTACGGATGGCGAAAAAATGAGTAAAAGCAAAGGAAATACTATCAATTTATTTCAAACAGATAAAAAACTAAGAAAACAGTTGATGGGTATTGTGACGGATAGTATACCAATGGAAAATCCTAAAGATCCAACTGATGATAATGTTTTTGCCTTATACAAGCTTTTAGCAACTCAAGAGGAAATTGAGGAAATGAGTGCTAATTATTTGGCAGGTAATTATGGTTATGGGCATGCAAAACAAGCGCTCTATGAAACAATTATTCAGAAATTTGAAGAACCTCGAGAAAAGTTTGAATATTATATGAACAATCTTAATGAGATTGACGATGCCCTAGCCTTAGGCGCTAACAAAGCTTGTAAAGTGGCTAATAATGTTCTTGATCGGGTTAGAGAAAAAGTTGGGTACTAAAAACCTTCTTTTTCATTGTAATAATTTAGATTATAACGAAAATTGACCGCTCGTCGACTTCTTTGTCCTTTTTAAGGCTTCAAATTTGACCTCTCGTTAAGGCTTGGCTCATCATAAAAATGCAAATCGATAGTTAAAGAACATATTTCTGCTGTTAAAAAACACTTCCAACTAGAAAACCCTTTCTGTCTGAAAACAATCGGTGAGTGGTATCCATAAAATTTCTAAAATTAGATTGCTTCGAATAATTTACCAGGTAACGGGCGAATCACACCTTTCATCTCCATATTCAAAAGAGTAGCAGAAACTTTGAAAATTGGTAAACCACATGCTAAAGCTACGGTATCCAGTAACTGTTTCCCGTTTAACTGCAAGTATTGGTAGATAGACTTTTCTGTTTCATCAAGTTCGATGAAAAGTTGTTTTTGAACTGGAGTTTTTTTCTCCTTCTCAATCTCCCATCCTAACAAATAAATCAAATCCGCTGCTGACGTGAGCATTTGGGCCTTTTGTTGTTTGATTAAATTATTACAGCCTAAACTATACCTGTCCGTTGAACGACCAGGAACAGCAAAAACATCACGATTGTAACTGTGCGCAATATCAGCCGTAACCAAACTACCTCCTTTTTCGGCAGATTCCACTACAATTGTTGCCTCGCTGATACCTGCAATAATTCGGTTTCGCTTTAAAAAATTTTCCCGTTCTGGATTACTAGAACTCCAAAATTCAGTCAAGAAACCTCCATTTTTCTCAATAGGGGCTCTATACTTTTTATGTGTTTTAGGATATATTTGGTTTAAACCATGCGCTAAACACCCTATGGTTTGAAGACCCTTTTCCAGTGCTGCTCTTTGGACATTAATATCAACTCCGTAGGCAAAACCACTAATTATAACGGGGTCTAAAGGAGCAATATCTTCAATAAACTTTTCACAAAAGGCCTGACCGTAGCTCGTAATATTTCGGGTTCCTACTACACTAACTATTTTTTTATCTTTTAAATCAATATCTCCAGATTGAAAAAGTAAAATAGGAGCGTCAATACAATGCTTTAATCTCTTGGGATAATCATGGTCCAAAAAATAGATACACTTAATGCTATTATCCTCTATAAATCTATATTCTTGCTCGGCTGTTTCGAGGTATTCACTATCAAAAAGATGTTTTAATGTATAACTGCCGATGCCATCAATTTTTAAAAGGCTTTCTTTTTTTTCTTGAAAAATTGCTGTCGCAGAATCAAATCGATTCAGTAATTTTTTAGCAATAACATCACCTATATTAGGAATTCTCTGTAGTCTTAGTAAGGCAATAAGTTCATTTTCAGACATCAATACTTCAACTTGAGTTTTTCACAAAATACACAAATTAGAATGTTAATAAAAAGTTATCTCGACTATTTTGTGGTTGTTCTTTTTTTGTAATATTTGCCTCAATGCGCGTAGAACATTACATCAAAGAATTACTGTATCGTTACAACTGTGTTGTGATGCCTGAATTTGGTGCTTTTCTTGCTCATTCTTCCTCTGCAAGGGTTGATGCTAGCACAAATACCTTATATCCTCCTACAAAGGTCATTTCTTTTAATGAGCAATTAGCTAAAAACGACGGACTTCTTGTTTCACACATTTCTAAGGCCAAAAAACTTTCTTATGAAGATATTCTTGAAGAGGTCAATGAAACCTCAAAAGAATGGAAACAAAAACTATTACAAGGTGAAGTCATAGACCTTTTTGGTGTTGGCAAACTAAAATTAAATCTTGAAGGTAAAATACAATTTAAGCCGGAGAACAAAATTAATTATTTGACCTCTTCGTTTGGATTATCCTCTTTCGCATCTAAACCAATTCTTCGTGAAAAATTGAAAGAAGAAGTTGAAGCAATTGAAGAGCGTATTCCTTTTATAATTACCCCTGAACAAAGAAAAGAAGGTTCGTTTAGACCACTATTGAAATATGCTGCTATTGCACTCTTGTTGTTGTCTTTAGGTGTTTCTAGCTATCAATTTTATAATCAAAATAATCTCCAACAACAATTAGTGGATAGCGAAGCTAAAGAACAAGTAGAACGACATATTCAAGAAGCTACTTTCTTTGACAATTCTCCAATGGAATTGCCTTCGTTGAATTTAGCAGTGACTAAAAAAGATTTTGAAGAGGGGCCATTGCATCATGTCGTGGCTGGTGCCTTTAGAATAAAAGGAAATGCTGATAAAAAAGTAACTCAATTAAAACAATTAGGGTACAATGCAAGATATATTGGTGCTAATAGATATGGCTTACATCAAGTATCTTATGCTAGTTTTAGTGATAATAAAGAAGCATTAAAATTATATCGCAAAATTAAGCGCAGTACTTCACCTGACGTTTGGATTCTTTCTGATAAATAAAAGCACCTTGCCCTTAAAAAGGACACTTCTTTAAATCAACTTCATAATTTCAAAAGAATAGAATTATCGATTAATATCGATATTTGACCCTTATCTTTGCGCAAAATTTCAATGATGCGTGCAAAAAATCCTAGTGAATCGAGAACTGTCATGACTGATATGGTTTTGCCAAGTGAAACCAACCCTTTGAACAATCTGTTTGGTGGTGAACTGTTAGCTCGTATGGATCGTGCGGCAAGCATTGCTGCTCGCAGACACAGCCGACGTGTGACGGTGACTGCCTCGGTAAATCATGTGGCTTTTAATCGAGCCGTGCCTTTAGGCAGTGTAGTAACGGTTGAAGCAGCCGTCTCAAGGGCTTTTAGAACCTCTATGGAGATTTATATTGATGTTTGGATGGAAGATCGCTTCACTGGAGAAAAAACAAAGGCTAATGAAGCTATTTACACTTTTGTAGCTGTCGATGAAACGGGAGTTCCAACCGAAGTGCCAGCTTTAGCACCTGAGACAACCTTGGAAAAAGAACGTTTTGAAGCAGCACTTAGACGAAAACAATTGAGTTTAGTGCTTGCAGGCAAAATGAAACCAACTGAGGCTACCGAGCTTCGAGCTCTTTTTATGGGTTAAAGCACATAAAATTTTAACCCGAACGAAGGAGCAAAAATTGAAGTATTCCCAAACACATCGTCGAGCTCAGAAGGGCGCTCAATAGACCAAAAATCCCAATTATTCTGAAGCCCTAAGTAAAAACCTAACCAATAATTCAAACGATAAGAGAAATTTAAGTTTGCCATTAAGGCGAAACCGCTATCATTAAAACGTCGAAAATCTCTTTCATTTCTTAAAGTAACACTACCTAAACCAATGGAGGCTTCCAACTGAATGTCCTTTTTTTTATCTAACAAAGAATACCCAGTGGTAACAAAAAAATGTGTCATGCCGCTAGCATCAATGGGCCCTACTAATTCTTGGTCAATTACTCTTCCTTTAAAAGCCTGCAATTGTAATCCTATCAATAAGTTATGATTGAGCTTAATCTGTGCCTCAATATTTACTCCGTTCCAGGTATCATATCCATCAGCAATGAAATTACTTCCATAAGCCAAAGGGCTTAAAAAACCTACCTTACCTTGCCCAAGTATATCATAATAATAATCCCCTTTATCTGTACTTACCTGTGCTTCCTGGGCAAACAAAGCGAAAGACAAAAGAGAAAAGAAGAAAATATTAAGCTTTCTAAAATTCAAATTCAAAAGAGCCTGATTGTTCATTGACAATAATTTGTAGTTGTTCAGAAGCTGTTATACCATTATTAATTAATTGATAATCAATAAGTATGGTGTCACTTTCTATGACCTTAAAAGTGTTTTCTTTGGTGAATTCTGTCGGTAATAGTTCATTAAATCCGCTATCTCTTCCGTCATCTATAAAATAATAATCGGATACTGGATTATTACCTATAATCTTTACTCCTCTGTTGTACTGCCAACTATATCTCAGAGTATCAGTAAGATTCATAGTTCTAGAGGCCATGAGTTCAAATTCCAAAGCCTTGTCAATAACTACCTCGCCCAAGTCATAAGTGTTATTATCTGTTTTTTCTCGATTTATGAAATTGATTATCAGTGGAGCGTATTCTGTTTGAAATGCCTGAGAGCCCTCAAAATTAAAAAGAGTGTAAATATTCGAAGCATTAAGTGGCTTTAATGCAGTGATTGCAACATCGCCATTATTATCACTCGATCCACTCCCGATTAATTCACCGAAATTATAATTTAATTGACCTTCTAATTGATAACCATACTCTCTACTAGCAAAAACCTCTACTGGTGTATTCTGAAATAAATTACCATCAGAATTAACAAGTCTAGCTTTTAATAACAAACGTTGATTGTCTTGAAACTCAATTTCATCTTCGCAATCAAAAGCAACTAGTAAAAGCGCAAGAGCGCAAACAAGTATTTTTTTCATATTTATTAAGGTACTAGTCTTAATTAATGGTTGCTCTAAATGATGTAAAATTTAGGTTAACAAAACCTATAATTGAAAAATCCAATTTTCTGGATTAAGCTTTTGGGTATCTTGATAAAGGTAGAATTTTAGGCTTGTAGCATTATTAAACCGATTGGTATATATTTCACCTAAAGGCTCTTTTGCACTAACTATGTCACCTTTTTGCACATAAACTTTAGCAAGATTGTAATACATGCTTATGTAGTTACCATGGCGCAAATAAACTCCCTTAACACCCATTTTGTTGGTCTGAATAGTAATGACCTCTCCTTCAAAAATAGCTCTTGCTTGTGCGCCTTTATCTGTAGCGATTGTCACTCCATTATTCTCACGAGTAATTCCCGGGTAAATCTTATCCTTATACTTTCCAAAGCCCTGACTTTTAATTCCTTTTTCTACCGGCCAAATTAGTTTCCCTTTATTGGAAGAAAAATTAGTCGCTATTAATTTTGCCTCTGGGGTTAAAGCAAACTTAGCAGAGCTTGCGCTTCCTGACCCTTTATTAGAGCTTGCTATAGCTGCTCTAATCAATGCATCTATTTCACGATTAATTCTCCGTGTTTCTTTCTTTTTATTATCAATAGCGCTGGTATACTTACTCTCATTTTGTCGTATGCTTTTTAAGAGGTCTTTCTGCGAAGTAATTTCCTTATAGAGGTCTTTTTTGACTTTTCTATTTTCAGACAATAATCGGTCTTTGACTTTTCGTTGCTCAACAAGATCACTATTTAAGTTAGCTAGTTTTTTTGTCTTATCAATAATGTCTTCACCTTGCTTTTTTCTAAACTTAGTATACTGCTCCATATATTGGAGTCTTTTAAATGCTTGAAAAAAGTTTTGGGAAGATAAAAGGAACATCAGTCTATTCTCTTGAGATTTGTTTTGATAAGATTTCTGTATTAACTCAGCGTACTCACTTTTGAGTAATTCTAAATCTTCTCTTAATTTACCAATACTACGAACATTGGCATTGATTTGTCTGTTTAATAAATTAGACTGCTGGTTGGTTACTCGGATAAGCTCCTGTTTGATATTTATTTTTCTATCTAAATCATCCATTTGCTCTAACACATTGCCCTTTTCCTTTTTTTCTGCAAAAAGCAATCTGTTCATTTCCTTAATCTCTTTTTGCAAGCGTGCCCTTTTAGCCTCCAAGGCCTTTTGCTCGCTTGATTGAGAAAAACAATTAAGGCTCACACAAAATGCCAAAAAGAAAAAAATGATATGGTTTTTGTGAGCCAATGCCATATTAATTCAAAACAATTTGTTTAAAACCTTTCGGTATTTTATAAGGGAAGTTCAGTTTTCGGTCAAATTCAAAACCTTTATATTCCAGTTCAATAGTATTCGTGCTGTCATCACTAATAGCTTCAATATCAACAGTATTAGGCACCACCTTGTTGGTCACTTCTGCATACGAATACTCCATTTTTAGAAACCTATTCTCAGATGGTTGTGAAATTTGTTGTTGTGAAATTTTAAAATTAGTTGGTTCTAAAAAGAATAATATTTTATATAACTCTTGCTGTTTTCTTGGTTTTAAATTGTACTTTCCATCGGCGATTGACATCGCATATTTATCATCTCTTAAATCAAGAACAGCATTACCAATTAATAAATTCTGCACTATTTGAAAATCAACTTCAGTCCCAAGAATATTACTCAAATATGCATAATCACCGTCAAAATATTCATTTTGTAAGCGGTTATAAAAAGAAACCTTTTCAGGCGTTATATGCGCCTTGACCATTCCTAATGGGGCACTTATCCAAATAACCTCATCCTTCTTCATACGCAGACTTACACTAAAACCCTGACTACTCTCTCCGTCAGAGTAATCTATTTTTACTTTTCCGCTTAATGTTTCAAAATCAAGTTCGTTTTGGTAATGATTTTGAATTATTTTTTTGGCAGAAAGCGAATTATCCAATTCCCCAGCCGCTATGGACTTAGTTGATTTGCAAGAAGCAAAAAGTATTGTTAGCGACAAAACAGCAATACAGTTCTTAATATTGGGGCTTAAAATCATATTAAAATCCTGGTTTTATCTTACGAAGGTACTCATTTGCCTTAGAAAAATTATTAGTCTTAGTATAGGCATCTGACAAAGTTTGGTAAACTCTATTAGCTAGTTTTTGATTATCAAAAAGATAATCCAAAGAAGATTGTAAAACATCAATTGCTTGACTGTCTTTATTGTTTTTATGTAAAGCAAGACCATACGCAAAATAGAAAAATGGTTGCAACGGATATAACTCAACGGCTTCTTTTGCCTTGCTTTCAACCATGGTAAATTGCTCAAGGCTTATCTGTTGTTCTAAATTAAGTTCGAGACTTTTTACAGGGTCGTTATTTACTATAACTGAACCTGGCTTTTTTACATTAAGAACACTAGACTTTCGTGAAAGAGCATCCTCTATTTTATTAATTAATTGTTCTTTGAAAGCTGAAACTGGCAACTGGTTTACTACGATTAAAGCGTCATTAAACTTTTCTCTTTTGTAATAAACTAAGCTCAAGTTCTTCTGAAGTTCGTGATTCTTAAAAGGAATAGTTGTTTGAACCGATTCAATGGTATTTGATTGTTTTTCAATAATTTCAACAAGTGTATCTAAATACCAATAATTGGTTGGGTCAGCAATGATAGCTTCAACGGCGTACTTTTCCGCATTAAAAAATTGCTTATCAAGTAAATAGGTTTTGGCTAACTCATGGTCAATCGCTTCATTCTCAGAATCCAGCTGTTTACATTCTAAAAACAGATTAACTGCTCTGTCGTAATTTTGAATTCCTTTTTGTTTTGTCGCTTCAAAAAAAGCTTCTTGAAACTCATCGGTATATTCTTCAAGAAAAACCTCAGCACTTTCTTCAGTTTCAATAATCTTTTCTTCTTGGGCGTACGAGAATTGCGAACCAAGCACGGCAACCATAATTACCAAAAAGAAAAAAAGATCTTTCATTTTTATAAATTTTCCTGCACATCATCAACTACTCTTCGAGAGTATGTTTCGTTAGCTCCTCTCGCAAATTGATTTAAAAGCAGTTTCTACTCCAATACAGAATAATCACCTATACTAATGGTTTCAAAATTACCATCGTACTTTACGTGATTACCTATCATAGCATTGTCCAAATTAGCGTTTTTGATACTGGTATGGCTTTGGATTATACTATTTTTAACTGTTGAGTCTTCAATTACTGTATCTGCACCTATCGAAACAAAAGGACCAACCGTAGTGTTTTTTAAGACTACATTTTCACCGATAAAACAAGGTTCAATGATATTCGCATTCTCCTTTTTAACTGAAGTCGAAATCATACTTTCACCATCTTTCTCTAAAAAGCCTAACATGCGCTGATTAGTCTCTACTGTTACTTTTTTATTCCCGCAGTCCATCCATTCATCAACCTGACCAGTTACAAATTTCTTGCCTTCTAACATCATTCGCTTAATACCATCATTAATTTGGTATTCTCCGCCATTAATTACATTATTATCCAAAACGTACTGCAGTTCTTTTTTTAATGCACCAACATCTTTAAAGTAATAGATTCCTATTACGGCTAAATCAGAAACAAATTCTTCGGGTTTTTCTACCAATTCAACAATCTCGTTAGCTTCATTTAATTTAACAACGCCAAAAGCTTCTGGTTCGGCAACTTGTTTTACCCAAATAACACTATCTGCATCTTTATCTAGATTAAATTCAGCTCGAATTAAAGTATCGGCATAAGCAATTACCGCTGGGCCACTTAAAGAGGGTTTAGCGCTCATAATAGCATGTCCAGTGCCCAAAGGCTCATCTTGTCTGTAAATTGAAGCTTTCGCACCTAAACCTTCAGCTAAATCTTTTAAACTAGCGACAACTTCTTCACCAAAAAATGCTGGATCTCCTAGGATAAAAGCAACTTCTTCTATAGGTTCGCCAAGTACCTTTGCAATGTCACTCACCAAGCGATGCACGATAGGTTTCCCTGCAACAGGAATCAACGGTTTTGGTACAGTTAAACTATGCGGACGTAATCTTGAGCCTCTGCCGGCCATTGGGACAATTATTTTCATGAAAGAAGTTTAGTAATTATTAGTTTTATGATATTGTAAACGTTAAAGAAAGACAGTTATTTTTTGAAATCTTTAGTTATCTCAATAAGTAAAACATTTAGTTATAATTTCACTTTACACCCGTGCTACCAAATCCGCCAGCTCCTCGTGTAGTCTCTGAAAGTTCATTTACTATATTCCATTCGGCACGTTCGTGTTTTGCTATAACCATTTGCGCTACACGTTCCCCATTTTCAATGGTAAAATCTTCATTTGATAAGTTTACCAAAATAACCCCTATCTCACCTCGATAATCGGCATCCACAGTACCAGGAGCATTCAAAACAGTTATTCCTTTTTTAGCCGCCAAACCACTACGTGGTCTTACTTGAGCTTCAAAACCAATAGGTAATTCAATAAATAATCCTGTTTTTACGATGGTTCTTTCTAAAGGTTTTAACGTTATGGATTCTGAAATATTGGCTCTTAAATCCATTCCCGCTGAAGCTATTGTTTCATAGTGAGGTAATGGATGTTCCGATTTGTTAATGATGTTAATTTGCACGTTTTAAGAATATAGATTTTAGTTTGTCTCCTTCTAGTTTATAAATAAGTCCCAAAAATACTAAAAGCAGTATGCTTCCAGTTATTAAGTTTCGTTCGAATACATAGAATGATAAAACAGAAAAAAGAACAGATATTCCGGCATAAAAACAGATTTTACGCATGTTATATGGAATTGGATAATGTTTTCTTCCGAAATAATAAGACAAGGACATCATGGTGCCATAGGCTATTAAGGTTCCCCAAGCAGAAGCCATATACCCAATTTTCGGAATTAAAGCAAAATTGATAACTAAAGTTAAAATAGCACCAATTGAAGAGATGTAAGCGCCGTATTTTGTTCTATCTGTTATTTTATACCATACCGATAGGTTATGATAGATTCCTAAACAAAAACTTGCTAAGAGAACTATGGGCACAATATCTAATGCCTCCCAATAAGTCTTATTCCCTAAAAGAAGTATTGCTAAAACTTCAGAAAAAACAACAACTGTTAAGAGGATAACACTTCCTAAAATCACAAAGTAGTTGGTAATAGCTGCATATGTTTTTTGAGGGTTCTCTGTTTTCGCATGACTAAAAAAGAAAGGTTCTACCCCCATTCTAAAGGCAGTGCCAAATAATGTCATAAATAATGCGAGCTTATAACATGCGCCATAAATTCCAGAAACAGATTCTGAAACCATATTAGTCAACAAAATCTTATCTACCACTTCATTTATTGTGAAGGCAATACCAGCAATAAGAATAGGTGCTGAATAACGTAGCATTTCTTTCCATAATGGAAAACTAAAAACATAGTTGTTTTTTAAGTAAGTGGGTATAAAAAACAGAAGTATAAATCCACTTGCAATAATGTTAGAAATAAAGATGTACGGAATTTCAAAATTTGGTTTGTAGAGACTATCTAAAAATCCCGTGCCAATTTCTGTTATTATTTTGGGTAATAAAACCAAGAAAAACAAATTTAAACCAAGATTAATGGTAACACTTATAATTTTTAAGAGAGCATATTTCAATGGTCTTTCATAGGCTCGTAATAGTGCAAATGGAATAATTACTAGGGCGTCTAAAACTAATATATAAGCTGTAAACTTAATGTAGTCCACGTTTATCCCCGTTAAGTCAGCTAAAGAATCTTTAAAAATTAAGGCCAATACAAGAAATAGGATTGAAGTCCCAACTAAAGAAATTAATGAAGTAGAAACAACCTCATCTTTATTCGTTTTCTTATTGTAAAATCGGAAAAATGCTGTTTCCATACCATAAGCAAGCAACACATTAAAAATAGCAATCCAAGAATAAATATTGACATACTCTCCATAGCCGGAAGCATTTTCAAATACCGTAGTGTAAAGTCTTACCAATATTACGGAAAGAACTCTTGGCAACACCGTCGCCAAGCCATAAATTGCTGTTTGTTTAAAAAGCTTCTTAAGCGGATTCAATAGTAAGTTTGCTTTTAAAAGAAACCCCGAAGATATACTTCGGGGCTATATGTTTTATAAAAGTAGGCAATATCTACCATCCTTAAAAAGACAGAACGTCACTTACTTATAAATTAAAGGTTTCTGTTCTTTGATGCCTTCAATCTTATAATACTTTATTTTCTCACCATCCATATAACTAACGACACATTGGTCCGTTCCCAGTTCAAAAGGAAACTTTTCTTTTTTAGTTGGGGGTTGATTGCCCACTTCTTGTTTTGAATCAGCATGCATGACCATATCCATTTTTTCAGAGCTTTCATTTTTAAAGCTTGCTTTCGCCATCCACTTTCCTTCAGAAGAAACTAAAGACACGTCAGCTATCATACCTCTAAAATAAGCTTGTTGCATTTTCATTTCATCCATATTATCGCTTAATAAAGGTATTTCTAAATTAATTCCAGAACCTGTTTCAGCTCGACCGCCTTGCCAAGTTTGACAAGTTGCTTGTCCTAATTCAAAAGGAGGATTCTCAACCAATTTCTTTTGCGAAGAACATGCTGATAAAGAAAAAACCAGTGCTAATATGCTATAAGTAAATACTTTCATTTGTGTATATTTTGATTGTTATAAAGATATGAAACCAAAATTAGTGCCAAATAATCAGATTCACTTCATTTGTTTGATTCTTATTATCTTTTTGGAATGAAAAAACCAACGGCGAAAATGCAAATCAAAAATTTTATTTTCTATATATCATTCGTTCTAATTCTCTCCTTAATTCTTTCTTGTCAACAAGAAAAAGAAGGTCTACCAAAAGAACGGCCGAATATCATTTTCATAATGTCAGATGATCACGCTTATCAAGCAATAGGTGCTTATGGTAGTAATCTGATTAAAACTCCTAATATTGACCGTATTGCAAAAGAAGGTATCACCTTTACCAATGCCTGTGTTACAAATTCCATTTGTGCTCCTTCAAGAGCGACCATACTAACGGGCAAGCATACTCATATCAATGGTAAAACTGATAATCAAAGACCTTTTGATACTACCCAAGTTACTTTCCCTGAATTATTTCAAAAAGCAGGTTACAACACCGCAATGTTTGGTAAACTTCATTTTGGAAACAACCCAAAAGGGGTAGATGATTTTATGATTCTACCAGGACAAGGAAATTATATCAACCCCGATTTTATTGTCAAATCCGGAGATACTATTAGAAAAGAAGGTTATGTAACCGATGTCATTACGGATGTTACTTTAGATTGGTTAGATAAAAAGCGTGACACCTTAAAACCTTTTATGTTAATGTATTTACATAAAGCCCCTCATCGCCCCTGGTGGCCAAGACCCGATAAATTCGAAGCGTTTTTAAGCAAAACCTTTCCTGAACCGGAAACACTTTTCGATTCCTATGAAAATAGGGGTACAGCCGCAAAAACTGCTCAAATGAATTTGCTAACTGATATGATGTACAATCATGATAGCAAAATTAGACCTGAACTAACGGAGAAAATGAAGCCACAGCCTGCCGTTCCAGAATACAAGGGTGGTTTTGATAATCCATATAGTAATCGTGCTACGGCAGCACAAAAAGCCCTGTATGAGCCTATATTAGATAAAATAAATGCTGATTTTGAAGAAAATTGGCCCAAAATGACCAATGAAGAAAAAATGCGTTGGAAATACCAGCGCTACATGCAAGATTATTTAGCCTGTATATCATCAGTTGATGATAATGTAGGTCGTGTTCTAGACTATTTAGACAGTCATAAATTAACTAAGAATACTCTTGTTATCTATACTTCTGACCAAGGATTTTATTTAGGTGAACATGGCTGGTTTGATAAACGTTTTATTTACAATGAATCTTTTAAAACGCCATTACTTGTGCGTTGGCCTAATGAAATAAAAGCAGGAATCAGTAATGAAGAAATGGTGCAAAACCTTGATTTTGCCCAAACACTCTTAGAAGCAGCACAAATTCCATCACCTGATGACATGCAAGGTGAAAGCCTAATGCCTTTATTAACTTCTAATGAAGCTGAATGGACAAGAGATGCGGTATATTATCATTATTACGAATATCCAGCCGTACATCAAGTTAAAAGGCATTATGGCATTGTAACTACAGCATTTAAATTAGCTCATTTTTATTATGATGTTAATGAATGGGAATTGTATGATCGTAAAAATGACCCTTATGAAATAAACAATGTTTATAACGACCCGGCTTATTCCGAAGTTGTAAAGTCTTTAAAACTAAAGTTAGATGATTTAAGAAATCAGTATGGAGACTCTGATGAACTCAATCAAAAATATATTAATATTCATTTAGAGAATAGTATTGATTCTCCATTGAAAAGAAAAAGCTCTTAAAAAAGATCGTCGTTTGCAATTATTCTAGTTCTTTTAGTGCTCTTAGTTCTTTTCGGATTTGAAAAAATAAAAAGAAGCAAAAGAAAACTAACAAAACTAATGAAGACCACACTATATAGTTATAAAAGCCCTTTGATAAGGACATTTTAAAATCAGGTAACAAGGTCCAAAATGCATAGCTATAAATGGCTAATAAAACTGGAGTCAAAATTCCATGTATATATATTCTGCTCTTATAATAGTTTTCAAGCTTTGCTTTAAAATTTTGAGTGTCAATTGCAATTGATAAATTTCTTAGATGGTTCATACTAAAAATTTCAACTAATACTCGCAAAAATAGTGCTGCTATCATAACTCCTAAGGCAATAGCAACCTGTCTATATTCTATCGCTTTGATATAGATAAAGAAAATCACAAGAACGCCAATTGTGCTTAACAAAACTAGATTTCCAATTCTTTGCTTCTTGGCTAGATTCTTAATTCCATTTTTTAATTCAGAGAAATTTGCTTCAGTTGGAACCTGATCAGCCTGCTCTTTCCAATTGCTTTTTATTTTTTCGAAATCATTCATGATTTACACATTTTGTGAGTTGATTTTTAATTCGATGAATTCTAGTTCTAACAGCTTCGTGTTTTAAACCCATAACAGCGGCTATCTCTTTTTGCGCTAGTCCTTCAAGTTCCATAAGAATTATTCCTTTGTTTGTTGCACTCAACTTATTAATACAACGATACATGTCTTGATATTGCTTTTCTTTTATTTGAGTTGCCTCTTCTTTTTGGAGAATATCTTCAGTGAGCAATGTATCTGAAAATCGTTTGGACTTTTTATTCCTTAGACTAATTAAACAAGTATTAATTGCTATTCTATAAATCCAAGTTGAAATATTACTTTCTTTTCTAAAGGTCTTTACGTTGTTCCAAACTTTAATAAACACTTCTTGGGTTAGGTCCTTAGCCAGATCAGTATCTCCTGAAACATACCCCATACATAGGCGCAGTATTCTGGCATAGTTGTCATTATAAATTTGCTTGAACTCCGTTTCAGGCACAGTTATTCTGATTAAATTTTTGATTTTAATGTATTTAAAAACCAATCAGGTTTATCATACATGATAAAATGAGATGCTCCCTCTGCAAAAATGAGTTCATAATTTGCCAGGTTCTTATACTGCTCTTCGTATGTTTTTCTTGCTATTTGTTCACCAAAAGGTTGAGTTGCTGCCAAAATAGTTACAGGTATTTGAATTGCAGAAACTTTTTCTCTTAAATCAACTTTTAAATAATCTGTATATCCATAAACATAAGTTTCTCTATCTGCCATTTCCATCCATTCAATGATTTGATTTCTCTTGTCTTGATTTGATGTCATTCCTGAAGCCATTTGTATTGCCATACTCTTAAAATCAGCCGCATTCATTGCTAGTACTTGGTTGTTATATGGACTTTCGTAAACCAAATTTTCACTTTTATAATCCGGAAACATTAAGGCTCCACTTGCTGTTAACGCGTCTACAATAATCAATTTTTCAAATAAAGGTTCCTTAGCCGCTAATGACAAGGCTAGTGTACCGCCTAAACTATGGCCGATTGCCGTAGCTTTCTCTAGACTATTTTCTTTTATATAATCTAAAACTTCTTTTTCAATTTTAGGATACCAAGGAAATTCGATTGGTGTAACGGCTCCGAATCCAGCAAAGGTGAATAGGTGACATTGATATTCTTTTGAAAGCTCAGCGACTTGTTCTTCCCATACCTTATCAGTGCACGTAAAACCAGGGAAAAATAAAAGAGGCTCTCCTTGACCAACGACCTTTACTTCAAACGCTTTGTTTTGCGAACTTAAGTTCCAGACAAACATAGCAGTCAATAATACTAAAAAAATACTTCTTAAATTTTTCATCTCTATAAGTTTTAAATCAATTTTACTCTTTGATTCAAGACTTAAAAAATGTTACATGGAAATTAAAAATTATTTTAATTCTAGTCTTTTCATAGCGACAAAAGCACAGCCAAAAGCTATTAACAAGAAAACTGCAGCAAGCGCATATGCAGCTCCTGGAAAATAGTAAATAGTCTCAGGTTTTATAAAATAGTAAAATACAGGTGCAAATACTAGTTGACCTAAAATAGCAGTCACACTTACCAAGCCAGTTATGGATCCTTGAAGAATACCCTGTTCCTTTTGAGAAACTTGATTAGAAATTATTCCTTGTACGGTGGGTCCAGCTACTCCACCTAGTGCATACGGAATTAGAAATGCATATAACATCCATGGTTCAGAAGCTTGTGAAAACAAGAACATACCAATAGTCCATAATAAAAAGCCAAAAGTCACTACTTTACGTTTTCCGAACCAATGAACCACTTTACCCACTAAAAAGCCTTGTACAATAGCCACAAGCACTCCAACTACCATTAGTGAAAAACCTATTTGTTTTGGATTCCAATCAAACTGTTCAATAGTAAAATATGACCAAACTGAAGGCAATGCCTGTCCAGCTAAGTTTGCTAAGAAAAAAGCAAGAATTAATAAAAGAACCCCTTTATAATTTCGAAGCGCAAACAAAGATACCCCCGGTATCATTTTTTTAAATTCAATCTTTCTTCTATTCTCTTTGGTCAAGGATTCTGGCACCACGAACCACCCAAATAAGAAGTTAGCGAACGTCAGACCAGCAGCAATATAAAAAGGTAGTCTAATATCAATTTCACCGAAATAGCCACCAATACCAGGGCCTATAATAAAACCTAAACCAAAGGCAGCTCCAATGAGACCAAAATTTTTAGCCTTTTCTTCATCTGAACTTATATCTGCAATATAAGCGGTAGCAACTGTGAAACTTGCTCCAGTAATTCCGGCCAAGAATCGACCTATAAAAAGCCAAACAATTGTTGGAGCCCAGGCATGAACTAGATAATCAATACTTAAACCTAATAATGAAATCAATAAGATGGGTTTTCTTCCATATTGGTCTGAAATTTCACCCAAAACCGGTGAAAATAGAAATTGCATACCCGCAAAAGCTGTAGTTAGCCACATTCCATAAATTACGGCTTTGGCTGTTCCCTCTCCGGTAAGCTCCATTATAAAGTCAGGAATTATAGGCAGTATAATCCCTATTCCTATTACATCAACTAATACCGTGATGAAAATGAAAAATAAAGCGGTCTTTTTTGATTTCATTGCTGCGCAAAAATCGTTTAAAAAACAAAGCCCCGCGTAAATGCGGGGCTAAAAATTCTTTAATTAAATAATTCGGCTACTTCTAATTGCTCAATGACTCTAAACTTGAAAAATTGACTTCGCTTAGGCTACGTCTAATTGTTTAATGCCTCTGAACTTCAAAAATTGACTTCGCTCAGGCTACGTCTAATTGTTTAATGCCTCTGAACTTCAAAAATTGACTTCGCTCAGGCTACGTCTAATTGTTCAATGCCTCTGAACTTGAAAAATTGACTTCGCTCAGGCTACGTCTAATTGTTCAATGCCTCTGAACTTGAAAAATTGACTTCGCTCAGGCTACGTCTAATTGTTCAATGCCTCTGCGCCACCAACAATTTCTAAAATTTCATTGGTAATAGCGGCTTGTCTAGCCTTATTATATGTCAATTTTAATTGATCTCTTAATTCTGTTGCATTATCAGTTGCTTTGTGCATCGCCGTCATACGAGCACCATGTTCACTTGCAAATGAATCTCTAATTGCTTTGAATAATTGAGTCTTTAAAGACTTTGGAATCAATTGCTCTACAATCTCAGGTTTTGATGGCTCAAAGATATAATCAGCAGCGCCTGAAGTATCACCTTCCATTGGTACGATAGGTAAAAACTGTTCAGACATCACAATTTGAGTGGCGGCGTTTTTGAATTTGTTATAAACCAATTCGATTTTATCATAATCACCTTCAACAAATCGATGCATTAAGTTTTCAGCAATCTCTGAAACATTCTCAAAAGTTAAATCATCATATACGTCGCTATGATTAGTAAGAACGGTGTCTTTCTTGCCTAAGGCATCGTTTGCCTTTTTTCCAATTGCAACAAAATCAATTTGCTTTTCGCTATAGGTCTCTTTTAAAACAGCACATTGCTTTAAAATATTGGTGTTAAAAGCACCACACAAACCTCTATTTGAAGTAATAGCAACAACTAAAACCTTATTGACTTCGCGATTATCAGCATACTTACTCCCCGCATCACCATCTAGACTCGCACTTAAACTTTGTAAAAGCTCCGTTAATTTGTCTGAATATGGGCGCATTGCAGTAATAGCATCTTGCGCTTTTTTCAATTTTGCAGCCGATACCATTTTCATAGCACTGGTAATCTGCATAGTTGAAGAAACTGATGCTATTCTATTTCGTATTTCCTTAAGATTAGCCATTAATCAATTTAAAAGGATGAAACTTATGCTCTATATTTTCCTGAAAGGTCTTTACAAACTGACGTTAACGTTTCCGTTACCTCGTCTGTTAATTTACCAGCCTTTAAAGTATCTAAAATCCCTCTGTGCTTAGCGTTCAAGAATTCAATGAAATCTCTTTCAAATTCTTTTACCTTATCCACAGGAACATCTCTTAACAAGTTTTTCGACCCAGCAAAAATAATTGCTACTTGATCTTCAACAGTAAATGGATCGTTTTGAGCTTGCTTTAAAATCTCAACGTTACGACGTCCTTTTTCAATAACATTTAAAGTAGCTGCATCTAAATCAGAACCAAACTTTGCAAAGGCTTCCAATTCACGGAACTGCGCTTGATCCAATTTTAATGTACCTGCAACTTTTTTCATTGATTTTATCTGAGCAGAACCCCCAACACGAGATACTGAAATACCAACATTAATTGCAGGACGCACCCCTTGGTTGAATAAATCTTGCTCTAAGAAGATTTGTCCATCCGTAATGGAAATTACGTTTGTTGGAATATAGGCAGAAACATCACCTGCTTGTGTTTCTATAATTGGTAATGCAGTCAATGAACCTCCACCTTTTACGATTGGTTTCAATGAATCTGGCAAATCATTCATGTTTTTTGCAATACCATCATCGGCAATTACTTTAGCCGAACGTTCTAATAATCTTGAGTGCAAATAGAAAACATCACCAGGATATGCCTCACGCCCCGGTGGTCTTCTTAATAAAAGAGAAACCTCACGGTAAGCAACTGCCTGCTTAGATAAATCATCATAAATAATTAATGCTGGTCTACCTGTATCTCTAAAATATTCCCCTACAGCCGCTCCAGCAAAAGGAGCATATACCTGCATTGGTGCAGGATCTGATGCATTAGCCGCAACAATAGTTGTATAAGCCAATGCACCTTTATCTTCTAAGGTTTTTGCAATAGCAGCAACTGTAGATGCCTTTTGACCAATCGCAACATATATACAATATACTGGCTCACCAGCATCGTAAAATTCTTTTTGATTTAGAATGGTATCGATACAAACTGTGGTTTTACCTGTTTGACGATCACCAATTACTAATTCACGTTGACCTCTACCAACAGGAATCATAGCATCAATAGCCTTGATACCAGTTTGTAATGGTTCGTTTACTGGTTGACGATAAATAACCCCTGGCGCTTTACGCTCTAGTGGCATTTCGTAAGTTTCACCAGAAATTGGCCCTTTTCCATCAATAGGTGTACCTAAAGTATTTACCACACGACCAACAATGCCTTCTCCAACATTGATAGACGCAATACGCTGTGTACGTTTTACAGTATCACCTTCTGCAATCTCTCTAGATGGGCCTAATAGTACCACACCAACATTATCTTCTTCTAGGTTTAATACAATACCTTCAATACCGCCGTCAAATTCTACTAATTCACCGTATTGAGCGTTCGCCAAACCATAAACTCGGGCAATACCATCACCAACTTGTAATACAGTACCTACCTCATCTAATGAAGCAGTCGCTTCAAAACCTGATAATTGTTGCTTTAATATTGCTGAAACCTCAGCTGCTTTTACTCCTGCCATTTTTATAGACTATTTGTAAATTCTCGTTTTAATCCGTTCAGTTTGTTTGCCACACTGGCATCATATTGCAAATCGCCCACTCTTAGAATGAAACCTCCAACAATACTCTCATCAACTTTATTTTCAATGGTCACTTTATTACCGGTCATCTTGGTAATCTGTGCCAATATTTTTTTCTCTAAATCTGCAGTTAAAGGAACCGCTGATGTTACATAAGCTATGTCTTCACCCTTCATTTTCTCAAAAAGAATGATGTATTTGTAAGCCACTTCTTGAAGCATTTCAATACGTTTATTACTTGTGAGGGTATCAATTAGTCCCAAAGTAATTTCATGACTTCCTTTGAATATAGCATTCAGTGAATTCTTTTTGACCTCATTTTTTACAACAGGACTAGACAATACACTCTGTAACTCTGAATTTTCAGAAATTACAGTTGCAATAGTACGCATGTCTTTTTCAACTTTGTCAGCTGCTTTTTTTTCAGCAGCAAAATCTAAAGTTGCTTTTGCATATCGTATGGCTGCTCTAGCTTCGTTCATTGCTTAGTTCAATTTGATATCACCTAACATATCTTCAACTAGCTTCAGTTGCTTTTTTTTGTCAGATAGTTCTTCTTTGATTACTTTTTCAGCTATATCAACCGAAAGGTTGGCAACTTGTGCTTTAATATCAGCCACCGCTGCTTTTTTTTCACTTTCAATTGCCGCTTGAGCTTGCTTAAGCATTTTGTCTCCCTCAGCTTTTGCCTGCTCTTTAGCATCGGAAACAATTCCTTCCTTAAGCTCTCTAGCCTCTTTCAACATTGCATCTCTTTCAGCACGTGCTTCTTTAAGAATACGCTCGTTATCCGCTTGAAGGTTTTGCATTTCTTTTTTGGCTTCTTCAGCAGAATCTAAAGCACTCTTAATTGATTCTTCACGCTCGCTTACTGCTCCTAAAATAGGTTTCCAAGCGAATTTTCTAAGAATCCACAATAGAATCAAAAAGGTGATTGCTGTCCAAAAAACTAATCCAAATCCTGGGTTTACTAAATCCATTTCTTAGTATATTAAGTAATTAAATTTTGTCTTAACTAAAAATAAGATACAGAAGTAACCAACCGTTACTTCTGTATTCAAATTACTTAGGCTGTAGGAGCTGCTTGTAATAAAGCAACAACCACACCGAATAAAGCTACCGCTTCAACGAAGGCTGCAAGAATAAGCGCAGAAGATTGAATCTTTCCGTGCATTTCAGGCTGACGTGCCATTGCTTCCATCGCTTTTCCACCGATGTTACCAATACCAACACCAGCTCCGATAGCTGCTAATCCAGCGCCAATAGCTGCGATTCCATAAATAGTCGTCATAGTACAAAATTTAAATTAATGATGTTCTTCTTCAGTTGCCATTCCAAAATAAAGAGCTGACAATATTGTAAATATATATGCTTGAATTGCTGTAACAACAATTTCGATTACTGTAATAAATAAAGAAAATAAAACTGAAATAGGTGATACCCAAACAGTTTCAAATATGAAAATCAATGACATTAAGGCCAATATAATAATGTGACCGGCCGTAATATTAGCAAAAAGACGAATCATTAAAGAAATCGGCTTTGTAAAAATTCCGATTAGTTCTATCGGCATTAAAAAGATTTTCATGGGTACTGGCACTCCTGGCATCCAGAAAATATGTTTCCAATAATTTTTATTACCACTGAATGTTGTAATAATAAAGGTGAATAATGCTAAGGTGAATGTGAACGCAATATTACCACTAAGGTTAGCTCCATTTAGTATTGGAATTAATCCAAAAATATTATTTAGCCATATGAAAAAGAAAATCGTAAGAAGATATGGCATATACCTTTTATATTTATGCTCACCAATCATTGGTTTCGCAATCTCATCACGCACGAATACAATCAGTGGTTCAACAAAGCCAGCTATACCTGTTGGAACTTTATTCTCCGATTTCTTATAAACACGTGCTGCAGAAATGAATATTAAAAGCAAAACTAAAACTGAAACCCACATCATAAATACATTGCGGGTAATTGAAATATCAATAGGTTTAGATGCATTTGTTGGATGATGCTTTTCATCAAAACTTACTGAAGTAGCCCCATCTTCTAACTGATATATTTTTTCATGGTATTTAACAAAGTTTTGACCATTCTTTTCAACGATGACTTCCCCTTCATCATCATGATGAAATCCACTTGACATAAAGGTAGTTAATCCACTATCGGTCCAAAGAATTACAGGCAAAGGTAAAGAAATAGGCTTGTCATCAATATCGATAATATGAAATTCATGAGCATCTTTTACGTGATGCATGATCATCTCATTTGGATCAAATTTTTTATCTGATTCTGTGTCGTTTTTGTCGTAAGCAAAACTTGCAGTAGGAATTGCAAGTAAAAGTCCTAAAAATAATGTCTTAAAAGTACTAATTCGCATTCGTTCGTCAGATTAAAAATACCGCTTTCAAAATCGGTGCAAATGTACGTACATTAAATCAATTGACAAACAATAATTTTATGATTGTTAAGAGGTCAAAAACCTATTAATACTATACACTTCAAATGCTAAAAAAATAAAATAAGGAATAAAGAAATTTACCGCATCACTAACCTTATTTGGAGCATCAGAAAGAAATAATGGTAATAAAAAAATGACAACCAAAATCATTTTTAATACCATCAACAAAATAAATGGGTTAAAGACTTGTTTTCTGCCATTTGAGAATCGAAAATTTATAATCGAATAGACTATTAATACCGCAATAAAATGGAAAACGTAAACATTCCAAAGTGGTATGACAAATTCTTTATCAGGTAATAAAGAACTTACTAAATAGGAATGAAAAAAGTACATAATTAATGCCCCTAAAGCTAATTGAAGCATAAAAAATAACTGCCGCCCTTTAAAAGAATTGTCCATAATATCTAGCGATTAGACATCTTCATTATTTGTCTCACAACAAAATAAATTGAAATTAAAACCGCAAATAAAGAACAAATAACGGTATAAATAGAATGCTTGTTAGGAAACTTTTCATCCAAAAAAACTCCAAGGTAGGTTCCTCCGCCAATTATTACAATCATCTGGAAAGCAATACCAGAAAATCGTGCGTAAGTATTAAGTGCAGGTTTTTTTTTAGGAGACTTTTGCTGGCTCATTAACCTTATTCGACTGTAATTTATGTGTTGCGCCAGAAGAAGGAGTGCCTTTACCCATTGTACAAGAAGCGTTAAATGTTGCCCCTGGCTCTACTGCCAACTTAGATACATTCACAGTCCCCTCTATTTTAGCTGAACTTTTAAGAGCTAATAGTTCAGAAACATAAAGTTCTCCATTAAAGTTACCTTCAATATCAGCATTTACGCATTCAACTTTCCCTTTAATTAAGCCATCTTTTCCAATAACTACTTTTCCTGAGGTCTTTACATTACCCTCAAGCTTTCCATCAATCCTGAAATCAGCTTGGGAAGTAATATCACCTTTTATTACTGTGTTCTTTTCAATTCGGTTTGGCTGGCCGCCAAAACCATCCATAGGTTTTTGTTTATCTGAAAACATTAGTTCGAGGTTTTTGGGGTTAAAATTTGCGTTTTATAATCTTCAATGTTCTTATGTACAAGAATCGTTTTATAGTTGGATGATAAAACTACAAAATTCTCATCCTTAATTCTGTAGTCTTTGTTGTTTTTTATAAGTTCAGCATAGCCTAAAGCAAAATCTTTTGATTTGAACCCATGGACGACAACAAATTGGTCTTCTAATGTGTAAATATCTTTTGAAACCAAATTCTTGTATTTTAAATCTTTAACAACCTCTTGCATACGTTTTAAGAGCTTTAAAGCTTTTTCGTTGTCTCGGTTTTTGAAAGGAAAAACAACCTTCCAATTTCCAGCTCCCTCAGAACCGGTTTCAGGTGAAAATTCTTTTGAAGCTAGTTTTGGTAATTGCTCAGCAACCATTTGCTCCGCTTTTTTTCCTTCCGGATTGTTAGGATAAGTCAGTGCAACATAATTCAGTGCCTCTTTAAAAGGTTCAAAGCCTTGTAATCTGCCTATAGCATTCGCTTTGAGCATTTCAAATTTTGGCACTATAGGGTCGCCGGTATATTTATTGATGTTTTCTTCAGATAGTGTAATCACTTTTAAAAACTGTTGGTCTTGATAAAGCTTATAGAGGTCAGCGTATTTTTTATCAGGACTATCAGCTTCATTAGCCAATACTGCTTGAGGGTTTAATAAAATTTCAGCATAACGGGTATTAGCATGATTATTGATAATGTTTTGCTTCATTTCTAAAGCTAATGGACTACCCGATTCTTCATAAATTTTATATAAATTATACTTAGAAGGTAATACTAATCTTTCTTCAGGGTTAGAAGCCAAAACACTTTCTAATTTACCTGCTGCTAAAAGGTTCTCTTTAAACTTTTCTTTATAAATCAGACCTAATTGATAGTTAGCAAAATTTCGTTCTGTTCTTAAACTATCCACAATAGCCACATCAGTAGGAACTTGATTCAAATAAAAATCAACAGAATACTTTTCTTCTTCAGATAAAGGCGATGCTATACTATCTGCAGTTACTATGTTACCTGTTGACTCTGAAGGTAAAGCCTTGCTTTTATCGCTCCAACGCCAATCATCTTCTAATTCTCTGGTACCCCAACGAGTTTTAAAGTCGGTTTTACCATAACCCAAACTTGTGATATTATAGAAATAAAACTTACCCTTATTTTCTTTACCACCAGGCGAATTACCAAAAGCTGCAAAACCTGCACTTGCCTTTTTATCTTTTTCAGCCTCAGCCTCAGCTGCCTTTCTTTGTAATTCTGCAATGTACTCTTCAAAATAAGTGATACGGTCTTGCTCGGGCATTTCGTGAACTGTTATGACGCTGTCAGCATATTGGGCAATATCTTCGTATTTGATAACATCTTCCAGATTGTCAAACTTCTTTTTAATTGCTCTGTACTTTCTCGTATCTACAGCCAAATTGGTCAATACGCTATCATAATAGGCCCCTGCATTTTTATATTCGTTATGGTCAAAATTGTATTCGGCTAAATTCTCATAATTCTTAGAATTTAACTTTCTATCTTGTTGTGTAGCACGTAATGATTTATTGAAATATGCGATGGCCAAACTATCTGAGCTCGTTTCTAAATGAAATTTTGCAATTTGACGGTATATTTTATCTAAAAAGGGGCGGTTCTCACGATTTTCTTCCAAATCGGTAAGGTATTCAAGCATTTCTTCATAGTTCGTGTCTGTTAATTCTGTATTCTGAATTTTCTTTAGGTGGGCATTAATCATGTAAACCCTTGGTGCTTTTCTATTCAAGGCAATTACCTTATCAAAAGCATAATTAGCACTGTCTTTAAAACCTAGTTGGTTGTATAGTTGCCCAATGATAAAAAGATACCGGCCTCTTTCTTCATTTTTTTTGGTATAACTCTGGGCTATTTTTAGTTTTTGTATCGCTGTGTCTGCAGCTTTTAGATTTAAATACGATTGCGCCATTACCGCGTTAGCATCCGCATACTCTTGATTGCTCAACTCATCGTACTTAAAAAGGTTTTTAAGATTTTTTATTGCCAATTCTGGATTGTCTAATCGCATATTGGTTTTCTCTCTCCAAATACGTGCTTCATTAAACTTATCGCTATTGGTGTATTTTCTAAGGATGTAATTGAAAGATTCTAAAGCGGGAATATAACGTTGGTCAAAATATCGTGCTTTACCCAATAAAAGAAAAGCTTCATCAGTTTGAGGATTGCGCTCTTCATCTTTAATATCCATACTATGTTTTTGTATGGCTTTGGTAGCTTTTTCTTCAGCAATTACAAAATTTGGATTGTTGTCTTCAGAATCGAGTTTTATCTCATCTGTTACCTCTAAGCGTTCGACAGGTAGTATCTCCCAGAAATCATCGCGATATGAATTGTTCAATTCTTGACGGCCAGTTTCAAATGCAATATTACCGTTATACAGTGTATTGTACTTCGTATTTAATGCATGCCAATTGCGATTAATGAACTTATCCTTTTTAACCGAACAAGCATTAAACACTAACATTCCGACGATACCGGAAATAAAAAGTTTTATGTGAAGCTTCAATGTATTAATCTTTCCTAGGTATCATAACTAAAAAAAGCCCTGTTTAGTGTAGGGCTTATCGATAAAATGAAGTTGAAATTTGCTTAGTCCCCTATTTTTAATAAATCAAAAGCTAACTTATCTATTTTACCACCGCTTTCATGAAAACCTGAAACGTTTGAGAGAATGACTATTCCGTTCTTATTTTCTATATCGAGAACCATACATGACCTATAACCTCCAGTAGCGCCATTATGCCAAACCAAGTGTTTTGTATTTGATTCTTTTTTTATATGCCAGCCAAGGCCAACAGCCATGTCATCATTAATACTGTAAGTCTCTTTTCTTGTCAACATTAGCTCTTTATTGGCGTTATTAAATTGAGCTAAAATAAATTTGGACATATCTTCAACATTTGATAGTACACCACCGGCACCTACCAATATGTTTAAATCCCAATTTGATGTTGGTTTTCCTTTGTTATCTAAACCTTGAACCAATAATGATGTTAGTTTTTCAGCTTTAGTTGTGCTGTTAAACATCTCATACTTTTTAAAAACCTTTTCTAACAATAGTTCTTCATAACCTTTGTCATAAATATTGGTCAGAGCATAACCCAACAAACCTGCTCCCAGATTTGAGTATTCGTATTTTACATTTCGCTTATCTGGCAGTTTGATGTAAAGTTCTAAGAATTCCCTTAATGCTTTCTCACCATAATCTTTGAATGGGTTAGAAGGGTCACTACTATTGAATATAAAATTGCCGGGCATTCGAGGCAGACCAGAAGTATGGTTTGCAAGTTGCATCATACTAAATTCATAATCATTATGCACTTTAAAATTCAAATGCTCATTTACAGATTCCTTAATTTTAACCTTTTCTTCAAGAATAGCATTTGCCAGTATTGTACTGGTGAAGATTTTTGAAATTGATCCTATTTCAAAAACACTTTGTTCGTTTTTAATGGGTTCTAATTCATTTGAGTTTTTAACGAAACCACTATATGTTACTTGGCCGTTATGTATAAAACCAAATGCAATTTCGGTGTTGACAGGAAACAATTCAAAAGCTTTATGAATAAGCTTTGATTGATTATCAGAATCTAGTTCATTGTTAGTTTTTTCTTGACTCAAACAAGTCAAAAACAAAAAACAGGCAATTGGTAGAATGAATTTGTTCATATTCGATTATCCTCCAAAGAATGTTTCCAACTCTTTTAGCGTTTCTTGTGATGTCTGAATATCTTTAACTATTTCTCCTTTATTAAGAACTACAATACGCTCACAAACTTCGGTGACATGCTGTAAATCATGACTTGAAACTAAAACTGTTACATTTTCTTTTGCAGCTAATTCTTTAATAATACCTTTTAATCTAATTTGGGTAGTAGGGTCTAAATTAGCAAAAGGCTCGTCGAGTATAACCACTTCTGGGTTACCAATAAAACTAGCTACAATACCTACCTTCTTTTGATTTCCTTTTGATAAATCTCTTAAATACTTCTTTTGACCAAGAATTTCTCCATGAAAAAAGTCTTGAAATTGTGATAGCAAAGCATTGACATCCTCTTTATTCCTTCCTCTTAACTCACCAATAAAGTAAAAATATTCTTCAGGAGTCAAGTATCCTATTAGAAATGTTTCGTCTATAAAGGCAGAAGTAAATGGTTTCCAAGATTCGCTTTCATCCACCTGAACTTCATTATTGATAATATGGCCAGTGGTTGGTTGAATCAGATCTAAGAGCAGTGAAAATAAAGTGGTTTTACCAGCTCCATTATTGCCTACAAGGCCGAAACTTTGACCTTTTGGAATTTCTAGAGATTCAATATTTAAAACAGTATTAGAACCGTACGTTTTTGAAAGATTTTTTACTGATATCATAGCGATGTTTACTTAAATTTTTAAAGTGTAGTTATTAGCTTTTTTGCTTGTAAGCAACTAATGTCTTGTACTTCTCTTTTTTGTATATTTTTTCGATTTGAGCGAAAACTTTGTTTTTAAAAACAAAACCTAAAAGTCCAACTATGGCCACTAGAATATAACCTACTAAGGGACTCACTAAAAAATGTCCTAGAGCATAAATTACCATAGGTAAAACTAATTTTGGTAAGGTTAATAATAGTGTTTTGGCATTAAAAGCCTGCTTATCACCAAAAGCCTTTTTGTTTGAGGTTAAATCTATCGGGGTTTTTACATAAGCTCCACCCCAAAGCACCAAATAAGCATTGATGCCAATATTATAAATAGCACCTACCAAAACTGCTGCAAATACTTCCCATCCAAAATATAAGTACCAACTTGATAGAATAGTAGTGATTACTGTGGCGATAATAATTAAATAATACTTTGATGAAAGATATTCACGATACTGAATATTTTGACTCATCATTAAAGGATAGTAACTACTATCCCAACTTGGCACATACTGACCAAAACTGAATAAAAACCCTCCGGTGACAAAAATACCAGCGAATACCCTCCAAAATGGGCCATCATAAACCTCAACTGCACCCGTAAAAAATAACAAACCATAAAAAATGAAGAAAAACCCCATGATCACAGCAGTACGCGAACGCTTATTACGTTTAATTAACTTAATATCATTTTTAAGAAAAGTACCCAAATTACCAAACCTATTTAACCAGTCTAAATCCTCAGTTTTAGCCTCCGTAGTTTTCGTGGCTAAACCACCATCCAGATACATGTTCTTTTTGAAATAATTAAAGGCATTAACAAACAAAACCAATAAAATTGTCCAAGGAATTAAAGTCGTAGCTGGTATATCATAAAGCTTATCAAATAAAGGCCCAGTGTAAAGGGTAATATCAAACCATTCAAAGTATTGTGACAGCCCCAATAGCACAAAAATTCCCGCAAAAATGTAAAAAATACTATCCTTATTATTTACTAGAATATTAATGAAGTTATTACAGTAAATCAAAGCCATAAAACCAAGATGCCAACCTACAACATTTAAGAAGTCATAGTCCTTGGTTAATAATATAATACTAAAAGGTATAAAAAAGAAAGCGTGGGTCCAGTTAAAAAAGGAAACAACTGTTTTGCCCAAGGAATAATGCACTACTTGGCTTTTCTGTAGAGGTAAATAAAGTAAAGGTTTAATATTGGTAACCGGCATTTTTTGTAACATATAGCGAAAGACCAAATCAAATGCCAAATAGTAAATTGCATATTGGTTGACCACTCTCAAAGGGTCGCCTAGTTCTGCTTCTTCAATCATGAAATAGACTCCAAAACCTAATCCTAAAAAGACAAGTATAAAATACAATGCCCCCAAACCCATTAAAATTTTAATCCAAATTTCAGTCTTGAAGGATGCAGACCTAAAAAACGATTTCCACTGTAGATTGAAAAAGTGTTTGAACATAGTGTTGGTTTATTAGCTGAACATTGGTCACTAAAATAATTCAATTGTTACAAATCAAGCTCAATAAATAAAAAAATAAGATCTCAAAAAGCATCAGTTTAACTTCTTTATTTTTTTGTATCTTAAGCTTATGAATTTACCAAACGAGTTTTTACAAATTCTTATCCCAGTTATATTTTTAGCTTTAGCTTTAGCTCTGATTGGCCCATTAACGAAAAAGAGTAGAAATTTTAGAAGTAGCCGAAATAAAAAGGCTAAAAAACTATTTTAGAGGTTTTACTTTTTTAAAAAATCAATACTTAGGGTTAAATTCCCGTGTTCAAATCATTAGTTTTGCACAAAAATTGATTTTATGAGTGATTTTCATTCGTTAACCGTTAGTTCGGTTGAAAGATTAACTCCAAGTTCGGTTGCCCTTTCTTTTAACATTACTGAAGACTTAAAAGACACTTTCTCTTTTAGTGCAGGACAGTATATTACCCTAAAACAAACTATTAATGGAGAGGAAATTCGCCGTGCATATTCCATTTCATCTGCTCCTTCTTCAGGTAAATTAACCGTCGGAATAAAAAAAGTGCCAAACGGTATATTTTCAACATACGCCAATGAATCTATCACAAGCGGAGATACTATAGAAGTAATGCCACCTGATGGTCGTTTTATTTTTGAAGGGAATCAACAAGAAAAAACTATAGCTGCTTTTGCTGCAGGAAGTGGTATTACTCCAATTATGAGTATCGCAGAAACAGTACTTAAAAGCAATGAAAATAATCGTTTTGTATTGGTGTTAGGAAATCAAACTCCTGAAGAAGCCATGTATCGAGATGCTATTTTACAATTGCAGAAGCACTATTTTAATCGCTTTTATGTACAATTTATTTATAGCCGTTCTACTGAAGAAAATTGTCTTTTTGGAAGAATTGAAACTTCTACGGTAAACCTAATAACAAAAAATAAATTCAAAGATTTTGATTTTGACGCCTTCTACTTATGTGGTCCCGAAGAAATGATTACGACAGTTTCAGAATCCTTAACAAAAAATGGCGTAGCCGAAAGTAAAATCTTATTTGAATTATTCACAAGCTCAAGTTCAGAAGATACCATTGTTGAAAATCTTGATGGTAAAACCAAAATTCAAGTAGTAGTTGATGATGAAGAGTTTTCTTTTACGATGGATCAAAAGGAATTTGTTTTAGATGCAGTTTTGAAAGAAGATATTGACGCCCCTTATTCATGTCAAGGCGGTGTATGTAGTAGTTGTATTGCTAGGGTAACCGAAGGAAAAGCTGAAATGGTAAAAAACCAAATTTTGACCGAATCTGAAGTTGCCGAAGGTTTAATTTTAACCTGCCAAGCACATGCCACTACCCCAAATTTAAAGGTTGATTATGATGATGTTTAAATATCAGCTCTTCTATTGTGCTTAGCAATGGTTTAATATACATTTAATAGTGTTGTTCTTGTGAATTCAATTATGGAATTCCTAGAAACTAAATACTTAAGAGCGGCATTATTACTTTTTTAGTTTCAAGAGACAACCTTATCCAAAGCGAAACTAGCTTTATCATACCCTACGGCAAAGGCTTTATCTATTCCTTTTTTATCTAAAACTCCAATATGTTCCAATTCTTGAGGTTCAACTAAAACATCACATTCACCTATTTTTTCACGACAAGAGGCATAAATCATGAGCCCTGTGATTCTTCCCGCTAATTGAATTGAATTATTCAATTCTTTTTTGGTCAGCTTACCATTTACTGAAACATTGCTGCCAATTATAAAATCGCAGCGTTCTTCTAAATATTCTTTTGGAAAGTTATTCATAATTCCACCATCAGCGTAAAGTACACCATCAATTTCGACGGGACTGAAAACCGGAGTTAAAGCCGCAGATCCTAATAATGGTAAAATTAACTCGCCTTGGTTAAACATTTTTTCAGTACCATTAATCAAATCGGTCGCAACAACGTACAAAGGTTTTGAAAGTGATTCAAAAGAATTTTCAGAAAAATGCTTTTTAAATACATTTTTGTATTTGATGGTGTTTATCAATCCCGGCTTACCTAAGGCAAAAAAACTGTACTGAAATAAGGGTGTTTGTTTAAAAAAATTAAGCATGTCATCTGTGCTAATTCCATTCGCATATAATGCGCCAATTAGAGCGCCAACACTTGCACCAGCAATTTCATGAGCTTCTAAGCCTCTTTCATTCATTGCCTTTAAAAGACCAATATGAGCCATTCCTCGAATACCTCCTCCTGAAAGTACTAAGCCAATTTTACTATTTGGAATGTTTAACACACTCATGCTAGAAATTTTGACGTAAAAGTACACTGTTTGTTAAAATTCAATGCGGTTTCGTAATCTTTTAACTTTGTTTTCGACCAAACATTTTTTAAGTATTTATCGTAAGTTTACTTAAGTCTTAAAACTGTTTATTTTGTTGGGAACAAATAAAACTGCCATCCTAATTTTTGCAAATTCATCTTTTAAAGATGAATTAAGAAAAGGCATTCCTAATTCAACAGCTTTATTCAGTGCCCTTACAGAGGACATTTTAATTAAAGTAGAAAATACTGGGCTTCCCTATTTTATTTACGACGAACAATTACAAATCGGTTCAGACTTTGGGTCACGATTCACTACTGCCGTCGAAGCCGTTTTTAATAGAGGTTTCGAAAGTATAATTACCATAGGAAATGACACCCCTGAATTAACTTCAAATACCATTTTATCTACTTTTAGAAACTTGTGTGAGGGCAAAACAGTAATTGGTCCTAGTCAAGATGGCGGTGTATATCTTTTAGGTTTTCATCAAACCAATTTCAATGCAGCTAGCTTTCGCGAATTGCCATGGCAAACAAGAAATCTTTTAAAAAAAATTACCCGCTCTTTTTTACAAAAAGGAGCGATTCAGCAATTACCGCGACTTACTGATATTGATACCATAGCTGATATTGAAACACTTGTTAATCTTGGTGGTTTAAATTCCAAGGTTTTAGTTTCTATATTGCTCAAAATGCTTAAGACTCCTAAACTTAATATAGCATATTCTTTTCGATATTTTAATTCAATTATTACAGGCCGCACATACAACAAAGGCTCCCCTTCTTTTACAACATTTTCCTAGTTTATAAAGCATTGGTATTAACGCTGGTTAATTGTATTAACACGAATAAGCCTTTGCCTTTACTAATATAACTCAATAAAAAAATTATAACATTTTACTTATGGCAAACTCATATTATGATCCGGCTGATCTTAGAAAATTTGGAAAAATAACTGAATGGAGTGAAGAACTCGGGACAAAATTTTTCGATTATTATGGTAAGGTTTTCGAAGAAGGCGCACTAAGTGCTAGAGAAAAGTCTTTAATCGCATTAGCAGTAGCTCACGTAGTCAAATGCCCTTATTGTATTGACGCCTATACCAAAGATGGATTACAAAAAGGTATTACTAAAGAAGAAATGATGGAGGCCGTTCACGCAGGAGCTGCAATTGAAAGTGGTGCCACTTTGGTGCATGGCGTGCAGATGATGAATAAATACAATAAACTATCAATGTAATGGAAAGTATTTTACCAAAAAAGAAGCCAATGCAGAAATCTCTCAAAGCAAGAGAGAATGAATTAGCGGTGACTAACAAACAGCTTGAAATCTTAGATGGTGGTATTTTTGCCGAGGGTGAATTACCCTATTTTAAAGATAAAATTTCTGAAATAGGTCATTTTCCGCTTCGCCCTAAAAAGTTGGAAATTTTACAGATTAACGTTGGTTACATGTGTAATCAAGTTTGTGAACACTGCCATGTTGATGCTGGACCAGATCGTAAAGAGATTATGACCCGCGAAACCATGCGGCTTTGCTTGGAAGTTATAAAAAATACTGGGGCACATACTTTAGATTTAACTGGAGGGGCTCCTGAAATGAATCCTGATTTTCGCTGGTTTGTAGAAGAGGCTGCTAAAGCTGGAATTAAAGACTTTATTGTACGTTCGAATCTTACAATTATACGTGCAAATAAAAAGTATTATGATTTACCTGACTTTTTTAAAAAGCATAATGTTCATGTGATATCATCCATGCCTCACTATACTAGAGGTAAAACCGATAAGCAAAGAGGAGATGGTGTTTTTGATAAGTCTATTAAAGCGCTGCAAGAACTAAATGAAAGAGGATACGGTATGCCAGAAAGTGATTTAAGGCTTGATTTGGTTTATAATCCTTCAGGGGCGTATTTACCAGGAGACCAAGCAGCAATGGAAAAAGACTTCAAAAAGGCCTTGGATGAAGATTTTGGAATACAGTTTCATAATCTTTTTGCTATAACCAATTTGCCTATTGCACGTTTTTTAGATTATCTGATTGCATCAGAAAATTATGAGGACTATATGTATGCTCTTGTTGAAGCTTATAACCCTTCGGCCGTAGCAAACGTGATGTGCACTAATACTATTTCAATTAGTTGGGATGGATGGCTTTATGATTGTGATTTTAACCAAATGCTAGATTTAAAAGTAGCCAGCAAGGTCAAGCACATTAAAGATTATAATGAAGATGTATTAAACGACAGAAATATTATCATATCTCAACATTGTTATGGTTGTACCGCCGGTGCTGGTAGTAGTTGCCAAGGTACGGTTGCATAACGGATTAAAACAGAACTTTAAGAATAAAACGAAAATATGAGCTATTTAGAAGCAACAAACGACTTATATAGAGAAGCAGCTTTAACACCAGATGTCGGTCTTTGCTGTACCACAAATCCTATTTGGGAATTACCAGGGCTAAAGATTCCTAAAATTATGCAAGAGATGAACTATGGGTGCGGTAGCACTGTTCATGCTCGTGATTTATCAAACAACCCTAAAATGCTCTATGTTGGTGTTGGAGGAGGTATGGAACTATTACAGTTTTCTTATTTCAATCGTCAAAAAGGAGGTGTTGTAGGTGTTGATGTTGTTGATGAAATGTTAGAAGCTAGTCGTAAAAACTTTAAAACGGCTGAGGAAGAAAATGATTGGTTTAAATCTGAATTCGTAGACCTTAAAAAAGGGGATGCATTAAATCTGCCTGTCGAGGATAATACTATTGATGTTGCCGCACAAAACTGCCTATTTAATATTTTCAAAGAAGAAGATCTAAAACGGGCTATTGAAGAAATGTATCGAGTTCTTAAACCACATGGTAAATTGGTCATGAGTGATCCTACCTGTGAGCAAGAAATGAATACAACACTTAGGAATGATGATAGATTAAGAGCACTTTGCTTAAGCGGAAGTTTGCCTATTAAGCAATATGTAAAGGCCTTAACCGATGTTGGCTTTGGTACAATTGAAATTAGAGCAAGAAAACCATATCGCATTTTAGCTCCTGGCGCATATCCAACAGAAGAACTGATTTATATAGAATCTATTGAAGTGGCAGCCATTAAAGACCCTATGCCAGAAGACGGACCTTGTGTGTTTACCGGTAAAGCCGCTATATATTATGGTGATGAAGACTATTTTGATGATAAAAAAGGCCATGTTTTATTGAAAAATCAGCCTTTAGCCGTTTGTGATAAAACCGCTGGTGCATTAGCCTCTATAGGAAGAGATGATATTTTTATAAGCGAATCAACTTTTCATTATGATGGCGGAGGGTGTTGTTAAGAAGTAATCCAATCTAAAAAAGCCGAAGATTCTATAATTTTCGGCTTTTTTATTTATCTCGATTATTGGTTAGTTTCATCGATAAGATGATTCCTCAAAAGTAGATAAACTCCAAAAAATGCTCATTTTTTACCGGATACCGATTTTAAATGTTGATTGACCTATAAGATTTATCTTACAAATATTTGTTCTGAAATTTGTAAAACAAACCTACTTAGTATTCTAATTTCAGAAACCAAATCTTATGGAAATTACCTTAGAAAATAGTAAAATGCTTCACCTAATGAGAGCTAAAGGGTTAGAGCTTTTTTACAAAAACGGCTATTACAATACTTCTTTAAATGATATAATTCAAAACTTATCTATTACAGATGAAGTTTTTAAACATCACTTTCAGTCTAAAGAAGACTTTTTTATTAGTATTTCTCAAAATCTCATCCTACAGCGTACATTGGACCTTCTCATTGAGCCAGCAGCATACAAACAAAGCCCTTTCCCGCTGATTTTAGACATGTTTGAAGATAATCTTAACAGTGTATTGAAAAGCACCTCTGACCATGGGTTTATTTTAGCAAATTTTATTAACGAGTTTAATAATAGAAACTCTAAAATCAATAAATATTTGTTAGATATTTTAAAGATTTGGGAAATTAATTTAACCTCACTTTTGAGAAAAGGACAATTAGATGGTTATGTTAACCATCATGTTGACTGTGAAAGTGCTGCTAATCATATTATCTCCTCTTATTTTGGTGTAAGAACTTTGATGGTAGAAGGAAATAACAGAGGTTTGACACAACAATATTTACAACAACTTCGCTATTATTTTTATTCTATTTCTCAAAAAGTAATGGCTTAATTATTGCTTTTGCCTAGCTCAACAATAGTTTTGAAAACATGAGTAGGGGCAATTGTTTCCATAGCTTTATCATAGCCTTCCGGAAATTTATTCCCATAAACTGAAGTTGGGATTAAAGGGTATTTTTGTCTATCCGCACAAATAGAATTTTCAATTGACTGACCGTATGGAGCAAAACCGGCATAGGGGTGTGTTACTCCCCATAAAGTGACTACCTCAACCCCATAGTTTGCTGCCAAATGTCCATTACCACTATCCATAGCGAGCATGACATTAAGATTTGAGATGAGTGCCAATTCCTCTTTAAAAGAAAGCTTACCTACCGTATTAATTACTTTATCACCTAATTTATCAGCCATATCTTGAAGTATAGCTTCTTCTTCTGAGCCTCCTCCAAACAACACAACTTGATAATTCTTTTCATTGATTAAAAGTGCTAGAACCTCCTCCATCATGGACAAAGGATACATCTTACTCTTATGAGCGGCAAAAGGAGCAACCCCAACTAACTTAACATCATTCTTAAGATTAATCTTAGTTGTTACAGGTTGTTTAGGCTTTGTTAATTTGTTGTTTTGAGAAATAGTTATCGGAAGCCCCAATGCCTTAAAGACATCGGCATAACGTTCATGAGTTGTTTTTAAAGGTTTGAAAACTTTATTTATTTTTTTCGTTAAAAGTTTTTTTTCTTTTCTCCCTTTATTGATTTGAATAAAGGGAATCCCTGAAAACTTAAAAAAACACTTCAAAATAGAACTACGGAGAACATTATGTGTATCAGCCACAGCGTCTAGTTGTAATTTCAACAATGTTCTATATAGTCGAAAGAGACCAAAAATTCCTTTATGCTTAGTTTTTACATCAGCAGGAAAAATTGAAATATTAGGTATTTCTTCGAAAATGGGTTCAAATCTTTTACGAGTAAGTATGGTAATTTGAAGTTGAGGATGTATTTTAACAAGCTCTAAAATAACCGGTACTAGCATTGCCACGTCACCCATGGCTGAAAGACGAATAATTAAAAGATGTTGGATGCTATTCTTTTTGCCCACGCAGCACTGGGTTTAATTCATCATCATTATACATCTTCATCTGTTTATACACCTTCATAAATTTTTTCCCTTTAGAAATATCTTCTAACAATTCATCAATAGCTGCAGATAAATCCTTCTTTTGTTCTAAAAGAATTTCAAGTTTTTTTGCACATGTTTGTATATGTTCTTCGGTAGCGTCTTTACGATTAACCTCTTCTTGCATGTGATAAATTTTCAAAGCTAAAATAGATAGCCTATCAATAGCCCATGCAGGGCTTTCAGTATTAATTCCTGCACTTTCTAAAATTTCGACTTCGTTATATTTATCTAAAAAATAGCTGTCAATATATTCTACTAAATCTGTTCTATCTTGATTACTGGCATCAATTTGACGTTTTAACTTTAGCGCTGCTACCGGCTCTATATTTGGGTCTCTTATAATATCTTCATAATGCCATTGAACGGTATCAATCCAATTTTTACGATATAACAAATGCTCAATACTTCCGCTCTCATAAGTATTGTTAAATGGTTGGTCAACTTCATCTAAAACATGATAATTATTTATACTTTCTTCAAAAATAGCATTAGCCTTTGAACTGAACATGTGTTGTATTTTTTGCAAAGATACATTATTGAATTAGGTAGAAAACTGATGTAATTAAACATCCTAATACAAGAGCGGTAAGAAAAAATTCTTTAAATCTTTTATTTTGAACTGTTTCGAGATAATTTGTGATATAAACACTAGCAGAAAAAAAAGTAAACATGACAGCAGATAACCCATATTCATCAGAAATAAAAACTAATATAATTCCAATGACAAAATAAGAAAATAGAAGTCTTAAGGAGAGTATTCTGCCTATTCCTCTATTACCCAACTTAACTAAGGTTATCGCAATTACAATTAAGACTACTAGTAAATAACCGGCCAAAGAAAAATAATTTCTATAATCAAAGGTGTATTTAAGTTTAAAGGTGTATTGAGCTTCTATAAAAACCCAATCATTAAACAATGAACAATAACATCCTAGGCCTAAAAGCAATGCTCCGAGAGCGGCAATAGGCATTAGCCAGTTTCTTAGTTGTGTTGAACAATAAACATAAACACCAATGTAAATGGGTATTAGAAAAACTATAGTCCATTCTACCAAAAGAGATGCTATAAAAACACAAAGAGAAGCTTCAAATATTTTATACTTAACATTTTTGTCAAACTTTAATGATAGCACTTTATCCGTTGAAAGCAAAATCAAAAAATTACTAACAATAACTTTTTCATTTTCTAGAATTGGTAAAAATAAAGCTAGAAGAAGCGCATAAAAAAGCATGCTAAATGAGGTTAAATCTGCTAATTTATCTGCCTTTAGAATTGGATTAATAGTGAAAAACGTGATTAGGAGAAATACAAGGCCTGTAAATTTTATCAAAACTGGCTCAAACTCAAAAGTACTATTCAATGAAATTAAACCGAGAATTAGATAAAGCAAAGCGCTAAAGCCTAGGGTGACTAAATAGTTAATAGGCTTTGTTTTACTAAAAAAACTTGATATCATCTTTGCTTTTCGTATTTTTGCATCATAAATATACTTAAGATGAGTTCATTTTTTTACGGCATACAAGACTTATTTGTAAACGTACTTTTCGCACCGTACGATTTTCTTAGATTTATGGAAAGTTGGTGGTCGTCCAATATGGTCAACTGGTTATTTATGATTATTGGCTTTATAGCGATGCTTTATTGGATGGGGCAGTTGAAAATCTTTAACGATAATGGAGAAGAAGATAAAACTAGTACTTCGCATTCATACCTTTAAAAATCTCGATTTATTGGAATATTTGTTATAGGTCAAAACCTATATCTTTTCTGTAATATTTGCCTTCAAACTCAAATAGGTCTACATTACCATATGAAGTTGTTAATGCTTCTTTGAAGTCCTTTCCATATGATGTTACGGCTATTACTCGTCCTCCATTTGTAACGGTTTTATTATTTTTTCTTGTTGTTCCGGCATGGAATAATATTGACTCGTTCTTAGTATCTAGCCCTGTTATCTCTTTACCTTTTTCATAGGCCTCAGGATAACCGCCAGAAACAGTCATTACAGTAACCGCGGTTCTTTCATCAACTTCTAAGTCTATTTGATTCAATGATTGTGTTTTAAGAGAATGGAAAACGTCAACTAAATCATTTTTTATACGAGGAATCACCACTTCAGTTTCTGGATCGCCCATACGCACATTATATTCAATTACTTTAGGATCACCATTTACCTTGATAAGTCCAATAAAAATAAATCCAACGTATGGAATATTATCTTTTTTAAGGCCTTCTACGGTAGGTCTAACAATTTGCTCTTCTACTTTATACATAAAGGATTTATCTGCAAAAGGAACAGGCGAAATAGCTCCCATCCCACCTGTATTTAGTCCTTTATCACCTTCGCCTATTCTTTTATAATCTTTGGCCTCAGGTAATATTTTATAATTTAATCCATCTGTAAGCACAAAACAGCTCAGCTCAATCCCATCTAAAAATTCTTCAATTACTACTTTATTACTAGCCACTCCGAATTTGGCATCGACCAACATTGTTCTTAATTCTTGTTTTGCTTCGTTTAAATCATTTAAAATTAAGACCCCCTTTCCTGCAGCTAACCCATCTGCCTTCAATACATAAGGAGGCTGCAAAGATTCTAAAAATTTATACCCGTCTTCTACATCATTTTTTCCAAAGCTTTGATAAGCCGCTGTTGGAATATGATGGCGCATCATAAATTCTTTGGCAAACTCTTTACTACCTTCAAGTGTAGCTGCCAATTTTTGTGGGCCAACCACAAGCACATCTTTTAATTCGACATCATTTAAAAAGAAATCATGAACCCCATTAACCAGTGGATCTTCTGGTCCAACAATGACCATTTCAATTTCTTTTTCTTTAACGATGTCCTTCAAAGATTCAAAATCATTAACTGAAATTGCAATATTTTCTGCCATAACATCAGTCCCAGCATTACCGGGAGCAACATAAAGATTAATGGGCTTTGGGCTTTGTGCTAATTTCCAAGCTAATGCATGCTCACGACCACCTGAACCTAGAATAAGGATATTCATTATTTAAATTTTGGTAAAAATAGGATTTGAAAAAGTCTTACTTCATGAATTCTTAGTAAAATCACGATGTTCTTTTTTTTGTAATTCTTCTTTAGATAAAGATTTAAAATATTCAAAGACGTTTTTTAAACCTTCTGAACGATGAACTTTTGGTTCCCAATTCAAAATTTCTTTTGCTCTGGTAATATCGGGTTGTCGTTGCAAAGGGTCGTCTTTTGGCAAAGGTTTATGAACAATCTTTTGATTAGTGCCCGTTAGTTTAATAATTTCTTCTGCAAATTCTTTAATTGTTGTTTCATCCGGATTTCCAATATTGACAGGTTCAACGTAATCGCTCATTAATAATCGGAAAATACCCTCTACTTGATCATCAATGTATGTAAATGACCTGGTTTGAGAACCATCACCAAAAACAGTTAAGTCTTCTCCCCTTAAAGCTTGACCCATAAATGCTGGCACAACACGTCCGTCATTTAAACGCATTCTAGAGCCATAGGTGTTGAAGATACGTACGATTCGGGTGTCAAGTCCGTGGTGGCGATGATAGGCCATTGTAATAGACTCCATAAACCTTTTTGCCTCGTCATACACCCCACGAGGACCAATGGGGCTCACGTTGCCATAATACTCTTCATTTTGTGGATGTACCAGAGGGTCACCATATACTTCTGAGGTGGAAGCTACCAGAATTCTTGCTCCCTTCTCTTTGGCCAGGCCCAATAAATTCAAGGTGCCCAAAGAACCAACTTTCAACGTTTCAATTGGTATTTTTAAATAATCTATAGGGCTTGCCGGTGACGCAAAATGCAATATATAATCCAAGTCACCTTCTAGGTGTACAAAAGTGGATACATCATGATGATGAAATTCAAAACGCTCTAAAGGAAAAAGATGGGCAATATTTTTGATATCACCTGTAATAAGATTATCCATGCCTATTACATGATGCCCTTCTGAAATGAAACGATCACAAAGATGAGATCCAAGAAAACCCGCTGCTCCAGTTATTAATGTTTTTTTCAATCTTTTATATTTCCTTTTTTATCGTTCTTCTTTGACTTTAAAGTAAGCTTTTCAAATAAATTCCTGAGGATTATTTTTTTCTTCAAAACCTTAAAACTGTAATTGTATCTGAATAAAATATATCCGATAAATAATGAAACTGAAACTAACATAATTACCATGCCCAAATTCTTAGCTGTACTTCCTAATATCACAAAAAGGACAACAAAAAATATATTCCCTCCTCCTATTAAAAAACTAGCTTGTCTGTGCGACAAATTCAAATAGTCAACAATTACATGGTGCATGTGATTTCTATCAGGAGAAAAAGGACTTTTCTTATCTGCCAATCTAATGGCAAATACTCTAGCTGTATCAAAAAGTGGGACAATAATTATACTGATAGCTATTAAAGGAACATTTTCCAAAAGAAAAGGCAATTCATCATATGACTCGGCAGGTAAAGCTAGAAATTTCATGGTTAATATGCTTATTATATAACCAACAATCAAGGAACCTGTATCTCCCATAAATATTTTTTTATTAGAAGAGGTAGAAGTATTGTACCCAAAAAACGCCATTAAACTACCATTTAGACTAACACATAGTAAAGCGAAAAAATATTGTTTTGTTATATAAAATATTGTTGTGTAAAGAATTAAAATGGCTATGCCTACGATTGATGCTAAACCGTCTATCCCATCTATAAGGTTATATGCATTTATTATGGTAATCATTATAAATGATCCTATAACCAGATAGGCATAATAAGGTATCTCGTTTATTCTGAGGAATCCATTAAAAGTCTCAATCATAAAACTATCATTGGATAAAACAAAACTTACGGCTAAAATTTGAGCAATTATCTTAGTTAATGGAGAAAGAACTACCAAATCATCTTTTAAGCCTATAAAAAACAAAATGGTCAAACCCGGAATAATATATATTCCTTCGTCATTAATTTCCCAAGATCTTAAAAAGAAAAGAACAAAAATTAAGGTAATAAAAAATGCTATTCCACCTAAAGTTGGAGTTTTAATTTTATGAGAGCTTCTACTATTAGGATTGTCCATAAGACGTTTATCCTCAACAAGCTTTATAATGGAGGGTAAGGCCAAATATGTAAGCAAAAATGATCCAATAAAGAAAAGAATGGAAATCATACTAATTCATTTACATTAGTTTAAGGGAAGGTATTCATTACTTTCTCGAATACATTCTTAAGCGGAATTCGCTCTTTTGATTTATTCTTAACAAACTGAGTATCTAAATAATATCCTATACCATCATGTTCTCCGTTCTTAATCGCAACAAATGATACATGTTTTTTAAAATCAGAAATTGTTTTGGTTCCAACGATTTCAAATGAATTTTGTATATCATCAGCATAAATCAATTCCACAAAAAGATCAAAGCCTCTATTATCAACTTCGAATATTCTTTGATTATCTTTCTTGGCCTTATATTCTTCCAAAGCATTTTGGGCTTCTAATGCCTGCTCCTTTGACTCAAAGGTAATAAGAAAATCTCTTGACATTCTTGGCGTAACAGCCTTAATACCCTTAATTTTCATTTCCTCCTCTAAGAAATTTTTATGTGCATTTAGTCTCCAATAATATGTGTTCTTACTATGCGGCTTCTGATGTAGTCCTGTACAAATAATAATTCTAGTGCCTTTTTTAAGTAATCGTTCAATTATCATATCGTACTCTTTCAAAATCAATAAAAGAGGGTCTTGAGATTCTGGGCAATACCATTCAGGGTTTTTTAATTTACCCTTATAAGCCAATGAATTAAACATGTAATGGTGCTGAAAATGAGCTCCAGTATTTAAAAACAAAAGGGAAAAGTCTGGTTTTTTTTGGCTCCAAGATTTTATGAAAAAATCTCCTAATAATTTATCGAGCAATATAGCCTTAATACCTACTTTAGATTTGATTTGGCTTGCAAGCTTTAAATATTGAGAATATTTAGAAATGGGAACAGTTCTAATAAATCCAATAAGTAAAGATATAATGGAGTTCAGAGATATCTTTTCAGAAGCATTATCATTTACGGCTTGGGATACTGCTTTGGCCGCTGCTTTAAGGTATTTTTCTCCACTTGCTTCCGTCTTTGTCCAAGGGTCGGGTACAAAAAAAGAAGGGTCTTTAAGCCTATTATCAGCGTTAAATGGACTAACTGCACCAACGCTATAGCCCCTGTCTTCAATTAATTCAAAAAATTGTTTAACATCCTTATTATTTACTATATCTCCTAACCTAAAAATATTATGCTCCTTAAAGGTCTTTCCAGTATGTATCGTAACCCATTGAATCCAAGGCTCTAATAATTTGTATTGAGATTCTGATGCTGTTTCCTGATAACCATGTTTATTTATAATTTTACCAATGTTAGGTAAAAACCCTTTGTCAATGTAATATTCTATGTACTCAAAATTAAGTTCGTTCAAGCCTAAAAAAATAATTTTTTTATCCATAATTATCTATTATACTTTCTCAAGTAAGTCTGAATATATCTCTAAATGTTTATTAACTACTTTTTTTAATCCAAATTCTTCTTCTGCTTTTTTCCTAGAATTGGCGCCCATTGATACTCTCATTGCCTTATTAAGAATAAGAATTTCTAATTTTTCTGCAAGTTCAACATAAGATTTAATTGGAACTAAAAATCCATTTTCTCCTTCTATAACGCACTCCCTGCATCCTATGACGTTAGTGGTTACAATTGGTCTTCCTATTGCGCATGCTTCAATTAAAGACTTGGGCATTCCTTCTCGATAAGAAGGCAAAACAACAATGTCAGAACTTGAAACAAGACTAATCATATCTTTTTGAAAACCAATCCATTTCACATAGCTATTGTCTGCCCAGTCTAATAAATATGATTCTGAAACACCTGCCTTGTTTTCTTCATCAATCATCCCAGCTAATATGAATGTTACCTTTTGAAAATATCGGTCTTTCAATAATTCTGTCGCTCTTCTTAACTCATCAATTCCTTTATCCAATAACATTCTAGCAGCAAACAATATTTGAATCTTGCTATTACTAGGTTGTGGGACGAAACTAAATTTTTTTAAATCAACTCCTGAACCTTTTATAAAATTAATCATATTTGATTCATTAAAAATTCCAAAATTCGAAAGTTCTAAAAAATCGTCTTTATTTTGAAATATAAATTGAGTGTTCGGTCGCTTAAAACTATACTTCATAAGCTTAATAATTAAGCTCTGAGCAATACTCTTACGGTTATCTGTAAAAACATATCCTAAGCCACTAAATGAGTTAAGCACACCTTTTATATTAATCGTTTTTGCAATAAAAGAACCATATACAATTGGTTTCAAAGCAACTTGATGCACTACATCGGGTTTTATTTTATTATATAAAGTATAAATCTGCCTAAATGTTTTTAACTCATTAAAAATATTCATTCCAGACCTACTCATTGGAAGCGGAAAATAAGTTATTCCCGTATTCTCAATTTCTTTTGATCTTCCAGTATCTCCAGCAGCAGCGTATACTTCCCAGCCATCTTTTAGAGCTTCTTCTGCTAGACACAATCTATGAGAAATAAAAAACCAATCAACATTTACTAGAATAAATATTTTTTTCATATTTAAAAATCAAAAACTATGAAGACTGCATCTTTTGGATGTATTCCAAAAGATGTTCTGAGTTTGATTGAATTGAATAAAACTCTTTTACAGTAAGTCTATTCTTAAACCCAACTGATTTAAATGCCTCGGGGTTGCGGTAAGCTCTTTCAAAACAATTTAGCCATTCATCATTAGTAGAAGCAAAAAGATTGCCGTTGCCCCTATCAACCTTTTTATTTGATTCGAATGGTGTGGAAATTGTTGGAACACCCGAAGCCATATATTGAATCAATTTAAAAGCACACTTACCTCTATTGAAGTCATTATCATCCAATGGCATAATGCCTAATGAAAAGTTTGCTATTTCTTTAATCTCTATGGATTTACTCCATTTAATAAATCTAATCGGAAGTCCTTTAAACTTGTTTTCAAGCTCCGTATCAAAACCAATAAACCTCAATTCATAATGGATGCTTTTTAAACTTAACTCTTTAAAAACTGGGATTAATGGAATTAAATTAATCGAAGTTGTTTTTGAACCTATCCAACCAATAATAAATTTGTTAGCAACATTGCTGCTCTTCGCGGCATTTTCATAGCGAGAAAAATCAATTGAAGTAGGGATTTCAAAAACATTTTTATTGAATTTCAAAGCGTATTCGGTAAGATAGGGGCTACCTGTTATAACGCCTTTTGCATTTTTAATTACATTGGCTATCTTATTTTTAAAAAATGCTTTAATAAAGATATTTTTATTTTGATCGTATCTATGAAAAATGGCGTCATCATAATCAACTATATATTTGACTTTCATTAATTTAAAAATTAATCGCATGAAAGGCAGGTAAGGGAAAAACTCTTTCTCTAAAAAAATAACGCTATTTGAAATTTTCAACAATACTCCCATTCTTAGCAAATACCGCTTAATTATATATGACTTTGATTGTTTGCCATATATATGTTTTGCTGGAACATATGAATCATCAAAAAGAGGGCAAACCTTAAATTCTTTCTGGTCGAAATATTTTAAATACTGGTAAGTTCGATAGCGACTGCTAGCGGCCTTTTCAGTATATTTTGGCATGAATATAATACTCATCTTTTTAAAAGTCTTTTTATATAAAGCAGCCTAAATGCTTTTAAAGTATTTAAAATTTCGCTTTTATTAAATTTTAATAAGGCAATTCCCAATCTAAAAATAGGTTCTAAAAACAATACGGAGCAATAAATAGGAATATAACTTGAATTTTTTAGATGCTTTGATGAATATGTAAGCAGAGCATCTAATGAATAAAAAAGCCGTTGTGCTTTAATATTTTTTGATGTGCCACCTGTCTCATGGTATATTTTTATTTCAGAGTTAAAATAAATTTTACCTCCAGCATTATATACTCTTTTCGATAAATCTAAATCTTCATAATACACAAAATAGTCTTCATCAAAACCGGAAAGTTCATTGAATAGACTTCTTTTTATAGCATAAAAAGAGCCCATTACATGATTCACTTCTCTAGATGTCTTATGGTCCCAATCAACCATCCTATAACTTTTAAAAATATTTTTTGATAGCTTATTAAGTTTTAGTGTTTTAACAAAATAATTCTTTCGAGTAACAAATCGGGCGCATGTTTTATGGATGCTTCCCTGTCCATCCGTCTGCTGACAGCCCATAACAGCAATTTCAGATCTATTTGTCAAAAATGATATTGTATTTTTTAAGGTGTCTTTATTGACCTGAGTATCCGGATTTAAAAACAATATAATTTCACTTTCTGATTCTCTAGCACCTGAATTACAGGCATGCCCAAAACCTTTATTTTCATTATTTGTTAAAACTTTAATCCTATCATTTGTAAGGTTTGATAAGATTTCTGTATCAGATCCGTTGTCAACTATTATAATATTATAGTTTTCAAAATCTGAATTTTGAATTGATTTTACACAGGTTTCTATCAGTTCCTCAGAGTAAAAATTAACTATAATTATGTCTATCTCAGCTTTCATAGGTTGATCACCATTTTTGGTTTTAACCTAAAATAGGCTGCAAGAAAAAAGAAAAATGTGAATAATAATGGTGTGCTTCTAGCGCTCATAATCATACCTGTAATTAAATAAAGTATTATTGGAAAAGTTAACTGACTATTAAAGGAATCTTTCTTCATATAATAGGTCAAAAACACTCCTGCTAAAAACAGCAATATTATCAATAAAGGAATTAATCCATTGTCTAAATGAAAATCAAGGAAAAAATTTTCTGCAGTAAAAAACTGCTCATCATTATCCGCCTTTTCATTCTTATATCCATTTAAATAAACCTTTCCGAAATTTTCATAGCCAATTCCCCAAATTGGATTATCCTTCATCATTTGAATTGAGGCTTCCAGCATATATTTTCTTTGATTAAGACTACCCTCAAATATTTTAGGGTCAGATATTCTTTCATAAACTTTAGTCGTTTTTACTAACTCTTGAAATGCCAAGTTTTTACTAAGAACAAAAAATACCAATAGTGCGGCGATTAAAGAATATATAATAGTCTTTATGTGTTTTTTAAAATAGATTAAAAAGGTAACCAAAATAAGAACTAAGGCGATTTTTGACCCAGTTAATATTAGGGTTGCATAAATCAAAACTAAAAGCACTTTCAACTTTAATTTTTTGACCTCTTCATATTGAAGTAATCCGAGAGGAAATGCTAAAAACGAACATAAATTAAGGGGATTATCAAATGTAGAATAAGTTCTAAAAGATTGGGTTATATAATCTGGAAAATTGTCAATCCAAAATATGGTAAATAACATTTGTTTAATAAAAACAGTCTGCACAATTCCATAAATACAGACTATGAAAGTAGCCAAGTAAACTCCTTTTTTTAAACTGCCGAAGTTGATGTTGTTGATATAATTAATCGTAAATAAAAATGCAAAAAAATAGTTATACCATCTGAGCTGGTATTTAAACTTAGGGGTTAAATCAATACTTTCATTAATAACTAGTGTTATAAAAGAGAATATAATTAGCACCACAAATAAAACTGTTGCCTTATTTAAAACAAAACTGTTTTTTAAAAGGGCATAAAAAATAAAAACAACTAGCTGAACGTAAATAAAGATATCAGGTAAAGATAAGGTGCCTAAAAAGTATTTAGTTGGACTAAAAAAAATTACCGTCAACGGAAAGAGAAACAAAAACTGCTTCTCAATTAACCCCAACAAAAGATTCTTATCCATTCTCACTTTCTATAGATCATAAATAAAACCAAACTAGAATACAATATACTTGTCAACAACATTAAATAAGCTGATGCAATAAAGCCATAAATAGGAATCAACCAAATAGATGCCAATACTGACAAGGAGACTGAAAGTAACATTAAAATAGCCATAGTAAGCGTCTTATTTTGAACTTCTAATCTCTTTTGAAGTAATATACCTATCTGCCAAATAAAACTGCTAATAATTAGTGGTTCAAATACAAGTTTTAGCTGGTTAATAACCTCTCTATCATCAAATCCGAGATATTGAACGATAATCAGTTCTTTAAAGAAACTAAATAAAGAAAAAATCACAATAAAAATAATCAAAAGATATAGAGCTGCTTTCCCAATGGTTTTACTAAAGATTTTATTCTCTTTTTTGTTATGAGCATACATTAAGAGCGGTTGAACTATACTATTTAATGGTATTGAAAGTTGAGAAAAAACCTTAAAAACTATGTCATAAACGGCTGAATATTGCGCTAATGCAATTGCGCCTAAGTAATATTCAATTAAATACCTGTCCACACCATTAGTAGTAGGTGAAAAAACCATCCATATGCTTAATGGTATCCCATAGGTTGCTATTTCTTTAATGCTTGTTTTTTTTCTGTTTTCTGATACAAAAGAGGTTTTCTCTTTTGATTTTAAAAAAAGAAATGCAGCAGTATAACCTAAAAGAATTCCAAAGAACAATTGATACATGAATGTCCCCCAATCCAAATAATAAAGTAGGTAAGGAATGCCCAAAAAAAATGATAGCCTTAAAACCTCAGCAAATACAACATTCTTAGGTTGCATAACAGTTTGGTTTTCTACTAATTTAAATGTGTAGATACTTCCAAGTATAAAACAAAGAAAAATGATTATCAGTGTTATAATCCCACTGTATTTAAAATAAAGTAAGCAGACTAGTATGCTTCCTATTATTAAGGCTGAAATTAAAGTAAGCTTTTTAAGATCCTTTAAAAAATAATATTGATTCTCATCTGCATGAAAAAAACGAATCATTGCTTGATTTATCCAGCCGTTGGACAATGATAGTGCCATAAGAAAAAATGAATATATGAGCACAAAAGAACCATAATTAGCCGCTCCATATATTCTTATAAACAATGGAATAGACGCAATGGAAATTAAAGCTGAAGCCCCTTTTCCTGTCAAATAAATTAAAAAGTTTTTTTCGAGAAAATACTTGCGATTAACCTCCATTTATTTTTCTTTTTTCAATTATTTCTGCAAAAAATAGATTGTTGAATAACGAGAAAAAAACAACCCCATACATTCTAGATAGCATATTTTCTGTAAAAAGATTAGACATAATTAAGATTAAAAAAAACAAATAAGTGTAGTGTTTGTGCTTTATGCTAAGTTTAATGTTATAAAAAGCAAAAATTAAAAATGAAATTAGCAAAAACAAACCCCCACTTTGAAGTAACAAGTAGTAGTAATTATGTGAATTCATCTTATTGAAAAATGCTTTTTGGAAATAATCATTTTCTTCTTTCTTTTCAACATAGCACTCCCCTAATTTGGTTTGAACATCACCAATTCCAATTCCAAAAATCCAATTATTCCTTACTAAGGCAATGTTGCATTCATTTAACAGCCCTCTTTCCAATATTCCATCATTCTGCTTTTCCTTCTTTAAAAGCTCTATTTGAGCCTGAAAAGCCTTGATTTTTGAGCCTGTCGTCCCTTTTAAACCAATATTCCAAATGAAAATGCAACAAAGCATAATAAAGGATGAAATGAACATTTTTAAAAACTTCCTTTTCTTAAGATTAAAAAAAACAAAAAGAGGTAACAAAACGGCCATTAAGAATATATTCATAATAGAGTATACATATACTACAAAAAAGAGGAATGTAATTAAGGCAATTATCAATAGAATTTTTCCATAGTTGGGATTTCTTCCTTTAGATAACATGTGAATTATCAATATACTTGCGAAGAGAAAACTTAATGAAATATATGCCTTGTGAACAAAAAGGTATGTCTTATTAACATTCTCTGAGCACCAAAGTAAAAAATCAAAAGACACATCTTTAGCATAATAATACTTTTGAAATATACTAAGCTCGCTAAGTTCTGGATAACAAAACTCTGTTACATTATCAAACATGTAATTTATTAGTAAGAGAACGTATAGAAAATTCGCCCCAACAAACACTATATAAATAAGGTTTCGTTCTCTTTCAAGGTATTTTGGCTGAAAATAAATCAACACAATTGGAAGTATTAAAATTGATATACTTGCCTGTAATGTTTTTAAACCTTGACCATAATCTTCTGAATAAAAAAGGGTTAAACAAAGTAATATAAAAAACCCTGAGTTATAAAGAAAAGGGGCAATGCCATGGAGTCTAAAATTATCTAATCCTTCATCCCAAAATAACCAAATACTAAAAAAGGTAAATGCAACAATTATGATGGAGATAATGCTATATGGCAATATTGGAAAAAGAGCAAGTAGAAGTAATAAAAAAAATACGATTTTTTTTCTATATCTAATGACATGTATATTAATTTCCAATTTCAGTTCTATTATAGCTCAATAAGTTCCTTAATCAATAAGGAGGTAGAAAGTAAATATGGATCATAATTCTCTTTTTTAGCATCAAGCTTGAAATCACTGGAAGATTCTATGTGAACAACATAATCATTTGGCAATAAATACTTGCTAAAATTATCGCTGTTTATTCTTATAAATTCATCATCCTTAGAGATAACAATAGTTTGAATTTTTATTATATTCTGAGATTGATTATCTCCCAAATCAATTCTTATTTTTAAAGGATGAATCTCTTCTGGAAAATTAAAAATCAATTCCTGAATTCCATCTTGGCCTTTGATGTTTAGGGTTTTAGATTTTTTTTCGATAAAGTTATCTAATGGATGTTCTGTATAAAAAAGTTGTATTTTATCATCTTTTCTAAATTCTAGATTAATTTTTAAAGTAGTTTTCTCTCCCTTTTTCTCAGAAAAGTTACAAGAAAACATCATAATGTAAATAAGCAAATACATTAGTTGCCTTCTAGTCATTGTCATTAATTTTTAAAATACATTTTTTAAGACTATCTCTCCAGTACGGAATTTCTAATTTTAGTTCTTTTTTGATTTTTGATTTATCCAATACGCTAAACTTGGGCCGTTCTGCTGGTGTTGGATATGCTTCAGATTTTATTGGCGATAAATCTACTTGTATTTTACTCTCCTCAAATATGGCCTTTGCAAAATCATACCAACTAGCAACACCTTCATTGCTATAATGATAAATACCATAAGGTAAATTCTCCTCCATAATAACTTTAACAATTATAATAGCTAAGTCACTAGCATATGTTGGGGTGCCTATTTGATCACAAACTACTCCTAATTTATCCCTTTCCCTGCCAAGTCTTAACATCGTCTTCAGAAAGTTATGGTTGTATTCAGAATATAACCAAGAGGTTCTAATTATAAAATTCTCTTTTAAGTACTTGAATACTGCTTTTTCGCCATTTAATTTTGTTAGACCATAAACCCCTAAAGGGTTTTCTAGGTCTTCCTCATCATAAAAACTAGTTTGTTTCCCGTTAAATACAAAATCAGTAGAGATTTGTATTAAAATAGCACCACTATCGCTGCATGCTATTGCTAAATTTTTAGCTCCAGTTACATTTACAGCTTCAACAAGGCTTTCATTTGATTCTGCATCATCAACCGCTGTATATGCCGCGCAATTTATACAATGGGTAATATTATTATTTTTAAAAAAAGTATTTACCTTTCCCGCTTTGGTAATGTCAAGTTCATCTATATCTACATAAATAAAATTACAATTATTGTCTAAATTATCTTTTACAATGTCTTTTATACAAGTTGCTAATTGTCCTTTTCCACCTGTAACAAGAACGTTTTTCATAATCTAGCTTTGCTTAATTTTGGTAATACCAAATCTTTTTCTGAAACCTTGATTTCATCATGAGATAATTTCCAGTCAATTTTTAAGGTATCATCATTATAAATAATTCCTCCTTCTGCCTCTTTATTATAATAGTTATCACATTTATAGAAGAATTCAGCTGTTTCGGAAAGTGTTACAAATCCATGGCCAAAGCCTCTAGGAATAAAAAGCTGTCTTTTATTGTCATCACTCAACTCAATACTAATATGATCTCCAAAAGTGGGGGAGTCATTTCGTAAATCAACAGCTACGTCTAATACCCTCCCGCTTAGCACTCTGACTAATTTTGCTTGTGCATGTTCTCTAAGTTGATAATGAATAGCTCTAACCACTCCTTTTGTAGAAAATGACTGATTGTCTTGAACAAAATTAACCCTAGCTCCTATTCCCTTGTTGAACCTTTCTTTATTAAATGACTCAAAAAAATAGCCCCGTTCATCATTAAAAACATTTGGCTGTAAAATAAAACAACCTTTAAGCTTCGTTTCATAAAAAGTCATTTGTTTTTCTTTAGTATTCCCAATAAATTCTTGCCATAACCACTTTTCATAAGGGGTTTTGCCAATAATTTAAATTGTTCTTTGTTAATATAGCCCATTTCATAAGCAGCGCCTTCTATTGCGCCTATTTTAAGCCCCTGTCGCTCTTCGATTACTTCAACAAATTGAGAGGCTTGCATTAAAGATTGAAAAGTTCCTGTGTCTAACCAAGCTGTGCCCCTATCTAAAATACTAACTCTAAGTTTTCCTTTTTCTAAGTATATCTTATTCACATCTGTAATCTCTAATTCTCCCCTATGGCTAGGAGGAATATTTTTAGCTATTTCCACAACATCGTTGTCGTAAAAATAAATTCCAGGCACCGCATAATTTGATTTAGGCTCTAAAGGCTTCTCCTCTATACTAATTGCCTTTCCATTATCATCAAATTCAACCACACCGTAACGTTCTGGGTCATGAACCCTGTAGGCATAAATGACACCTCCATCTGGGTTATTATTCGCTTGTAATAATTTAGCAAGTCCAGAGCCATAAAATATATTATCACCAAGTATCAGAGCTACCTTGTCATTACCAATAAAATTCTCGCCTATAACAAACGCCTCAGCCAAACCATTGGGAGCGTCTTGTATGGCATAGGAGAAACTACAACCATATTTATTACCATCACCCAATAATTCTTTAAATAATGGTAAATCCTTTGGTGTAGAAATAATTAAAACCTCTTTAATCCCTGCATACATTAATGTTGATAAAGGGTAGTAAATCATAGGTTTATCATAAATAGGCATCAATTGCTTACTTACCGATAAAGTAAGTGGGTGGAGTCTTGTTCCTGAGCCACCTGCTAAAATTATTCCCTTCATCTCTTAATTATTTTTATTCATTTGTTTAAGAATACATCTTATCATAATATTCTCGATATTCTCCTGATGTTACATTGTTTAACCAATTCTCATTCTTTAAAAACCAATCAACTGTTTTTTCAAGACCTTCCTCAAATGTAACAGAAGGTTTCCAACCTAACTCCTTATTTATTTTGCTCGCGTCTATAGCGTATCTTAGGTCATGACCAGGTCGATCTTTAACATATTTTATAAGATTCTCTGAAGTTCCTTCTTTCTTTCCAAGTTTTCTATCCATAATTTGGCAAAGCAATTTTACCAAATCAATATTCTTCCATTCATTAAAACCGCCAATGTTATAAGTCTCATGATTAATCCCTTTATGAAATACTAAATCTATGGCTGCTGCATGATCTTCAACAAATAACCAATCGCGAGTATACTTACCATCGCCATAAACCGGCAAAGACTTACCTTCAATTATATTATTTATAAAAAGTGGAATTAATTTTTCTGGAAAGTGATTTGGGCCATAATTATTCGAACAATTAGATATAACAAAAGGTAAACCATAAGTTTCACCATAAGCTCTGACAAAATGATCTGAACTAGCTTTAGAAGCAGAATAGGGAGAATTTGGGTCATAAGAAGTTGTTTCTGTAAATAGTCCCTCTAGTCCAAGCGAGCCATAAACCTCATCTGTGCTTACATGATAGAATCGCTTTTCTTCAAGGTTGTTTTCCCATGTTCGTTTTGCAGCATTTAAAAGATTTACAGTTCCTAAAATATTAGTTTTAACAAAAGCTAACGGATTCTCAATAGAACGGTCGACATGTGATTCTGCTGCCAAGTGTATTACCCCATCAAATTTGTGCTCATCAAAAATTTGATTTATGTAATTCTCATCAATTATGTCTCCTTTTAAAAAAGTATAATTATTAAAAGTTTCTATATCTCTTAAGTTTTCTAAGTTTCCTGCATATGTAAGTGCGTCTATATTAAAAACATTGTAGGTGGGGTAAGATTTCACTAATCTGCGTACCACATGGGAGCCAATAAAACCAGCGCCTCCTGTTATTAAAATTTTCATTTAGAATAGTTTTTCAAAAATTTATTTAAATCCTTTATACCGAGAAAACAAAAAATTAAGCTCAACATTGCTAATGGTATAACAAATAGGTAATTATTCCAAAATCCATCTTGTTTTACTCCTCTAGCTGGAAAATCACTGATTACATTTAAAATGGCAGATTTATTTGCTCGTTCTTCATTCAATTTAACCAACTGGTTTTTAAGTACGTTTCTCTCTTGTATCAAAGCAAGTTCTTTATTCTGCGATTCTCCATTTTCAGCCAAATTTATATTGGTTCCCTGCATAGGCTTATCCGCCTCTTTTACTAAAACAGTCTTATATAATTTTTGCAAAGAGTCAACTTCTACTAACTGATTCATAATAATTGAGTCTTGTAGTTTTAAATTATTATCATTGATTCTTTTTTGAAGTTTGAAATAGTCATTGTCCGAAATAGATTCAATAATTGCAGGTTGGATTATCTTAGCAACAGTATTATTTGAACTAATAACAGAAATCTGATGAAAACGCGCATCCATGGAATTAAAATTCTCTAGATAGCTTTGAAAATCAAGTGCTTTTACAGTAGTTGTATCTAACTCTCTTATAAAATTATCAAACAACTTTACTTTTTGATTTTCGTCTGAATAAGAATCTACGAATACTTTTTTTATAGTTGAGGCTTGACCTACTGTAACTTCCAATGACTGAGACAATGCAATTGAGTCTTTAGATTTCGCTAAATCATTGTAAAAATCAATATTATTATATAATTGTTGTACACTATTAAAATTAGGCTCAACAACCATTCTAGATACAAATTTCTCAGTTTTGAGCTTGTCCATAAAATACCCAACAACAGTTCCAAGTATTAGAGTTACAATTAACACAATAAAATTCTTTTGTAAAAAAAGTAAAAACAGGACAATCAAATGAAAAAATTGCTTGAAAATATTAGCTATAAAATTGAAAAAATTGTCAATCCCTTTCCCTATGAGGTGAAACAACTGCCCCAAATCAATTTCGTCATTATTAGTATTACTAGGTTGATTAGCCATTTTTAAGAATTAAATATTTGTTGTAAGATTTTATCTGTAATTAAATATGTAGGTTTTACACCAGTAGTGCCAAGTCCTCCAGATGCTAAAGTACTACCTGTTTTTAATGGGTTATCGGAAGCATAATACGCATATCTAACTTTTACATCGTTTTTAATGCTCTTTCTAATTTTTGATGCGGATTGAATTGCTTTTTGATAGTGAACTCCTTCCATTTCAAGACCAATTACATTCCAAGTTGAGTCATAGAAAAACTGTAGTATGTCTTTATTTTGAAGTGATGTTCCCAACACGGTTACCATTGTACCCTCTAAGACTTTTAAATCTTGTCCCTCAAAATCTTCTGAGCAAAGTTCATTTTTAAATGGATAATTATCGGCAGTTCCTTCAAAAATATGAGCTAATGGAATCATCAAATCGCCCTTGCCTCCTTCTAAAATACCGGCTTTGCCCATCATAGAAAGGGAATCAACATTCATGAAAACAGCTCTCTCTTTTAATTTATATGGCTTCAAAAGTTCATCTATTGTTTCATAAGCCTGTTCACCAAAAGCATAATCCATAACAAATATAACAGGTTTTTCAGCTGTTTGCTTTTCGGTTTTAAAATCATAACAACAAGCTCCTTTTTCAACCTTGGCAATGTCAAAAATTTGAACATCAATATTGGCTCCTGATTTATCATCAATATAAATCATACCATTTTTCATAGCAAATCCAGCTACTTTTTCTCTTAAATTTTCATTATGAGGTAAACTGAGTGCCTCATAAATATCTAAAGAATCAGCATTAGCAAACTCATCTTTCAAAGCTACCTTCGCAAATAAAGAATTCATTACACTATGCATATTTGCACTGATAATATGAATTGGTCTTTCTAGCAAATCATGTTTTGCTAAAGTCTCTTTGATTTTTTCTGCCCATCGTTCTCCATGTATGTGATGACCAAGCCTTTCGCGGAGCAATGGACTAAAAGTAATCGTTCGTTTATTGCCTGTTGTTTCTTCTTCTATGGCCAATTTACCTAACCAAAAAATTATTTTTAAAAAACGGTCCTTTTCATTTTTGATAGAAAGCTTTTCATGCACTTCTACCACTTCATCAAAAGAACGGCCTAAAATATTAGCAGCATGTATTAAGGCCACTTCACGTTCAGAATGAGTTGGCTTTTCTTTTTTTACATAATCTTCAAGTTTATCCCAATCTCTAATAGTTGTCTGACTTTCTTCAAAAAATACTTTCTCACAAATTTTCGTAGACTCAATAAATAGAAAAGTCAAATGGGTAAGAATATCATAAATATCTGATCTACCTCTTGTAATCTCAATATTCATTTGCTCATCATCTATTCGATAACAATTCCTACGTCTTTTAGGAGGGATAATTGGCTGTAAATGTGATTTTGAAAAACCTTCATCTGATGTCAGATTAATAAAACGACATTGTTCAATGCCTTCAGGAAGTCGTTCTAAAACGTAAATTAATCCGTTCAACTCGCCCTTTTCTTCTGCAACACTGCCATAAATTTCTGGTCGTAAAACCAGAAGCGCACTTCTTAAAGCGTTACCTGAAACACCAGAAGGTTTATAAAAACCTCGGTTCAGTAGATGTCGCATGGTAACATAAAGTCGCTCTATGGCATTTGTAGATTCTTGTGCTCGAGTAGTTTCTTTTATTTTACTTACCATGTCAGAATTTCGACACAAAAATACATGAATAAAGTAAACTCTGTATTACTAAGATGGCTATTAAGTAAGATGTTGATATAAATCTTCAGCCAGTTTTCGGTCGTTAGAAAGTCTTTGAATTTTATTTTGCCCTCCTAATTTTCCGCGAGACTTCATAAGTTCTAAGAATCCATTCTGTTTTACTTTGGTGATTTTTAAGGTCTGTAGAATGCTGCCAACTATTAAATCATAATAATAACTATTCTGATTTTGCATGGATTCATCTAAAATCGAAATAAACTTATTCTCATCAATAGGTTCCTTTTCAAATTCTATAAACCATTCATGATAAGGCAATCCGTTTTTAGGATTAGTTTGTGGAGCGACTGTAAATTCATTTACCATAGCATCTGTAGCCTTAATAGCTATACGCATGGCTTCTTCAACTTCTTTAGCAATGACGTGTTCTCCAAAAGCAGAAATAAAATGTTTGATGCGACCTGAAACAATTACTTTGAATGGATGTAATGAAATAAACTGAACGGTATCTCCTAGATTATATGCCCATAAACCAGCGTTTGTGCTTATAATCATAACGTAGTTTACATCAAGCTCAACATCTTTAATGGTTAATCTCTTCGGGTTCTCATCAAAAAACTCATCTGCTTTAATGAACTCGTAAAATATGCCCGCATCTAAAAGCAAAAGCATTCCTTTTTCATGCTGCTTGTCTTGATAGGCAAAAAAGCCTTCACTTGCCGGAAAAAGTTCTATGCTATCAACTTTGCGTCCTATTAAATTTTCAAATTTTGCTCTATAAGGCTCGTAGTTTACTCCACCGTAAATAAAAAGCTGAAAATTTTTAAAAAGCTCACCTATTTTTTTCTGATTTTTTTCTTGAAGCTTTTCAAAATACATTTGAACCCATGATGGAATACCAGCAATAACAGTCATGTTTTGCGTTTCTGTTTCCTTAATGACCTCATTAACTTTGGTTTCCCAATCTTCAATACAATTAGTTTCCCAACTAGGTAATCGGTTTTTTTGAAGATAATTAGGAACATAGTGTGCAGAAATTCCTGAAAGCCTCCCTAATTTAATACCGTTTTTCTCTTCTAATACTGGGCTTCCTTGTAAAAAAATCATTTTACCATCAACAAAAGCCGCATTGCCGGTTTCATGTATATAATTAAGAATGGCATTTCTTGAAGCTTTTACTTGATTCTTTATAGACTCTTCAGTTATCGGGATGTATTTTGCTCCAGAAGTTGTTCCCGAGGTTTTTGCGAAATAAATTGGTTTTCCTGGCCAGAGTACATCATCTTGACCATTTAAAATAAACTCAACATAAGGTTTTAATGCCTCAAAATCTCTAACAGGTACATTGGAAACAAAATCTGCATGTGAAGAAATATCATCAAAATTGTGGTTTTTGCCAAACTTCGTACTTCTGGCTACTGTTATGAGGGTTTTGAATACTTTTTGCTGCGCCTCAATAGGATTATCAATCCAATTGGAGTCTTTATTGACAATTCTTTTTGCAAATATTTTTGCGGCAAATGATTTTATAGACATTGAAACTAGTTAAAGTCAATAAAGTCTTGTGGATTAACAGGCTTGCCCTTTATCCAAAGTTCGAAATGTAAATGTGGCCCCGTTGTAAGCTCACCAGTATTACCCACTGAGGCAATTACCTCACCGGCTTTCACTATGTCACCCTGTGACTTACTCAATGATCCATTGTGTTTATAAACGGATATCAAATCATCTTTATGCTCAATTATAATAACATAGCCTGTACTCGCTGTCCATTCAGAAAAAATTACCGTGCCGTCAGCTATAGATTTTACAGGTGAACCTTGCGGAGCTACAACATCAATAGCATAATGTTTCTTTTCCAGGTCATATTCTTGAGAAGGTGTTCCGTTCACTGGAGAAAATAAAATAATCCCTAAATTTTCAGTATTCCTTTCAAATAAATTGTACTTGTCTTCTAGTTCAACTTGCTCCCTTAGCTGTAAATCTTCCTGTATAGGAGCTAAATTAATATTAGAAGGGTCGAGTTTGTATCGTTCAAAAAGCGAGTCTCTATTTATTTCATTATTCTCAATATCACCACGTAATACCTTTCTAACATTTTCAAGATACTTATTGGTATAATTTAATACGGTTACTAAAGAATCCGTCTTATAGGTGAGTTCTGTGGCTTGTCTTTTAAGTTTTGTAGACGAATATCCTGGTATGTATTCTCTTAATGGGCTAAATGCAATAAGCAAAGTCGTAAGTCCAATTAAAACGATAGTAAACAAAGTAGCGCTTATGAATACATTCAGCCTGCTTAGTTTAAAAGAGATTTTTTCTTCAAAAGTATTTTCATTTAGTATTACCAAACGATACTTATGAAGTAACTTTTTCTTAATCTCTTTGCCTTTCTTGGGTTTCTTCGCCATTTACAACAAATATAATCTTAGATTTTAATATGTCAACATCTCATCATTTTTTGTGAAACATTTAGTAATCAGAATGTCATCATTGCTAAACTGCAATTTATTCTGAAGAAATACGTTTTTAGATAGCAAAACACTTGAGTGTTTTTTTATTACTTTTACATTTCATTAAAACCGTTGATTCTATGACGTCTTTATATATTTTTCTTGGTCTTGTTGGTCCGTGGCAAATTGCTTTGATAGTGGTAATTGTACTACTTCTGTTTGGAGGTAAAAAAATTCCAGAATTAATGCGCGGTCTTGGTAGTGGAATAAAAGAATTTAAAGATGCTTCCAAAGAAGATGAAAAGCTTGAAGATGGCAGTGAGCCAAAGGCTTAAATCAATTCTTTCCTTCCGCAATTTGATTGAAAATTGCTAAAATATTTTTCTTTAAACTACTTCAGCGTGTATTTTATGCCGTAATCGGCAGAGTTCACAACAAAAAATTAGTTAAGATTTACTATTACAATACATTTGGTTTAAGGTTAATATTAACCATAAACTAAATCTAACACCGGTTCTGCGCAAACTGCTTAAGAACCCGACAAATTTAACCTCACTGGGTTATGAAAAAAATAGTATTTCTTTTAGCCTGTTTTTCATTTATTGGTTTAAAATCTCAAACATTAACTTCTTTACAGTTTGAAGAAGATATGGAGCCTTTAACTGAAAGCAAAACCTATACCAATTCAAGAACTTCAGAAGTTAATGCACTTAAAGCACTTTCAAAAAAAAGGCTTAAAGGAGTAGAACGCAGTTCGTATATTGATAAGGTAATTTCTAAAGCAGACGATTACTTCGAGAAAATGTGGTATTCAGAATCTGCTGAACTTTATGATTTAGCACTTAAGAAGAATGCTAATAGCTTTTCTAAAGAATTATTACAAAGAGCCGGTGATGCACATTACTTTAATGGCAACATGGAAAAAGCTCATTTTTGGTATAGCAAATTATTTGATGGCTATAAAAATGAAGTTTCCGATTCTGACTATTTCAGATACGCTCACTCTCTAAAAGGAACTGGCAGATATAATAGAGCAAAAAGAATACTTCGCATATTTAATGAACAACAAATTACTGACGAAGGAGAAGATTCAAAAAGAAGGTATGCAAAGAAACTTGCAGAGGAAATGGTAAAAAATATTGAAATTAAAAATTTGAATGCCAATTCAAAATTTTCAGATTTCTCTCCAATGTTCCATAATGAAAATGAATTAGTTTTTGCCTCAGCAAAAGATTCTTCTTTTTTAAATACCAGAAGGTATAAATGGAACAATCAGCCTTTCTTAGATTTATATGTTGGTGAGATTGAGGAAAACAAAGAAAACCTGCGTAACGTTAAAAAGTTCTCTAAAAAAGTAAATTCAAAATACCACGAAGCTGCGGTAACTTTTGCTCCGGATAACAAAACGATGTTTTTAACCAGAAATAATTATGGTAAAAAATTAAAACGTGCAAAAAACGGTGTTAGTCATTTAAAATTATATCGTTCCGATTTAGTTGATAATGAATGGACAGAGCCTGTTGAATTACCTTTTAATAGTGAAGAATACTCAACGGGTCATCCGGCAATGAGCTCAGATGGAAAAAGACTCTTTTTTGTATCTGATATGCCTGGTGGTTTTGGGGGAACGGATTTATATGTTGTAGACCTATTAGACAACAATAAATATTCTAAACCAAGAAATTTAGGTCGTGCCGTGAATACTGGAAAACGAGAAATGTTTCCTTTCGTCACGAAAAATAAATTATACTTTTCTTCAGATAGAGAATTAGGGCTAGGAGGCCTAGATATTTATGAATCTGGTTTTGAAGATGAGAATTTTCAAGTTGCTGTTAATGTGGGTCAACCTATTAATAGTAATAGAGATGATTTCTCATATATTGCAGATGAGACAGGTTCTAATGGATACTTTGCCTCTAATAGAACAGGTGGCAAGGGTGACGATGATATTTACTCCTTTAAAGAAATACCTGCAGAAAAAGAAGTTGTTGAAGAGAAAGAGGAGTATACTAATATTGTAGGTGTGGTAAAAGATATCATTACTGGTGAAGCTATGCCAAATGCTTCTATAACACTTTTAGATGCGAATAATGAATCTTTGAAAGAAGTACAAACTGATAGTCAAGGTAGATTTACTTTTAATGATTTACCAAGGAATACTGCATTCACTATTGCTACTGCGAGAGATGAATTTCAAGAAGAGTCCAATTCAATTAATTCAGGCGATGAAGAAATCGTTACAGTTGATGTGAGCTTAACGAGAATAGACGAAATGATTGTCTCTGATAATGGAGTAAAAATGTTGAAAACAGAAAACATTTACTTCAATTTTGATAACTATTCAATTCGTGAAGATGCCAAAAAAGAATTAGATAAATTGGTGCAAGTTTGGGATCAATATCCAAATATGGTTATAAAAATTGAATCTCATACGGATGCTAGTGGTTCTAAAGCATATAACAGATTACTTTCTGATAAAAGAGCAAAAGCGACTAAAAATTACCTGCTATCTAAGGGTATAGATAAATCTAGAATCTATAGTGCTGTCGGCTATGGCGAACAATATCCAATTAACGACTGTACAGATGGTGTTAATTGTGATAAAATCAAGCACGAACAAAACAGGCGTTCAGAGTTTATTATCGTAAGTATGTAAGCACATATTATAAGAAAACAAAAGCCCCTAATGCTTGAACATTAGGGGCTTTTTTTATGGTTATAACCTTTTGTCATTCAAATTGTACAGTTTTTAAAATAGCCTCTAGCTCCAAAAGATCGTCTCTTTTATTAGCTGATGGCGCAAAAATAAAGCCCTCTAAAACTAATTTTCTGTCATTTGGTTTGTCATTAATGATATAGGTTAAAAACGGACCAGCCATTGGGTAACCATTAATTTCCCAAATGCCTCTAACCTCAGCAGCTTTACGGCCACCAATCTCAGTTGGAAAAACATAAGGAGCAAAGGCCTTTTCAGTCATCATATAGGTGGTTTTTCCAGGAACATCAGGTCCAGGAATATATTTTTTACCGATAGAGTCTCGCATACTCACAATATCACCAACAAAAGTAGAATCAGTTGTAAAGCTATTCCACGGCATACTATAAGCGATAATATTCATATTCCCTTTAAGTATTTGACGGTCCATCCAAACAAAATTCTCATCGTGCTTACCAACACTATAAACCGAAGGCACATTGAGTTGAATGCCAAACTCTTCTTTTAAATCCTGTTCCTTATTCAAGGATCTTTTAAATCGTTTTTGAGCTTGGCTAATTTCATTAGTTTTAAAAGCCTCAATAGCTTTTGGAGCCAGTAAGTCAATATTAGCAACCAACTCGCCATAATCTCTACCTTTAATTACAGCCACCTTTTGTGGCGTAGCATAAACATCAGATTTAACATGAGCTATTGATAAGGTATCTTGTTGTACAAAAAGTACAGATCTTGAATTTGTTGTGGCTCCTTTAAATACTTGTGGTGGAATCTGTATGAGTGATAATATGGCTTCACTTTGCGGCACAGCCAAGACTCTAGCAGCAAAATGCTCTCTCACCTTATCCCCAATAGCGCCTTTCCAAAGCTCATTATCCATTACAACCATGAGTGAATTTACAGCACCAGTAGAGGGCGGTAGAAATCTTTCAGATTTAGAATTGTTTTTACAAGAATTGAAGGCCAAAGTAGCCAGAAGCAGTAGTGTTCCTATTTTTCGCATAACAAATCTAAAATACAGAATTTATAGAAACCAAATACTTTAAATGAGTGTAACTGCCTTTTTGATTAGTGTAGCTCCAAAAAGTGCATAAGCGTCCTTTTAAGACGAGCAGTTACATAAACGGAGTTTATCTCCTGGTTTAAGGTTTCTGCCGCTAATACCGTTCCATTGCCTCAAATTTTCAATTGTAATTCCAGGGTATTTTTTTGAAATGGTCCAGAGAGAATCTCCTGATTGTACTACATGTACTTTAGAAGGGTCTTTTGGCAACTGAGTGTTTGGTTTGCTAACCTTTTTTGTTGATGCAACTGTTGGGACCGATTTTCTTGGATAAATGCTTAAACGTTGTCCAATTCTAAGATTATTACTTCTAAGTCCATTCCAGCGCTTAATTTGGCTTACACCAACGCCATATCGCTCTGCTATTTTACCTAAGTAATCGCCACTTTTAACACGATATCGAATTTTATCACTACTCGATACTAATTGTGGTAGCGGTTTTTCTATGGAATCAAGCTGTTCTTTGGCATAGGCATAAATAGCATCTTCATTGTTGACAAACTGGCCAACTTGCTTTATTGGTAAACGTAAAGCATACTTTTTATGTTCTACTTTAGGAATAATATTCAATTTATAAGCAGGGTTAAGTACCTCTAACTCTTCAACAGAAATGTCTATCAGTTTTGCTACTTGGTCAAAAGTAATGAGCTCTTTTACATGTATTGTATCTGTTTCAAAATAAGGCCTATCTACCTTTTTACCTTTTAAGCCGTGTTCATCAGCATACTCGAATAAATACATGGTTGCTAAAAACGCTGGAACATATCCTGCTGTTTCTCGAGGAAGATTACCCCTTATATTCCAAAAGTTTTTATATCCTCCAGAACGTCGTATTGCCTTGTTTACATTACCTGGGCCTGAATTATAAGCTGCCAAAGCCAAATCCCAATCATCAAATATACCGTACAGTCTTTTTAAATATTTTGCTGCAGCTTTAGTAGACGCAATGGGGTCTCTTCGATCGTCCACATAACTACTTACATTTAAATCATACATTTTACCCGTTGCAAACATAAATTGCCATAAGCCAGTAGCTCCAACTCGTGATTTAGCTTTAGGGTTTAAAGCAGATTCAACAATCGCTAAATATTTTATTTCAAGTGGAACATCAAAATTATCGAGCTCTTGTTCAAAAAGCGGAAAGTAAAATTGACTTGTAGTCAGCATTTTTTCAATCAAACCACGTCTTCTAGTTAAAAACGATTTGATGACACTTTCTAAAGAAGCATTATACCCAATATTGAATGGTGTTTTATCATTTAGTCGTTTCAATCTGGCTTTAAGTGTGTCCGTAGGCAGGTCAACTACATAGCTTTCTCCGGTTTTTAAATCGCTGACTTCAGCATACATCTCATCAAAAAGAGAAGCATTTTTATAAAGTTCTGCTAACCAAAGGCTATCGTATTGATAAGCCTGCGCTAAATCTTCTAACTGAGTTGTTTCTTTCTTAATGGCAATGGCTGGTATATCAAGCGCAGTGTCATCTAAAGTAGCCTTGCCACTGCTGGTTTTAATAAAACCAGTACTAACGGTATCCATTTGCTTAACAGCCGTAGTATCTATTTGTTGAGCTGAAAGTTCTCCTGTACATAAAAACAGTATCGCAGCCCAAAAATGAAAATATAGTGCCTTCATTTCAGTCCTAAATTAATTTCGGGACTAACGAAAATGCGGTATTTTATTGAAAAAATAAAGGAATATGGACAAAACCATCAAAAATTAAGATAAAGTCCGTTTATCGATAAGAGCCTTGTTAGTCTAATATGGCAGCAATACCCGGTAGCGTTTTCCCTTCTAAACTCTCTAACATTGCCCCACCGCCAGTTGAGACATAACTAACCTTATCTTCAAAACCAAATTGCTTTACAGCTGCAACAGAATCGCCTCCACCAACTAAAGAAAATGCTCCGTTTTGCGTAGCCTCATCAATAGCGTTACCAATAGCAATAGTGCCTTTTGCGAAGCTTTCCATCTCAAAAACACCGACAGGACCATTCCAAAGAATGGTTTTAGATTTTAGAATTACTTCTCTAAAGTTTTCTAGTGTTGCTGGTCCGGCATCTAAACCTTGCCAGCCATCAGGAATGGCATCAACCGCCACACCTTGGGTTTTTGCATTATTGTCAAAATCATCTGCAGCTAACACATCAACAGGTAGGTGTACTTCTACTCCTTTTGCGGCAGCTTGTTTTAAAATATCTAAGGCCAGTGGCATTTTATCGTCTTCACAAATAGAATCTCCTACTTGTCCCCCTTGGGCTTTTATAAAAGTATAGGTCATTCCGCCACCAATAATGAGGTGGTCTACTTTGTCTAAAATATTCTCAATGATGGTTATTTTAGAAGACACCTTAGCACCACCTAAAATTGCTGTAACTGGTTTTTCGCCCGTTTGCATCACTTTTTCAATAGCCTTAATTTCTTTTGCCAATAAATAACCGAAACACTTATTCTCAGAAAAATAGTTGGCTACAACGGTTGTTGAAGCATGAGCTCTGTGCGCAGTGCCAAAAGCATCATTTACATATATATCACCATATTGTGAAAGCTTTTCTGCAAAAGCCGCATCGCCATTGGTTTCTTCCTCATAAAAACGAAGGTTTTCTAAAAGTAAAATCTCGCCGTTTTCTAAATTAGCATATGCCTCATCCACCTTTTCACCAATACAATCAGGAACAAATTTTACTTGTACACCAATAATTTCAGAAACAGTATTGCAAATATGCTGTAAAGACATGTCTTCATTACGTTTTCCTTTTGGTCTTCCCAAATGACTCATTAAAACAGCACTGCCACCATCTTCTAAAATTTTCAAGATTGTTGGTTTAGCAGCATCTATTCTGCTGGTATCCGTTATATTAAATTCAGCATCCAATGGCACGTTGAAATCAACACGGATTAGTGCCTTTTTATCTTCAAAATTGAAATCTTCTAATGTTTTCATGAGTTACTTGGTATGATTGCCAAAAGTAAAGATTTCTAATAGCTTTATCTTGTTAGCAAATCACTAAATTTTGATGTTTTTGTGGTTTTTAAATTCATTTATTTCGAATACTTCCTAGGCCATTTTCAATCCAAAACACTGAAATTGAGTGGTTTTTGTTAAAATGAAGCTTGCGTTCTTGTATATTTGATACAATTGCTTCCCCACCAACCAACCAAAAACCAATGTTTAAATTCTTTCGAAAAATTCGCGTGAAACCCATTTCAGAGGGCAAAACAGGCAAATATTTTAAATATGCCATCGGCGAAATTATCTTAGTCGTGATTGGTATACTTATAGCATTACAGATTAATAACTGGAATCAAAATCGCATCAATAAATTAGAAGAGCAACGCATTTTTCAAGATTTGGGCGAAGAACTGCAGTTTAACAGGTTTCTTATGAAAAATGGAACCGAAAAAATGCAAGAAGTAATTGCTTCAGCAGAACGCATGCTAGACTGGGTTAATACTTCTCCAAAAGAGTTCAACCAAAGTTTATTTGACCAAGATTTAGATAAACTCACATGGGTTTGGCTAGCTGGAAGACCAACTACACTCTACGATGTCTTAAGTGCTTCAGGAGATTTTGACTTAATAACTTCCTCCAATCTCCGTAAAAAACTTGCTGATTTCAAAAGAGGTCAAGAAACATTGATCGCCTTTGAGTACAATCAAAATCGTTTTGTAGATAATCAACTACGTCCTTTTCTAAACAAAAATGTTGATAGAACAACCGTTAGGTCTATTTATAAATCATCTCAATTGATTACTACTGAACATGACTCTCCTTTTATATCAAACCATATAGAATTACTACAAAACAGAGAGTTTGCCAATCTGTTGACTGATCTTATTTTTTTTACAAAAAGAATTGAAGAAAACTACTCGCGACTAAAGCATGACATTATTGAAATAGACTCGTTGATGCATGTAAAATATCCTAGCATGGAGACAAAGACTTATATACCTTACTAACCATGAGTTAAAATGCAGCTATGATTAAATTCTTTAGAAAAATCCGTCAAAACCTCCTCTCAGAAGGTAAAACTACCAAGTATTTCAAATATGCCATTGGTGAAATTATCCTTGTGGTTATTGGGATTCTACTCGCACTTCAGATTAATAATTGGAATGAAGGGCAAAAAACAAGAAAACTTGAAAAATCGACGCTAATCGAAATCAAGAATTCTTTAGAGATGGATATTCAAAACCTTAACAACCAAATTGAATCACAATTACAAAATGCTAAGTATGCTACAGTTCTATTAAACCACATAAAGCATAAAAAAGCTTATTCGACAGAAATAGACATTCTATGGGAAAAAGTTGTTCAGTATTTTTTTGTGGATTTTAATACCTCAGCTTACAAACTTCTAGAATCTCGTGGTATAGATATCATTGAAAACGAAGAACTCAGACAAAGAATAGTGGATCACTATAATTTGGAGCAAACATCAATGAAGCGAAGCACAGATGTTTCCGAACATTTAAGCAATGAAAACCTAGTCTATTTCTTTGATCGTGTATACAATGACATCACCCCAGATTTTGAAAAAAGCTTTGATTATAAAAATGAGAAATGGATCCCTCAAGATTATGAAGCGCTTTTAAATGACCCAAGTTTAATCCCGAAAATCAGTCATAACATAAAGGTGAGATATCGCTTTTCTCAACTTCTTCGAGAATTCTTAAAAAAACAAAGGTTATTGGTCAAAGACATTGAAGTAGAGCTAAATAAATAACTATGATTAAATTCTTTCGTAAAATTCGCCAAAACCTTCTTATAGAAAACAAAACAGGTAAGTACATTAAATACGCCATTGGCGAAATTGTACTTGTGGTCATTGGTATTTTGATTGCGCTTCAGATTAATAATTGGAACACAGCACATATTGAGAGTAAAGCTTCAGCAAATCTAATGGCTAGATTGCTAGTTGAAAGCAAAAAAAATAAGGAAGCGCTATCTGAGAATATTAAACGAATCGAATCATTAATGACAGATTCTGAAAGACTGCTTCAATTTATGGGCAATGACTTTACTGATAAAAATGAAAAAACAATCGATACCTTAATTTATTCTCTTTTAACATCCCCTAGTTTAAAATATAAATCTTCTACGCTTGATGAGGCATTAAGTTCTGGTGCAATTTCTTTGATAGCCTCAGATAGTCTTCGAGATTTCTTATATCAAATCCCAAGTATTTATGCAGGCATTCAAAGGAATGAGAAAAATGAAGATATAGACGGCTCAGACAACTTTGTGCCTTATCTCTACGACAATATTTCGCTAAGACAAGTAGATTACAGTTTTGCACCTATCAAAGATAGAATTGGTAAAAGCAAACTGGATTACAGTGATAATAGAATTATTTTAAAAGACAGAAAATTTGAGAGTATGATCGATAATAAAATGTTCTTACTTAGCTCTTTATTAAGATTAAACACTGATTATCAAAAGTTTAATAATAAAACTATAAAGTTATTAGAACTAGAAATAGATAAGTTAAAATAAATGATAAAATTCTTCAGAAAAATTCGCCAAAACTTGCTTTCAGAAGGTAAAACAGGCAAATATTTTAAATATGCCATTGGTGAAATTATCCTTGTGGTTATTGGAATTCTTTTGGCGCTTCAAATAAACACCTGGAACCAACAACGCATTGAAGACAAAAAAGAAACAGAATTAATTTCTGCACTAATAGATGAGTTTAAAGATAATTTAATAGCCTTAGAAGAATCTATTAGCATCAATAATAAAGTGACCGAATCTTGTATAAACCTTACTCAAATTATTAGGTCAGATTCATTGGCTAAAAAACATGAACAAGTTGATGAATTATTGCTTGCTATTGGCAATTTTCATTCTTTTGATGCAAGAGTCGGCATTTCTAACGAGATTGTAAATTCTGGAAAATTAAGTCTTTTAAAAAATGAAGCGCTAAGAGTACAATTAAGTGATTGGCTCAAAAATATTAGTGATGACGAAGAAGACTTTCGTTTTAGAGCAGATAACTACACCATAAACTTAATGCCTTTTTTGATGAAGCGATTTCCCTTAGCCAATGGTGAGTTAACCAAAAAACTCCCTTTTGACAGAAATAATAGTTTGAAAGTCTATAAGGAAGCCTCTCCTTTCAAGTTTAATTTATCCAGAACCGATTTGATGGAATTAGAAAATCAAGTTTGGCATCACAAGCACAACAATGATTATATCGTCATTAATGAAGGTAACTTAAAGGAATTTATATTAGCTACCATAGATATGCTAGAACAAGAACTGAAAAAAGGATAACGATGCTAAAATTCTTTAGAAAAATTCGCCAAAACCTTCTCATGGAAAATAAAACAGGTAAATACTTTAAATACGCTATTGGCGAAATTATTCTTGTGGTTATTGGGATTCTTATCGCTTTGCAGGTAAATAATTGGAATGAGCTTCGTAAAACAAAAAGTGAGCAAGCGACCTTACTAAAATCGGTTAAACAAGATTTAATGTCTGATATAGACTATTTAAAAGAATTCATTAAAAAAACAGACTCAAATTTTAATATCTTAAATGAACAATCGCAATATGTAAACAGTATTTCATACAGTAAAGATTCCTTAATCCATTTCTTAAAAAAAGAGATCAATGTAATTTCGGTTGGGTTTAAAGGTTTTAATAACAACACTTATGAATCTATGAAAGCCTCGGGCAAATTAGATTTATTTGATAATATTCTTAAAGAGCAGTTGTACGATCTTTCTATTCCTCAAAATGCTACCGAAGAAACATACAAAACCTTTAGGGATGACTATTATGATGAAATAGAAATGCTTGCTGCTTCTTATCCAATACCAGTCCCGCATTCATTTATAAAAAACACCCCTGAAAATGACTTTATTTGGGATAATGTAAACCGGAAAGACTTAATGTTAAAGCTTAATTCATGGGGAAGTGTAAAAGCAAATTTTTGTAGAAATAATCTAAGAAATTTTAAAAATACTTTAGAAAAAACAAAGGTTGTTTTAAAAATAATGGAAAAGGGAAATGATTAAATTCTTTCGTAAAATCCGCCAAAACATGCTCATGGAAAACAAAACGGGCAAATACTTTAAATACGCCATAGGCGAAATTATTCTTGTGGTAATTGGTATTCTTATTGCCCTTCAGATTAACAATTGGAATGAAAACCAACAAGAAAAAAGACAAGAACTCAAACAACTAAAAGCCTTAAAACTAGAGTTTGATAAAAATTTAATTTCATTTGATAGTATTTTTAATCATCATATCGGTAATGAAGCAGCTACTTTAAAGCTGATGAATGCAAAGGATAAAAATTATACACTTGAAACACTCGATAGCTTATTTTTAAAAACGATTTATAATTACAATTTTGACCCATCAAGAGGAATATATAATTCATTAATAAATTCAGGACAAATAGAACTCATATCAAATGAGTTACTTAAGTACAAAATTGCAGAAATTCAAGACCTCGTTGTAGATTATATTGATGATGAAAATCTGGCAAGATATTATAGTACTGATGTGATAATATCATTTACTGTAAATCAAATGCCATATAATCCCCTTCGATTCTATAAAAACCGTAGTTCTGAAGAAAAGGATAAGCATTATAAACTATTCCAAAAAATGATTGATAATAGAATATTTATTGAGCATTTATCAATTTTAAGTGTTTACAGAATTGGTGTATTTGAAGAAGGAAAAAAAGTCAGAAAAGGATATCAGGAAATTATTGACTTAATAAATCAAGAAATTTCAAGAATTGAAAATTAAATGATAAAATTCTTCCGCCATATACGTCGTTCGCTAATCCAAGAAAACAAAATGGGTAAATACTTTAAATACGCTATTGGTGAAATATTACTTGTTGTAATTGGGATTTTAATTGCGCTCCAAATTAATAATTGGAATGAAGATAATAAATCAAAAGAAAAGGAACATATAGCATTAGCTGAAATTGTATCTGATTTAGAGTACAGCATTAATGATCTCAATAAAATCAAAAGTGAAGGAAAATACAGTACCCTAAAAAGTATCGATGCTTTGAAAACTTTAATAGAGGTTACGGAGAAGAAGGAACCATATCGAGATTCTTTAGGTGTATATTTTGATGTTGCTTTTTCATATGATGAAGCAGATTTTAAAATAAGTGGTTATAATTCCCTTTCCTCTATAGGAATGGATTTAGTTCAGAATCCCGCCATTCGTTCTTCAATAGGTGAGTTTTATACATCAATAATCCCTGATTATGAAGAAGCTTATGATGAAATACGACAAGATTTTCATGAATATATGTTAGACTATTTACGCAAGGACTTTGTTATTCAAGATGAGGCACCTTCAAAAAGATTGATCGTTCCTAATGATTTTGAAAATCTAAAGAATGATAAAGAATACATACAGTCCTTACGCACATTTTTAGATGTTAAAAAGTATTATGTGAATAAATTAAATCTAACACTGGATCAAGCAGAGTTACTAAAAAGTCATATTGAAAGCTATATTCATGATTAAATTCTTTAGAAAAACCAATCAAAGCGAAAGTGTATATTTGTTTGATGCTGTTTAAAGACATTTTAGGTTTAGAACATATTAAAAAGCATTTAAGTTCAAGTGCTGATGCTCGGCGTATACCTCATGCGCAACTTTTTGTCGGTCAAGAAGGCACAGGAGTCTTACCTGCAGCAATAGCTTATGCCCAATACATCCTTTGTCAAAACCATAACGGAGAAAATGAAGGCAAGAATCAAGCTTGTAATGCCAAATGCGCCTCTTTAACGCATCCTGATTTACATTTTGCCTTTCCTGTATCTAATTCCGACAAAGTCAAGAGTCATGCCGTTAGTGATCATTATTTGCCGGAATGGAGAGCCTTTGTTAATGAGCAACCGTATGGTAATCTTTTTGACTGGTATCAAGCTATCGGAATTGAAAAAAAACAAGGGCAAATTGGCGTTGATGAATCTCAAGACATCGTTAAAAAACTAGCTCTTAAATCCTACGAAGGTGGTTATAAAGTATTTATAATTTGGATGGCCGAAAAAATGAATATTGCAGCATCAAATAAACTATTAAAACTCATTGAAGAACCACCAGAAAAGACTGTGTTATTATTGCTCGCTGAAGATGAAGAGCAAATCATAACCACTATAAAATCGCGATGTCAATTAGTACATTTTCCTCCATTAGCGGAAGAGGTAATCGCTGAAGGTTTAATCAAAAAAGGCTTAGATAAGGCAGAAGCTGGGCGCATTGCGCATGAAGCTAATGGCAACTTCAACAAGGCCATAGATTTGATGAACAACGATTCTGAAGATTTGGTTTTTGAAAAATGGTTCGTGCAATGGGTTCGAAGCGCTTTTAAAGCAAAAGGAAACAAAGCGGCTATACATGAGCTTTTATCATGGAGTGAAGAAGTGGCTAAAAATGGTCGTGAGGTTCAAAAGAAGTTTCTTCAATACTGCATTGCTATTATAAGACAAGCTTTATTACTCAATTTTAAAGCAGATGAATTAGTATATGCCAAAATTCATGTAGACGGGTTTGACTTAAAAAAGTTTGCCCCTTTTATTCATGAAAATAATATTCTAGACATTACAAAAGAATTAGAAGAAGCCATTTTTCATGTGGAACGTAACGGCAATTCAAAAATTATCTTTACCGATTTATCTATAAAACTAACACGCCTCTTACATACCAAGGCGGCTTAAATCAACCTAATATGCACTTACATTTTTATGAGAATGCTACAGAAACCGTTTTACTTATCTTTTTGATAATCACATTTTTACAAAGTGGGATTGATAAAATAAAAGATTGGAAAGGCAACCTTTCATGGTTAATTGGGCATTTTTCAAAATCTCCTTTTAAAAATAGCGTTCCACTATTATTAGGTATCATTACTGTTGTTGAAATGGCAGCAGGAATTTTAGCCCTAATTGGCTTAGTACATCTGCTACTTTTTGACCATAAAGATTTTGCTCTTTATGCTGCTTTAGTTTCTTGTTTGGCATTATTAATGTTGTTCATTGGGCAGCGAATCAATAAAGACTATGAAGGGGCTAAGACTATTGTTATCTATCTGATTCCCAGTGTTTTTCTTTTGTTTTTATTACAATAAGGCGAACATTTAAACACATAAAAAAAGCCTTAACATCAAAATGCTAAGGCTTTTTAATTGTATACTAACAAGACTACTTTTTGTAGTTGTCATTTAATATTTTAAGTATTTCGCTAGTTAAATCTTTAGTTTCTTCCCCGTAAAGAACACTTCCACCTTCACCGCCAGTTAAAATATAGGTAAAGCCATTAGTTTTGCCATAAGCAGTAATCTCTCTCTTCATTTTGCTTACAACACTGTCCAACTCAGTTTGACCACTCTGTTGTAATTGCTGCTGTTCTTGCTGCAATTGCTGTCCTATAAATTGACTTTTTTGCTGTAATAAGCCTAGTTCTTCTTGTGCCTTAGCTTGAGATAACCTTTTAGCCTGAAGGGCTTGATATTCAATTTGAAAGGCCTGAGAAATACTATCGCTTTTTTTAGTAAGCGCATCGCGCTTTTCATTGAACTTGGCTTCTACCTCAATTTTTTCTTGATAGCCGTCTAATAGTTTCACATTATTAACATAGCCAATTTTGTCTTGTTGGCATGAAGCCATAAGAAGTACAGTTATAATAAATACTAATTTTTTCATCTCATTAATTTTACGTTCGGCAAAAATATAAAAAGCCGCTACATATCACAGAAACTTTGGATTTTAATTAACCAAGACTTCGTATAGAGAAAAGTTATGGTTTTGTAAGTTTGTTATTTGTTTTTGTTATAAAAATACAATCGGTATAAAGCCGTCTAAGCGCTGTTGAGCTTTGACTAATAACGATATAAGGAATTAGTTGAAATCGTTACTCAGAGCTTATCTAAACCTTCTTTTTAAGAATATATATGTGTGAAGAGTATTCTTTTGTTCGTTTTCCTTTCAAATTAGACTTCAAACCAATATAAAGTGCTTTCATATAGTTTTGTTTTCCATTTTTATATTTTTCCGATAACAGGGATACGTAAAAAGAATCAAACAACATTGGTTTTGTTTTTATCAATCTCATTTGATTTTTTGAAAAGATTTTTTCAATTGCAGTTTTTGAAAAATGCCATAGGTGCCTCGGCACATCAAAAGCAGCCCAATGCTCTTTATAATAATTTGCATCTAAAGAATTAAAATTAGGAACGGCAATAATTAAAGTGCCGTCATCTTCCAATAGGTTACAAATTTGTTCAATATCGGTTTCTAAATTAGGCAAGTGCTCTAAAACATGCCAAAGGGTTATTACATTAAATTTTTGTCCCGCTACATCATTTAATGAAGCCAAAAGTGACACCCCTTTCTCTACGGCATTTTGTTGGGCCAAAGCATTTGGTTCGATTCCCCAGGTTTTCCAACCAGCTTTTTGGGCAGCAAGTAAAAAATCTGCTGTGCCAGCTCCAATATCTAAAAGTCTTTTATCTGAAACTTGAAATGAGTTGATGAGCTTCACCTTCTTTTTTAAACTATATCTTTTAACTAATTGATATACTTTATCTACCAAACTCTTTTTTGAATCGGTATGCGAAATATAAACTTCGCTTTCATAGTATTTTTCTAAATTATTCGGCTTTGGTTTGGTGATGAGCATATCTAAATCCTCATCATGAAATAATTCAAAGGCCTCTTTGGTAACAGAAAAGTCTTTAGTTTTTAAATACAACTTCATTGTAATTATGAGTAGAAAGGTATTCGTCTTTTAAAGCCCGAAGATACGGCAAAACTATATCCCTTGAATCTGATTCTTCATGCAAGCAGTCTTTTTCAGTTATGCTAAAAACTTCCATTACAATGTACCAATTACCATTTCTTAAAATCGTACTATCTTCATTGGTAGTATACGTTTCAAAATCTTCATTTTTAAGAGTAGCATTCGCAGCAATATCGAATGCCAATGGAAATAAATTAAGTGCCTTGTCTTGTATTTCTACCTCATAAAAAGAAAAGAAATATTCCTTTTCATCAATTGTAAATGGAACCTGAACGTCTACGTAGTAATCTTCAAGGTCATATTTAATATTTACATAATCATAAAATTCATTCGCTTCTTTAGGGTCTTCAAACACAAAAGTAGTTTTCTTAGGAAGGCCTCTTTTAAACCGCTGGCCCTTCACTACTTTATAGTCTGAAATGGTTGGGGCAATTCTAATAGGAATACATGAATTTAAAAATAGTATGCCTAAACAAATGGTTGAGAATTTTCTCATTTTTAATTTTTGATTTAGTTGAATATTCTATTCTCAAAAACCACGCCATTTTAAAATTAAGAAATATAGATGACGAACTTATAATTGAACTTTTTGTCAATTAGAAGTTCAAATGAATGTTTGTAATCTAGTTCCAAGGTTTTTTTAAAACCGAAAAAGGGGTTGATTTTAATGTAGATTGTTCCACGTGGAACGTCGTTTATTTTCGAACTTCCGTAGTAATCTGCAAAATTTCACCGAGCATTTTTGCTCGAGTTGAAGCCGTTTCAAATGAACTTGTCTTGAATATTGTAAAATGTCTGCTGCCTTCAAACAAACGAATGACATATTTATCTGTTCTGTTCTGCTTTCCCATCGCAGCAACAGGACCCCAATTAAAATTGCTCTTAAACGAAGCCGGAAAAGCACGAATCACATCTGCATTTAAAGATTTTAATTTTGTCTTTAAAACCGTTAGTCCAAATAATTTTAGATGCTTGAAATGAACACCTTCTTTGCAAATTTCGTAGGAAATCGAATAGCCTAATAGCGAACTTCCTATTGCACCCATGCTTATAATTTGGCTCAAAGGCACCTTAGTACTATTCAAAGAAACTGCTGTTAATAGTAGTAATATAAAACCTAACACTTTTGGTGTAATTGGTTTTTCTTGTTTAAAAAACATTGAGGTTTTCATCGTCCTAAAAACACTAAAAGCACACTAATGTCTGAAGGCGAAACACCGCTTATACGAGACGCTTGAGAAATAGTTACAGGTCGAATAGCTTCTAGCTTCTCTCGTGCTTCATATGATAATGATTTCAATTTTCTATAATCAAAATCATCAGGAATTTTAATGTTTTCTAAACGTAAAAGTTTGTCTGCATTGTTCTTTTCCTTGGCGATATAACCTGAATACTTTACTTGAATCTCGGCTTGCTCTAATACTTCAGTGTCTAGTTCATGTTCATTTACAAAATCAGAAACAGCAGCTAATCTAAGCATATGTTCCATAGTCACCTTAGGTCTAGAAAACACTTTGAACATTTTATCTGATTGCTTCACTGTTGCTGATGAAACCTCTTCTAAAATAGGATTCATTTCCTCCGGAGTATAACTAGTAGTTTTAAAGAACTCCACAAATTTATCTGAATTCGTCAACTTCTTTTCCATTCTTTTCAACCGTTCTTCACCTGCTAAACCTAAATCAAAGCTTCTTGGTGTCAGTCGTAAATCAGCATTGTCTTGTCGCAACAAAGTTCGATACTCCGCTCTTGACGTGAACATTCGATAAGGCTCTTCTGTGCCTTTAGTAATTAAATCATCAATTAAAACGCCTATATAAGCTTCATCTCTTTTTAATATGAAAGACTCCTTTTCGTTAATCTTTAAATGCGCATTTATTCCCGCCATTATACCTTGAGAAGCTGCTTCTTCATAACCTGTGGTTCCATTTATCTGACCTGCAAAATATAGATTCTCAATAACCTTAGTTTCCAAAGTATGTTTTAATTGAGTCGGTGGGAAATAATCATATTCAATTGCATATCCTGGACGAAAGAACTTTACGCTCTCAAAACCTACTACCGATTTTAGTGCCTTGTATTGCACATCTTCTGGTAAGGATGTAGAAAAACCGTTTACATAAACCTCAACAGTATGCCACCCTTCTGGCTCTACAAAAATTTGATGCGCATCTTTATCTGCAAATCGGTTAATTTTATCTTCAATTGAAGGGCAATATCGTGGCCCAATACTTTTTATTCTACCATTAAACATTGGAGAACGATCAAACCCTTCACGTAACAAATCGTGAACCAATGCGCTTGTATGCGTCATATGACAGTCCCGTTGTTCTGTCAACTTTTGCGTGTTTAAATAAGAGAATTTTTCAGGATTACTATCACCCGGTTGAACAATCATTTTAGAATAATCTAAAGATCTTCCATCAACCCTTGGAGGTGTTCCAGTTTTCATTCTACCACTTTCAAAACCAAAATCAGATAATTGCTCAGTGATTCCTGTAGCGGCTTTCTCACCTGCTCTACCACCTCCAAATTGCTTTTCACCAATATGAATAAGACCATTTAAAAAAGTTCCGTTAGTCAGCACAACCGCCTTAGCCTTTATATCTATCCCTAAGGATGTTCTCACCCCTACCACCTTATCTCCTTCGACCAACAAACCAGAAACCATCTCTTGATAAAAGTCTACATTAGGAGTTCTTTCCAAAGCTAAACGCCATTCCTCTGCAAATCTCATCCTATCATTCTGAGCCCTTGGACTCCACATCGCTGGTCCTTTAGACTTGTTCAGCATCTTAAACTGTATGGCCGACTTGTCGGTTATAACTCCGCTATAACCCCCAAGAGCATCAATCTCACGTACAATTTGTCCTTTTGCAATTCCGCCCATAGCAGGATTACAAGACATTTGTCCAATTGTCTGGAGGTTCATAGTCACCAATAAGGTTTTTGAACCCATATTAGCAGCTGCGGCCACAGCTTCTGCGCCGGCATGTCCACCTCCTACTACTATAACATCATATTGTTTTTCAAACATAATTTCCTACTGTTCCACGTGGAACAATTTCATCATTTCATTTTCCTTTTTCCTCATTACTGATTGCTCCTCAGCACTCTTATCCGTATAACCTAAAAGGTGTAATACGCCATGAATCATAACACGTTTTAGTTCCATCTCAAAAGGCACATTAAAGGACTTTGCATTTTCCCTTATCCTATCGACGGAGATAAATATGTCTCCTGATATAGTGTTACTCTCAGTATAATCAAAAGTTATAATATCGGTAAAAGTGTCGTGATTTAAATGCCTCTGATTAATATCCAAAAGGTAGCCGTCATTACAAAAAATATAATTTACATTTCCTAATTGAGCGTTCGCTAACATTATCACCCTAGTTACCCAATCGGCATATCCTGATTCAGAAATAAGTCTAAACTCTAATTCGTAATGGAAATCAATTTTCATTTTGAAAATACCGCTTTACCTTATTCTGGTAATTTTGGCGCAAAGGTAAGGCTTGTCTGTTTAAAATTTCAATAGCCTTACTCTTGTTCTTAAGCAAAGACGGTTTTGTAGTAATCGGATTCCGAAAATCATTGCTGTTCGTCTGACTTTCTCTTTCTTTCTTTTGCCCCTGTTTTAAGGCAGCATTTTCAAGTTTCAACAATTGTTGTTGAATTGCGTTCATCTTATTCAAGGTCCGTTGTGTTATCCCATTTTCTAAAAGATCATTTTCAAAATTTTCCATTTGTCTAGCAAGCTTTTTTGCTAGTTCTTGTTTATCCTTCTGTAGTATTTTTTTTAATTGGTCTTCCAATTTCTGACGAAGTACTTGCTGCTCTTTATAAATCTCATATATTTCCTTTAATTCACTTTCTGAAGGACCACCACCCTCACTTCCTTCTTGGTCATTTCCTTCACCCTCACCTTGACCTTCTCCATTATTCTCTCCGTTCTTACTCTTTCCATCTGAGCCTCCTTCACCATTTTCTCCACCTTTTCCCGATTCTCCATTCTCTCCTGATTCTCCGGATTTACCCTCTTTTCCTTCTTCTCCACTTTCACCCTTTTCTCCTTTTCCTTCTTGACCTTTTTCTCCTTTCTGTCCTTTGTTACCTTTGTTGCCCGCCTTCTCCATTTTCTCTTTCAAAGATTCTTGCCCTTCAATAATATCAGGTAATTGAAAACCATCACCCTGTCCCTGACCTTGACCAGGCTGCATGCTTTGCTGCATGTTATCTAATAAATTGGCCAAAAAATCAGCTAAACTATTTGATGCTGTTAGCACATATTGTTGGTAAGAAGCACCTTGGTAAACCTGATTTTCGGCAATACTTTCTAAAGACTTGTCTATGTTGTAATAAACCTCGGTTATTTGTTCATTTACAAACTCTGATAGCTCTACTCTTCTTAGAGAAAGTGCAAACAAACTATCATCTACATGCTCAAATAAATCTCTTAGGTCCTTTTGCTGTCTTACTGTATTTGAGAATTGCTCTATTTGACCTTCTGACTCTTGAACCTTATCAAATAAGTTCTCTTGCTTAAAAGAAAATGTAATTAGATTGTCTAAAATTTGACGTAACATTTCAGCGTCTTCTGTAATACTAGATCCACCTCCACCAGACGCAGCGCGTTGTTTTAAACTTTCACTCATCTCCTTCATTTTTTGAGCAGCGGAATTTTGTTTCTGCTTAGCCCTATTTCCTGATTCTTGCTTATCGTCACTATCAGATGACTCTTCGTTTCCTTGATGTTTATTGATCTCTTCTAAGGCATCCTTTTGGTCTTCCTTAACATCCTCTTGTTTTTGTGTGCTAATGTCTAAATCAATCGGCTTTTTAAGCCCTTCATTGTCGTTTTTAAGTTCGTCTAGTTCATCTGAAATTTGGTTGAACTTTTCATTTAATTTTTCCTGTTCTTTATTTTGAAACTGCTCTCCCAACTCTAGCTTAGACAAAATCTTTTGACGCTCCGCTAAGTCTTCTAATTCTTTGGATAACTGCGAAGCTTTCTCCGTGACATAATAACGCTTAGTCAATTCCAACAACTGTTCTAAACTCCGCTCACTATTACTTTGCTTTTTTCCGAGTTCTTCTAACTTCTTTTTAAGCTCCTCTTTATCTATCTTATCAGCGATTTTATTTAACTCTTCTAACAACTTTTTGTTCTTAGCAGCTTCCTTTTCTTGTCGTTCTAAACGCTCTTGTAACAATTGATTTAGTTCATCCGTTTTTTCGTTTTTATTTAAATTATCTTTTAATTGTTTACTAAACTTTTCCATCATAAATTCCTGCTGCTCTTGCTTTTGGAGAAAATCTTTAATCTGGTTTTGATCATTAAAATTTAAGCTATTATTCTCTTTTTGTTTGTCATTAATTTCTTTAAGAGCCTCCTTTTGGTCTTTAAAATTCTCTAATGACTTGTCTAAATTTTGCAATATCGACTGCTGAGCATCTAACTCTTTGTTTTTCAACTCGTTATCATTCAATATTGCAGTACTAAAGACTTGACTTTTAACCGATTTTCCTTTTCGTAAACCATCATTATCAAATACCTCAAAGTAAAACTCATATTCTTTGCCTTGCTCTAATGACAGACCCGACGGAAAAGTATAATAGAACTGCTCTACATTATTGTTAGTTTCTGCTAACAACAAGCTCGATAGTACATTTGGTTTAGCAATTGAATAATAAACAAGATTGATTCTTGTTAATTGAATATCATCCGATGCCATACCTTCATAATAACTCAAATTAGGGTTTAGTGAATCCAATGTTTGCTCTACCTGAATCGTTGGATAGGCATCGCGTACTACCTCTAATTTATAACCAAGTGTTTCGTAGTCTTCTACATTAGAATTACCGGTTGATAATTCATAATCTAGCTCCTCATAAATTGCTTTCGTAATAGCAAAATCATTATTTTCTTTAACCAAGGAAACTACTGTGTCCTTTGTTCTTAAATCAATTTTATCCGTATGAAGCCCTCTTACATTCCAAGTAACCCTTGTGCCTTCTGGGACAATTGCATTTCCCGTGCCTTTTAAAATTTCATCTCGTTTTCCTAAATAATTTGGATAATCCAAAGTCATTTCAAAACCTTGAATTGATGGAACCCTGCCAACGGCAATTGTATATACCCTCGAATTAAAACCGTTAGCAGTAAAATAAAAATTACCTGATGAAACAGGTGGTTGAAAAGTATACTGAAAACTCCCCCCATTCTCTTGCATTAATAATTCTTTTCCTTTTATCACAATACTTACATTCTCTGGTCTTATTTGGCCCTCTGTAATTAACCTCAATTGCAAGGCCTCATCTTCAAGAATTGTTAAATCTTCATTTAAAAGAAGGAATGAAAACGGAGCTGGTGGTTCATAAGCAATATCATAATTTACTACACGGTTATAAGAACCAAAAAATTCAGAAATAATGCCGGAAACCCATAAAAGCGCGACCATCAACATAGGAATCAAAACATATTTTGCATACTTAAGGTTCTCTCCATAATCGACTGCTTTTGTAAACGGAATTGGTTTCATCTCTTCGGAACGTTGTTCTATAGCCGCCATTAACAAATCTGATTCATTATTGTGCTCGGCCAAATCCAAAAGGTTTACCAACTTGTCATTTACGTGAGGAAAATGCTTGCCTATCAATTGGGAAGCTTGTCGCTTTGAAATTCCTTTTTTAATATTAAACAAGTAAAACAGAGGAACCAGAATATAGCGATAAAATAAAAAGAGCTCAATAGCGATAAAAGCCAAAAGCAATATTAATCTTTCGGTTGAACCTAACCACAAAACATATTCAACAGCGGTTATCGCCAAGAAAAATAATATTCCAAAGGTCAAGAATAGCAATATGCCTTTCACCAAAAGTTTAGAGTAATACTTTTTTGTAAAGGTGTTTAGCTTACCCAATATGGCCTTAAAACTGCTCAAAATCTGCTATATTTAGTGAATTAATTTAAACTTTTCAATTAGTTATTTACCAAGATACCCGTTGTTTCAAAACTGTCTTGAAAATTTTATGTTAAAATAGATCATATGAAAGATTTAAAGTACCTCGCAGCGCTAACAATACCAATTTCAGCGTTTATTAGCATTTATTTTAAAGGCTATTTAAGTTTTTTTACTCCGTTTTACGCATTTGTGATTATCCCAGTTCTTGAAATTCTCTTACCACATGACACATCTAACCTTGAAGGTGAGAAATTAGAACAAAAAAGTAAAAGCAAAATATTTGATTGGATGTTATATCTAAACATTCCCATTGTGTTCGGGTTTGTGTTTTATAGTCTTTGGGATATTACAACCCACGCTTATGCACTTTACGAAATTATCGGCTTAGTGTTTTCTGTTGGTATTGTACTCGGTGTAAATGGTATTAATGTGGCTCATGAATTAGGGCATCGGCAATTAACTTTTGAACGCTATTTAGGAAAGCTTTTGCTACTACCTTCATTTTATATGCACTTTTATATTGAACATAATTTTGGTCATCACTTGCATGCAGCAACGAAAGAAGATCCTGCTACAGCCAGATTAAATCAATCTGTTTATTCATTTTGGTTTACTTCTACCCTACGCCAATATTTAAGCGCTTGGAAAATTCAAGGCAAGCTTTTAAGAGCGGACGGCTTAAGTTTCTTTTCTATTAAAAATGATATGGTCTACTACACTTTGTTTCAATTATCATTTTTAACCCTAGTGTTTCTCTTTTTTGGGCAATTAGGAGTCCTATTCGCTGTTGGTTCCGGAATCATAGGGTTTCTTCTTTTAGAAACTGTCAACTATATTGAGCACTATGGCCTCATTCGTTTTAAAAAGCCTTCCGGTCGTTATGAGCGTGTTCGAGAATGCCACTCTTGGAATAGTAATCATGTTATAGGCCGTATCGTTTTATATGAATTAACTAGGCATAGTGATCATCATTATAAATCGTCTAAAAAATACCAGACCTTAGACTATCATGACATCTCACCACAAATGCCATTTGGGTATCCAACATCCATGGTGATTTCTTTTATACCGCCCTTATGGTTTTATATTATGAATCCGCGAGTCCCAAAAGAAATGAAACTCAATGTCAACGACTTTTCTTTGGTTTAGTTCAAACACGCTTTTCTGCTGCTTTATCAAATACTATCTTTGTGCTTCAATTTTAAGTAATGAATCAAAAGGTAAGAGTTCGTTTTGCGCCTAGTCCAACAGGGCCGCTTCATATTGGTGGTGTTCGTACTGCTTTGTTTAATTATTTATTTGCTAAAAAATACGGTGGTGATTTTGTGCTGCGAATTGAAGATACTGACCAAAACCGCTATGTTGAAGGTGCTGAAGCCTATATTATAGAAGCGCTAAATTGGTGTGGAATTCCTTTTGATGAGGGTGTCGCAAAAGAAGGGAATTTTGGCCCATATCGCCAAAGTGAACGAAAGCACTTGTACAAAGAATATGCTTTAGAATTGATAGAAAAAGGTCATGCTTATTATGCATTTGATACTGCTGAAAAATTAGATTTTCATCGTAAAGACCACGAAGAAAAAGGAAAGACTTTCATCTACAATTGGCACAATAGATTAAAACTTGACAATTCTCTTACGCTAAGCAAAGAAGAAACACAATCCAAAATAAGCTCTAGAGAACCATATGTGATTCGCTTTATGTCCCCTCAAGACGAAAAACTTCATCTTAAAGATATAATCCGTGGCACAATTGAAATAGACACCAATGTACTTGATGATAAAGTTCTTTTTAAGAGCGATGGCATGCCAACCTATCACTTGGCAAATATTGTAGATGACCATTTAATGGAAATTTCGCATGTAATTCGCGGAGAAGAATGGCTGCCTTCTTTGGCCTTGCATCAATTGCTCTATAATGCCTTTGGATGGGACGCGCCGCAGTTTGCACACCTGCCTTTAATTATGAAACCAACAGGAAAAGGAAAATTGAGCAAGCGTGATGGTGAAAAAGGCGGTTTCCCCGTATTTCCATTATCTTGGAATGAATCACAAGGGTATCGTGAAGCAGGCTATTTTTCAAATGCCGTTGTTAATTTTTTAGCGATGCTAGGTTGGAATCCCGGAACTGAACAAGAACTGTTTTCTCTGGAAGACCTCATAAACGCCTTTAGCTTAGAACGCGTAAATAAATCTGGCGCTCGTTTTGACCCAGAAAAAACCAAATGGTACAACCATCAATATTTACAAGAGAAAAATGATGAGGAACTGGCTGGTTTGTTTCAGGTGGTGCTAGCTGATAAAGAGATTCCTCGAGATGCTCGGGATGACAGTTATGTCGAAAAAGTAGTAGGATTAATTAAAGAACGCGCAGATTTTGTGGCTGATTTTTGGGACTTGAGCAGTTACTTTTTTGAAGCACCTAACTCTTATGCTGAAAAACCAGTAAAAAAACAATGGAAGGAAGATACGCCAGCATTAATGCGAAAGGTGGCTGACATCATTTCAGCTACTAAGGACTTTAACTCAGCAAATATCGAATCCAATATTAAAGCATGGATTACCGAAAGTGAATTGTCTTTTGGTAAGGTTATGGGTCCTTTACGTTTAATTACCGTAGGAGATTTAAAAGGCCCTCATCTGTTTGATATTCTTGCCATGATTGGAAAAGAAGCCTGTTTGGAACGTATTGAAAAAGCTATTGCCGATTTAGCATAAATAACAGTAAAAAAATTTAACGTTAATTATTCCGCAATAAAACTGTCGTTATCCCTGTCTTCAATCCAGTTATATTCAATTTCTTTGGCAACTTTTCTGGCGAAATCAATACCATGGCGGTCAGCTATAAAACCCAATGTCATGTCCATACCAGCGCTTACTCCTGAGGAAGTGTAATATTTACCATCGACTTTCCATCTCGCTTTTTTGTCCCAGTCAACGTTATCGCTTTGAGAAGACGCCCATGTAAATGCTCTTTTATTTGAAGTCGCTTGTTTGCCTTCTAACACTCCTGATTTGGCAAGTAGTGCGCTTCCGGTGCAAACAGAAAGCACATAATCACTTTCGAGCGAAAGTTCTTTTATGGCGGTTAAAAGCTCGCTGTTATTAACCTCTTTTCGTGTCCCCATGCCCCCGGGAACCAAAACTATATTTGGTGGGTTGTTGATAGCTGCTATTTTTTGTGTCATAATCGGAACCCCATGCCTATTAGTTATGACACCTCCATCGAGGGAATAAAAAGTAAGATTGTATTTATCGACTAGACGACCAAAAATTTCTGCTGGTCCAAAAACATCTAAAGTCTCATAGTCATAGAACATAATAAAAGCTATTTCCATTGTGTCTAGTTTAGTCTGGTTCGTTTCTTCTTGAGCATTTAAAGTACTCACCCCGATTATAATGTGAAGTATGGCTAAATATCGAGACAATCTACTTATTAATAAAAGTTTCATTTTTATTGGGTTCATACTATTTCTAGTTAACATCATGGTTCTATTTTTCCTGCCCCACCAGCTTCCAAAGCGGTATTTACCATTGGCAATTCCTTTTCTAGAATGCCATTAAGGTCGCCCAAATGGCCTTCCAATTCCGCAGAAAGCTCCTTAAACACCTTATACGCGCCATCCGTAGGTTTAGCATCGCCACTTTCAACACTGCGTCTTAATGAGGCCAATCGGTTGTTCAATTTAATAGGGAAATTCAATGGGTCTTGCCCTGATTGATTCTTCACTTGATATAATTCCTCTTCGACCGCGGAGATTTTGTTCATAAAAGGCGTCATGGTTTTTTCCATAACTTCTGCTCCTATTTTCTCTTTATTCTCAACGATGATAGCTTTCATCTCTCTAATTTTAATAACAGCCTCATTAGCTGCACTAGTCTTTTGCATAATGTTATTCGCTAGAGTAAACTGTTCATCTAAATCAGCCTTAGTAATGCCTTTTAAGTTGGGGTCCATCATCACAGAAAACGGATAGGTTTTTTCATAATCATTGGTTTTCATGCGAACCTTATAATCTCCGAGCGGTGCTTTTGGGCCACGTTGCGGGCGGGCACTCCAAATTATCATACCTTCAAAATCGATTGCGCCCGGATATCGTAAATCCCAAGTAAAGGTATTAATGCCTTGAGCTGTGGTTGGTTTTGAAGAGCCTCCACGTTGCCACCAAGGTAGGTTTGGGTCTTTTTTATATTTTGGTTTACTCCCGGTAAACGTGTTAATGAGTTTGTCATTCGCGTCAAGGATTTCAAAAGTAATCGTGTCTAACTCTTCTTTTAAATAGTATTGAATGCTAGCGTTATTAATACCCCGAATAGCATCTGAAGGTTCAAAAAGCACAGCGGCTTGATTATTCATGGTTTCCTTATATTGACGGAGGGGTTGAATATCATCCAATATCCAAAAACCACGGCCGTGTGAGCCTATGACCACATCATTATCTTTAACCACCAAGTCACGAATTGGTGTGTCTGGTAATTTCAATTGAAGGCTCTGCCATTGTACGCCATCATTCATAGAGAAATACACTCCGTGTTCTGTTGCTAAAAACAATAATCCCTCTCGAACGGGGTCTTCACGAACCGCTCTTGCAAAATGACCATCTTCAATACCAATTATGATTTTTGTCCACGTTTTTCCGTAGTCATGAGTTTTAAATACATAAGGTTGTCTATCATCAACCTGATAACGATTGGCAGCCACAAATAAAGTGCCAGGGCGATGTTTAGATTCATCAATAATACTTACCCTTGAAAATTTAGGTAAGCCGTCAGGTGTAATGTCCTTCCAGCTGCCACCACCATCTCTCGTTATGTGAATTTTACCATCATCAGAACCTGCCCAAATGGTGTTAATGTCATGAAAAGATGGTGCTAAGGCAAAAACCGTAGCATAAATCTCAGGGCCATTCATATCCATAGTGATAACACCACCTGTTTTGCCTAAAGTTGCTGGGTCTGCATAGGTTAAATCAGGACTTATTTTCTCCCATGTTTGGCCATCATTTGTTGTTTTCCAAATATGTTGAGAACAGGTGTACATCACGTTGGAGTCTTGCGGAGCAAACATGATTGGGAAGGTCCATTGCCAACGTTCTGGTAAAGCATCAGCCGGTTCACCTGAGAAAAAACGTGGATATACCTGTATATCCCTTGACTGCCCATTGCTTCTGTCATAACGTGTTAATAAAGCGCCTTGACTACCTGCGTAAAATATATCTAAATTCTCCGGATGTTGTGTAATCCAGCCACTTTCACCTCCACCTACGGCATAATACCAACCCTTGTTCGGGCCTCTGGCCAACATATGGCCCCAACCATCACTTGGCATTGCTAAAGTACTATTGTCTTGTTGTGCTCCAGCCACATGATAAGGCACATCATTCGTCGTCATCACATGATAAAACTGAGTTGTAACAAAATCTTGCTCTGTCCAAGTTTTTCCACCATTAATACTGACATTACCCCCGCCGTCATTTGAGTTTATCATCCGCTTTGGATTCGTTGGGTCTATCCATAAGTCATGATTATCGCCATGAGGGGTTTGAATAATAGTATCAAAGGTTTTTCCACCATCGCTTGACTTATACATTCTTGTGTTCAAGCCATAAACAACCTCTTTATCTAATGGGTCTGCATAAATTCTAGAATAGTAAAAAGCCCGTTGTCTTAGTTTACGTTCATCATTAGTTCGTTCCCAGGTTTGTCCAGCATCATCAGAACGGAAAACACCACCTTCATTAGCTTCAACAATTGCCCACACACGATTCGAATCTGCCGGTGAAACTGTTACTCCAATCTTTCCAATTGGTCCTTCGGGCATTCCTGTATTCTCTGTTAAATCTGTCCAAGTATCTCCTCCATCCGTAGACTTCCATAATTTACTGTCGCCTCCGCCACCCCACATTTTCCAGGCTTTGCGTTGAACTTCCCATGTGGTAGCATATAACACTTCTGTGTTGTTGCGGTCGATAATCAAATCTACCGCTCCGGCTTTAGGGCTCACGTATAATATTTTTTCCCAGGCATCACCTCCGTTTGTGCTTCTAAAAACACCTCGTTCTTCATTATCTCCATAAGGATGCCCTAACGCTGCAACATAAACCACATCAGGATTTGTAGGGTGAATTCGAATACGTGAAACTGCTTGGGTTTCCTTAAGGCCTAAATGTTTCCATGTTTTTCCGGCATCTATAGATTTATAAACCCCATCGCCTTGGGTGATGCTGCCTCGCAATTGTACTTCACCCATACCGATATACACTATATCAGGGTTTGTTTCTGCAACAGCCACTGCCCCAACTGAAGAGCTAGTTACTTGACCGTCAGTAACTGGTTTCCATTCGTTACCGCCGTCTACGGTTTTCCACAAACCGCCACCAGTAGCACCAAAATAATATTCGTTTGGTCTCGTGGGGCTGCCCGCTGAACCAAGAGAACGACCTCCTCGTTTTGGACCAATATTACGCCATTTAAGACCTTGATAAAAACTAGTGTCTATGGTCATTTGCCGTGCTAAGACTTGATTTTGTGCGCTTAAATTAAACGCAAAACAAAGAAGAAGACAAAAGAAAACGGAAGTGGTACTATTTTTCATTTTGGATGGTATTTAGAAGTATTCTTTTACTCCTTTAAATATACCATAAACCGCTGAACTTTCCCTTAATGACTGTGGTTTCCTATAATAGTTAACTACTTCACAATAATGATGGTGTCGCTGTTTTCAATTTTAGTTCCATTCAAACTAGTGCTAGTTGAAATGGTTAATGTACCGCAGCATTGTTTGCTGTCGCGCTCATCCAATTCAAAATTTATAGTCTCACTATCCGTAGTATTAAGGTGGAGCGTATAAGTCATTTCATTTTCTTCTAAGGAAAAAAGAAGTGCTCCTGCATCTTCATCCACGAACAAGGGCTGCTGAACACCGCTTGAAGTTACTATAGTTGCTTCGTCTGGGTTATAGGTCGCATCGGTTCCAAACAAAAGATTTGTTCCATTCTCATTTTGAATTATAATCCTTTTCTGTTGTAATTCTTTACAATCGTTACAGTCGTCACAACTATAAAAAAACCCCGCTATAATTAGCCCAAAAAAAAGAGTTAATTGCCTCATATTGTTCGCCATTTAAGATGTAAAAAGAACGCTAGAACTATTCAATCTCACTAGATTCTATTTCGTATTCGTATTTAAAAAACCTTTTAGAAGGCTCGGTTCCTTGCCAATAAGCACTAATATTATATATGTTTTTACCCGCTTCATTCGGTTTATAAATCTTCACAATCTCTTGGGCTTGGTTTTTAATAAGTACAGAGTCATAATCAATAAGCGAAGGTTCTAAATAGGTGCTTCCAATATCAAAACCCTCTTGAAAAAGTTTAATTTCATTAGGGGCAATTTGTAAGGTTTTATTCAGGCTTACTTCAGAAGAAATAAATTCAATTGTTAGGCTTTCAGATGTAAGGTTCTCAATGTTAGCTTCCATGTCTGAAACCGGGTCACAACTTAAGAACATTAAAACAGCTAAAATAATTAAGTAAACATTTTTCATTTTCTAGTTTTATTGAAGAACAATTTAAACAAGATATTCCCTAATTAAAAAGTGTTATCAAATAGTTAATTTAAAATTAACCTAAAAGCATTTCCGGCTATTGCCTTTATATGTTCATTAGTGGAATATTTGTAACAATTCTTTCATAATTACTACATATCTAATACACACTTTTGTATTTTAAACAATTAAACTTAAAACACTACTATTATGGGAAGTCTAAGCTACATTATACCAATAGCAATTGTCATATTGCTTGTATTTATTTCAACTGTATTTATTGTAAAGCAGCAAACCGCCGTTATTATTGAAACCTTTGGTAAATTCACTAGTGTACGACAATCTGGTATTCAATTCAAAATTCCTTTTGTACAGCGAATTGCCGCCAGAATTGGACTAAAAATTCAACAACTCGATGTAATCATTGAGACTAAAACACTTGACGATGTTTTCGTAAAACTGAAAGTCTCCGTTCAATACGTGGTTATCAAAAGCAAGGTTTATGATGCGTTTTATCAATTAGAATATCCACATGATCAAATTACCTCATATGTTTTTGATGTGGTACGTGCTGAGGTCCCTAAAATGAAATTGGATGATGTCTTCGTTAAAAAAGATGACATTGCTATTGCTGTTAAGGGTGAGCTACAAGATGCCATGCTTGAATATGGTTATGATATTATTAAAACCTTAGTTACTGATATTGACCCAGATGCACAGGTAAAGGAAGCCATGAACAGAATTAATGCTTCTGAACGTGAAAAAATAGCTGCACAGTTTGAAGGTGATGCTGCTCGTATTCTTATTGTAGAAAAAGCTAAGGCGGAAGCAGAGAGTAAACGATTACAAGGTCAAGGTATTGCTGACCAGCGTCGTGAAATTGCCCGTGGTCTTGAAGAATCTGTAGAAGTATTAAATAAGGTAGGTATTAATTCACAAGAGGCTTCTGCTTTAATTGTGGTTACTCAGCATTATGATACTCTACAATCCATTGGGGAAGAAACCAATACCAATCTGATTCTTTTACCAAACTCACCTCAAGCAGGTAGCGATATGCTCAATAATATGGTTGCCTCATTTACGGCAAGTAATATGATAGGCGAATCCATGAAAAAAACCAATACCACTAAAAAAGGGGATGCTTAAGCATAAATTAATATTGGTGTTCTGCACCATGGTAAGTTCTATTCAAGCACAGGAAAGCCCTTTCTTTAATCCTGGTGGGGCTTTCTTGAGTTTTGGAGCACAAGAAAATAGAACGGCTTCTATTGCTGCAGGCGATGTTGATGGAGATGGTGATATTGATGTTGTTAGTGCGGAGGGGCGACATTGGCCAGCACCTAATTTTGTTTTTTACAATGTTGGCAATGGTGTTTTTAGAACTTCTCGAATTATTGATGAAGAATGGTCCTCTTGCTATGCGGCTGAATTAGGAGACCTCGACGGTGATGGTGATTTAGATATTGTTACCGGTAATGACCGGCATCCGAATAATTGGTATCGCAATAACGGAAAAGGAATTTTTAGTAGGGTAGGTGCTGTTGGTGGAGACGCCACCCCTACAAGAAATGTGAACCTAAGTGATATTGACGGTGATGGAGATTTAGATGTATTATTTACAAATAGGGGTAGTGCCAATGAAATTGCTATTAATGATGGCAAGGGTGATTTTACTCAAATCATCCTTTTTGGCTCTGATGACGATTCTACCATTGATATCGCCGTTGCTGATATGAATAAAGATGGGGCTATGGATTTGGTATTGGCCAATCGTGATGAGCAACAAAATTTTGTTTATCTACAAACCGATGCTTTGGTGTTCGAAGAAAAAATTCCATTCGGTACCGGAAATGACGAAACCCGTTCTGTAGCGGTAGCCGATTTCAACAATGATGGTTTTATGGATATCGCTGTTGGAAATTTAATTGGAGCGAATTATATCTATTTAGGAAATGGTAAGGATTTTAAAAAAAGTATTCTTTATGAGCCAGATGATTTTGCAACAGCAAGTGTAAAAGTTGCTGATTTGAATAATGACGGTTTAATTGATATTTTAAACGCCAATGGGGATGATGTGAATTATGCCTTTATCAATTATGGCAAAAACTCTTTTGAAAAAATTCCATTGAACGAAGATCATAAAATGGATACTTATGATATTCATCTTTCTGATTTAAATAATGATGGCTACATCGATATTCTAGAAGCAAACTCTGGCGATTTGAACTTGTACTACTTAAATCGTTATGGAAGAATGAAAAAAGACAATTAAAGCAATTTAACAGCTTAATTCTCCCTTAACCATTGCAATGTGTGACCCCCAAAATAAACCCGCCTAGAAGCTATTAGAATCGGCCTTTTTGAATAGAAAATACCAATTGTTATCGTTTGGTCGATAGTTCTTTCTGATAGTTCTATTTTTCCTTCAAACTCTTTAATTTTTCTGTTGAATTTTCGCCCAAGTATCTCGTAGGGTTACTGTTCTATTAAAAACCAAATTTTCAATTGTTGAATCTAAATCAACATTAAAATAACCTAAACGTTGAAATTGAAAACGTTCACCAACTTTGGCATTTTTTAAACTTGGCTCCAAATAACCAGTTATTTTCTTTAAAGAATCAGGGTTTACAAATTCCATAAAATCACGGTCCTTATGACCATCGGGGTTTTCGTCTGTAAATAACCTGTCATATATTCTCACTTCTGCTTCTATGGCATGCTTGATGGAAACCCAGTGCAGGGTGCCTTTTACTTTTCGCAAACTTTCTTCTGTTCCACTACCACTTTTACTTTTAGGGTCATATGTACATTGCACTTCTATTATATTACCGTCTTTATCCTTTGTACAGCTTTCCGCTTTAATGATATAACCATTTTTTAAGCGTACTTCTTTACCTAATTTTAAACGAAAGAATTTTTTATTGGCTTCTTCTCTAAAGTCTTCTTGTTCTATATAAAGTTCACTAGAAAAAGGAACTTTTCTAGAGCCAAGCGACACATCTTCCGGGCTATTTTCAGCATCTAGCCATTCTTCTTGATCTTTAGGATAATTTGTTATAACAACTTTCAAGGGATTTAAAACCGCCATGACCCTTGGGGTAACTTTGTTCAAGTGTTCTCGAACATGAAACTCTAGTAGAGAAACATCTACCAAATTTTCTCGTTTGGCAATCCCGACAGTATCAGCAAAATTCCGAATTGATTCTGGAGTATAACCCCTTCTACGTAGTCCTGAAATAGTTGGCATACGAGGGTCATCCCAGCTTTCAACCACCCCGTCTTCTACCAATCTAAGCAGCTTTCGTTTGCTTACAATGGTGTGGCTAAGGTTTCTTCTGGCAAACTCTCTTTGCTTTGGTCGCAATTTATCATTTGATACCAATTGGTCTAAACACCAATCATATAATTCTCTATGAGGCAAAAATTCAAGCGTACACAACGAATGTGAAACTTGTTCTAAATAATCACTTTGGCCATGAGTCCAATCGTACATAGGATAAATACACCAATCGGTATTTGTTCTGTGGTGTGCCTTATGCAAAACACGATATAAAATTGGGTCACGCATCAGCATATTTGGTGAAGCCATGTCAATTTTAGCTCTCAAAACATGTTTGCCTTCATCAAACTCACCTTTTTTCATGCGTTCAAAGAGGTTTAAATTCTCTTCAACAGACCTATTACGATGCGGACCAGCCACACCTGGTTCGGTCGGAGTGCCTTTTTGTATGGCCATTTCTTCTGAAGATTGGCTGTCAACATATGCTTTGCCCTCTTTAATTAAGCCGACGGCCCAATCATATAATTCTTGAAAATAGTCAGAAGCATAACACTCTTTATCCCACGTATAACCTAGCCATTTAACATCTTCTTTGATAGCATCAACATAGGCTTTCTCTTCTTTCGCGGGGTTCGTGTCGTCAAATCGTAAATTGACTGGAGCATCATAGCTTTCTCCAAGGCCAAAATTCAAACAAATAGAGCTTGCATGACCTAAGTGTAAATACCCATTTGGTTCAGGTGGAAATCTAAATCTTAACTTCTCTATTGAATAGTCATTTGCCAAATCTTCTTCAACAATATGTTCTATAAAATTTAATGACTTTTTAGTCTCTTCCATGGCCTTTAAAATATCGAGCAAATGTAGCAAAAATGCGTTGTAATGCGTGTATTTCAACTTTACTCCATACAAATAAAGTTATTTCACAACAGTTTTGGTCTACCCCACAACAATAAGTTTTAGAGCAGGAACAGAATCATAATATTTGTTATTGTATACAACTTAGTGAAAACTAGGTGCTAACAAATCTTAAAAACTGTCATGTCTGAAAACCTACAAAATGCAACTCTTTCTTGCGTGACCCCAAAGCTAACAATGCCTATGAAAACTTCTTCATTTTACGGCGTATTTTTAACACTGGTAATGTGCGGCCTACTATCACATTCTACCCATGCTCAAGTGTTGAATCAGCCTACTGCTGCTCCTAATCCAAATTTAGGTTCTACGGATGCCTGGACTTCAGCGTGCGCCTCAGCGAGCTTTAACGAATATTTTGTCAACTTCACATGGAATCCACCATTGGTTGATAGCAACAATGAATTTATTTTAGAACTATCAGACGCTAGTGGTGACTTTGGCTCCCCAAGAGAGCTAGACCGAGCAAGCGATAAAAACACAGAATTTGATTTCGACTTTAGTTTTGCTGTACCAGAAGATGTGCAAGGTGAAAATTATCGTTTTCGAGTGCGAAGTACGAGTCCGGCTGTAACCAGCCCTTCTTCAGACGCTTTTTCAATTTACTATATCGGCTACAGTAGCCCAATTCTTATTAGTCAAGATGCTAGTGGGGTTATCCCGCCTGGAGGAACACTTGAAGTTTGTGATGGAAGCAGCATAACAATCGAAACTCATAATGTTCCTGATGCCGGTACTTACCAATACAAATGGTATCGCAGTGGCACACCATTAAGTGAAACATCCAACGCCTTAGTGGTTTCACAATCTGGAATGTACTATGTTGAAATAGATTATGGAATTAACTGTTCTGGTTCTGCAAATACCTTATCAAACACAATTGAAGTTGTGATAACAACCCCTCTTGGAGTTGCAATTAATACACCTTCAACTACTACTCTTTGTCCATCTGAATCTGTAACATTAGATGCCAACATTAGTGGAATGGATTATTTATATACTTGGTTTCAAGGAGGTGATATTGTTTCAGGACCAACTGTAGATGCTTCATCGTATATAATTGATGGTGCAACTTCCGGATTTGAAGGTGATTATTCAGTTCGAATTGAAGGCGCAGGTATATGCGCTGAACAGTCTTCTGCGATTACCATTTCAAGTGCTGCTGATTTTACGGTTTCGCGCATAAATGAACCTAACTTAGTTTTATTACCTGGACAAGACCAAATACTTGAGGTAAGCACAACAGCGCTTAGCCCTACCTATCAATGGTATCAAGACGGAGTCGCTATTTCTGGAGAAACTTCTTCCAGTATTACAATAAATGAACCAGGAATCTTCTACGCAGAGGTTACTCAAAATGGTGGGGCCTGCACCTTGCCGGCCAAGAACTCTGAAGAAACCACGGTGGTTCTTCCTAATAGCTTTGAAGTTATTATTGATTATGTAGGTACTTATAGCGATTGCTCTGTTGAGAACACGACACTTACTGTACTTCAAATAAATGCCCTCGATGCTGATGGTAATCGTTCTGATGTCACTAGTTCTTTACGGTCTTCTTTTACATATCAATGGTTAAAAGATGATGCGGTTTTGCCTGGTTTAACCGCTGATGAACTCACATTAAATGATGTGTCAGATAATGGTTTCTATACTGTTCAAGGTAGCATAACAACATTCAATGCAACTTCAAATCCGCTGAGCATACGATTAGCCTCTAATGAAACTATTGATATTACTAGTTCTGGCTTACAATTATGTGATGGTGTTACAGTTACGCTTTCAACAACAACTGACTTAACAGGATTAAGCTATACGTGGACTAAAGACGGCGCTATGGTTTCTACAACTGAGACTGAACTTATCGTTACGGAAACAGGAACCTACCAACTTGCTATAAGTTCCGATGGTTGTCCAATACAGTCTAATGACATTGTAATTACTGATTTTGATGCATCTGTTGTTGTTATAGACGCCGGTGACAATCTAGTCTTTCCTGAGGGTTCTTCTGAGACTGTAACCGCTAGCGGAGCAAGTTCTTATGCATGGTATGACCAAGGCAACAATCTAATTTCTAGCACAGACTCTGTTACCCTATCTGAAGAAGGAGTCTATTTAGTTATCGCAAGTGTTGGAGACTGTCAAATCAGTCAAACCATTACAGTTTCTTATAGAGACAATTTTGAAATTCCTAATGTGATAACCGCAAACGGAGATGGAATCAATGATTTATGGATTATACCTAATTCGTACTCCAATAATGCTGAGGTTTCAGTCATTATATATAATGAAAAAGGTGAAGAAGTAATTAATGAAAATGGCTACCGAAATAATTGGCCAGAATCAAGTATTGCCTTTGCTAAAAAGAACCAAATATTTTATTACAAAATCAAGAACGCTAGAGAAACCCTTAGACAAGGGACTATAACCGTGATCAAATAACAATGCAAAAGTACAGCTACCTACTACTATTAGCCATAGGCTCACTTTTAAGCAGTTTCTCACTAACTGCACAAGAAGAGAGCCCATTCGTGGCCTATGACGTTCCTTCACAGAACCTTGTTAAGTTCAATAGATTTCTATTAAATCCGACTTTTTCAACTGTTCGAGAAGATAAATCATATATTAATCTATTTCACAGAAACCAATCGGTATCTTTTAATGACAATAACCAAACTTATTTTTTAAGTTACAGCGGTCGTATTGGCGATAGAAGTGGAGTGGGCCTAAGTTTATATACTCAGCGCGAAGGTCTAATTGAAAATTTTGGTTTACTAGCTAATTACGCTTATGGTGTAAAGCTAAGCGATAAAAGTAATTTAACTTTTGGAGGTAACTTTTCATACTACAATAGTGGTTTTAATCAGAACAGGGCTAACCCAATTGATGATGATCCATTACTTAATAGTTTAGACAATAGCGCACTTATAACCTTTCAACCAGGTTTCAACATCTCATATGGTGCTTTTGATTTTGGTGTGCTTGCAGATAACCTATTTGACTACAACTTAAAAACCAATGAATCTCTAACAGATTTCGGTGAGAAGACATATACCGGCCATCTTCAATATACCCATCAGTTTAAAAATACATCCGGTGTTCTCGAAAGTGCTCGTTTAATGCCTTTGGCTAGAGTGCGTACAGATCCTTTAAATGACATCACCTTGGGCGGAAGCCTTATCCTCGATGTTCCAAAATTAGGATGGTTACAAGCTGGTTATGATGATTTTTATGGCGCAGCCGCTGGTGTAGGTTTTAATTTAAATAAACGTATCTCTTTAGGTTATACGGTAGAAAAAGGGCTTTCTAACAATTTTGAAAACTTTGGTGTTAATCATGAAATTTCATTAGCGTATTCCTTTACGCCTAATTTAACTGAAGACCGAGTGATGCTAGAAAAGGATAATGATTTGGTTGAAAATGATGAAGAAGATATTCCTTTAGAAGAGCTGTCCTTAACAGACAAAGACCTGAAAATTGCAGAATTGGAAGAAAAACTTGCCGAAAACAACAGTATACTTGACGAGTTATTGTTCAGACAAGATTCCATTGAAAAATCGCGTCAAGGCGATTTAGAAAGAAGGTTTGCAACGGTAATGCGGATGGTAAAAAGAGAAACCAATGGCGAAAACCCAGAGTTGGAAGAAAAAGCCAAAAGAATGTACTTCGCCAATTTAGATAGTATCGATATTGTGAACAATCCAAAAAGGTCTCCTTTAGCCAATAATGGATTGAGCAATACCACGGCTTCAAAAAAAGTTATCAAGCTAAAAGACTATAACGCCCAATCTAACGAGACAAATAAAGCTTCTTGGGCCAGTGCAGGAATAACCAATTCTGAAGCTTCACAAAAGATTAGTGCGCTTAAAGATATGGATACCCCTGCCGAAGCTGCTTCAAAAGCGGCCTATACGGCAAACACTAAAAAAGACAGAATTAACACAAACACAAAAAAGTCTTACGGATATAAATCATTCGCTATTCCAAGTGTAGAAAGTGGTCACTATCTAATCGCTAATGTTTATAAGGGTAAAAAATACATGCAAAAGTTTATTGATAAACTACATGCTGATGGTGTTGGGGCCGACTATTTTACAAATCCTAAAAACGGATTGAATTATGTATATCTAAAAGACTTTAAAAATAAAGACGAAGCGGTTTCTGCCTATAAAACAGGCCTTAATGGAACCTACTCTGGTGATACTTGGGTCATGAAGGTTAAAGGTGAGTACAGCAATACTGCTTATGCCTCAAATACAACAGATTCCAATAGCTCAGAATATGATGATAATGTTCTACAAAAAAATGTTCAAAAGCAACCGGTTCAACTGAAAGGTGCTGTTAGTTATAAAACATACGATATTGACGGTCTAGGTTCTGGTTACTACATTATTGCTAATGTGTTTGAGCAGCCGTCAAATGCGAATCGTTTTGTAAAACATTTAAATGCTCAAGGCCTAAGTGCGAGCTATTTCATAAATCCAGAAAACAACTATCGGTATGTTTATTTAAAAAAACATCAGGATTGGACTAACGCCCTAGTGTCTTACTATTCCAAACTAAATGACGCATATGAAGACCAAATCTGGATTATGCGCGTAAAACCTAACCAAGCTGCTTAAATGAAATTAGCATCCTTAGTCAAAAGAGCTTATCTACTCTTTTTTCTTATTCTCCTTTTTGTATCATTTGGTGCTCATGCCCAAGAAGTTGTTCCATTCTCTCCCAGATTGGACGGAGATAATATTGAAATAAGAGGTGATATTATTTTTGTTGGAAACAACATTCTCAACAGGGCTTCTGAAGCTAATCCTGCTGAGGCCAATACGCCCTATAATGGAACGGCTAACAATAACTCCTTATGGATGGAGTATATTGATATCGATGCCGATGCTTCAACCTTTAGTTCTAGTAGTGCTGAACTTAATATTACGGACCCCTCTTGTTCAGAGGTTCGTTACGCGGGTCTTTATTGGGCCGGTACCTATCCTAACGAAAGAAGTACAGACGGAGGCGCACAGTTTACTGGAACAACAAGAATTGAAGAGTGGAATGAAATTAAATTCAAAATTCCTGGTGGAACTTATGTGGATTTAATTGCAGACAACGACCCTGACTTACCAGGAGAAGAGGACGATATTATTTTTGATGGTATTGACCCATCATCTGGTGGTTTTTTTAAAGATGCTCCAGTTATATGTTATAAAGAAGTAACTGATTTAATTAGGTCTAATTCAGACCCAAATGGAGAATATACTGCCGCCAACATACGTGCTACAAGAGGAACACGTAACGGCTCTAGTTCTGCGGGTTGGGTTTTAGTTATTATTTATGAAAACCCTAATGAATCAGGTAAATTCATATCTACTTTTGACGGTTATGCTGGTTTATCAGGTGCTGTAGGTAACGTTGATGTAGCTGTTAATGGTTTTAGAACATTGCCCTCTCCTTTTCCTGTTAGGGCTAGAGTTGGTGTCGCTGCATTAGAGGGTGATCGCGGTATTACCAATGATCGGTTTTACATTAGCGCAAACTCCGTTGCAGGCTATACCAATTTGTCTACAACACTAAATCCAGATAACAACTTTTTTAACTCCACGATTACCACTGATGGCGCGGAAGTTCCTACTAGAACTCCATACGGAACCAATACATTAGGAACTGATATTGATTTATTCAATCTCAACAACCCTAATGAAACTGTCTTGCCTAATGATGAATCAGGTGCAGTACTTAGATTTACATCAACAGGTGATGGATATGGACCTTTCTTAACTGCGTTTTCAGTAGAAATCATTGAACCGAATATAGTTCTTGAAAAAAGGGTTGAAGATATTGGAGGAAATGATATTACTGGTTCTGGTGTGAACTTGGGTCAAACGCTTGATTATGTTTTAAGTTTTAGAAACTTAGGAAATGACAATGCCGCCAACTATACCATTAGAGATGTTCTGCCCGTCAACACCACTTTTGTTAGCGCAGATTATACTGGTGCTCCTGGCGTGACACATGTTTTTGATGCCGCAACAAACGAAATAACTTTTACTGTTCCTGATGATTTGGTTGAAATGACTGATCCAACTTATACTATTAGACTTCGGGTAAGAGTAGCTGAAAACTGTTTTGACTTTATTGACGCATGCACAGACCTAATAGAAAACTTGGCCTATTCTACGTATCAAGGTGAAATTAATAGCGCAGTAATTACTGATGACCCTAGTGTTTCTGATTTTGATAATTGCGGTTTTGTTACTCCTGGGGCGACTAACTTTTTGCTAGATGATTTAACCGCCTGCAACTATACTAGAACTGTTCAGTTATGTGGTGACAATGTATTGCTTGATGCTGGAGACGGTTTTGATAATTATGTGTGGGTTCTTGATAGCAACAATAATAGTCAAATTGATGCCTCTGACCCCGTTTTAAATGATGGCAACCCCGATAGCGATTTTAGCACACAGCAAGTTGATCAGACGGGTACTTATATCGTAAACAAACAAGTAGCTGACCCTTGCAAAGATTTTAATGAAATAATTATTGTGGAGCTATTTGGCGCAACACAAACTAATCCAATTACCGCGCTAATAAACGACACTTCAAACACAATTGAAGGTGAAATATTAGTCTGCCCTAATGATGGTGACGAATTACCTCAGGTGTTTTTGTGTGGTTTAAATGACACAGAATTATTACAAATAAACATCCCCGATGCTGATAGTATTGTTTGGGAGCAATTAGATGATACTAGTTGTTCTGCGGCGCCCGATGATTGCGCCAATAAAGACAACACATGTTCTTGGAATACAGTCAGTACCGGCGGGGACTTCTTGGCTTCAACACCTGGGGAGTTTCGACTCGTTATCAACTATCAAAATGGCTGTTTTAGCCGATTCTATTTTAATGTGTTTAGAAACAATCTAGATCTTTTACACACAAGTAGAGATATCGTTTGCTCAACTCCAGGAAACATTACGATTACCAATTTAGGTAGTGGCTATGGTTTTCAATTATTTGACGTAACCAATAATGTTATTGATGTTCCTTTTAGCGCAAATAATGGCCCTAGTTTTGATATTACAGATAACGGTGCATACAGAGTTGAGGTTGTTCAATTAGACGGATCAAATAACCCTATACCTAACTCCTGTGTTTTTGTTACTGAAGACATTGGTATATTAGAAAGAGACTTTCAAGTTGATATTTTAACTACAGAAGCAAATTGTAATTCTCTAGGGGATATTACTATTCAAGCTTTAAATGTTAGCCCTAATTATGAATATGAATTAAGGCTTGATGATGGTTCGCCTAGTGGAACTTTAATAGACAATGAAACCGCACAGCCCGATAATAATTTCACATTTAACAATGTTAATCCTGGTGATTATATTGTAATTACAAGAACAGATGATGGTTGTGAAGATATTCAAAACATCAGCCTAACCAGAATTCCTGACCCAACCCTCTCTGCTTTAACCACAGCAGATATTGGTTGTTCCGCAGGAGTCATAGAACTTACTCAAGCAGGAGGCCAAGGAAATCCAGATTTTCTTTTTGCTATTTGGAGTAAAGACGGTGTGTTATTACATACCCCTGGTGGTTCTCCTACAGAACAAGAAATTATTGATAATATTGACCCAAATGCCTATCAAGTAGGCGCTACTTTTACTTTTGGGTGGAGAGATACCGATGGCGATTTTATTGATGAGTATTTTGCAAATGAAGATGGTGAATATGTCTTTATCGTATTAGATGCTAACAACTGTTATGCGCTATCAAACCCTGTAACAATAAACGATAATGGGGGCCTTGCTATAGATTTAGTCTCAGAGGTTCAGCCGTCTTGTAATGGTGATGCTGACGGTCAACTTATCATAAGTGTTTCGGGAGGAGTTGAGCCATACCAATATAGTATTGATGGTGGTACTACATATCAACCAACAGATACATTTGTTGGTTTAACCTCTACGACTTATGATATTCGAATACTTGATGATTCTGGTTGTGATATTCAACAATCATATGATCTTGACCAGCCGTTTACATTAAGTGCATCAGCTGGTGTTTCTAGAGATGTTACTTGTGATCCAAGCAACGGTGCAGAAGTTAGGATCACTAATGTTGTTGGAGGATACCCTCCTTATGAATATAGTTTTGATGGCGGTAGTAATTGGGGGTCCTCGTCTATTGCTCAATTATTACCAGGAGACTATACGGTCTTAGTTCGTGACGCGTCTTGTTCGTTTTCAATGGACGTTTCTGTAGAAGGTCTACCTATGCCTCCAAATGTCACGTTAACACCTGAAGTAGACTATAATTGTGATGGCTCAGGGACAATTACAGCCTCTCCAAGTATTGCGGGTTATGATTACAGATATGCATTAGATGGTGTGCTCAACACCCCTGAATCAAACAATGTTTTCACTAATGTGGCGCCAGGCACTTACACAGTAACAACTTACTATCAATCACAAACACCGCCGACACCAAGCTTATTGTTATCTGAAAATTTTGGGGTTGGAGTTGGGTCAATTCCAAGTCCAGATACACAAGGGTATGCCTATGAAGATCAAACGAGTAGCACCGCAAATGGTGGCGATACAAATCTTAATATTAATGATTTCCAATATAGCGTAACCAACGAAATAATTGCGCCTTTTAGCGCATGGATTAGTCCAAATGACCATACAGACCCATCGAGTTCTGATGGTCGGTATTTAGTTATTAATGTTGGTACACCAAGCCCAGGGCAAATTATCTACACAAAGCCTATTAACGATATTATTCCAAATAGGCCGCTTAGAATTTCATTGTATATTTTCAATTTAGTTGTTTCTACCAGAACTATTCTAGATCCAGACTTAACAATTGAAATAGTTGATGCCTCTGGCGCAGTAGTACAATCAATTAGAACAGGAGATATCGCTAAGAACACTGGCCCTGATGATTGGGTTCTTTTTTCAACAGACTTCAATCCGGGTGCCAACACAAGCTTAGACTTTGTTATTAGAACTGAAAAAATTGGAAATAGCGGTAATGACCTAGCCATCGATGATATTGAAATATTCCAAATTCCTGAGGTTTGTGAATTAAGTGTCACGACACCTGTAACTGTAGAGGCTGGTCGCGTATTTAGCTCAGCAGTTCAAGGTTCTACAGATATTTCATGTAATGGTTTGTCTGATGGCAGCATTACATTTAGTGTTGAAAATTTTGACTCAGTTGCGGGTTTTGAGTATTCAGAGGATGGCGGAACAACTTGGATTACATCAACAACATCTCCGATTACAACCAATGCAGTATTTCCTGCTGGGAGTCAAACCATTCTGATACGAAAAGCTAATGAAATTACTTGTACAACATCTATCACCCAAATACTAACAGAGCCCACAGCTGTAGTAGCTTCAGCTAGTATAACAACAGGTCTTTCTTGTACAGCTGACGCCACAATAACTGCCGAGGCTAATGGTGGTCTGCCTGGATACACCTATCAATTAGAAGATGGTGCAGGTGTTGTTATTGGAGCATATGATTTTGCCACTAACAGCACTAATCGCGTGTTTTCTGGTTTAAGTGATGGCACCTATGTTGTGCGCGTAAGAGACACTAATAATTGTGAAGACAGTATAGATACACCTATCATAATATCTCCTTTGAACCCTGTTGCGTTTACGGTTACTCCAACCACATGTTACTCAGGCGGAAACACTGCTTCAATTCAGGTTGATGTTACAGATGGAAATGGCGGATATCAATTTAGAATTAATTCAGGGCCATGGATGATACCATCTCCTGTAACATCAACAACATATACCTTTAATAATCTTTCGAGTGGCTCATACGACATTGATGTTCGTGATCAGTTAGGTTGTCCAGTAGCTATCGCCACCCAAACAACCACTATTAATTCTCAGCTGCTTGCTAGTGCAACTTTAAGCGCTAACCTTACTTGTTTGAGTGATGCAAGTATTACTATAAATGCATCTGGTGGGTCTGGAACATTTGCCTATGAGTGGTCCAACGATTCAGGAACAACCTACAACACCACCGGCTTTACAGGTAATGTGTTTGCAACAAGTACCGCAGGAAGCTACGAGTTTAGAATTACAGACACCTCTACTCCAGTCGCTTGTACAGTATCCACAAACACCGTTGTTGTGTCGCCGGCAGACACTCCTGTAATCAGCAATATCATTCCAACGGATGTTTTATGTTTTGGTGACTCTAACGGAGCTTTAGACATTACTATTGATACCTCTGTAGGCTTAGGGCCTTATGTCATTGAAGTTGTAGATTCTGGAACAACAACAAATTACGGAACACAAACCACAGGGCTTCCTGCTGGTAATTATGATGTGACAGTGACGGATGCAAATGGGTGTGTTTCTAATGTTTTTGCTACAAGCATTAACTCGCCAAACCAAATTAATTACTCAATTAATTTACAACCTATAACGTGTGATACTTCAACAGGTACAAATCCTGGGTCTATTTCGGTTGAGGGATTGTCCGGTGGGGTTGCAGAATATACCTATTATTTAACAGGAAATAACGGCTATTCCGCTGCTTATAATACAACCTCCGGCGGTGAAGACCATACCTTTGCTATTCTCGATTTTGGAATTTATGAAGTTGATGTTATTGATGCGAATGGTTGTTCAAGGGTTACCACCAATATTATCGCTTCTCCTCCTGACGACTTAGACATTGATGTATCGGCAACAACATTGAATTGCTTAACTGGGGGAACGGCTGCTGTTACTGTTACCACTGCAATTCTTAGTACAAACTATGAGTTTGGTATTTTGGATTCGTTTTCTGCGCCATATGCTTCAACTTTCTTTCCTCCAGATGTAGTTGGTGGTCCGACTCATACATTTACCGGTCTAACTCCTGGTATTACATTCACTTTTGTAGTACATGATATTACCACTAACTGTTACTATTTTGAAGAGGCTTCGGCCCCTATTAATAGTCCGTCAGTTATGACTTCAACTTTAGGCGTTGTTAATAATGTTACTTGTACAGGAAATGCCGATGGCAACGTAAGTTTTACAATTGATGGCTTCGACGCCACAACCACACAGGTTGACTATGAAATATTTCTGGCGCAATCAAATACTAGTATTTTGCCTACAGCTATAAGTGGTAGTTTGTCTGTTAACCCTCCAGCAGGACCTGTTTCAGAAACCAATATTGGGCCTTTAAGCCCGGGTATTTATTTCATACAGTTCACAGAGGCTGATGGAGTAAACGCAGGGTGCTCCGTAAGCTCTATCGATTTTACAATTGATGAAGCTTCTCAGCCATTATCTGTTTCTGCAAATAGTACAGTAAACGACAATTGTAATGTTAATGCAGGTTTAATTACTGCCATCGCACAATCAGGGACCGCCCCTTATGAGTATCAGTTTTTATCAAATTTAGCCACGGCACCAACAGCCACTGATGCTGGTTGGATGACAAATTCAACAGCCAATGTAGAATCGGGTAACTATATTGTTTATGTCAAGGATGCCTACGGATGTGTTCAAAACGACGCCGTTACTGTAGATTTAGATGACGCACCAGATATTGATTTGTCAATAGTTGATGAATGCGCAGATGAAGGAAGCTTTGAGGTTTTAATTACCCTGAATAATCCAGGCGCTGCTATTGCTCCATTTCAAATAAGTGTAAACGGCGCGGCATACCAAAACTTCGTCTTTAATGGAAGCAATCAGTTTACAGTAACAGGACTTTCTTCTGGTACAGGACAAACGATCTCGGTAAGAGATGTCAATGGCTGTCAAGATGATGAAAACTTTAATATAGTTCCTCCAATAGAATTTACAGCGCTTCTCACTACTTTACTTGATTGTGAAATAGCGCCAAATAACAATGCTGAAATCACCATCGATGTTTCTTCCGGTTCAGGCAATTATTCATACGAAATTGATGGGCCAGGCGGCGCTGATCAAAGTATAACCGCAATGTCGGGGAGCACTGAGGTTTGGAACGGAGCTAGTGTAGATGGGGTTTACACCATTACAATTTACGACACAAACACGCTTGCTCCTTTTTGTCAAGCAACCACAACAGTTACTGTTCCTGTTGCTATTACTCCAGCTATCAATGTTGATCATCACTTAGATGTTAGTTGTAATGGGGCAGATGATGGAACCATTAGTGTAAGTGCCATTCCAGATAATGGAATAGGGCCTTATATCTTTGAAATCATTTCTGGTCCTGGTGTTAGTGGTGCGGTAACTTTTCCGATAACTCCAAACCCTACAAGTGTTACAAATGCTACTGCAGTTTTTGATAATCTTGAAGGAACCATTGCGGGTATCACTTATACAATCAGAGTAACCGCTGCGAATGGATGTACTGAAGAGATAACTCAAGTAATTAATCAACCAAACATTATTTCTAACGTAAACGCGACTGTAGTAGAATTTGGTTGTACAACTGGAAATAACGCCAACACCGCTTCTATAACAATAGATACCGCTTCCATTACTGGTGGTTCTGGAAATTTTGTGCGTTTTGAATTTATCAATACTGCAACAGCTGCGACCGTTCAAGATGGGGCTAATCCCGTATATATTGAAACCAATTACGATGGTGGTAATTATGACATCTATGCTTATGACGATAATGGTTGTCGAAATGCAGTTGAAGCAAATGTTGGTATTGCTCCGTTCGTTGAAATAACAGACCCAACCGTAGCTGATTTGGTTCCGCTTACCTGTAACCCTGGAAGCGACGCACAAATTCAAGTTGGTGTTACCATAAGCCCTGTCACGGCTACACCAACCATAGAATTTGAGATAAATGGTATTAATGTAGTTTATACAAGTACAAACAATACTGGCTTGTTCTCTGGATTAGGAGCTGGGGATTATAGCATTAGAATTACGAATTTAGACGCTAGTCCAAATTGTATAATTGAAACTGTTCACACCATTGAAGAGCCTCTTGAAATGGATGTGTTGGCAACAACACTTACAGATGAAGAATGCCTGAATAATGGGCTGGATGATGGTAGTTTTAATTTTGTGGTTTCTGATTATGCGGGAACGTTTGACTACCAAGTTTACAACTCTAACAACAACACAGTTGTCTTACAATCAGGCTCAGGGGATACTGCTATTGCACAAGCTCCAATAACCGGCCTGCCCGGGGGAACATATTACGTGATTGTCACACAAACAACAGCTCCTTTTTGTGTTGAAACCTCTAATGTAATTACAATTATAGCTCCAGAAGCCCCTATATCTGCCCTAGTTGCAGAAGAGGCTAGTGTTAGCTGTACGAATGACCAGGGGCGTATTTTAGTTGAAGTGTCTGGTGGCGAGGGTCCTTTTACCATTGCTTTAAACAACACGACAACCTCACAGTCTTATTCGCAAAACAATGTTACTGATTTTGCCTTTACGGGTCTTTCTGCTGGTGATTTTATTGTTACGATTACTGACGCTTTAGGTTGTGTACACACGGATACTATTACCTTAATACGGCCTGATGCGATTGCAGCAACGATTGCGGCAAGCACATTGGTTTGCTTCGGAGATGACGCCGCGTCAGTTACTGCTACGCTTGCAGCAAGAAACATAACTCCGATTTACGAATATCAATTAAATACTTACACTGACATTTTAGGAAGTGTTGCGCCGCAAGTTTCAACAAGACAAGGCGCAAGTACATTTGACAATTTAGTTGCTGGCTTTTATAGTATTACTGTAACCGATGATGTTGGTTGTTCTGCTGAAACCGGAATAATTGAAATCGTTAACCCAACAGAGGTTTCTTCTCAATTAATTCGCTTAAGTCCTTTAACATGCCTAAATCAAGCGGTATTAGAATTAAGTGCTTTTGGTGGTACTGCTCCTTATCGTTATAGTGTAGATGGTATTAATTTCTTTCCGATGAATGAAACCAATGCCCCAAACACTCACTTGTTTAGCAATATCAGTGCCGGAACCTACAGTTACTTTGTTCAAGATGCTTTTAATTGTTCTTCTGTTGTTTCTAATGAAATAACCGAAGATATTATTGAACCACTTACTTTAACTGTTGATGCTTCTGCCGCTGTTATTAATTGCACCGGTGAAAATACTGCAGTAATTTTTGCAGATGCAGATGGGGGTCTAGGTAACTATCAATATGAGCTTTACACAGATGTATCGTTAAGTGTTGCTTCGAGAATTGCAGGGCCTCAGAATCAAGGAGAATTTAGAGACCTTTTCGCAGGCACTTATTATGTTAGCGTCACTAGTAACGATTGTGTGGTAGCTCCAGAAGAGGTGATTATTGCAGAGCCAACGCCTCTAACTTTTACAGAAGATATCGTTAATGTGAGTTGTTCGGGAGAAGAAAACGGAAGCATTACAGTAGCGCTTTCTGGCGGGTCTGGTGGTTATCAATACGCGATTTCCCCAAACTTGGATCAGTTTGATGAAACAAACACTTTTGTTGATTTAGCGCCTGGAGATTACACCATAATTGCACAAGACCAAAATGGTTGTTTTGAGCTTTTAAACTATACAATTACAGAGCCAAACCCTATTTTGGTAGCAACAACAACTGTCTTGCCTGAAATTTGCCAAGGTGATGAAGACGGTTCTTTTGAAATTGATATAACTGGCGGAACAGCGCCATATCGAACAAGCTTAAATTCTAGCAACGACGCCGATTTTGTTCAGGACCAAATTTCTTTTAGCAATTTAGCCGCGGGTAGTTATGTCGTGTTTATTAAAGATGCTCAGGACTGCGAGGAGAACATTATTGTAGAAATTGAACAAGGTGTTAATTTAAATGCGGTGGTGACACCTGTTTATGAATGCAACGGTGATGTGCCAGAAAATCGCATTGTGGTTGCTTTTGAAGATGATACTGTTATGAGTGATGTGCTTTATAGTATGGATTCGACAGACCCGTCTACGATGCAACTTTCGCCAGATTTTACGAACATGTCACCCGGTATGCACACGCTAAGTATTGCACATGCTAATGGGTGTGTGAATATGGTTGATTTTGAAATTATCGGTTTCGCGCCTCTAAGTTTGACTTTAGAACAAAACAGTATTAATGAAATTACTGCAATTGCCTCTGGAGGCTTAGAAGATTACACTTTCTACTTTGGAGACATAGACAACGGAGCTGATAACACATTCATAATAAACAGAACTGATACCTACATGGTTACGTTGGTTGATCAAAACGGATGTGAAGTAGCTGCTGAAATATTTATAGAGTTCATAGACATTGAAATACCTGATTTCTTTACTCCTGATGGAGATGATTGGAATGACACTTGGGGGCCTGAAAACTTAGAAGCCTTTCCGAATGTACTAACTATCATCTTTGATCGTTATGGTAGAGAACTCTATAGAATGGAAATTAATGATCCGGCGTGGAACGGCCTGTATCATAACAAAAACCTGCCAACAGGAGACTATTGGTATGTTATTAAATTAAGAGGAGCAAATGACGACCGAGAATTTGTAGGTCATTTTACCCTTTATCGTTGATAAAAATTAACCTGTAGAGTCATGAAAAAGACCCCAATCTTATTCCTTTTGTTTCTTTTTGCTTTGGTGGTTAGAGGACAAGAGCTTACCATACCCCAACTATCACAGTACATTGCTGACAATCCTTTTTTGATGTCACCAACCTATGCTGGTATTGGCGACCACATTAAGGTTCGTTTAAACGGTCTTACCCAATGGGTAGGCATTGAAGACGCTCCAGACACCCAAACTTTAGCCGCAGATGCTCGTATTGGCAACCGCTCTGGTATTGGTATGGTTTTATTTAATGATAGTAATGGGAATACCCGACAAAGAGGGGCTAGGGTTTCTTTTGCTCACCATTTAACTCTGGATCGTTATGACGACGAATTCTTGTCTTTTGGGCTCTCATATAATTTTAATCAATTTAGAATTGACACAGAAAACTTTGTGCCAAGCAACGGGCAAATAATTACTGACGATCGAGCAACGACCAACCATAACTTTGACATGGGTATTCTTTATCGAAAAGACAAGTACTATATAAGTTTAAACGCTTCTAATATTTTACCTAAAAACAGTTTGGTTGACTTCAATCCAATTAATGAGCCAAATACATTAAGAAATTATTACTTGTATACCGGTTATAGTTTTATGAAAAACAAAAACAGTAAGCTAGAATTTGAGCCTTCTGTTTTCTTCCAATGGTTTGAAAGTGATGGTCGCTCAGTTACCGATTTAAATGCTAAATTTCGTTTTCACAACTTTGAAGATTACTATTATTTAGGGCTGACATATCGTTTTTTAAACGATCAATTAGGAGAGCCTTTATATATAGCGCCTATTGCCGGGCTTAAAAAGAATAATTTCTATTTTGGTTATTCATATCAAATAATTACAAATGAAATATTAGGCTACAGCCAAGGCACACATGTACTAACTGTTGGTATGGATTTATTTCAAGGTATTAGTAATTGCCGTTGTACATACTAAGTTTAATTTCTTTGCTTTAATTTTGCTTTTTATTAAACCATAAATGGGTAAAATTAAACTAAACAACATTCGTGTTCATGCACAACACGGGTGTCTGAAAGAAGAAAGTATTATTGGCAGCGATTATAGGGTAGACCTAGAGGTGGCAGCAGATCTTTCAAAACCTTCACAAAGTGATCAACTCAAAGAAACAGTTGATTATGTTCATTTAAATAATATTGTAAAAGAAGAAATGCGTGTAAAATCTAAGCTTTTAGAGCATGTTGCTAAAAGAATTTTAGATCGTATTTTTTTAGAAATCCCTCTAATTGAAAATGCTGAGATTTCTGTTTCTAAAATAAACCCTCCAATTGGTGGTGATGTAGAAAGTGTTGCTGTTGTCCTTTCTAAACCAAAACCTTGATTTCTTATTTTGGAAACCAAAAATTAGTGTGGTACATTTGCACCACTAAAAAGGCATCGTGGCCGAGTGGCTAGGCACAGCTCTGCAAAAGCTTGTACAGCGGTTCGAATCCGCTCGATGCCTCAAAAAAACCCGGTAAGTTTACCGGGTTTTTTGTTCATTAATTCTTTCAATACCGTCTTTGATATTAAACTTGTCTTTTGGTAAAAAACCCTTGGTAATTAAAACAATTCCGCAAACTATCAATACCAAGCCTAATCCTTTTTTTATTAATATTATTCGTTCGGCTGTTAGTTTTGTACGTAGTTGCTTTGCTAATAATATTTTAAAAATGTCTGTTATAAAATATGTGGCTAACATAGCGCCAAAAAAGACCAGTATCCTGCTTGGTTGATTTTCTAAACTAGGACCTACTATTATTAAAATACCAAGCCAAAAAACCAAAACCCCAATATTGATAAAATTCAATAAAAAACCCTTTATCATTAAACCTATGTATGAGCCTTTTTTTGCTTTAACTTTTTCTTTCTTACCTTCTTTTTTTACGAAAATAACTATCCCATAAACAAGAATAATCATGCCTCCAAAAACATATAAACCTGGTTGATTGCTTAAGTTTTCTAATAATTGAAAACTACTAAAATATGCTATTACCAAAAAAAGAATATCTGCGATAATAACTCCTGTGTTTAAGAAAAGACCTGCTCTAAAACCCTTAGTAGCACTGGTTTCTAATAACACAAAAAAAACAGGGCCAATCATAAAGCTCAATAAAAAGCCTAAGGGTATTGCTGCCTGTATATCTTCTATCATTTTTTATTCTACTCGTTCTATTTTTCCTCCAAAAACAGTTTTCTCATCCATTTTTTCTGGGTCGCCAAATACCTTAACAGTACCGCCAGCCTTTACATCAGCTTTTACATACTTTGTGGCATAAAGTTCAGCATTTCCACCAGCATTTACCGAAATAGTAGTGAACTTACTTTTAAAATCACTTCCATAAAAAGAACCTCCAGTATTAATAACAATATCTTGGTTATCTGTAAAACCGGCGGTATATATTTTACCTCCTGTAACTGCTTTAGCTAATAATTGTTCTGTATGACAATTTAACTCTAATTCACCACCTTCTTGGGCTCTAAGTTCCAAAACCGTTTGAATAAAAGTGTCTTTTGAACTTATTCTTGCGTCTTCATTTACATCAATTATAGTTAATGTTTCTGTATAATATAAATCTATAAAAGTGCGGTAACCACTAAATATTTTATCAAGCTGCATGCGTATTTTCAGCTTTCCTTTGTTGTTTACAATAACTACCTTTTGGGTGTTAGCTCCAGTAATAATTGCCTTATTTTCGGTTGATGGAATTAAATTTACAGCAATACCATCAAAGGCCTTAAGTTCGGTAAAATTTTGAAGTTCTTGTGTGATTTTTTCTTCTTGTCCGTAGGTAATTTGAAACAAGAAAAATAACGATAAGACTAAAAATTGCTTTTTCATTATTTATAGTTTTTGATTGATGTTCTATAACATAAAACAAATTTTATTCCAAAAAAGTATTATTCATGTTTACCAATCAACGAAAAATCTAGATGCCTTTTAATTAAGTCCGTATTCTTGACCATTACTACTACTTCATCACCTAATTGGTAAACGACATTAAATCGGTCTCCAATAATAGCATATTGTTTTTCGTCAAAGGTGTAATAATCATCTTTTATATCACGAATACGAACCATACCTTCGCACTTGTTTTCAATAATTTCAACATAAATACCCCATTCAGTTACTCCTGAAATAACTCCAACAAACTCTTTATCGCTATGGTCTTGCATAAACTTAATTTGCATGTACTTAATAGAATCTCGCTCAGCACTAGAAGCTAGTATTTCCATACTTGAAGAATGTCTACATTTTTCTTCATAAACCTCTTCTTTTGCAGAAGTTCCACCATTTAAATAATGTTGTAATAAACGATGTACCATTACATCAGGGTACCTTCTTATTGGAGAGGTAAAATGACTATAATAGTCAAAAGCTAAACCATAATGACCAATATTATCAGTAGTATAAACAGCTTTACTCATACTTCGTATCGTTAAAGTATCAACCAAGTTTTGTTCTTTTTTACCTTTTACATCACTTAATAATTTATTTAAAGAACTACTTATACTGGTCTTATCTTTTAAATTAACAGTATGCCCAAATCTAGATATTACACCATTTAAAGCTATTAATTTATCTTCATCTGGTTCATCATGAATTCTATAAATAAAAGTTTTTTTAGGGGTTTGTTTACCAATAAATTCAGCAACCTTTCTGTTTGCTAAAAGCATAAACTCTTCAATAAGTTTATTAGCATCTTTTGACTCTTTAAAATAGACCCCATCAGGCTCATTTTTATCATTTAAATTAAAACGTACTTCAATTTTATCAAAAGAAATTGCTCCTGCACTCATGCGTTTTTTACGCATAATTTTTGCAAGTTTATCAAAAATTAAAGTAGCTTCAACTACTTCATTAGTAACAGTATAGGTGTTACTTCTAATAGAAATTTCTTTAGGTAAACTACCTTGTTTGGTTTCAATAATATGCTGTGCCTCTTCATAGGCAAAACGTTCATTTGAATTTATAACTGTTCTTCCAAACCATTGATTTTGAATTATAGCATTTGCATTTAATTCAAAAATTGCAGAGAAGGTATATTTTTCTTCATTAGGGCGTAGAGAACACGCATTATTTGAAAGCACTTCAGGCAACATTGGTACCACACGATCTACCAAATAAACAGATGTTGCTCTATTATAAGCTTCTTCTTCTAAAATAGAATCGGGTAACACATAATGTGAAACATCAGCAATATGTACTCCTATTTCATAATTACCATTGTCTAAAATTTGAAAAGAAAGAGCATCATCAAAATCTTTAGCATCCTTCGGATCTATAGTAAAAGTGAGTACATCCCGCATATCTCTTCTTTTTGCTATTTCTTCAGGTTTAATAGCAGTATCAAGTGTATTAGCATACTGCTCAACCTCATACGGAAACTCATGCGGCAAGCCATATTCTGCAAGAATAGAATGTATTTCAGTTTGGTGTTCTCCAGGTTTACCTAAAACTTCAACAACTCTACCAAAAGGAGATTCTCTATCACTAGGCCATTCACCAATTTCGACAAGAACTTTATCACCATCTTCCGCTTTTTTTGTTTTCTCAATAGGTACAAAAATGTCAGTATACATTCTTGAATCGGTAGGTCTTACAAAAGCAAATGTTTTTTGCTTATCTAAAATACCTACAAAAGTCGTTTTCTTACGCTCTACAACCTGAATTACTTCTCCTTCATGGCGTTTTTTACCTTTGCTTTCTTTTAATTTTATCTTCACAATATCACCATGAAAAGCCTTGTTTATTCTATGACCTGGTACAAATACATCTTCATCAAAATCATCAACAATGATATAAGCATTACCATTTGAGGTTAAATCTACTCTACCAGAAACTGTTTGAAACTGAGAAGGTTTCATTTGATACTTGCCTCTTTCTACTTCTTGAATACGGTCCTTTTGTTTAAGCTGCCCTAAACGTTTGATTAAATCGTTACGCATTTGAGTCTCTGTAATACCTAGTTGCGCAGCTATTTGCTTGTAATTAAATGCTTTTGAAGGTTCTTTCTCTAATACTTTAAAAATGCCTTTAGTAATTTCGTTTTTTTGTTGACTTCGTGTTCGCTTCTTCTTTTTAGACATTAAGTGGTAGTATTTTATTGAAAAGTACAAATTATAATCTGTGTACTTGAACTATTATTTTTAAGCTTGAAGAATATCAACATTTATTAACATTACAATAAATATTATTTTTCTTTTTTAAATTTTAAAATAAAAATGGTGATGATAATAGTCTGTTGAAATGTGTAATAAAATTATCACTAAATCTTTGCTCTGAACATAAAAAAGAATTTATTTACAACTTATACCATTTTAAAAAACTTAGAAATCAATGTTTTATGTTATTTATTGACAGTTATTAATAACTATTATAAACATGAATATATTAATAACTAAAGGTTAGTTTAATGTTAACTACCTGTAATTATTATTTAATATGTTTAAACTAACTTTTTATTAATTGAAGCTACCTTTTTTAATTAAAGTTATTATTGCTTAAAAAAAAGCAAAAAACAAATTTTAGTAATAAGTAGTTGTCTTCCATCTATCAACAAAAGAGAACTAATTTTAATAAACTGATTTAAAGACTACTAAGTTTTTTTGTTTTAGTTTATCAACAAAGTAAAATTAAAAGTATTGTACCTTTGATATACCAAACCTAAATCAAAATATAATGAAGATAGCTATTGGTAATGACCACGCCGGAACCGATTATAAATTAGCGATTATAGGGTACCTAAAATCAAAAGGAATTACTATTATAAATTATGGCACAGACGGCACAGACAGTGTTGATTATCCTGACTTTGCGCATCCTGTAGCTGAAGATGTTGAAAAAGGTAATGTTGATTTTGGTATTGTTATTTGTGGTAGTGGTAATGGTGCCAATATGACAACGAATAAACATCAATTAGTACGCAGCGCTTTGTGTTGGAATAAAGAAATTACAGCACTGGCTAGGGAACATAATGATGCGAATGTTTTGAGTTTACCAGCGCGTTTTATTGCCTTACCTCAAGCACTAGAAATGGTAGATACTTTCTTAAACACTCCATTTGAAGGAGGTAGGCACGAAAGAAGAGTTGAGAAAATTTCGTGTTCTTAATTAAAAATACTTGTATAGCGCAACGATTGTAGTTGTTTATTTTACAGCATATACCAATATATTTATGTGCTATAGAACATAAATAGAAAACGCGCTAAAAAACCTATTTTTAGCTTAGATAATAGTATTTAGAACTAATATCCACAACGAATCCCCTATCTGAGATTGTTTTAATTGATTAAGACAAACGAATAGCTAATGATAAAAATCTTTAGGAAAACAAGACTTCAACTAATGGATAAAAATAAAAAAGGTAGTTATCTAAAGTATGCTTTCGGAGAAATTATACTAGTGGTGATAGGTATTTTAATTGCTCTATCAATTAATAATTGGAATGAAAACAGAAAAGATAAAAACTATTTGAATAAAATATATACATCTATTCAGAATGAATTAAAAGAAAGCAAGGTCAACCTAGAGGCAAGTATTCCAAAACAACAGGTTTTAATAGATAGCCTTATGCAATATGTAAATAACGACTCTATTTCTATATATGGAATAATAAGAAAAGCTGATGGTATTCAGAGCCCAATAATTAAAACGAATTCATGGAAAGCTATTGCTAATTCAAAAATTGAGTTAATTGAATTTGAGAAGCTGTCAGCCTTATCTGAAATAGAAGAAACAAAAAAGAATCTCGACCTTAAAACCACAAAACTTGTTGATTACTTAATTGAAAACCTTAAAACCACAAACAAAGAGAAAAAAGAAGTTTTTCTTCTTTTAAGCGAAGAAATCCTTTCTACATCAAGATACTCGCAATCAGAGATTGAGGAGTTTCTTAATGAATATGACTAAAGTCAGTTAAAAAGTAAGCCTATATCAATTTTAAATCCGAAAAGGTAATGATACACTTAATTGTTGGTAATACAGGTTCAGGAAAAACAACCTATTCTCAGAAATTAAAAGCGCAAACTAACGGTATTATTTTCTCAATTGATAAGTGGAATAAAATCTTATTTTTTGCAGACAAAAAACCTGATGATGGTTTAGATTGGTTTCTTGAAAGAATTGAGAGGGCTGAAACAATGATACTAGCACTAGTGCATCAACTAGAAGATTCAAAAACAGATGCTATTTTAGACTTAGGACTATCAAAATTTAACCACAGAGAAAAGTTTAGGCAATTTGCCTTGGCAAATGGATACGAAATAAAAACACATTTTTTAGATATTTCAAAAGAAACCAGATTTCAACGAATACAAAAACGGAATAAAGAAAAAGGAAACACTTTTGAGTTTGAAGTGACTAAAGAAAACTTTGATTTTATGGAAAACTGGTTTGAAAAACCAACCCCAAAAGAAACCGAAAACGGTATAATTGTTAAGGAATAAAAATTAATACGATAGCTTAAATAATTAAATTAACCATGCTAACAAATATAAATCCCAAACTACCCATGCGCGACAAAGAGATTACACTATCTTATTATGTAAATCAATTGGGCTTTTCAAAATTTGGAAGCGCCGATTATGATGATTATTTAATGCTAGAAAGAGACCAAATACAGCTACACTTTTTTAAATTCAAAAATCTTAAACCTCGAAAAAATTATGGCCAAGTGTATATTAGGACAGACAATATTGACGAGCTTTATAAGGCGTTATTAGAAAAAAAGACTGAAATTCATCCTAACGGAAAATTGGAAGATAAGCCCTGGGGTCAACGAGAGTTTTCATTACTTGACCCAGACAGTAACTTATTGACATTTGGACAAAATATTTAGAACCACTTATGTCACATTCGCACCATCAAGGTCACCATCATCACCATGATTTAAAAGGGCGGAATTTAGGCATCTCTATTTTTTTAAATATAGTTATTACAATCGCCCAGGTTATAGGCGGCCTTATTTCTGGTAGCCTTGCTTTACTATCGGACGCGTTACACAATTTTAGCGATGTACTCTCTTTAATTGTAAGCTATATAGCGAATGCGCTTTCCAAGAAAAAAGCCTCTACCAACAAAACCTTTGGTTATAAACGAGCTGAAATTATTGCTGCTTTTGTAAATGCCGCAACATTAATGGTAGTGGCCATCTTTTTAATTATTGAAGCGGTAAAGCGTTTTTATAAACCCGAAGAAATAGGTTCTGACTTGGTAATTTGGCTGTCCATCATTGCTATTATAGGTAACGGCTTTAGTGTCTTGCTGATTAAGAAAGACGCAGACGTTAACATGAACATGAAATCAGCATACCTTCATTTGTTGACGGATATGTTGGCTTCTGTAGCGGTATTAATAGGCGGTGTTTTAATGAAGTTTTATAGCATTTTTTGGATTGACCCATTACTTACGCTTTTAATAGCGCTTTACTTAATTTATATGGGTTTTGACTTATTGAAAGAGTCAACCAATGTACTCATGTTGTTTACTCCAAAAACGATAGCGGTTCAAGAAATTGTGGCTACTATATCAGAAATTAAACTCATAAAGAACGTACATCACGTACATATTTGGCAATTGAACGAAGAAGAAATTCACTTAGAAGCTCATGTCGATTTTAAAGAGGATATAAAACTGTCAGAATTTGATGAAATATTGGAGCAAATTGAAGAGAGGGTATATCATCAATATGGCGTTAACCACGTGAATATTCAACCAGAATACGGTAAGTGCGATAACAAAAAAATAATTGTTCAAGACTAAGTTTATATGACTATTTCAATTAAAACATTTAATGAGCTTACCACACGAGAATTGTATGAACTTCTTCAACTACGAAGTGAGGTTTTTGTGGTAGAACAAAACTGTGTGTATCAAGACGTTGATGACAAAGACCAAAAGGCCATTCATGTTTTAGGCAAAAAGGACAACAAGATTGTTGCTTATACTAGAGCATTTAAGCCCGGAGATTACTTTGATAACCCCGCTATCGGCCGAGTAGTGGTTAAAACTTCAGAAAGAAAATATGGCTTTGGAAGAGTAATTATGAAGGCTACTATTGATTATATTGAGAACACACTAAAGGGCGCTCAAATTGAGCTCTCTGCACAGACGTATTTGATAAAATTTTACAATAGTTTAGGCTTTTTTGAACAAGGCAAAGAATATCTTGAAGATGACATTCCACATATTAAAATGATAAAGCCTTAAACCAATCTTTTAGCGACCCCTAGTTTTAAAAGCCATTCTAATTTTAAGATGAGGTTCAACGGTTTTTCTGCTTTATTTTTTTGGGATAAAAACAAGTAGCCTTGTTCCCGACAATCTAGCTCATCTATACATATTTTCCCGTGAGAATTTTTATGATATTGACTATTTAACATATTGTAATCAAGCCCCTTTTTAACCAAAATAAGCTGAAGTTTTTTGCGGTTTACTAAAGTGATTTTACAAGAAGTAAATAATGTTTCATCATCGTCGTAAATTGCGGTAATAAGCGCGTAGAAATGGGTTTTCTTATTGCTGTCGTAAAACCAACCTTCTTTTTGAAGTTCATTTTTATAATAAGAAATTTCAAATGCGAAAGTGGGCAAATCGTCATTAATATAGTCTAATTGTGCTTTTTCGTCTACATGAAAAAGTGTTGAATTTGTTTTGTGGATGAAGTTGACGTCAACACCCTCAAGCTGTTCTTTTAAAGAAGAAACGCGCTCAAAACTATAATTTTTTAGGTGTAGGGAATAGTAAGAGTCTAAGAGGGGGGTCAGCTTTCGTTCTTTAGCTAAATCTGTTTTGAATGAACTTTTTTTGTTCATTGAGAATTGATTTTATTTAGTAAGGCATTACCGATTTTTTCAACCACACCAACAACAAGTGCATTCCCCATAAAAAAAGCACGTTTGGCGTCCGTAACTCCTTCAAGTTTTGTGTGGTCGTCAGGAAACATGTTAAGACGTTCCAATTCAATAGGAGTTAACCTGCGCAGGCCTTTAGGTGTTTGTACTACATGTTTAAACCTTGAAGGCGACTTACCCCCTTCACCTGTTATAATAGTTCTAGAGGCATTGTTTAAAGCATCAGGAAAAACCATAGCGCCTTCGGCGTAATTATATTGAAATCCGTCTTTGGTGGTTCGGACTTCTTTTTTAGAACCTTTTAAATATTCCCACTTGGGCAAATCGTCTTCAGAAATATAGTATTCTGGGGCTATTTTTCCTTTTTGAAGAATATTGAAGAGCGTTGTGTGATGGCCATAGTAAGTAGGCGATACTTTAGTAGAAAATACTTTGCCTTGAAAACAGAACCCGCTATTCAAGAACGGAGAAAGCTTATCATTTTCATTAAAGTTTTCAGATAGTTTGACTACATCATTTTCAATGGTAAAGGTGTTGTGTTTTTTATCGGCCAGATGTGCAGGAAAAGCCTCTGCAAGCACTCCTTTGTGCAGCAGGTAATTTTCGGCACTCTGTTCTTTCAAGTCTTCGTATAGGGTAGAAGACTCATGAATTCCGACAAAAAACACACGTCTTCTTCGTTGTGGCATACCATATTCAGCGGCATTGATTACCCTCCATTCTATGGCATAGCCCAACTGATTTAAACAGCTGAGCATTATCGCAAAATCACGCCCTCGTTGCGTTGAAGGAGATTTTAATAGGCGGTCGACATTTTCAAAAACCAAGTATTTAGGCTTGTTCTTTTTTTCTTTTAAGATGCGATGGATAGACCACCAAAGCACCCCCTTTTTACCAATAAGCCCTTTAGAGTTTTTTAATGTAGTGGCCACTGAATAATCTTGACAAGGAAAGCCACCAACTAAAACGTCATGGTCGGGTATTGATATTGTTGAAACCTTTTCAATGTCTTCGTTAGAATGATTTTTAGCACCAAATCTCGCCACATAAACCATAGATGCGTGTTGGGCCTTTGTAGAGGGCTCCCATTGGTTGCTCCAAACCACTTCGTAAGCACCGTTATTTTCAAGCCCTAGACGAAAACCACCAACCCCTGCGAATAGCTCACAGACTTTTAATTTATGCATGCTTTAAAAATAGAAAGAATACTACTTTAAAATACTATTGTATTTATTCGAATTAGAAAGCAACTCAACCGCAGTTAAAATAGCATCGTCATGCGTTAGGTTATAATCATAAAGCCCGTCTCTATAGAAATATCGTTTGATAATCTCATCTTCTAGTTTTTTTGAAATTTCAGTTTCATAAGAATCTAAAGCGGCTATCTTACCTCTATTTACTGCTAAAAGCAGGTCTTTATATTTATTTTGAACATCAGCACCCAACAAGCTATCATCTTTATTTAACGCTTCTTCTAACAGTTTTTCTGTTTCTGTTTTAAATGAGAAGTCTTTCCCGTTTGTAAAACTCTTAAATGCATTATAGTCACTAGATGAAAAAGAGAAATCAACAGTAGAGTCAAATGTGTTATTATAATAAAAATCGGTTGCAAAATCAAAAATGACATTATTTTGCACAAGCGCATCGGTTAGCGCATTTGATTTTGTAGACGCAATTTCAACATCAGGCATGACTCCTCCACCATCTTCAACAATTCTTCCATTTCTTGTTTTAAATTCTTTGAATTCACTATTGCGAACAGCATTTCCTTCACTGTCTCGATTCCAGTAATCTAAAGACTGAATACACCTTCCAGAAGGAGTAAAATATCTTGAAATAGTTACTTTGAGCTGTGTGCCATAAGTTAACTTTAAAGGCCGTTGAACCAATCCTTTTCCAAAACTACGAGCACCCATAACCACAGCGCGGTCTAAGTCTTGCAGGCCGCCAGAAACTATTTCACTAGCTGAGGCACTACTTCCATTAACTAAAACCACCAAAGGAATTTCTAAATCTTCAGGCTGATTTTTGGTCTTATATTCTTGGTTGAATTTTTTAACCTTTGATTTGGTGGTTACAATAAGTTCTCCTTTAGGAACAAACAAATTGGTAACATTAATCGCTTCAGACAACAACCCTCCCGGGTTACCACGTAAATCTAAAATCAAACGTTCTGCTCCTTGACCTTTCAAATCTTGCATGGCTGATTTGGTTTGGCTTGATGCTTTTCGATTAAATCTTGACAGCACAATATATCCAGTTTTCTCACCAACCATATGGTAATATGGTACAGCATCGACTTCCACACCTTCTCTTTTAATCGCCGCTGTTTTGGTTTCGCCCTGTCTATTAAATTTTATAGTAACTTCCGTGTTATTGGCTCCCTTCAATAATTCACTCGCATTATCATCAAAATCGGAAACCATTATATCTCCAATTTGAATGATTTCATCTCCGGCTTTAAGACCAGCTTTATCTGCCGGATAGTCTTTGTAGGGCTCAACAATCAGTAATTTATCATCATAAGAACGAACTAAGGCACCAATACCAGAGTACTCACCAGCATTTCTAATTTTAAAACCTTCAACATCTTGCTCGTTTAAAAAGCGGGTATAGGGGTCTAATTCGTTCAACATGTTTTTTATGGCAGAATCCATCAACTCAGCAGGGTTGGTTTCATCGACATAGTTCATATTGAGCTCTTTAAAGAGCGTTGTAAATATTTCTATTTGTTTAGCAATTTCAAAAAAATCACTTTTAAAACTCGTTGTAGTAAAGAGTATAGCGAATGCTAAAACCGGAATTAAAAGGTGTTTTTTACGGAGCTTTTTCATGAGCGATTTTTTTAAGGAATTTGTCAAGAAGCCCTTTCATTTTCTCATCTATAAAATGATATTCAGGCATTTCTTTACCAAGATATAAAATAGCGAACGTATAATTTCCCTCAATGTTGTTAAAAACTAAATGCTTGTTGAGCCGAAAAGATTCGCGGAGCAATCGTTTTATTCGATTGCGCTTTACTGCACTTTTAAAACTTTTTTTTGGCGCCACAACCATTGTTTTAAATGGAACTTTAGGCTCCTTTTTGCCTTCTAAATAAATTAGTTTTAAGGGAAAATTATTAAGGTGTTTTCCTTCTGCAAATAATAGGTCTATCGCCTTTTTGCTTTTAAGTTTTTCTCTTTTTGGGAAGGAATAATCCATAGGATAAAAGTAAAAAATCCGCTGTACATCGTTGCACAACGGATTTCATAATTTAAATTAATATACTATTACTCTGGTTGATAGCTGTTGTTCTCCTGATTGACATCGGCCATTAATTTTGAAGGGTCAACCAAAACACCCGCAATCTCTGCAATAGGCATATCAATTATTAGTTCATACGTTGGGTATGCCCAGGCCCAATCATCAGCAATAGTTCTTTTTAGATTGGTATATGGGTTTTCTTTTTCCCCCCTCATCATTCTTAGCGGCACATAATAAGTTTCTTGATTACCATCAGCGTCAACCACTAGAATATCTAAAGGCATGGGCATTAATCCGATACGCTCAAGAACTATTTTAGTTTTATCACCCTCAGCAACCACTTCTTTTATTCCATAATCAATGGTATTGGTAGTTTGTGTCCAATCCATTAAATACCAATCTAACTCTAAGCCCGAAACCTTTTCAGCTGTTCGCTTAATGTCATTGGGTACTGGGTGCTTAAACTTAAAGTCTTCGTAGTATTTTCTTATGGTTTCCATCAACTTGTCTTGACCTATAATATAGCCAAGTTGCGAAAGAAATATAGCCCCCTTGCTGTAAGCGGCAATACTATAAGGCATATTAGAATCATATCGGTCAGCATGTGTCGCTTGAGACTGTTCTTTTCCTGATTTAACTAAGTAGTAATAACCACCGTAAGAACGTTCAAAAGGATTTTCTGATTTTTTCTCAAGAATTGCATTTTTACACAAGGCGCTTATGAATGAAGTAAAACCTTCATCCATCCACTCGTGTTTGGCTTCATTGGTTGCTAATACGTGTTGAAACCATGAATGTGCTAGCTCATGAATCATGGTTCCGATAACACTTCCGGGTTTGTCTCCACCTGTAATCAAAGTTGACATAGCATATTCCATTCCGCCATCACCCCCTTGAATTACAGAGTATTGCTTGTAAGGGTATGGGCCAATGTTTTTATTAAAAAAATCCATGGCATCTGCTGTTAAGGGCTGAACCTTTTCCCATGTATCTTTATATTTTTCATCATTCTTATAAAGAAAATGAAGCATAGGGCCATTTTCCATCTGTAGGGTATCATGTACATATTCAGGGTCAGCTGCCCACATAAAATCATGAACCATTGGGGCTTTAAAATGCCAGGTTAAGGTTTTGCCTTTGGTCTTCACTTTAGTGCCCGGGGTTTCGTAACCATGACCAATTTCGTTTGGGTTTTGTAAGTAACCGGTTCCGCCAACAGTATAGGTTTTATCTAGAGTTAACTTAACATCAAAATCTCCCCAAACCCCATGAAATTCACGTGCTATGTAAGGATCAGCATGCCAACCTTCAAAATCATATTCTGCTAATTTTGGATACCATTGACTCATAGAAAGCGCAACTCCGTCTTTGCTGTTACGACCAGACCTGCGAATTTGTAAAGGCACTTGTCCTTTAAACTCCATTTCAAAAGTGGTGGTTTCACCAGAAGGTATTGGTTTTGCCAAATCAACCACAAGCACTGTTCCTTCCTCATTGAATGAAACTTTGGCGCCATCTTGTTTTAGAGAGGTAACATGTAAATAGCCCATTTCAGTTTCTGAAAGTGTGGCTATTCGGCTTTTGCCTTCATTTAACATTCGCTTATCACCATCTTGTATGTCTTGTAATCGAGCATCCATTTCACTGCCAGGCTGAAAAGCATTAAAATACAAATGGTAATAAACCCTGTTTAGGGCTTCTGGAGAATTATTTGAATACACTAATTTTTGTGTCCCAGTGTATTGATACGTTTCTACATCCATGTTGACATCCATGGTATAATCTACATGTTGTTGCCAATATGAGGTTTTGTTTTGAGCGATTAAAGTCGTGAGCCCACAAAGAAGGGCAAAAACAATTTTCTTAGCTAGTTTTATCATTTTTCTGCATTATAATCAAGTGTTGCTTTCCCTTTTGAAATATTCTCTGCCAAAAGTAAAGCATTGTAAGCATTAACCATTTTCCCCGATTTAGAGACTTGAGAGAAAGGTTTTGAATTGGCAGGCTCTCCAGAAAGTATAACGGAAGCTTTGGAAGGTAGACCCGATTGCATCAATACGTTTTTTACTTGTGATGCGGATAACGATGGATAGTATGAACGAATCAATGCAGCTACCCCGGCAACCGCAGGAGCTGCCATTGAAGTTCCGCCTTGAAACTCATAGGTGTTATTCGGCATAGTGGAATAAATATCATCACCAGGAGCGAATACATCTACATTAGTGCTCCCGTAATTTGAAAAAGTGGCAACCATTTTAGAACCATAAGAAGGCGCTAAAGCTCCTACGGTAATCATATTGTCAGAAATCTCAGTTCCTTTGTATTTGTGGTCATTTGGGAAATTTGAATTAGAAGCGTCATCCAAATCATTGCCGTCATTTCCGGCAGCATGCACTATGAGCACATCTTTTGACGCAGCGTATTCAATAGCCTCATATACCCATTCTGCATTTGGTGAAAATGACTTTCCGAAACTACAATTGATGATTTTTGCACCGTTGTCAACAGCGTAACGGATACCTAAGGCAATATCTTTATCATATTCATCGCCATTAGGCACAGCACGAATACTCATTAACTTCACATTATTAGCAACCCCATTAACGCCTTTTCCATTATTGCGTTCTGCAGCTATAATACCAGCTACGTGTGTGCCATGACTTTCGTCTTCAACCCGGTTTTTCGGGTTGCCATCTCCATAACCTCGACTATTAAAATCATAAGGACTATCACCCACAACTCCGCGACCGTCAAAATCTTTATTCAAGTTGTAATTTACTCTTTCCGTAAAATAGGTAATACCCTCTGTTAACTCCGAAATTACTTCATCAATAGAATCAGCGTATTGGTACATTTGAGTTAAAATAGAAACGCTTTGTTGCAGTTGTTCGGTAGTTGGCTTCATAGCCAACAACTCTTCTTTTGTATAAGAGTCTTTGCCTAACTCTTCTTTTACCGCAGCATCGGCATTGGTCACCGCTTGAAATATTTGATCATATTGTTGCTTGTTTTGTAATGCTTTTGGGTATTCTTTATCTAACTCAATTTGAGCCTTTGCTCTATCAGCAGCGCTACCAATATTTAAACGCAGCATTCGTGCATGTTCTAATTGTTCGTTGTACGAATCTCCTAAAAAATTATAACCGTGAATATCATCGATATAACCATTACCATCATCATCTTTTCCATTACCCGCCTTTTCTTTTTTATTTGTCCAAAGAACACCATCGAGATCTTCATGGTCTAAATCCATTCCAGAATCTAAAACAGCGACCACTACTGTTTCTCCTTTTTTGTTGCCAATAAGCTCTACATAAGCCTTATCAACACTCATTCCTGGTATTGTATCCAACACTAAATCGGCATGTCCCCAAGTCTGTTTCTGATTCTCTGAAAGTTCAGCTATTTTAAGGGGAATAGTATCAATATTTTCAACAGGGGTAGAAACTAAACCGGTAGTACCACAGCCTACTAAAAGAAGCCCCGCGGTAGCTAACGTTAAAAATGGTTTTGAATAGGTAGTTGTCATAAGAAAGTGTTTTGAAAAATAACTTTATTGTTAATGGAATATTTCTTTAAAGGAGAACAATTCGTTTAAACGCACTCCTTTTTCTGTGTTTTTTAAGGTACAAAGTTCATTATGCGCATCGTGTTCGAAAAAAAGAACAAAATCTTTTTCTACCGCTTGTTTACTAAACGTTGCTTTTTCGTCCATGCTGAGCAATGGCCTTGTATCATAACCGGTAACATAAGGCAAAGGAATATGGCCAACAGTTGGCATAAGGTCAGCCATAAAAACCAAGGTTTTGCCTTTATAGTTTATATGTGGAATCATTTGCTTTTCAGTATGTCCGTCAATGCATAAGATATCAAATCCTAACTCTGAATTTTTCACAAAACTTTGACCATCTAAAGGAGTAGGTCTGCTGATAAATTTTAATTGACCCGCAGCCTCCATGGGCAAAAGGTTTTCTTTTAAAAAAGAAGCTTTTTCTCTAGGGTTTGGTTCCGTAGCCCAACGCCAGTGGTCTTCGTTTGTCCAAAAGGCAGCATTTTTAAAAGCAGGCTCATAGCCCGTCTTGTTCTTATTCCATTGTACACTACCACCACAATGGTCAAAATGTAAATGTGTCATAAAAACATCAGTAATATCATCTTTATGAAAACCAAGCTTTTCTAAAGAATTATCAAGGTTATGATTACCCCATTGATGATAGTAGCTGAAAAATTTATCAGATTGTTTATTGCCTATACCAGTGTCAATAAGAATTAATCTGTCTCCGTCTTCAATTAAAAGGCTTCGAGCAGCGATATCAATTAAATTATTGCCATCAGCAGGATTGGTTCTTGACCAAATTGTTTTTGGAACAACGCCAAACATAGCGCCACCATCCAACTTAAAATTTCCGGTTTCAACGGGGTATAATGTCATTTAAAAACTAAAATGACGCCCAAAATAAGAAAACCCTAAGGTAAATAGCTTATAAACACCTTTTTATTGCATGTTTTTTAACAGAAAAGGACTTTGTTGACAGGCTAAAAGAAACCCATTTAGGTTTTCTGAAATAAAAAGGTATTTTTAGAGCTTAGACCACATCGAATTGAAAAAACTAGAACGAAGCCTATCTTTAACCTCAGTTATTGCTATTAGTATTGGAGGCATGCTAGGGAGCGGTATTTTTGTTTTGCCAGGCTTGGCTGCTGCAAAAACAGGGTCTTCAATTTGGATGGCCTATCTGATTGCGGCTATTTGTATTCTTCCGGCGGCATTATCTAAGTCAGAATTGGCAACAGCTATGCCCTCTTCCGGCGGAACCTATGTTTATATTGAAAGAGCTTTTGGCCCATTGTTTGGAACTATTGCAGGTTTTGGATTGTGGCTTTCTTTGCTTTTTAAAAGCGCGTTTGCCTTAGTTGGTTTTGGCGCTTACCTGTCTATTCTAATTAACATTGACCCAGGACTAACAAAATATATAGCAGTTCTTTTTTTGGTGCTGATTTTGTTTTTGAACATCATGGGTGTAAAAAAGGTGGGAAAAGTTCAAATATTTATCGTTAGTATAAGTTTGACAACCCTTGCTCTAATTCTGTTGTTTGGTTTGCCCAGCACCTCATCAGCTTTATTAGACCCTTTTTTACTTAAAGGCAAAATGGGCCTTTTTTCAACAGTGGCCTTTGTTTATATTTCTTATGCTGGAGTAACCAAAGTCGCGGCCATTGCAGGAGAAATTAAAAACCCAGGAACAAACCTTCCAAGAGCGATGATTCTTTCATTGTTTATTATGACGATAATTTATGTTTCTGTGGCTTTTGTTTTAGTGGGTAATTTGCCTCTAGAACAACTTCAAACGGACATCAAGCCAATTTATACGATTTCAAAACTATTAGGCGGCAATATTGTCGGTTATGTTGCTGCTTTGGTTGGGGTCATCACCCTAATCTCTATGGCGAACTCTGGCGTTTTGGCAGCATCAAGGTTTCCTTTTGCTATGGCAATTGATAAATTGTTACCTGATTTCATGGGTAAAATCCACAGCAAATTTTTAACCCCGGTTGTTACTATTTTGATGACTTGTTTTTTAATGGCTTTGGTTATTCTATTTCTTGATGTGGAAAAAATAGCCAAATTAGCAAGTGCCTTTATGGTGATGATGTTTATTTTGGTCAATGCCTGTGTTATCGTTTTAAGAGAGACTTCAGCGCAATGGTATAACCCTCCATATCGTTCGCCATTATATCCTTTAGTTCAATTGTTTGGCATTTTTAGCGGAATAGCTTTATTAGTTTTTCTTGGAGTAGGGCCGATGTTGGCTATTTTAGGAATATTTCTTTTAGGTTTTGTGATCTATTTCTTTTTTGGGAAGAATGCCACTCGAACAGGAATTCTTAGAAAATACGGTCATAGACCAGCGTTGTATTTGCTTTATAAAAGAAAGCGTAACACAAAAATTACCTATCGAAATAACCAGAACCAAAGCCTACAAAACTTAGATGGCGAATTGGCCTCTAATGCCGGAGTTGTGGTTCCTCTTTTAGGGAATGAACGTTCGCCTGAAATGCTGGTAGAAATCGCAGCAGCCATTAATAAACGTGAAAAAATTCAAGTTGTAAACGTTACAGAAGTTCCTAATCAAACCTTTTTGGACGCAATGGTTGAAGAAAACCCAAGGATAGCTTCTCTTGAACGAAGGGTAAATAGGTTGGCTACCTCACAAGACATACAAGTAGATTTTGAAGCGGCAGTAACCCATGAAATTTCAGACACCATCCATGAATTAAGTAACCAAACGCATTGCGATTGGTTAGTGATGGGTTGGAATGGTCGAGCACATAGTGGTATATTAGTTAGTAATCCTATAGGGTGGTTGCTAACTCATATCAATTCAGATTTTGCCCTTTTTAAAGACGACGGCGTGCGCTATATCGGCAAAGTTTTGCTAGCCTTAAGGCCTGGTAGAAAAGACAAAAACTTTATTGCTGTAGCAGATAGAATATGCTCATTCTATAATGCATCTTTAACACTATTACATGTCGTTCCAGAGAAAACAGATTGGGACACCATAAATAATATGGAGGCTCATTCAAAAAAATTATTGAAAAAAGTGGACACCTCAAGTATGGTAATCGTTCAAAGAGATAACGATTCTATTGGAGCTATTTCAAAGGCCTCAGCCAGCTTTGACCTATTGATTTTAGGGACACCCCAAAAAGACAATTGGATAAGTGTTCTTTTTGGTACTGGTAAAGATAAGTTTACTGAAAAATCAGCCTGTTCAGTGTTGCGTTTGACAATGAGAGACCATTAGGTTTTAAATTAAACACGTTATTTCTACATACTTTAAATGCTTATTTTTACTTCATAATTCACTTAGCTGAGCACTCAAGTTTAACAATATCAGCAAGTAGTTTCATTTCTAACTCTTTAAGGTCAACCCAAAAGAGTTTGCTAAAACATATTGATAATGTTAGAACTAGCCGGAATAATAATTTTAGGAATCATTGCCCAATGGGTAGCTTGGCGATTAAAACTTCCAGCGATATTACCTCTTATTTTAATAGGCCTTTTAGTTGGGCCAATTGCCACGCTTTACACAGAAGATGGGGCTAAACTAATTGAACCAATTTGGAACGGAACAAAAGGCTTATTCCCAGGGGAAGGGCTGTATTATTTTGTGTCACTTGCCATCAGCATTATTCTTTTTGAGGGAGGCCTTACCTTAAAGCGGTCTGAGATTAAAAATGTTGGTCCAGTAATCACCAAATTAATTACCCTTGGCTCTTTGGTAACTTTTCTAGGTGCAGGCGTTGCGGCCCATTATATTTTTGGATTGTCTTGGCAAATCTCTTTTCTTTTTTCTGCTTTAATTATAGTCACAGGCCCAACTGTAATAACACCAATTTTAAGAAACATTCCCCTTAAAAAAGATATTTCGACGGTTTTGAAATGGGAAGGGATTTTGATTGACCCAATAGGTGCTTTGGTAGCGGTTTTGGTTTTTGAATTTATTAGTGTTGGTGAAGGAAGCGGCTATACGCAAACAGCTTTAATAGAATTTGGTAAAATATTATTGTTTGGAACCACCTTTGGTTTCACCTTTGCTCATGCTTTGGCATTTGCAATTAAGAAGAACTTAATACCACATTATTTAATGAATGTGGTGTCCTTATCAGTGGTATTATTAGTTTTTGTGGAGTCTGATGTTTTTGCACATGAATCAGGTCTTCTAGCTGTTGTTGTTATGGGGATGGTTTTAGGAAACATGAACCTGCCCAACCTTAAAGAACTGTTATATTTTAAAGAATCTTTGAGTGTTCTTTTAATTTCTATTCTGTTCATTTTACTAGCAGCAAACATTAATATTAGCGATTTAGAGTTGTTGATGAATTGGAAAACAGCTGCATTATTTGCAATTGTTGTTTTTATTATAAGGCCTTTAGGAGTGTTTCTAAGCACTAATGGTTCGGCGCTAAAGCTTAATGAAAAAATGTTTATCGGCTGGGTGGGTCCAAGAGGTATTGTGGCTGCTGGGATTGCCTCCCTTTTTGGGTCAAAATTATTAGCAAAAGGAGAACCTGGAGCTGAGTATATAACGCCATTGGTTTTTATGATTGTGCTCGGAACGGTTCTTTTAAATGCAACTACCGCGAGAATGTTTGCAAAAATTGTGGGAGTGTTTCTAACAAAGTCTGAGGGAATATTAATTATTGGCGCTTCAAAAGTATCTCGATTGATTGGTAGTTATTTAAGGAAAAACAGCAGACATGTAGTTTTAATTGACAACAACCAATCGAATGTGAATAAAGCCAAGGCCTTAGGAATTGAAGCAATGACCGCCAACATATTTTCAGATTCATTAACTGATAATATTGAATTGAATGATATGGGTTTTTTAATGGCGTTGACGGGCAATTCAGACATCAATAAATTTGCTATTGATAAGTTCAAAAAGCAATTTGGCGAGAATGGGGCTTTCCGTTTGGTCAATACAGATGAAATGAATGACCCAGAGAACAACCCTGAAGAAGGATTATTTTCTCATACAGATGACTTTATTAAATTGACAGATGCTGCCCGTAAATATCCAACCATTAATGAAATTGAATTGACGGATAAAAACCACTATTCTGGACTATTAGAAATTACAAAAGCTGACAACGACATCATTCCATTATTTCTAAAAGACACCAATGGGGATTTAAAAATTATCTCGGCTTTTGGCAAAGAGAATTATGATGTGCAAGAAGGTTATAAATTAGTTTACTTGGGTAAGGTATTTGATTTTGTTGCTGAAGACAACTAATCGTTTAATTTCAGAACAGCCATAAAAGCTTCTTGAGGCACCTCAACATTACCCACTTGACGCATCCGTTTTTTACCTTTCTTTTGCTTTTCTAAAAGCTTTCTTTTACGAGAAATATCACCTCCGTAACACTTTGCTGTTACATCTTTTCGAAGCGCTTTAGTAGTTTCTCTTGAAATGATTTTGGCACCAATTGCAGCTTGAATAGGAATATCAAATTGCTGTCTTGGGATGAGCTCTTTTAATTTTTCACACATTTTCTTACCAATATGCATGGCATTATCGGCGTGAATTAGTGCTGATAGCGCATCAACCGGTTGAGCGTTTAAAAGAATATCAACACGAACTAATTTAGAAGTTCGCATACCAATCGGAGCATAATCAAATGAAGCATAACCTTTTGAAACTGTTTTCAAACGATCATAAAAATCAAAAACAATCTCAGCCAAAGGCATGTCAAAACTTAGTTCAACACGCTCAGTTGTCAAATAGGTTTGATTGGTGATTTGTCCTCTTTTATCAATACATAATGACATAACATTACCTACAAAGTCTGATTTTGTGATGATAGTTGCCTTTATATAAGGCTCTTCAACACGATCAATTGTTGAAGGATCGGGCAAATCGCTAGGATTGTTTACAATTACAGGTGTTTCAGGATCCTTTCTGGTAAACGCATGGTAGCTAACGTTTGGAACAGTGGTAATTACCGTCATGTTAAACTCACGCTCTAAACGCTCTTGAATGATTTCCATATGAAGCATTCCTAAGAACCCACAACGGAACCCAAAACCTAAAGCAGCACTGCTTTCAGGCACGAAAACCAAGGAAGCATCATTCAATTGTAATTTTTCCATTGAAGATCGTAGTTCTTCAAAATCTTCGGTGTCTACAGGATAAATACCAGCAAAAACCATAGGCTTTACATCTTCAAAACCGGCGATTGCATTTTTCGTCGGATGTGCAGAATCGGTTATGGTGTCGCCCACCTTTACTTCACGAGCATCTTTAATCCCAGTAATCAAATAACCTACATCACCAGCCGAAATAATTTTCTTCGGGTGTTGGGTTAATTTAAGCGTACCAATCTCATCAGCAAAATAACTTTTATCAGTAGCAACAAACTTAATTTTTTGACCTTTTTTGATTTCACCATTAATAACTCTAAAATAGGTCTCTACACCTCGAAAGGGGTTGTATACGGAGTCAAAAACTAAAGCTTGTAAAGACTCATCAATATTGCCTTTAGGAGCTGGAATTCTTTCAATTACAGCGTTAAGAATAGCCTCGATTCCTATCCCCGTTTTTGCACTTGCAGGAATAACTTCTTCGGCATCACAGCCCAATAAATCTACAATATCATCCGTCACCTCTTCAGGACTTGCGCTTGGCAGGTCCACCTTATTCAGAACAGGAATGATTTCTAAATCGTTTTCAAGGGCTAAATATAAATTTGAAATGGTCTGTGCTTGAATGCTTTGGGCGGCATCTACAACTAAAAGCGCGCCTTCGCAAGCAGCGATAGACCTAGAAACTTCGTATGAAAAATCGACATGTCCTGGGGTGTCGATGAGGTTTAAAATATAGGTATCGCCTTGATATTCATATTCCATTTGAATAGCATGACTTTTTATAGTAATGCCTCGTTCACGTTCTAAATCCATACTATCAAGCAACTGGTCTTGCTTTTCACGATCAGTAACGGAACCAGTAAAATCTAATAACCTATCAGCCAATGTACTTTTGCCGTGATCAATATGGGCAATAATGCAAAAATTTCTAATCTTCTTCATAGAGACTGCAAATATAGTTCTTTTGCGATGTTGCCTAAAGAAATACAAAAGCCAGGTCTAAATTATTTTCTTAGCTTTGACTTAGAACCCAAACGTTAAATGAAGAACTTACTGCTAACCATTTTTATGGTGTTTTTCCTTTGCGGAAGCATTTTTTCACAAACCTTTGAGATATCAGGAAAGGTTGTTAATGGCGACAACGATATCATACCTTTTGCAAATATATTATTGTTGAGTTCTAAAGACTCTACATTTGTTAAAGGAACATCAGCTGATGATAATGGGTATTTTATATTGGAAGAGGTATTCCCTGACCTTTATTTACTGCAAGCGAGCTATATCGGAAGAGGGTCAAAACCACTAGCCCTTGATATTCAGCAAACCGTAAAACTAGGCGCCTTAGTAATTCCAACGGAGGCAGAAACTCTTGACGAAGTGGTAGTTACGGCCAGAAGACCAACAGTAGAAAGATTAGCAGACAGACTGGTGTTTCTAGTAGAAAACACAGTTGTTTCACAAGGTAGTTCTTGGGATATTTTGAAAGGAACCCCGGGGGTTATTGTTAACCAAGAAGATTTACAGATAAGAGGACAAAACGCAAATGTTTATATCAACGATCGAAAAGTGCAATTAAGTGGTCAAGAAGTTAGAGACTTACTTGAAGGTTTATCTGGGGTTAATATTAAATCTGTTGAGGTTATTCCAAATCCACCTGCAAGATATGATGCCGAATCTGGGGCAATTCTAAATATTGTAACCAGTAAAAATATAGTGCCTGGTTATAAAGGTAGTGTGAATGGAACATATACACAGTCCATTTATCCAAAGTATAGTATTGGTACAAGTCAATATTATAAAACTGAAAAATTAAATGTCTTTGCTAATTACTCCTATAATCCTAGAAAAGACAATTTTCGGGAACAAAAAGGAATCAATTTTTTTGACACTGCTAATATTATAAATTCCATATGGTCTACAAATGAAGAAGAGGTGTCTCGCTCTGATGCTCATAATGTTAATGTCAATTTGGATTATGAATTTGACGAAAGAAACACGTTAGATATTGCTTCAAATCTTATTTTCAACAATAACCAAGAAAGAAATAACAACCTTTTTGCTTCAATTGCCAATACCCAAAGTCAAATAGACTCTACTTTTACCACCAACAGTAACACAGAAGAAGGGAATACCAATTTAGCTTTTGATGTTTCTTACGTACATAAACTTAAAAAACCAGGAGCCTCACTTAACTTAAATAGCCATTACACTAGGTTCAATGAAGACCTACAACAAAGTATTTTCTCTAATTATTTTAATCCTTCCGGAGTGTTCTTAAGAGATTTTGGTTTTCAAACTAACGCTTTGCAAAATGTAGATATTTTCACAGGCCAACTTGACTTTGCATCCCCTTTGGGAAGCGCTTCCTTTGAATCAGGAATAAAATATTCAAATGTTGATTCTCAAAGCACAATTAATTATTCCAATTTTTCAGGAAGTGATGATAGTATAAATGAAGGGCTATCAGATGATTTCCTGTACGATGAAGAAATTTATGCTGCTTATTTGAGTTTTGTGAAAAGTTGGGAAAAGTTATCTATGAAATTGGGCTTAAGAGGAGAGTACACCAATGCTGTGGGCAATTCGTTGGTATTAGGCGAAATTAACAAACAGGAGTTTTTCGAGCCTTTTCCCTCGGTATATTTTTTATATGCACCATCAGACAACCATAGTTTTGCTATTGATTATGGCAGAAAAGTCGAACGTCCAAGGTATAATGATTTAAACCCTTTCCGTTATTTCTCAAATGAAAATGACTTCTTTGAGGGTAATGCCAATTTAGTGCCAAGCTTTTCTAATAATTTCAATTTCAATTATACACTCAACAGTGAATACTTTTTTGATTTGTACTATCGAGATAATGGAAATTTTATAAGTAGGAAGTTAGTGTTTCAAGATAATGAGACCCAGGTTTTGAGAGCGTCAAGACAAAATGTGTTGGGAAGTACATCTTATGGATTAGATTTTACGGTGAGTAAGAGCATTTCCAACCCTTGGTTTTTGTATGCTTATATATCTCTCTTTCATGAAGATGAAACGTTTTTGGCTGAAGAAAGTGACAATCAAGAGTTTACCAATCAGGTAAATGGTTATTTTGTGTATTTTGCTAATTATTTAACACTTTCTGCGGACGGAACACTTAGTGGTGAGGTAACATTTAGCCACATGTCGAATTACTTGTTTGGCTCTTATATTCAAGATCCATATACTGATTTATCAGTCGGGTTAAGAAAATCGCTTTGGAATAATAAGGCTGTTATTTCTATTACCGCCCAAGATTTGTTGGGAGATGTAAATTCAATATTGAGGTCTAGATATTTAAACCAAGACAACTTTTATTTTGTACAACCAGAAACTCAGTTTGTTAAGATTGGCTTCACGTATAATTTTGGAAACTTCCGTCTAGAAGACAACCAAAAAGGAATTGATAAGAAAGAACGTGATCGACTGTCAAAAGAAGATTAATCTTGCCATTCCGCAATAAAAAGATTGGTATCTCTAGTACCACCATTATTTCTGTTGCTGGAAAAAGCTAGGTACTTACCATCATTTGAAAAAACAGGAAAAGCGTCAAAGGTTTCTCCATGAGTTACACGTTCAAGGTTTTTACCATCAATATCAATAAAATATAGATTAAAAGGAAAGCCTTTTTCAGCCTCAAAATTGCTAGAGAATAGTATTTTTTCGCCTGAAGGATGAAAGAAAGGGCTCCAGTTGGCATTGCCTAAAAAAGTTAATTGCTTTAAATCAGAGCCGTCTGCGTTGCAAATAAACAGCTCCATTTCTGTAGGTTCAACCAAACCCTCTGCAAGTAAGTTTTTATATTTTTTAATCGCCTCTGGAGTTTTTGGTCGCGAAGCTCTGAATATTAATTTTGAGCCATCTGGAGAGAAAAAAGCACCCCCATCATAACCAAGCTCATCTGTAATTTGCAATACATCAGAACCATCTAAATTCATCGTATATAATTCTAAATCACCACTTCTATCAGAGGTAAAGACTATTTTATCCCCTTTTGGTGAAACTGTTGCTTCGGCATCGTACCCCTTTTCATTGGTTAATTGAGCTGTTATATTTCCTTCTAAATCCGCAACAAATATGTCAAAAGAGTCGTACACCGGCCATACATAATTACCATTTTTTCTAAGAGGAACTTCCGGGCATTCTTTATCAACTAAATGCGTTGAACCATATACGTAATGTTTATTATCAGGTAAAAAATAAGCACAAGTGGTACGCCCAAAACCTGTACTAACCATAGGAGGCTTCTTATCTTTGAAATTTTCTTCAATTCGCATTAAAAACATTTGATCACATTCCATTCCCCAGGCTTCATTATTGGATTGAAAAATCATCTGCTTATCATCCCAACTCCAATAAGCCTCCGCATTATCTCCGCCAAAAGTAATTTGTCGAATACTTTTAAAATGCTTCTCTTCAGGGTATATTAAAGTATCGCTGCCAGCCATAAGTGAGGTCGCCTGCTCATCTTTTAATACTTTTTTTTTGGTTTCAGTCTTACAACTTACCATTATCATTATAAAAATGAAAGCAAGAAAATTTCTCATTTGATGTATTTTTGGTAAAAATAAAAGCTATGAAGGGTATTTTCTTTGTTTTAGTTGTGTTTTTTATTTGTTTGGCGTCATGCAAGCAAGAGGTTCAGAAAAAAGTATCTTTAAAAGAAGACATTGCTTTTCTAGCAAATGATAGCCTTGCTGGCCGTGAAACTGGAACACCTCAAGAACTTCAAGCGGCTCAATATTTAAAGAATAGGATGGAGTCAATCGGATTGTCTCCGAGAGGAAATGCAGGCACCTATTTTCAAACATTTACATTCAAACCAAAAAAAGACCCTCATTCTGAGGCAGAGTTTGTTTCTGGCGATGGAACTATCACGGGGACTAACGTAATAGGTTACATTGATAATGGCGCAAATAAAACCGCCATAATTGGCGCCCATTATGACCACCTTGGTATGGGTGGAGAAGGTTCTCTTTATGCTGAAGGCGAAGCCATACATAATGGTGCAGATGACAACGCAAGTGGAGTTGGAGTCATGCTGAAATTAGCAGAAAAATTAAAAGACAGTTTGCCAGGCAGTAATTACTTATTTATGGCCTTTTCAGGTGAGGAGATGGGCCTATTAGGCAGCAACTATTTTTGTAAAAACCCTACCATAGATTTAGAAAAAGCCAATTATATGATTAATATGGATATGGTTGGAAGACTTAGAAAAGATAAAACTCTAGCGATTAGCGGAACGGGTACAACGCCAATTTGGAGTCAAGTGTTAAATGCTAATAATCCAGGTTTTAAATTGGTGTTGAGCGAATCAGGAGTTGGTCCGAGCGACCATACCTCTTTTTATTTGCAAGAGATTCCCGTCTTACATTTTTTTACTGGTCAGCATGAAGATTATCACAAACCATCTGACGATTTTGAGAAATTGAATTATAAAGGAATGGAAATGATTGGCGATTATGTTCTAACTGTGATTGCAGAATTAGACGATACCAAAAAACTAACCTTCAGAAAAACAAAAAATGAAAGCGAAGAAGTACCTCGTTTTAAAGTAGGATTGGGTGTTATGCCTGATTATCTCTTTGATGGTCAAGGAATGAGAATTGATGGCGTTAGTGAAGAAAGGCCGGCTGCTATTGCTGGGCTATTGAAAGGTGATGTGGTTGTACAATTGGGAGATAGCACCGTTACCGACATGATGAGCTATATGCGCGCTCTTTCAGCTTTTGAAGAAGGTGATACTGCAAATGTTATTGTTGAAAGAAAAGGCAAAAAAATAGCTGCTCAAGTTAAATTTTAAACCTAATTGGCTCATTTTGAGAAGTATCGAGTTTTAATGTATTTTTGCAATCCTTAAAAAAAGAAATTGCCTAAAATAGGAGACATACAACTACCAGATTTTCCATTGCTATTAGCACCGATGGAAGACGTAAGCGACCCACCTTTTCGCGCCTTGTGTAAGGAGCAAGGTGCAGACGTTGTTTATACAGAATTTATTTCTTCGGAAGGGCTTATTCGTGACGCAGCTAAGAGTGTTATGAAGTTAGATATTTACGAAAAAGAACGCCCAGTAGGCATTCAAATATTTGGCGCCAATTTAGATTCGATGTTACAGTCTGTTGAGATTGTTGAAAAATCTAGGCCCGATATTATCGATATTAATTTTGGGTGCCCCGTAAAGAAAGTAGTTTCTAAAGGAGCCGGTGCGGGCATTTTAAAAGATATTGACTTAATGGTGTCTTTGACTAAAGCTATGGTTGAACACACTAAATTACCGGTAACGGTTAAGACTCGTTTGGGCTGGGATGAAAGTTCTATTAAAATTGTCGAGGTTGCCGAAAGATTACAAGATGTAGGTTGCCAAGCTATTGCTATTCATGGTAGAACTAGAGCGCAAATGTATAAAGGCAATGCTAATTGGGAACCAATCGCCAAAGTAAAGAATAATCAAAGAATGCATATTCCTGTTTTTGGCAATGGCGATGTTGATTCGCCAGAAGCCGCAGTGAAAATGCGAGATGAATATGGGCTAGATGGCGCAATGATTGGCCGTGCTAGTATTGGCTATCCTTGGTTTTTTAAAGAAGTAAAACACTTTTTTGAAACAGGAACACATGCTGACCCCCCTACCATGGTTGAGCGCGTTGAAGCTGCGAGAAGACATTTACAAATGTCTATTGATTGGAAAGGCGAAAAACTTGGTGTTTTTGAAACACGCCGACACTACACGAATTACTTTAAAGGGGTACCAAATTTTAAGCCATACCGTATGAAGATGGTTACCAGTGATGAATCAGAAGATGTTTTTGCTGCTTTTGATGAGGTGCTTGAAATATTCGGAGATTTTCAATTTGCTACATAAGGTTGTTTATTGCTGTCTAGACGAATCTTAATTTGCTATAAGTTCCTTAGATATTCTGCTACTTGCTATTTTTGAGGATAGCAGGCCGAGAATAATAATCGTTGCTAAAACTACTAGCACGTTCATAATGTTATATTCAACAGGGTAAGGCAATGAAGGCGTAATCATTAACCATTCAAAGGCTATTTGAGAACCTATAAGCAGAGAACCTAAGATCACACCCATCAACCCTCCAAGAGTAGTAACCAAAACACCTTGAACAAAATAAATTCGCCGCAGTTCTTTTAAGGTCGTGCCTAATGAATATAATGTTTTTAAATTTTGTTGTTTATCTAAAATCATCATAATGATGGCTCCAACCACGTTAAAAAGCGCAATAATTAAAACAAGTGTGAAAATTAGATAAGTAGCCATATTCTCGGTATTAAGCATGCGATAAAGAGTACTATTAAGCTCTCTTCGATTCAAAACAATAACTTTATCTCCAAGGACCGAATTTACAGCAGCTCTCACTTCTTCTTCATTACTGTTCTTAGATAGTTTAAAACCTAGGGCAGAGATTTGTGTGCTGTTTTTTTCTAAAAATGCCTGAACCAAGGGTAATTCGGCAATAATATATTTATTATCAAGACTTTCTTCAATGGCATACACACCACTCACGTTAACGGATAATTGATTGTACGCTGATTTTGAACTGAGCATATCAGCAGTTAAGGAGCTCTTACCAGGTTTAAGGGTAATAACCTTTAAAGCATCTCTAGAATTGGTTACGATCCCCAACCTATTTACGACGCCCCTACCGGCAACAACACTTAATGCATTATCACTCCAATTCCCATAATATAAGGTACTGTCAAGTCCTGTAACACTTCGATAGTTTTCTCCAACGCCTTTGATATAAGCTATGTGATTTTTTTCTTTAAAACTTAAATAAACTCGCTCTTCAATTTCTTTAGAATAATTGGCAATACCATTTATTTCCGATAGCTTTTTTGCATCATCTTCATGAAGAGAAAAAAACTTTCCGGTAGTTGCAATTGCCTTTAGGTCTGGGTCAAAGGTGTTAGAAAACTGCAGGCTAAAGGTTTTTAACCCTGCAAAGGCAGAAAGCACAATAAATAAGGCAGCAGAGCCAATTACAATAACTAAAAAGGTAATAAAGTTAATAATGTTTACAGCACTTTGATTGCTCTTTGAGCGTATATACCGCTTAGCGATGTAAAGTGGAAAATTCAAAGGCTATGATTTCTTTCTTTTAGGCAATAAATCTCTGTTTTCAATCGGGTTTTCATCACCTTTTAATGATTTTTCAATTCCATCAATATAATCTAAAGAATCATCTATATAGAAATTCAGGTGAGGAACTCTTCGCAATTGATTTCTAGTGCGTTGTGCCAATTCATGCTTGATAAGAGGTTCATTAGACTTCATGCCTTCTAATAGTTCTGATGCCTTGTCGTTTGGGAAAATACTAACATATATTTTAGCAATTGAAAGGTCAGAAGTCACATAGACTTTAGATACTGAGATTAGGGTGCCTTTTAATCCCCCGTCTGTTGCCGCTCGCTGCAAAACCTCGGCCATGTCTTGTTGAATAATACCTGCTATTTTCTTCTGACGCTGTGTTTCCATAATCCATTAATTCTATACAAAAATAAGGCAAATACTTACGAAGCTCATGATTTGCTAACTTTAGATGCTGTAATTAGCATTAAAGCTTATTCTGATTTAGAATGTTATGGACAAAATCGAACATATAGGTATTGCTGTTAAAGACTTAGCCGTCTCGAATGCGCTTTTTGAAAAACTACTTGGAGTACCGTCGTACAAAACAGAAGAAGTTGCTTCGGAAGGCGTTCGAACTTCTTTTTTTAAATCGGGCCCAAACAAAATTGAATTACTAGAAGCGATTAACGATGAAAGCCCAATAGCCAATTTTTTAGACAAGAAAGGCGAAGGTGTGCACCATATTGCATTTGCTGTAGGAGATTTAGAGAAAGAAATAGAACGATTAAAACAAGAAGGGTTTAAGATTTTGCCTGGGTTCCCAAAAAATGGAGCGGATAATAAAATAGTTGCTTTTTTGCATCCTAAAGAGACTAACAGTGTTTTGGTAGAACTATGCCAAGAAGCCTCAAGCTGAAATTCAAGGATTAAACAAAAGTCAAGCAACTAGGGTAAAGAAACTTTGTTCCCTTAAAAAATATATCCTAATTTTGCGCACCTTAAATAGTAATTCTGATTTTTTATCTGAATTGATATTTTGAGATTTGGAATTTCCAAATCGGGTCCTATAGCTCAGTTGGTTAGAGTAGCTGACTCATAATCAGTTGGTCCCTGGTTCGAGCCCAGGTGGGACCACATTATTATCCTAAATAGCCTTAGCAGTTGCTAAGGCTATTTTTATGCGTAAAATGGGGCTATTACTTTTGCCTTAGTTATTAATTAAGCCAAACAATAGTTGTTTTAGAACCACTTCATTTTATAAATAAACTTTATAAAACCTCTTTTTGTTTAACTTTTTAAAGAATATCACAAAAAAACACGAAGTGTTTAAAACGCATTTTTAAACAATTAAAGCTTATAAAATACAATTTAACTCCTAAAAATGACGTTTCAAGTTTTATGTTGAGTATATTTACACCTATTTAATAATTAATTATATCTCAAAAACGATAGCAAGACTATTAAACAAAATAGAAATTATGTTAGTATTTCATTTTAGCTCAAGAGCGACCCCTCTCGCTTTTAAAATTAATTAGATACTCGTCCCAATCATTATTGTCAAAAACAACATATTCTATAAGAGAGGGGTTAAATAAGATTAGCAGTAATTTCAATTTTAAGACTGCTATTCAAAACACAATGGTAAATAATAAGTTCATATGAGGTCGAAACAGATTTTTTTGGTAGATGACGATGAAATTTTTAGAACGGCTGCAGAAATTCTGATTTCTACACACTTTCCTGATTTTGAAATTATTCATTTTGAAAACGGTCTAGAAGTTTATGAAAGATTATTAGAAATTGAAACTACCCAAAGCAGCCTACCTCAGATTATGCTTTTGGACATTAATATGCCTGTTATGAACGGCTGGGAGCTACTAGAAGAGCTTAAGAACCATAAAGGACGCATTAAAAACCAGGTGCAAATTCATATCTCAACATCTTCAATTGCACCACAAGACATGAACCTTTCGAAGACTTACGATTTTATAAAAGGGTATATAAGAAAACCAATTACTTCGGCAGATTTAAAACATATTAGTGAATCCCTGTTGGTATAAGTGATTTTATTAATGCTTTATCAGATAGGGGTTTAGAATTAAGAAATTTAAACATGTTCAATAAGTTCATGTAATTGAAATAATAAGAAAATTCCTACGTTTTCTATTTAAACCAATCTTTAAGTGCAAACCAAAACCCTTTTTTCTTTAGAGAATTCACCCATTCCTTTACTTATAATAGAAGAAAAAGGAAAAATTATTACTTCATCAAAAGTGATTAATACCTTTTTTGAACATCGTTCTGATGTTCAAATTAATTCTATTCATGACTTACTTGGAGATTTAACCTTGAATTTTAAAAATAAGATTAAAAATAAGGAGCAGTTTTCAGAGGTTTATGAGGTCATTTCAAAAGATGGGAGTTTGAGGTGGATTAAGCTTAGCTTATTTCCTATTGTAACCGATAAAAACCTTTTTCAAATATGTTTTCATGATATTTCTAGAGAAAAACTAAAGTATGACCTTGATCAAAAAGCAAAAAAAATAGCTAAAATTGGAAGTTGGAGTGTGAATTTGATAGAAAATTCTTTGTATTGGTCAGAAGAAACAAAAGCAATACACGAGGTTCCAAATAATTTCATTCCAGATTTAGAAACAGGCATTAATTTTTATAAGGAAGGAAAAAGCCGTGATTTAATAATAGAAGCGGTATCTGAATGTATAGAATCGGGCCAAGGTTATGATTTAGAGCTTGTTATTATAACAGCAAAAGGCAATGAAAAGTGGGTGAGAGCAATTGGTAATGCAGAACGGTTAAACGGCAAAACAATTGGCTTTAGTGGAGTTTTTCAAGATATTGACGAAGCTAAACGCCAAAGAGGCGAATATGATGAGCTAAATGACCGCTTAAGAGCAGCCGTAGATAGTGCTAATGTTGGGGTATGGGATTTTAATATTATTGAAAACACCTTGTTTTGGGATGAACGCATGTATGATTTATATGGTGTAAATAAAGCTGCTTTTGAGGGAGTTTACGATGCTTGGGAGCGCACAATTCACCCTGATGATAAAGAGAAAGCTGCTTTTGAAGTTGAGCAGGCCATTAAAGGTAAAATGGAGCTTGACACGGAGTTTAGAATTATAAAACAAGACGGGACTATCGCTTATATTCATGCAGAAGCGAAAGTTTTTCACAATAAAAAAGGTGAACCCTACAGACTAATTGGTGCAAATACAGATGTCACCAGAATAAAAAGAAGGGATGACCGACTTCGTAAACTTTTAAATGTTACCGAAAAACAGAATCAAAGACTTCTTGATTTTACCAATATAGTTTCTCATAATTTAAGGTCCAATTCAAGCAATATCTCTATGTTGTCCGGAATGTTAAATTCTAACTTACCCGCGGATAGACAAAAAAAGTTCATTGAGATGATTCAAACCTCCTCAGAAAGGCTTGATGAAACAATAGTTCAATTAAATGAAATCGTAAAAATTCAAGCCACAGATAGTCGTGAAATCAATCAAATTAATGTAAAACAGATTTTTAATAAGGTTTTAGATAGTATTAATGGTCTTGTTTTAGAATCTTCTGCAAGAATTCATTTAAAGGTTGATGATAACTTAAAAGTAAATGCTGTCAAACCTTATTTGACAAGCGTTTTTATGAACTTACTAACTAATAGTATTAAATATAGAAAACCGAATAAACAGCTTAAAATTGAAATAAAGGCAAAGGCTCTTCCCAATCAAACGGTGATATCATTTATTGACAATGGCATCGGCATTGATTTAAATAAAAATGGCTCAAAGATTTTTGGCATGTATAAGACATTCCACAATAATAAAGATGCTAAAGGCATAGGTCTGTTTATTACAAAGAACCATATGGAGGCCATGGACGGTAAAATCCAAGTAGAAAGTAAACTGAATGAGGGGAGTATATTTCATCTTTATTTTTCTAAGGATATTTAGCGATTATTATAATGAGTAAGCAATTGTTTTTAGTAGATGATGATGAAATTTTTAGAACAGCAGCCACTGTTCTATTGGGTCTGAACTTACCAGAATATGAAACTGTTCAGTTTGAAAATGGATTAAGTGTTTATGAAAAGCTTATTGATTTAGTAGAGACCGCTGAGCTTTTGCCGGAGCTTTTGCTTTTAGATATTAATATGCCAGTAATGAATGGTTGGGAATTGTTGGAAGAATTAAAATCAGCTCCTGCTCAAATAAGACAAAAGGTAAATATTCAAATTTTAACCTCTTCAATTGCTCCAGAAGATTTGAACTTGTCAAAAACCTACGAATTCATAAATGGATATGTAACCAAACCATTGACAACTAGCGACATTGAGAATTTAAAAAACACCTTGTCTTAGAACAAGTATAGGGGTAATGCCCCGTTCCCTAAGCATTTTAAAGGCTTTACTCATTTTCACTTTGATGATTTGTCAATTGTGTTTAGTTTGATAGGAAATCAACTAAGTATGAAGACTATCCTATTCACTTTTCAACTTTTCGTCATTTTTAAATTGACCGCAGTAAGTCCAAACGTCTCTAAACATTTAGATTATAATAGTATAAGACAAATCACTGATTGTATTTTGCCAACAGAGGTTGGCATACATGACCTCAAAGACGGAGTTATTATAGATGCCTATGATTTTTTTGATGGAGATGAAAAAGCTTTAAGTTTACTTGGGTTTTTTAATGTTGATATAAAAAAACAAGAAAGAATTACAGTAATTGAATACTTGCAAAAAGGCTCTTTAGATTGCGACGGTAAAGTAAAAAAGTATGGTATTGGAGCGCGACTCATGATGAGGGTTACTAGTCATAAAAAAAAGGCAAGACTGGATACTCCTCAACAGATTACCGCTAGCGTAATTTTTGGAAAGGCCACCGTTAAATTCAGCATGCACACTTTTGGAATTACAGGACCAGGAGTCGCTAATTTAAATCGAGTTGGTTCTATAACCGAAAACACGTATTCGAGCTTTATTTCAGGGATTTCAGATTTATTGGCAGAAGCTTATGAAGGGAGTAATCAATATATCATACGCCCCCAATTGTTAGAATAGGCTTAAAGTTTGGCCAAGCTATTGTCTAAATCAGGTAAAGTGTTTAAAACAGCTTCAGTTACTTCTTCTTGAATTTCAAGAGCATATGCGTCATAGGCTACAAAACCAATCAACAACACACTGATGGTCAAACAAATGGTTAAAATTCTAGCTGAGAGTAATTTTTCTGAAGTTTTCATGGCGGTTGGTTGGATTGGCTGAGTGTAAGTTAACACTTTTAACACAAATTAACAAACCCTTAACAATTTCAATTTTCAGCTAACCAACACATTACAAAAAAAGTTTAGTCCGCTACTTATGAGAGCCATCGCAGTAAGGAGGATTACTTGTCCGCTTGCAAGTACATAAATAAGCCTCTTTATTTTCTTCAACACTAAACCCCATTGATGGAGTAGCATTGTGGGCTCTATGAGAGCCATCACAAAATGGCTGATTATTACTATGGCTGCAAGTACACCAGGCGTAGCGTTTATCTTTTTCTAAAGCGACTTGTATTGGACTATAACTTTTCTTTTCCATAAGTTTAAAATCAATTTTATTAAAAATAAGAAAATACAAACGTGGAATCTATCTAAATAAAATGGCGATTGCTCCAATTATGGTCACGGCGATAATGAAACGGCGGTATTGTTTCTCGTTAATCATTTTAACTAATTTAACCCCGAAAAAGAGTCCGATAAAAATGGCAGGAAGCAACTTTAAATTGACTACTAATGTTTCGGTGGATATGGTTTTCCAAACAAAAAGGTGAAATGGCAGTTTAAAAAGATTAGTGATTAAAAACAACCAAGCAGCGGTGCCTACAAACTCGTTTTTTGGTAATCGTATGGCTAAAAAGAAAAGATTTGTAAAGGCCCCAGCCAGATTACCTACCATAGTTGAAATACCTGCAACAACTCCAGTACTGCTGGCGAACGTCCAATGTGTCGGCACCTTTTTAGACTTTCGTCTATCCCAATAAACAATAATTGTCAGGCTAATTAAAATGAGCGCTACCATCGCTATTTTAAATTGATGCTCGGGTAAATCTTTACCAACAATTACACCAATTAAAATACCAATAATCATCCATGGAAGCAGTTTTATAATATAATTCCATTTAGTATGACGGTTATAATAAATAACAGCAAAAAGGTCTCCTACTAGTAAGAGCGGTATAATAAAACCAGTAGACTGTTTTGCTCCAAAAGCTAAGGCCATGAGGGTAACATTAAAAATAGAAAGCCCTTTTAACCCTGCTTTTGAAATACCCATTAAAAAAGCAGCAGTACATGCAAAGACCCAACCTACTGAAGATACTTCAGCAAAATCAATTGTAGACATTATGATGAAATGATAGGGCTAAAAGTAAAGGATAATAGTAGAAGCGAATAATTATAAGATGAAATTTAGACAAGATGTAGAATAGAATTCTATTGAAAATTGTCAAATAGTGCTAGAATTATGGCATAATGATGCTCTAAAAAGTACTGGTTATAAAAAAATTATATCTTTAAAAATCAACCAATAACCAACTATGGAACTCAGCACGCTCGATTACAGCTTTATAATTGTATTCTTTTCTCTTGTATTAGGAATCGGAATTTATGTTTCAAAAAAATCAGGTAAGAACTCTTCGGAGTTTTTCCTTTCTGGCAGAACCATGCCCTGGTGGCTCCTTGGTTTGTCAATGGTGGCGACTACATTTTCAACGGACACCCCTAATTTAGTTACGGATATTGTTAGAACTTCTGGGGTATCTGGAAATTGGGTTTGGTGGTGTTTTTTACTAACAGGCATGTTAACCGTTTTTGTTTATGCCAAGCTTTGGCGCAAGTCTAATGTTAAAACAGACCTTGAATTTTATGAAATGCGCTATGGGGGTAAACCCGCCAGTTTCTTAAGAAAATTCAGATCAATTTACTTAGGCGCTCTTTTCAATATTATCACTATGGCCTCTGTGACCTTAGCCGCTATAAAAATTGGAGGAATAATGCTAGGCTTAGAGCCTTGGGAGACTGTGGTTGGAGCTGGTTTAATTACGGTTGTTTTTAGCGCATTAGGTGGCTTTAAGGGAGTTGTTTATACTGATTTTCTGTTATTTTTTGTTGCCATGGCAGGGGCAATAGGAGCCGCCTTTTATTTAGTTAACATACCTGAAGTTGGTGGAATTGAAGCTTTAATTGCACATGAAAATGTTGCTGACAAACTGAATATACTTCCTGATTTTGATAATACAAGTGTTTTAGTCACCATGTTTATAATACCGATTGCGGTGCAGTGGTGGAGTTCTTGGTATCCTGGAGCTGAGCCTGGTGGTGGAGGCTATATTGCGCAACGAATGTTAGCGGCTAAAGATGAAAACCACGCCATTGGAGCAACATTCTTCTTTAATATTATGCATTATGCCTTGCGACCTTGGCCCTGGATTTTAGTTGCACTAGCATCTTTGGTGGTATACCCAGACATTGCTAGTATAGCAGAAGCTTTTCCTGATGTGGCTGACAATAAATTAGGACATGATTTGGCGTATTCAGCGATGCTTACAAAATTACCAAGTGGGTTGCTTGGGGTTGTTTTGGCTTCACTAGTTGCAGCTTATATGAGTACTATTTCTACACAGCTTAATTGGGGATCCTCGTATATCGTTTTTGATTTTTATAAGCAACAGATTAAGCCTGACGCTACAGAAAAAGAAATGGTCGCTGTGGGCAGAATTTCTACGGTTGTTTTAATGTTATTGAGCGCCTTATTAGCTCTCACCCTACAAAATGCTTTTGAGGTATTCGACTTGTTAGTGACTTTTGGAGCAGGGACCGGACTGGTTTTTATTTTGAGATGGTTTTGGTGGCGCATCAATGCTTGGAGTGAAATCACTGCAATGTTCGTTTCTGGTATTATTTCAATTCTATTGGTAAAAACAAACTTAGGAGAAATCTTATTTAATCCTACAACTGGCTTATTACCTGAATGGGCAAATTATCCTTTTGTGGTAGTTGTTACGACAGCTATTTGGGTGGCAGTTACCTTAATGACTAAACCTGAATCAGACGCAACTTTGCAATCATTTTATAAAAAAATACAACCAGGTGGGCCAGGATGGGCAAAAGTCGTTGCAAATGCTACTAAGGACAATATCGAAATTGTAAACACGAAAGAAAAATGGAGTGTGCCTTCTGGAATAACTGCGATGCTTTTAGGAGTTACTCTGGTTTATTCAGCAATGTTCGCCACCGGGTATTGGATTTATGGGGAAACTACTTCTGCATTAATTGGAACTGGTATAGCCTTGGTCTCTGGCTTGTCTCTGATGAAGGTTTGGAAAGGTATGAAAGAACATATATTATAAATACTACGATATGAAAGACAGGATTCAATCAGTTGATATATTTAGAGGGGCGACCATTGTTTTAATGATCTTGGTGAACACACCAGGCACATGGTCTAATGTTTTTCCACCTTTATTACATGCGAAATGGCACGGGTACACACCAACAGATTTGGTGTTTCCTTTCTTTTTGTTCATTGTCGGAACTTCTATTGTTTTTGCTTATCAATACAAGCAAACAAATAGTGGCACCTATAAAAAAATAAGTATTCGCGCACTAAAGTTGATAGGATTGGGGCTGTTTTTGGGCGCTTTCACAATTAGTTTTCCATTCTTTAAAGAGTTTGCAAACATTCGATTTCCAGGGGTATTGCAGCGTATTGGTCTAGTTTTCTTTTTTGCGTCACTATTATTTTTGAATTTTAAATGGAAAACCTTAATTGGTATCACGGTTGGTTTTCTAGTAGGTTATTGGTTGTTAATGACGCTAATACCTGTAAACGGAATTGAATCAACTTTGGATAGAGCTCCTAATAATCTAGCTAATTGGTTAGATGTTCAGATTTTTGGTTCACATAATTACAAAACTGATTATGACCCTGAAGGCTTTTTAAGCACAATCCCATCTATTGCAAGTTCATTATTAGGAATATTCACCGGGCTTATTCTTTTATCTAAGCAAAAAAAGAAGGCTACTATTTTATTTGGCTTAGGTGGAGCATTGCTATTAATTGGTCATCTATGGGATTTAATTTTCCCGATTAACAAGGCTCTTTGGACAAGTAGTTTTGTTATGGTTACGGCTGGTTGGGCCAATATTATTCTTGCCCTAATCTATTATTTAACGGATATTAAGAAGATTAAGTTTGGTAGTATTTTCAGATATGCCGGGGCTAATGCCATCGTAGTTTATTTTCTTTCGAGCTTCATTAGTAAAATCATGGGTCAGATTAGAATTGGCGACACCTCATTACATGGATGGTTATTTCAAAATATTTATGTGCAAGACTTTATGTCAATGGAAACGTCTTCTTTACTTTATGGGCTAAGTGTTGTAGCCTTCTATTGTCTTTTGGCATATGTCCTGTACAAAAGAAAGATTTTTATTAAAGTTTAAGAATAGACACGGGTTTAGAGAAAAATTTAAGAATGAGACTGCAGTAGTTTAGCCACATACTTACCAATCACATCAAACTCTAAATTCACTTTTGTTCCTACTTTGTAGGTGTTAAAACGCGTGTGTTCGAAGGTATAAGGGATAATAGCAACACTAAAACTGTCTCGTTCTGAATCTACCACGGTTAAACTTGTTCCATCAATGGTAATTGATCCTTTTTCAATGGTGACATTATTTAGCTCGGCATCATATTGAAAGCTAAAAAACCAGCTACCGTCTTTCTCTTCAATCTTTGTACAAAATGCAGTTTGGTCCACATGACCCTGCACTAAATGCCCATCTAATCGCGTTCCCAAAAGCATAGCGCGTTCAAGATTAACACGATCATTTAATAGGAGCTCACCAATACTTGTTTTGTCTAGCGTTTCTTGAATAGCAGTTACTGTATAATTGTTGCCATCTATAGCAATTACCGTTAAACATACTCCATTATGAGCGACACTTTGGTCTATTTTAAGCTCTTGTGTTATAGCCGATGATATTGTAATATGAAGGTTACCACCATCTTTTTCAAGATTTGAAACGGTACCTAATGTCTCAATGATGCCTGTAAACATGTCTCTTTCAATTTAACTAGCTTTGTAATGTAAAAATAGGTATTCAAATATGGATTCTAAGTCAGAAGGAAAGAAAATAAAGTTAGGAATTTCGATAGGAGATTTAAATGGAATAGGTTGTGAGGTAGCTTTAAAGACTTTTGAAGATCAAAGAATGCTGGACTTTTGCACACCAGTAATCTTCGCTTCGAATAAAACGGTATCTACTCAGAAGCAGCAACTTGGTTTAAACCTCAATTTTCATGGAGTTCACGAATTAAAAAAGGTATTAGACGGCAAAATTAATGTGGTGAATATTTGGAAAGAATCTCCTAGAATAGAGTTCGGAAAAGCTACGCCAGAAGGAGGCAAGCATGCCATTAAATCGTTAAGAGCAGCGGTTGAATCTTTAAAAAAGGGAGAGATTGATGTATTAGTAACGGCTCCCATTAATAAAAATAATATTCAAGCAGAAGATTTTAAGTTTCCAGGTCATACTGATTTCCTTGCTCAAGAATTAGAAGGAGAGAGCCTAATGTTTATGGTTACGGATACGCTTCGAGTTGGCTTGCTAACGGATCATATCGCGGTTAAAGATGTAGCTCAAGCTATAACAACTAAACTCATTAAAGACAAGGTAAAAACGATGTTAAAATCTTTGAAAATGGATTTTGGTATTCGCAAACCTAAGATTGCTCTTTTAGGCATTAATCCCCATAGTGGAGACAACGGTACTATTGGTCAAGAAGATGAAAAAATATTAAAACCCGCAATACAAGAACTTTTTGACAAAGGAGATTTGGTTTACGGGCCTTATTCTGCGGATAGTTTTTTTGGCTCTAATTCGCATCAAAATTTTGATGCTATTTTAGCTGCTTATCATGATCAAGGTTTAATTCCGTTTAAAACCCTTTCTTTCGGAAAAGGGGTAAATTTTACTGCAGGATTAAATGGGATAAGAACATCTCCTGACCACGGAACAGCCTATGAAATCGCAGGACAGGGCAAAGCAGATGAAAGTTCTTTTAAAGAGGCTGTTTTTAGCGCTATCAAGGTATTTAAAAACAGAACTGAATTCTTAGAATTAACAAAAAACCCCTTGAAACGACAAAACCCAAGGAAATCAGCATAATGCTCTTCCTTTATTTTTGACAAAAGATTGGGTTTTTACAAATAAATACTATCTTTGCACCCGCCTTAACGGCTGGTACACAAACTATACGAGTTACATGATGAAGTTGAAGGAGTTTTTTATTCCTTTTTCAGGACTGAAATTAGGAAAGCATAAGTTTGAGTATAAGATTGAAAATAAGTTCTTTGAATCTTTTGATTATCAAGAGTTTAACGCTACTTTAATTGATGTTGAAGTTGAGTTAAATAAGACTAGCACCATGATGGAACTTGACTTCAAGGCTAAGGGATCAGTCAATGTTGATTGCGATTTAACAAGAGAGCCTTATGACCAAGTTATTTTGTCAGATTTGCAGTTGGTTGTAAAGTTTGGTGAAGAATATAACGATGAGAATGATGAAATTTTAATTATTCCTCATGGTGAGTACCAATTGTATATTGCTCAATACGTGTATGAAATGTTGGTTTTAGCTGTCCCTCATAAAAGAGTGCATCCCGGTGTACTTGATGGAACGTTGCAATCTGAAGCCTTAGACAAACTTGAAGAGTTGGAATTAAAAGAAACAAAAGAAGAAAATAACAATATAGATCCCAGATGGGATGGATTAAAAAAATTATTAACGGATAAATAGGTAACAATGGCACATCCTAAAAGAAAAATATCGAAAACCAGAAGAGATAAAAGACGTACGCATTACAAAGCTGTTGCGCCAACTATCGCAAAGGATTCTACAACAGGTGAAATGCACTTGTATCACAGAGCTCACTGGCATGAAGGTAAATTATATTACAGAGGTCAAGTTCTTGTTGACGCATCTGAAGAAGAGACTGCTGCATAGTTTCTTTTTAAAAATCAAAGTATTGACTCCCGCTTCTTCGTAATCGGGAGTTTTTTTATGAATTTGATTTTTTTTCAAAAAAGCGATTTTTCAGCAAAAAGTCGTAGAAAATGACTATTTTTCGATGATTTTTAGTCATTTTTCAATCTTTTTGACCAAAAACGGACAAACGCATGAATAAAAAAACAGCAGCAATTACAGCTGTCGGAGGTTATGTGCCTGACTTCATTTTGACCAATCAACTGTTGGAAACTATGGTTGAAACCAATGATGAATGGATAACTAGTAGGACTGGAATAAAAGAACGAAGAATTTTAAAAGAAGAAGGGCAAGGCACTTCTTATTTGGCGATAAAGGCTGCTGAAGATCTTATTACGAAGAAGAATCTTAATGTAGAGGAAATTGATTTGGTTTTAGTAGCAACTGCTACACCAGATATGCTGGTAGCTTCAACCGCTGCCTATGTTGCATCTGAAATTGGTGCAGTTAATGCTTTTTCATATGATTTACAGGCGGCATGTTCAAGTTTTTTGTTCGGGATGTCTACCGCAGCTAGTTATATAGAATCAGAGCGCTATAAAAAAGTACTGTTAATCGGCGCGGACAAAATGTCGTCAATTATTGACTATACCGATAGGGCTACCTGTATCATTTTCGGAGATGGTGCAGGAGCGGCTTTGTTTGAACCCAACAATGAAGGTTTCGGACTTCAAGATGAGTATTTACGTTCTGATGGAATTGGTAGAAATTTTCTAAAAATGGATGCAGGTGGTTCTATTTTACCTGCTACAGAAGATACCGTGAAAAACAATCAACATTATGTTTATCAGGATGGGAAGTCTGTTTTTAAATTTGCCGTTTCAAATATGGCTGATGTTTCTGGTAAGATAATGGAACGTAATAAGCTTTCTCATGATGATGTACATTGGTTGGTGCCTCACCAAGCCAATAAACGCATTATAGATGCAACAGCAAGACGCATGGGGGTTGAAGATTCTAAGGTAATGATGAACATACATCGTTATGGGAATACGACATCAGCGACATTACCTTTGTTATTATACGATTACGAGAAACAACTGAAAAAAGGAGATAATTTGGTGTTTGCTGCTTTTGGTGGCGGATTCACTTGGGGTTCTATTTATTTGAAATGGGCCTATAACTCATAAGAACTAACTAAATCAAAATCAATGGATATTAAAGAAATTCAAAGCTTGATAAAATTTGTGGCCAAGTCTGGCGCAAGTGAAGTGAAGTTGGAAATGGAAGATATTAAAATTACCATTAGAACAGGTGATTCTTCTACTGCTCCAGAAACCACTATTGTTCAGCAAATTCCAATGGCACAAGCACCTATGGCTGCTGCTCCTGCTCCAGTGGCTGCCGAAGCACCTGCTTCACCGGCTGCTCCAGCTCCAGCTGAAGATGATTCAAAATACATTACTATCAAGTCTCCAATCATTGGTACTTTTTATAGAAAACCTTCTCCTGACAAACCTTCTTTTGTTGAGGTAGGACAAGACATTAATAAAGGAGATGTTCTATGTGTTATTGAAGCCATGAAGCTTTTCAATGATATTGAATCTGAAGTATCTGGTAAAATTGTTAAAATTTTAGTAGATGATTCTTCTCCGGTTGAATTTGACCAACCATTGTTCTTGGTTGACCCATCTTAAATTAGAAGTTTAGAAGTTTAAAGTTTTAACGTTTAAATCATTTGTGTTTAAACCAATAAACTGCTAAACCATAAACTCTTAAACTGAAAAGCATGTTTAAAAAAATATTAATTGCAAATAGAGGTGAAATTGCACTACGTGTTATACGAACGTGCAAAGAAATGGGCATTAAAACTGTGGCCGTATACTCTAAGGCCGATGAAGAAAGTTTGCATGTTCGTTTTGCAGATGAGGCTGTATGTATAGGTCCAGCACCAAGTAGCGAATCTTATTTAAAGATTCCTAATATTATTGCTGCCGCTGAAATAACAAATGCTGATGCTATTCACCCTGGTTACGGCTTCTTGTCTGAGAATTCTAAGTTCTCTAAAATCTGTGCAGAACATAAGATTAAGTTTATTGGTGCTTCCGGCGATCAAATAGACAGAATGGGGGATAAGGCAACAGCAAAAGAAACCATGAAAAAAGCAGGCGTTCCTTGTGTACCTGGTTCAGATGGTTTGTTGAAAAATGTAGCTGATGCTAAAAAGACAGCCAAAAAAATGGGCTATCCGGTAATGATTAAAGCAACCGCCGGAGGTGGTGGTAAGGGCATGCGAGCGGTTTGGAGCGAAGACCAAATGGAAGAATTGTATGATAGTGCAGTTCAAGAGGCTTCGGCTGCATTTGGTAACGGCGCCATGTACATGGAGAAGCTTATCGAAGAGCCACGTCATATAGAAATTCAAATTGTTGGTGATCAATATGGCAAAGCGTGCCACCTTTCAGAGCGCGATTGTTCTGTTCAAAGAAGGCATCAAAAACTAACCGAAGAAACCCCTTCGCCTTTTATGACTGATAAGTTAAGGGATGATATGGGTAAAGCCGCAGTAAAAGCTGCAGAGTATATTAAATATGAAGGTGCTGGTACCGTAGAATTTTTGGTTGATAAACACCGAAATTTCTATTTCATGGAAATGAATACACGTATTCAAGTTGAGCACCCGATAACGGAACAAGTAGTAGATTATGATTTGATTCGCGAGCAGATATTGGTTGCGGGAGGAGTGCCTATTTCTGGGAAAAATTACTTCCCAAAATTACATTCTATTGAGTGCAGAATAAATGCGGAAGATCCTTACAACAACTTTAGACCATCACCAGGAAAAATTACAACCTTACATACTCCAGGTGGACATGGTATTCGATTAGATACTCATGTCTATGGAGGATATATAATTCCACCAAACTATGACTCTATGGTAGCTAAGTTGATAACAACCGCACAAACCCGTGAAGAGGCCATAAATAAAATGAGGCGTGCTTTAGATGAATTTGTTATTGAAGGTGTTAAAACCACAATACCGTTTCATAGACAATTGATGGATAGCCCCGATTATTTGGCTGGTAATTATACTACCAAGTTTATGGAAGACTTTCAAATGGATGAAAAATACGACTACTAATATAAACCCCGATTAATCGGGGTTTTTTGGCTATGGAATTAAGTTATTGGGAAAATAAATCATGGTTAACCAATGTAGATTTTACTGTTGTTGGCAGTGGAATTGTTGGTTTAAATTGTGCTTTACACCTTAAGATTCGTTTTCCAAAAGCTAAAATTCTAATTCTTGAGAAAGGTATTCTTCCTCAGGGAGCAAGCACAAAAAACGCTGGTTTTGCTTGTTTTGGAAGTATCTCTGAGATTTTATCAGATTTAAAGTCACATACAGAACAAGAAGTCATTCAATTAGCACAGCAGCGCTTTACTGGCATTCAATTGTTACGAAACACTTTAGGAGATAAGAATATTGGTTATGAAAATCTTGGAGGTCATGAACTCTTTCTAAACAAAGACCTTCATCTTTTTGAAAAATGTCAATCATCCATCTCCCATATTAATAAACTTCTAAAACCTGTATTTAAAAAATCTGTTTTTCAAATTACATCGAACACTTATGGCTTTAACAAGGTCAACCAAGACATAATCACACATACTGAAGAAGGTCAAATTGATACAGGTTGTATGATGACCTCGTTGCTTTCACTTGTTCAAAAAAAGGGAGTTTCAATTTTGAACTCATTACAAGTAGAAGAGTTTGAAGAGAAAATCGATAGTGTAGTTGTAAAAACAGCAGACTTTGAGTTTCACACCAAAAAGCTGCTAATTGCAACTAATGGTTTTGCTTCAAAATTGCTAAAGGAACAAGTGGAACCTGCAAGAGCACAAGTACTGATTACAAAACCCGTAAAAAATTTGAAAATTAAGGGAACTTTTCATTTTGATGAGGGTTTCTACTATTTCAGAAATATTGATAATCGTATTCTCTTTGGTGGTGGAAGAAATCTTGATTTTCAATCAGAGAAAACTGATGACTTTGGTCAAACAGAGATTGTTCAAACATCGTTAGAACGTCTTCTTCATCAAATGATTTTACCTAATATCGATTTTGAAATAGATTACGGATGGAGCGGGATTATGGGTGTTGGTCAACAAAAGAAACCAATCGTAAAACAGTTGTCAAACAACGTCCTTTGTGGAGTACGTTTGGGTGGAATGGGTATTGCTATAGGAAGCTCAGTAGGCAAGCAATTGGCTGACTTACTTTAAATTTTTTTTTGTTTTATCGAGGTAGTAAATGTGTCTTACCCTTTCCCTTTTTACCTATCTTCATGAGATAATTTATTGATAAATAGAAACCATTCAAAACCATAAATGGAATTCTTTTTAAAAAATCAACAGATATGAACCAACCAGCAAAAAGAAGATATCAGCTATTATTCTTTAGTCTTTTAAGTTTCTTTATTATTTCATCTTGTTCGAGCTCTAAAACTGAATTTTCAAAAAAAGATGTAAAGAGATCTCAGAAGCTGGTAGGATTAGATTTTGATAAAAAATATATTGACACCTTGTATCCTTATCTTAAACGAAATAAGGAAGGATTTGATTCGCTTCGCAAATACACATTAGATATTAATGTAATTCCAGCAGTTAGGTTCGACCCATTACCTTCAAATTTTAAACCAAAGGTACAAACCGGTTTTCCAGAATGGAAAATTCCTAATGCAGTTGAACTCCCCAAAAATCATGGGGACCTTGCTTTTTACACTATACCTCAACTAGCATCTCTTATTAAAAACAAAAAAATTAGTTCTCGTGAATTGACAGAGTTTTTTATCGCTCGAATAAAAAAATACAATCCGGTTTTGGAATGTACTATTACCATTACAGAAGAAATGGCCTTGAAGCAAGCAAAAATTCTAGATGATGAACTAGCAGCCGGAAACTATCGTGGGATTTTACATGGTATACCTTACGGAGTAAAAGACTTAATGGCTGTTGAAGGTTACAAGACCACATGGGGTGCAGAACCCTATAAAGACCAACAAATTGAAATGAATGCAACGGTGGTTCAAAAGCTACAAGATGCTGGTGGTGTTTTAATAGCCAAACTAGTTTCTGGGTCTTTAGCCCGAGGTGATGTATGGTTTGGTGGAAAGACAAAAAACCCCTGGGATATTAAACAAGGTGCGTCAGGCTCATCTGCAGGATCAGGCTCCGCAACCTCAGCAGGTTTGGTGCCTTATGCACTAGGAACAGAAACATTAGGCTCTATTACTTCCCCTAGTAATAGAAACGGAATTACCGGTTTACGTCCAACTTACGGAAGAGTCAGTAGACATGGCGTTATGAGTTTAAGCTGGTCTATGGATAAAGTGGGCCCGATGGCTAGAAGTGCTGAAGATTGCGCCATAGTATATAGTATCATCGCAGGCAAGGATCCAAAAGATGTAATGACAACTGATTACCCGGACGGATTTGAACCTAACAAGGATTATAAATCGTTGCGTATAGCTTACTTAAAAAAAGATATTGAGAAAGACACTTCACTTAGCAAGAATAACCTTGAAAAGGCCTTGAAGACATTTAGAGATTTGGGCCTAAGACTAGATGAAGTTGAGTTACCTAAAGAAGTTCCTTATACTAGTTTTGATGTTATTTTAAGAGCAGAAGCTGGGGCTTTTTTTGATGATTTAGTTCGTTCAAAAGAAGTGGATAAGATGGTAGAACAAACACAACGTTCAAGAGCAAACTCATTACGTCAAGCGCGCTTTATACCTGCTGTAGAGTACATTCAAGCTAATAGACAAAGACAGGTACTTATAGAGAAAATGCAAGCCATCATGAAGGATTATGATGTACTTATCTCTCCAACTTTCGGTAATAAGCAATTAATTATTACTAATTTAACTGGTCACCCGGTAATTGCTATACCAACTGGCTTAGATAAAGAAAAACACCCTACAAGTATGACTTTAGTAGGTAATTTATACGATGAAGCTAGTATTTTATTATTAGCAAAAGCTTTTCAAGACAGCACCGATTTTGATGAAATGCACCCTGAAGGATATACTGATTAGCAATTCATAAACTATACTTTTCGACCATCCAATAAATTGATTATTCGTGATCCATAGGCGGCGTTATTTTCTGAATGGGTTACTTGAATTATGGTAACTCCATCTTCTTGGTTTAGTTTTTTAAAGAGCTCCATGATTTCCTCACTTTGTTGACTGTTTAGATTACCAGTTGGTTCATCTGCCAAAATTAATTTTGGGTTAGCAATAAGCGCCCTAGCTACACCAACCAATTGCTGCTGTCCACCGCTTAACTGCGCAGGAAATAGGTCTTTTTTGCCAACAATATTGAATCGGTCAAGCATATCGGCAACCATGGCTTTACGTTCACTTCCTTTGTACTTTTTATAAAGTAAGGGCATTTCAAGATTTTCTTGCACGGTCAATTCATCTAATAAATGATAAGATTGGAACACGAACCCGATGTACTCTTTGTAGAGATTAGAGCGGTGCTTTTCTTTGAGTGTATGAACAGATTCGTGTAAAAAATTGTATTCTCCCTCGTCAAAAGTATCGAGCATACCAATAACATTCAATAAGGTCGATTTTCCAGAACCAGAAGGCCCCATTACAGAAATAAATTCTCCTTCTTCAACCTCCAGATTGATATCTTTTAATAAAAAAATGCGTTGTCCACCTGAGTTGACCCACTTGAAAATGTTGTTGAGTTGTAATAGCATAGTATTATTTAATTTATTCTACTTGTAATGATTTTACAGGACTTGCAATAGCTGCTTTTATACTTTGATAACCAACGGTAAGGATTGCAATTGTTATTGTTAATAATCCTGCGAATGCCAACATCCACCAATTGATTTCTATTCTATATGAAAAATCTTGTAACCATTGTTCCATTGCATACCACCCAATTGGTAAAGAAATCAGGATTGAAATTCCAACTAATTTTAGAAAATCTAAGGTAAGGCGGTATGATATTTGCCCAACACTTGCTCCTAATACTTTTCTGACACCAATCTCTTTAGTTCTCTTTTCTGCATTAAACGCAGCTAGACCAAATAACCCTAAACATGCAATGAACAAGGATAGAATAGTAAATACCATAAAGATACGTCCAAGGCGCTGTTCTGCTTGATAGGTGTCATTGAAGGATTCTTCCATAAAATTATAAATCAAAGGCTGTTCAGGAATATTCTTATTCCAAACTTCTTCAATTGCAGTTAATGTAGAAGAAAAAGCTCCTCCACTTATTTTGACGGCCATATTTCCAGTTGAGGTTCCTAATCTTAAACCAAGCGCGCCAATATCATCTCGTAAGGTTTCAAAATGAAAGTTGTCTACAACACCGATTATGGTGAAATATTCTCCATTTTCGTCTCCCAAATCACTTGAAACTCTTAAACCAAGCGCCTCTTCAGTACTTACTCCCAATAGAGAGACCGCGGTTTCATTTATGATTATGGCTGTGGAATCGGTCATTCGCTCTTGGCTAAAATTACGACCAGCCTTAAGCGTAATATCTAAAGTTTCTAAATAATCATAGTCAACAAGCCATCGCTGCATGTTAACCGCATCTTCTTGGTTAGTAAAGCCTTCTCTAAAATAAGTATAATCAGACCTTGATGAGGGTGTGGGCAAAAAACTGCTTATTGAAGTGTTCTTTACTTGGGCTATTTTTTTCACCTCTTGTTTAATTGTCTCACCTTTTGTTCCAGCCCCATAGAAATCCTGTACGATTAAAACTTGATCTTTTGAAAAACCTAATTCCTTATTTTGGATATATTCCAGTTGGTTGAATACAACGAGTGTACCTACGATTAAGAAGACTGAGATCGCAAATTGAAAAATGACTAGGGAATTTCGAATATTACCCCCACCAACACTCGATTTACCTATTCCTTTAAGAACTTTAACTGGTATAAAACGCGACATAAAAAAAGCTGGGTACCATCCTGAAAACAAGCTTAATAAAATAGTTGCAAAAAGAACAATGAGCCAAAACACAGGATTCAGAAAAGGGAGGCTAATTTCAGTACCTGCTAGGTCATTAAAAAAAGGCATTACCACCACGGCTATTCCGATAGCAACTAAAAGTGAAATAAATGATAATAGACTAGATTCGGTTAAGAACTGCTTAACCAAACCGGCCTTATTTGAACCAAGGGTTTTCCGAATACCTACTTCTTTTGCTCTCTTCAAAGATTGGGCGGTTGATAGATTCATGAAATTAACACTTGCCAATAGGATTAAGAATAGACCGATAAAAGAAAGAATATAAATGTTCTGTATCGATCCGTTAGCACTTAATTCAAATTGAGCGTCTGAGTATAAATGTATATCGGTCAACGGAATCGAATAATAATTCACATAATTACCGCTTGCAATAAAGTTTTTTTCTGTAATTCCAGGATAAATTTGTTGAACCCAAGGAATTAAGTAATCTCCAACAATTTCTTGAAGGGGCGCTTGAAAATCTTCAACACTTGCGCTTGGAATCAATTTAATAAAGGTGAAGTAATTATGACTCCCCCATTCGCTTTCTTGGGCATCTTCATAACCTGACATTGCCATAAAAACACTATGCTCACGCAACAACGAGTTCTTGGGAAAATCATCAATTACACCTGTAACTACATAATTATTGGTATTATCAAGAAGTAATTCTTGACCAACTGCATTATTGACTCCAAAATGCTTTTCTGCTGCGGTTTTTGTTAGGATTAAAGTATTAGGTTCTTTTAAGGCAGTTTTAGGATCCCCCACCAATAAGTCAAGACCAAACATATCAAAGAAATTTGCATCTGCATAGGCAGTATTTATTTCCTTGATATTATTGTTTGTGGTACTTTTTCTTATAAGAACGCTCCCAAGGTTTCTAATTCTAGTGGCGATTTCAACTTGCGAAAAATCGTTTTCTAATACGGCTGCCATTGGGGCAGCAGTTTCACCAGATATGGTTTCATCACCACCAAATTTTATATCAGCATTTATCCTATGAATGCGATCAGCATCAGCAAACATTTTGTCATGACTTAACTCATTATAGATATATAAAGAGATGAGTAATACCCCTGCCATGCCGGTGGCTAGTCCGAAAATATTTAAAAAAGTAAAAAAGGGTTGTCGCCTTAAACTTCTCCAAGCAACTTTAATATGATTTTTAAACATGATTGTTCGTTTTTTGATTGATGATTTATTCTGTGCGCAAACTTTTTACTGGATTAGCAACTGCTGATTTTATTGCTTGGAGACCAAGGGTGAATGCTGTAATAAGAAGGGCGACAATCCCAGCCAAACCAAACATCCACCATTGAATTGATATACTATAAGCAAAACTGCCCAACCAAGCGTTCATAACATACCAAGCAATAGGGAAAGCTATAACGGCGGCGATTCCCACTAGAATGATATAGTCTTTTGACAATAGAATCACAATTTTTGTTACTCCAGCCCCCAGCACTTTTCGAATACCAATTTCTTTAACCTTTCTTTTGGCCATAAATGATATTAAACCAAACATACCTAAGCATGAAATAAATATGGTTAAAATGGCGGTAACATTGACAGATTTTAAGATGCCTTCAATCAGTTGATATTGAGCACTCACCTTATCGGCTAATCGTGATTGCTCGTATGCCCTTCTAGACGAAATTATATTAAAGACAGCTGTGATTTTGGCCGCTACTTGCTTTTCTTGACCATCAACGACACTAACAGATAAGAATCGATGCCTATCGAGGGCACTTTTATCACGATAAATATGTACTAAAGGTTCAACAGCATTCTGCATATCTTGGTAATGAAAGTCTTTAACCACTCCAACAATTGGGGAGCCTGAACCTTCATCGAATTTATATTTTAAACGTTTACCTTCAATAGTATTCCACCCAAAAGCTCTCATTGTGGCCTCGTTTATAATCACTGGTCGTTCTTCATTATTATCCAGATTTCTTTCAAAATTTCTACCCATTATAATAGGAATTTCGAGCGTTTTTAAATAACTATCGTCGGCATAAGACCTTCTAATTCGTACATCTTTATCTCGAGACGCATCGTAATATGTGGTGTAATTAAAATAATATTCTGATGGAATTGATTCGCTAGTTGCTACGTTTTTTACATACGGATTTGCTTCCAGGTCATTTATAAGTGCATTGAATTTTGACGTAGCAGCGTCAAGATTTTTATAGTCTAAATCAATATTACCTACTAAAATATTATTTCGTTCAAATCCTAAATCAGCATTCTTCATAAAACCAATTTGTTGGTTTAAGATAATGGCAATGCTGATGAATAAGATGGCAATTGTAAATTGTAAAATAATAAATGAGTTTCTCAGAATGAAATTGCTTTTTAATTGGTCTATTTTCCCTTTGATACCTATAGATACGGGTATTTTTATAAATCGAAGTGTTGGGAGTATACCTACCATTAAAGTTGCTAAAATTCCCACTCCAACAATCCCAATAACTACTGGGTAATCTTTAAAAAGGTCAAAAGAAATAGTGCCGAACTCAGGGCCAAATGTGTCGTTCAATCTTGGTAAATTAACCAGTAGAAAAAGAATAGAAGAAATAACCAGGGATATAAAAACAAGAATTCCATTTTCAACGCAAAATTGAATGATAATGCTTTTTTTATTGCTTCCTAGAACTTTACGCACGGCAATATCTTTGGTGCGTTTAAACATTGTTGATGTGTTGAGGTTTAATAGATTTACCAGAATGATTAGTAAAACAAACAATGACGCGGCTATAGAACCTCCAATAATTGTGTCAACAACTGGAATAATATCTGTACGCATTTCGGCGTATGGCATTACATCCATTCCAGCAATTAGAGATGGGTCAGTATAATTTTCTTTAACCAGTTGTTCAATTCGACTTTTAAGTGCGGTTACATCGGTATCTGGGCGAAGCTTAAAATAAACAGGAGAAAAACTATTTGCCCAATTAGTTTGAGCTTTAAAAGTAGGATTATCTTTTAATAAGGTATTTGGTAAAACCACACCTAATCGAAAAGAAGAATAGGGACTAATTGGTTCGAGAACACCAGAAACTTTTAAATTTAAAGTGTCAGCTCCTATTATAGTTTTGCCAATAGGGTTTTCATCACCAAACATCTGTTGACTTACTTTATTGGTAAGAACGATAGAATATTTTTCTTTTAAAGCGGTTTCTTTATTTCCGTATTTTAAAGGGAGGTTAAATACTTTAAAGAAATCAGCATCAGCATAATCTGTGCGGTTTTGAAACTCTTTTTCGCCGTTTTCTAACCAAATATTACCCCAACCATGCAAATGTGTTCCCGCAAGCACTTCGGGTGAAGTACCAACCACTTTCTCCATTAGTGGATAAGGCACCTCTCTATACGAATTACCATCTTTAAGTTGTGTTTTTAAATACACAATATCATCTTTTTCGGGGATGCTACTATCGGCTGTATAATATGCATATACCGAGAACAATAGGGTCAACACACTTGAGACACCAATGCTTAAGCCAACAAGATTTAACAAGGAAAGTGTTTTGTTTTTCCAAAGATTACGAAGCGATATTTTAATATGATTTTTAATCATGGATGTTCGTTTTTTGATTGATGATTTATTCTGTGCGCAAACTTTTTACCGGATTTACCATTGCTGCTTTTACAGCCTGAAAGCTTACTGTAAACAAAGCGATACTAATGGCCACCACTCCAGCAATTACAAATACCCATAAATCAATGGTGATTTTATAGGCAAAACTTTCCAACCATTTATTCATAAACCACCATGCGAAAGGAATGGCAATAAAAAGGGCAATCAGTACCAGACGCATAAAATCTTTTGAAAGCAATCGAACAATGCCTGATACACTAGATCCCAATACCTTTCTTACGCCAATTTCTTTTTTGCGTTGTTCTGCGGTATAAGCTGCCAAACCAAATAGACCCAAACAAGAGATAATAATGGCCAATGCTGCAAAAATCTTGGCCAGATCGCCTACAAGCGCCTCATTCTTAAATTTTGAATTGAACAAATCATTTTCAAATTGGTATTCAAATGGGAATGTAGGATTGTACTTTTTAAGTACGTTTTGCACCACGGTCAAGGCATCCACCGATGACACATTTGCTTTTAGGTTCACATACATGGTGTTCGCATTGTCCGAATAATTATAAAAAATAACCGGTCCTGTATTGTTATTACCGTATACGTCTCCATACACATAATCGTTTACTATACCTACTACATTATAGTTGATATCCTCGTCCGTAATAGTTTTTCCGATAGCACTATCTTCTCCCATCAATTTAGCAAAAGATTGGGTTATTATAACATTGGTACTGTCTATCATAGCATCGTTGTTGAAGCTACGACCTTCAAGTAAATTTAATCCTACCGTACTAAAAAAGTTTGGACTAACAAACCTATATCTTACTAATACATTCTTGCTATTCTGACCCCCTTGCCATCGATATCCTTGCCCATTAAAACCCCCTGTTAGCATGTTTGCATTGGTCAGCGCCACATTATCTATTAGACCTGATGCTATCATTTCTTCTTTAATGGGTTTAAATTTCTCAATCATATTGCCGCTTACAGGTAGATTTAGTAATGTTCCTTTACTATAACCTACATCCCGAGTGCTTGCATGTTCTATCTGTTGATAGATGATTGTACTGCAAATGATGAACATGATGGAAACCGCAAATTGAGCAACCACTAAACCTTTACGAATTATTGTTGTGTGTCCTAGGTTTTTGCCTGTACCTTTAAGTACCTCTGCAGGTCTAAAAGAGGATAAGTACAGGGCGGGATACCAGCCTGCTAAAAGACCGGAAATCAACGTAATGCCCAAAAGAAAAAGAACATGAGTAGGGTCAACCAATTTAAGCGCTATCTGCTTTTCTACTAGAGTATTGAAGTACGGGAGTAATAGCACTACAAGAACAACACTTAATATCGCCGACATAACGGCTAAAATCATAGACTCCGTTAAAAACTGACCTATCAATCTTTTTTTACTAGACCCCAATACTTTTCGCACACCAACTTCATTGGCCCTCTTACCACTTCTCGCCGTAGAGAGGTTCATGAAATTGATACAGGCAATTACGAGAATAATCAAAGCGATGAAGGCCAGCGACCTTACCAAAGTAATCTTGCCACCAACAATTTTCCCTTCTTTAAACTCGGAACGTAGGTGCCAATCCTTAATGGAATGTAAAAATGCCTCATTTGGAACTTCCGTTTCATATTCTATTTTGGAAGCTATCATTTTCCTGACCTTGCTATCTACTGTTTTAAAGTCGGTATTTGGAGTAAGTTCTACGAAAGTATCAGCAAAATTTCCACCATATCGTTCGGCCCAAGCCATATTTTCTTGTCCCAATTGGAAACGCTGAAAGGGTATAAGCCAATCAAATTTATAGGTAATCGTACTTGGCAAATCTTGAATGATACCGGTTACGGTAAAGGAAAACTCACTATTCAATTGTAGTACTTTATTCAAGACGTTTTTATCGGTGCCGAAAAGCGCTATTGCGGTTTTCTGTGTCAACACAATTCCGTCAGGGGTTGAAAGCGCTTTGTCCTTTTCTCCTTCCAAAAATTCTAAACTGAACATATCGAGAAAATCAGGTTGCACGTACCTTCCAAATCTGTTTATTCCCGTTTCCCCGTTTGTGAGCAACATCTTTTCCCCAAATGTTGCGGCAGATTTTGCAATTCCAGGTACTTCTTCTTTTAAATCTTTGGCAAGCGGTCCAGGGGTAACGTTATAAGTATATACTTCTCCTTCAAAAGTTTGGTTGGTGGGCACGTAATAAAGTAAGTCTTGATTTGGAAAAACACCGTCATAATTAACTTCATCTTCTACCCAGAGTAAAATCAAACAGGCACAGGTAAGGCCTATGGCTAGCCCGAAGATGTTCAGCGCGCTAAATTTTTTGTTCTTCCAAAGGCTTCTAAATGCGATTTTGAAATAATTTTTAAACATGATTGTTCGTTTTTTGATTGATGATTTATTCTGTGCGCAAACTTTTTACTGGATTAGATCTGGCAGCCTTAATGGCTTGATAACTAACTGTAATAAAGGCAATGGCCAATGCCAAAACCCCTGCTATAACAAACATCCACCATGAGAGATTGATTTTGTAAGCAAAGTCTTGTAACCATTGGTTCATAGTATACCAAGAAATCGGAATTGCGATAAGCATTGAGGCTAAAACCAGTTTTAAAAAATCAATGGATAAAAGTTTAGTTATTCCAGTTGCTGAAGCACCCAATACTTTCCGAATACCAATTTCCTTAATTCTATTTTGCGCCATATAACTTGCTAAACCAAATAGACCTAAACAAGAAATTAAAATGGTTAGAATTGTAAATAAGCTTGCTAATTTTTCTGTTCGTTGCTCATCAGCAAATTTTTGTGCGTAATCTTCATCAACAAACTCATAATTAAAAGGATAATTTGGGTTGTACTTTTTAAATATAGCTTCAGTAGATTTTAAGTTATCAAACGTACTATTTTGTGAATCAAGTTTAATATGTATTAAATTAAACCAAGCTCTTGCACCTTCAATAACCATAGGACTTATTTTTTGGAATGGTGAATTGAAAACAAAATCTTCGACAACTCCTATAACATGCCAATCAGTACCATTATCTTTTATGGTTTGTCCAAGGGGTTCTTCAAACCCCATAAGTTTAACAGCAGATTTGTTGAGGATTATTGCCGTGGAATCGGTTGGATATTTATCTAATTCAAAATCCCGCCCTTCAACTAGCTGTAAACCCATAGTTCTGATGATAGCATCATCCGCCACTAATCTATGGACTAAGGTTTTGTTGTCGTCACTTTTACCTTTCCATTGAATATCCCAACTATTACTCCAACTTTCGGTGATTGGCGAATTAGTTTTTGAAATTGAAGTGGCAATACCGCCTTCTAATAATTCGGATTTAATGGAAGCATAATTTTTTTCCACATCACCTTCCATTTGAATGTAAACTAGGTTTTCTTTATTATAACCGAGTTTACGATTTTGAACTGTACTAATTTGTTCTTTTACAACAATAGTCGCTGTAATTAGAACAATAGCAACAGAGAATTGAACAATGACCAAAACTTTTCTTGGTGTAATTAAAGTATTTACTTTATTAAAAGTGCCTTTTAAAACAGATGAAGGTTTGAATGCAGATAAATACAGTGCTGGATAGCTGCCTGCCAATAATCCAGTAATTAGAATTGCACCAAAAACTAATCCCCAAAACCAGGGACTTTTCCAATTAATGCTAAGATTTTCATTTATAAGTTCTGAAAAGGAAGGCAGGGCAATAACAACAATAATCAAAGCCAATACTGCTGCTATAAAAGAAATTAAAACTGATTCTCCTAAAAATTGAAAAATCAACGCATTTTGACGTGCACCGACTACTTTACGAACACCGACTTCTTTGGCTCTTTTTTCACTTCGAGCTGTGCTAAGGTTCATGAAATTTATGCAGGCGATAACTAACACTATTAGTGCGATAATACCAAATAAGCGAATGATGTCAATAAGTCCGCCGATTTCTTGACCGTTCTCAAATTCAGAATATAGGTGAGACCTCGTATATGGGTACAAAAAAGTCGCCATTTCAGGCGCTTCTTTATCATAAGATTCACGTAGTGATTTTATTTTTTCTGAGAAAATATCATAGTTAGTTCCTTTTTGAAGTAAGACATATGTTGCAATAGAATTATTGCTCCAATTTTTATCATCATAACCTTTTTGCTTTAAATAGGACCAGGGCATGAGATACTCGAAATTAAACTCTGTGTTAACAGGGAGGTTTTTCAACACTCCCGTAACTTTAAAACTATCGGTATTGTCAACGGTTATGACCTGACCCAGAGCTGATTCATCTCCGAACATTTTATTTGCAAAATCTTCAGTAATTACTAAGGAATTTACATCTTCGAAAACGGTTTCTATATCTCCTTCTTTAAGCGGAAAGCTGAAGATTTTCAAAAAATTGGGATCTACAATTGTACCATTAGCCTTTATTTTTTTCTCGTCCTTTGAAAACAAGAATATATTTTCGTAGAAATACCTAGAAACATGCTCAACTTCGGGATAGTCCTTTTTGATGACCGAAGCCATAACCTTTGGGGTTGAGTTCCATGTCCAAATTTCCCCATCTACTTCGTATTTATTGTAAACTTCGTAAATCCGGTCTTTTTTGTCATGAAATTGGTTAAAACCTAGTTCAAAATTGACCCATAACAATATCAAACCCGTCACTGCTAAACCAATTGATAGACCAACAATGTTTAGGAAAGAAAAACCCTTGTTTCGTATTAAGTTGCGCCAGGCTATTTTGAAATAATTTTTAAACATGAAATTGAGTTTGTTAAAATATTAATGGCTCACATTAATATAAAATCGATTTTCATGCCAAAGACTTAACCATCAGATAAACAGTTAATTACATAAATTACATTTTATAAAAGTGTAAAATATTTGGACATGTTTTGTACAATATATTTACACTTCAAAATGACTATTATTTATTCTGAGCGAAGACTATTAACGGGATTCTGATTAGCGGCTTTGTAACTTTGCCAACTTACGGTCAAAAGCGTCATTAAAATTACTGATCCACCAGAAAAAAGGAACATCCAAGGAGTTAATGAAATTTTATAGGCAAAACCCTTTAGCCAAAAGGTGACGGCGTAGTAGGCTAATGGCATTGCCAAAATAAACGCCAAAAGCAGCCATTTTAAAAAGTTACTATTCAGAAGCTTCAATATTTCTATTTTACTGGCGCCATTTACTTTACGAATACCAATTTCTTTATATCTACTTTGTGCAACCATTAAAGACAGGCCTAAAACGCCCATAGTGCAAACGAAAATCGAAATTAAAGCAAATAATAAGATGAGTCTTTTTTGAAGTAACTCGGTTTTATAAACATTCTCATAAATAGTGTTGACTTGTTCATATTCCAAAGGATATTCAGGAAACATTTTAGTCCAGATGCTTTCAATACGGTTTACTGCCTCTTGTTGTGAGTTAGAATTGTAAGAGACAACGATACTGTTTAACCAGCTATTTTCTCGTTTAAATAACACCAAAGGTTCTACTTTACTTTGCAGGCCTGATAAGTGAAAATCTTCAACTACTCCAATAATTTTACCCTTTGGTAAATCAACATCCGGAACAGGAGAAACTAGGGCAAAATCTTTGTTGACAATTGCATTGGCATCTTGAAAGCCTAAATGTTTTAAAGCACTTTCATTGATGAGGTATTCTCCATTACCGTTTTCATCTGCATTATCTTTTTTAAAATTTTCTCCACTTAAAAAAGTTAACCCGAACACATCGGCAAAGGAGTAGTCCGCTGCAAAAACTCCAATTACATTAGCTCCAGGTTCGCTTTCGGGAGCATCTTCAAGAGTATAAGCAAACATATCGTGAGTTTCACTTCCTGGGGTATCCATCATTGCGGAGACAGACTTTATGGCACTTTCTTTTAAAAGCTCAGCCTTAAAAACAGTAAAGTCTTTTTGGACTTCTGAATGGACCAATGGTAAACAAAGAATACTTTCTTTTGCCCCCATAGCATTATCTAGGCCATAGTTGGTTTGTTTTGAAATAACTACAACACCAATTAAAAGCACAATGGCCAATGTAAACTGCGTGACCAGGAGTACTTTATGGCCTTTAACTTTACCTGCTTTTTTGAGGGTTTGATTTAAAGTTAAATGTTCAAAACGATTTTTAAGTACGGGTTGCAGCCCTGCTATTAGCATTAACAGTGAACAAATCAACATGGTTGCTACCACAAATAAACCATTGCCTTCGAGCAGATTTAATTGATAACTCTCAAAAATTAGGGTGTTAAATTCCAACATTCCAAATAAGACTAATGCTATGGTGAAAAGAATTATGATGCTACTTTCAAGAATAAAATAAATACCCATAATTCGTTTTGATGATCCTAGAATTTGATTGAGTGCTATGAAAGTGGAAAGGTAACCAGCCATGCCCAAATTAAGGCTAGCGAAGTTACTAAGTGAGATAAACAACAAGATGACACCGGCTAAAACTAAAACCCAAATATTTGACCAAGAACTATTAGGTTCAATTTCTCGAAACAAATCTGAATTCAAATGAATATCTGTAATGTTCGTTAAATGTGCCACTACTTTTGCCCTTACGGCAGCCCCTTCGGGAGTATAAAAAGCTGAGAGCTGTTCAGTTAGTTTGTTTGCGATGGTTTTAGGAGCAGCACTACCATTTAAAAACACATATTGGTATGCCCAACCTTCAATCTTATTTTTTCCAGGGAGAAACAAAATATCAGGATGAAAATGACTTTGCTGCTGCATGTTTTCCATTACTCCGGTTACTTCAAAATCAGCTTTGGCAGCATTAAAGTGACCTTTTGGTAATGAAATTACTTGACCAATAGCATCGGAATCACCAAAAACCTTCTTAGCTAATGCATTTGAAATAATAACGGAACCAGGGTTCTTAATTGCTTGTGAAATATTACCGTTGTTGAGTTTTACATCAAAAACCTCAAAGAAATTCTGGTCAATGGCATATCCTTGTTCAATGCTAAAATACTGTTCTTGGTTACGGATTAACTTTCCTCGGATGGGTTGCAGACGAACGAAATTTTCAATTTCTGGTATTGGAGCTATTAGTTCGGGTAATAGTTCTGCCGAGTAAAATCGAGCGAAATGATTGTTTTCAAATACATTTGGTGTTGTTACCGTAAACCTAAATATTTGATTTGCTTTTTCATGTTGCTTGTCATAGCCTAATTCGTTCTTTACAAAAAGAGCAATGAACAAAACACCGCAAAGCCCAAGAGAAAGTCCAATGATTTTTATTCCGTTTAAAACAGGTCTTTTCTTGAGATTACGATAGGCATATTTTAAAAGCATTGATTGAAGTTATAAATTTTACTCTGTACGTAAACTTTTTACCGGGTTTTGCTTTGCAGCTTTAATGGTTTTGCTACCAACTGTAAATAGGGCAATGACTGTTGCTAACAAACCTGCTACAATAAAAAATAAGGGGCTTAAATTTATTTTGAAAGGATAATTTTTCAACCACTCTTTCATAAACCACCAAGCTATTGGTGCTGCAATTAAAAATGATATACCAACTAATTTCAAAAAATCTTTGGTTAATAAAAAAGTAATATTTGTGACACTAGCACCAATCACTTTTCTAACTCCGATTTCTTTGGTTCGTTGATTTACAATCAATAAGGAAATGGCAAAAAGACCAATACAACTTAAAGCAATAGCTAGTATTGAACCACTAGTAATCATTGTAGTTATTTGTTCCTCTTTCCTAAAAGTTCTGTTGATATTCTCATCTAGGTATGAGCCTAAAAATTTTGAATTCGGTGAAATTTTTGCCCAAGTTTTTTCGACAGCATCATAGGATTTAGCAAGGTGAACTGGAGCCACTTTTACATAAGCATAATATAAATCATAATCTCGACTCATCATCATAGTGATGGGTGCAATAACCTTATCTAAATTTTCGAAATGGTAATCTTTGACCACTCCAATGATAGGAAATCGCAATGAATCACTAAAACTAATGTAAGCAGTCAAAGGGTCTTTTTCTCCAAATTCTTTTGCCATTGCCTCATTAATAACAGCCCCGGACCTATCACTTGCAAATTCCCTGCTAAAGTTACGACCGGCAACTAGCTCTAAATCTAAGGTTTCAACATAATCATAATCAACGGTGAGATAGTTAGTGTTGATGACTCTGTTTTTATATTCAAAACCGAACATGCTACTGGAAACACTTCCATCTTTTCCATATCCTAAATTGTTGTCTGCTCCTGATATTTCTATGATATCCGGATTGCCTGCCAATTCATTGCGTAATAACTCTAGCGCCTCATAACTATTCTTTTTCCCATCTAATGGAAATGATAGCACCTGTTCCTTATTAAATCCAAGATCTTTGTTCCGCATAAAATCCAACTGACTGTGTAGCACTAGAGTCCCTGTAATCATTAAAATAGCGATACCAAATTGCAGCACCATTAAAGCGTCTCGTACTTTGTTTTTGCCTGAGGTATCTATTTTTCCTTTTAAAGATTGTATAGTCCCTAATTTGCTCATTAACAATGCTGGATAACCTCCTACGATAAGCGTAATTAATAAAATACTAAACAGAAAAAGCAGAATGCTTAAAGGAGATAGAATTAATTCAAAAGAGACTTCAGTTCTGAAAATGGTTTTAAATTCATCAAGAAGCAAAATGCTTATCAATAATCCAATACTTATAGAGAATAGAAAGACAATTAAACTTTCTGTCCAAAACTGTAAAAAGAGTTGTTTTCTTTTGGCTCCCAGAGTCTTTCGCATACCAATTTCTTTTAGACGTAGCCCGCTTCTTGCGATACTCATATTTACAAAATTGACACAAGCGATAAAAAGAATTAGAAAAGCAACTCCGAGTACCAAATAGGTATTACCGCGACTGACTTCAACATAACCATTTTTGAAGGTTGCAAAATGTTCATTAAGTAGTGGTAAAAGCTCAAACTTATAAAAGAGCCCATCTACGTCTGGTTGTGCACCATCACGTTTAGCATTTTCAATACGTTCTTGGAAATTGTTCTCGACTAGTGAACGGGTTGCCAAATTAAACTGACCCGGAGCGACATTCTTTGCTAGTTGTACATATACATCATGGTATCTAGCGCTCCAATTATCTTGGCTTTCAAGATAATCGGCTTCTTTTTCAAACCGAACTGCAATTTCAAATTCCAAGGTACTCTGTGAAGGGTTATTTTCTACTACGGTACCTATGGTAAAAGGCTCATCTTTTCCATTGATTAGAATTTGAACTGTTTTACCTATGGCTTCCTCATTTCCGAATAATGATTTTGCCGCATCTTCAGTTATTACAATGTCTGATTGTTTTTCCAATGGATTATTCAGTTTTCCTGCAATTGCAGGAAAGGTGAACATATTGAAGAAATCGGCATCGACCCAAATGGCATCCATATTAATTTCTTTATCACCATAAGTTAGTACAGCTTCTTGTTGTAGATGACGAGTAGCTTTATCTATGCCCGGCACCTCATCTTTGATAGTGGGCATTAATGGGGCAGAATGGCTTACACTTACTTGAGGACCTTTTGGGTTTTGCCACATGGAATAAACCTTGTAAATGTCTTTTGAATTGGCATGAAACTGATCATACGATAAGTCAAAGAATCCAGCCATTGATAATAGTATGGCTACAGCAATTGCAACAGACAACCCAACAATGTTTAGAATGGTAAAGGTTTTATTCTTGACAAGACTTCGCCATGTTATTTTTATATAGTTTTTAAACATAATCGGTTGTGTTCTGATTTTAGTTACAAAGGCATTAACGATTACCATGCCAAACAGCTAAAATCTTGAAAAACAATGGCATAGATGTAAAAACAAAACTGAAAGTGTAAATTTTTTGGACAAGTTTTGTATAGATATTTTACATGATTTTAAAATCTTTCGCCTAAGACTTTATCACTCAGTACGTAAACTCTTAACTGGGTTTTGTTTTGCAGCTCTTATGGCTTGAAAACTAACTGTTAACACAGTAACACCCATTGCTCCAAACATGGCCAATACGAAAATCCACCATTTTAAAATGACTCGGTATGGATATTCTTGTAACCATCCATTCATAACGTAATAAGCTATAGGAACAGCAATGAAACATGAAATGACAACTAGCTTTAAAAAATCTTTAGATAGCATATTCCAAACGTTAAAGACGCTTGCTCCTAAGACCTTTCTAACTCCAATCTCTTTAGTACGCTGCTCTGCGACAAATGAAGTAAGACCAAATAAACCTAAACAACTAATTAAGATGGCCAGCCCAGTAAAAATGCCTGATAAGGTTCCAATGCGCTGCTCAGCAGCGAATTTTGCGGCATATTCTTCGTCGACAAAATCATATTCAAATGGTATTGCTGGGAAATTTTCCTTGAAAACTCTTTCAATTACTGCAATGCTTTGATTCGCACTTTGGTTTGGATTTAATCTTAGGTTATAATAACTAAAATTATCATGTCTATCATAAACATAAACACCCTGCTTTACTGGCTCGTAAGGAGATTGCGCTATAATGTCTTCTATTACTCCAATTATTTTTAAAGGAGGACTAGGATCTTCTTCATCGGTATCTCGTAATAACTGACCAACAGGGTTTTCCATTCCTAAATAGGTCTTTGCAGTTTCGTTAATCAAAACCCCAAGAGAGTCTGAGGCAAATTCTCTTGAAAAATCTCGCCCCTCAATTATTTTTAGATTTAAAGTTTTTCCGTACTCTGCTGATACTTCTGTCCAAGCCAAATCTTCTTGAAAACCATCTGGTTTACCTTCCCAGGTAAAACCACTCCTATTGGACCAGATACGAGTTGTTGGGCTACTTGAAGTAGCCATCTCAACTACAGCGCCAGAACTGATGAATTGTTCACGCATTAAATCCGTCTTACCATTAAAATCTTGACTAAAGGTTGGAATTTGAATCAAACCTTCTCTATCATAACCTATAGGTCTATTTTTAGCATGGTTGATTTGCTGCATTACAATGACAGTTCCGATTATAAAGGCCACTGAAACAGTGAATTGAACTACCACTAAAATTTTTCTAGGAAGACCGGCATATCTGCCTGCTTTGAATGTGCCTTTTAGCACATCTACTGGTTTGAATGAAGACAAATACAGTGCAGGATAACTACCGGCTAATAGTGCGGTAAATATTACAAACCCTAGTGAGATTAGCCAAAATATGCTACTAGTCCATGGAAACTCAATTTCCTTTCTTGCTAAGTCATTAAAACCGCTTAAACACAGTAAAACAATTATAACAGCCATTATATAAGCAAACAGGACAACCAAAAAAGATTCACTTAAAAACTGATAGATTAATTGACCTTTTTGAGAACCAATAGATTTTCTAATTCCAACTTCTTTGGCTCGTTTTTCGGAACGAGCTGTACTTAAGTTCATAAAATTGATGCAGGCTAAAAGCAGTACAAAAGCACCAATGATTCCGAATAACCAAACATAGCGTATACGTCCACCAGTTTGAACACCGTTTTCAAAATTGCCTTTTAGATACCAATCATCCATAGGGAACAAGAAAATTCTAGGATTGTATTGTACCACATCTTCATCCGCATTTTTCTTAATGTCAATTATGGCATTGGTTATACCTTCCATGGTGGTGTTATCAGCAATTTCAACAAACATTTGGAAGGAGTTGTTTTGCCAATTATCGTTGGAATTTTGCATCCACTCTTGGGTATTGTAATAATGATCCCAAGGCATGATATAATCTAAATCACTAAACGAACAGTTATAGGGCATATCTTCATAAACCGCAGTCACCATCATATCATGTTCGTTACTTATTCGAACAGTTTTACCAATTGGGTTTATTTCGCCAAAAAATGCTTCTGCCGTAGACGCTGAAAGCATGATAGCATTCACCTCTCTAAGCCCATCTTTTTCTCCTTTGAGAATATTCAATCCGAGCATTTCAGGAGCTTCACGCTGCATATAATTGCCAAGGCGAGAAAGATTAACTTCACCGTATTTGATGTAAGAACTAGTGTTCCAAGAAGACATTATAAGGTGCTTAAAATTGTCGCCATAACGCTCTCTTAAAGCTGGTTCTAGTGGCAACGGAATTGCTGGGCCTGTTCCGGTATTGTTATTGAAAGTTTGTGATTGAAAAACCTGTGCAAAACGACTTTTATTTTCAAAATTATTATTGTGTGTTAACTCATCATTCATCCATAAACCAATAATCAAAGTTACCGCCATGCCCAAAGCAAGACCTCCAATATTTATTATGGAATATCCTTTATTTTTTAAGAGGTTTCTCCAGGCGATTTTAAAATAGTTTTTGAACATGATTGATTTTTTGATTTGATGATTTTTCTTTATTCTGTTCTAAGGCTTTTAACAGGATTTCTACGAGCAGATTTAAGTGCTTGAAAACTAACGGTTAATATGGCTATGAATAAAGCTATAATACCAGAAAGCAAAAATACCCACCACTCAACATCTATTTTGTAAGCATAGTCATTTAGCCATTGTTCCATGCCGTACCAAGAGAACGGGATTGCAATAAGAATAGCGATACCAACTAATTTAATAAAGTCTTTAGACAAGAGAGCTACAATGGTAAGTATTTCCGCGCCAAGAACTTTTCTTATTCCAATTTCTTTGGTACGTAGCATTGCACTGTAAGTAGCCAGACCAAACAAACCAAGACAAGCAATAAAAATAGCCAGACACGAGAAAATGGTAAATAATTTTCTAAACCTTATATCCGCTATGTATTGAGCATTAAACGACTCGTCTAAAAAACTATACAGAAATGGTCTGTGCGGAGCCAGCTCACTCCATTTTTGTTCTATTTTACTTAAAACTTCTTGGTAGTTATTGGAGCTTATACGTAATGAAAAATATCTTCCATAGGGGACTTGTCTTAAGGTCAAAGGGGCAACTTTTTGGTGTAAAGACATATAGTTAAAATCTTTTACAACCCCGATAATAGTGCCTTCACGACCCCATTGCTGAAACTTTTTTCCAATAATTTTATTTGGTTCATTATAGCCAAATGCTTTTACGGCAGCCTCATTTATCACAAGAGAACTAATGCTATCCGTTTGAAAATCAGGTGAAAACGCTCGTCCGGCAACCATTTCTATTTTATAATGTTGAATGAAATTATTATCAACTTCATAGATATAAGGAGTAAAGTTTTCCATGTTCCCTTCAATAGTTTCAATATCCGTTCCGGCTGCCGGAAAATGGCTGCTAGGTACAGTTCTAGAAAGAGAAATTGAACTTACTTCCGCAAGGGACAAGAGCTCATTTTTAATAGCTCCTGCATTTCCTAAAACAGCACCATCCCAATTAAAATCTAAAATCAGCTGCTGTTCCTTATCAAACCCCATTTCTTTATTAAGCATAAAACCTAGTTGGTGATAAACAACTACTGTACTTGCGATAAGGGCAATGGACAAACTAAACTGAAATATCACAAGACCTTTTCTTAGGTTGGTTCCTTTTTGTGATGTTCTAAATGCCCCTTTTAAAACACTAACAGGTTTAAAAGCTGATAGTATAAAAGCAGGATAGCTACCAGCAAAAAGCCCCGTTAATATAGTAACGCCAAAATATAAGAGTATTGAGGTAGTTGTGATTACAGAATTAAATTCAAATACCTTATCGGTTAATTTGCCCAACCAAGGCAATCCAATAAAAGCTAAAACAAGGCCAATTACTGAAGCCACTAAAACCAAGATTAAAGACTCACCAAGAAATTGGTAAATAAGCCCTTTTCTTTCTGCGCCAATAACTTTTCGGACTCCAACTTCTTTAGCCCTTTCCATCGACCGGGCAGTAGCTAGGTTCATAAAATTAATACTAGCAATTATTAAAATAAACAGACCGATTAGACCAAAAATATAGATATTAGATAAGCTTCCAGTTTCTCCTGGTTGGCGATCTGCAGTTGAATGTAAGTAAATGTTGTTAAGTGATTCTAAAGAGAAATTGTAGAAGTATTCTTCTCGTTCTTCAGTTTCAATATGTTTGTCTAAAAAACCAGAAATTTTTGATTCAAATGCTGCTTGGTCAAAATTATCTGAAACTAATAAATAAGTATAAAAATCTACATAACCCCATGAATCAAAAATTTCGGGTCTGGTTTGATAAAAACTACTCATAGACATGAGTACATCAAAGTTAAAATGGGAGTTTTTAGGAATATCTTTAAGCACCCCAGTTACGGTATAACCACCATCGTTGGCCCTTCCACCAATTCCCTCAATTGTTTTACCAATTGGATTTTCATCACCAAAATATTTTCTTGCAGTAGTTTCAGTAAGAACAATGGAATACGGTGCTTTAAGCGCTGTATTTGGATTTCCGTTGATTAATTCCCAACTAAAAACATCAAAGGCTGTCGGATCCATATAAAAACACTCGCTTTCTTGAAATTTACGATTGTTATATTCCAATAAAATATCACTTATACCCGAGAACTGTACTTTCTCAATAATCTCTGGAAAATCAGATTTTAATGCAGGACCTACTGGAGCATTACCCCACACCCAAGCATCTGATGGACTATCCTCATTGCTGTGATGAATAACTCTATAGATATTATCCTTTTTCTCATGATACTTATCGAAAGAAAGCTCGTTAGAAATAAAAATTGTAATTAATAAAAAAGAAGCTAATCCAATAGCTAAACCCCCAACGTTAATTATGGAATATCCGGTATTTTTCAATAAATTTCTCCAAGCGATTTTTAAATAGTTCTTAAACATAGCTTAGTTGATTTTTTGAATTTTTGCTTCACCAATTACAATTCCTTTGTTAACCTCAGGAGAACCTTCATAAGCTATGGTCGCTTCGCCATAAGCGGTCACTTTTAATTTGTCTTTAACAGCAATACGATAACTACCTTCACCAAATGCCGTAATTCTAGTGCTATTGGTGTCAACTTCAAGAGTATTGATTGTTGTTTCACCATAGGCTGTAATTTTTTGTTTATCTACCCTTCCGCTCTTAAGCTCTAAAAAGCTCTCGCCGTAGATGGTTGTTGTTAGGTTTTCTAAATGAACTTCGTTAAAATAAACCTCTGATTCACCATATATTTTCAATCTAAATCCTGATTGATTTATTGGACTTTCACATAAAAATTTTTGTTCACCTCGCAACGAAAGTTCTTCAATTGTCTTATAAGTCACAGTTGCCGTAATAACTGTTCCTTTGTAAATAGGCACTTTATAATCATAATTATCACCCTTCACATTTTTACTGTCTGTGTAGGTTTTAGCACCGTCAAGGTATAAACGAAGTGTTGAACCAACCACTTCAACATTCAATTTGTCTAAAGGTTCAGTACTGGAATGAATGGTGACAGCTTCAGATTTGCCTTCAATAAAAGTTACCGCGATGTGAGGACTAACGATTATCTTTTTATAACTATCAACTTCAATAGTTTTTAATTGCCCAAAAGAATTTGTAGAAATTAGTGCAAAACCAATGATAAAAAGTTTTGCACTAATAAGGTTGATTGATGATTTCATGTTTTTCGTTTTTTGATTGATGAATAAACGCCTTTTAAACGGTTGCCCCAATGGCTCGGTTTTGACTTTCAGTTGCTATCTGACCATCAAATAAATTAACTACACGGTGAGCATAATGTGAATCTCTATCTGAGTGCGTAACCATTACAATAGTTGTTCCTTCTTGGTTAAGCTCTGTTAAAAGATTCATTACTTCAATGCCATTTTTAGAATCTAAATTACCCGTAGGTTCATCGGCAAGAATTAATTTCGGATTAGTCACTACGGCTCTAGAAATTGCAACACGTTGCTGTTGACCCCCAGATAACTGTTGCGGAAAGTGTTTTTCTCTATGTGCAATCTTCATGCGCTCTAGCACTTGCATAACCTTTTCTTTTCGCTCTGCCTTTCCCATTTTTAAATAAATCAAAGGCAATTCTACATTTTCATAAACCGTTAATTCGTCAATCAGATTAAAGCTTTGAAACACAAAGCCTAAATTACCTTTTCGGAGTTGAGTACGCTGAGATTCTTTTAATCCAGCAACTTCGTGATTAGCAAAGTTGTAACTACCTTCTGTAGGATTGTCAAGCATTCCTATAATGTTTAATAAAGTAGATTTTCCGCACCCTGATGGTCCCATTATTGCAACGAACTCACCATTTTCAACATGAAGGTTTACATTGTTCAAGGCCAATGTTTCAACTTCCTCTGTTCTAAAGCTCTTTCTTAAATTTTTGATTGTTATCATTTCTTTGTTGTTTCTATTAGTTAAAGACATCGCGACGACGCTTGATGTGACAGTTTATATTTATTTTAATACAATTCTTTCAGCTTCACCGAAGCTGTCGTAATTACTTGTAATCACTTTTTCTCCTTGTTCTAATCCTTCTAAAACCTCGTAGTACCTAGAGTTCTGTTTGCCAACTCTAATATTTCTTTTTAAGGCTTCGCTACCGCCTGGGTTCACAACAAAAATCCATTGCCCACCGGTGCTTTGAAAGAACCCTCCTTTTGGCAATAACAGCGCATCACTAGAGGCACCTAGCTGTAATTTAATATTATAGCTTTGACCTGACCTAATTGTTTCTGGTTTTTCATTTGTAAAAACCAAGTCAACTTTGAACCTTCCATTGCGCACTTCTGGGTATACTTTTCTTAATCTTAAAGAGAATTCTTTACCATTACGCTCAAGACTTGCAGATAAATCACGTTTTACGCGATCAATATAATGCTCGTCAATTTCAGCTTCTATTTTAAAATCAGTCAATACATTAACTTGACCAATTCGCTGCCCTTGAGCAATATTTTGGCCAATTTCAGCATCAAGAAAACCTAACTGTCCATCTGCTGGTGCTCGAACATTAAGATGGTCTAATCTTTCATAAACCATTGATAGGGTTTGTTGCATACGGCTAAGGTCAGTATCAAGACCTGAAAGGGAGGTTTCACGTAGCTCATCATCTTGTTCTGTTTGAACTTTAACAATGTCATATTGTTTTTGAGCCAATTCATAATTCTCTTTAGAAGTCAAATAAATTTCTCTTGAGATTAACTCATCTTCAAAAAGCGCTTCATTTTGTTCAAAATTTCTTTTTAAGCGTTGTAAATCTGTGCTAGCAGTTGCTAAAGATCTTCGTCCTTCAACTTGTCTTGAGTCAAAGGTAAGTTTGGTTGAACGCAAATCATTTTGTTTGAGCGCTAGGTTACTTTCACTCGCTAGAATTTGCTCATACAAATTCATATTTTCAAGTTTTAAGATAATATCTCCTTTCTTGACCATTGTACCTTCTTCAATAAGCTTTTCAGATACTCTACCGCCTTCATAGGCATCCATATAAATGGTTGCAATTGGAGCTACATTACCGTTTATGGTAATATAATCATCAAATTTTCCTTCAGTTATTTGGGCTATAGAAAGCCTGTCTTTCTCGGTTCTAAAAGTTGAAACCGAGCTTCCAAAAAATAACTTCCAACCAACAAATAGCAAAATTAAGCCAATGGCGATATAGCCATAATGTTTAGGGCGTAATCCTTTTTTCTTTTCGAGTTGTATATCCATGACTTATTTAATTAATATTGAAAATAGATAGATTGTTATAAAAATCTAGTGTACTCTTATTGACTTTTAAGCGAAGTCTAACTTGTAAGTTTTCGTTTTGTGCCGTTGCAAAAAGGGTCTTTGCTCTTCCTAGTTCAATAGCATTAATAAGCCCCTTCTCGTATCTTTTCTGTGCAATTTCAAATGCTAGTTCTTGTGAATTGCTCCTTTTTGCGGTTTGAAGCACTTCAGTATTTAAGGCATTATATTCTTGAACCAATTGCTGAATCAATTGATACAATTCTTGCTCTTGAATTTCAAAATTGTTTTTAGCTCTTGCTAAGGCAATTTTCTGTTGTTTGATTCTAGATCGACCAGACCATCCATTGCTTATAGGAACGTTAAGCGACACCCCAACAAATTGGTTGGTATTATCGCGGAACTGTGATCTAAATGGAATAGTTACACCAAGGGTATCCGTAATAGTTTCAAAATAACCTGTGCCATAGCCACCTTGTATTGCAATTGATGGGGCTAAATTACCCCGTGCTATAGCCACTTGCTTTTTTGCTGCTTTAACCCTTAGCTCTTGAGCTTTGATTAAAGGAATAAAAGTCATTGCCGTATTAAAAACTGAATCTGATGTCATTTTCAAATTTTCTTCTTTTTCAGAGTTTTCAATTTCTGGACGAATCAAGATATCAGTTTCTCCCTTTAAGTTCATGGCTTGAATAAGTGTAAGTTTTGCTGCAGCTAACCGATTATTATTCTGAGTTAATAACAACTCGTCGGCAAGCAATAAAGATTCTGCTTCATATAAATCAGCTCCAGCCATAAGCCCAACTTCAATTTGTTTTTTTACCAATTCAAAATTGGTTTTTGATATTTCAACTTGCTCCTCTGAAATTATGATTAGGCCTTCTATAAATTGAATATCATAAAAAGCACGCATGACTCTAAAAGCTAAAAGATATTTTTGTTGCACACTTTCTTCTTTAGCAGCCCGATACAGAAATTTAGAAGCTTTAATGCTATTAATTTTCTGAAAGCCTTGGAAGACATCAAAAGAGCCACTTATAGAATAGTTATTTGAAAAGAACTCAGTATTAGATATACTATTATCATTCGGATTTACCTGGCGACCAAAGCTGATGTTATAATCTGCATAACCATTTATATTTGGTAAAAGGTTTCTAACTGATTGACGATAGGTTTCTTTATTAGACTGTTCTGTATATTCAAAATCATTCAATTGAAGATTATTTTCTATGGCATAATCAACGCATTCCTCCAATGACCAGACTTGCTGTGCAATTGTTGTGAACCAACTCGCAAATGATAGTATAAAAAAGATTTTCTTTAAATTCATATTAGACTACTATGCCAATGATAAAGCTATTGTCGTGCCATAAAAATAATTAACTGAAAATCAGTAAGTTAAATAGTTTTTATTTTTATTTTGAATTTTAATGTGTAAAATATTTATACAAAAAGTGTAAAATAATTTTACAAACTGGCATTTGTTGAAAAATCAAGTTGTAGTTTTAAAAAATATCGAATCTGCTCAAGGGCCTTTAAACAATGCCCTTTAAAAGGAATACCCAACAAAAGTAAAAAGCTTATAAAAACTGGTATGTCTTTTGTTTCGAATTTCATAAGAAGAAATTAAAAATGACCAAAGCAAATATTTTAGTAATAGATGATAATAAAAGCGTTTTGAGCGCCTTAGAGATTCTTTTACAGTTTGAATATAAGAGCGTACAAACGTTATTTAACCCTAATCAAATCTCTTCTTTTCCTAATTTAAAGGAGATTGATATTGTATTGCTTGATATGAACTTTTCGGCAGGAGTAAACACAGGTAATGAAGGATTATTTTGGCTTAATGAGATTAAAAAGAAATCTCCAAATACATCTGTAATTATGATGACAGCATACGGTGCTGTCGATTTAGCTGTCAAAGCTTTAAAGCAAGGTGCTTCAGATTTTATTTTAAAGCCTTGGAATAATGAACGTTTATTGACTACCGTAAAATCTGCTTATGAGTTGCGCATGTCAAAACTTGAAATTAATAAGCTCAAAAAGAAAGAGAGTAACCTTAAACAGTTTATTAATGATGACAAAAATCATATCATAGGGAACTCCAGGGCTTTGACCGAGGTATTAAACCTTGTTCGAAAAGTTGCTAAAACTGATGTTAATGTGCTCATCACAGGGGAGAACGGAACAGGTAAAGAATTAATTGCCCGCGAATTACATCGATTATCTCGAAGAAAAGAAGAGGTTTTTATAAACGTGGATATGGGTTCAATTTCAGACAATTTATTTGAAAGCGAACTTTTTGGTCATATTAAAGGTTCTTTTACCGATGCTAAAGAAGATCGGGCTGGAAAATTTGAAGCGGCACATCAAGGCAGTTTGTTTTTAGATGAGATGGGAAATCTTTCTTTACAAACGCAAGCAAAACTATTATCGGCAATTCAGAATAAGTCAATAGTAAGAGTAGGTTCTAACAAACAAATTGACGTTGATATTCGATTGATTTGTGCGACCAATTGTAACCTTGATAAAATGGTAACTGATGGTCTTTTTAGAGAAGACTTATTATATCGAATTAACACCATTCATATTGAAGTGCCACCCCTTAGAGAAAGAGAAGGAGATATTCTAATTCTGTCAGATTTCTTTTTAAAACAGTTTGCTCATAAGTATGATAAGCCAAGTTTAAAAATCAACAATCTGGCACAAGAAAAACTTATAGAATATCAATGGCCTGGAAATATTCGAGAATTGCAACATACAATGGAAAGAGCGGTAATTTTATCAGAGGGCAATGTGCTCAAACCAACTGATTTTTTATTGCATTCAAAACCAACACAGTCATTTGAAAACGAACTTACAACTTTGGATGAAATGGAATATCACATGATTTCTAAAGCTTTAGAATTGTATGATGGAAACTACAGCGCAGCCGCTGATCAGTTAGGGGTTTCACGGCAAACCCTTTATAATAAAATGAAGAAGCTCAATAAATAATGGCGAGTAGAAATTTTTATATTCAGTTAATAATCAGAGTCCTACTTATCACCGCGACCGCAGTATTTATGGCTTTTTGTATAACAAGCGCCTGGTATTTATTATTAGTAGTTTCCGTTATCGCTTTGGTTTCACAGGTGTTTGACTTAATTCGTTTTATAAATAGTACAAACCGGAAAATCGCCTATTTTTTTGATGCTATAAAGAATGAAGATTTCACACTCCGTTTTCCAGAACGAGTCACTATTAAATCTTTCAAAGAGCTCAACCAGAGTTTGAATAGAGTTAATGGATTAATACAAGAAGTTCATTTACAGCTTCAAATAAGAGAAAAATATTATCAAGAGATTTTGAAGCAGGCCAATATTGGAATAATGACTTTTAATCAAAAAGGCCATATTCTCTTTTCAAACCCAACCTTAGAAAACCTCCTTAACTACCGTCCTTTAAACCATATCAAACAGCTGAAGCAAATTGATGAAAAATTATACGAGGTTTTTGAATCATTTAAGCCTTTTGAACGTAAACTATTTCAATTAACTAATGAAAGAGAACAAATACAGTTGGCTTTAAAGTCTACTCCGGTAGTTCTCGATGAAAACCAGTTGTTACTTGTAGTTATTCAAGATATCAATGAAGAGTTAAACGAGAAGGAAACAGATTCATGGATTAGATTAATTCGCGTTTTAACCCATGAAATTATGAATACCATAACGCCAATAACCTCCATATCAGAATCTATTCTTAAATACTACCAAAATAGCAACGGTCAAGTTGTTGAAGAATTAGATAAGGAAAAGATTGCAAGTGCAGCAAAAGGCCTCGAAGTCATAAAAGGTCAAGGAAATAATCTTATGGATTTTGTACAAGGATATCGCAGCTTTCTTAATGTGCCCAAACCAGATAAATCATTTGTAAAAGCCGACGAGTTTTTTGAGAAAGTCAAGATTTTGATGCAGTTAGATGCGGATGAGACTACCCGAATAGAATGGATGATAGAAACACCAGAGCTTGAATTTTTTATAGATGAAAAACAACTTACACAAGTACTAATCAATCTTGTGAAAAATGCGGTTCATTCTTTAGAAGACAGTCCTTCTGGCCTAATTAAAGTAATTGCTGGGCTTGATCATAAAAATCGGAAATATATCGTTGTTCGGGACAATGGCCCAGGAATACCTGAAGAAATGATTGATGAAATTTTTGTACCCTTTTTTACTACAAAAGAGAAAGGTACAGGTATAGGACTTAGTCTTTCCAGGCAAATAATACAATTGCATGGCGGCACCCTAAAACTTTATTCTAATCCTGATATTGAGACCAGTTTTACCTTGACTTTTTGATTTAAAATGAAAAAAGCTCTTTATCTATTTTGTGAAAATTACATTAGTGCGAGAATACATCGTATTCAAAATCAAATTAATGAGGTTAAAGCTTCGCTAACTTCTGAATCAAAAAGTACAGCTGGAGATAAACATGAAACAGGTAGAGCGATGTTACAATTAGAGCGAGAAAAACTAGGGCAACAATTATTAGAGGCTGAAAAAATGCAACAAGTATTGTCTAAAGTCCCATTAGAAACTGTCAATGCAAAAGTAGTATTGGGCAGTCTAGTGCAAACTACAAAGGCTACTTATTATATAGCAGTTTCTGCTGGCAAATGCGAAATTGATGAGGCGTTAATTTTTTGTATTTCGGCAAATACCCCGATTGCAAAGCTACTATTGGGTAAAGTAGTAAACGACACTATAAGTTTTAACGGAACTAGCTCTAAAATAATAGCAATCAGTTAGGTACGGTGTTTTTCATTTAACTATTCTTTAAAATGAGTTGTTGTTTTCTTTTTTATATTTAAGAATATAAATCAATAAACAGAACAATTATGACAACAAAAGAAGTGGCAGACAAATTTGTGGGCCTATGTAAAGAAGGAAAGTATGATGAAGCTTATGGAATGTATGCAGAAAATGCGGTAAGTGAAGAAATGCCAGGTATTCCTAATCATGTAACCAAAGGAAGAGAGAATATTATAAAGGAATATCAGCAGTGGGCTGAGAATATTGAAGAAATGCATGGTGGTGACGTCGGTGAGCATATGGTCGCAGGTAACCACTTTGTTGTACCTATGTCAATGGATGCAACTTTTAAGGACAGGGGTAGACAAAAAATAGACGAGCTATGTGTATACCAAGTCGAAAATGACCAAATTACACGAGCGACCTATCATTATCAAGTGCCAGAAATGGGTCAAGGGATGTAATTTTTTTAATCGAGATTGGGCTTTTTTCTAAAAGACTTTATAGTAGCGGCTCTTTTTTTAGAGGTAAGACGCTTTTCAATTGATGATTTTGAGGGCTTTGTTGGTTTCCTTTTTTTTGGAACATGTAAAGCCTTTTTTAATACATCAAAAAAGCGATGAATAACTAATTGTCTGTTTTTGTGCTGACTTCTTGCCTCATCACACTGTAAAAGAAGTAATTGTTGTTTGTTTAAACGATTTGACAATTTTAAAATAAGCCGTTCTTTTTCTCGTGATGATAAGCCCAATGAGCTTTTTACATCAAAACTTAACTCTACTTTTGAAGAAACCTTGTTTACGTGTTGCCCACCAGCACCACTGCTACGAATAGCTTTGAATTTTAATTCTTTTATAATGGTTTCTTTATCCAAAAGATGAGTTTGTACGAATATAACTAATAACCAAATTCAAATTAATCTATAGAAAGCCTCTTATTTACAAGCTGTAGTGATACATTAAGAAACACCTGAGTATTTACTTGCAAGGCATGTCGATTTGTAAAAAAGATGTTTAAACCTTTATTGGAAAGCCCTTCAATTAAATAATGACTTCCTTTAAAATGGTTGTTAATTACATACACTTCGAACCCTGATTCTTTTGAGATTTCGAACTCATGTGGGTATACTAAAATTGACTTGGCAACCGCGCTGTATTCTTTTAGTAAAGACACTGGAACTTCATTAACAATATCAAAAAGAGAAGCCACATATTTTGTCTTTGGTTTTTGATACAATTGTCTTGTGGGTTCATGAGCTATTATGGAACCATTTTTAAGCACTAAGGTTTCATCAGAAAATGCTAGAACATCGTTTGGATCATGACTGGCATTAATCACGGTAATACCCTTTTCTTTTAAGTACGGAAATATTTTATAGCGCAGTTCATTTTTTTTGAATTGGTCAATACTACTGAACGGCTCATCTAGCAATAAAACTTCGGGTTCTTGTGCCAAAGCTCTAGCCAATGCAACGCGCTGTTGTTGACCTCCGCTGAGGCTTTTTACTTTGACATTTGAATAATCTTTCATCTCAATCACCTCAAGTAATTCATCAATACGTTGTTGATGTGTATCTAACTCAAAGGCAGATAAATGTTCGGCAATATTTTCGGCAACGGTAGTAAAAGGCATCAAATCAAAATCTTGTGCCACGTACTTCATGTATTTTTCACCCGGAACAAGATTATAACTTGGCCCTAATACTTCAATTTTTTTCCAATGAATGTTCCCCGAATTCAATTCTAATAGCCCATATAGCGCTTTTAATAGTGTGCTTTTGCCACAACCGCTTTCGCCAATGACTGAAAGATGTTTGCCTTCTTTAAGTGTGAACTGAATATTATTGAGAATAAGTTCATCTTGAAATGAAAAAGAAATGCTATCAACGTTTAACATAAAAAGGGGAAAAGAAAAATCCGTTTCTTTTGAAACGGATTTTCTATTAGAATTATTTTAGAACGCTTAATCAGTACCGTCAGTAATTTTTATCTGGTTAGGTAAAGATTCAAAGCCCATGTTAAAAAGAGTGAACCCAAAAATATCAGCATACTGCTCAATAGTTTTTGCTACAGGGGTTCCGGCTCCGTGACCGGCATTTGTCTCTATTCTTATCAGCGTAGGGTTATTACCGGATTGTTTCTCTTGTAATTCTGCGGCAAACTTGAAACTATGAGCAGGTACAACTCTATCATCATGATCACCTGTTGTCACCAAAGTTGCAGGATATGCTACCCCGGACTTTACATTATGAACGGGGGAGTATCCCTTTAAATATTCAAACATTTCTTTACTCTCTTCAGCTGTTCCATAATCATAGGCCCAGCCTGCGCCAGCTGTAAAAGTGTGATAGCGCAACATGTCAAGTACCCCAACCGCAGGTAATGCTACTTGCATTAAATCTGGTCTTTGGGTCATGGTTGCCCCAACTAGAAGCCCTCCGTTTGAACCTCCACGAATTGCTAAATATTCTTTTGAAGTGTATTTGTTAGCTATTAAATATTCAGCTGCAGCAATAAAGTCATCAAACACATTTTGCTTTTGCATTTTAGTACCTGCATCGTGCCATTTTTTGCCATATTCACCACCTCCACGAAGGTTAGGCACTGCGTAAACTCCACCTTGCTCCATCCATACGGCATTCGTGATACTAAACCTTGGAGTTAGACTAATATTGAACCCACCATAACCATAAAGGATAGTCGGGTTTTTACCATTAAGTTGAACTCCTTTTTTATGTGTGATAATCATGGGCACTTTTGTACCATCTTTAGAGGTATAAAAAACTTGAGTAGAAACATAATCGGAAGGGTCAAAATCAATATCTGGCTTCCAATATTGGGTGTATTCACCAGTTTCTACATTATACTTGTAGGATGAACCTGGGGTGCTATAATTGGTAAACGAAAAGTAGAATTCTTTATCTTCTTTTTTACCACCAAAACCACCAGCACTACCTACACCTGGTAATTTTACTTCACGCACTTTGTTTCCATCATAATCATATTGATAGACTTTAGAAATGGCATCGACCATATATTCAGCAAAGAAAAACCCACCACCACTGCCAGCAGTTAATACATTTTCTGTTTCAGCAATAAAGTCTGTCCAATTATCTGAAGTCGGATTTGCAGCATCTGCAATTACAATTTTTTTGTTCGGTGCATTCAGGTTAGTCACTAAGAATAGTTTTGAACCTTCATTTTCCATCACATAAGTATCGGAATCTGTATGATCTAAAACGGTCACAAGACTGCTGTTAGGGGCGTTTAAGTCTTTAAGAAAAAGCTTATTTCCTGATGTAGAAACCGAGGCAGAAATGAATAAAAACCGCTCGTCTTCAGAAACACGCCCACCAATATAACGGTGTTTTTCTTCAGGGGTGCCCCCATAAACTAACTGGTCTTCAGATTGTGATGTTCCAAGTTTATGAAAATAGAGTTTGTGTTGATCAGTCTTTGCAGAGAGTTCGCTGCCTTCAGGCTTGTCATAACTAGAATAGTAAAAGCCTTCATTACCTTTCCAAGATAGGCCACTGAATTTAATATCGACCAAAGTATCTTCAACCTGTTCTCTTGTTTCAGTATTAATAACAATAGCTTTTCTCCAATCGCTACCACCTTCTGAAATTAGGTAAGCGGCTAAAGAACCATCTTTTGTAAAACTCAACCCTGCTAATGATGTGGTGCCATCTTCAGAAAAATTGTTTGGATTCAGAAACTCTTCTGCTTCACCACCGCCTTTTTTTCTATAAACTACATATTGATTTTGAAGACCATTGTTTTTATAGAAATAGGTATACTCACCTTCTTTAAACGGGGAGCCTATTTTTTCATAATTCCAAAGCTTTTCAAGTCTTTGTTTGATGTCTTTTCTGAAAGGTATTTTATCTAAATAGCCAAAGGTGACATTGTTTTGTTGGTTAACCCATTTTTCAGTGTCTTCACTACGATCATCTTCTAACCAGCGATAAGGATCCTCAACTGATGTTCCAAAATACGTGTCTGATTGTCCAATTTTGCTGGTGTATGGGTAGTTCACTTTTATTAAATCTTTAATGACCTTGTTTTGTGCCATGATTGTTTGTGCGCAGATAAAAAGAAGTACTACACATAAAGAAGTTAAGTTTTTCATTTCTTGAGTATTTAGCTAGCTCAAAATAGCGGAAATACATGAGAAATACTTGAAATGTTTAAAGGCTTAACTTTTTTTAACGAAAGCCCTTGTCCAAATTGAAGCTAAAGAGACTTGTTTTTTGATGTCTTTATAAGTCATGGACTTTGTTCATTCCCTTCCCTCGCTTAGGTAAAGGGAGGTTTTTAAACCAATTTATTTTCAACCAAATATTCTGCAATTTGTACTGCATTTGTCGCGGCACCTTTTCTAAGATTATCAGATACAATCCACATATTTAATGTATTACGTTGCGTTTCGTCACGGCGAATACGCCCCACAAAAACATCATCTTTATCATGCGCATAAATTGGCATTGGGTAGGTATTGGTATCTGGATTGTCTTGCACTGTTACCCCTGATGTTTCATTTAATAATTTTCTGACTTCGGACAATTCAAAATCGTTTTGAAACTCAACATTAACTGACTCTGAATGGCCGCCAGAAGTTGGAATACGAACAGCTGTTGCAGAAATTGAAAACTTACGGTCATCTAATATTTTCTGTGGTTCACGAGCCAATTTCATTTCTTCTTTAGTGTAGCCATTCTCTAAAAACACATCGCAATGCGGCAAAGCATTTCTGTTAATGGGATAAGGATAGGCCATTTCACCTTGAATACCCGCCATTTCATTTTCTAGTTGTTTTACAGCTTTTACTCCGGTACCTGAAACAGATTGGTAGGTAGAAATAACTACACGTTTCATTTGGTATTTTTTGTGTAGCGGATTTAATGCCATTACCAACTGAATGGTAGAACAGTTTGGGTTTGCTATAATTTTATCTTCTGCAGTTAATTCAGACGCATTGATTTCTGGGACTACCAATTTTTTAGTTGGGTCCATTCGCCATGCTGAAGAGTTGTCAACTACTGTGGTGCCTGCTTCGGCGAACTTAGGTGCCCAATCCAAAGAAGTATCTCCGCCAGCCGAAAAAATTGCGATGTCTGGTTGCGCATCAACGGCCGTTTGTAAACCAATAACCATATGTGCTTCACCTTTATAATTCAACTGTTTACCAACAGAACGTTCTGAAGCTACCAAGAGTAATTCTGTTATAGGAAAATTACGTTCGGCTAATACTTTTAACATTACCTCACCCACCATACCTGTGGCGCCAACAACTGCTACTTTCATTCTTTTTTAATTTGAAAAGACAAAGGTAATTTTACCATAGTGATAAACAAACAAGAATGAAGTAAAAATCAAAATACAACAAAAAGTTATATTTGTAACAAACCTTTAATAAGGAATCAACACTTTTTATTGATTTAATTCCTTTGCTAACGAGGCAAGAAGTTTTTTAGCCATTTTCATTTTGTTTTTATAATGTCCATTTTGCCCAGAGGTCATTCGCATTTTAAGTCTGAGATTAGCTAAATATTCTTTGTTTTTTCGAAGCGCTTCAATATTTAGATCGAGTCCGGCATTAGTAATGTTTATTTCTTGAAGGCCTTCAGTTGTTGTTAGTACATTTTCAAGAACAGAAGAAGTAATATGTTGGTGCTGATATAGTTGTAAACTTTGCTCTACATTTTTTTCCGTAACAAGCTCAAAAGAATAGTATCGATAAAGCTCTTTTTGAAGTTCAGAGTTATCAAGTTTAATATCATTTGCACTAGATAAAAATAAGTTATAAGTACTTTTTTCAGCAACAAAATACGTTTCCAATATCAATCTCTTATGATATGTGGTAAATGAAGTTTTATCTTCATTTTTTAAATCACCCTCTTTCGAAAGATTTTTCCAAATGGAGTCAATATGTACTAATGTCTTTTCGTTCCAGTCAATATTTTGACTTAATCTTATGGTATCGCTTTCAATATCACCTTTAAATTGTTTTAAATAAGAGATAGATTTCATTTTCATTTTGGAAGTTTCATTCCAATTATTGATTTGTAGCGCTATTAAAATTCCAATAACAACGAGGATGATTTCTCCAATAGCATAAACCAAGTATTTACTGAATTTATTTTCTGTCAATAATCGTTGTCTTATTTTTCGAAAGAATTTTATCATTGTTTTTTATATGAGGCACAACTATAGCGCTAAACGTAGCGCTGTAGTTCGAGTATGATTAGTTGCGGACTTTTCCAACGGAAAATGTCCGCCAGAAGATAGTTAATTGCAAATGATTTAGTTTAAGGAAGCCACTCGCAATTAATTATACACATTGTTAGCCTTGCGTTATTTATTTAGTTCTTCATTAATCAGTTCCAGAATTCTTTGACTTTCCATATAATGTCTTTCCATTATATTTGAGAACCATATCCTTTGAACGTCCGTTTTATGGACAAGTGCTACGAAATATTGATTTTTTAAAAGACTTTCCAGATCAAATGCCTTGTAGGTTATTCCTCCCTTATTCGGTATCTGAATAAAGTTTTCGTCCACAAATTTCTCTCTGTTTACCCTATCAATTGTTCCCCAGTTTAAATCAGCTTGTAGGTGTGGTTGGGTATCTTCAAAAAAAACCATTATTTCTTTTTTTAAGACTTGGTTTTTGATAATTTCAAACCCATTATCCTTTATTACATTATAACCAACTTCTGATAGTCCAACATCCGATGTACCCATTAAAGCTTGATGAAAGTAATTCCCCAAAGAATCGCGATTAATCAACTTGGTTTCAATGGCTGAAATAATGATCGATCCCGATTTACGATAATAATCAATTGATTGGATTCGACTTTTTAGCTTATCGCAGTTTTGTTCCAGATTCTCAGCTAAATTCTCCAGCATGTATTTTTCTAGCGCCTTGTTTTTCTGATCTTCATTCCAATTATTGATTTGAAGCGCAATCAAAATTCCAATAACAACAAGAATGATTTCTCCTATGGCATATATCAGATATTTACTAAATTTATTTTCAGTCAGTAATCTTTGTCTAATTTTTCTAAAGAATTTAATCATTGGTTAGTTTTAAAATACTGTTTTGTTGTTTGCCAACATTTTCTGAAAGGTAAATCCGACCCGATAAAGGATTATACTTTCTTGTTATTCATTTAATTCTAAATCTATTAAATCAATAATTTCAATTAATAATTTTTCCATTTTAGCATTTGAAGCTACCAAGAATGCATTATAATTCGTTAAGTATTTAAAGCGCATTAAAACTGCGTGGTCTTTTTTTAATTGGGAAAGATTCTTGGGTTTGTTCTCATAAACGTACGGCGACATATTCCAATCATCAAAATACTTATAAATCACATTAAAAAGTTTTTCATCTTGAACATAATACATAGAAATTACATTCTCGTATTGAGGATACAACACATCATATAATCTAATTATTTTATGTTTTATAGCATCATTTGAAATTCTGTTTAGTCCAAATTCTTTAAGTGATTCAAAAGGCGCTTTTGAAACCATAAAGGAAGTTCTCTTTGTGGCCATAGAAAATTGATACGTAGTAGAGTCATTAAATTGCCCATCATTTTTCAACCAATCAATAACCTTGTATTGATTTTTAAGTATTTCTTTATGATATTCATGATTGACTTTTACGTCGATTAAATCACTTTTTAAACCATTTTGAATTTCTGTAATTAACTTTATTTCTAGTTCTTTTTCGGTTTTTTGTTCTTTCCACTGATTTGCCTGAAATGCTAAAAGAATCCCAATCATGACGAGTAAAATTTCTCCTATGGCATATATCAGATATTTACTGAATTTATTTTCAGTCAGCAATCTTTGTCTAATTTTTCTAAAGAATTTTATCATTGGTTAGCGGTTGGTTGTAATGAAGCACTTACTCATAGCCATTGTTGTGCTTTGGTTATTTTTTTAATTCATTATTGATTGTTTGCAAAAGTTTATCCAGTGATACTTTCCACTCTTTATACCAAAATGATTGGTCTTCTCTATTTGCTATAGATGTTTTTAAGACGCTAATATATTTCTTAGAATCCTTCAAACTATTGTAATCAAAAGGCTTCATTTCAGTTCTCATAGCAACCTTATCAAATAACTCTGTTAAAATTGGTGATGCAGTATTATAAAAATAATTTTCTTGCCTTTCTGCTAAAGTTTCCATCCATCCAATATTATAAATGTTTACAATATCTCTAATTGTATCATTGGTTATTAAATTAACACCATAAGACTTAAGGCTCTCATATCCATTATTATTGAATTTGACACTTACCCATGATATGGATTTAGAAAAATGTAGATCTAAAGAATCATTATAGGGTAAATTGTTTTCTAAAGCATTGAGAATAATTTTAGCAGATTTTATAGAAGCATTATTGTTTCTTAAACTTAAGTCTATTTGAAAGTAATTACCTTCAATTCCATTTGCAATATCTTTTAATATTTCATGTTCAAACTTCTTAGTTTTTCTTCTTTCATTCCAATTGTTTATGCTAAGCGCAATCAAAATTCCAATAACTACGAGCACAATTTCTCCAATAGCATACTTAAAATACTTTCCAGTTTTTCCTTCTGAAAGTAAGTTTTGTCTAATTTTTCTAAAGAATTTTATCATTGGTTAGCGATTTTTGATAATTAAGTACACAACGTTTAGATTGTGCTTTCTATCTAAGTAAAATCCAGCTGCTTAAAGGTAGTAAAACATGATTGCTTTAACGAGTGTGTGGCCTTGAGCTATAGTTGTTGATGGCTAGCGTTATTTTTTACAATATTAAATTCCCGAAGCACATTCCATTTTCCACCATTTTTTTGCTCAATAAGGCTTATCTTTCCAAGTTCCAACACCTTAGGCAAGCTATAATTCTCAATCCTTTCAAATTTCTCATCGGTACATGTTGAATTTCTTGGATGCATTAGGGTTATGTGAGGAACCTGCTCTTTTTTCAATTCATTTGGTCCCAAAACTAACTTCCTTAATTCTTTAAACTCTTTGTTATGGCCAAATGATGATAGGTAAACACCTTTTCCGTCCGAGAATCGTAATGCTTTTCCGAATTCAATTCGGATTGGTTTTTCTAATCTAATGGATTCTATTCGAGCAATGGTTTTTACGATTGGTTCAATTTCGTCTTCACGGCAAAGTGTAACGTGTGCAGGAATTAGATTGTATTGTTCTGGATTAAATTTGGCTCGAATTTTCTCGATAATATCATTCGGTTCGTTAATAAACAAAGTCAATTGTCTTCTAATTTTTTCCATCTCGGCTATGATTAGTTGTGTTGGTTACAACTTAACTCAGTAATTACAAACTAAACAGAAAATCCGCGAGGATTTTCAGAAGTAGGGGAGAATATGCAGTGATTTAAAACCATAGTTGGATGTTGAATTTTTCATATTCTATTTTAGTTGGGATTCCAGATTCAACTTTAATTTTTTAGATTCCTCTACTACCAATTGATAAGCATTTACTTTTTGCTTTACCAATGACTCATAAACAATTATTTTATTGCGTAGGCCTATTAAATCATCTTTTCTTAATAATGTCATTTCCATTAAATCCACATTACCAGTTAACCATTTTAATAATTCATTTGTAAAATACTCTACTTGAAAATCACCTTTTTTCACACTTTCAAGAACGATTCCTTCATAATAATCATCTATTTTCTTACGAAGACTTAAATCATCTATTAATTTTAATTTACCAGAAGACTTCATTGAACTATAGGTTGTCTTAGTAGGCGCGAAATTGTCAACTTGAAAAACTGTAAACAATTCTTTTTCTATGTTCGAGATCCTATCTTTCGATAATAACTCAATCAGTTTTCTAAGATTTTCTTGTTGTTTAATATTTATTGGAATATGATACTCTTCATAGGTTGTAATATCTTCTGAAAGGTCAGTTATTAGAGAATTCATTAACTGTTGCCCCTCCTTTATTTCTTTGTTAATCGTTGATTTTTCATTTAAGAAAAATGCTAAGTAAACACCAAGTATTACGGCAATAAAATTAAGTATATGATTTACCCATTCTTTTCTTTTTCTCATCGCAGTATTTTTTGTATCCAGCGGTCTCGTATAAGAATATTATCGAATTTTGAAACACGAACCATTCGGATTAAACCTGAATTTAAATATAAAAAAAGCGATTTCGATTGAGCACCGAAACCGCTATTATTTTTATACATTGATAGGTACAGTTATTTTTAATTTTTTAGATCCAGCGTATTTTCATTTTCTTTAATATGTTGTTTTTCTCGTTTCCAATTTCCTTTAAAATACTCAACTAACGGTAGAAAATTTAGTTTAAAAGGGTTATTACTGTAAAATCCAGTTGTAACTCCATATTTTACTTTTTCAGTCTCTTTTTGATATGTACCAAATAATCGGTCGAAAATAATGAGGGTACCTCCATAATTTTTATCAATATATTTTTCGTTTGAACCGTGGTGAACTCGGTGAGCCGAAGGTGTATTGAAAAACAATCCTTCAAAAAAGCCCAATTTTTTCACAGCTTCTGTGTGCAAAAAATACTGGAAAAATAAGCCTGAAGTTATGCATATTATAAGTATTTCAGGAGAAAAACCAAGTAAAACAAAAGGGATGTAAATAATTGGACTTACAAAAGCCCCAATCCAGTTTAACCGAACTGCAGTACTTAAGTTCATGTGCATGCCAGAATGGTGTGTGTGGTGCAATGTCCATAATAATGGCGTTTCATGACTTAGGCGATGATACCAATAAAAACCTAATTCAGCAGCAAGAAAAGCTAGAATTATCGTAAATGCATTAGTAGGAATACTAAAAAAATGGTATTCTGCTACCCAGCCGAATACTAGATATTTCCAACCTAAAGAAATTGGTTTCATAATATTGTTGCCAATAAAAATCCCAAGATTACCGAGACTTTCTTTTAGATTATAAACCGATTTGTTTTTAGTTTTTGACCAAATTATTTCAATGACCAAGGCAACCAAAACGATACCTGCAAAATAGTATTGAATGTTATTTGTGTTCATCTTTATTTTGTTTTTCCCATTCAACAGTTTTCTTCATCCATCCTGAATAAATGGTAATAATTAATACGTTATTTTTTGGCTCAAATTTAGCGTTGTACCATTTTTTCTTTTTTACAACATATATTTTCCCTTCGTAAAAGTCATCACTTTTCTTGATGTCTTTGATTAGAAGTTTTCCGATGGGTGCTTCTTTATTATCTGAAGAATCTAGTAACCCTTCAAACAAATCACCTGTTTTTTTAATTTTAACCGTTGTGTTTTCTTTTCCCGTATTCCACAAGCCTTCTAAAGATTGTGCGTTCATGGTAATTATTCCAAAAAGAAGAAAAAAAATTGTTGCTATGTTTTTCACTATAAATGATTTTATTAGCACAAAAATAAAATTGATGAATTATACAACCACTTAACAAAAGATAAGAAATGAATATGGGTTAGTCTTTCTTTGATACTATTCTAGACCTTATTCTACTCAAAGAAACTGGAGTTATACCAATTATATTAGCGATATACATGTCTGGTATTCTGTTGACAATATTTGGGTTGTCTTTGACAAATTTTTTGTAGCGTTCTTCTGGAGAAAGAAAAACAAATGATTCTGAGCGTTGAAATGCCCGCTTAATGATTCTTTTACCAAAATAGGTTCGATTCCATTCTAAAAGGTTTGGGTTTTTTGAAGTAATTTCTAAAAATAAATCATAATCAATAACATAAACTTTGGTCGCTTCTATAGCCTCGTAAGTAAATTTCGAGGGTTCATTGAATAAAATAGAATGAACATTGGTAAATATGTTAGTTTCGGCATACACTTGAAATGTAACTTCTTCACCTTTTTCGTTAATAATATAACTACGCACTATTCCTTTCCGAATAAAAAAGACATTCTTTTCTTTAGAATTTGCAGCAATAATTGCATCCTCTTTACCAAAGGATTTTATCTTAGAATTTCTGAATAACTTATATAAATTTTTCAGGTTCAAAATTATCTAAATCAGTTATTGGATTATGATTTTACAATTGTACTTAACCACAGCGCTAAACGTAGTGTTGTAATTCGAGTCGATTCTTAAAGATGAGTTGCAACGTAGTTGCGCAGATTAAAGTTCACCGTAGGTGAATTGACTCGAACGGTCTCGGCTATGATTTTGTAGCCGAAGAACTAAAGTTAGCAAAAAGAGTACTGCGTAGTAGAAATTCGTTAGAATTTCTTGAAAGCCCCTTAAATGGCTAGTTATGAATTATAGCCATTGTTGGCTGTAGTTATTTATATTCCGAACATTTTTTTGATAATATTTCCCTTTAACTTTTGCAATGGTTTTGAGTTTGTAAAAGTTAAACTATTTATATCATCAGGACAGTCCGTTAATATCTGATAACCGTTTTTTGTTATTAATACGGTGTCAGAATGCCTAAAACCTCCAACGCCTTCGATATAAATTCCAGGTTCAATACTAACAACCATATTTTCTTTTAGAACTGTTTTGTCTCCCTCTGCTAAGTAAGGACCTTCGTGATTCCCTAGACCTATTCCGTGACCAGTTCTATGCATCAAATTCTCTTTTAATCCTTGGTCAATTAAAAATTGTTTGGCAGCTAAATCTACATCCTCTGCAACTGTGCCAGATTTTAAAACAGAGTAACTTCTTCTTCTCGCTTCCATCATTAATGCAAAAGCTTCTTCTTGTTCTTTTGTTGGTTTACTGGTGAAAAATGTTCTTTCTAGTTCAGCAGAATATCCATTTACTCTTAAAAATGCTAAACTAATATGTGAGCCTTCGACTAGTAAATCTGATACTTTTGGTATTCCGTGAGGTTGATAAGAAATTCGACTAGGCCAAGCCGCAACCAAAATATTTGTTGATAAATAGTCAAAAGGTGTTTGTTTGATTACTTTTTGTTGAATAGAACGTCCAATCGAAAAAACCTCAAGTTCCGACATTCCGAAATAGGCATTCTTATTTAATTTATCGATACTAATATCACAGTACTTTGAAGCCTGTTTAATTAATTCAATTTCCGCATCACTCTTAATCCATCTATGTTTTTCTAGTATCGTGTTCGCTACTGTTTTTATATTAACTGATGCCAAGAAATCTGATACTTCATAAGGTGTTTTACCACCAATGCCAATTAGTTTACTGTCTTTTACCTGCTCTAAAAGAATATCTTGCCAACGTTCTGGTTTTGGCGCAGGATATTCCCAGTAACTTTTTATTTCATTGACATTGTCAACTTTGTTAAGGTGAGCGAGTTCCATTTTAGGAACAATAAAACTCACGTTATTTGCTTTAATTATTAATAAAAATAATCTTTCAAGGCTTTTATAAGTCAAGCCAGTTAAGTAGTAAATATCCTCTTCTTCCGAAATGATTAGTGTGTCAATTCCGCTAGCTTTAATGGTCTTCTGAACTAATTGTATTCTCTGCTTGTATTCTGATGTACTTATGTTCAAATTGTAGTCTTCTTGTTTTTTCAATATTGTTGCCAACGGTTTGTGTATGATTAGTTGCGGAATTCTCCAACTAGCCACGTTTTACTTGGCGGAAAATGACCGCCAGTAGTAAAGATAATTGATTGCAGGAATTTCCAGCTTGGAAATTTCAACCGCAATTAATTATACATGGTGTTGGCAACTGGTAAATTAGATTTTTATTTTAAAAATATTACAATTCACAATTTCCAGATTCCATATCCTGTAAAGTCGGATTAAAAAGGTTGTCAAAAACATCCCAATTACCCATAAGATTTCCATTGTTAATTAAATCGTCCAATGCACAAAAACTTTGTAAACTTTCGTTCTGAATAATGTTGACCAATGTTGTTAACTCATTTAAATTTTCTAGACCAGAAAGGGATACTAAACTGGTATTATCCCTAATGAAAACGGTTTCCATGCTACTAATTGACTCCATGCCGGAAAGGTCAACAATCCCATCGCAAAACTGCAATACAAATATCATGTTGTTTGAATTTGAGAAATTAGCACCGTTCAAATTGATTAAGGCATCATTATCATCCAATCTAAGATTGACCGAGCCATTAATATTCAATCCAGCAAGGGAATTTAGTGCAGGATTTTTTTCAATCCATAAGCGCTCCACTGTCAAATTTGAATTTAACCCTTGTAAGGATTCTAATCCTGTATTTTCTTGAATAAAAAATGACTCCCCTACAGATTCAAGATTTCCAAGGCCTTCAAGTGACAAGAAGGAAGTTGTAAAACTTAGGGTGAGTTGTATACCGACTGTTCGTAAATTTTCCAGATTATTGTATTCACTCATTAATGGAAAATTACCAAGAATCATTGTGTCGGATACATGTTCCAAAAACTGAAATCCATCTAAAGTCTCCAATTTATTTAGAGAGCCTAGTCTAAGATTTTTTAGTTGTGTTATTCCCGAGAAAACGGTGACGGAGGTCAATTCCGGACAAGCCCCTATCGCAATTGAAAAATCAACTTTGTTCGAATCTATCACACCTTGAATTAAATTATTGAAGACATCTAGATTTTCTATATTAGAAACATTAGAGATTCGGAGGCCAGAGGCCGAATCAACATTTTCCAACCCGCTAAAATTGTTGAGATTACTATGAAAAACAATCGCTATTTCCCCACCTACTTCCTTTAAATTTGATAAGGCAGATAAATCTGTTATCGAGGATGAATTTAAACCAGAAATAGAGAGGTTTCCGCTAATTCCAGTATAGCATAAATTCCCAAATTCATTAATTTCTTCTTGAGTTTCAAGATTCACATCTCCATCAAAAGTACCTAGGTCGCACGTTTCAATACTTTCTTGGAAAACAGCATTAATAGTTTTGTTGGCATCCATTACAATGGTTAGGGGGTTTATATCGCTTTGAGCATTTCCAGTCCACTCTTGGAAAGTGTATCCTTCGGAAGGAGTAGCTTGTATATTAACCGATGTTCCCTCATCATAAGTGCCGTTTGATGGGGAAACTGTTCCACCTTCTGTAGGGTTAGCTAAAACAGATAGGTCGAACTGTACCGGTTCATCATTTTGCATTTCCATGTCATCAGTTCCTTCAGAATTCGAAGAACAGCCCAAAAGCGAAAAAATCAGAATGGATAAACAAACGTTATATTTTACAATTGATTTCATACTACAGTATAGCTTTATATATTTTTTTGACTTGTTGCCAACAAATGGATATAGTTATTAACTATATTTCTTTTATATGCGGAACTAAAATACCAAAAAAAACCGGCAGCTTGTTAGCGAAACAAACTACCGGTTTAAAGGTTAAAAATGTGATGTAACGGTATTCTTAGAAAATTCTAAGAACTATTATTTTTTAAGTGAATCACGAATCTCAGCAAGTAACTCTTCAGCAGTTGGGCCTGCAGGAGCAGCTTCTGGTTCCGGAGCTTTTGTTTTGTTGTATGCTTTAACAATTAAAAACATTACAAAACCAACAATTAATAAGTTCACGATGGTGTTAATCCAAGCACCATAAGCAATTACAGCACCACCTGCTTCTTTAGCAGCTGCAAGGGTAGCGTACTCATTACCATCCATTGCATAGTGCAAGTCTTCAAAATTCATTCCGCCAGCAAAATACCCGATAAAAGGCATTGCGATATTGTTCACAAAACCGTTGATAACAGCACCCAAGGCACCAGCCATGATAACGGCAACGGCAAAGTCAATAACATTGCCAGTCATAATGAAATTCTTAAATTCTTTAAGCATTGTATTTATAGTTTTAGGTTAATACAATTGCAATGTACAAAATCTAAAAGAAATGTTAAGTAAACACACTCTTTGCTTAAACAACAAGCCTTTTAATGCGCTGAGAGATTGCAGTTAAAATCTCATAAGAAATTGTTCCGCTTAAGTTAGCAAATGCCTCTGCAGATAATCCTGAACCAAATATGATAACTTCATCGCCTTCTTGGCATTCAATACCAGTCACATCAACCATTATCATATCCATACAAACATTACCAATAATGGGAGCCTTTTTGCCACCTATGACAACGCTTGCTTTACCATTGCCGTACTGTCTGCTAATACCGTCGGCATGCCCAATGGGCAAGGTTGCAGTGACACGATAACCAACGGAAGTATACCCGCGATTGTAACCAACGCTTTCACCTGGTTCAATTTTATGTAACTGAGAAATAACCGTTTTGAGGCTAGCGACTGGTTTTAGTGCTTTGTCAATTTCAGAATGGTTGCCGTAACCGTATAGCCCAATACCGCTTCGAACCATTTCATATTGGGCCTCGGGATAATTTAGAATTCCAGAAGAATTAAGCGTATGTCTTATGTAAGTATAAGGAAGTTTATCACTCAATTCTGTAGTAATTTTTTCGAATGATGAAATTTGACTTAACGAAAAATCACGTTCGTTTTCATCTTCAGATGCCGCTAAATGTGAAAAGACAGATTTAATTTTTAGTTCATCTCTTTTTTCAAGTGTATTTACAATGAAATCGATATCACTTTCCCAAAATCCTAATCGGTTTAAGCCAGTGTTAAACTTTACATGCACCGGATAATTTACTTGGTTTTTATCTTTGGCCGATGCCAAAAATAGCTTTAAAATTCTTGGAGAATACATGCTAGGTTCAAGACACCTATCAATAAGTTCTTCAAAATTTAAAGGTTGCGGGTGCAAAACTAAAATAGGGCTTGTAATACCTGCATCTCTGAGCAATACGCCTTCTTTTACATAGGCCACAGCAAAGTAATCAATACCAAGTACTTCTAGTTTTTTAGCAATAGCGACCATATCACTACCATAAGCAAAAGCCTTAACCACCCCTAAAAACAAGGTGTTCTTTTTTAGTTTAGATTTAAAAAAATGGAAATTATGCTCGAGGGCCGAAAGGTCAATTTCAAGCGTGGTTTCTCCAATTTTACTCATTGGATGTATTCTTTTTTACTACTACTTTTTCCGCTTCAACAGTGATGTCTTTAACTCTTTCTTTCAGCATTGCCTTATAAAAGGCTGCACGACTTAGCGGTTCATATTCTTCTGTTTCGCCTAATAGCACAAGTTTATCATTGTTAGATTTTCTGAAACTATAGTTGGCTAGGTTTCCTGTTCTTGTGCAGACTGCGTGAACTTTGGTTACATATTCCGCTGTTGCCATTAAAGCTGGCATAGGACCAAAAGGGTTGCCTTTAAAATCCATATCTAACCCGGCTACAACAACCCGAACCCCGCGATTCGCTAAATCATTACAAACAGTGACAATTTCATCATCAAAAAATTGAGCTTCGTCAATACCAACTACATCACACCCATCGGCCAAAATTCGAATGTTGGCTGCTGCAGGTACCGGTGTAGAGCGAATTTCATTGGCATCATGTGAAACCACCATTTCTTCATTATATCGAGTATCAACTTGTGGTTTAAAAATTTCTACTTTTTGTTTCGCGAATTTTGCACGTTTTAGCCTTCGAATGAGCTCTTCGGTTTTTCCTGAAAACATAGAACCGCTAATGACTTCTATCCATCCAAACTGTTCTTTAGGGTTTACGGTGTTTTCAAGAAACATATTGTACTTTTAAACTAAATTAAGAGGTTTGATCGTTTTAATTGGTGTGAAGTACAAAATTAAGTAAAAATACGCCTTTGACTTCCGTGAAGAATTTAACCTTTTGTTTTTATAGTTAGTTAAGAATAGATAGTACATTTATAGTGCAGTGCCTTATAAGGGCTAATAAAATTTAAGAATACAATCGTCGGGGCAATTAAATCTCCATTATAGCATAAAAAAAATATAGCGATGAAAAGAAAGCTAAGAGAAGAGTTAGTCAAACTTTCTACAGATATTATTACTTCACGAGAGGATAGTGAATTAACTGATCTATATGAGGTCGCAAAAAACTTATATGAAAAACTTGCGGTACTCAAGTTTATTGATGAAAAATTAAATGATGTTGAGGTTGACGTATCAAAGAATGTTCTTGCAGCACGATTTGAGAAAATGGCAGGGGCAGTTATGAACGAAAATAGAGCCGTACCTGAAAATAGCCCTCACGAAGAAGATATTATTACACCTGGTATGGATACGATTAAAGGAATGGTCTCTGAAATGCCAACCGAAGCCTTGGAATATATTTTTGGTGATTTTATGACCAAACCATTGAAGAATGAAAAAGAGGAAAAAGAACCAGAAATAGCCATTGAAAAAGAAGTAACTAAGAACTTGTCGCTAAATGACAAGTTGAATAAAGAACTTCAGATTGGCCTTAATGATAAGCTCGCTTTTGTAAAACATCTTTTCAATAATAACATGGAAGATTATACCAGAGCATTATCACAATTAACTACAATTGATACAGAAGAACGTTCCGTGGCTTTTATCAATAATATGGTTAAACCTGAATATAATAATTGGGAAGGTAAAGACGAATATGCAGAACGTTTTATGGCTCTAATTGAGCGTAAATTTGCCTGATTTCATTTTTTGTACATTTAGATAATCATCTGAATGTACTATGTTAAAAAAGTTTCTTTATTGGGTATCAACAGGCATATTAACCCTAATCATGCTGTTTTCTGTTTATAATTATTTCTTTAACCACGAGCTCATTGTTGGTTTTTTTGAAAATATGGGCTATCCAACATATCTAATTTACCCTTTGGCTATCGCTAAAATTTTAGGTTTAGTTGCTTTATGGGGTAATTTTTCAAAGTCACTAAAAGAATGGGCCTATGCTGGGTTCTTTTTTAATGTTTTACTTGCCTTTTTTGCCCATTATATGGTCAGCGATGGTGAACATATGGGAGCGCTGATTGCTGCTATCGCCGTGATTACATCTTATTTTACTGGTAAACATGTAAGGCCGTAACTTTGTTTTATGGGAAAATTATTTTTGGTGCCTACACCAATTGGTAATCTACAAGATATAACGTTTCGTGCGGTTACTGTTCTTAAAGAAGTAGATTTAATTTTAGCAGAAGATACTAGAACAAGCGGTAAGCTATTACAACATTTTGATATCAATACTCAAATGCATAGTCATCATATGCACAATGAGCATCGAACGACGGAAAGTCTTATTAATAAATTGAAAGCTGGGGCAACCTTGGCATTAATTTCTGATGCGGGAACTCCCGCAATATCGGACCCAGGTTTTTTGTTAACACGAGCTTGCGTTGAAAATAATATTGAGGTAGAATGTTTACCTGGCGCCACTGCTTTTGTACCTGCTTTGGTAAATAGTGGATTACCCAATGACCGTTTTGTTTTTGAAGGATTTCTGCCTGTTAAAAAGGGGAGACAGACCCGATTAGAGCTCTTAGCCGAAGAAACGAGAACCATGGTTTTTTACGAATCTCCTCATAAATTATTGAAAACCTTGAACCAGTTTGTGGAGTATTTTGGAGCAGAAAGACCGGTATCTGTTTCAAGAGAGCTTACTAAATTATATGAAGAAACCATTCGTGGAACAGCAACCGAAGTTCTTGATTATTATACTAATAAACCGCCTAAAGGAGAAATAGTTATTGTAGTTGGGGGGAAAAAATGAAAGAACTGCTAACAGAAATAAGAGAATGTACTATCTGTTCGGCACACCTTCCACTCGGCCCACGGCCGATAGTTGCAGCTCATGCAGATGCGAAAATAATCATCATTGGTCAAGCGCCGGGCACTAAAGTTCATGAGACCAGCATCCCTTGGGATGATCCAAGTGGTAGGCAGTTGCGAAAATGGTTAGGAGTTTCAGATGAAGTTTTTTATGACGAAAGTAAAATAGCACTTGTCCCTATGGGCTTTTGTTATCCGGGAAAAGCAAAGGGAGGCGATTTACCACCAAGAAAGGAATGCGCTCCACTGTGGCATCAACAACTTAGGGATAATATGCCAAAATTGGAATTGATTATTCTGATTGGCACTTATGCTCAGAAGTATTATTTAAAAGAAGCAATGGAAAAGAACCTAACCGAAACAGTTAGGTCTTATAAAAAGTATTTGCCAAAGTATTTTCCGTTACCACATCCTTCACCTCGAAATCGGTTTTGGTTGACTAAGAATCCTTGGTTTGAGGATGAAGTAATTCCAGAACTAAGAAAAAAAATTCAACTTTAGGAAGTTTTAATATACACTCCCATCATGCTTCCCTTTTTCCCAACCATGTTTGCCTAAATACTGATTGGCACTTTCAACGGCTCCTTTTTCAATAGAAGTTCCTTGACTATCATTCCAACGATTAAGATATCCAAATAGAGAAATAACGCCTAACATTTCAACAATTTCACCTTCGTTCCAGTGTTCATATAAACGCTCTTTAATTTCAGCATCAACTGCATTGGGTACTTGTGAAGCCTGTAACGAAAAGTCTAATGCTGCACGTTCAGCTTCAGAAAAGGCAGGATGAGTTCTGTATTCCCAAATATTATCTAATTGTTCTTGTTCAGCACCGTAGCGTTCAGCTGCTCTTATTGCGTGAGCTTGACAATAACGACATCCAGTTGCATTGCTACTTACCCATGCAATCATTCTTTTTAAGGCTGAGGTAACCCTACCCTCATTAGCCATTACTGCTTTATTAAGATTAATAAAAGCTTTTGAAATAGCAGGACGATGCTGCATGGTTAATACTGAATTTGGGCAAAAACCCAATGTCTCATTAAAAAATTCAGCTAATTTTTTGGTGTCTGGATCGTGGTTCGGGTCAAGGGGTTGTACTAATGCCATTTGGTTTCTTTTATCGTATTTTTATTGACTACAAGAAACAAAAATTTATGGGAACAACGAATCATATTAGCACTAAATGGATTGGCGGAATGGCCTTTGAAAGCAATAACCCTTCAGGGCTTAATTTAACTATCGATGCTGGACCAGATGATGGTGGAGAAGGCAATGGATTAAGACCAAAAGCTTTAATGCTTTCTGGCTTAGCAGGTTGCTCCGGTTTAGATGTTGCATCACTTATTAAAAAGATGAAGCTTGAAGTCGATTCTTTTACTATTGAAACGATAGCAAATTTGACGGATGAACATCCAAAATATTATGATCATGTAGTTATCGAATATCATTTTCATGGCGCTAATTTGAATGAAGAAAAACTGCAGCGAGCTGTAGATTTATCTGTAGAAAAATATTGTGGAGTCATGGAAATGTTTAGACGGTTTGCAGAATTAGAGATTAAGACGATTTTTCATCAAGACTAAAGAGCACCAGTTGCGCTGGACCATAAAACCAAGACCAGAACAAATTCAAATTGACCAACTCTCTAAAGAGTTAAAGGTTGATGCTTTGGTCGCGCAATTACTTTTACAACGTGGAATCTCTACCTACGAGGAGGCAAAAAAATTCTTTCGCCCAGAGTTATCCGATTTGCACGACCCTTTTTTAATGAAAGACATGGATAATGCTGTAACTCGGATTGAAAAGGCAATTGCAACCAATGAGAATATTTTAGTTTACGGTGATTATGATGTTGATGGCACTACGGCAGTCGCACTGTTATCTTCTTATTTATTAGCGTCGTACCCAAATGTTGCAACGTATATTCCAGATCGGTATGGTGAAGGCTATGGAGTTTCTTTAAAGGGAATTGATTTTGCCGAGGATAATGACTTCTCATTAATTATAGCGCTAGATTGCGGCGTTAAGGCTATCACACAAGTAAATTATGCACATGAAAAGGGGATTGATTTTATAATTGGCGATCACCACAGACCTGGTGAAAATTTACCCAAAGCTATTGCCGTTTTAGACCCTAAAAGAGAAGATTGTAATTACCCCTATGATGAGCTTTGTGGTTGTGGGGTAGCGTTTAAACTTGTTCAGGCTTTAGCTTCAAAAAAAGGGGAATCAATAGATGATTTAATACCGTTTTTAGATTTGGTGGCAACTGCCATCGGTGCCGATATTGTTCCAATAACAGGAGAGAATCGAGTATTAGCTTATTATGGAATGCAAGTAATTAATACGAATCCAAGAATTGGGTTTCAAGCCATTATTAATCAGGTCAAAAAGAAAGAATTGACCATTACTGATGTGGTTTTTATTATTGCTCCACGCATTAACGCGGCAGGTAGAATGGAGCATGGGCAGCATGCTGTAAATCTGCTTACTGAGAGTGATTTAGCTCAAGCAGAACAGTTTGCCGCCGGTATTGAAAAGTATAATTTTGACCGCAGAGCATTAGACCAAGAGATTACCAAAGAAGCACTAGAACAAATTCAAAAAAACAAAGAAGAAGAACGCTTTACCTCAGTCGTTTATGATGAAAATTGGCATAAAGGAGTGATTGGCATAGTCGCTTCAAGACTAACAGAAACCTATTATCGTCCGACCTTAGTTTTCACAAAAAGCGGAGAAAAATTAGCAGCCTCTGCAAGATCGGTTAAAGGCTTTGATGTGTACAATGCCCTGGAAAAATGCTCCGATTGTATTGAGCAATTTGGAGGACACAAATACGCTGCAGGTCTTACCCTATTAGAAGAGCAATATGATGAATTCAAAGGACAATTTGAAAAAGTAGTATCAGATAGTATTGCACCAGAACTTTTGATACCAGAACAACAAATTGACACTCAAATTGAGTTGGGACAAATCAACCCTAAACTAATGCGAATTATACGTCAATTTGCTCCTTTTGGGCCAGGAAATATGACTCCGGTTTTTATGGCAGAGAATGTTCAAGATACGGGTTATGCAAAAGGGGTTGGTGAAGATGAAAAGCATTTGAAATTAACGGCTACTCAAAAAGGATCTAAGCCTATTGGAGCTATTGGTTTTAATCTTGGAGATAAGATTGGACACATAAAAAATAAGAACCGTTTTGATATTGCTTTTACCTTAGATGAAAATGAATGGCAAGGTAACGTAAGCTTGCAACTAAAATTGAAAGATTTACGATAAGACATGGATCCCTACGCAGCACTAAGATTTAAAGAATTCAATATTTTTTTAGGGGTTCGTTTTGCTATGGTTTTTGCGTGGTCTATGCAATTTATTGTCATTGAATGGCAGGTTTATTCTTTGACTAAAGACCCACTTTCTTTAGGAATTATTGGGTTGATGGAAATAATTCCAGCCGTTAGTATTGCATTGTTTGCTGGCCATATAGTTGATCAAAATGAAAAACGTAATCTGTTAGTCAAATGCATATTAGGTTTTTCTGTAGTGAGTTTTGGGCTCTTTTTAATAACGCACCCTTCTGTAGCAATTGACTATGCCTCAAAAACAGTGCTATATGCTATTTATGCTTTAGTTTTTATTGGAGGATTGGTTCGTGCTTTTATCGGCCCGACAATATTTTCACTAATTGCTTTATTAGTGCCTAAAAAGATATACCCTAATGCAGCTACTTGGAGCAGTTCAACTTGGCAAATGGCTTCGGTTTTAGGACCGGCATTTGCTGGTTTTTCAATTGGTTGGATAGGGGTTCACTGGTCAATGTGTATCATTTTTGGCTTTTCCGTTCTAGCATTATTCTTTCTGTTTAGAATATCCAAAAAACCAATACTTAACCCAAAAATTGGTGAACCGGTTTTTAAAAGCTTAAAAGATGGTCTAAAATTTGTTTTTAGCAGTAAAGCAATTTTTGGCGCCTTAACTTTAGATATGGTTGCAGTTCTTTTTGGAGGAGCTGTGGCCTTGCTTCCTATTTATGCCCAAGATATACTGCACGTAGGTTCAGAAGGTTTTGGAATTTTAAGAGCAGCGCCGGCGGTAGGAGCTTCTATTACCATGTTAGGCTCAACACGTTTTCCTTTGCATAAAAATGCAGGCAAAAAACTACTTTGGGCAGTCTTTGCTTTTGGAATATGCATTCTTGTATTTGGAATTTCTGAACTGTTTTGGTTATCAGTTATTGCCTTATTTTTAAGTGGAGCTGTTGACGGGGTAAGTATGATAATTCGTCAAACTATACTTCAGTTAAAAACACCTGATAATATGAGAGGGAGGGTAGCCTCCGTAAATTCTATTTTTGTGGGATCTTCTAATGAACTGGGTGCCTTTGAAAGTGGTTTAGCGGCAAAACTTTTAGGTACTGTTTCCGCAGTCGTTTTTGGCGGTTGTATGACTTTATTAACCGTTGGTACTACTGCTTTAGTCTCACCGACATTTAGAAAACTAGACTTAGCTAAAGATGTGGAAGAACATGAAAAGGAGAAATAGCTTAAAAAATTACTTTTTGTAAGCTTCAATTTTACTTATCACTTTATCGAATAAATCGTCTTAAGCTTTGCTATCAATTTTGATAACTGTAGTTTAGAAAGACAGTCCCCCAATCGTAACCAGAAAACGAATTCATTTATCTGGGTCAGCTGTCGAAAGGAGGGCTGTTTTTTTATTAATTATTTAGTCCTCTAATTTCTCAAGGGATAGTTTTTTCCCATCAAAAACAGCATAAGTGAAGTAATTAATCCAATCGCCTAAATTGATGTAGGTTGAGTTTTCATTTAAAGAAATTTCCAAAGGAAGGTGTCGGTGTCCGAACACAAAATAATCGTGGTGTTGGGTTTCTAATTTGCGTTTCGCATATTGAACTAACCATTCTTTTTCTTCTCCTAGAAATTTAGCGTCTTCATCACCTGAAATCATTTTATTGCTAACAGACATATACTGACCTAATCTGACTCCTAAATCAGGATGCAACCAACGAAACATCCATTTGCAAATTGGATTGGTAAATATTTTTTTCATTCTTTTAAAACCAGTATCGCCAGGCCCAAGGCCATCTCCATGGCCAATAAAAAAAGAAGTGTCGTTTATAGATATTTGTTGGGGTTTATGGAAAACGGGTATATTTAATTCTTCTTCAAAATAACCGTTCATCCACAAATCGTGATTGCCTACAAAATAGCTTATTTGAATACCAGCATCGGATAATTCTGCAAGCTTACCTAATGTTCTGGTAAAGCCCTTTGGAACTACTTTTTTGTATTCAAACCAAAAATCAAATAGATCACCCATCAAATAAATCGCTGCCGCATCTGCTTTAATACTATCAAGCCAGGCTACGAATTTTTTCTCTCTAGGCAAGCTATCAGTAGCAGTTGGTGCCCCTAAGTGATTATCACTTGCGAAGTAAACTTTTTTACCTTGATTTAGGGTTAGGGTGTTCATTGCATTTCAAATATAGCTAATGAAACCTTTAGAAAAACTGATATGCCAAATAAGCACCACCAATAACTAAAAATGGGCTAGCAATCATGAATAAAATAACGCTACCTCGATATAGACCCCAAAAAGAAATGGTTTTAACATCATCCATTTTATTTCTATTGTAAACAATTTCAACTTTTTCACCAAGGCTATAAGGTGCCGGATAAGATTGTATTTTACTTGTAAAAGTTCTAAACTCTTGACTTCTATCTTTAAACTCAAATACGGGGGAGTACAGGTTATTATTTTCGCCTCGAGACACCACAAACTCTTTTACTATGGCAGTGGTTTTAATCCCATCTTTTAAGAGGTGTTGTGTTTTTTGAAACTGAATATAAGCAGTGTAAGCTAAAAATGAACCTATCGAAAATAGTATCCCGTAAAATAATATCCACCAATTCATTCTGCTCATTTTCCGTTTAACGCCTATATCTTCGATTGTTCCGAATTCGTGTGTAAACGTAAATTCCGATAACCAACAAGGCTAATCCGGGTAAGATTAAATCACTATTCAAAAAGGAAAGTATATCCATTATGCTGTGCTATAAAGTCAAGAGTTATTATTGGTAAAATGATTCTTTTTCTACAACGTAGTCAAGACCAGTTTATTTTTTTCTAACAAATAACGACACAATTGCTGCGGTAACAATACCAGCGCCAAGTGCTCCGAAGGCTGCTTGTATGCGATAACTATTAAAATTGAAAAAAGACTCAGCGCTTTCTTGAGTCATGATTTCGTTTTCTACAGCATTATTGATGGCATTTTGAAAATAATCGGGGCTTATATATTCATGTGTAATGTACTGCGAAAGTGGTGATAGCATAGCCACAATTACGCTAATTATAATACCAGAAACGAATCCTTGAACCCAAGTCATTTTGCCACTTAAATCTTTATTGCGTTTTTCTATAAGTGCAAAAACAAAAATTGCAATCGCAATGAGAGCGAAAAAATTGGTGTAGATAGGATGTTTATCAATGTGCACATCATGCCAACCCAATGCCTTTTCTAGCACCATCCAAAGTAGACCAGCAATTGTAAAAATGATGGCCCATTTAATCTCTGTTTTAAAATTTTTCATCTTATTGATTCTTCTATAAAGGTTTCTTATTTTTTGAACTTATTTAGGGCCTTTTTTGTGGCTTCAGACAGGGCTAATTTACCCGATTGCTCAGCTCTTTCCAATAGTAATGATTTCCAATGTTCTGTGCCTTCCCAGAGCACATTTTTCATAATGGATAGGGCATCAAGGTTATAAGAGGCTAGTTGTGAAGCATGATGTTCCAGTTCTTTATCCATTTCTAAAATGGTATCATAAACTTTGGAAAACATTCCTTTTTCTTTTGCCCAATACGCATTTTTCCACTCCGTTGGATTTAGTGCCATTTCGGCAAGTCCAGCTCTTCCAATTTTTCGTTCGACGGCCGGCGCAATTACCAATGGCGCAATACCAATAGAAATCTCTGAAAGTTTTATAGACGCATCAATGGTTGCGTAAACATAATCACAAGCTGATGCCAAACCAACACCACCGCCAACAGCTTTACCTTGAATACGACCAATGATAGGTTTTTTGCAAGTTCGCATGGCATTAATAACATTAGCGAATCCACTAAAAAAAGTTTTGCCTTCTTCTAAATTTGAAACAGCAACCAACTCATCAAACGAAGCACCTGCACAAAAAGCACGTTCTCCTTCTGATTTTAAAATAATTACAGAAACTTCATCATTAGCAGAGAGTATGTTGATTTCATTCACTAATCTTTCTAGAAGTTCTGAGGTAAAAGAATTACTGGCCTGATGTCCGAATTCTATTGTACCTACCTTATTTTGTATACTGGTATAAAGACTTCCATTAGGTCTATTAGTACCCATAAGTTATGTATTAGTTAGTTGTTGAAAGTTACTGGTTTTGTAAGAGTGGACGAAATTTTCGGCGAAACTTCCAAACCAATGTACCTCCTCTAATTGCCATCCAAACTACAAAAGCAATCCAAATTGAATAAAAACCCCAACCTAAATATTTACCTAAATATAGGGTGGGAATAAATCCAAGAAAAGTAGCCAAAAGTAGTATATTTCGCAGATATTTCATTTCTCCTAAACCCTTAAAAAGCCCATCAAAAACAAAGGCTACTGTATTCATTGGTAAGCTTAGAATCACAATAAAGAAAATACCGTAAAAGGTTTGCAATACAATTTCTTCATTAGAAAAAATACGGCCTAACGGAAAATAGAATAGGAAACCAAGGCATAACAGAATAAGACTCACAACCATTCCGTATGTCATGATTTTTTTCGCAAGAGACCAAAGTCCATCATAATCTTTTTCGCCTAATAATTTGCCGCCCATGCTATTACCAGCTGCACTATAACCATCAATAAAAAATGCTGAAAACAACCACAAATTTATTGCGATTGTGTGGGCTCCAATAAACCGGTCACCTAAGGCCGTTGCTTCTCTTACTGCTAAAATCATGGCCGTATTCAGCGCCAAAGCACGAACGAATAAATTAAGACTCATATATATGAGACGTTTTAATTCTTTATTCAGAGGAAAAAGAAGCTTTAATTTGATATCGGTTTTAGCTCTTAGTAAAAAGAATACTAGAATAGCCATAACCCCTTGTGATATTAGACTTGCCCAAGCGGCTCCCTCTAGATACATAGCCGGGATTACTCCTTCAATGCCATAAACCATTATAAAATCTAGAATGATATTTAATAGTGCCCCAATAATGGCAATTAACATGGGATAATAAGTGTTTTGAAGTCCTCTGAAAATACCAAATACTGCAAAAGTGAATAAGGTTAAAGGAAAACCCCAAACCCGAATAGAATAGTATGAAACGCAATAGGTCAAAATCTTACCTGAGGCTTCAAATAATTTAAAAATATCTTCTACAATAAAAATAGTACTGGCTAAAATAACCAGACTTAGCATGATATTTAAAAATATGGCCTGCGCTGGTAAGTCTTCAACCTCTTTGATTTTACCTGCACCTAAGTATTGTGAGATGATAGCTGAAATAGCACTTCTTGTTTGCCCCAATACCCAAATTAGCATAGATAAAAAAGAACCTACAATTCCGGCAGCAGCTAAAGATTCTAATCCGTCAACAGGAATATTGCCTACAATGGCTGTATCAGTAATGGATAAAATCGGTTCTGCTATACCTGAAATAGTTGCCGGTATAGCCAACCTATTGATATTCTTGAAAGTAATGGCCGTTTTGCTTATCATCGTGCTACAAAACTAACTCATAGCAAGGAAAGGGATGTTTACTTTGTTTAGGAAAGAAAATATTTTCGAGTTTTTGATATCCTCTTTTTTCGTAGAATTTTTGGTTACGCTTATTTTGTGAAAAAGTGTCTAAACGGATAGAGCTAACATTATTTTCTCTCGCATAGTTTTCCGCAAAATTCATAAGTTGCTGTGCATTACCTTGTCCTTGATACTCCGGGTGTACGCCTAAGCGATGAATATAGATATTATTGTCATTTGGAGTCAGCCATTTTACAGGCTTATATTCTTCATCCATTAAAGTGGAAATAACAATGGTTCCAATCAAACGATTATCTTTTAAGAGAACAAAAAGTTCTTTACGCTTAATATCATTATTAAATATTTCTCTGGAAGGGTAATCCTGGGTCCATTGATAAATGCCTTGGCTTTCCATAAACTGGGTGCATGCTTTGGTCATTAAAAGAATATCAGTTATTTCAGATAACTTTGCACGTCGTATCATGATTTGATTTCGATTAAATTGTAAATTTAGAGTATAATACTAATAACCAGACCATGAATAATATTTTGGTACCCTTAGGCACTTCGCCTGATGCGCATGAAACTTTAAAATATGCGATTGATTTTGCTGCTGATTTTGGAGCAAATGTTTTCATAATGGATGTTTATCAAGTTGCTATAGGTGCAGGAAGCTTAGGTAAAGTTGAAGAAAAAGTTGAAGCGACCCACCGTGAAAACATTAAAGCATTAGTTGCTGAGATGGACACAAAAAGTGTTGATGTTAAGATCGCATCGTATAACGGTGATATCATTGATGGTTTGAAAGAAATCACGAAAGAATTAGACATTAACTTAATCATAATTGCTCCAAGAAGTAATGATATTAATGAAGAGTTGTATTTAGGAAACACTTCTGGGCGTATCGTAAAGCAAACTAATATTCCAACATTGGTGGTGCCCAAAGGAACAGGCTATCTGCCAATTAAAAGTATATTGGTTGCTTTTAAATCAGGTATTCTTAAACGTAGCAAGGTTTTATATCCATTGATTAGTATTATGCGCAAAAATAAGGCAAGTGTCAATCTTTTATTAATCAAGACCCCTGGTTATACCGAAGATGATTTAAAGATTAATACCGCTTTGTTAGATGTAAGTAAAAATCTGATTATTTCTGAAAACCCTACGACTTATCACGGCGTTCTAGAACATTTTCAAGCAAAGAACCCAGACATGCTATGTGTATTTAGAAGAAAAAGAGGTTTCTTCAAAAAGTTATGGGAGAAAAGTACGGTGCTTAAATCAGAATTTCACGCTACTGTTCCATTATTAATTCTTAGTGTTAAAAAAGACTAACATAAAAACCTATTTTGAAACCAAATTAAAATGTGTTTCCTTTGTCGACCACGGGGGATTAGCTCAGCTGGCTAGAGCGCTTGCCTGGCAGGCAAGAGGTCACCGGTTCGACTCCGGTATTCTCCACTCAGTAAATACAGGCCTTCACAAATGTGGGGGCTTTTTTTATTTTTCACTATTTAATTTAGGATTTGGATAATTATCTGACTGATCTTCAATAGTATTATCCAAACAAGTAAAATCTTTTTCCACTAGTAATGATAACGTATTTTTGTCATTCCAATCCACTTCATTACTATGGCCGATTACGTTATCAGTTGCCCATGAAGTTTGCACACTATCAGGAAGAAAAAGGGTTATAGTATCATTTGTAAAATCGGCTTGTAACGATTTTATTCCAGATTTTATCTCTAAAGCATAGTAGAATTTTTTTGACTGAAACTCGGTAACTTCTGAAATTTGCCCCTGTTTACAGAACAATTCAACTTCTGTTTTTGTTAATCTAAATCGAACGGAATTCCCTTTAATTCTTATCTTCATTATCTTATTTTTTATTCACTAGCCCTTTAGTGAATTCATTTAATGTTTCTACTTTTTCTTCAAAATCACCTTTGATTGTCTTACGGTATTCATTTAAATTTTTAACTAAATCATCAATATTTTCAGGAATTACATCTTCGAAAAATTGACGCAGTCTTTTGGCTGTGGTCGGTGATTTTCCGTTGGTTGAAATAGCTACTTTTACATTGCCTTTTGTAACAATACCTCCCATATAAAAATCACAAAAGGGAGGATTGTCAGCAACATTCACTAAAATTGAACGCTTTCTACAATCTGCATAAACTTTTTCATTTACAGAAGGTTTATCAGTTGTAGCTATTACAATATGTTTTTTCTTTAAAAAACGTTTTTTGTACTTGCCTTTATACAATTTTACCTGATGATTTTTAGCTAGTTCTTTAGTAGCGTCTCTATACATTGGCGATATCATTTTGACCTTGGCATTAGGACTCGATTTCAACAAAAAGGTAAGTTTTTCTTCAGCGACGTTACCACCACCTACGATAAGTACGTTTAGGTTATTTACTTTTAGAAATACAGGATATAATTCATTTCGATCCATCTAGCTTCAAATTGTAATTTATAGTAACTCTTGTTCCTTCTCCAGGAATAGAATTTATGAATAATCTACCATCAATATAACCAATGCGCTCTTTCATAAAGAAGACTCCCATACCTCCTTCACTATTATTTTTTGGAGCCTGGTCAAGAATTGCAGAATCGAAACCTTTACCATCATCATCAATTAAAACACTTAAAATATTATCCTTATAATTAATGGTTACTAAAATATAATTGGCTTGCGCATATTTAATGGCATTATTGACAGCTTCTTGAGTAACCCTATAAATGTTGGTTTCGGCTAAAGAATCAAAACGAATATTTTCAGAAGCTTTATTTTCAAAAAGAATATTTTGTCCAGTTAATTTGCCCAACTCATGTGTCATTTTTTGTAAAGCCGGAAAAATACCATGATCCTGTAATTCAGGAGGGGTAAGGTTAAAAGTTGCTGTACGAACACCCTTAATTAAATCTGAAGTTAAGATTTTCAAATATTCAATCTTTTCTTTTGTTTTTTCTTTTTGGCTGAGGTTAATAGATTCAATATTAAATTTTAATGCCGTTAACATTTGTCCAATACCATCATGTATGTCTTTGGCAATTCTTTTTCGTTCTTCTTCTTGTCCTTCTACAATTTGACTTGCTTGTAATTGTTTTTGGCGTATGTTTTCTTCGTAGTTCTGTTTAGTAAGTTCTTCAATTTTAATTTGATTATTTTTTCTTTCAGTAATGTCAGAGCACAAAATGAGTACGCTTTGCACTAAGCTTGATTGATGCATCGGTATTATTGACATGTCCAACCAAATCTTTTCACCTGTAAAAGTTGTAATTTCAATTTCTTCAGTCCGAATATTTCTTTGTTTGCTACTAAGAATCTCATGAAGATATTGCTGCTGTCCTTGGTTTTGTGTTAGAACCTCCGAAATAGTTAAAGTTAATTTACTTTTAGAATGGTCTAAAAGCTCTAGAAATTTTTTGCTAATAAAAACAATAGAACCATCATTTCTTGCACTGGCAAATAGCGCAGCATTATCAATAACAAAATTTAGTTCTTGTAGTTCTTGCAATGATTTTTCTTTTTCAACAAAAAGACTTTTGATTTCTTTGGCATTGTTTTCTGTTTCTTCTTGACTTTGAATAAGTTTTGAAATTGTACTTCTAATTTGCAATGATAGCGGTCGAAAAATGAATACAATTTCAAGAAAAAGTATTAGCAAAGAGAATCCAAATAATAAAAGTTCTTTTAATTTTAACTTCTCTAATCGTTCCTTACTTTGTTGGTCATATTCATTAACTATTGCGTCCATTTTCATTAAAAATGGCTGTTCATTTGTTAATAGTATTTGTAATTCATCGGCATAAGAATTAGAATGAATATTTAGGCCCCCCCCCTCTTTTAAAATAGTTTCTACTGCATTAACCATCGCTTTATGATGGGGATTCAATTCAGAAAAAAGATTTAAAATAATTGAGTTAACTTCTTTAGGAAGACCAATACTATCATTGCCATTTTGAAGACCATTATGCGAAGTTTTCCAGATATAAAGTGTTTGCTTTAAGTCATTAAGAATTTTTAGTTGTAAGGTTTTATCAGGCGCTACGGTTTTAAGCAACATCACTTCTTTGACAAGTTTCTGACTAAAAGCTCGTTGACGTCCTGCTACGTTAATTATTCTTGAATCATTTAGTTGTGAACTAAGATGTTGTTGAATTAAAATTTGTGCTATAATAATTGTTACTGCGATTCCGGCAAAAGCGAGTAAATACCACTTTTGAACTCTTAAAAATGTAGTTGTATCTAATGCTATTTTTTTTACCTGTCCCGTCATTAAATAAACTTGCCTTTAACTTTCGTTTAATTTGAAATTGCTTGATTTATTAATTCAGCTGATTTTTTAGAAAATGTAATTTTAAGCGCAGCCGCTCGCCCTTTTTCAGACATTTTACGCCAAGTTTTTTGTAAAATATCAATTATTTTGGCATCGTTATGTTTTGTTGTAAACGGCTCAAAATAATATTGTAAAAACACCAAACAGATAACATCTTCCAATGTTTGTGTTTCAATACTTTTTTTCAACTGTTTTTTTAAGAGCAAAAAGGCAACTTGCGCTATGATAGTTTCACTATAACCTACTTCTGTTAAAATTTCCTTTGCTTTTTTAACGTGGAATTTCTTTAGTTCTTGTCGCCACTTTAAATACCCGGCACGATTCATTTCAAAAGAATTTCTAGGAATTTCCCATCTGCAAATATGTTGGCAATGAGCGGTAAGCCTTAATGATTCGGAAGCGTTAGGTTCAAATTTATTGAGTGTTTCTGTCATTCGTGAAGCGTACAACACCTCTTTTGGATACCTTATCCCATCGACTGCCTCACTATTAGGGTCTTTGCTATTGGCTTCATCGAAAAGACGAAAAGCTTCCAGTAATTTTTCTGGTTCAACCATATATTAAGGGCGTTCTAAAAATTATTCTGAAAAGCCAATATACACAAAGTTGTCTTCTATTTTAACAGGATAAGTGGCTATTGCATCTAAATCACCATTGAGGTTTTTACCATCCTCTAAAGAAAAAGTCTTTTTATGTAACGGACAGGCCACTTTTGGAATGCCTTTAAAATCACCAATCATTCCTCTGCTTAAAACCATTTCCATTTTATGGGGACATAGGTTTTGACAAGCATACCATTTGTTTAATCTTGTATAGTTGAAAACAGCAATTTGTTTGTCTTTATATTTTACACAAGCACCTCCATCTAAAGGAAAATCTTTTACGGGTGCTGCTTTAAACCAAACTTTTGCCTCCATTAATGAAGTTGTTTTATATTTTTCTAAGATTTTTTCCATGTTTTTAAAATTTGATGTGCAATTTGTTAGCTCCACTGTTCTGGCATTTTTTGCTTCCTCATAGGAACAAAAACTAAGTTATCATCCTCTTCTTTACTATTTACAAAGTGGCTAAAACGCTTCATCATTTCAGGGTTGTTTACAGCTTGAGTCCACTCGCATTCAAATTTATTTACAAGGGTTTGCATCTCTAGTTCTAAATCTTCTACAAGACCAAGTTTATCGTCAACAATAACTTCCTTTAAATACGCCATTCCACCTTCAAGTCGCTCTTGCCAAGCTGCAGTGCGCTGTAAAGGCTTAGCGGTGCGCATATAGAACATTAAATACCGATCTAGGTATTTTATTACGGTTTCATTATCAATCTGTTCAGCTAATAGTTCTGCATGGCGTGGGGTGGCACCGCCATTACCACCAACATATAAATTCCATCCGCCCTCTACTGCGATCAGGCCAAAATCTTTACCCCTTGCCTCAGCGCATTCACGAATACACCCAGAAACTCCCCCTTTTATTTTATGGGGAGCACGGATACCTCGGTAACGATTTTCAAGTTCGATACCAAAACTTACACTTTCATCCATTCCATAACGACACCAAGTTGATCCCACACAAGTTTTAACAGTACGCAAAGCTTTCCCATAAGCATGTCCACTTTCAAAACCATGGCCGATAAGTTCTTTCCAGATTGATGGTAATTGATTTAAGGTCGCACCAAACAAATCGATACGAACACCACCGGTAATCTTAGTGTATAGGTCGTATTTCTTAGCGATGTTACCTAGTGCAATTAATTTATCTGGAGTAATTTCTCCACCAGGAACACGGGGTACCACAGAATAAGTCCCGTTCCGCTGAATATTTGCCAAAAACCTATCATTGGAATCTTGTATTGCATATTCTTTATTTGCTGTATCTGCATTAATACTTGCCATCAATGAAGCAATAACAGGTTTACAGATTTCACAGCCATGACCACCATTGCCGTGTTTATCTAATACTTCATAAAAGGTTTGGTATTCTTTTACTTGAATAAGGCTGTACAATTCTTGGCGGTTATAATCAAAATGTTCACAGATGGTATCTTTTACTTCAATACCTAAAGACTTTAAAGTGGCCTCCGTAAGATCTTTAACCATTGGCTTACAGCCACCACAACCAGTGCCAGCCTTTGTACAAGAAACGACATCGGCTAAATCTTTTGCTGCTCCATTTTCGATTACTTCGCAAATTTGCCCTTTACTAACACTTTCACATGAACAAATTTGGGCCTCGTTTGGTAAATCCATAACATCACCAAAAGAGGCTGCGCCTTCACTAGAAGGTAAAATTAGTTGTGCAGGATTATCAGGAATTTTCATTCCATTTATATACATCTGATGTAACATATTATAATCATCAGCATTGCCTACCAGGATTCCACCAAGCAATTTTTTTCCATCATGGGAAACGTTTATTCTTTTGTATAGGTTTTCCGTCTTGTTCTCAAAAATAATCGAATGTCCCTGTTCTACTGGCATAAAAGGAGTTCCGAAACTTGCTACATCAACCCCAATCAATTTAAGCTTGGTAGACATATCTATGTCTGCTGGCATAACAGTATCGTTTTTGCCCAAAATTTGATCAACAGTCACTTGGGCCATTTCATAACCTGGGGCTACTAGACCATATATCATATGATTGTATAGGGCTACTTCGCCTATTGCAAAGATATTGGGGTCAGACGTTTCCATTTTATTGTTAACTACAATACCGCCCCTAGTGCCCATTTCAAGTCCTGCGCTTTTACCCAGTTCATCTCTTGGGCGAATACCTGCGGAAATAATCAACATATCAACTTTAAGAGTGTCATCCTCACCGAATTCCATTCCTGTAATTTTTCCATTCCCAAGAATTTGATTTGTGGCTTTGCTGAGGTGGATATTTATGCCCATCGATTCTAACTTCACTTGAAGCACCTTGCTGCTTCTAATATCTAACTGTCTAGGCATTAATTTTGAGGCAAATTCTACCACATGGGGTTCTAGTCCCATATCCATTACCGCTTTTGCAGCTTCAAGCCCTAAGAGGCCGCCCCCTAAAATAGCGGCTTTACCACCTTTTATAGTTGAGGCGTAGGCCAAAGTCTCTTGTAAATCTTCAATGGTTCTGTAGACAAAAACCCCCTTTTTTTCTACCCCTTTTATTGGAGGAACAAAAGGTAATGAACCGGTCGCAAGGACTAGTATATCATATTTTAATGAGTTTGCCTTGCTGGTTGTAATCGTTTTGGCGGTTCTATTAATATCAGTTACCAATTCCTTGGTATGTAAGGCTATATTATGGTCTGCGTACCATGATCTCGGTGCTAGAGAAAGCCTTTTTGCGTCACCATTTTCAAAAAATTCACTTAGGTGGACACGGTCATAGGCTGGGTGAGTTTCTTCACCAAATACAACTAACTTATATTGTGAGTTATCTGCTTGCGCTACAAATTTTTCACAAAATTTGTGGCCCACCATTCCATTGCCAATAACAACAATAGTTTTCATATGCTTTGATTAAATTTTAGAAGACAATATTACGTATAATTACGTATTTTTAATATAATTATATCAAAATAATTACGTATTCTTGTTGCAGATTTGGTAAAAGTCAACTATAAAAACTAAAAATGAGGCACTCACAGATTAGACCTAAAGTTACCTTAGTAGGTGCTGGTCCGGGCAGTAAAGATTTAATAACTGTTCGGGGATTGAATGCTTTAAAACAAGCAAATATTGTATTGTATGATGCTTTAGTAAGCAAGGAGCTATTAACTGAAATACCAGCTTCGACGCCAAAAATATACGTAGGAAAAAGATGCGGAAAGCACTCTTTGGCACAAGAAGATATAAATAGCTTGATATTGGAAAAAGCTATCACCTATGGTCATGTAGTACGATTAAAAGGAGGCGACCCTTTTGTTTTTGGTCGTGCCAACGAGGAAATAGATTTTGTAGAATCTTTTGGTATACCCGCGACGGTGATTCCAGGGATTTCCAGTGCTATTGCTGTGCCTGGCGGCCAAGGAATTCCTATGACAGAGAGAGGTGTAAGTAGTAGTTTTTGGGTAATGACCGCCACAAAGCGAGACGGTTCTTTTTCGCAAGATTTAAAATATGCATCACAATCTGCATGTACGATGATAATTCTAATGGGAGTTAGAAAAATACTAGATATTGCTAATGAAGTAAGTAGATATAGAGGATCATCGACTCCTTTTGCTATAATACAAAACGGTTCTTTGCCAAATGAGTCAGCACTGATTGGAACTCTAGGTAATGTAAAACATCAAATTTTAAATTTGGATACTAGTAAAGCTGGGATTATTGTTATAGGTGATGTGGTAGCTAGGCATCCTTCATTTTTTGAAGAAGAAGTGCAACGTGTCATCTGTTCACAGCTTTAATCACCAAATAATATTTCGTGCACCAAAGATTGTTAAAATACACACCAATATTTTTATGAGGTCATATTTTTTAGGCCTACAATGTGGAGAATCCTTAAAAATAAGTATTTGAAGGATTAAATACTTGTTTTTTACGTAATAATACTCAAAATTAGTTACATAGCTAATCTAATTATATCACATGGAACAAGAAACACTTTTTGATCGTATAGGCGGAATGGATGCTGTAAATGCTGCTGTAGACATTTTCTACAATAAGGTATTGGCGGATGAAAGTATTAATCACTTTTTTAGTAATACGGATGTAAAAAACCAAGCAGGGAAGCAGAAAGCTTTTTTAGCTTATGCTTTTGGATGTCCAATGGGATATACAGGTAAAAGTATGAAAGAGGCACATGCCCACATGGATATTACTGAGGCTCATTTTAATACTGTTGCTGATTACCTAGTCAGTAGTTTAGAGGAATTGAATGTTCCAGGAAATATGATTGATGAAGTAGTAGCAATAGCTATGAGCACTAAAAATGATATAGTAGGAAATTAACTGCATTTAAATAGATGCCAAAACAAAACCATAATTTAAGAGTTGTGGTTTTTTTATTTTATAGCTACGGAAAGACTTCCAAATAAAGTTTGAAAACTAACTATTGTTAGGTTTTTGTTTTGTTAAATAATTTACAACCTCTTAAAATACACTCCCTTTTTTTTCAGATACTTAAATTTTAGACTGCTGGATTCAATTGTTTCATAAAAATACGTATTAAATCGTAAAAATAAAATAAACTAAGTATAAATACTTAAATTATAATGTATGTTTGCTACGTAAATGATTAACTCACTATTAATACCTAATACTATGAAATCTTTGATAATGAAAACCTCTGCTTTCTGTTTAGTTGCAATTTTGCTTGTCGCTTGCGGAGGAAAAACAACCAAAAAAGAAACTGGTTCTGAAGAAACGGAAAGTAAAACAGCTTCCCTAGAAATTGAAAAACCACAACTGACTTTCGGTTTTATTAAACTTACAGATATGGCTCCTTTGGCTATCGCTAAGGAAAAAGGATTCTTTGAAGAAGAGGGGCTTTTTGTTTCCGTAGAAGCACAATCAAACTGGAAAAATGTACTCGACCGTGTTATTGACGGTCAATTAGATGGCTCACATATGTTGGCGGGTCAGCCTATTGCCGCTGGTGCTGGTTTTGGTAGACAAGCCGATTTGGTAACACCATTTTCTATGGACTTAAACGGTAATGGAATTACTGTTTCAAATGACGTATGGTCTAAAATGAAATCAAATGTGCCAACTGATGCTGATGGGAAACCAGTTCATCCCATAAAAGCAGATGCATTAAAGCCTGTAATTACCGAGTACAAGAATAGTGGTAAGCCTTTTAAAATGGGTATGGTATTTCCAGTATCAACACACAACTATGAGATAAGATATTGGTTGGCAGCTGCTGGTATTCACCCAGGAATGTATACTGCGGATAATGTTCAAGGACAAATAGATGCAGAGGTTTTACTATCTGTAACGCCACCGCCACAAATGCCTGCTACTTTAGAAGCAGGTACAATCTACGGATACTGTGTAGGTGAGCCTTGGAACCAACAAGCGGTATTTAAAGGCATAGGTGTTCCAGTAACCACCAATTATGATATCTGGAAAAATAACCCAGAAAAAGTGTTTGTAATGACTAAGAAGTTTGTGGAAGAAAATCCTAATACAGCTGTAGCAGTCACAAAAGCTTTAATTAGAGCAGGTAAATGGTTAGACGAGCCATCTAATAGAGCAGAAGCTGTAAAAATATTATCTATGTCGCAATACGTCGGTGCTCCAGAAGAAGTTTTAGCAAACTCTATGACCGGTACTTTTGAGTTTGAAAAAGGGGACAAGCGTTCTATGCCAGATTTTAATGTATTCTATAAGTATGATGCAACCTATCCTTTCTACTCTGACGGAATTTGGTTCTTAACACAAATGCGTAGATGGGGACAGATTCCAGAATCTAAGCCAGCAGCATGGTATGGAGAAACTATTAAAGATATTTATCGTCCAGATATTTGGAAAAAAGCGGCTGATCTTTTGGTGACAGAAGGTCATATACCTGCAAGCGATATTCCTTCAACTGATGGATATAAACCAGCTACATCAGATTTTATCGATGGCACTACTTACGATGCTAAGGACCCATTAGGGTATATCAATAGCTTTTCTATTGGTAACAAAGAAGATACTTCTCTGTAATATTAACACAATACTGTAAAGTCATGAAGCAAAGCATAACAGTAGATAATACGGAGAAACAAGGAAAAATGATAGAGGGTGTAAAAGCCCTCCTATCTAAACTAAAAATTAAGCCGCCAAAGTTTGACTTTGGAACTGTGCTAAAGAAGCTTATTGTACCTATAGTTTCGATACTAGTATTTATAGGTATTTGGCATGTGGGTGCAGATGCCCTAAGACAAAGAGAAATAGATTTTAGAGTAGAAAAGGCGGTGGCTGACCAAGGACAAGCAGCAGCCGATGAGTTAAGAGCTTGTTTTGCATTAAATGAGTCTAATTGCCAGACCAACACCTTGCCTTCTCCAAGTCAAGTATGGGCATCTTTACAAACACTTATTGCAGATCACTATGTAATTAAACAAGATAAGTTGGATTTTGCCACCAAGACGGCAGCAGTAAATGAGAAGCGTGTAGCGGCAGGTCAAGAACCTATAGTTTACACTGGTAGGCCATCATTTATTGATATTGTTTTAACAAGTTTAAAAACAGTATTTGCAGGCTTTTTACTAGCACTTTTTATCGCAGTTCCTATAGGCATTGTTATTGGTTTAAGTGATACCCTAAGAAATGCCATAAACTGGTTTATTCAGGTATTTAAACCGGTATCTCCTGTTGTTTGGTATTTATTGGTTTTTATGATTGTAAAAACTTTATTGATAGGAACAAGTTCAGATAATTCATTTGTCATTTCATTCATAAGTGTTGGCTTGTGCGCCATGTGGGCAACTTTAGTCAATACAGCAATGGGAGTTTCTTCGGTAGATAAAGATTTTATTAATGTTGCCAAAGTACTAAAGTTACGTCCGCTTCAAAAAGTATTTAAAGTGATTTTACCATCATCTTTACCTTTAATTTTTACAGGATTAAGAATTACACTTTCAGTCGCTTGGATGGTTTTGATTGCCATAGAACTTTTAGCCCAAAGTCCAGGACTTGGATTATTTGTTTGGGAAGAATTTCAAAATGGTGCTAATGATTCTAATTCTAAAATTATTGTAGCAATGTTTATCATTGGAATCATAGGATTCTTATTGGATAGGATTATGTTAATTATCCAGAATGCAGTTTCCTTTAATAAAAATGCAACCGCATAACAGAAAAGACTATGGCATATTTAGAATTAAAAAATGTTGGAAAAACCTATGGTGAAGGTGTAAATGCTACCGAAGTACTTACGGATATCAACTTATCTATAGAAGAAGGAGAATTTGTAGCTATTGTAGGTTTTACAGGAAGTGGAAAAACAACTTTGGTAAACTTAATTAATGGGCTATTACAAACTACTAGTGGCGAGGTACTTTTTAAAGGAGTACCCGTTACAGACACCAGTCATGAGCGTGGAGTGATTTTTCAAAATTACTCCTTGCTGCCATGGTTAACGGTTGGACAGAATGTGGCCATGGCAGTAAAAGAGGCTTTTCCAAAAGAGAGCAAAAGTGCTATAAAAGAACGGGTTGCAAATTATGTAGAAATGGTAAGCCTAACACCAGCAATGAATAAACGCCCAAAAGAACTTTCTGGAGGTATGCGACAGCGAGTTGCTGTTGCACGAGCCTTAGCAATGAATCCAGAGATGATTATTATGGATGAGCCTTTGGGAGCACTTGATGCTCTTACCCGTGGTAACTTACAAGATGAGATATTAAATATTTGGAGTAAGGATAAGCGCACCGCACTTTTAATTACCAACGACGTCGATGAAGGCATTTATATGGCAGATAGGATTATTCCTTTAAGACCAGGACCAAAAGCGACCCTTGGTCCAGAATTTAAAATAAATATTGATCGCCCAAGAGATAAGACCGCCCTTAATGATAATGAGGAATATAAAAAAACCAGAAATGCCATCATTGCTTATTTAATGGGCATTGGGGAAGAGCGCAAAGCGGAATCACAGAAAACATATGAGCTTCCAGATGTAAACCCTGTAAGTTTTGTGGCTTAAGATAAGTATAAGTAGTAGCAGTGGAAATAAACAAATAAAAAGATGAATACCGATACGGCAACAATAGACACATCACTAGGAACAATGGAGAATGGTATTTTTTTTCCATCAAAAGTGATGTTAGATCTAACTAACTTAAAGAAAGTATACCCTACTCCAAAAGGTGATTATGTGGTTTTAGAGCATTTGAACTTACAGATTATGAAAGAGGAGTTCGTTACAATAATTGGACATTCTGGCTGTGGAAAAACTACAATGCTTTCCATGATCGCAGGACTTAACCCAATTTCTGGAGGTAATATAGCGGTATTGGGGAATCCTGTGAAGGGGCCAGGTCCAGATAGGGGGGTTATTTTTCAAGCACCAAGCTTAATGCCATGGATGACTGCGCTACAAAATGTGCTTTTAGGGGTAAATAGGGTATTCCCACATGCAACTAAAGCACAACGAAAAGATATTGCAAAATACTACCTGCATAAAGTAGGTTTAGAAGGGGCATTTGATAAAAAAGCGAATGAACTTTCACAAGGCGAACAACAACGAGTAGGAATTGCTAGAGCATTTGCCATTAAGCCTAAAGTATTGTTGTTGGATGAACCTTTTGGGATGTTAGATTCATTAACCAGAGGGGAACTACAAGATATCTTAATTGAAATTTGGAACAAAGAAAAGATTACTGCTGTAATGATTACACATGATGTTGATGAAGCTATTTTCTTAGCGGACCGCGTAGTGATGATGACCAGTGGTCCAAGAGCCAAAATAGGCGATATCCTTGCAATTGATTTTGAACGGCCTCGCACACGAAAATCCGTTTTAGAGCATGATGATTACTATAATTATAGAAAACACCTTATTGATTTTTTAGAACATTAATACTAACTCAAATTAAAACTTAGAAAAATGAAAAGAAATTATATTTTAATTATCCTAGCTATCCTATCGGTACAACCGATTTTAGCACAATTTACACTGGATGGACAGTTTCGTCCCAGAGCAGAATACAGAAATGGTTTTCAAACTTTAATTCCTGAAGGGGTTGACGCAGGTTTTGCAATAAATACAAGGGCCCGTTTAAATGCCGGCTTTTCAACAGAATCTTTTAAGGTTTATTTAAGCCTTCAAGATTTAATTGTTTGGGGGGAAAATCCTCAAATAATACCTGTTGATTCCAATAATTCATTTTCAGTATTTGAAGCTTGGGCTGAGTTACAATTAGGTTCTGGTTGGTCAACAAAACTGGGAAGACAAGTACTATCCTATGATGATCAAAGATTTTTTGGGGGATTAGATTGGGCTCAACAAGGGCGTAACCATGATTTGGCAATGCTTAAATACAAAAAAGATAAATTTATGATGGACATCGGTCTGGCTTTTAATCAAGACTTAGATGAAAATGGAGGCCCTCTTTTCGGTTTTCAAAATCAAGGAACTGCCTATCCCGCGAATAATCCTTTTCAATATAAGGCCATGCAACATTTGTATTTAAAACAGCAGTGGGAAGGTTTTTCAGGAAGTTTTTTAGCTGTTAATTATTCTCATCAAAATTTTGATGATACCGGTGCAGCAGATGGGGTAAATAGTTTGCTTACATTAGGCACACATCTCAACTATAAAAAGAATAGCTTCGGTGCCGCTGCTAATGTTTTTATACAAAATGGTACATTTTTTAATGGAGGTACCGATGTTAAAGGAGCTTATCTACTTGGGCTTGATTTAAGTTATAAGGCTTCTAGTAAAATTGGCTTAGGATTAGGTTTAGAAATTATTAGTGGTGACGATTTAGATACAACAGATCAAACAGAAGCTTTTCTGCCCACTTTTGGAACTAATCATAAGTTCAACGGATTTATGGACTATTTCTATGTGGGAAACCATGTCAATACAATAGGTCTATTTGATATTCACGCTAGCGCAAATTTTAAATTGGGTGAAAAATCAAGTTTATTGGCTAAAGTATTAAACTTTAAGGGGCAGCAAGATTTACCTAGTGGAGAAAATGCATTAGGTACAGAAATTGATTTGGTATACACACAGGGCTTTAAAGGATATGCTTTAAAATTAGGATACTCTCAATTGTTTGCTGCTGATGGCATGTATGAATTGAAGGGAGTCACAGAAGATGCAGCCAAGGGGTCGCAAAATTGGGCATGGGCAATGCTTATTTTAAAACCTAAGTTTTTGAACACGGCTAAACCAGATTAAGTATTATCGAAAAACTTTGCTTCGAAAGGCTATTATGATACTTAAGTATTGTGGTAGCCTTCTTTTATTTATTTTTGATACAATGGAGGAACAAGTTCTTATAAAAACAATTCAAATTGTCTTAGCGGATGATCATGCCTTAGTGCGTGACGGTATACGGGCTTTGCTTGAAGAAGAGAAAGACTTAGAGGTAATAGCTGAAGTGTCAAATGGTAATGAAGCCATAAGAATGGTAAATGAAAAAGCTCCAGATATTCTAATTATAGATATAAGAATGCCTGAGATGGGAGGTATTGAGGCGGTTGAAAAATTGAACATTCAAAAAACAAAAACAAAGTGCATAATTCTTTCTATGCATGATTCAGAAGAATATATTTTAAAATCTGTAAAAGCAGGAGCAAACGGCTATTTATTAAAGGATACAGATAAAAACGAATTTATTAAAGCTATCCATACTGTTGAAGAAGGCGGAAAGTATTTTAGTGGTGACATTTCAAATGTTCTCGTCAATAATTTATTAAATAAAAGTTCGAACTTAAATAAGACAGTTCTTTCGAAGGTGCCAAAAATTAATGAATTCGATTTAACTAACAAAGAACTTAAAGTATTGGAGTTGATATTAGCTGGATATACGAATAAAGAAATATCTGAAAAACTAAATAATAGTAAGCGCACCATTGAAACACATCGTTTTAATCTAATGCGTAAGATGGAGGTCAAAAACCTTATGGAGCTTTCAAAGAAGGCAAGGAAAGCCAACTTAATTTAAAATCTTGTAATTTCTCAAGATAATTATTATCAGTCTAATAATAATTGCCCAAACTATTATCAAATTCTTACTACGTATTAATACGTAATTTTTTATTTTTCTTTTTTATAACGAAGGCCAAGTTTATACGAGTCTTATGCAAAAGAAAGAAAGTCATAACACCATTTGCTCTTATTGTGGTGTTGGTTGCGGAATTACTGTCAGTAAAGATATCCGTGGTACTCTTTCGGTGCATGGAACTGAGGATTATCCTGTAAACAAAGGAATGCTCTGCTCTAAAGGGAAGAATCTTAATTATGTTGCTCAAGATATTAGTGATAGGATTCTTTACCCTAAAATGCGTTGGAGCAGAAACCACTCACTTCAAAAAACAACTTGGGATATTGCGTTTAAACGTGCCGCCGCGGTTTTTAAAAGTATTATAGATAAACATGGGCCTGATAGCGTTGGCTTTTATGTATCAGGACAATGTTTAACAGAAGAATATTATTTGGCAAATAAACTTACTAAGGGTTTTATCGGTACAAATAATATTGATACCAATTCTCGATTATGTATGAGTTCTGCTGTCGTTGGCTATAAAAAAACTCTAGGTGAAGACGCGGTACCAATTTCATATGACGATATTGAATTGGCAGATTGTTTTTTAATTGCTGGAGCTAATCCGGCCTGGTGTCATCCAATTTTGTTTAGAAGGTTAGAAAAGCATAAAGAGGATAATCCTAAGGTCAAAGTATTGGTAGTGGATCCAAGGAAAACACAAACCTCTGCTTTGGCAGATCAACATTTACAAATTCTACCTGGCACAGATGTTATTTTGTTCAATGCGATTGCAAGATGGCTTATAGAACGCAAAAAAATTGACACTTCATTTATAAGAAAGTATACTTCAAATTTTGAAGCTTGTAAGCAAAGCGCTTTTCAACTTACTTTAAAACAAGCAGCTTACCAATGTGGCATTACCACAGAAGAGATAAAAAAAGCTGCAAAATTAATAAGCAACTCAAAGCGGTTTATAAGTATGTGGACCATGGGTCTTAATCAAAGCGTAATAGGGGTCGATAAAAATGTAGCACTGCTTAATATTTCATTATTAACGGGGCAATTAGGTAAACCAGGTTGTGGACCTTTTTCTTTGACTGGTCAACCAAATGCGATGGGAGGTAGAGAAGTTGGCGGAATGGCGAATCTCTTGGCAGCACATCGAGATTTAGGAAATTCGCAACACCGCAAAGAGGTTGAAGATTTCTGGGGGGGAAAACCCATAAAAAAAGAGGCTGGACTCACAGCATCTGAAATGTTTAATGCTCTTGAATCGGGAAAACTTAAAGCAATTTGGATTATCTGTACGAACCCGGTAGTTAGCTTACCTAATGCAAGAAAAGTCGAAGCGGCTCTGGAGAAAGCTAATTTTGTAGTAGTACAAGACATTTCACATAAATCTGAAACCACAAAGTATGCTGATTTGTTATTGCCAGCAGCAGGATGGCTCGAGAAAGAGGGTACGATGACTAATTCTGAACGCCGTATTAGTTATTTACCTAAGGTTATCGACCCTCCTGCCGAGGCCATGCCTGATGTAGAAATTTTATGGCGATTTGCCCAAGAAATGGGTTATAAAGGCTTTGATTACAATTCAGCAAGTGAAGTTTATGATGAGTATTGTTTGATGACAAAAGGAACGAATATCGATATTTCAGGTTTATCCTATGAAAGACTAAGAAAAGAAGGTAGTTTTCAATGGCCAGTACCTCATAAGTTACATAAAGGGACTCCAAGACTTTTTCAAAACCATGATTATTACACAAGTAACAGAAAAGCACACTTTAATGCACCAAAAAAGTTGTATAACCAGTCAGAACAAACTAATACAGAATACCCTTTGATATTAAACACCGGTCGTGTTCGTGATCAATGGCATACCAGGACAAAAACTGGGAAAGTAAAACGTTTGCTAACTCATATTCCTATTCCTTATTTAGAGATGAACAAGGTTGATGCTTTTCTTCATGGGCTTAAAGAAGATGATGTTGTGGTTGTGTCTAGTCGTAGAGGAAGTGTAAGAGTAAAAGTTAAAATCAATTTTGACATTAGAGAAAAAGTAGTCTTTTTGCCCATGCACTGGGGTAAAATATTGAAAAATGACTTTAGTAGAGCAAATAATATTACTAATGATTTGGTAGATCCAATATCTAAAGAACCTGATTTTAAATATTGCGCTGTAAAGGTTGAAAAGTATGAGAAGCCCAAACAAAAAATTGTAGTTATAGGTGCTGGTGCTGCTGCCTATCGATTTATACAATCTTATAGAGAAAAGAACGAGAAAGACGAACTTCATGTTTTTTCAAAAGAAGCTTATCCTTTCTATAATAGAGTTTTGTTACCGGAATATGTAAACGAAGAATTACCATGGGAAGCTTTACTAAAACTCAAAGAAGGAGAATTAGAAAAATTACAAGTTCATTTATATCCGAATAATGGTATTGCTAAAATAGAAGAAGAAAAAAAAATAGTTATAGATGATTATGGAAAAGAACATTCTTATGATTTATTGATCATAGCAACTGGTAGTAGAGCATTTGTTCCAGCTGAAGTCCGTATGGACTTGCCGGGTCGATTTACAATGAGAGAGCGGACCGATGCTGATAATTTAAAGCGTTATTTAAACGAAACAGATTTACCTGCTGACCAACAACATGTAGTTATAGTTGGCGGCGGTTTACTTGGTTTGGAACTAGCGGCTTCTCTAAAAAAAATAAAAATAAATATTAGTATAATTCAGCGCGCCCCTCGCTTAATGGAGCGTCAATTAGACCCTGTAGCCAGTAGATTGTTAGCAGAAGATGTTTCTGAAAGAGGAATTCAAGTTTACTTCGATAACGAGGTTAGTACGGTTTTTGAACAACATCAAACCCCAAATACACTACAAGTAACTTTAAAAACTGGTAGAACGATTACATGTAACGCTATTGTTTATGCTATTGGTACACGCCCCAATATTGAGTTAGCTAAGAATTTAGGGCTGAAAACACGTAGAGGTATCGTTGTTAATTCTTATTTACAAACCACTAATCCTGAAATTTTTGCCCTGGGGGAAATAGCAGAATTTGAAAACTTACTATTTGGTGTTACTTCGGCAGCCGAACAACAAGCGAGTATCTGTGCGAATTATATTTTGGGTGATCTTGCAAGTATTTACTCTGGATCTGTGCTCATGAATATTTTAAAGTTTGAGAATTTAGAATTATGTAGTATAGGAATGGTCAATGTACCTCCAAATGATAATTCTTATGAAGAAATTATTTTAATGGATGTTCGCAAAAGATTTTACAAAAAATGTATTGTAAAAAATGACACCCTTAAAGGTGCTATTTTATTGGGGGATAAAAATGAATTTGCAGAATTTAAACGCCTAATAGAAGAAGAAATAGAGCTTTCTGAAAAACGTGATGAGCTATTAAGGGGTGCCTCAAACACAGTGCCATTAAAAGGCAAGTTAATTTGTTCTTGTAGTCAGGTAGGAGAAGGAAATATTAAAGAAGTTATTTCAAAGGGATGTGAAGATTTTTTTCAAATATGTGCTAATACTGGAGCGGGCTTAGGTTGTGGTAGTTGTAAACCTGAGGTCAAAGCACTATTAGAATTGGAATTAGCTTCAATTACAACATAAAAGTGAGATATGAAAAATGATGATTTACATCGTATATTTTTCAAAGGTGGAGTTACCTCCCCAGGGGAGTTAATGGACATTATCACTATGCTGGAGGCTGCAGGGTTGAACCAAGTTTATTTTGGTTCTCGGCAAGATTTGCTGTTTCCCTTACAAGAAAATGATCAATCACAATTAGAAAAAACATCTAAGTTTAACACTGATATTATAACCGACAGGAATTTTCAAAATATTGTATGTTCCTATGTTTCGGCAGATATTTTTGAAATGACGTTTTGGTTGAAAGGCTCCACATATTTGTATATTCTAGAACAGTTTAATTTTCAACCAAAATTAAAAATTAATATTACTGATCCAAAACAGCGTTTAGTACCCATTTTTAGTGGAAATTTAAACTTCATTGCCTCAGAACAAGAAGATTATTGGTATTTACATATAAATCTTCCTTCCTGGAAAAAGCCAGAATATTATCCGGTTTTGATTTATAGTTGGGACATTGTAAAGATTTCTCAAGCTATAGATACAATTTATGAAGAGGCAATTGATATTGATTCTCTATTTTTTATGCTAAATAAAAGGATAGATGCAAATAACAAAAAGCTTGACAAACCTTTGGAAATACCCTATTTAACTTTTCCATATTATGAAGGAATGAATCGTATGGGACTTGATCAATATTGGCTCGGACTTTATTGGAGAAATAACCGTTATGATTTAAAATTTTTGAAAGAATTTTGTGGCTTTTGTTTAGATAATAGTATAGGAAAAATATGTATTACCCCATGGAAATCTTTTATTGTAAAAGGCATAAAACAAGAATGTAGACATGAACTTGAACGTTTTCTTGGTCAGTGGGGTATTAATGTTCGTCATTCTCAACTAGAAATGAATTGGCACCTACCAGTTGACGATTTGGATGCCTTAGAGTTAAAGAAGTTCTTAGTAAATAGTTTTGATCAAAAAGATATTAGTACTTATGGCTTAACTTTTGGGATTAGCAATGATGTAGGTAAAAGATCTCATTTTTCCTCAGTTATTATTGAAAAGAACGAATTGCCTTTAATTGTAAAAGCTTTTGAAGCGAGACATACATTTAACGTATTGCATTTCAAAAATTTTGACCCTAATACTGATGAATATATATCTTATGCCCAAAATGTAGATAAAGTTGAATTACCAGTCTTGTTAATGGAACTAAGTAAAAATTATTTCAATCTAAATCGTGAGATTAAGATAATGAAAGAAGAAAACGGTAAAAATCAAACAGAACCTGTTGAAGTTTATCAATGCCAATCATGTATGACAATTTACGATCAAAAAATAGGTGAAATTAAAAATGGAATTAAAGCAGGAACTTCTTTTAAGGCGTTATCAATTCAATATTGTTGTTCTGTGTGTAATGCTCCAAAAAATAATTTTATAAAAACGGAACTACATTTGGATTAAACATTCATTCCCATTTTAAACCCACCGGATAGTTTTTTTTTAAATATTTTTCTACAATCGATATATCATCCTTACTTGTTAAGTCAATCACATGTTCCGAAATGGGAATTACTTTTACATTATAGTCCTTTTCTCTTATCATTTTAAGTAAAGCCGTAGGTAATTCTTTTTCGTCTCTTTCTGGGTGAATAGGGCAATTTTTTAAGAAGGGATAAAAAAGACTTCCGTCAAATTTAAAAATGTTCATACTCACTCTTAATTTACCAAATTCATCTTGATAACTAAGCGCTTCTTCGGGTGAAGGTTTTTCTATGATATCCATAAGATATCCATCTTCATCAATTTTCATTAAAGCAAATTTTCCAATTCTTTCAGAAGAGAAATTAAGGCCCTCTCTATCATAACCAATTAGAGCATTTCGTGAGTTAACCTTTTTTAATGCGGTAAAAACTTTGGTAGAATATAAATTATCACAATTACATACTACAAAAGAGCTTTTTGTTAAAATAGGATATTGTTCTAACGCTTGATAAAGAGCGTCGGCAGTACCTTGAGGTTTTGACCTGCCGTTTACAATGTGTTGACGAACAAAAGAAATAGTAAGTCCTTTATAACTATTATTAACTTCGTTTTTTCCATATACTGCTTGAAATAAATCGTCTTTTTCAGCAATAACAATATAGATATTTAAGTACCCTGCTGTTTTGGCGTTATGTAAAAGGTAGTGTAAAAATGGTGTGTTCTTTTCTCCGATTTCTATAAGACCTTTGTTTCGAGTATTGGCCTGTCGGACGGCTTTTTCAGATAGGCCTTTTAAGGTACTTTCTTTCTTCATTCTTGAAGAAGCTCCACCTGCTAAAATGATAAGGTTATTAATCATAGTAGTATTCCTTCTGACACTTCTGCTTTATAGGCATTTACTGCCCCTGCTAGTTTCAATTGTTTTATGATTTTTTGTTCTTTGTTCTCGGGAGCTAAAGCAATGATACAGCCACCCCCCCCTGAGCCTACGATTTTTGCACCATAAGAACCACCTAATAAAGCTGCGTCAATCATTTTATCAATTTTCGGTACAGTAATTTTTAAATCGTTTTTTAAGATGGAATGATGTTGACTCATCAACTTACCCAATATTGGTATATCAAGAGGTTCTTCTTCAAATTCTGATAAGGCCTTTTGAGTAATTAAATGATTTCTAACAGCTGCATTAAAATAAGGTTTCAACGTATTCGGCAATTGACCTAAATAATGTTCTATCGTATTTTCTGTAATATTCTTAACGTCAAACCCATGATTCAAATTTTTTAGGAAAACGATGGATTCAAGAGCTAACCTTCTTCTATCTGCTAAAAGACCAAGTGTGTCTTTGGGAATACCAGATTCTCCTATAATAAGACCAGGTAGTTCTCCATTGAAAGTCTTATAAGCGGCTTTTTCGTCAGTTTCTAAATAAATTATGTTTCCCAAAGCAATGCTAAATTGGTCCATTTTACCTCCAGGTCCATTTCTTTCCAAAACTTCAGCTTCATAGGCTATTTTAGCAAGTAGTTCTTGATTGCACTCTACTTTGATGCCAAATGCCTGTACCAAAAAACTTATCCATATTAAGATTAAGGCAGAAGAACTTGATAAGCCCGCATTAATTGGGATATTCCCTGTGATTGAAATATCATAACCAAGATTGGGTTTACAGCCATATCTTTCAAGTACTTTTAAAACTGCGATAAAAGTATCTTCCGGGTTATAATTATTAAAATTATAAGGTATTGTAATGGAACGGGTTTGATTAATGTCTATAAAACGTATTTTAAGCAACTCAGAGTTATTTAAATGAGCTTCTAATTCAATATGTCTATTAATTGCACAAGCAATTATAGGGAGCCCTAAATAGTCTTGATGGTCTCCGAATAAACATACTCTTCCAGGGGCTTTAATTTTAATCATTTTGAAAAATAGACACAGCTTGAATTGAAGTACAAATTAGGATTTTTAGAAGCTAACTTGTTATTTTTGAACTATAAATTTTACATATGGATTTGACAGGTAAAGTGGCTTATATTACTGGAGGCAGTAAGGGAATTGGATATAGTGTAGCAGCTGCGCTATTAGAAAGGGGAATGAAAGTAGCCATTAGTGGAAGAAATGACCTTGCTGTTCAATCGGCGGTTAAAACTTTAGGGTTTGAAGGTGCGGTACTTGGTGTACAGTCTGATGTAGGTTCCTATGAAGATGAAAATACAGCTATACAAACAATTCTCAAAACTTGGGGAAAATTAGATGTTGTACTAGCGAATGCTGGTGTAGGTTATTTTGCGCCAGTTGATGAAATGACTATCGATTCTTGGAATCAAATGATTAGTACCAATTTGACAGGTGCTTTTTATACACTCAAGGCTTCAGTTGAGGTCTTAAAGGACTCTAAGGGATACTACATAACCTTGGCAAGTTTAGCGGGAACCAATTTTTTTGCCTCTGGTGCTGGTTATAATGCCACTAAGTTTGGTGTAGTTGGCTTTACCCAAGCTGTGATGTTAGATTTAAGAAAGTATGGAATTAAAGTTTCTACAATAATGCCCGGTTCCGTTGCAACTCATTTTAATGGCAATGATCCGTCAGAAAAAGATGCTTGGAAAATACAACCAGAAGATATTGGAAAATTAGTTGTAGATCTTTTACAAATGAATCCGAGAACTTTGCCTAGTAAAATAGAAGTGAGGCCAACTAGACCTGATTTAAAATAATCACAATAGTACTTCTTTAAAAGGAGTTTTAGGATCTGCTATCTCTAGAATAAGGCGTTTTAATTCAGACTTAAACTCATTTAATACGACATCTGTAATCAAATGGTCCTTAGTTATAGGTTTAGAATTTGACTTTTTCGCAAAACTTAAGATTCCCAAGTTGAGATTCTTAACTGGGAGTATGCCTGAAACTATAGGCTTTGAATTTTGAGAAAGAAGAGAATAACATAGTAACTGAAAGGCCTTTGCTTTTTTATCGTCAGAAGTAAGTTCATCAAAAGAAAAGATTTCAACCTCACTTTTGGTAACCTTGCCAGTTTTATAATCTAAAATTCTTAATTGCCCATCAATTTCATCAATACGATCAAGCTTACCTTTAAGGTTTACAGGATAGTCAAGTTCTGGAATATCTAGTATGACCTTTAACTCTTGCTCTAAACTGAGAATTTTAATTTGATGTTTTTCAATTTGATTTATTTCAAACTGAATAACGGACTCAATGTATTTAGTAATAACTTTAAGAACAATAAAATTTTGCCCTTTATCAACATTCCTATCTGAATAGGTTCTTTTAAAATGCTCTTGAACGGTACTATTGATTTTAGTTTTTGTCTGCTCTAAAATTGTTTTGTTGAGGTATTGCCCTATGAGTGGGGTGTATAAAGCTTCAAGAACATCATGAATTATTGTTCCAAAAGTGTTGTGTGCAATAGTCTCTTCAACTTGCTGTTGTTCTCTAATTTTAAGTATATGTTTTTTATAAAAACCGTAGGGGTTTTTAATGTAATTGGTCAATGAAGTAGGAGATAAGCCGGAGGAACAAATTACTTTAATCTCATCAATTAATTTGGGGGTTTTTTCTATTGTTTTTTCTTCAATGGGGTTAGGCATGCTGTTTTGCACGGCAATTTTATGCTTAACAAAGTTCTTCAGGTTAGCATCTGTTAAAAGCTGATGAATAAATCTGCTCTTTTCGCCGCCTTCTAAAACGTCTGGTTCAGTGTTGTAAGTTAAATAAACATCTTTAGCACGTTGTAGAAGTCTGTAAAAATGATAAGTATAAACAGCATCTTTATCTTTAAATGTAGGCATGTTATACTCCTTTTTTACATCAAAGGGTATAAATGAATTATTGCTTTTACCTGCAGGTAGAATATCTTCATTGACAGAACTCATTATAACCGTTTCAAAATCTAGAGTTCTACTTTCTAGCATCCCCATTATTTGTAACCCATCAGTTGTACTTCCTTGGAAATTTAATTGTTCTTCGGCAATTAATTCGAGCAATATTGATTTAAGAGTTTTAAGTTCATTTAAATATTCTTGCTCAGCAACATACTTATTAAGTTGATTAAACAGGTTATGGTATAATTGTAAACTTTCAAGTTCAATAAGTTGATGGGTTTGATTATAAGACGTTTGTAATAAAGTAATAATTTGTTGAGATCTTGTGATGAACTCTTTTGAATTCAACTTATGAATAGGAAAGATGAGATTAAAATTATCATTGTCATAGTCGGTCAATAACCTCAACTCTTCAGGAGTCAAATAGGTATAATTATTCTTGAGTATTTTATTAATGATATTAGCGGTAAAGTCAGATTCTTTATTCAGTAAATTAACCGCAATAGGGTTCGAAAGAATTCTAAGAATATCTTTATAGTACCATTTATTGTTGATTATATTGATATAGGAGTCGATAAGAACAGTAAAAAAATTAGAAATAGAAGTCTCACTAAGTGGATAACCCATAGTAATATTAATCTCCTTTACTTCTTCAGGAATAGAATTAAGGATTGCTGGCAATAAAGTCTCATCGGCTAATACTAGAGCAATAGGCTTGTTTTGCGTATTGGAGGAATAAATGTTTGAAATTAAAGAACCGATGTACTTAGCTTGAGAAATATTTTTAGGAATACCAATAATCTCAATGTTCTTATTTTCTAGAAAATTAGATTGAACATCTTGAAGTTTTTTACCTGATAAGTAGGGCCAATTCTTTTTGTGTCTTTTTATAAAATAACTGGCGTCATGCAATGGATCATTTAGAAAATAGGAGTCAATATCCCAATAAATTTCTGACGTGGAAGTAGCCAATATTTTTTGAACTATGTACTCTTCCGATTTATTTAGGGCATTAAAACCAACAAAAACATGGGACTTTTTGGAAGTCTGACTTATATAGGAGTGAATTTTACTATAAGCCAGTTTATAACGCAGTCCTTGATAGGAGTCTTTTGTACTTAATAGATGACTTGTAAATTCGTCATAGAGGTATTTAAAGGTTTGAGTGAATTTAACATAATCGGTAACCATAGTTGTTAAACCATCTTTTCCACCCCAAGCATTTAATTTATTTAAAGCAGTTAAGTAATCAAATATACTTTTGGTATCAATGAGGTACCTGTCAAGCTCATCAAAATCACTCAACAAGGTTTGTCCCCAGCGCGTAAAAGAGAAAAAGTCGTCTTTTTCTTTTAGTTCTGAGTTTAAGTAAATACTATATAACCTAAAGAGTAATTCGGTATTGCTAGTTTTATTAAGCTGCGATATTTCTTGAATAAAATGTTCAATGCTGAGAATAGTGGGGCTGAAAATAGGGCTTTCAATAAGTTCAGCAATATGAGCTTTTAAATAGGTACTTGATCGTACACTTGGTACAACAAAAACCAGATTTTCAAAAGAACCATATTTGTTATAGGTGTTCTGGACTACATATTTTAAAAATGCACTCATGTATTTAAAAAAGAAAAGCCTCGACAATTGTCGAGGCTTTTATATAAGTATGTAATAAAACTCTTATTTTACCAAGTTGATTTCAACTCTTCTGTTTTGAGCTCTACCAGCTCTATTGTTGTTCGTTGCGATTGGCTTGTCTTCACCGTAACCGATAGCAGTTAATCTATCAGAACCAATTCCTTTGTCGATTAAGAAATCTCTAACAGAGTTAGCACGTTTCTCAGAAAGACTTTGATTAAGTTTAGCACTACCAACACTATCAGTGTGACCTTCTACTGTGAACTTAGCAGTTGGATACTCACTTAAGATTTGGATAATGTCAACCATTACAGAAGTAGATTCTGCTTTAATTGAAGCTTTACCAGTATCAAACAAAATTGTTCTTGCGTAATCGTTTAATTGTTTTTGAACTTCTTCAGTTACTTCTGGGCAACCATTGTTTGCAACAGTTCCTGCAACTTCTGGACATTGATCGTCTTTGTCTAGAACTCCGTCACCATCAGTATCAGGCCATGGGCATCCTTTGTTCTCAGCAGGACCTGCTTCACTTGGACACTCATCATCTTTATCAGCAACACCGTCACCGTCAGCATCAGGACAACCAGCTAAAGCAGCAATACCAGCCTCGTTTGGACAAGCATCATCTTTATCAGCAATACCATCACCGTCAGCATCAGGACAACCGTTCATTTCTTTTGAACCAGCTTGGTCAGGACAACTATCTTTACCATCTTCGATGCCATCACCGTCAGAATCAGGACAACCATTGAAAGCTTCTAAACCAGCAACCTCAGGACAAGCGTCATCTTTGTCATATATACCATCACCATCAGTATCAGTACCACCAAATTTGATTGCAATACCTGCTAAGTGTTGGAAATGTTTTACTCCGTAATCTTCGAAAGCATGCTTATAAGAAGATTGAACAGTAAGACCAACATTGTCACTGAACCAGTAGTTTAAACCTAAACCACCATTAAAAGTACCTGCGCCAATTTCATCAACCCAAGTGTAACCACCACCAATCTCTACGAAAGGATCAAGTTTTGTGTTTTTTAAGATGTTATATTTAATGGTACCATCTACAGCATAGTGAGAAAGGTCATCAACTCTAACGTCTCCAAGTTTTTCAATTCTGTTTAAAGACCCTCTAGCGCCAACTGAAAAGCCATCGCCAATGTACTTAGACACTCCGATATAAGATACAGAAGGAATAATGTTCCAGTGATCGTTTGCATTAAAGTACTCAGAAAATAATGTACCTGTTTCGTAAGAAGCAGAAGCGTCATTAGTTGGATAAACGTCAATTGCGTTTACACCAAAGCTAATCTGCCAAGGATTATTCTCGTCTTGCGCTTGTATGTTGTTTACGCCTAAAACTAATAAGGCAACAACTAATAATTTGCTAAGATGTTTCATGTTCAAAATTTTACGTTTAAGTGTTTATCAGCTGCAAATGTAAGTTGTTAAGAACTATTAACAAAATCAATTTTCTTTTTTTTTTAACGTATTACATAGATTTTTTTAAGCATTTAAACGATTTTTAATGCTTTTCCAACCTCGATAAACGCATTTATGGCCTTGTCTAAATGTTCCTTTTCGTGCGCGGCGGAGAGTTGAACCCTTATACGAGCCTTCTCTTTAGGAACTACAGGGTAAAAGAAACCTATGACGTAAATACCTTTTTCCAGTAACATATCGGCCATTTGTTGTGATAATTTAGCATTGTACAGCATTACTGGTACTATAGCGGATTCCCCATCAATAATATCAAAGCCTGCTTCTTTCATTCCTTTTTTGAAATAAAGTGTGTTTTCATGAAGCTTATCTCGCAATGAAGTGTCATTTTGAAGCATATCAAAGACTTTGATAGATGCTCCCACTATTGTTGGGGCCAGAGAATTAGAAAACAAGTAAGGTCGTGACCGTTGTCTTAAAATTTCAATTATTTCTTTTTTACCTGTTGTATAACCGCCCATAGCGCCACCTAATGCTTTACCTAAAGTTCCGGTTATGATATCAATGCGTCCCATAACATTTTTATCTTCTAAAGTCCCACGGCCTGTTTCGCCAATAAAACCTGTAGCATGACATTCGTCAATCATAACCAATGCATCATAAGCATCTGCTAAGTCACAAATTTTATCTAAAGGCGCAAGCTTACCATCCATGGAGAATACACCATCAGTTACAATTATCTTAAATCGATTGCCATCAGCATTAGCTTGTTTGAGTTGAATTTCTAAATCACTCATATCATTATTAGCATAACGATATCTTTTCGCTTTGCATAATCGAACACCATCTATAATCGATGCGTGATTGAGTGAATCAGAAATAATAGCATCTTCAGCCGTTAACAAAGGTTCAAAAACACCACCATTAGCATCAAATGCCGCAGCGTATAAAATAGTGTCTTCAGTTTGATAGAACTCTGCTATTTTATTCTCAAGCTCTTTGTGAATGTCTTGAGTACCACAAATAAAACGAACGGAAGACATACCAAACCCATGCGAATCAAGGGTGTCTTTGGCTGCTTTGACCACGTCTGGGTGAGACGATAGGCCTAAATAGTTATTAGCGCAAAAATTAATAACTTCTTCTCCTGTGCTTATTTTTATGACTGCACCTTGCTGAGATGTTATGATACGTTCTCGTTTATAAAGGCCTGCTTGTTCAATCGAGTTTAATTCTTCCTGTAAATGCTTTTTAATTTTTCCGTACATAATTAAACAAATATTGGTTTAATATTTTCATCTATATAGACAAGTATTTTGTCAGTTACAAAGTACCCCATTTTTAAAAGAATCTCCTCATAATCATCTAACTGTTTTTTATGTGAAGTGTGAGGTTCTCCTGTTTTATAATCAATAATGCAGGCACTCATGTCATCAATCACCAAGCGATCTAGTCTAACTAAAGATTTGTTAGGATTAAGTATTTCAATTTCATTATAAACTGTTAAACCCTTTGTGTAAAATTTATTTAGTAATTCATGAGTAACTACCTTGTTCAAGGTTCTTTCTAGATAAGATTGTTCTTTCTGATTTATTTCACCATTATTCACAAAATTTGAAAGAACGGATTCAATGTCATCTTCCGTATAAATTAGACTTAAAGCTTGATGTAATAAATTTCCAATATGTATTGCCTTTTCTTGTTTTGGTTCTAGGTTTTTAAACTTTGAAGTAACCATGTTAAATTGAGCATCATCTTTTGAAGTATATATATAAGGTATAGCCAATTGATGTATCGTCTCAGTTTTACAAGAATGGTTCGCAGTTAATTCGCCAAATGAATAGGTGGTCTGAGATTCACTCCAAAAGTCTTTTTCTTTTAAATAGTCAGCAAACAAGGAAGCATAAGACATGTTATTGTCGCCTTTGGAGTTTTTACTTGGAGGAGCTGTAATTACAAAAAGGCCATTAATCGCTCTAGTTAGAGAAACATATAGCACGTTAAAATCGTCTAATTCTGCGTTTTCAGATTCATTCTTATAAATAACCGCAGCCTCTTCAGAAAAAGCTTTAAGGTCAGATGAGTTTTTAAGCATGAGCTCATTGAATCCATAAAATTCTTCTTCATTTACCGGAACCCATAGGTCATTACTCTTTCTTTTTTCATCAATCTTAGCTGCAGCAAAAGGTATAATAACAAAAGGGAACTCTAATCCTTTAGATTTATGGATTGTCATGATGTTAACCGCATCTAAATCATCAGGTGCCGCGATAGACAACTTGTTTTTTTTACGTTCCCAAAATTGTAAAAAATCAAAAATTGAAAGGTTTTGTTTTTTTCCGTAAGCAAATACTTCATCTAAGAAATAAGAGATATACGCATTGGAATTAGGGGCCAAATCAAATTTTGAAATTGCGACCTCAACCATATCTAGAGGTGTCATTAGTTTCGCTTCATCCATATTAAAATCAAAAACGTCCTTCAAAAACATGGGAAATTGTCCAATGTTTTTTGATATGAAATCATGTTTTATAGTTTCATCTTTAGCTAGGTATTCTAGAATGGTAAATTGATGTTCTTTAATTTCTGGTTGCTCAATGAGGTACATTAAGGCTACAAGAAAATTTACCTCTGTTGAATTTTTTAGCAATAAAGCTTCTGCGGATACTATCGGAATTTCGTTTTTAGAGAGAAAATCGGCTATTACAACGCCTTGATTATTGCTTCGGACCAAGATACATATGTCTTTATAAGTATACCCTTTACTTAAAATGGCATTAATGTTTTCAAGGGTTTTAATGCTATGAGGGTGAGCATCAATCTCTTTATCCTCTTCAAAAAAAGATAGCTCAATAAAACCACCTAACTGGTCATTTTTTTCTTGCTGATTTCCCTCTTCGTATAAGTGTTGATATATATTATTCTTAAGTTTTGTGGCAATAAATGAGAAAAAATCATTATTAAAATCAACAAGTGTTGCGGCGCTTCTCCAATTTTTATCAAGATTTTCAACAGAAGGTTTAACTACAAAAGCTTTTTCAGTTTTCAAGGACAGGTTTAAAAATTGAGAGGCTTCTCCTCCGCGCCATCTATAAATGGCCTGTTTTACATCACCTACCAATAAAAGCGAGCCTTTTTGACCCAGCTCATTTTCGCTTTCTAAAGCATTACTAATTAATGGAATAAGATTTTCCCATTGTAATTGCGAAGTGTCTTGAAATTCGTCAATGAAATAGTGTCTATATTTTTCTCCTAATCTTTCATAAATAAAAGGGACAGGCTGATTTTTTATCTCATTAGAGATGATAGTGTTGAATTCTGAGATATTTAATAGATTTTGCTCTTCTTGTATTTTTTTTAATTCTTTAGATATTTCATTTATTAGCGTTAAAGGAACAATCTTTTTATAGGCCTTCGACAGAAACGAAATATTTTCAAAGGCGTGTTTTATATAGTTAAAGTTTTTAGAGAATTCTGATTGTAATTCATCAATAATAGCTTTAATATTTTCTGGGCAACTTTTGTTATAGAGTGGAGTGGTTTCAAAGTTCTGTTTCCAACCAGCATCAAAGTTAATTTCTAAATTACCTTGGCTAATTTGTTCCATGAATTTTGGAAAGTATTTTCTAGAAAAATCTCCAAACTCTAAACCACTTTCAGCGATTAGCTCTAAATTTTTTTTAGCTTTTTCTATGACACTATTTTTTTGTGTGTTGATATCAGTTGCTATCTTTTTTTTAAGCCCAACAAAATCACTAATATTTTTAGTAGTAAGTTTTTTTAAATGAGATATGTGTTGCTCTCTAAACAAAAGTTTGCCAATTTCATTAAGGTCATAAGCAATATTCCAGCTTTTGTTGTCATCAATTTTTTCGATAACAAAATCAATTAAAAAGTCAGTTAGTTCTTTATTGCTTCCGGCTTGGTTTAAAACTCTGGCTACAGCTTGGTTTAGTAAAGAATCCGTATCAAGTTCTACCTCGAAGTTTTGAGCTATTTTTAAATCTCTAGCAAAAGTTCTAATTATTTTATGGTTAAACTTGTCAATAGTTGAAATCTCAAAAAAGGCGTAATTATGTAATAGCTCTTTTAACGTGTTTTGTGACTTTTGTCTAAGTTGCTCAGAGTTAAAATTTAAATGATTTTTAATGTCTTCAAAAAGGCTCTGACTGCTTTTTGGCAGATTGTCCATGCTAAATTCATGAAGACTTTGAAGAATACGCTCTTTCATTTCACCAACTGCTTTATTAGTAAAAGTCAGGGCTAAAAGTTGAGCATATTTTAATTTTGATTTTGGAGCAAGTATTTGTGTAAGGTAGTTTTTGGTAAGCTGGTATGTTTTACCAGAACCTGCAGAAGCATTATAAATTTTAAAGCCTACGTTACTCAAATTGTTTTATTGCAAAGTACGCATTCTTACCATCTTGTTAACATATATTATGACGATTTTGTTTGTTAAAACAGTATTTTTGATGAACAGAAATAATAACTAAAAACATAAAAATTATGGCTTTTGAATTGCCTAAGTTACCATACGCATATGATGCGTTGGAACCACATATTGATGCTCGTACTATGGAGATACATCATACAAAGCATCACAATGGATATACAACAAAATTGAATGGTGCTATTTCAGGAACAGATTTGGAAGGGAAAGACATTATGGATATTCTTTCTAATATGGACATGAGTAATGGTGCGGTAAGAAATAATGGAGGTGGTTTTTACAATCACTCGCTTTTCTGGGAAGTAATGTCACCAAATGGTGGTGGAAGTCCAGAAGGTGATCTTGCAAGTGCTATTAATGATGCTTTTGGATCACTTGATGGTTTTAAAGAAAAGTTTACCGCTGCAGCAGGTACGAGATTTGGTTCAGGTTGGGCATGGCTTTGTGTTCATAAGGGAGGAAAGCTTGAGATTTGCTCAACTGCTAATCAAGACAACCCTATTATGCCTGGTATTGAGTGCGAAGGTCATCCAATATTAGGCTTAGATGTTTGGGAACATGCCTATTACTTGAATTATCAAAATAGAAGACCAGATTACATTTCTGCTTTTTTCAATGTTATCAATTGGGATAGGGTTGCTGAGAACTATGCTGCCGGAAAATAGCAGCAATATTTTGTAAAATTAAGAGCGCAGTTGTTTAGCTGCGCTTTTTTTGTTTTAATCTCAAAATATAATAATAGAAAAGGGTGGAGAAGCCTCCACCCTTTTCGTCCCAAATCTTACCATAAACTTAACCTACTTATGCTATGGCAAAACTAAATTACTGGTATTGTGGCAAATAACAAAGAAATTTTATGAGTTTTTAAAGCGCGAAAGAATTAGAAAATGCCAAAATTTAACATTTAATGGGCATAATACGTTGGCAGTCAAACATAAAGAAGGCGGAACAATGTCCGCCTTCTTTCCCCAAATCTTACCATGAACTTAACCTACTTATGCTATGGTTCTACAAATGTATCTTAACAGTTCTCCACTGTAAAAGCTTTTAGATAAAAGTCCTTTTATTAGGTTGAAATACCATTACACCTAAAACGGATTATAAAAGCTAAAGAAAAGGAGTACAAGTGGTGAAGAAATTCAATAAAATAAAAAAGGTGGAGAAGTCTCCACCTTTTTTGCCCCAAATCTTACCATGAACTTAACCTACTTATGCTATGGCAAGTACTAATATAAATTGCTGTAGGGCTGGAATGTTAAAAAGACGTCAAAGTGCATTTTTCATCGATGAAATGCACACACCATAGGATGAAATACATATTTTAGTATGCGCGTTCGTTTTTTCCCTCAAAAAAGTTAATGAAAGCTCTATTGACGACACGGTTTCCTCCGGGTGTTGGATAATCTCCGGTAAAGTACCAATCTCCAAGATTATTAGGGCATGCAATATGTAAGTTATCTATGGTTTGATAAATAACTTTTACTTCGGCACCAATGGATTTGGGACTTAATATTTCAGCAATTTTATCAGAAATTTCTTCTTGTGAGAAAGGTTCATAGAATTCCTTTACGTAATTGATGACATCTTTATCTTTCGAATTGACTTGTTGTACACACTTATGATAAATTTCTTCAATTTTATTAGTGGTGTTATGATCTTTATGAAGCTCTAGTGCGGCTTTAAATGCTACAAAGTCTTCTAGTTTAGCCATATCAATACCGTAACAATCCGGATATCTAATTTGAGGAGCTGAAGAAACTACTACTATTTTCTTAGGATTTAATCTGTCAAGCATTCGAAGTATGCTTTTCTTAAGTGTAGTTCCCCGAACAATACTATCGTCTATAATAACAAGATTGTCATTCTTTTTTACGGAGCCATAAGAAATGTCATAAACGTGTGCCACTAAATCATCTCTGCTACTATCTTGAGTAATAAAAGTTCGCAGTTTAGCATCTTTTATTGCTACCTTTTCAATACGAGGACGAACATCTAATATTTTATGAAGCTGCTCTTTGGTTATAGTGTTGCCTAAAGCTAATATTTGTTCTTCTTTTTTATTGTTGAGGTAATTTTGAGCCTCTTTTACCATACCTAAAAAAGAAGTCTCGGCTGTATTAGGAATATAGGAGAACACGGTATCTGTTAGATTATCATCAATTGCTTTTAATATTTCAGGAAATACCAGTTTGCCAAGCATCTTGCGTTCACGATAAATCTCTTTATCACTGCCACGAGAAAAATAAATTCGTTCAAATGAACAGGCTTTCCTTTCCGTTGGCGTTAATATTTCTTCAAAAGATACATTCCCATTCTTTTTTATAATAATCGCATTACCAGGATCTAGTTCTTTAACCTCTTCATATTTCACGTTGAAAACAGTTTGAATTACCGGTCTTTCAGAAGCAACTACAACAATCTCATCATCTTGGTAATAATAACTTGGTCTAATACCTGCGGGGTCTCTTAGTAAAAATGCATCACCATGCCCTAGCAAACCTCCCATGGCATATCCACCATCCCAGTTTTTAGCTGCCTTCCTTAAAACTTTGGCAACGTTCAAACGTTCGGCAATTATGGGTGAAGCTTCTCTTTTATTAAAACCTTCTTTTTTAATTTGTTTGTAGAGTTTAGCTACTGCATCATCTAGAAAGTGACCAATTTTTTCCATCACTGTAATGGTATCGGCCATTTCTTTTGGGTGCTGACCTAGTTCGATGAGGCTTCCAAAAAGCTCATCAACATTGGTCATATTAAAGTTACCTGCAACAATGAGGTTTCTATGCATCCAGTTGTTTTGTCTTAAAAATGGATGTACGCTTTCTATACTGTTTTTACCGAAAGTACCATAACGAACATGACCCAATAATAGCTCACCAATGTATGGAATCTCCTTTTTTTGTTGGGCAACATCATCCCATAATTGAGGACTATCAACTAGGGCAGAATTTATACGGTCATTAATTTGTTTAAAAATATCTTGAATCGGTTGTTGTTGAGAAGACCTTACTCTGCTCATGTATCGCTCCCCAGGCTCCATATCTAACTTGATGCTTGCAAAACCGGCACCATCTTGGCCGCGATTATGCTGTTTTTCCATCATTAGGTACATTTTATTTACACCGTAAAAAGCGGTACCATACTTCTCTTTATAATATTCAAGAGGTTTTAATAATCGAATCAACGAAATTCCACATTCGTGCTTTATAGCATCACTCATGTTCTAGCTAATAAAAAAGCCCTGAATTTTCAGGGCATGGGTTATTTTATTTCAATATCAAATTGTGTCAAGGCTTTAAATTGATGGAGCCTTTCTTCAACTTCTTCTTTTTTTAACGATTGCATCCGTTCTGTTCCAAATTTCTCCACACAAAATGAAGCTAAATTAGAGCCATGTATGATGGCATTTTTCATATTTTCAAACGAAATATTTTCAGTACTTGCCAAATATCCAGAAAAGCCACCAGCAAATGTATCTCCAGCACCTGTAGGGTCAAAAACTTCTTTTAATGGTAAAGCCGGAGCAAAAAAGATGTTCTTTTCGTCAAAAAGTAAAGCACCATGCTCACCTTTTTTGATAACCACATATTTAGGACCCATAGCACTTATTTTTTCAGCTGCAGTTACTAAAGAGTATTCACCAGTTAGTTGTCTTGCTTCTTCATCATTTATGGTGATAGCATCAATATGTTTTATCACTTCAATAAGTTCATCAAGCGCATTATCCATCCAAAAATTCATTGTATCTAAAACAATGAGTTTTGGTCGGGTACTCATTTGATTAATTACACCCATCTGAATTGAAGGATGCAAATTACCGAGCATTACAATATCAGCATTTTTATAATCTTCTGGAACTATAGGATTAAAATCTGCTAAGGTGTTTAATTCTGTTACAAGTGTATCGCGGGTATTCATATCATTATGATACTTACCGCTCCAAAAAAAGGTTTTACCACCCTGTACAATTTCAACTCCTGAAATATCAATATTTCTATTAGTCAATAAATCAAGGTATTCCTGCGGAAAGTCATCTCCAACGACAGAAACAATGGCCGAGTCAACTTGAAATTTGGATGCTGCTAAACCTATAAAAGTTGCCGCTCCACCTAAAATTTTGTCCGTTTTTCCGAAAGGAGATTCAATAGCATCGAAGGCAAGTGTACCAACAATCAAAAGCTTACCCATTAACTTGGAATTTTGCTGCAAATATACCGTAAATTATACATAAAATAATGAGTGATTTTTTAAAAATAAACCGAACAGTTCTTGAGCTATTTTCTTCCAAAATCTGCAGGAATTTCACCCCAAGCTTTGGTTTCCCATTTAACAATTGGCGTATTGTAGTCATTATTTTTTAACCAATTCTCAGCTCGTTGAATCAATTTAAAAACAGCAGTATTTTTCGAGCTAGGTTTTAAATTCGTTTTACATTTTTTCTTTTGCACCCATCCAATAGCTATTCTAGAGTCAGAGTAAATAATTCGCTTGCTATTCTGTTGTTTTAAAAAGGCCAATCCATGGACTAAAGCCAAAAACTCACCAATATTATTAGTGCCTTCATCAAAAGGCCCTTGTTTGAATAATTGCTTTTTTGTTTTTGTATCAACACCTTGATATTCCATTACACCTGGATTGCCACTTGAGGCTGCGTCAACTGAGATAGAGTTCATGTTGGCTTCACCTATTCTCAATAATTCTTCAGGTGTTAATTCTGACTTGCCTTTGCTTTTTCCTTTGTATTCTAAGTAATTACTGTTAAACGCCTTTTTGGCTTCAACGAAAGTTGAAAATGACTTATACTGAGCTCCTTTTATTCCTTCTATTTGAGCTTTACAATCGCCCCAAGATTCAAAAATACCAGTATGCTTGCCCTTCCAAACCACATAAAATTTTTGTTTTTTAGCCATGAGCTTCTAGCAATTGTTCAATTATTTTTGGAAAATGCTCGTATTCCAAAGCATGTACTTTACTCGCAATATCAATAGCGGAATCAGACGTTGAAATCTGAGTTGATTTCTGAAAAATGACGGTTCCATCATCGTATTTATTATTCACATAGTGAATGGTTATACCGGTTTCAGTTTCGTTATTGAGTTTAACGGCTTCGTGAACATAATCGCCATACATACCTTTTCCACCATATTTAGGAAGAAGTGAGGGATGAATGTTTATAATTTTATCAGGAAAACTTAAAATCAAGTTTTCCGGGATTTTCCAAAGAAAACCAGCTAAAACGATAAGAGAAGGTTTTAGCGACTTTAAAACTGAAAGAACGGTTTCATTTTCAATAAAAGCGGCTTTATTAAAAGATAAACAAGGTACTTTTAGTCTATTACAACGATCAATTACGCCGGCAGATACTTTATTAGTTAATACGCAAACAACTTTAGTTTTGATAGTTTTTTCAAAATAATTAATGATATTCTCTGCGTTGGAACCAGAACCTGAAGCAAGTATAACTATTCTATTCATCGTGTTTTTAAAGACGGTTTTATCATTTTTCTAGGGGTCTAAATTAAGCCTAAGATGGTTAAAACAGTAATTTACAGCACATTTTATCGACAAATGATGGTTTTAATCCAAAGTTTTATATTTTTGCCGAGATTAAATTTTAAAACCGATATTATTATGTCAGACATTGCATCAAGAGTAAAAGCTATCATCGTTGATAAACTAGGTGTTGATGAAAATGAAGTTGTTTCTGAAGCAAGTTTTACCAACGATTTAGGCGCTGATTCATTGGATACTGTTGAACTTATTATGGAATTTGAAAAAGAATTCGATATTCAAATTCCAGATGATCAAGCGGAGAACATTGCTACTGTTGGTCAAGCAATAAGCTATATAGAAGAAGCAAAGTAATTTATGTTATCTTACTAAAGATTAACAATTATCCATGTGGTAATCTTCCACATGGATAATTTTTTTTAAATTCAAGCGTAAATAGGTTAAAAATTAGTTCTATGCAGTTAAAGCGAGTTGTAGTTACCGGTCTAGGTGCTCTGACACCGATCGGGAACGATATCAAAACCTATTGGGATGCACTTAAGAACGGAAAAAGCGGTTCTGCTCCCATTACATATTACGATACAGAAAAGTTTAAAACAAAATTTGCCTGCGAGCTTAAAAATTACGATCCCTTAAATTTTTTCGATAGAAAGGAAGCTAGGAAGCTAGACCGTTTTGCACAATATGCATTGGTATCTTCTGATGAAGCAATTCTTGACTCTGGGCTAGACTTAGATAAAATTGATAAATTTAAAGTAGGTGTAGTATGGGGAGCTGGTATTGGAGGTTTAGAAACTTTCCAAAATGAGGTATTGAATTTTGCTGCTGGTGATGGCACTCCAAGGTTCAATCCTTTCTTTATACCAAAAATGATTGCAGATATTGCTCCAGGTAATATCTCTATCAAACATGGCTTTATGGGGCCAAATTATACGACTGTTTCTGCTTGTGCATCATCTGCGAATGCAACAATTAATGCCTTGAATTATATTCGATTAGGCCATTGTAACGTTGTTGTGACTGGTGGCAGTGAAGCGGCAGTAACCATTGCTGGTATGGGTGGATTTAATGCCATGCATGCACTATCAACTAGAAATGAAAGCCCTGAAACTGCGTCAAGACCATTTGATGCAACTAGAGACGGTTTTGTTTTAGGTGAAGGTGCTGGAGCTTTGGTATTAGAAGAATATGAGCATGCTAAGGCCAGAGGCGCAAAAATTTATGCTGAGGTTTTAGGTGGTGGTCTTTCGAGTGATGCTTATCATATGACAGCACCACATCCTGAAGGTATAGGTGTAGTCAAGGTAATGGAGAATTGCTTAGAAAATGCTGGCTTAAAAGCTTCAGATGTTGATGCTATCAATACACATGGCACATCAACTCCATTAGGTGATGTCGCTGAACTTAAAGCGATATCTAAGGTATTTGGTGAACATGCAGCGAATATTAATATTAATTCAACTAAATCAATGACTGGTCATTTATTAGGAGCGGCTGGTGCAATTGAAGCAATTGCATCAATCTTAGCTATGGAACATAGCCTAGTACCGCCAACCATAAATCACAGTGTAATTGATGAAAATATTGATCCATCATTAAATTTGACATTGAATAAAGCTCAGAAACGAGAAGTAAATGTTGCTATGAGCAATACTTTTGGTTTTGGAGGGCACAATGCTTGTGTTTTATTTAAAAAACTTAGTTAATTTAATAGATGAAGTTTTCTCCTAAAATATTTAATTCCCATCCTAAACAGGATGGGGATTTTTTTTTAGGCATTAAACGTATTTTGGGTTTTAAGCCTAAGAATATTGAAGTCTATAAGAAAGCCTTTTTACATCGTTCCATGAACAAACGTGACCAAGAAGGTAATCCTATGAACTATGAACGTTTAGAGTTTTTAGGCGATGCCATGCTCGGCACTATTATTTCTAGACATCTATACAGTAGTGTTCCTGAGGGAGATGAGGGTTATCTTACCAAAATGAGGTCTAAAATTGTTAGCAGAAAACATTTAAACGAACTGGGAAAAGACTTAGGCTTATTAAATTATGTGGAGAGTAGGATTCCAAAATCACATTTTGGAGAAAATATTCATGGTAATGTTTTTGAGGCCTTGGTTGGTGCTATTTATTTGGACCGCGGTTATACTTTCTGCGAAAAATTTATTCAATCTAGGGTTATTGAGCCTTATGTTGACATAGAACAATTAGAAGGTAAAGTCATCAGCTATAAAAGTTTGGTAATTGAATGGTGCCAAAAGCAAAAAAAGAGTTTTCATTATGATGTTTATGAAGATACAGGCAATGATGTTTTAAAACATTTTGCAGTTAAATTAACCATTGGAGAAAAGATATTAGCAAAAGCACGAGCTACTTCAAAAAAGAAGGCAGAAGAAAAAGCTTCAAAAAGAGCCTACTTTGCTCTTCAGCACAAAATCGAAAGTCATTAATCGTTAAGAAACGGTAAACTCCAACGTTTTCGTACCCTTCATATTTTCTAAACCATTCCATACACTAGGCTGGTTTAAGGATTAGAACTATATTTACAATTCGCATTAATTTGATGGTAACAACTCATAAGATAGCTGCAGAGTTATATGATGATACTTTTAAGCTCATTGCATTGCATTGTAGCTTGAGAGATTACGCAATGGCTTATGGCATAAATAAGGTTGTACAATTAAAATTAGAAAGAAGCGAACAAGACTTGGACGTTGCTGATTTTTCGTTTCCAATTTTTGAATGGAAAGACGATAGTAATGACACCAATTGGACCTTGGTGAGTAACACAATCAAGAGAATAGAAAGAACCGAATCTTTTGGTTTTTTTGAAGAGGAAAGTGAAGAAAGAACACACTACCTAATTGAAGAACGAAAAGAAGTTGATTACTTTTTAAAAATTGATGTTGATGAAAATTATTCAATGAATGAGGTGGTTTCATTAATTAATCAGATACCAAAAGTAGTCACTGCTTACGATATTGATGTAAGGAGTTTAAAATCAAAGAAAAACCTAATTTTTTAATAATGCCAACTAAGAAGAAAACTAAAATTGTTGCAACTCTCGGCCCAGCTACCAGTAAAAAGGAAGTTTTAAAAGAAATGATACTGGCAGGAGTGGATGTGTTCAGAATTAATTTTTCACACGCTAGTTATGATGATGTTACTGAGCGGATTAAAATGATTCGTGAGTTGAATGAAGAGATGCAAATGAGCACCGCAATTTTGGCTGATTTACAAGGACCAAAATTAAGAGTTGGTGTAATGGGTGGTGAAGTGGTTGTTGCGCCTGGCGATGAAATTCTTTTTGTAACAGGAGAACCATTTGAAGGCAATGCTGAAAAGGTATATATGAACTATGCAGCATTTCCTAGAGATGTAAAGGCTGGAGAAAATATACTTTTAGACGATGGAAAATTGATGTTCGAGGTAGTTTCTACCAATGGTGAGAATGAAGTAAAGGCTAAGGTTATTCAAGGTGGGCCTTTAAAATCTAAAAAAGGTGTCAACTTACCCAATACTAATATTTCTTTACCAGCCTTAACAGAGAAGGATATAAAAGACGCCATTTTTGCTGTTGGTCAAAATGTAGATTGGATCGCACTTTCATTTGTTAGATTTAGCCAAGATTTGATAGATCTTCAAAATTTAATTAAAGAACATTCAGAGCACAAAATTCCAATCATTGCGAAGATAGAAAAGCCTGAGGCTGTAGAGAATATAGATAAGATTGTTGCTTATTGTGATGGTTTGATGGTTGCCAGAGGTGATTTGGGAGTTGAAGTACCTGCTCATGAGGTTCCTTTAATTCAAAAACAATTGGTTTTAAGAGCCAAAAAGGCTAGAATACCTGTAATTATTGCTACTCAAATGATGGAGACCATGATTACAAGTTTAACACCAACAAGGGCTGAGGTAAACGACGTGGCTAATTCTGTAATGGATGGGGCTGATGCTGTTATGCTATCTGGGGAAACTTCTGTGGGTAATTATCCAGTTCAAGTGATTGAGAAAATGACAAGTATTTTATCTAGTGTTGAGGGATCTAGTTTAATTAATGTGCCTCAGACACCACCTCATATTAAAACAAGAAGATATATCACGAAGTCGGTTTGTTATCATGCTGCATTAATGGCCAATGAAATTCAAGCCAAAGCGATTTCGACATTAACAAATAGTGGGTATACGGCTTTTCAAATTTCGGCATGGCGACCTAGCGCTCATATTCTAGTTTTTACTTCTAATAGAAGAATATTAACACAATTGAATTTGCTTTGGGGTGTTAAGGCATTCTATTATGACAAATACGTATCAACAGATGAGACTATTGAAGATGTAAACCAAATTGCATTTAAAAAAGGGTTTTTACAGAATGGTGATATGCTTATTAGTTTAGCAGCAATGCCTATGAAAGAAAAAGGAATGGTTAATACATTGAGGGTTACAGAAATTGAGACAAGTAATTTCTAAGCAACTTCTCTTTCAAAAGCTATAAAATTTACTACTTTGCCTTTTTTGTTGCGAATAGGCGCACCCTTAATCCAGCAGTTGTAGGTTGAACCATCTTTGCGATAGTTTAAAATTACCGCTTCAAATGGTTGCTCACTTTTAACAGCTTTTGCAATCTTTGAGGCAGTTTCTTTACAGGTTTTTTCGCCTTGGAACATTTTTGGTTTTAGACCTTTTATTTCATCAGGTGTGTAGCCATTCATATGAAAAATATTCTTAGTCGCATGTACGATATTTAGTTGCGCATCAGTAACAACAATAATATGTTCCTTTTCAATAATTTCTTTTTCGAATGGAAATTTATTCTCCCAGCTCTTTTGATCAGAAAGTGCCTTCAATATTCCCAAGTCACTTAGGTTATCACACATTTTTTGGAAATACTTCGAAAATACATCCCAACCAGAGACAGGTAGATTTAAAACACCCTGCTTAGAGTAGAAATTATATGCCGCCTTATCGTAATGTTGTAACTCTTTCATAGTTCAATACTATAAAAACTTAGCATTTTGAAAAAGTTTGTAACAATCATTAACAGTTCTGTTGAAATTATTTGGGCTAATTGGGTATTAAAACCGTGTAAGTATGAACAGAATTTTTTGACTTAAAGGCCATAAACACCAATAAATCAGTAAGAACTCAGTATTTCAAGAGGGTTAATGAAGCTATTCTTAAGGTTGTTAAAAACAAAAACTAACACCTTGACACTTTCGAATTTGATGTCTCTTATTTCAATTTTGATTCAGCAAAAATTGAAGGTGCAATACTTTTTGCTAAATGTATAGGCCAATCATTTCTGTGCAAATGACTCTCAGTAATAGCCCCTTCATAAAGTAAATATAGTCCACCTGATATTTTTTCTGTTTCTGCTAATGAAATGTTAGCAATTGTGTCACCCACAATTTCACCTAAAAATAAGAGGAGTTCTTTTTTCTGTCGTTGAATAACCAAAACTATTTTTTCATTTTCTGGAGGTAGTTCACCCAGAGTTTTAATGCCCCAACAACCATGGAAGTCTCCTTGTCTATATAAATCTCTTAAAAAATCAAAAATGCCAACTAGTTTTTGTTTTCCTTCATTTTTATCTGAAATATAATTTTTTAAGTCGTCCATAAATTTAAGGTGACGCACTTCAAGGTAAGCTACACATACATCTTCTTTTGATTTAAAATGATGATACAAGGTGGCTTTTGCAATTTCAGATTTTGCAATAATTTCGTTAATACCAGTTGCGTTGTAACCATTTGTATAGAACAGTTTACTCGCTACGGTAATGATGTGTTCTTTGATATTACTTTTTTGCATACTACAAATATAAACCGACTGGTCAGTCAATAAACAAATTTTCCATATTCAATCTAAAACTAACGGTGGTTAGTAAAAAACTGTAGTTAAATGGGGGTTCTATAAAATCTTTAGTTAGAATTAGCGTTTTATTGGCTCAAAATTATTTTTTCAACTATAGTTTTGCAAAAAAATTGTTACAGTGATATTAGAATTGATAACGGCCATTCTTTGGAGTATTTCACCGTTTGGTGAATCTAAGGTTGGTATTCCATATGGTATTGCTCAAGGAGTGAATAGCTATCTTGTTTTTATCACCTGTTTTTTGGCCAATTTATTGGTCTTTCCAATAATGATGTATTTTTTAGATAATATCAATAAAGGTCTTGTACGATGGAGACCTTATAAAAAAGTGGCCTTATGGGTTGCAAAAAGAGCTAAGACAGGTACTGGTGATAAAATTCAACGATTTGGAGTATTAGGTCTAGCATTGTTCGTTATGATTCCTTTACCCGGAACAGGAGTCTATGCAGGAAGTATTGCATCATACTTGTTTAGAATTGAAAGAAAAAAGGCATTTATAGCTAATGCTATTGGTATTTTCTTTTCTTCCATAATTATATGGGCTTTAACGGTTTCCGTTAAGTCTATGTAGTTTTTTAAAAGTCAAATTTTAACTGCACCAATAGCTTTTTAAGGTCATCTGATTTTTTAATTTTTTTGTCTTCTGTATTCAGGTTTGCTAATGAAATACCTAATAGACGAACAGAGTTTTGTAGTTCTTGTTGGTAAAGTAGCTCTTTTGCTGTCTCAAGAATCAAGGCTTTCTCGGTTATAAAATAGGGTAGGGTTTTACTACGTGTTTGGAGTGTAAAATCGCTGTACTTGATTTTAAGGGTAATTGTTTTTCCTGCAATATTAGATTTTAAAAGTCGACGTTCTAACTCATTTGCAATATGTTCTAAACGTTCGAGCATAAAAATTTCACTACTCAAATTTTCGCTAAAAGTGCGTTCCGCTCCTACCGATTTAGGTATGCGATCTGGTTTAACTTCGCTTAAATGTTTTCCTCTAACTACATCGTAGTAGTAGCTACCACTTTTACCAAATTTCTCATCAAGAAAGTCCAAGGATTTGGTTTTTAAATCATTTCCAGTAAAGATGCCCAGTTTGTACATTTTTTCCGCAGTTACCTTACCTACGCCATAAAATTTACGAATGTCTAAATCTTCTAAAAATTGAATTACTTCCTCGGGGTTAACAGTTTTTTGACCGTTGGGTTTGTTGTAATCACTTGCTATTTTGGCTATGAACTTGTTAATTGAAATTCCAGCTGAGGCTGTAAGACCAGTCTCATTTAGTATTTTTTGTCGAATTTCCTTAGCGATTAAAGTTGCCGAAGGGTTTCCTATTTTGTTTTCAGTAACGTCTAAATAAGCCTCATCTAAGGATAATGGTTCTACTAGGTCAGTATATTCAAAAAAGACTTTTCGAACTTGTTTTGAAATTTCAATATACCTTTCATAACGTGGTTTTACAAAAATCAAATCTGGGCAATTACGCTGTGCAATATAACCGCTCATAGCGCTTCGTACACCAAACTTACGCGCTTCATAACTAGCGGCTGAAACTACGCCGCGTTTTGAGCCCCCACCAACTGCAATGGGCTTGCCTTTGAGCTCAGGATTATCATGCTGTTCTACTGAAGCATAAAAGGCGTCCATATCAACATGAATGATTTTTCGTAATGGAAAATCAAATTCCATACTCAAATTTAGGGTATATTTAGTTTAATGGAACATTTAGAAATAGAACGTAAGTTTTTGGTAGTATCTGAGGCTTATAAAAAAGATGCAACTTCAGAAACTAGAATAGTGCAAGGCTTTTTAAATACTGCGCCAGAGAGAACGGTACGGGTTCGAATAAAAGGCAATAAGGGGTACTTGACTATAAAAGGAAAAGGAAACGAATCTGGCACTACACGTTTTGAATGGGAAAAAGAAATTAGTTTTAAGGATGCTACAAATCTTATTGATTTATGCGAACCTGGAATTCTAGAAAAAATACGTTTTGAGGTGCCCGCTGGTGAGCATCTTTTTGAAATAGATGAGTTTTTAGGGGAGAACGAAGGATTAGTAGTTGCTGAAGTAGAATTACAAAATGAAGATGAACGCTTTGATAAACCAGATTGGTTGGGTGATGAGGTAACTGGGCAAATAAAATACTATAACTCACAGTTAACTAAAAAACCTTTTATTAATTGGTAGCTTATACTTATAACTTAAAATTAATGTTTGTTTAATTCCGTATCAAGTATTTTAAGAACCTTAGCCAGTCTTTTTTCTGTTATTTTTAAATATGAGCGTCTTGTTTTAAAAGTATTATTTAATTGCAAGAGATTATTTATATACTCGTGATTAATGCTTAATAGTTCATAATTTATTGGACTATAAACTTCGGTTGCAACGACATCAAACTCTTTTAAGCGAATAGATAAATTAGGGTTTATTTTAAACAATTGGTTTGTTAGAGGATATAGTTTATTTTCAATTTTGTTATTCATAATATTCTCTCTCGTTTTTATATTGGCAAAGTCTTTTTCATAAAGTGATAGAATATCATTGAGCAAGCTGTCATTCGAAATTATTTTTGCCATTCCATTACCCAATAATTTATAACCAGAGTTTGAATTATTAAAAAAGCTCTTCCGATGTATTAATGCGGTATAAACGGAAATAGATTTATCGTAATTTTTTTCATTAAGACGAACAAGTAAGCTATCCATAGCCCAACTATTTACCCTCACCTTTTTTATTAAAATCTGAAGTTCATTTTCATTTTCATAAAGATCTGCTCTTAGTTGTTGTAATAATTTTAATTCCTGTTTATCCTGTATTCGGCTTTCATTCCAATTGTTTATCTGTAAAGCAATCAAAATACCAATGACAACTAGTACTATTTCACCAACTGCATATTTAAAGTATTTGGTAGTTTTACCCTCTAAAAGGAGGTTTTGACGAATTTTTCTAAAGAATTTAATCATTGGTTTTTTCTTCTTCAATCAATTTTACAATTCTTTGCCCTTTTATTTTTAGGCTGTCATAAACATAAAAATATTTTTCAGTGGCAACTCGTTGCATTATACCAAGCATTTTTGAGTTTTGATAAATTTGCTCTAAGGCTTTTTCTTGGTCTTTTTTTGAGAATTCGTGTGGTGCTTTAGAACTTCCAAAAACTTTATAAACCATTACGATGTCTTTATAGCTTACATCATAGAGCCCTGCTTCCATATTTTCTATGAAGTTGTTTAAGCTTATTTCACTTTCATGTATTTCTTCAAAATAGGCGTAATAATCGAAAATGGCATCTTCTAGCCGTTTACCTTTCAGGTTAGCGATATACCCAGAGCTTTTTAGTGCATCAAAACCAGATTGATTGACATTTAAATATTGTTCCCCAAGTATCCGAACTATTCGCGGCACTAAGTTCATAGGCATAGAATCTAGGTAAGTATAATTTATATAGTCTGCTGCAGCAATGTTTTGACGTATTCTAAGAGCCTTAACCTGATTAATTTTTAGGGTGTCTGATTGTATGTTTTTACTCAAGCCGCTTAAATAGCCATGAAGTTGTTCAGTAGTCTTTCGTTCCTCATTCCAGTTATTAATCTGCAATGCAATTAAAATACCAATAACTACAAGCACAATTTCCCCAAAGGCATATGTTAGATATTTGCCAGTTTTACCTTCTGAAATTACGTTTTGTCGAATGCGGCGAAAAAATTTAAACATGAAAGAGATAGCCAACTATGGCTAGAGGTTTTAGATTGATAACTTCTTGAAAGTTAATCAAATACTTCTAAAAATTGATTAGATGTGCTCTGCTCTTGCTGAATCTAGTTTAGGGTTCAACAGTTTTTGCTTTTTTAGGCTTTTCTTTAACCAAGAAAATAATGCTACTGAAAATCCTAAAACACCTAAAATAACAGCAATAAGAAAAATATTAGGTAGAACAGTTACAACCGTACCTGTATTTAATACCCCCAAAATAAGTAAGGTGGATAAGGGAAAGGACATTGCAAGTATGCTAATAGCATAATTGTTATGAAAGGTTTTCTTTTTTGCTTTGCCTTCTTTTTCTAGGGTATCAATAGCTGAAATATGTGCAAAAGGCCAAAAACTACAGGCGCTTAGTCCAAATGCAAGTAATAGTAATATTTCATTTTGTGCTCGTAAACCGGTAAGTAGAACAAAAAGGCCGCATATCATGAATACTAAGCCAGCTCTTAAAGACAATAAAGAAAAGATTTGAACGAATTGTTTTCTTTTAATTTTTACAGCCAGCCCAATAAATAGAAGTACTAAAGGGGTCATTATCAAGCTCAATTTCTCAAGAGTTTCACTTATTACAAATGGTAATGAATTCATATTTAGGCCAAAACCTAATAACACTAAGGCGACGGCAATAAAGATGTTTACGGGTTCAGAAATCATGGCCTTAAGTAATGAACCTATTTTGGAAGAACCACCTTTTTGTTTTTTGTCATGCAATCTTAAGTACCAATTCATAGCAACTAAGTATAAAATGACCAAAACAAAGACTTTATTACCTAAATCTGCCATTGCAGCTTTGGCCAAATAATCTTCTCCTAAAAATTCTAGAATAAATGGAAAACATGATAAACCGGGTGCCAATGATGGTACCAGCAATCTGGCGGTTCTAAATTCTGAAGTATTTTTTTTAATTCCTAAAAGGGGCAATACTAAAGGAAAAATCAAAAATAAAAGCAGGTTAAGCCCAAGTGCCAAAAGGGGTAACAACAACAAATTCAATTCAATCTGAACACCCAAAAGGGCTATAAAAATGGTAGCAGGAAGCGCAAGATTTAAAATAATCTTTTTGATACCAGTTACCTCTTCCTTTGATTTAAACTTAGCTTTGAGTAAAAAACCAATGAAGATGAAAAATAAGAAAACTATCGTTTTTTGAAAACTAATATCCATTTGACTAAACGATGACTTTACCTAATGCATCCGTAAAAAGTTTCATTTCATCCATAGTACCCATACTTACACGACACCAATTTTTACCCATAAAATTAAATGCTCGAACACCTACTTTTAAATCGGTCATCTTTTTCAAAAATTCTTTCCCTTCCATTTCAATAGGGAAAATCATAAAACTGGTATGAGATGGAACATATTCAATGCCCATTTTGGTAAGTTCAGCATAAACATATTCTCGACAGGCCGTGTTCTTTAGTCTTGAACTTTCAATGAATTCCGCATCGTCCATGGCACCCATAGCTGCGTAAACAGATGGATACGAGATTCCCATTCCAGCTCTTGTTATTTTTTGTAATTTATCTAAGGTTGCTTCTTGAGCAACTGCATAACCTACTCTTAAACCTGCCATACCGTGAATCTTCGAGAACGTTCTGGCGATAATAACGTCTTTACCTTCATTGATTAATGATACCATACTTTTCTTAGCGCCATCATCTAAAAACCATAAATACGCTTCGTCAACAAAGACCGGTACTTTTTCAGAAACTCTTGAACAAAAATCAAGAAGCTCTTTTGAATCTGTTATGGTACCCGTAGGGTTATTAGGGTTACAGATGTAAACTAATTTTGTTTCTTCGTCAATAGCTGCTTCCATGGCCTTTAAATCATGAGACCAGTCATCTTTTAGTGGTACGGGTTTCCAACTACCGCCAGCAGCTTCTGCAACCCGAATTAATGACATATATGCTGGGTCAGCTGAAACAACATTACCCCCATTCATGAAAAGTACCATTGCAGTTTTTTCTAAAAGATCGGATGAACCAGGGCCCATCATGATATTCTTAGAAGTAACGCCTTCAAATTTTGCAATTTTGTCCACTAATTGAAAAAGTTCTTTCCATGCATAACGATTGCCGCCAGAAGCGGAATTTTTTAACGCATCTAATGCCATAGGTGATGGCCCATATGGGTTTTCATTAGCATTAAGCTTAGCTTCTAATACAGGGAATTCTCTAAAATTTTTCGGCAAATATTCTTTAAAAAAGGGGCTATAAATAGCGTCCCCATTTTGATCAAGTTGCAAAGGAGCTGTTGAAGTTTCGGCAAAGCTGAAGTAGGGTGCTGCCATAACTCCACCTGCGGTAAGCATTCCTTTTTTTAACCAGTCTCTTCGGTTTAATCGGGTAGTTCTCATAGGAATAGTTTTTTGAATTAGCTATGTCTCTAAATTAGAAGTAGCTGTCAATAAATCCTATGGTAAAACGATAAAAATCAAGGGGTTAAAATATGATATATGTATTTTTAAGCTATAATAATTATTAATTTCAAATGTTTAAACGAAATTATTTAGCAAAAACACCTTCCATTTCTAAAAGCGGTATACGTACTAAATTATTTTCTGAAACGGTATTTTTCTCAAAAACAAACCGTTTTTCATACAGCTTGTTATCAGCATAATAGGTAAGATAAAATTCATTATTTAAGCTGAGTATGTCTTCAGTAATCATCTCAATTTTTTCAAAGCCTTTGGCCTTAACTTCGCCGAAAGCATAACGCATGGTTGAAGTTTTAACATCTCCCTCGTATCCTTTTGACACCACTAGTGCCATTTCTATTGAAGTATTTCGATTATTTATGATGTAAGCGTTCCAGTCTTTAGATAGAAATTCTTTATTCCATTCATGAGCAACGGCAACATAAACATCCTTGACTATAGGAATTTCAATATCCTTTTTCATAACCGAAAACTATAAAGCGCTTTTAAATTGCTCTAAAAAACGAATATCATTTTCGCTTAATAAACGAATATCAGATATTTGATGAAGTAAAAGGGCAATACGATCTATACCCATGCCAAATGCAAATCCAGAGTATATCTCTGGGTCAATGCCACAATTAGTTAAAACGTTCGGGTCAACCATACCACAACCCATAATTTCTAGCCAGCCTGTGCCTTTGGTCATTTTATAGTCAGTCTCTGTTTCCAAACCCCAATAAACATCTACTTCCGCGCTAGGCTCTGTGAACGGGAAATAAGAAGGGCGAAGTCTAATTTTAGACTTACCGAACATCTCAGAGGTAAAATATTGTAATGTTTGTTTTAAATCGGCAAAAGAAACATTTTTATCAACGTATAAACCTTCTACCTGATGAAAAAAGCAATGTGATCTAGCTGATATCGCCTCGTTACGATAGACCCTGCCTGGTGAAATTGTACGAATAGGTGGTTGGTTGTTTTCCATATAGCGCACTTGAACGGAAGAAGTGTGTGTACGTAACAAAATATCAGGATCTGTTTGAATAAAGAAAGTATCCTGCATATCACGTGCTGGATGGTATTCAGGTAAATTTAAAGCGGTAAAGTTATGCCAGTCATCTTCAATTTCAGGACCTTCTGAAACATTGAAACCTATTCTAGAAAAAATATCAATAATTTGATTTTTGACAATCGAAATTGGATGTCTAGCCCCAATTTCAATAGGGTCTCCAGGTCTTGTTAAATCGCCAAATTGTCCTGAAGATTCAGATTGATTTTCAAGATTTTCTTTTAGAGAATTTACCTTTTCTGCAGCAGTACTTTTTAATTGATTGATGACTTGCCCGAACTCCTTTTTCTGCTCATTAGGCACGTTCTTGAATTCAGCAAAATACTCATTGAGCAGCCCTTTTTTTCCTAAGTACTTAATTCTAAAAGCTTCAATTTCATCTTTAGAGGTACTATTGAATTGTTCAACGATGGCCAGATGCTCCTTAAGGGTGTCAATCATGATTAGCTACTTTGTGCCGGCAAATTTAGTGAATTGTCTTTGAAGAAACCTTAAGGTATGTCCTTCTTGATAAAAGCGATTATAAATAAAGTTATACTACATCTTTAACATTGGTTAAAACCCATGAAAGGCAAGTATCAAAATCTTCAAAAATATGTTCTTTAGGTATTAAGTCAGGGATAATATCAATTCGCTCCATCATATATTTTGGTTGATCTAAAACCTTTACGAATAGTACCGTTTTATTTTGACTTTTTAAATCATGAAGCACATCTTCCATAGCATAAAGCCCAGACTGATCTATATATGGCATGCGACCAAGTCTTATTATAATTGTAGATCCACTATTAGGAATTTGTTCAGCCAATTGCTGAAATTCGCTGGTTGATCCAAAAAATAATGGTCCTTTAATATGTTTTATAAAGACTTCTTCTTTTAAATTTTTAGGAAATTCATTTTCATCTGGCCAAGCTTCTTCAGCTAAAGGTTTGACATCTGAATTTTTTGCAGTTAAGTCTCCTATCTTTTTCATAAAAGTTAATGAAGCCAAAACAAGCCCTATACCTACCGCGTATACTAAATTCCATATAGAAGACAACACCATAACAACCAGCATTATGATAACCTCAGAACTGAGTTTTAATGGTCCGATTTTGATATCTTTTGGTAGATAAGGAATGGCTTTTAGTCCTTTGTAATCCATTACACCAATACCAACAGTTATCAAAATACCTGCTAGAACCGCAGCAGGAATTTTTGAAGCAATAGGTCCTAAAGCAAGAAGAACAATTAACAACAAAACCCCAGCAATCATTCCAGAAAGTTTTGTTTTGCCGCCTGATTTGATATTTACAACAGTTCTGATAGTTGCACCAGCACCTGGGATTCCGCCAAAAATGGCTGCAATGCTATTACCAAGCCCTTGTCCAATTAATTCTTTGTTAGGTTTATGCTTGGTTTGGGTCATATTATCCGCTATTACCGACGTTAGTAATGAATCGATGGCCCCTAAAAGTGCGAGGGTTAATGCTGTAAATATATAAGGTGTTATTGAACTAATATCGAATGCGGTAATAATCTCGAGATTAGGAATTGGCAACCCACTTGGGATTTCTTCTATTGGCCGATAATTTAATTGAAATCCATATGCAATTCCAGACATTACAAGTAAGGCTACAAGAGTACTAGGTACTGCTGTAGTAATTCTTTTAAAACCATAAATTATAATTATAGTTCCAAAAGCCAAAATTAGTTCTAGCCAATTAATGTTTTTAAATGCGCGCCCTAAAACTTTAAAAGTACCTAAAACACCTGAGGCATTATTAGCAGCTAATGTTTGGGCTTCTTTTAAAATTTCGGCTTGAGTTGTTTTTTCACCTTTATTAATGGCTTCTTCAAAATTTTTCAAGGTTAAAACAGATTTCCCTTGCTCTTCTTTTAAGATATTTTCAAGAATTTTTTCTTTTGCACTTTCCTTAAATGTAGAGACATATTCAACATCTTCTTTTGGATAGTACCCTACCGTTGGTAAAATTTGCGTAATAAGAATAATAACGCCAATGGCTGTCATAAAGCCAGACACAACAGGATAGGGAATATATTTTATGTAGGTGCCAAGCCCAAGAATACCAAGCCCAATTTGCATAATACCAGCCAATAAGAAGACAGTTAAAATGGCAGGCAAGGCCTTACTCACATCACCGTCATTAGTGGCGATAATACCTGCGATTACAATCATACTCACGGCCGTCATCGGAGCAGTTGGACCAGAAATTTGAGTGTTTGTTCCTCCAAACAACGCGGCAAAAAATCCTATAAAAATGGCACCGTAAAGACCAGCGCTTGGGCCAAGACCTGAACTCACACCAAATGCTAGTGCCAAGGGCAGAGCAACAATACCAGCAGTAATTCCTCCAAAAATATCTCCTTTTATATGCTTAAACATAGGGTCAATTAATTTTATAAGATTCAGAATCCAAGATACTTATTTTGCGGGAACAAAAAAGGTCAATGATGATTCATCATTGACCTTTTTATAATATTTGCTTACCAATTATAGAAAATGCACCCTGCCATCAGCAATATCGTACATAGCACCAACAATGGAAATTTCACCATTATCTTCCATATCTTTAAGGACAGGGCTCAGGCTTCGTATGTCTTCTATTGTTAAATGAATGTTTTTATTGGCAACTGCATTCACAAAATCAAGATTCTTTGAATTTCGTTGAGTATCATCAGAAGGTTCATTAACTGCTCTAACTGCTGGTTTAATCTTATGAAGCAAAGTAGTTAGATTACCCATTTTAGCGTCATCACAAGCGCCTTTAACTGCACCACAGCTTGTATGGCCTAAGACAACAATTAGTTTTGTACCAGCAAGTTTACAGGCAAACTCCATACTACCTAAAATATCTTCGTTTACAATATTTCCTGCAACTCTAGCGCTAAAAATATCACCAACACCTTGGTCAAAAACAAGTTCTGCAGATACTCTTGAATCAATACAACTTAAAACTGTTGCAAAAGGATATTGACCTGAAGTTGTTTGTTTCACTTGTGTTATTAAATCTCGGCTGGTCATTTTTTTCTCAACAAAACGCGCATTGCCTTCTTTTAGAAGAGTTATTGCAGCATCTGGTGTCATTACAGCTTGTGTTTCTTGTGTTTGTGTTATCATAATATTATGCTGTTTTCTTTCTTAAATTAAAAAATTCAATATAACTAGGAGGGTTTTCTACAATACCTCTCTCAGAGACTAATTTAATATCAATGTCTCTTTCTTTAGCTTTAAATGAAAAGTCTTCTAAAATTTCAATGATATCGTTGTCTAAATAACGCGTTTTTCGCACATCTAATTCTAAATAAGAACCATCAGGTAAACGGTCTAACTCTTTAATGATAGCCCCTTTATTAAAGAAGGTTACTTCTTCAGCTAAAGTCATTTTAAATTTGCTACCATCATTATTCTCTTCAATATGTAAAAAGTGTGAGTTCTGGTAGCTCTTAATTAAAATAACCACAATACCAACAACTAAACCGATACCAATACCCCAAAGAAGGTCTTTAAATACTATTACTAAAACGGTAACAATAAAGGGCAAAAACTGTTTCCAACCTAATTTCCACATGGTTTTAAATAACTGTGGTTTAGCTAGTTTGTAACCAACAATAAACAATACTGCTGCAAGCACAGATAAAGGAATCATGTTAAGCAATGATGGAATTAACATTACCGAAATGAGTAAGAAAAATCCGTGAACAATGGCGGAAAGTTTTGTTTTTCCACCTGATTGTATATTCGCTGAGCTACGAACGATTACTTGAGTAATTGGAATACCACCAATTAAACCAGAAACTATATTTCCGGCACCTTGAGCTAGTAATTCTCTATTCGTAGGAGTAACTCTTTTTTGTGGGTCCAATTTATCTGTCGCTTCAACACATAACAGTGTTTCTAAACTGGCCACTAAAGCTATTGTAAAACCTGCTATCCAAACTTCTATTTTAGTAATTGCGCTAAAAGCAGGAAAACTAAATTGACCAATAAAACTATTAAAGCTATCTGGTACAGGTACGGCAACTAAATGATCATCAGTTATTACAAAAGAACTATCTTTTGTAAAGACATAAAACAGAATACCAACTACAACAGCGACTAGTGGCCCTTGAATTAGTTGAAATATTCTTCCCTTTTTAGAAAGGACATTACTCCACAAAATAAGTATAATCATGGCAATTAAAGCAATTACTGTTGCACCGAGACTATAATTACCGCTTATAATACCACTGATAGTATTAAATATTTCTGAGAATGTGTTTTCTCCATCTATTTGAAAAAATGCGAAGTCGCCTTCAGGATCTTTATCATACCCGAAGAAATATGGAATTTGTTTTAATATAATTATAATTCCGATACCTGTTAGCATTCCTTTAATGACAGAAGAAGGAAAATAATAGCCAATTATTCCAAGGCGAAGAATACCAAACAATAACTGAATAACACCTCCTAAAACTACGGCTACTAAAAAGTTTTCGTAACCTAAAGATGCTATAGCCGCTAAAACTATAGCCGCCAAACCAGCCGCTGGTCCGCTCACGCCGATATGCGAACCACTAAGTGATCCAACAAAAATACCACCGATAATTCCAGCAATTAAACCTGAAAAAAGTGGAGCGCCACTCGCTAATGCAATACCCAAACATAAGGGGAGTGCTACAAAAAATACCACGATACTAGCGGGCAAGTCGTTCTTTAAATTCTTAAACATGTGAAATAGTTTTTAGTCTTCTTAGCTGTTTAACTTTTTGAAGACAATTAAAAAATTGGTTAAAGATTGCTGATTTAAATTACCTCTTTTGGTGGTGGTAATACAATTTCAGAGGAGATATCCGAATATGGAAGGAGTGAAATTTGATTTCTAGTAAGCTCCTGAGCTAAATAAAGACTTCTGTTTTGAGTTGAGTTCGAAAAAAAGAGTTCATTTTCATCAAACTTTTTCTCTGTTTCGTTCTTATTATTTTCTTCTTCATTGAAATCAATAACTAAAGCATTGTCATTATCAGAAGTGCACAGCGATTCTATTGACGGCGCTAAAATAGAAACGACGAGCATTAAAGAAATTAGCGAAAATGTAATAGACTTTGACATTTAGAAAAATGAGCAGTAAAGATAATAGTATAACTATTGAATCTTGTTAAATCTATTTTAAAATTTTTTTAACAGTTTTAAGTTTTCTGCGAGTAGCCAGCCCGTCTGTCCATCCGGTATTTTAACTTTTTGCCAGTCTCCTAATTGCTCAAGCACATTTACTTTGGTTCCTTCATGAAGGGTGAATAGTCTTTCACTACGATTATTAGGTTCCGAGGTCACTACAATTTCACGACTAAAAATGATGGCAGGATTGTCTTTTTTGAATTCATTGAATTGAAAATAAGCCATAACAACTGAGAAAACGGCCAAGACCATAGCGAGAACACTAACAATAAATGAAATTCGTTTGTAGGTGGCGTTATATAAAAAGTAGTAGATAATATAACCTAAAACGAATAAGAAAACCATAAAAACAGCTAAATATGCCCATTGTTCAAATGAAAAATAATTGACAACACTATTGTAAAAACTGACTAAAACCGTTTCGGGCATTTCTTCAATAGCATCAAGCTTCATATTATTGGCATAACTCAAATTGTTTTTTATTTCAACATCATTGGGTTTAAGCAATAACGCTTTTTCATAATAATAAATACTGGGGCCAATTTCTCCGAGCTTATAGTAGGCATTTCCTAAATTAAAATAGAGTTCAGACGAATGTTGTTTGTTTTCTAGAATTTGCTCATAAAATCCTATAGCTTTTTTATAATCACCTTCATTGTATGACCCAGTCGCATGTTGAAACAAGGTGTTATTCTGGCCAAAAGCGCCGAATGATATTAGAAAAAATAAGATAGCTATATAGGTTTTCATAACTGTTTATCTATTCGTGAGATTACTTCACTTGCCTTATTGTAATCCTGTTGCATTTGAACCTCGGTAAATGGACTATACCGTGCCATTTCACAGTTTTTTAAAAGACCAATAAAGTCTTGTATTTGTTCATCTGATACCTTTTTCTCACTTAATAAAGAGGTGATTTTTTCTTTGCTAAATTCTGAAGTTTCAATCTTAAGTTTTGCCTTCAAATAATTATGTAAAGCCTTTTCTAGAGCGATATAAAAATTATCTTCATTACCTAATTCTTTTTTTGCGGTTGACAAGTATTTTCTTGCTAACCTATTTGCTTTCTTCAGCCTATTTCCTTCAACATTTCCTGCATCTTTTTCGCGTTTTTTTCTAAACAAAATAACTATTGGAATAAGTAATAAAGGACCTAATAGCAGCAGATAGAATAAGTTTGAACCAAAAAAATAGTTAACATTCATTCTTGTCAAATTAGGTTTGACTTTAATAAAATGAAATTGCTTACTCGTTGGAACGGCTACTTTAGCAACACCAGTATTATCTATAATTTGATTATCGGTTGGCCCCTCCATCACATCAATAGTGATTTCGTCAGAGTCAATTGTATTATACTTCTTAGTTTTCGGATTAAAGTAACTAAATGAAATTGAAGGTATTGGGTATTTTCCCCTAAAAGATGGTACAACCGTATAGTGGTTTGCAACCTTCCCTTGCATACCTGAAATTGTAGTTCTAACACTTTCATCAAACTCAGGTTCATAAACCTCTAAAGCACTTGGTAAATCTGGTTTAGGAAGTTGAAATAACTTGAGATTACCTTTGCCAGTTACTTCTACAACTGCTTGTAGTGATTCAGATGCATTCAAAGCGGTTTTACTCGTTGATACTGAAAAATCAAATTCGCCTACAGCACCCCCAAAATCAGCAGGTTTTCCGGCCTCAGGTAAGGGTAGTACATTTAAAGTTCGACGACCTGCTGAAACCGTTTTGTTAGCTTGACTATATATTTTACCTCCAAAAAAGTCTCTTCTATTTGTAGGCACGTCTACAAAAATTTCGAGTGACAAAGGTTCAATGTCTAGTTTTCCAGATTTTTGAGGATATAGCACTACTCTTTTAAGAACAACACTACGATAGGGTTTACCCTTATAAGTACCATTATTAGTGGTGTATTTAGTAACTGGAATATCTTGACTCCAGAAATTATTGTATTTAGGGCTATCTACAGGTCTGAAATTTGTCACTGAAATAGATGGACTAATATAAAGTTTGTACACTACGGTAACAGCCTCATTAAGGTATGGATTGCCCTTAGAAACCTCGGCAACTAAATGCAAGCTTTCATCGGCAACATCATTAGCAGTTTTTGGGGCATTCGGATTTTCAACCGCCGCCGTTACCACAATCGTTTTTGGCAAGGTTTTATAGGTATTACCATCAATTTCGATAGTAGATTGATCCAGTTTAAATGTGCCTTGTTTGGTAGGTTTTAATATATACGTGTAAGATTTTGCAAAACTTCTTTTACCATTAATCCATGATGAACTTATAGATTGTGAAGGCCCCATTATGACATTAAAGTTTTCAAAACTAGGAGGGTTAAAATTATCACCGTCCTTATTCATCGTGAATTCTACTCGTAAACGCTCATTTAAACCAAGCTTTTCTTTACTAAGTTTTATTTCGAAAGTGACCTCTTCTTTTTGTTCTTGTGCAATAGTAAGCTTACCCAGAAGTAATAAGGGGAATAAGATTAATATACTTTTAAAGAACATTTTAGGCATTACCAGTCCTTTTCATTTTTAATTTTAGCGCCTTTAACTTTTTTAGCTTCCATTTTTTCTTGCACCTTTTTTTCTTCGTTTTGCATGGCTTCTAACAAGTTTTGAATCTGTTGTTTTGAAAGTTGATTAGGTCTAGGCTTATTCTTTTCTTCAGGTTTATCGCCTTCATTAGGCTTTTGTTTTTGTTCTTTCTTTTCATCACCTTCGCCCTCTTTATTCTCTTCAGGCTTTTCTTTTCCTTTATCACCTTCATCACCCTCGTCTTTATTTTCGTCATCTTTTTGGTCTCCTTCATTATCCTTATCGTTCTCTCCGTCTTGATTCTGATCTTGATTTTTGTCTTTATCGTCTTTTTGGTCTTGGTCTTTTTTATCGTCTTGATTGTCGTCTTTCTTTTGCTCGTCTTGTTGTTTCTTAAGCATTTCTTTGGCTAAAGCAAGATTATACCGTGTTTCTTCGTCATTTGGGTTATTTCGTAGTGCTTGTTTATAGGCCTCAACAGCTTTTTCATATTCTTCATTTTTCATAAAAACATTTCCCATATTATGGAATGCTCTATGCTTTACAGGTTTTTCTTCTGCTTTTTCACCAGCTTGTTTAAAACGGCCAAAGGCTTCTGTAAAACTTTCACGATTATAATATGCTCTTCCTAAGTTATAAGGAGCTGCGGCATTTTTATCACTTTTAGAAATAGCTCTTCTATAATCCGCCTCAGCATTTACAAAATCGTTTTGAGTCAGGGTTTCATTAGCGTTATAGGTAATATTTTTAGATTCTTTAAACGCTTTAGCTTCTTTCTTTAAGGCGTCTTCATCATCCTGTGCTTGAATAAAGCCAGCAAAAAGTATTACGAATCCTAAGATTATATTTCTCCTATTCATTATGCTCATTAAAAAGGTTTAACTTTTTCAACCATTTTGTTTTTCTGTCTAACAAGAAAACATCTAAAAATAAAAAGAAAAGTCCCAAGCCTAAAAACCACTGAAATTGATCTTTATATTCAGCAAACTGTTTGGCCTCAAATTCTTTTTTATCCATCTTATTCAATTCTTCCTTGATAAACTCCACTGCATTTTCCGTATTAGCGCCATTTATATAAACCCCATTACCTTCGTCAGCTATAGCTGACAGCACGGGTTCATTTAGTTTGGTTATTACTACTTCTCCCTCAGCGTTTTTCTTTAGACTTTCAATAACACCTTTACGCTTAATAGGTATCGGTGCTCCTTTTGGTTTTCCAACACCAATGGTAAATATTTTAATTCCGTTTTGAGTTGCTTCTTCTACAGCGCTTAAAGTATTTCCTTCTGAATGATCTTCCCCGTCAGAAATAATGAATAATACGCGATTGGTTTGCTCTTCATCATTGTAATATGTTGAGGCTAATTCGATGGCTGAATTAATTGCTGTGCCTTGTGATGAAAGCATATTAGTATTCATGCTTTGTAAAAACATTTTTGCTGCACCATAGTCTGTAGTGATTGGTAACTGTGGATAAGCCTGGCCAGCATAAGCAATTATGCCAATACGGTCGCTTGCTAACTGATTTATTATTTCAGAAACTAAGCGCTTTGCCTTTTCTAATCTATTGGGTGCAATATCTTCAGCTAACATACTTTTAGAAACATCCACTGCAAATACAATATCTACTCCTTCTCGTTTCACAGTTTCTAGTTTAGTTCCAATTTTTGGATTCACCAGAGCAACCACCAAACATGAAATACCCAATAAAAGAACAATAAGCTTAAGGGTTGATTTAAATTTAGATTTGTTAGGAGCAAGACGCTTAAGCAGTTTAGAAGTAGCAAACTCTCGTTGTTTACTTCTCTTCCAAACCTGTAATAAAAGAAAAAGCAAAACTAAAACCGGTACAAGACCTAGTAAATAGAAATATAATTTTTCTTCAAATTGAACCATGTTGTTATATAAAACTTTTAAATAATGTTGCCCTTAATCCCCACTCAATCAATAGTAAAAATCCTGCTAAGAAAACCAAAGGGCGAAACTTTTCTTCGTATTTGTAATACTTAAATTCTTCAATTTCTGTTTTCTCGAGCTTATTAATTTCATCATAGATTTCTTCTAACTTATCATTGTTCGTTGCTCTAAAGTATTGCCCACCTGTTACGTCAGCTATATCTTGTAACAGTTGTTCATCAATTTCGACTTGCCGCATTCCATATTGAAAAGTTTTGCCATCACGTTTGTAGGCGATTGGTGTTAAGGCATTGCCATTTGTTCCTAAACCAATGGTGTACGTTTTTATATCATATTCAACTGCAAGGTCTGCTGCTGTCTGTGGCTCAATAAATCCTGAGTTATTTACCCCATCAGTAAGTAAAATAATAACTTTGCTTATTGCTTTACTTTCTTTTAGTCTATTAACCGACGTCGCTAGCCCCATACCTATGGCCGTACCATCTTCTAGTTGACCATAAGTGATTTCTCGTAGGGCTCCTAAAACAATTGATTTGTCACTTGTAATTGGGGTTTTCGTATAACTTTCTCCTGCATACGCAACCAAACCAATTCTATCATTAGGACGTTTTTTGATAAAATTAGCAGCTACTTCCTTCAAGGCTGCCAGACGATTTGGTTTTAAATCTTGGGCTAACATACTTGACGAAACATCAATTGCCATTACAATATCAATTCCTTTAGTAGTTTTTGTTCTGGTTGAAATATCTTCTGTTTGCGGCCTTGCTAAAGCAGTTATTATAGCAGAAAGGGCTAATAATCGCAAAGCAAAAAGTAAAGGCTTCAGTTTTGAAAGAATTCGGCTTCCATTAAAACCTTTCAATGTTGAAATTGTAAGTGAAGCAAGCTGTTTTTTTCTAGTGAGTATGTACCACAAAATAGCTAAAGGCAACAAAAGAAATAACCAGAAAAATTGAGGGTTTGCAAATTCTATATTATCAAACATTAGCTTTGGGTTTTTACATCGACCGAGGTCAATACACGTTCAACAATTTTTTCTGCATACTTATCATCATCCAACCATGTAATGACTATTTGTTGCATAAACCCTTTGCCACCAAAACTAAGAATGGCGTATTTTCCCTTAATTAAATCAGAAGACTCAGGGACTTTAAATTTACCACTACCAAAAGTTTTTAATCCTTTAACCCCGGCATTGGTAAAAAACTCTTCTTGCTTGGTAATAATGTTTTTTGCTCCTTGTTTTTCAAAGCTTTGTAATAATTGTTCAATTGGTTTTTCAAAATCAGGTTCATTAGCTTCAGCAAATGTTGTAGACGTGGTCATTACTGTAAATAAACCCAACGAACTTCTATAACCAAAGGCTTGTAAGTCTGCAATTTCGGCTTTTAATTCTTCTGGCAACTTTATTTCTTGACGCAGTAAGACTTTTGGCGTTGCAATATCAATAGGTGGATACCCGTAGGTGCTATGTACCCATTCACTTTCTAGTAATTCCTTTGTTGGGTGTCCTAAAACAGTATCTTTTACTTCACTAAAACCGTAGTACACTATGGAAGATGTTGCTCCGATGAATAAAATGCCTGCGAAAATTGCCGCCGCTAAATAAATTCTTTTTCGTTGTTTTTTCTTTGCTAATTCCTCAAGATACTCTTCGTTTTGCAGCAAATCTTCAACAGTCGGTTCGGGCAATGCTTCCTTGGTTTTAACAACAATATCTTCAACAAGTTTTCTATCCTGCTCTGCTACTGACGTCGGTGGTTTTGATTTGGCAAATTTTACCAAATCTGCTGTTCTTAACACTTTTTTAAATTGGTCAATAGTACTTTCATCTAGTGTTAGCTCCCCAGCATCTTTTAAGAGCTCTAATTTTTCAATTAATTGATCAGTTGTACTTTCTAATGCGGAAACATGAACATCTTCCTCTAAATAGGAACGAACAATATCTGTGAGCTCAGAATAGTATTTTTTGTATTCATCTTGAATTAGATACCTTGAATTTTCAAGCTCTTTTAATTGTAATAAGGCTCTATCAAATGGAGGTAGAAGCGCAACTTTTTCTTCTTCAGTTAACGGTTTTTTTCTGAGAAATAACCAGTAAACTAAGCCACCTATAAAAAGCAAACCAAGAAAAATCCATAATAGAGTTTTAAAAAGTTTAGCGTTGCTTTTTTCCACTTCAATCAAAGGTTTAATATCAAACATTTTTTGTTTGGTAGTATCAACAACAACGTCGGCAACTTTGATTTGAAAAGAATCAGTAAAAAAGGGTTCTTCATTGATAGCAATTCTTTGAGGCGGTATAGTATAGGCGCCACTATCAAATTGAGTAAGCGCATAAATTCTTTGAAGGGTTATACGGTCTTTATTTTTTGTCGTATCAATTTTTAAAGCCTCAACCATCTCTAATGGGGAGAAGGTTTGGTCTTCCGGAAAGTAAACAATATTCAGTGAGTCGGTTTCAACAGTAATTTTATATTGAATTTGTTCTCCAATTTTTATTGAAGTAGAATCAATATTTGCTTTTACTGTGGATTGGGCTTGGGCAAAACTGACAAATGAAAGCAGAAAAAAAGCAAAGGTCAATCCTCGACTAATTAATCGAGTATGGCCTTGGATTATTAATTTGAAACCTACAACTCTCATTTATCCTCTTCGTTTAAAATACCCCAACAATTTTTTCACGTAGCTTTCATCTACTCTACAACTTAAAACTCCACTCCCAGATTTCGCAAAAGCGTCATTAAAATAGTCTACGCGTTCTAAATGATATTTCCAATATTCATGTCGTACTTTTTTAGAACTAGTATTTACTAACTGAATTCCTCCAGTTTCAGCATCCTGAACCTGAATCATTCCTAAGTTCGGAATGTATTCTTCTTTTTCATCATAAATACGAATTCCGGTAACGTCATGCTTATTACCAGCTATTCGAAGAGTGTTATCATAACCTTCAGCAATAAAATCAGAAAGCATGAATACAATAGCTTTCTTTTTCATCACATTTCTTAGAAATTTAAATGCCTCAGAAATATTAGTCTCATGGCTCTGAGGTACAAATTCTAATAATTCTCGAATGATACGAAGTACATGACTTTTTCCTTTTTTAGGTGGGATAAAAAGTTCTACTTCATTAGAAAAAAGAATAAGCCCTACTTTGTCATTATTCTGCATTGCTGAAAAAGCTAATGTTGCCGAAATTTCTGTAATGATTTCTTTTTTGAATTGATTGGTTGTTCCAAATAATTCAGAACCACTAACATCAACCATCAACATCATGGTTAATTCACGTTCTTCTTCAAACACTTTTACATATGGCTCATTATACCTAGCAGTTACATTCCAGTCAATGGAACGAACATCATCACCAAATTGATATTGACGTACTTCACTAAAAGTCATACCTCTACCTTTAAAGGTTGAGTGATATTCACCACCAAAAATATGATCAGACAATCTTCTTGTCTTAATCTCAATTTTGCGTACTTTTTTTAGTAACTCTTTTGTATCCATTTAATCAATGAAAAGTAATCGGTAATAGCAGTTGGTTATTATTTGGAATGATACTAGTTGATTAAACAACAATTTCTAAGGCACCTCAACCTCGTTTACAATTTTGTTTATGATTTCTTCAGAGGTAACATTTTCTGCTTCTGCCTCATAAGTAATACCTATTCTGTGGCGTAAAACATCATGTACTACGGCGCGAACATCTTCAGGAATTACGTAACCTCTTCTTTTTATAAATGCATAGCATTTTGAGGCGTTAGCAAGATTGATACTTCCTCTTGGTGAAGCACCAAAACTTATTAGGTTTTTTAAATGTTCTAAATTGTATTTTTCTGGATACCTAGTAGCAAAAACTATATCAAGAATATATTTTTCTATTTTTTCATCCATGTACACTTCACGAACTGCTTTTTGTGCGCTAAGAATTTGTTTTACGGTAACAACGGGTTTTATGGGCTCTAAACTACCTTTTAGATTCTGCCTCATAATCATTTGTTCTTCGTTCAATTTTGGATAATCGATAACTGTTTTTAGCATGAAACGGTCAACCTGAGCTTCTGGTAATGGATAAGTTCCTTCTTGTTCAACCGGGTTTTGAGTTGCCATTACCAAGAATGGAGGAGTCAATTTAAAAGTCTCATCTCCTATTGTAACTTGCTTTTCTTGCATAGCCTCTAGTAAGGCCGATTGTACTTTTGCTGGAGCTCGATTAATCTCATCTGCTAGAACGAAATTGGCGAAAATAGGGCCTTTCTTTATAGAAAAGTCATTCTCTTTTATGTTATAAATCATAGTACCTACAACATCTGCAGGTAATAAGTCTGGAGTAAACTGAATTCTACTAAAACTACCTTTCACTGCCTTAGCCAAGGTGTTAATTGCTAGTGTTTTTGCTAATCCAGGGACACCCTCTAATAGAATATGTCCTTGACCTAACAAGCCAATGAGCAATCTTTCAATCATATGGTTTTGACCAACAATAGCCTTATTCATTTCAATAGTAAGCAGGTCAATAAAAGCGCTTTCTTTTGCAATTTTTTCGTTTACCGCACTAATATCAATCGTAGTATTTTCTTCCATAGGAAATATTGTAATGCCTTATTTTTTTATTTAGAATTTTAACAAAGTGCAAAATGAAAATTTATTTAAAAATGGGCTGTTAATTATTGGTTAAAAAAACGGCGTGAGCCCTAGTTTTGTGAAGAGTTTAAGGTATTAATTTTATATTTTCACCACTTATGCAAAATACACAGAAATACTCTAAAATAATTGCTGGAACGATGACTTGGGGCAGTTGGGGTAAAAAACTACCAACAAATGAAATAGAAGGGCTAATAAACTATTGTCTAGAAACAGGGATTCACACCTTTGACCACGCTGATATTTACGGAGATTATGGCACAGAAGCTGATTTTGGAAAAGCGTTGAAACAAAGCGGCGTTAAACGTATTGATTTACAGATAATTACAAAATGCGGAATTCAAATGGGTCATTGCAGAGATAACCAAGTGGCGCATTACCAATATGATGCCGACTATATTATTTGGTCCGCAGAGCAGTCGCTAAAAAATCTTCAAACCGATTACATTGATTTATTCTTACTTCATCGACCTAGTCCTTTAATGAATCCAACAGAAATTATAAAAGGAATTCAAAAATTGCTAGATGAGGGTAAAATTAAACAGTTTGGTGTTTCTAATTTCACACCTGCTCAAATTCAAATGTTAGATACCGCAATTCATGTAGGGGCTAATCAAGTAGAGTTTTCATTGACACACGATGACCCGATGTATGATGGTACATTTAATGATTGTATGGCAAAACATAGAATGGCAATGTCATGGAGTCCTTTAGGTAATTATTTTAGAGAAGAAAATGAACAAAACTCTAGAATTAAAGGGGTAATGAACGAGTTAAAAGACAAATATAATGCTGACGAAAGTCAACTATTACTTGCGTTTATTTTAAAACATCCGTCTGCTGTTCATCCTGTAGTTGGAACTGCTACCAAAGAGCGCTTAAAAAGTTCCATTGAAGCAGTTAATATTAATTTAGAATTAAAAGATTGGTTTAAACTCCTCGAAGCTAGCAAAGGAGAACCAATACCTTAAAAATATAGTATGTCAAAAACAGCTTTAATAACTGGAGCAAGTAGTGGTATTGGAAAAGCAACCGCCGAATTATTGGCTAAGCATGGTATAAATTTGATACTTTGTGGTCGCCGTCAAGAACGCTTAGATGCCCTAAAAAAACAACTAGGTGCGGTAACAAAAGTGGAGACATTAAATTTTGATGTACGTGACAGAAAAGGTGTTTTTGATGCTATAGCATCTTTGTCAGGTGTATTTGAAAGTATCGATATTTTGATAAATAATGCGGGGAATGCTCATGGTCTTGACCCAATAAATGAAGGAAATCTTGACGATTGGGATGCCATGCTTGATATTAATGTCAAAGGATTACTGTATGTTTCAAAGGCAATTCTACCCCAAATGGTAGAACGAAAATCAGGGCATATTATCAATATTGGTTCAACTGCTGGTAAAGAGGTTTATCCAAAAGGAAATGTGTATTGCGCAAGTAAATATGCTGTTGATGCTATCAATCAAGGAATGCGAATTGATTTAAATGAATATGGTATTCGCGTAGGGGCTATTAATCCTGGTCTTGTTGAAACAGAATTTAGTGAAGTACGTTTTAAAGGAGATTCAAATCGCGCAGAAAAAGTGTATCAAGGTTATCAGCCGCTCAAGCCTGAAGATATTGCTGATATTATTCGTTTTGTGGTCACAAGACCTTACCATGTTAACATTGCTGATTTGGTAGTAATGTCAACAGCCCAAGCAAGTTCTACGATTGTGAAGAAAAATTTATGATTAATAAACGCCTTTTGGTTAAAAACTTACTTGCTCATAACGATGAGAACAGTTTTTATGACAAAAAGCGATTTATTGCTATTGGAGAAAAAGAGGGAAAGGCTAAATTTTTAAAACATGTTTGTGCATTGGCAAACAGTAACCCTAAGAATAATTCATTCATAGTTGTTGGCGTTGAAGATGAAGACAACAAGATTGTTGGAGTAGATTTTTTTGACGATAGTAAAATCCAAAACCTGGTTAATGCCTACCTAGATAACCCACCAAAAATTTCTTATGAGAATATTCCTTTTCCTGATTTACCCGAAGGTAAAGTTGTTGGTTTAGTTACAATAACATCTAACGAAAAAGTATGCGCATTAAGAAAAAACATCTGGAAATATTATGGGGGAGCTGTTTTCTTTAGAGAAGGTAGTATTAGTTTGCCAAAGGCATTTGATATTAAGTTAGAAGATATAAATTCTGATAAAGTTGCAACAATTGAGCAACACGCTCGTAATAATATTGAGTTAACGCTAGATGGCGTGATCGATTTTTTGAATAATAGACATTCTAATCTAACTAGTAATTATAAAGTTTTTAAAGAACAGTTCGTGTTATGTTGGGCAGGACATGAAAAGAAAGTCAAGAGTGAAACTTATTATTCTCGTGTAGATATCGAACTTATAAATGAACAAGTAAAATTATTCTATTCTGCTTTAGATGAGATTACCATTAATTATGATGATGACTCATTTACTATTTTAGAATATGTTCAACTTGGTTTGAGCAAACAACAAAAGTATTTTCCATTAGAAGAAGTAACGATAACATTCTCTGATAATGGTAATTATGCTATTAATAGCGAACTTCTCTTTGAACCACCCCAATATGATAAGAAAACATTGTATCATATTTTCAATGCCAATAATGCGCTCTTACAAAAGCTAGAGAATAATATTAGATTGACACCAGCTGAAAGAGTTGACTTAGAATTTTTGCCAGACACCTATCTTATTTGTTACTTAAATGGATTTGAAGAAGCTAAAGAACTTATGGAGTCGGCAAGGTCAATTTTAAAAAAAACAGATAGACATGTTTATCAATCTTTGAAAGAGTCATTAAGGGTTTTGAGAAAGGTTAGATACAGTTAGTATTTTTTGAATCAGAAGAGTTCAAATTTATGCATTAGTAAACTAATTTATCAAAGCTATAGTTGAAACTGGAATAAAGTTCAATCTTCTAATTGTGCTAATGTAGGTAGAGCTATGATGGCCCCGTAATTGGTCGTAGTTATGGCTCCGGCTTTATTTGCTTTTTCAACCATTTTCATTAACAACTCATCATCATTAAAAACCATATTAAAATTCGAAAGTTGCGAGATTTGGTAAAGTAAACAACCAATAAAAGCATCGCCAGCACCGGTAGTATCAACAGGAGAAACTTTTATGCTTGGCACTGTATGTTGCATATTGTCAGTACTTACAAAAGTGCCTTCTTTACCTAAAGTAATAGTAATAATTTTTGCGCCTGCTTTATGTAAAACTTCGCAGGCTTCTTTTACAGTATCTTTTCCTGACAGCAAAAAAGCTTCTTCTAAACTAAACTTGCATAAATGTGATTTCTCTACATAAGGCATGCATTTTTTTATAAACACAGCTTCATTGTCCTTCCAAAGATCAGTTCTAAAATTAGGATCAAAACTTATAAAAGCATCTTTCGTTAGAGCATCAAAAAAATAATGTCCATATGCTTCTTCAAGACCACCTCCTAACATTGCAGTGGCAGCTCCTAAATGAATCATGTTTCTGTCAAAATCTTTTTTAATTGACGAATCATACTTTAATTCTCTATCTGCTCCTCTACTAAAAACAAAGTCTCTTTCACCATCTTCAGCCAAAGAAACAAATGCTAATGTTGTAAAAGTATTAGCACGTTGAGACTTAGAAATATCAACATTTTCATTTTTAAGAACATCTAATAAAAAAGAACCAAAGGGGTCTTTACCAACACAACCAATAAAAGAACTTTTACCACCAAGTTTTGATATGGCACAAGCAACGTTGGCAGGAGCTCCACCGGCTTTTTTTGTAAAATTAATTGCTTTTGAAAGGTCATTACCTTGATTTTCAGCCACGAAATCAATTAGAAGTTCACCGATACAAAAAACTCGGGTCATGAGATGAAGGTTAAAATGAGTAGGCAAGGTACATAGAATTACATTCCCTGTCCAAATTATATCTGAAATGAGTATTTATTTCTTAACCCAAATTTTTCATGATAAAAACATTATTGTTTTTAATATTGTTAAAAAATCTGAAATGAGGAAATTGGTAGTAGGTGATATTCATTCTGGCTTAAAAGCATTAGAACAACTATTGGTAAGAGCTGAGGTAACTACGAATGACCATCTTATTTTTTTAGGGGATTACGTAGATTCTTGGAGTGACGCTTTTGAAACAGTCAATTTTCTAATTGATTTAGACAAAACACATCGATGCACCTTTATTCGTGGCAATCATGATGAACTATGTAAAGACTGGATGTTGACCGGAGAAGAAAATTCGACATGGTTAGCACATGGGGGTGCCGCTACAAGAGATTCATATCTTAAAGCCGGAAAGCAGCATTGGGATGCGCATATAGCGTTTTATGAGTCATTAAAAAACACTTACGTTGACAAAGAAAACAGGTTATATCTTCACGCTGGGTTTACAAATCTTAAAGGAATAGAATACGAGTTTTTTAATGAATTATTTTATTGGGATAGAACACTATGGGAACTTGCAAAAGCAATTAATCCAGGGATTCAACCTAGTGATAAAAATTACCCTAAAAGACTATCGAATTACCTAGAAATTTTTATTGGTCACACACCTATATCAAAAACGGGTAAAACAATACCACAAAATGGGGCTAATGTTTGGAATGTTGATACTGGTGCAGCTTTTAAAGGTTCATTAACTGCTATGGATGTAGATACAAAAGAATTTTGGCAGAGTGATGCTGTTGAAAGCTTTTACCCAGGTGAAAAAGGAAGAAACTGAGTCTAAACGATTCGATTTCGAATAATAATAATGACCTTTACCTAAATTCGCTATTCATGTCGTTGAAGAATATACGTTTAGAAGTAATGCAAGCTATTGAACCAAAAGTTCAAGGTTTTATGAATGACTTTTTGGTGCCAATAGAAAAAATTTGGCAGCCCACCGATTTTTTACCTAATTCACAAGAGGATACTTTTTTTGATGAAGTTGAACAAATTCGTGAGGAATCAAAAGAACTAGGATATGACTTTTGGGTTACGTTGGTAGCTGATACTATAACAGAAGAAGCCTTGCCTACCTATGAGTCTTGGCTGATGGACGTTGAAGGGGTTGACCAACATTCAGGGAAAGACAATGGATGGTCTAAATGGGTTCGAGCATGGACTGCTGAAGAGAATAGACATGGTGATGTTCTTAATAAATACCTTTATCTATCAGGAAGAGTTAATATGCGTGAAATTGAAATAACTACGCAGCATTTAATCGCAGATGGTTTTGATATAGGGACGGATAGAGACCCCTATAAGAACTTTATATATACTACATTTCAAGAACTAGCTACTAATATATCGCACAAACGTGTAGGTCAAATGGCTAAGAAAAAGGGCAATACCTTGCTAGGTAAGATGTGTACGATAATTGCAGGCGATGAAATGCGACATCATTTAGCTTATCGCGAGTTTGTAAAAACGATTTTTGGACAAGATCCAAATGGAATGATGCTGGCTTTTGCTGATATGATGAAAAAGAAAATTGTGATGCCTGCACACTTTTTAAGAGAATCAGGGGGTGAAATAAGTTCGGCATTTGAATTGTTCTCTAATTGTGCTCAACGTTTAGGAGTTTATACCGCTCAAGACTATGTTGATATTCTAAGAAAACTGAATACCTATTGGGATATAGGTAATGTCACTGCACTTTCAGAACAAGCCGAAAAAGCTCGAGATTATTTAATGAAGCTTCCAGATAGACTACAACGAATTTCTGAGCGTATGCAGTTTAATGAAGACCAATATAGGTTTAAGTGGGTAGAGGCTAACGGAATGTTATAAAAGATAAAAACCGGTTTCATTTGAAACCGGTTTTTTTGATGGTTATTTAAATTTGGAATATTTATAGTTTACCTGCTTTATGTTCATCTTGCCATTTGGCTAGCTTTTTCCAATCCCCTTTAAATGCCATTTTGGCCTGCATTGGCCATGAAGCAGGATCATGCATTTGATAGCGTTTACCACCAGAATTTAAAACTTCTTGACACTTAGCAACTTTTGTTTCTGAAAGTGCCTGCCACGTTTTTATTCCAAAATTGTGAAAAAGACCTTCAATTTTAGGTCCAATTCCTTCTACAATTTTAAGGTCGTCTTGTTTTATCTTCTTTCCAAAAGCAGCTTTTGCTCCGGCAGCATCAAATGCTATAGCGGTGGCCGCTATTGAAGATGCAACTTTAGGTTTAGAAGGTTTGGCCGCTTTTGTAACAGGCTTAGCCGTTAACTTTTTAGTACAAGCATCTAAATCAGCTCTAAGTTTGGTATTTTTATCTTCAAGTACTTTAAGCTCCGCCGAATTATCAATTACTTCTCTTTTACTTTTACCCCAAAGGTAACCTAAGAGACCACAAATTGCCCCTACTAAAAGCGGAATTAACCAGCACCAAATATTATCAAAATTCATTTTTATTGTTTTTAAATGTTATTATTAGTTAAGTGTTACTACAGTTCTTCGGTTTTTAGACCTTCCTTCTTCTGTTGCGTTAGTCGCAATTGGTGAGTCAGGGCCTTGTGAAGAGGTATTAATTTTATCAGCAGAAATACCGTTTGAAACAAGATAAGCCTTAGCAAAATCTGCACGTTCTTGGCCTAGGCCAATGTTTGTAATTCTGTTGCCAGTATTATCAGTATGTCCAACCACTTTACAAGATGCACCTTCTACTTTATCTAAATATGAAGAAATGTTCGCAACCTTTTGCCGTTGCTCTGTGGTTAAATTGATGGCAGCTTGTCCGGTTTGAAAATAGAGAACTAACGGATTAGCAATAATCTCATCATGCAACGCTTCTAATGCTTCGCCAGCGTTTTCGTTACCCTCCTCGATTTCATAAGTGATAGGCCCCAATAGTGTATTATCTAATGGTAAGAGCTCATCCATGAGTTTGCCAAAGGTGCTCGTTTGCACTGATGGAATGCCGTTTGCAACTAAATAGTTCTTTACAGCATTAGCTCGTGCTAATCCAAGATTAGGGAAAGCTGAAGGGTTGTCTTCATCGCTGCGATACAATCCAGTAATGTTAATAACCTTATTGCTATTTTCTAACAAATAAGACTTTAAACTTTCAACTCCATTACTCACATTTTCTGAAAGAGGCATAAGAACGCTGGATGAAGACAAATCAAAATTGAAATTATCATTCACATCAAATGCGTATTCGCCATCTTTTACTGAAAAAGGAAATGAAGTGGGTTCAGGTTCTTTAACAGGAATTATTTCTTCTTGCACCTGTTCGGTTTCAGTTGTTGCCAAACGGCAATCGCTGCAATAGGTAAAATAGAAAAAGGTTCCTATTAAAATGGTAATAATCATACCTAATAAATAGGGTAGGTTTTTTGTCATTTTTAATAGTATTAGTGTTTGAGGCACAAAGTATTAAAAATTAGTTAAAAAAGTTAAAATATGACAAGGAAATTGTTCGTAACCAATGGATTATGAAACAGTTTACACAAATAGAATCAGTTTTGTTACTTCATTAGGATGAAAAATACGACCAGTTATACAGTATTTAGTACCACTTATAATAGTCTTATTTTTTGTTAGATGATTAATACTGAAATTGTATTCAAAAGATAATATACCCGCTCTCTCCCGACAAAGTTCCGGCATTGAGAATGGTTTTTCAAACTTTAGTTTGAGTTAGTTAAGTTGGTTTTAAAAGCCGTTGTTCTTGCGTTGAACAGCGGTTTTTTCTTTTTTGAAACACAAAAAGTAAGTTTTATTATTATCTTACTTAACCAATTAAATTTGAAATATGAATAGAAGAAAGGCCCTAAAAAAAGGTTTGTTAGGTGTTGGAGCATTAGCAATGAGCCCTTCATTAAAGAGCTTTTCAACCTTATTAAATAATACCACACTTGGTGTTCAATTATTTACTATTCCTAAAATGGTTGATACTGATTTGAAAGGATCATTGCAATTGATAAGTGAATTGGGTTATCAAGAGGTTGAATTTTTTGGACCATACCCCTTTAGCGTACAAAGTGCAAAAGATAGTTGGAATCAAATTAAGCCAATGTTGGGCATAACTAATGATGCTTTTTATGGAAATACTATAGAAGAAACAGCTGGTTTGTTAAAAGACTTCAATTTAAAATCTCCATCCATGCATACTGATATGGATACACTTCGTCATGGTTTAGAAAAAATGCTGGATGAAGTTTCTAAATTAGACACAAAATATTTGGTTTTACCTGCTATTCAAGAGGAAAAGAGCTCACTTGATAATTATAAAAGATTTGTTGAAGAATTTAATTCCTTTGGCGAAAAGATGGCAGCATATAATATTCAATTTGTCTACCATAATCATGGCTATGAGCATATGGAGCTTGACGGAAAAATACCAATGAATTTTTTATTGGAGAATGTAAATTCAGAATTTGTCAAATTTGAACTAGATATTTTTTGGATGCAGGCTGCAGGTGCAAACCCAATTGATTATTTGAAGAAATACCCATTAAGCTATAAGGCCTTGCATATCAAGGATGCTACGAAAGAATTTCGCTTTAAAGGTGACGGACAAACACCTGACCATTGGATGGCAGGTTTTCCTTTGATGAGTGATCCAGGTGATGGAGTTTATGATATTAAAGGAATTATTGCACAGGCAAAAGCATCAGGAGTAGAACATTTCTTCTTAGAGCGTGATATAGCTCCTGAACCTGAAAAAACCTTGAAAAACTCGTATAAAAACTTAAGAGAGCTCATTTAAGGTTTACAAATCAAATTTTATTCCTTGGGCTAAAGGAAGTTCTGTAGTGTAATTTATCGTATTAGTCTGTCTGCGCATGTAAACTTTCCAGGCGTCAGAACCACTTTCACGACCACCACCAGTTTCTTTTTCACCACCAAAAGCACCACCAATTTCAGCTCCCGAAGTACCAATGTTGACATTAGCTATACCACAATCACTTCCTGAAGCAGATAGAAAACGTTCAGCTTCACGCAGGTTATTCGTCATGATTGCCGAAGATAATCCTTGAACTACACCATTTTGTTGTGCAATAGCATTTTCCACTTCACCAGAATATTTAAGTAAATAAAGGATAGGTGCAAAGGTTTCTTCTTGTACTGTTTCATATGAATTATCTGCCTCGACAATTGCCGGTTTCACATAGCATCCGCTTTCATAACCTTCTCCCGATAATACTTGGCCTTCAACTAAAACTTTACCACCTTCTTTTACAACACTCTTTAATGAAGCGTTATACATTGCAACAGCGTCGGTATCAATTAGTGGACCTACATGATTGTTCTCATCTAATGGATTGCCAATACGTAGTTGTTTATAAGCATCAACAACACTGCTCTTGACTTGATCATACATAGATTCATGAACTATTAATCTTCTAGTAGAGGTACATCTTTGACCAGCGGTACCCACAGCTCCAAAAACAGCTCCAATAACAGTCATTTTTATATCGGCATCAGGGGTAACAATAATGGCATTATTGCCGCCAAGTTCTAATAACGATTTCCCTAAACGAGCAGCAACAGCTTGAGCAACTATTTTTCCCATTCTAATAGAGCCTGTTGCCGAAACTAAAGGCACTCTTTTATCATTGGTCATCATTTCCCCTACTTCGTAATCTCCGTTAATTAAACATGAGATTCCTTCTGGCAAGTTATTTTGTTTTAATACTTCCGCTATAATATTTTGACATGCAACTCCGCAAAACGGAGTTTTCTCAGAGGGCTTCCAAACACAAACATCGCCGCTTACCCATGCCAAGGCAGTATTCCAAGCCCAAACAGCAACAGGAAAATTGAACGCGGAAATAATACCTACAATACCTAAGGGATGATACTGTTCGTACATGCGATGTCCAGGTCTTTCTGAATGCATAGTTAAGCCATGTAACTGTCTTGATAAACCAACGGCAAAATCACAGATATCAATCATTTCTTGCACTTCACCTAAGCCTTCTTGGTACGATTTGCCCATTTCATAAGAAACTAACTTACCTAAAGGTTCTTTCAGTTCTCTTAGCTTTTCACCAAACTGTCTAACAATTTCTCCTCTAAGAGGGGCCGGCTTGGTTTTCCAATCTGCAAAGGCCGCAGACGCTGCAGACATCACTTTTTCATACTCGTCTTTGGTAGTAGCTTTTACTTTACCTATTAATTCGCCATCAACTGGGGAAAAGGAAGAAATTAGTTCACCTGAACCAAAATTAGTTATACCCGTTGAAGTTCCATTATTGATTTCTTTTAAGCCTAGTTGTTTTAAGGCAGTATCCAATCCAAAAGCTGAAGCAATTTTTGACATTTTATAACTTTTTAAAGCGGTATTGTTAGATTTTTCACAAAACTACGAAGAATAAAGGGTAGCTAAAAGCAAAACAATACCTATCAAAGCAGGCATTGCTTGAATCGTAAATATTTTTTTTGAAACTGACATCGCACCATAAATTCCTGCCACAGCTACGCACGACAAAAAAAACAAAGCAATATAAATTTGCCAAACTGAATCTTGAATAAGTAATGACCAAATTAAACCAGCGGCTAAAAAACCGTTATATAATCCTTGGTTAGCAGCCATAGACTTTGTAGGTTCAAACAAATCTTGAGGGAAATTTTTAAATACTTTTCTGGCTTTTGTTGTCCATGCAAACATTTCTAACCATAAAAAATATAGGTGTAAAATGGCAACTAAGGCCGTTATTATTTTAGCAATGAGTAGCATAAGCATTAGTTTTTAGCAATAAAACGTTTATCAACGGGCATAATGGTATTACAATTATCACAGGTTCTCAATTCTTTTGACCCATAAAAATGTTCAAAATGACTTAAAAAGTCTTTTTCAATGTCATGTAAAGTAAAATAGGCCTCGTACAATTTATGATTACAATTATCACAAAACCAAAGTAATCCATCATCAACATTCATATGGTTTCGTTTGCGTTCAATAACCAAACCAATGGAACCTTCATTTCGCACAGGAGAGTGCGGTACCTTGGCCGGATGTAGGTACATATCTCCCGGACCTAATTGCATGGTTTTCTTCTTTCCATTTTCTTGAATATGTACTTCAATATTTCCTTCGAGTTGATAGAACAATTCTTCTGTTTCGTTGTAATGATAGTCTTTGCGTGCATTAGGCCCAGCAACAATCATAACAATGTAATCTCCAGCATCTTTATAAAGGTTTTTATTACCCACTGGAGGTTTGAGTGATTCTCTATTTTCTTCAATCCAAGTATTGAGATTGAAAGGAGCTTTAATTAACATTGTTTTTTTTGAAAGTTACAAAACCTCTTGCAATCAACCGAAATAGAAAAAGGCCCACATTGCTGTGAGCCTTTTCTAAACCATTATAATACTTATTAAAACACTTAATATAAAATCGAATCTAATTTTATTTCTTGAAGAAAATTTGGGTGTAAAATAATTTTCCTTCTGAATTTTCTTTGATACTTAAGGCAGTATGGGTAAAGTCTCCTTCGATGGTATTTTTATGAGAATCACTCTCTAACCAACCCTGTAAAGCCATTGCTGCCTCTGGATAATTTTTAGCTACGTTTTCCGCAATATGTGTTGCGCTTGTTTCTTGTGCAATTTTTGAAGCTCTTACACTAAAATTATCATGGCTAATTTCATCTTCAACGATCATAAACTGGGTATGCTCCTGAGCATATTTGTAGGTATTGTTACTAAAAACCAATTCGCTCATTCCATTTGAACTTCTATAGGTATTTACGATATTAAAAAGTTCCGTCTCTGCTTCTGTTAAAGTTACTTCAATCTCCTCAGCCCCATTTTCAAAAAGCGATTCATCGTCTTGAACTGAAGACGTGCTACAAGATGTAAATACTAGAGCAAAAACGAACATTGTAGAGTAAAATAATTTCATGTAATTGGTTTAAAAAGGTTTTGTTTTCTTTCTGATTTGTTTGGCTAAAGTATATCCAGTCATGAGCAAGACCTCAAAAATTCTTCAAGAAGCACTTTTTATTCGACAATCTGTAAAATCACGTATATTAAGGGTTTATCGACTAAATACAGGTATCATTTCATCGAAGAAAGTGGTATTTCGAATGATTTTTTACCGTTCGACGTGCTCTAATAACCATTAGTCGAAGAATGTTAAAAATGGACTTGGGTAAGTGGTAGAAAAATAACGGCTAGTGGGAAAAGATTACTCTTCAGAAGTGGTATTTGGCTTTTCTTTTAAAACTGTGCTAAAGACAAAGTCGCCAATATCACGAATGGGTTTATACAGAATGGAGTCTGTTTGAGTTTCTTCATTTACAAAGTTGAAGGAAGAAGTAGCCTTTTCAAAGAAAATAAGTAAAGCCCCGAGTATTACAGCAACTTTAAGCGCGCCAAAAATAGCGCCCGCGATTTTGTTCAAAAGACCAAGCATAGCAAAATCTGCAATTTTGGTTAAGAACTTACCAGCTAGATTCACTATTATGACAATAGCGATGAAGGTAATCAAAAATGAAGCAATTTTAATATAGCGATCATTCCAATCCATATTTTCTGAAAGATAATCACTCGCAATGTATGAGAAATGTATAGAACCATAAATACCAGCTATTAATGCGACCAAAGAAGCGAGCTCAACAAAGAGCCCATTTTTTAGTCCTTTATATAGTCCCCAAATCAAAAGAATGCCTAAAACAATGTCAATAAAACTCATGCTAATGGTTTGAACAAATATAGTAGTTACAAAACAACATTAAAATAGAACGATTTTAATAGTGAAGCTTGAGTAGTATCTTTGTTACCTATGGCAAGAGATATTGTTTTAAAAGAGCGCTGGCAACTATTGGTTGAGAAGCTATCCCTAAAATTTTCAGATGGAGACCCTTTAGAATTAGACGCCATAATTTATTTGGTTGGTGTACAAGAACTCGGACAGTACCAGCGTAAGTATAAGAAAGACGAAAAAGTCAACTTGATGCATATTGCTATTTGTAGATTGTTAGAACCTTATGGATATTATGAATTTGATTTTTTTGATGATGACGGTTGGCCGCACTATACTGTCAAAGAGGAATTGCCACCATTAAAAGCTGGTGAACAGACAGTTTTAATGAAGGAAGCAATTGTAAATTATTTTGTCGAAAAAGAATTTATAAACTAATGGAACTCAAAAAGCCGTATTACGCTGTAATCTTTACTAACAAAAGAACTGAAGGCGATAATGGTTACGCTGAAATGGCCATAACTATGGAAAGTTTAGCGAGAAAACAGGATGGATTTCTTGATTTTGAAACAGCTCGTGATGGTTTAGGTATTGCCATAAGTTATTGGCAAAGTTTAGAGGCAATTAGCAATTGGAAGGCTAACGTGGACCATCAAGTGGCCCAGACCAAGGGGAAAACAGCTTGGTATTCTTGGTACAAGGTTCGTATTTGTCGAGTAGAACGGGAATATGAGTTCACAATTTAATTTACATATTTTCTTTTTTACAAAACCATAATTCCATGAGGCATTTTGTAGCTCTATGATTTTGTAATTTTACGTTCTCAAAAAATTGCTACTTATGAAATCACCAACTCGGTTTTCTAATCTTGAGCGTAATGAAACAGTTCAGGTCCTTTTAAAAGACACATACGATCTTGTAGTAATTGGCGGTGGAATAACGGGTGGCGGAATTGCACTTGACGCGGCGTCACGCGGACTTAAAGTTGCCCTTATTGAAAAAGGAGATTTCGCTTCAGGTACAAGTAGCAAGTCTACAAAATTAATACACGGAGGACTGCGATATTTAAAACAGTTTGATTTTTGGTTGGTAAAAGAAGTTGGTTCTGAAAGGGCAATAGTCCACAAACTTGCGCCGCATCTCGTATTACCAGAGAAAATGTTGTTACCACTCATAGAAGGCGGTTCTTATGGTAAATGGCTTACCTCAATTGGGTTAAAGGTATATGATATACTCGCTCAGGTCGAAGGAGAAGATCAACGTCAAATGTTGGGTAAAAAAGAAGCTCTTAAATTGGAGCCATTATTACCGAAGAAAATATTGAATGGCGCTGGGTATTATGCAGAATATAGAACTGATGATGCACGTTTAACAACTGAAAACATTAAAACCAGTCTACAGCATGGTGCTAAAGCATTGAATTATGCTGAGGTTACTGATTTTATTTATGAAGATAATAAGGTAGCAGGTGTTAAAGTCTTGGATATTATTACAGGTAAACCTTTCGAGATAAAATCTAAATATGTCATTAGCGCGGCAGGGCCTTGGGTGGATGAGTTACGTAGTACCAATAATTCAAAAAAAGGGAAACGCTTGCACTTAACTAAGGGTGTGCATTTGGTATTTCCGTATGAAAAACTTCCTGTAAAGCAATCGGTGTATTTTGATATTCCTGATGGGAGAATGATGTTTGCAATCCCTAGAGGTAAAATCACTTATGTGGGTACTACTGACACTAATTTTAATTTAGATAAAGATAAAGTAGAAACAGATTTGGCTGATGCCATTTACTTAATTTCAGCTGTAAATAATATGTTTCCAAGTATTAATTTAGAAATGGAAGATATTATTTCTTCATGGGCAGGTCTTCGACCATTAATTCATGAAGAGGGAAAATCTGCCTCAGAGCTTTCACGTAAGGACGAGATTTTCACTTCAGATTCTGGGTTGATTAGCATAGCGGGCGGTAAACTTACCGGTTATCGTAAAATGGCTGAGCGTGCTGTCGATAGAATTGCAAAGCAAGTCGAAGAAGAAGGAATAAAATTAAAACCATGTACTACAGATAAAATTCCTTTGTGTGGTAACGATTTTAAAAAATTTAAACACGTTAAAAAATATATTCAAGAAATCTTCGAACGTATAAAAGCGGATGGATTGACCGAACATGATGCCTGGTTTCTAGTTACCAATTATGGTAAGCAGACTGAAATAATTTTGGATAATTATAAAGGCTTTAGAAATAATGATAACCAATTACGTCTGTTAAGGGCAGAGTTAAAATTTGGTATAGAATATGAAATGATATCTAATCCAATAGATTTTTTTATAAGAAGAACAGGCAGACTATATTTTGACATTGAAAGTATTAGAACCTATATGAATCCGGTTTTTGATGATATTAAAAAGGTTTTTGAATATTCTGATGAAAAGATGTTGAATTTTAAAGTACAATTAGAAAACGAATTGGATAGACATTCTAATTTTTCTTTAGATAGAGCTTAGTCCAATTTTTCTGTCAATTTTTTAAAAGTTTTTTTCGCGTTTTTGTTTTCGTAAAGAACTTGATAGACAGCGTCTATGATAGGGGTTTTAGACTTTTTCTCATGCTTTTGATTTAACAAATGGGCGCTTTTAGTGGCATAATAGCCTTCAGCAACCATATTCATTTCCATTTGGGCACTTTTTACGGTATATCCCTTTCCAATCATATTCCCAAACATTCGGTTCCGGCTAAAAGTGGAATAACCAGTCACCAACAAATCACCTAAATAGGCAGAATTATTTATATTACGTTTCATTTTATGAACACGAGCAATAAAGCGTTTCATTTCGCGAATAGCATTACTCATTAAAACACTTTGAAAATTATCGCCATAGCCAAGGCCATGAGCAATACCCGCAGCAATTGCATAGATATTCTTAAGCATAGCTGCATATTCCGTTCCGATAATATCATCGGAAATTTTAGTTTTTATGTAATGACTATTTAAATGTTCTGCCAATAATTTTGCTTTAGTTTCGTCAGCACATGCGATTGTTAAATAAGATAAACGTTCTAAGGCTACTTCCTCAGCGTGACACGGTCCTGTTATGACGCCAATATTTTCAAAAGGTACTTGATAGGTATCATGAAAATGTTCTCCAACAATTAGTCCGGTTTCAGGCACAATTCCTTTAATTGCCGAAAAAATCACCTTGTTTTCAAAGCTTGTGTTCAAATTTTGTAGTTCTTGATCTAGAAAAGCTGAGGGTATGGCAAAAATTAAAAAATCCGCAGCGGTTATTGCTTCATTAATATCACTTGTAAGAAAAAGAGATGCGGTCTTTAAATCAACAGAACTTAAGTAATTAGGATTGTTACCCTCAGTCATTATATGTGTAATGGCTGTTTCATTCCGCATGTACCAATGAACGGTGTCTAAATTCTCAGTCAACATTTTAACAATAGCCGTGGCCCAACTTCCACCACCTAAAACAGCAAATTTCAAAAGCGCTTGAATTTAATTTTTTCAAGGTTAAAGGTAGATAAAATCAAATATTAGATGTTAATACATGATTATCAACGTGTTATAATATTTGGCACGCTGATTGATTTAAGTTAGATGAACCATAAAACCACGAGATATGAAATCAAAAAAATTACTATTCGGATTATTTGGAATAACCTTATTAGCAACTTCATGCTATACCGAGGTATTTATTGAAGACGACTTTATTGTAGAGTCTGCATTTAATACTGATCAAGTGTTACAATCTTATGATTTATGGTATGTAGACATAAATGCTACAGAGGGTAATGGTGAGGTGCCATTTTTACAAAGAGCTTTTACAGTATCATTTGATAATGGAGTGTTATTGGCGAATAATAACATTGTTGGAATTGGAAAAACTGGAGGGGGCTTAGGTATTGATGTTGGTTCTTATGCTACTTTGAGCGGAGTTGTTGAAATAGACCACGACATAGACGGCTTATGGGCCTTAGAGGTTTATGCGGTAAACAATAATACTATTGAATTGCGTGATTCTAGATCTAGAACCTCGTACTTTTTAAATGGTTATAGACGAAGCAATTTTGATTATGATCGTGTTTTCTATGAAAACATTACATACTTCATTCAAGAATACGATGCTTGGGAGAAAACCTTTACCAGTGAAGTGGGTGCAATAAATGAGTTTGATGATGAAAACTATTTGCAATTTTTCTCTGATAATGGAGGGGTTTTTAGGTCTTCTATTGATAGAACAGGCACCCCTTTATCAAGCCTACAATGGGACTATGAAGGTAAGTACGAAGTATTTGACACAAACGATGAAACGCTCAAAACTTTAACACTCGATTATGACTTTATGGGCAATGATTACTTTGAACTATACGTTATTGATGATGGAACTATAGAACTGTATCACGTTGCTAGTGAAACAATTTATGAGTTTGGAGGTCGAGGCTTTGTGCAGTATTTAAAAACTAAAGAAGCTAACGGTAAGGTTGATAAAAAGAGAGTGAAAAGCTCTAACAAAAAAATGAACGTCACGCGTCAGCGTAAAATGTAAGGAATACAAATAGTCTACGACTATTATAAAAGTTTTTTGGTTGGTTATTTAGTTAGGAATCGCCCTGTAGTATTTTACTCAGGGCGGTTCTTTTTTGAGCTATATGTATTTTTAAATTCTGAAGGATTCTGTCCAGTTACCTTTTTGAAACTGCGATTGAAATAGGATAGGCTTTCAAAACCGCATTCATAACAAGCTTCACTAACATTTTTACCTTTTAATAATAATCGCTTTGCCTGACTGATTCTATATTGATTTAAAAATTCAATAAAAGTATTGCCGGTGGCTTTTTTATAATATCTACAGAAAGCAGGTTTTGTCAAATTGCACAGAGCAGCCACTTCATCTACTGAAATTTTTGTTTGATATCGCTCATCAATAAAAGCATAAATCTTTCTAATTCGTTTTTGCTCTTTACTACTATACTTGTTTATAAAGGGTGTTTTATGTAAGAGTTTAAATTCATTACTTTTTGCCAATAGCCTTAAAAGTTGCATAATGCACATAAAATAGTCAAAGGGTTCCAGTAAGTGCAACTGTTTCATAAGTTCACCAGCTTCTTCTTTAGTTTTTCCAGAAAAGGCGATTCCGTATTTAGATAAATCCAAAAGCCTATCAATTTGTTGTAATTCAGGTAAACTATCTAATATGTTATTTCTAAAACTTGTTTTAAAATGTAAAACTTCTTTTCTATAATCTGTAGTTACGCCATGGTCAAAATTTAAATGCGGAATGTTAGCACCAATAAGCACTAAATCGCTTCCTTGATACTCAGAAATATGATTTCCAACATGCCTTTTGGCGCTAGCTCCTTCAATATAGACTAATTCTAATTCAGGATGAAAATGCCAATAAAATAGATGATTCAATTTAGGATCATGTAAAAGTCTAAAGGGACTTTTTGTATAGGGAGAAATGGTTTCTAATTGAATTTTCATTAGAATGTTATTAGTCTTTTATTGAGATAAATTACACAGAATTTACATTAAAACATGCAATATCAAATTAAAATATCAATATAATTCAAATTTATATCAATATTAGAGTTGATATGATATGTAGGCTAGGCTACTTTTGACTCAATAAATTAAAATTCACGACTATGAAGAATGACGTAAAATTAGAAATGGCCAATAAGGCACATGAAGAAATCCCTGGTAATCCGTCAACGGCTACGAGTAGTAAAATAAAATTGAATGATAGGTCTAATAAACAACCATTAAGAGTCTTATCTGAAGAAGATTGGGAGTTCTGGAAACATAACGGATATATCGTTATAAAAAACGCCGTCCCTAAGGAACAGGCACAAGCTACTGCAGATTTTTTGTGGGAGTTTGATGAGAAAGACCCCAATGATTCTAATACTTGGTATGCCCCACCTAGAGCGGAAATGCAAATGAAAGAATTAACCGGAACAGGAATGGTGGAAGTTTATAATAACCAACATTTGTGGAATAATAGACAAATGCAAAGAGTTTATGATGCTTTTGTTGATGTTTGGGGAACTGAAAAATTATGGGTTACTATTGATCGAGCGAACTTAAATTTTCCACAACGCCCGGGAGAAAATAAAAAGGGATTTATACATTGGGACTATGATCCTGAAACTAGACCTCAAAACGTTCAAGGAGTTTTGGCTATAGCTGACCAAACAGATGAACATATGGGTGGTTTTCAATGCATACCATGGTTATATAGAAATTATGATACCTGGAAACTCACACAGCCTGAAGATAGAGATCGGTTCCAACCCAGTTTAGATGGTTTAGAAGATAAGATTGTAAAAGTAAAAATGAACGCTGGTGATTTATTGATATTTAATAGTACAGAACCACATGGTATTCGACCAAATAAATCTGGAGATAAAGTGCGTATAGCACAGTATATTTCTATGATGCCTGCTGAAGAAGATAATCAACAACTCAGAGATTGGAGAGTTACTTCTTGGAAAAACAGGGTAGCCCCTGAAGGTTACGCTTTCCCAGGCGACCCAAGAAATTGGGAACGTGATAAATATGACACAGCAAAACTGACTGATCTGGGTGAAAAATTATTAGGTTTGAAAAATTGGTAGTTTACCAATTCTTAACCAAAAAAGACTTTTATGACAACCACAATGAGCCTTTGGGATATAGGTATTATCCTATTTTATTTTGCAATAATTTTATGGATAGCCCAATGGGCTTCAAAAGGAAATAAAGAAGGAAGTGCTGCAGATTATTTTCTTGCAGGAAAAAACCAAGGTTGGTTGGTTGTGGGGGCATCCTTATTCGCTTCTAACATTGGCTCAGAGATCATTTTAGGGGTTTCTGGTGCAGGAGCTAGAGCTAATATGCCGATGGCCAATTTTGAAATAATAGCCTCATTAGTTTTAATTCTGTTGGGATGGGTTTTCGTTCCTTTCTATTTAAGAACAGGGGTGTATACCATGCCAGAATTTTTAGAGAAAAGATACTCAAAGGCCTGTCGAAATTACCTTTCGGTGGTTTCTATTTTGGCTTATGTTATTACAAAAATATCACTTATAATATTCGCTGGAGCTTTAGTTTTTGAGACCATTGGAGTACCATTTTGGACTGGGGCAATAATTACAGTTATAGCTACAGGTTTTTATACGGTCCTTGGGGGTCTAAAAGCAGTTATTTACACCGATATGGTGCAAGCAGTAATTTTATTAGTAGGGACCGTCGCTGTTACCGTATTTGGAATTTATCAACTAGGTGGTTGGGACGGTTTAATGAATACACTTGAGGTTGCAGCTCAAACTCCAGGTAATCCGCCTGCTGAACGTTTCTTTAATCTCTGGAGGCCAATGTCAGATACTGAATATCCTTGGACAGGAATGCTCTTTGGAGCTCCAATTTTAGGCGTTTGGTATTGGTGTACAGACCAATATATCGTTCAAAGAACACTTTCTGCAAAAGATGTTTCAAATGCACGTAAAGGTGCACTCTTTGCAGGGTATCTAAAATTGTTGCCGGTATTCATCTTTTTTATTCCGGGGGTCATAGCGTATGCTTTATTGCAGAAGGGCGAAATTAATTTTGTTCTTGACAATGCGGATCAAGCTTTGCCAGCAATGATTAATAGTTTTCTACCAATAGGATTAAAAGGACTCGCCATAGCTGGATTGTTAGCGGCTCTAATGAGTTCATTATCATCAGCATTTAATTCAAGCTCAACCTTATTAACGATTGATTTTTATAAACAATATAGACCAAAAGCTACAGATAAAAGCCTTGTGCGATTTGGCCAGATTGCCACCATTATCTTAGTTATTGTGAGTTTAGGTTGGATTCCTTTTATGCGAAGCTTAATGGGTGGTGGTATTTTCCATTATCTCCAAAGTGTTCAAGCCTATATTTCACCACCAATTGCAGCTGTATTTTTATTTGGGCTTTTTTATAAATGGATAAATGCTAAAGGCGCCATAGTTGCACTATGGTCAGGTTTTATTATTGGAATTATGCGTTTAGTTACTGAGTTCATGGCTAATGAAGGATCACTTACTGTAAATGATGGGTCCTTATTGTTTTATTTTTTAGAAATTAATTTTCTTCACTTTGCCTTGTTTCTCTTTCTATTATGTGCTGTTATACTGGCAATAGTAAGCAGATTTGGAAAGCCTTTACCAGCTGAAGAGTTAGCATTAGTTACTTTTCAGCGATCTAGTAATAGCCAGATGAAGTGGTCTAAAGATGCAACCTTAACGGTATTGCTTATAGTTTTTGTATTGGTTTTATGGGCTTTATTTAGCCCACTAGGTTTAGCAAGTTAATATGGATTTAAAACTCAAGAACAAAACAGCATTCATTTCAGGCTCAACTGCAGGAATAGGTTTTGCAATAGCAAAAGGTCTTTTAAATGAAGGAGCTAAAGTTATTATCAACGGGCGATCAGAACAATCAGTTGAAGTAGCTTTAAACAAACTAAGAAAGATAAATAGTAATGCTGATATTTCTGGCTTTGCAGCTGATTTCTCAAATATAGAAGAAGTAAAATCGCTTTGTGAAGACTTACCGGATTTAGACATATTAGTGAATAACGTGGGCATTTATAAATCTGCGTCTTTTTTTGAAATGGATGATAGTGATTGGCAAGAACAGTATGAAATTAATGTCATGAGTGGTGTTCGTTTATCAAGATATTTCTTGCCAAATATGCTAAAACAAAATTGGGGACGAATTTTATTTGTTTCGAGCGAATGTGCAGAATTAGTGCCACCAGATATGTTGGCATATAGTATGACAAAAACTGCTATGTTGAGCGTTGCAAAAGGTTTAGCTCAATTAACTAAGTCTAGTGGCGTTACTATCAACTCCATTATTCCTGGCTCTACATTATCAGAAGGAGCGGAGCAGTTTTTAGAGGATGAAGCTGTCAAATCGGGGAAAACCAAAGCAGCTATAGAAGCAGATTTTTTTAAAGATGTTAGAACGTCATCACTTTTACAACGTTTTGCAAGTGTAGATGAGGTTGCATCAACCACCGTATATTATTGTAGTCCTTTGGCTTCTGCAACGAATGGAGCGGCTATTAAAATTGAGGGCGGCAGTACTGGAGGTTTAATTTAAAATACCATCGCATATATAAATGATTATTAAATATAAAAATAGAGGAATGAAAAAATTATTAGGAGCAGTGTTGAGTGTCATATTACTTATTTCATGTATGGATACAAAAGAGAAAGTTGCCGTTGAAAAAGAAGTAAAATCAGAAGAAATGAAAGAGGATAAATTATTAAGACATGTGGTAATTTTTAAGTTTAATGATAGCACAAGTACTGAGCAAGTTGAAAAATTAAACAAAAGCTTTGCAGAGCTCCCAAATCATATTTCGGTTATTCAAGATTTTGAATGGGGTCTTAACGATAGCCCAGAAGAATTTCACCAGGGCTTTACCCATTGTTATTTATTGACTTTTAAATCGGAAGAAGACAGAGATAGTATTTACACTCCTCATCCTAAGCATCAAGAGTTTGTTGCCAGTTTAGGGCCTCACGTAGAGAAAGTATTTGTAGTTGATTATTGGGCAAATTAACAGCTGAAAAAGTCCGAAATCAGTAATTAGTTGTTAGTATTAGTAAAATAATTCACTTTAAAGTTATACTTTAAAATAATGGGTTAATTTTGCCGGCTTCAAATAGACTGATATGCGCAAATACCTGAATCTCTTTGACTTTAAGCAAAAGGTAGATTATAAAACTGAAATTTTATCAGGATTAACGGTTGCATTAGCTTTAGTACCTGAGGCAATTGCTTTTGCATTAATTCCAGGTTTTTCACCTTTAACGGGTCTTTACGCCGCGTTTATTTTGGCTTTAGTAACCTCAATTTTGGGTGGTCGTCCGGGCATGATTTCTGGTGCTACTGGTGCTGTGGCTGTGATTTTTGTTGGATTAATTTTAGAATTAAAAAATACTTTTCCTGGCATTGAGCCGACTACCATTTTGAATTATGTTTTTGCTACAGTTATTATAGCAGGGGTCTTACAAATTTTAGCAGGGCTGTTACGCCTTGGAAAATTTATTCGTTTAGTACCTCACCCCGTAATGTTTGGTTTTGTGAATGGCTTGGCCATCATCATATTTATGGCACAGTTTCCTAACTTTTATCAAAAGGGTACGGAAGAGTTATTATCGGGTTCTTCATTGTATATAATGCTAGGCTTGACTTTGTTGACAATGTTGATTATTTGGGGTTTTCCTAAATTAACTAAAGCGATACCTTCATCATTATTAGCAATTGTGGTGGTTTCAGCCATTGTAATTGGTTTTGGTATTGATACCCTAACAGTTGCTGATACCATGCGCGAGGGTGAAAGTATTAAAGGTGGTTTTCCACCATTATCCATTCCTCAAATACCATTTACATGGCAAACTTTTATGATTATAATTCCTTATGCAGGTATTGTGGCAGGGGTAGGTTTAATAGAAAGCCTTCTGACCTTGAATATCATTGATGAAATTACCGAAACTAGAGGTCGTAGTAATAAAGAATGTGTGGCTCAGGGAACTGCAAATATTTTATCAGGATTTTTATCGGGTATGGGTGGTTGTGCTATGATTGGCCAAAGTTTGATAAATACTTCTTCTGGGGCTAGAGCTAGACTATCAGGGATTACAGCTGCTGTAATGTTATTAGTTTTTATAATGTTTGGTAGCAGTTTAATTGAGCAACTTCCTATGGCTGCCTTGGTAGGTTTAATGTTCATGGTTGCTATTGGCACATTTGAATGGGCTAGTTTTAAAACCTTCAGAAAAATGCCAAATTCTGATGTTATTGTAATGATATTAGTCACTTTAATTACTGCAATTACGCATAACCTTGCTGTAGCAGTTTTGTTAGGAGTTATTATTTCTGCCTTGGCATATTCATGGGAAAATGCCAAACGTATTCGGGCAAGAAAGTATGTTGATGATGATGGCATCAAACATTATGAAATTTATGGGCCGCTTTTCTTTGGATCTACTACTTTGTTTGCCGAAAAGTTTGATGTTCAAAATGATCCGGAAGAGGTCATAATCGATTTTCAAGAAAGTCGTGTTGCCGATATGTCGGGTATTGAAGCTTTAAACAAGCTAACAGAACGCTATTCTAAGGCAGGTAAAAATGTTCATATAAGACACTTAAGTAAAGATTGTATTCGTTTACTTACCAACGCTCAAGATATTATAGAAGTAAATGTTCTTGAAGATCCAACGTACAAGGTTGTAACTGATAAGGTAAGAAAAAAGACCCAAGATGAGACCAATCCGTTTAAGGTCTGGGGTCTTTAAAATTTGGTGTAGCCATTAAAACATACGGTAGATTATAAAGACTAGAATTGCTAGTATCAATACCGAGATAATGGATGCTCTTAACTCAATTAACTTATCTCTTTTTGCTTGAGCAATAATCTTATCTCTAATCTTCTTTTTTTCAAATTCAGTAAGTTCTTTGAATTGAAGCTGAGTTTCACCTGCATGACCGATATAGTCTTTTCGGATATCTCTAAAATTTCTTTTTTTCTTGAGTAAAGCTCTATTGGCTTTAACAACTTTCATTGGTTGACCCGCGTACCCCATAATCTTCTGTTTTATTTATGGGTAGTAAAAATGATAGTTTTGTTACAGAGTTAATCTTTCATAGATGATAAAACAGGAACAATATACTCGTTAAGTATTTCATCGATATAGCTATGTGCGTTTCTATTACCATAGTTTGTAGTTGTCACAACTATAGTTGCATTAAGGTCTTTAAAAGCATGCATTCTATTTCCACCGTTGCCAGACATATAAAAGGAATTATGCTTTTTATCTTTACCAAAAGCTTCTAGCCATAAAAAATAACCATAATCAACTCCTGAGCGTGCATTGGCTTTTGGGCTTGTAGCCAGTTTGATCCATTCTTTTGAAATTAATTGTTTTCCGTTCCATACCCCATCATTTAAACAAAGCTGAATGAATTTAAGTAAGTCTTGACTTCTATAATTACTTCCACCAGCAGTGTTTAAATAACCAGTTGGTGTAAAATCTAATTTGTATTCCGAAATTTCTAGTGGGTTAAAAAGATGTTTTTTAGCAAATTTATGAAGAGGCTCATTAATGGCTGTCTGCAATATTTCTGACATTGCAGAAGCTTGGGCAGATGAATAATGAAAAAACCTCCCATAAGGTTGTTCTGCCGGTTTTGGGTTAAACGGATAAGAACGTATAGGTAGGTCAATTAAAAACTGTGTCCAATCTTCAATAAAATACATTCGTTCTTCATGCCCTCTCGAAAAGTAATTACTATCATCAGTTTCAAGCATACAACTCATTGTAAGCAAATCTTCAATAATGATATTGTCTTTTCTAGAATCTGGATTTTTAACTTGATTTTTATGGGCTAAATAATTGAATATCTTGTCGGTCTCGGATATAAGACCTTGATCTTTTGCAATGCCAGTTAAAAAAGTAGCCATGGTTTTGGTTGCAGACCTTGTGTTATGAAGTGAACTTTCATTATTACCATTATAATATTTTTCAAAAATGAGCTCACCATTTTGGGCAATCAATATACTTGTAATGTTTTCATAGTCACCATTTTCAACTTTTGAACTCATCTCTTTTAGTAATGCAGGTTGTTCAGTATTTGGCGATGAAAAATCTAGCTGAGCTGATAAGCATTGAACAAAAAACAAACTGGCGATAATTATTTTAAAAGAAGTCTTCATACTTTATATTTTTATCAAATGTATTTGATGATTCATTTATTAAATAGAATCAAATTAACATCACTATAATTTAGAGCGAAAACCTTTAGGCGTCATAAAAAAAGTTTTTTTAAAAGTGCGAGTAAAATGACTTTGATCAGCAAATCCAGAAAGATAGGCCACTTCGGTTAAAGAATATTTTTTATTTAAAATGTATGGAATTGCTTTTTTAAGTTTCTGCTGTCTTAAATAACCACCAAGATTTGTTGTTAAATATTTAGGAATGCTCCTTGATAAATGCACTGGATGAACACCTAGTTCTTTAGACAAGCCAGTTAAGGATAAAGACTCATCGTTTTCATTAAGTAACTCCCTTAAGTCTTTAACCCACAATGGTTCATGTTTGGTTTTAACAAGATTTTCTTTCTCTATCCCTTCACATAATTTCAAAAGTAAGAGCTCTATCGCCAATGGAGAATATGCATCGTTATTTTTAAATTCATAATACAACTTTGCAAGTACGTGATAGAGTTTAGGGTTTTTAATTAGTCTACTTCCCTCCCATAGATTAAAATCTAACTGCTTATTTTTATACCATTCTCTATCTAGTTCAATATGAAATCCTCGAGCTAAATCTGATTCTCTTGTGTTTAAATGTTGATCTTGCCAATTATGAAAGACAAGACTACCTGCTGGGCAAAGTGTAGTAGATTTTTTATTAATATCTAGCATATCTCCATTGAGTACAAACATAAAATAGGGGTTCTCATGAAAATGCCAAGGAGTACCAGAATCTAAGTAATCATATTCAGAAAGTAAGAATCCATTCTGTGCTAAAACCTTTTCTTGTTTTCCGTAGTACTCTCCTTTTTTTGAGATTTTCATCAAATAGTTTTAAGCAATCTATTTTTAGAAAGACCAGTAAAAAACAAAATTGTTACAGTTTTTTATTCTTGAGTCTTTCCTAAAAACACATTTACTTTTGGGTTTTGTGGATTGCCATTAGAACGCCGCAAAACTACTAATTGACCTGTGTGGTAAATACAATCGGATAGCATTCCGTTTAGCATATTCCAATAGGGGAAGTCCGTTTGCTTTTCTCCACGTTGAAAAGTCACTTTAAAACTTGAAACCTCATCTGCAGTTTTACCTTTAACTAGGTTACTTGCTGCATGAAGATTATGTAAGGTTTTCGTACGTAATTCTTCAAAAGAATAATTTGAAAAATCTTTTGGGCGAATACTTGGTTCACCTTTTGGCGATTCTAAAATCATTTCAGACATGCCATAGATATGCTGCAACGTTTCTAGCATTGTACGACCATTTTCTGAAGGCTTATAAGTCAAATCAGATGTTGTTAAACCTTCTGTAGCCCAATAAAAGCGATATCCTAAACCATCAATCATTCTAGCAACAACATTGCCTGTGGTATAGTCTTCAGGATAATCAGGAATTTGGTGATAGGGAACATCCATTGTTTGTGATTGAAGTGTTGATATTACAAAGAGTAGGGGTACTATAATTAGTCTAATCATTTTGTATTCTTACCGTTTGGTTTATTCTTTTCGCAAACTCCAAATCTCATATAGTGGTGCTCCTTTGCTACTAAAACCAGAGTGGTGCCAATCGCCTTCTTTTAGTTCAAAATTAAATTCAAGACTTGCTCCAACACGCGAGTCATCTCTTGAAAAGAACTCTATATTTTCAGTGTATTTACCATCTATGGTTGTGTAATTACCTCCACCGGTTCCCATAAATTGTTTGGTTTCAGTATTGTAGGCAATCCATTGAAAACGTGTTCCAGAAAGAATTTTCATTGTTTTTCTTGGCCTGCTGGTATCTCTTGATTGGATTTCACCATCTCGTTTACGCCCGGACATTAGCCATGCACCAGCAAGTGCGCCGGGTGAACCATTATCAACGCGTTTCCAAACCATTGGAGCATCTTTAATTTTTAACTCATCAGTTGAAAGTTCAATTTCAAAAGAACTTGTACTTCCAACCCTTTCGGGGTTTTCAGTGTCAAATTCTACCGTTTCAGATAAGGTAGTGCCTTCTAAAGACCATGTTCCCCCATTAGTACCAACAAATGCACCAGATTCGGCATCATAAAAAGTGCCGACTTGGTGATTGCTTGAGAAAATGACAACGCTGCGTATATTCTTGCCTCCGAAATCACCAGTTGCTTCCCAAGCCCCAATTAAAGATTGGGCGTTTAAAAAGGCTGAAGCCAGTAAACAAAAAGATACAAATAGTGCTTTTTTAACCATCAGTTTAGAATTTTAGTACTACAAAAAATGCTGTTACCCAATAGTTATGGACAACAGCATTTTTGAAGAATTTATAACTATTTTATAATGTTCTCAAATACTCAGCCACATCACGTGCTTCATCTTCTGTTAAGTTCTGATTAAGCATAATGGCATTGTTATATTCTTTTAAAAGTGCTTTTGCAATTGGGTCTTCTTTCAACATTCCATCAGGGTTCAAAATCATATTCATTACCCATTCTGGGCTTCTTCTATCATATACACCTTCCATAGCCGGGCCAATCATTCGTTGGTCAACCATATGGCAAGCCACACAAATAGCATTAAATTTTGCTTCACCACGGGCTGCCATTTCGGTATCAACGTCGGCAGAAAAGTCTACACTTTTAATTGGTCCGACACCTTTATTATCTAAGTCAACTGGTACGCCTTCACTTTCGGCAACTGCTTTAGCCTCTTTGGTTCTGCTTACTTCAAAACCGTCTTTTTTTGAATCTTTTTTACCGCCGCAGCTTGCAATAAAAGCTCCTAAAGCGATGAACAGGATAAGTTTTTTCATAATTGCCGAATTTAGTTCAGTTATGTTTATTCAGATTGAACCTCTAATATAATTAAAAGTTGGATGTTTATAATGGAGTTTGAAAGGTTTCTAACTATTCTGAAAAGCTATATCGTTTGCGATGCTAAAAACTAATCGCAAAGTTTAAAAAATAGGTTCTTCCAAAGCCATACCAATACTTGGGTGCAAATGAAGGATCGTTTCTAAGATTGTCTTGTTGTAATTGTCCAAAATTACCGTTTCTACTTTGCTCATAACCACCAGTTCTAAATATGGTATCAAAAGCGTTGTTTATGCTCGCAAAAATACTGATGTAAGTTCCTTTTTTTAGCCATGATTTACCGCCCACTAGATTTAATAAATAGAAATCATCTAGTTTTGATTGCTTCAAGAGTTTAGCAACGTTTTCTTGTGTCGCGTCTGGAAACCTTAGGCCAGTTTCAGGATCTAGGAAAAAGCTTTGTGTTCTAGTTATAGTCGAAATATTGGCATAATTATTTGCTAAATAGTTGGTGCTAGCTCCAATCCACCAATATTTTGGATCTCGATATTCGATACCCAATGCAAGGGCTTGCTGTGGTCCTTGTGCTAATCTTAAATCTTTGATATCGGCAATGCCTAAGTCAACATTTCCTTCAAGATTAATCAAGTCTTCATCAGCAGCTGCCGTATCAAAATTGATGGTCAAATTCGGATTGCTTGCATATAAATATTTGCCAATATTGGCGACTGCGGATAACTTAACGCTTGATGAAGCTTGATATTCTAAACCAAGTTCTAACCCCATATGTAACTTGTCTAAATCTGTTATTACTTCTTGAACGAAATCAGAACCTACACCAGCGTCGACGAAAAAGAAATTAATGTCTGTTGTGTTTTGAAAACGAGTATAAAAACCGGTCAGTCTACCTGTTAAATTTGGTAGTCGTATGATGTAGCTAAAGTCTAGAGATGTAATATTCTCTCTTTGAAGGTTTGGCACTATTTCATTGTTCTCTCTTGGGTTGATAAATACGTTTTGCAATACTGGTGGTCTTGAGCGATATGTGCTATTTACTTTTAACCAATGGCGTCCAGTTATACCATAATTGAAACCGGCTTTCAATCCATAATTAAATAACTTAACAGCTTCACTTGTGCCTGATGACGACTCTAAAAACCGTTCATTTTGAAACAACCCTTCACGTTGATAAATATTAGTTGAAGAGGAAAGCGCTAAAAAGGCATTCCAGTTATCAAAATTGGTCGTAATTTGACCAAAAGCATTGAAACGAGTAGCCTTAATATTATAATTATAATTGAAGATATCCCCTTTAATTTTAATTAAATCACTACCTAAATCGTTTTGGGTATCTGAAAACGGGTCAATGTCTTCATGAAAATTAGCACCAAGTAAATCATTTATAACTGCAAAATTCTTTGAACTTAGATTGCTATAATTGACTCCGAAATCTAATTGAATGTTTGATTCAATTTTTAAATTGGCAACACTAGAAAATGAAAATTGAGAATCTTTAACGGTATCATCATATAAAATATAAGAAGCTCTACCATTATTTTTAAAGTTTGTATTAGCAGTATAAAGTGTAGACCAATTTAATTGTTGATTCTGAAGAAATCCCTCTCTTGCCAATGATGCATTAGTAAAATCTGCACCAACCGAATTATTAATGTAAAAACTAGGTAAATATCTGTAATAGGTAGGGTCGGGATTAGGGGCATTAAAATAACCTAATCTGGCTCTAGAATTTTCGCCGAACTGGTAGGCAATTCCAGAGGTCAATGTGAAATTTTCACTTTGATAAAAATGATTGAGCAAGAATATAGGTTCAAATATATCTCGATTCCTACTATTTCTTATAGCATTGTTTTGTTCACCCCAATAAGGATTATATTGCCTCCCGCCAAGTTCAAAAACTTCTTCAGTTATAGCAGATGAACGTCCTCTTCTATTTTTTGCCAAAATTGAAGTTAGAATGATGCTTTGCCTTTTATTTATTTGGTATTCTAAAGCTCCAAAAAAAGAATAAGCATCATATAAAGTACCGTCTAAATATCCTTCATTTGCCCAACGGCGTGATGCTGAAAAGCTATAACCTTTTCTTTTAGAGGACATGGGGGCAGTATATGTAGCCATTAAGCGACCGGTATAAGTTCGGTTTGAAATAAAACTTGAAATACGTAAACCTGGCCTTAACCCAGAAGGTCGTAGGTCGATATTAGTAGTCCCTAAAACTCCTCCAAAGGTATATGGGGAAGCTTCCAATCCATTCGAGAATTCTTGATTTCGGATGACGTCATTTAAACCACCCCAATTATTCCATTGAGGTCGCCCATCATAAAATTTATTCATTTTTATTCCATTCAAAAGCACTTGTCCATTTTGTGAATCATAACCTCGAACACGAAAGAATGCTTGACCAAAATCAAAAGCAGCACGATTTAAAAAAACATCTCTTGTCGCCTGTAATAAGCCAGCTGAAACGGAAGTAGATTCATTGTCATCAGAAAGATCACCATCTGTAAGGGAAATGAGATTATCATTTTTTTCTAAAGTGATATCTTTTTCAAGTAAAATTATTCCAAGGTTAATAGACTGACCATCATATGAAATAGGTAAACGTTTAGATTTATAATCAGGTTTGGAAATATGAATTATGAATTCGCCAAAAGTCTTTGGTCTGATTTCAAAATCACCAGAAACATTCGTCTTTGATAAAATTGAAGTTCCTTCAATTTTTATAAAAGCATTGTGCAAAGGTGTTTTAGTTTGTTTAAATAGGAGCTGTCCAGATATATTTGGCGTCTTTTGTGCAATTGCACAAAAGCACACTCCAAAGAAGAGAATGAGCAAAGATAAAAAGCGCATAACATGGTTAGTGTATGCTTCAATGTTACATAAAATTGAATAAAATAATTGGTATTTGGAAGAATTCTTTAGTTTGACCCCTCCGATTTTCCCTCTAATTATCCTAAAAATCACCTCCCATTCAAACTAAGGGAAGGACCTCAGCGTGAATAACTAAAAAATTTGAAACAGTCAATTAAACACGCTCTAGACTAATCTTTACGGGAAAGTAATATTTTAGTTATTTTCGAAATTATGAGATTAGGGTTGGTAGTACTTTTTTTGTTTTCATCCTATTGCTTTGGTCAAAATGAAAAGACTTTTAAGGTGAGAACCATAGCTTTTTATAATGTTGAAAATCTTTTTGATACTGAAAATGACACCTTGGTTTTTGATGACCAAAGAACTTCAAAAGGAAGATATCGTTGGACTAAAAAACGTTACCAAAAGAAAATTAATGATATCTCAAGAGTTATTTCTCAAATTGGTTATGGGCTCACAGGTTCTTCGCCGGATATAGTTGGGCTTTGTGAGGTTGAAAATAAGAAAGTCATTGTAGACTTGATTAATGATGAAAATCTTTTAGATAAAGATTACGGAATTATACACTTTGATTCACCTGATGAAAGAGGGATTGATGTTGCATTATTGTATAAAAAGGAAGTTTTTCTGCCAACTTCATTTAAGAGCCAAAGGGTTTTACTTTTTGATACGGAAGGAAAGAGAGATTACACACGAGATCAATTAGTAGTTGGTGGATTATTAGATAAAGAACAGTTCTATTTTATTGTAAACCATTGGCCATCAAGGAGTGGTGGAGAGGCTAGGAGTAAACCCAATAGAATAAAAGCTGCTCAACGTAATAAGCGCACTATTGACTCCATTCAAAAATTAAATAGTAGCGCTAAGATTATCAGTATGGGAGATTTTAATGATGACCCGGTTGATGATAGTTTTAAAAAGGTATTAAAGAGTATTGGAAAGCTTAAAAAATTAGACAGCACTTCACTCTTTAATCCTATGGAAAGACTATTTAAAAAAGGAGTAGGTTCTTTGGCTTATCGTGATAAATGGAACCTATTCGACCAATTTGTTTTAACACCAAATTTGATTAGTAAGAATAGACAAAATCATTCCTATTGGAAAGCTGGTATTTTTAATCCATCGTATTTAGAAAATTCTCAAGGAAAGTATAAGGGGTATCCTTTTAGAACATATGTAGGCACGACTTACCAAGGTGGTTATGCAGATCATTTTCCGATATATCTGTATTTGGTAAAAGAAGTCCAATCCTCTTCTAACTCTCTTAAAAAGGGAAGATTTTAAAGTTTTAAATTCTAGTATTCATTTAAAGAGTAGTTGAGAATTTATCTCCTACCTTTTTATGCTTTGGGGGAAACTATAACCATTGGCCCCAAGGTATTCTGCTTAAAATTAGAAGTAAACCCAAACCGTAAAAAATACCTATACTTTTAAACTTGGCAGTATCATCTAGTTTCTTCTTATGACGAGACCATCCTATGGTGATTAAAGCCAATGCAATAATATTGATGAATGGATGTTCAATTGCTAACAATCTAGAAGCAGAATTTAAACCACCCATACCTAAAGTCTGAATAGCTTTTAATCCATTGGCCGATACAAAGAACAGTATAAGACCAATTAATAATTGAATATGCGATAAAATCAGTGCAAAAAGACTTAATCTTAAATCTTTTTCAAATCGAAATTCTTTTTTTCCTAACCACCCTGTAATTGCATTGAGCGTTGCGGCTAGCAAAATAAATAAAACGATGTAAGCAAAATAAGAGTGAAGGCTTTTTAGAATTTCCATGATTAAAATTTGATGCCTAAATGTACAGAATTTTACGCATAAAAAAACCCCTGCCGGAGCAGAGGTTTTTAAACTAAACTATATACTAAACTTAATTAAAGATGTATCTAACACCTAATTGTGCTTGCCATCTTGAAGACTGAATACCTGAATCATCAAATTCTTCAAAATCAGGATTTCCTAAGTCATCCATAACACCCGTATTAATACTAAATACAGGAATGTCTCCTGTTGAAACCGTTGTCAATGGACTAACATTGCTACGTACAAACTTAAGTTTACCCCAATCGTTATTCAATAGGTTACCAAAATTGAAAACATCAGCAGTTAATTGTAATGTGTGTTTTTTACCACCCATATCAAATGAGATGTCTTGCAAAAGTTTTAAATCAACAATATGACTCCATGGTCCACGAGTAGCATTACGCTCCGCATAACCACCTCTATTTTCGCGTAAGTGATCTACGCTATTAATAAAGTTGTCTAATTGTGCCCATTGAGCAGCTTGTTCAGCAGCATCACCAGAGAATTGAATTTGACCTTCACTTGCAGGAATAAAGATTAAGGCATTATCACGAGAATCGTCATTGAAAATATCTCTACCTTCATTATAAGTAAAACTATATGGAGAGCCTTGGAAACCTTGGTACAATAAAGCAACTGTAGTTTTCACATTCTCATTCCAACTTATTTGGTAAGATGCATCAGCAACGATACGGTTACCTAAGGCAAAATCTGAACGCGTTACAGGTAAGTCAGAGTTTTTACCATTTACAGACTGAATATTTCTCCACTGTGAGCTATTCTGAGATGAAGTTCCATCAAAGATTTTATTAGACTCACCATACGTATAAGAAACAGATCCAGCAAAACCACCATCAAAAGGCTTTCTTAACGTAAATGTTGCATTAGTTGCATTACCACCACCAGTGTTAGATGCCAAGATAATTCTACCATAGGTGTCGTCAATTTCATCACCTCTATTATAGAAAGGTCTTCCATCAGCACCCTGATAGTTCCCGATCGGATCACCTAAATTTAAATTCTCATAGTAGATATCAGTCATAACATCAGTATATAAGAAATCAGCTGAAGCAATTAATCCCCAGAATGGTAATTTTTGATCAACAGCAATATTATATTTCATTACCTGAGGCAATTTGAAATTTTCTGCGATTAAATCAATATTACCACCAAGACCACCAGAACCTGGAGTAACTGACTCAAATTGATTATTCACGTCTGGCTCAAAAAGTTGACCAGCATCAGGACCAAAGAAAGTAGCATCAAATGTAAATCCGCCAGTAACACCATTATTATTGTAAGTTCCACCAGGCCATACTAAAGGTAATCTAGAGGTAAATACGCCTAAACCACCACGAATCTGTGTATTTCTTTCACCATTTACATCCCAGTTAAAACCTAATCTTGGAGCGAAAACAGCGGTACCAACTCCTTGACCAACTTGAGCTCCCTGTAAATCTTTACCTGCAGCCTCTAATAATGGAATAGTAGTGGTGTTAAAGTCGTCATTCACGGTACCATCTTCCCAGCTAGGAATATCAATACGCGCACCAAAACTAACCTTAAAATTATCAGTCATTTGAAAGTCATCTTGGACGTAGAAACCAGCTTGAAAAGTTTTAAAATCTGCAGAACCATTTGATTCATCGCCAACAGTGCCATCACCAACTAAAGAATAGCCATGCTGATAAACATCAGATACTTGACCTGTTAAAAATTGGTTTAAACCTGAAGAAAGTAGGTTCCCATCATCATCAAATTGATCCTCAAAAGTATAATCACCAAAATTGAAAGCAAAGAATAAATTCTTAACCGTTGCAAATTCCGCTGTAGCACCTAGAGTTACTGTATGACGACCAGCATAAATTTCAAAGTTATTTGTAATAGTCAAATAATCAGTGTTTAATAAATTGGCGGTAGAGAACGGTTCTGAACCAAAAGAAATAGTTCCGTCACCATCTTGAATATCTACTGTTGGGAAAGGATCACCAGAAGGATCTCTATCATCTCTAACAGAAGTATAACCTACTATTAAGTTGTTACTAAACTTGTTTCCGAAACGAGAGTTTAATTCTAAAGCAGTTGAATTTGTAGTTGAATTAAAAAATTCAGAACCATTAATAAAACCAATATTTCTATTACCAGAACTTCTTGCTTCAAGGTTTTCAGCACCAACATAACTATGTCTTAAAGACAAGTTATTATTTTCATTGATGTTCCAGTCTAATTTAGCCACTAAAGTGTTGCTTTCCAATGTTCTTGAGTTGTTATCAAAGATACCAGGGTTATAACCGTAAGTATTTTGAAGGAAACTACTTAAGCCATCTAAATCTGCTTGAGATGAACGACCAGTATAGTTACTAAAGATAAATGGTTGTGGAATTTCAGTTTCATTACGTTCGTAGTTCACAAAGAAGAATAATTTATCTTCAATAAGTGGACCACCTAAACGTACACCATAAGTGTTGGCGCTAAAATCAGAAACTTTTTCAGCTTCATCACCTTCATTTAAAAGTGCGCCTGGCGTTTTACCAACTAAACTTTCATTACGGGTGAAATAATATGCTGAACCTTCAAAGTTGTTTGAACCAGAACGAGTAACAGCATTAATAGAACCACCAGAGAAACCTGATTGTCTAACATCAAAAGGAGCAATGTTTATTTGAAATGTTTCAATTGCATCAACTGATAATGGATTAACACCAGTCTGCCCACCATTAGTACCAGAACCTGCTAAACCAAAAACGTCGTTATTTACAGCACCATCAATATAAATAGCGTTGTATCTGTTGTTTTGACCAGCTAAAGAGATTGAGAATCCATCATCACCCTCACTTAATTGAGCTTGAGGAGTCAAACGAACAAAATCGGCAATAGAACGAGAAGCTGCAGGAGTAGTAGCAACTTGACGCTGAGAAATATTAGTCTCAGTACCTGTCTTGTTTGATCCAAAAACACCATTTGAAACGGCAGTTATTACAACTTCATCTAAAGCAGTTGCCGATTCAGTCATTTGAGAATTAATCTGGTTCGTAGAACCTAAGTTTAAGAAAATACCTTCTCTTACATCATCATTAAAACCAACATAAGATATGGTCACTTTGTATGGACCACCTGTACGCATACCAGAAATACGATAAAAACCGTCAAAATCAGTAGCTGCACCATAAGCAGTACCAGTAGGAATGTGGACAGCGACAATACTTGCGCCAAGTAAAGCCTCTCCTGTGTTGTCGGTTACTTTACCTCCAATAGCGGACGTAGTAACCCCTTGTGAAAATGCTGCCGCCGAAAACAATAAGGCAATAGCAATTAAGTAGAATTTTTTCATTTTAAGAGTGTTTGAATTGTCTGCGCAAAAGTCTTGTTTTAGACAATTCGGTACGTTAACTAAATGTTAAGAATACACCTACTAAAATTATTAAAACTTGTTATAAATAATTGATAATGAGTGGCCTAAAAATTGTTGAAAATTAAGAAATCATCAATCATTTCTTAAAATATTGCAAAAGACTTAAAGTTGAAGAATCGTGTTTGCTGATTTCGGAATTTTGAATGTCATTGAGCACATTTTTGGCAAGCTGTTTTCCTAGCTCTACACCCCATTGATCGTAACTAAAAATATTCCAAACCACACCTTGTACAAATATTTTGTGTTCGTACAGAGCAATTAATGAGCCCAAAGAGCTAGGTGTTAGTTTGTCGATTAAGATAGTGTTCGTTGGTTTGTTGCCTGTAAATACTTTAAAAGGAATAAGATGTTTTACATCAAATAGGGTTTTACCTGCTGATTTGAATTCTTCTTCAACCTCCACTTTAGTTTTACCATTCATTAATGCCTCAGTTTGAGCAAAAAAATTGGCCATTAATTTATTATGATGATCTACATCGCCATGTAAGGAGTTCTTATACCCAATAAAGTCTGCTGGTATTAGTTTTGTTCCTTGGTGAATTAGCTGAAAAAAGGCATGTTGTGAATTGGTGCCTGGTTCCCCCCAGATGATGGTGCCTGATTCATAATTTATTCGGTTACCAGCTCTATCAACGCTTTTCCCATTACTTTCCATAATACCTTGCTGTAAATAGGCCGAAAAACGACTTAAATATTGTGTGTAAGGTATTATAGCTTCGGTCTCAGCCTTATAAAAATTATTGTACCATATACTTAGTAAGGCTAGTATGACAGGAATATTTTCTGACAACTCAGTTTCTTTAAAATGCAAATCCATTTCATTTGCACCCGAAAGCAAATCATCAAAATTTTTGTAACCAACTGTCAATGCTATTGAAAGCCCAACAGCGCTCCAAAGAGAAAAACGCCCTCCAACCCAATCCCACATTGGGAAAACATTTTCTGAAGAAATTCCAAATTCCGCAATTTTCTCGGTATTGGTAGATACAGCGGCAAAGTGTTTAGCAATATCTTCTTGGTTTGCATGATTTAAGAACCATTTTTTAATTGTGGTAGCGTTACTTAGGGTTTCTTGAGTAGTAAATGTTTTTGATACTACTACAAATAAGGTAGTCTCGGGATCTAACTCTTTAAGAATTTCATGAGTATGATCGCCGTCAACATTGCTAACAAAATGAGATTTCAGGTGATTTTTGTAATACTTAAGAGCTTCAACAACCATTGCTGGCCCCAGGTCTGATCCACCAATACCTATATTTACCACATCAGTAAATTTCTTACCGGTATATCCTTTTTTAGTTCCAGAAATAATACTTTCTGAAAAAGCTCTTATTTTCTCCTTAACTGCATAAACTTCAGGTACTATATTTTCACCTTCAATAGCGATAACATCTTTTTTCTTTGCCCTTAATGCAGTATGCAAAACAGAACGACCTTCAGTTTCATTTATAATTTCACCTGAAAACTGAGCTGAAATTGATTCCTCTAGCTTTAGTTCTTTTGCTAACTGTAATAATAAATCTAAAGTCTCTTGATTAATTCTATTTTTTGAGAAATCAACAAGAAAATCCTTCCATTTTAGTGTGAATTTTTCAGCTCTATTTGGGTCAGATATAAAAAGATTTTTTAGAGTTTGATTTTTGGTTTGTTCAAAATGTGAAGTAAGCTTGGACCAAGCTTTAGTCGTTGTAGGATTGATTTTGGTTAGTGCCATTCTCTTGGTTGAGTGTTATAAGATTTTCATTTTCTTCTTTAATTGGTTCTTCATATTCAATACAATCCAATTGTGATTTTATTGGTTCGATGAAGGCTAAATAATCTGTTTTTAACGAATCAGCAATAGGTTTTGCCGACGGTAGTTTTTCTCTAAGTGGGTCAACTTGTTTGCCATTTTTCCAAAAACGATAACAAACATGAGGCCCTCCTGTGTTGCCGGTCATACCAACCCAACCAATGACATCACCCTGTCTGACATACTCTCCCTTTTTTACCTTCTGAGCTTTCATGTGTAAATATTGAGTGCTGTAAGTTCCGTTATGTTTTATTTTAACATACTTACCATTGCCTCCCCTTCTTCTAGACTCAGTAACAGTTCCATCAGCGGTGGCTACTATAGGTGTGCCAATAGCTGCTGCATAGTCCGTGCCTTTGTGCGGTCGTACTTTGTAACCATAATAAGCAATGCGTCTTCTGAGATTGTATCTTGAAGATAATCGATAGTTGAATTTAATAGGAGCTTTTAAAAAAGTGCTTCTTAAATTATTTGCATCTTGATCAAAGTAGTCTGTAATATTTTTTAACGAATCTGTCACATAAGGAAAAGCATATATCGGTTTCCCCTTGTGTTTAAAAAAAGCAGCTTTAATTGGTTCAACACCAGCATAGATTGAATCACTTATATAACGTTCATTATAAATGATTTTAAATTCATCACCTTTTTCTAACCTAAAAAAATCAATGGTCCAAGCATAAATATCTGCCAAATTTAAAGTGACATTATAATCAACGCCAAGTGAGTCCATATCAATCGACAATGAATTTTTAATTACGCCAGCAATCTCTCGTTGTACATATTTTACTTTCTTTTTACTCTTATAGGCTTGTACGGAATCCCTTAAGTCGACAACAGTATAATTGATACGATCATTTTCATAAATGAATATTTGAGCCTTTTCAGTAGTGTCTTTTGCTTTAAGAATTACATAAGGTTTACCAACTTTAATTCTTTTAACATCAAAGGTATCTTTGTATTCTTCTGCAATCTTTACAATTTTAGGATAGTCCACGTGATTCTGAAGCATTAGTTTTCCAAAACTGTCTCCATTCTTTATAGTGTCGCGAAGCACATCAAATTTTTCTAAGTTGAAACCATAAATCTTTGGAATTGGTTTTTCAACTTTTATTTGAACCAAATTTTTCGAAGAAGTTTTTTCTTCTTTTTTACAAGAAGAAAGTACTATAAATGCCAAAATTATACCCCAATACTTTCGCATATTTTTAATCATTATTCTCTGGGTTGAAAATGTGCTCTACCCACTGTTTTCCCCAATTATCCAGCTCAGTTTCTGTATACAAAGTTGGGAAAAATATTATTTTTTGAAAACTTGGGGGCAAATAGTTTTTCCAATTGGTACCCCCAGTGGCATCAACTGCCGCTTTATCCTTTGATAAATAACGATATGCTGAACCCATATGCATTAATGGCCAATTAACATTTGCATTAATATCAAGATTTTTAAGCGCTTCGATTAACGTTGCGTTTTCCTGGTATGATTTGGGCAAACTAAGATATTTTTCATAAATGGTACTGCCATTAACCTGGTTTGCAATTCTTATTAATCTGGGTGTATATCTATATTCGAATTGTTTAAGGGTTAGTGTTTTTTCACCTGTTTTTTTATCAGTAGCTCCTTTCTTCCAATAAATATGTTCATATAATTCATCAATAGAATCCTCATTAGAATACTTTTCTCTTTCAGTGTGGTGAACCAAATTTTCCATTGGAGTAGCATAGATTTCAAGCATTCTATATTGAGCTGATTGAAAACCACTTGCCGGTAATAATGCCATCCTATATCTTAAAAATTGCTCTCGTTCCATGCCATTTATCATGATACTAAAAGACGAAGTCAAGGCTTGAAAGTAACTATTAATACGATTTGCTTTTGAAATAAAGAAATCTAAATCTTGTGATTTGTCATCAACAATTTGTTTTTCTTCATGAAGAATTAATTTAAAGTATAATTCTGTGATTTGATGGTACATGATGAAGATTTCTTCATCAGGAAAATGCGTACGCGGGACCTGAAGACTTAGTAAGGTGTCTAAATGTATATAATCCCAATAAGTTAGGTAGCGTTGATAAAGTAATCCGTCTAAATAAGAACTTAAGTCTTGACCGGAGTTTTTAAATTTTTCTTCAAGCTTGTTGATTTGGGACTCAATTAGCTCATCTTTCTTCATTAGTATTGATCAATCCATAATTATTTTGAACTGATTTTTAAGACCGTTATAACCATCTAAATCGGCTTTGATTGAACCAACAGCTAAATCTGCCTTAATCCGAATGGGAATCTTATTTAAATCGTTCGATACCCACAAAGTTAAGCTTTCTTGTTCTTTAAAGACACGCCCAGATTGTACATAAGGTCTAAATTTTAAACATTCAACCTTACCATATTTAGTTTTTACAATTTCTTTACCCAAAAATTTTAATTTAAATTGATAAACTCCATCGTCATCATAGAGCATATCCATTACGATACTTTCACCTTCAACTAAATCTTCAACAGCATAATTATTCCTTAGATGGTATGCTCCCGATAATAAATCTTGCACTTTATTGTCAATTTCAAAACCAAATTCCTTATTATTCTTTTTATCAACTAGTAGGGCTTTATTTTCATCATAATCAAAGTTGATTTCCATATCCTTGGTATACCCACCTTCGTCTATCTTTCTAATAAACTTATAGGGCTTGTTATCATAACGCCCAAAATAACTTTCGTAAGTATCATCAACTTTAAAGAACAATCGTGCTAAGCCAGTAGTTTTGCCTTTTCCGATGACATGGAAAACAGGTATCGAATCTAATTTATCAGATTCTAGTTTTAGTGTTGCAAAACTGGCATTAAAAACTCCATAATGAATTCTAAATTTTAGCCATTCACCAGACTTATAAGCATTATTTTTTTGCCCAGAAGCGGCAATCGTTATGCAGCAAAAAATAAAAACAACCAATCTTTTCATAGCAATTGTATTCATGTAAAATTATTAAAAAGCCGTTTAGCTCAAACTGTTTAACAATTAATTAAACAAAAGTTATTCCAAAGTATTGTACAAAAAAAAGCCCCGATGTTCTCATCAGGGCTTTTCCTAAATAACCAACCAAACTTTAAATTATGAAAAACCAATACTTAAAGTTAAGAGGGAACCACCCCTCTTGCAATACAAATATAGGCTGGTATTTGATGCGCATTCTTGCTTTTAACCAACTTTAACTAAGAATGCGTTTTATTTTGAATCTCTTAATAAAAGATGTTATTTATTTAAGAAAAAACTAAGAAATTTTTAAGGTACAGCCTAAAACCAGTAGCCCACGCTAAAGAAAAAATTACCCTCATCTAGCTGAGGTGTCCAAGAATAATATACTTGAACAGGACCAATAAATGATTCTAAACCATAACCAACCCCATACCCTGAAAAATCAGGTGTTGTAAACCATTCTCCCGTTCTAAATAAATCATCGGCAATATTGGCAATGTTAGCAGTAAATAGCAAATGGTTTTTGGGTGCTATTTCATAGTCCAACCTAGTGTAGGCTTTTACATAACTGTTACCGGGAAGGCTTAAAAAATCATAACCAAAAAATGGAATAAAATTATTGATTGGATTGTTGCCAAAACCGCCTAATACGAAATCAAACGATGTAACACTTGAGGTGCCCAGCTTAAAACCACCTTCAGTTTCTATATTGATAGATAAGTCTGAAAAAATTGATAGAGCGGTTCCCATTCTGGCCTTGGCAATTGAAAATTCTTTAAAATTATTATTGAAATCGGACGATAAAAGATAAAAATGAAAATCTCCATCAAAAAACAATCCTTTTGTTGGAAAGTACTTATCATCATAGGTGTCAAATGTTAGTCTACCATAAGTGCTAAAGAAGTGGCTATCTTCGAAAAAAGTTCGGTTACCTTCCGTTGGGCGAAAATTCTCATCAATTTCTGGTAGTGAATTGTTGATTGTTCTTGTACTGTATCTTAATAGTTTATGTTCAAGACCAAGACTAAAAGCAAATTCTTCTCGCAATACGGTTTGAATGTATAATTGATTGGTGAAATCTGTAACATCTAGACTTATTTCACCAATATTTGGGTCATCTAATACTTCAAAATTGCTGCGTATTAAATCAAATTCAATTTCTTGATCAAAATCATTAAACATTGAATTAATTCCAAAACTCCAATAAAAACCCTTATCAACATAATATTGCATATTATAACGAACATGGTCACCTAAAATTAAATCGAAAGATGCAACATCGTCTTTCAATAAAAAGTTTTTTCTAGTAAGATTTATTAGTGCCGCGCTTTTATACAAATCGTCATAATGAGCCCCCATTTTAATAAACATCTTTGTGGGTTTTTCTTTGAGTTTCAATATCAAATCTGTTCCTAATCCATTAGAAATTAATTTATACCGTATTGCTTTAAAATTACCTGTAGCTGCAAGATTATTAATTCCTCTTTTGAGTTTGCTAAAAGAAATTTCATTCGCAAGATTGAATCGGAGTTTACCTTTTATATAGCCTCTTGTATAAGTCTCATTACCTTTTATTATAAGCCTATTAATAATTAGGCTATCAGAAGTGTGAAAGCGAGGATTTTTAGTATTTTTTTTAGTTGTTTTTGCTCCAATAGCTTTAAGTTCTTCTAGTCTTTTTTCTGCAGCAATTTTTCCGCTTTCTATTATTTCTGCTCCTTTTTCAAATGCGATTACTGAAAAGTCTTCAATATTTGGTTTGATATAAATATCTGTTTTGGCTTTTTTGGTAATCATATCATTCACCGTACGATAGTTATTTATTTGCAGCAGAATTTCAGTAGCTGATGACAGTGCTTCTCTATTAGATAATTCATCTTGAACATCAACACCTATTACTAAATCTGCACCTAATGCCTTTACTTCGTCAATGGGATAGTTATTGACTACACCGCCATCAATTAAAATGTTTCCGTCAACCTCTGCTGGTTCAAAAAGAGATGGAAATGTTCCACTCGCCATAATGGCTTCTGGTAAATATCCATCATTAAGTAAAACAGCTTCACCAGTCTCAACATTAGTTGCAATACATAAAAAAGGAATAGGTAATTTGTTGAAATCATCTACATCTTTTACATGGTATAAAAGGCGAACAAATTCATTATATATGTTTTGTCCTCCGGAAATAGCTTGAGGAAAAGAAACTTTAAAATTGTCGAAAGGAAGCCCTAAAGCATACCGTTCTGAATCATCTTTTTCGTAAAATGTTTTGGCCCCTCGAGGCACGTTATCTTGAATTAATTTTGAAAAATCTGTTGCTTTAAAAATTGAATCCAATTCACTTGCAGAATATCCCGAGGCGTACAAAGCACCGACAATAGCACCCATGCTTGTTCCGCCGATATAGTCAATTTCTATACCTGCATCTTCAATTACTTTAAGAGCCCCAATATGCGCTAGCCCTTTTGCACCTCCGCCGCTAAGAACCAGGCCTATTTTGGGTTCTTCTTGAGAAAAAAGATTGCTTATAATAAACAATAAAACTAATTGGATAATTTTTTTGTTCATAGCTAATTATTAGTGAAAGGCTTCAAAAACCTTCTTTGCTTTTGCCATTCCGATTGACCTTGCTAAGGTATCAATTGAAGCCTCTTTTACTCGCTTAACTGATTTAAATTCTTTTAATAAAAGTTCAATTGTTTTACCTCCAATACCCTCAATTTGTTCTAATTCTGAATTTATAGCTTTTGAACTGCGCTTATTTCTATGAAAAGTGATGCCAAAACGATGAGCTTCGTTACGTAATTGTTGTATTATCCGAAGTGATTCTGATTTTTTATCTAAATACAGAGGAATAGGATCTTCAGGAAAATAAATCTCTTCTAATCTTTTGGCTATGCCAATAATGGCAACTTTACCCCTCAACCCCAAAATATCTAAACTTTTTACGGCAGAAGAGAGTTGCCCTTTTCCGCCATCAATAACTATAAGCTGGGGTAAAGGCTCCGCTTCATTAAGTAATCTCTTGTAACGCCTAAATACTACTTCTTCCATTGATGCAAAATCATCTGGACCGATAACAGTTTTGATATTAAAATGACGATATTCTTTTTTTGCCGGTTTGCCATTTTTAAAAACAACACAAGCAGCTACCGGATTACTACCTTGAATATTAGAATTATCAAAGCATTCGATATGCGTTGGTTCTTTAGAAAGTCTTAAATCAGCCTTCATTTGAGCCATTATTCTTTTAGTATGCCTATCGGGATCAGTTATTTTTATTTGTTTGAAACGTTCTTGCCTAAAGAACTTCGCGTTTCTTGTTGAAAGGTCAAGTAACTTGCGTTTATCACCCAACTTCGGAACTGTTATTTTCAAGTTCTCATCAATTTTAACCACAAATGGTAAATAAAGTTCTTTTGAATTTGAATTAAAGCGATTTCTTATTTCGATTACTGCGAGTCTCAGTAATTCTTCATCACTTTCATCTAACTTTTTCTTTATTTCTAAGGTATGAGATCTTATAATTGACCCATTAGAAACTTGTAAGAAATTGATATAGCCATGAGTTTCATCTGTAAAAATTGAAAAGACATCAACATCACTAATCTTAGGATTTACGATGGTAGATTTAACTTTGTAGTTCTCTAAAACTTCAATCTTTTCTTTGATTATTTGTGCTTTTTCAAACTCCATTTCTCGGGCGTAAATTTTCATCTGGTGCTTGAAATAACTCAATGAACTTTTGAAATTACCTTTTATGATAAGCCTTATATCTTCAATTTGTCTATGATATTCTTTCTCTGATTGTAGATTTTCACAAGGTCCTTTGCAATTACCTAAATGAAATTCTAAACAACGCTTATATTTTCCTGATTTAATTTTTTCAAGAGAAAGATCATAATTACAAGTGCGAAGCGGGTAAACACTTTTAACAAGATCTAATAGTGTTTTAACCGTTTTCATACTAGTGTATGGGCCAAAATACTCCGACCCGTCTTTAATTAGTTTTCTAGTAGGGAATATTCTTGGAAACCTCTCATTTTTTATACAAATCCAAGGATAGGTTTTATCATCACGCAATAAAACATTGTATCTCGGCTGATTTTTTTTGATTAGACTATTCTCTAACAATAAGGCATCAGATTCATTGGCTACAACAATGTGTTTTATTGAATTGATTTTTTTCACTAATACCCTTGTTTTACCATAATCATGGTTTTTGGTGAAATACGAGGAGACTCTTTTTTTGAGATTTTTAGCCTTGCCTACATAAAGTATTTTGCCATCAGTATCATAAAACTGATACACACCAGGATTATTTGGTAATGAACTTAATTGAACTTCAATAGATAAGTCAGACATAAATGCTGCTCATTTTTTTGGTAGAAATTAAAATTACTATTTTAATTTCTTAGCACGGTCTAATATTACTATTACGAAATTATTTTTTTAGAATTTTTGGATTAAGAATTTTTCAATTGTGATTAAAATAAATCAAGATTTGACAATTTATTAATTCAAAAATTGAAGAATTGATTGATTTTATAACAGGTTATATTATTCGCATAGGATTTTTTCAAAATTAAGAGGGTCAGAAACAAAAATGTAAACTATTGAAAGATAAATAGATATGGCATTAAATGTTTTTGACACAATACTTTTTAGTTAAATTTCTCTCAAAAAAGTGCATTTCACCGATAAAAACACGCCTTTCAAGGAATTAATTGATGATATTTTCTTAACTTTAGCTTTTAAATTAATTAAATCATGGAAAACTACGTATTAGTTTTAGGGATGTATTTAATTTTGATGCTATTTTTTAAAATTTATTACGCAATTTCTAGTCGTGATTAATATGTAGCTTAAAATTCCCCTAGAACGAAGATTGTTCAAAATAAATGCTTAAGAGTCAGCTTAGATTAGTTTACAAAGACAAAAGAAAGTCTTTTTCATCTGATTTTATTTACGACTGTAGTATAAAAATCTCAAATATGGTATTAAAACTACCTATTTGGGACTTTTCTTTTTACCACACATTCCTCTCAATTAATACCCTTAAAGAAGTTGATTCTTCATTCCTTATTACAGTTTTACAAGGAAAGGATAAAAACATTATAATACCTAGGACAGTTTCTTCAACAGAATTAAAACACTATTTATTAACTGATAGTACTAGGCTAAGATTAAATAAGCTAAATATTCCTGAACCTATTGATGGTATTGAGATAAAGGAAGATAAGATTGACGTGGTATTTATTCCTTTGCTGGCTTATGACAAAAATGGGAATCGAGTAGGTTACGGCAAGGGGTATTATGATATTTTCTTAGCACAATGTAAACCAGAAGTAGTTAAAATAGGTCTTTCTTTTTTTGAACCTGAAAATGAAATAAAAGATATTAATTATAATGACATTTCATTAGACTACTGTGTAACCCCCAATAATATTTATAAGTTTTAAATTTTAGATTTTGAAAAGGCCTTTTTGTTAAAAAAGATAAGTATTCCTACTCCAGTGCTTATTGCCGTATCAGCTACATTAAAAATAGGATCAAAAAAGGAAAAATTATTGCCTCCAAAAAATGGAACCCAAGAGGGCCAAGTAGCATTTTGAATTATAGGAAAGTAAAGCATATCTACTACTTTTCCATAAAATAGTCTGCCATAAGGTTGATCAGAAAATAGAGTAGCTACTTCATTATAACTTTCATTGAAAATTGCTCCATAAAAAATCGAGTCAATTATGTTTCCGAATGCTCCTGCAAAAATTAGAGAAACTGCTAATATTAAAACTTTGGGAGCGTTTTTTTGAATGATATCATATAACCAATAACCGATGCCGCAAATAGCGAATAATCTAAATACTGTTAAGAATAGTTTTCCAGCTGAATCAGAAATTGGTAATAAGTCACTGAGTTTAGTTCCCCATGCGGCGCCTTCATTTTCAATAAATAAAATTTTGAACCAACTAAATACCTCCACTGAGTCTTGATACACAAAATGTGTTTTTACATATATTTTACTGATTTGGTCTATCAATAATATGATAATGATTAAAAGAAGGGATTTTTTGAGACTCATTTTTTAACTATCAAAGGGCAAAAATAACCATATTATTCGGTTTTATTCAGCTCTATATTACCTTGAACAGAATTCAAGATATAACTTGATTCTCCTTGAGGAATTTTATTCTTACTTACTTCTCCATAATTGCTGTTAGCTTTAATGGTGCCACTTTCAGCAATTACCATGATATTTCCATTTTGTGTTTTAACCTCGGTTTTCTTTGTGACATTTTTTAAAATACAATCACCATCGGCAAGAGTTATTTTTAATCTGTTGTATTTACCTGTGGCATTAACGTTAGAATTGGTTCCAAAAAGTTGAATGTTAGCATAGATTGGAATAGTAATATACAAAGCAATAGAAACTTCTTCAAGAGCATTTAATTTGTCATTTGGCATTATAAAATTGGGTAAAAACCCAGCACTCACAAATACGTCATTACCTTTTTCTTCAATTTTGACTACTAAATCTTTTAGATATTCTCCCTCTATCGATGCTATTACTTGAAGTTGCTTGGAAGAAGAGGTTTTTAAATCTACTTGAAAGCAATTATTAGTATCAATATAGATATTTTGATTAACTGGATTTTCAATTACTTTTTGAACAATCTTTTGTCCGCACATTAGTTGTGACCACCAAAAAAACAAAACAAAAAAAATAGAAGCTTTCATAACAAAAAAACGCCCTAAGGCGTTTCTCTTATTTCTGCATATTTTTGGCCTCAATACTTAGTGTAGCATGAGGCACGAGCTTTAAACGTTCTTTATTGATGAGTTTACCTGTCACACGACAGATGCCATAAGTCTTATTTTCAATTCGGAGCAAAGCATTTTTCAAATCTCTAATAAACTTTTCTTGTCTAATAGCAAGTTGTGTATTTGCTTCTTTACTCATGGTTTCTGAACCTTCTTCAAACGCCTTAAATGTAGGCGAGGTATCATCAGTACCATTGTTACCATCATTCATATAAGAACTTTTTAAAAGTTCAAGATGAGTATTTGCTTTTATTATTTTTTCTTCAATTAAAGTCTTGAATTCACCTAGGTCTTTGTCTGAGTATCTAACTTTTAAATCTTGAGCCATTTTTTAATGTTTTTGGATAAACAATTTAGTGTTCACATCATCGAAGGCAATTTCCTTACCTTCTTTTAAATTATCTTCATAATTAAGTTCAGCGATTAGAGTTTCACTTTTTAAATATTGTTCGTTGTTAGCAATCGCTTTTTCAATTATACCATCTCTCTGTATGCTTAAGTCAATCTTGTCAGTGACTTCAAATCCAGATTCTTTTCTAAGGTTTTGAATTCTATTCACTAACTCTCTCGCAATACCTTCATTTTTAAGGCTTTCATTAATAGTAACATCGAGTGCAACAGTTAACGAACCAGAGCTCGCTACCAGCCAACCTTCAATATCTTGAGAGGTTATTTCTACATCTGACAACTGTAAAATAATACTTTTATTATCTATTAGTACTGTTAATTCGCCTTGTTGTTCGATTTTTTGGATGTCTTCCTGTTCAAGTTGATTTATGGCAGTTGAAATAACCTTCATGTCTTTGCCAAATTTTGGGCCAAGAGCCTTAAAATTAGGTTTGATTTGTTTGACCAATATATCAGAAGCGTCATCCATTAATTCGATTTCTTTAACGTTCACTTCGGATTTAATCAAATCAGCAACAGCTTTAATTTCATTACGCTGGTAGTTATTAAGTACTGGCACCATTATTTTTTGCAAAGGCTGTCGTACTTTTATTTTTTCTTTTTGGCGGATAGAAAGCACTAAGGATGAAATCTTTTGTGCAGTTTGCATTTTATTTTCTAGGCTTGTGTTTACTATTGCCTTATCAAACTCGGGAAAATTTGCTAGGTGTACGCTTTCAAAACCTTCCATGTTAGTTACCTCGTCCAAATCTTTATATAAGCTATCCATAAAAAATGGAGCAATTGGAGCAGATAACTTCGCAATAGTTAGTAGACAAGTATACAGCGTTTGGTAAGCGGAAATTTTATCGTGTTGATAATCGCCTTTCCAAAATCTTCTTCGGCTTAAACGAACGTACCAGTTACTTAAATTTTCTTGGACGAAATCAGAAATAGCCCTTGCAGCTCGAGTGGGTTCGTAATCATTAAAGGCATCATCAACTTTTTTAATAACCGTGTTTAATTCGGATAAAATCCATTGGTCTAGTTCTGGTCTATCCTTTAAAGCTATTTCGTTCTCTTTATAACCGAAACCATCAATATTGGCATAAAGTGAAAAGAAAGAATATGTATTATAAAGCGTTCCAAAAAATTTACGCTTTACCTCAGCAATACCTTCGACATCAAATTTTAAATTATCCCAAGGATTTGCATTAGAAATCATATACCAACGTGTTGCGTCAGCTCCATGTTCTGGTATGGTTTCAAATGGGTCAACAGCATTGCCTAAACGTTTAGACATTTTTTTACCCTCTTTGTCTAATACTAATCCATTAGAAACTACATTTTTATAAGCAACAGAATCAAAAACCATTGTACCTATGGCGTGCAGCGTATAAAACCAACCTCTAGTTTGGTCTACACCTTCTGCAATAAAATCAGCAGGGAAGGTTTCTGAGTTGTCAATAAAGTTTTTATTTTCAAAAGGGTAGTGCCATTGCGCATAAGGCATTGAACCACTATCAAACCAAACGTCAATAAGGTCAGCTTCCCTTTTCATTGGTTTACCTGAAGCAGAAACCAAAGTAATTTGATCAACTATATTCTTATGTAAATCTATTTTGTCATAATTGGCTTCAGTCATATCACCAACTATAAAATCTTCAAATATATCTTTCTCTAAAACATTAGCCTCGATGGCTTTGGTCATTTCTAATTTTAATTCAGCAACAGAACCAATCATTTTTTGTTCACTACCGTCTTCTGTTCTCCAAATTGGTAATGGAATTCCCCAATACCGTGACCGTGATAGATTCCAGTCGTTTGCGTTCGCTAACCAGTTACCAAAACGACCTTCACCAGTAGATTTAGGTTTCCAATTAATGGTTTCATTCAACTCAAACATTCGATTTTTGACATCCGTAACCTTGATAAACCATGAATCTAACGGATAGTATAAAATTGGTTTATCTGTGCGCCAACAATTTGGGTAACTGTGCAGATATTTTTCAACCTTAAAAGCTTTGTTCTCTTCTTTTAGTTTAATGGCTAGTTCAACATCTATAGAACGTTCAGGAGCTTTACCATCATCATAGTATTCGTTTTTCACATACTTACCAGCAAATTCTTTTAATTCTGGTCTAAACTTACCTTGTAAATCCACTAAAGGAACTGGATTTTTATTTTCATCCAACACCAATAATGGTGGAATTTCTGGTGAAGCTTGTTTAGCAACAAGCGCATCATCTGCACCAAAAGTAGGAGCTGTATGTACGATACCGGTTCCATCTTCGGTAGTTACAAAGTCTCCTGCTATTACACGAAAGGCATTTTCAGGATTCTCATATGGAGAAGCATAATCTATTAACTGCTCGTATCTAATTTCTAATAAATCAGAACCTTTACATTCCGTAGCAATTAAATATGGTATTTTCTTGTCTTCTTTTGAATAGCTAGAAAGTACTTCAACATCTTCTGTTTGTTCATACTTTCCTGCAAACTGCTTTCCAACCAAATTTTTAGCCAGAATCACATGAATTGGCTCAAAAGTATACTGATTATAGGTTGCAACCACCACGTAATCAATTTTAGAACCTACGGTTAATGCTGTATTACTGGGCAAGGTCCATGGAGTAGTTGTCCAAGCAAGAAAATGCAGATGGTCAAAACGTTTTAAAAACTCAGGCAAAGAAACTTCAACCGCTTTAAATTGCGCAGTAACAGTAGTGTCTGTTACATCTTGATACGTCCCTGGCTGGTTTAACTCATGTGAGCTTAATCCAGTTCCAGCTTTGGGAGAATATGGCTGAATGGTATAGCCCTTATAAATTAATCCTTTGTTATAAATCTGTTTTAGTAACCACCAAACAGACTCCATGTATTTAGACTTATAGGTAATGTAAGGATCATCCATATCGACCCAGTACCCTACTTTCTCCGTCATTTCATTCCAGACATCCGTATAACGCATTACTGCTTTTTTACAAGCGTCATTGTATGCCTCCACAGATATTTTAGAACCAATATCTTCTTTTGTAATACCAAGTTCCTTTTCAACTCCTAGTTCAATAGGCAAACCATGAGTATCCCAACCTGCTTTCCGTTTAACTTGAAACCCTTTCATCGTTTTATACCGCGGAAAAATATCCTTAATAGTACGCGCCATAACATGATGTATTCCGGGCATTCCGTTTGCCGAAGGTGGTCCTTCATAAAAAACATAGCTGGGCTTACCTTCACGAGTACTTACACTCTTTTCGAAGATGTTGTTTTCTTTCCAATAGTTCAAAATTTCTTCTGATACTTTGGGCAGGTTTAATCCTTTATATTCTGCAAACTTCATAAAGCGTTATCCTTCTGGATTTACAAGGGTGCAAAAATAAAAATTTAGACGGAATTAGGTAGTATTCAGTGACCTAAAAGATAAAAGCTGTGTCTTAAAAGTATGATTTACGTCTAAATTATGTTTTGAGACGTAGATAACTATAATAATAAACACTAAATACAATTTAAATGAAAAAAGTATTATTAGCCGTTTTGGCATTGTCATTAACAACTTCAGTATTTGTTTCTTGTAAAGATGCTGCTAAGAAAGCTGAAGAAGCAACTGAGAGTGCAGCTGAAACACTTGAGGAAGCAGGCAGCGATTTAAAAGAAGCTGGTGAAAACGCAGTTGACAAAGTAAAAGAAGCTGGCGAAGATGTTAAAGAATCTGGTGAACAAGCTATAGATAGTATCAAAGCTGCTGGCGAAGGAGCGATGGATAAAGCAAAAGAAATGGGAGAAGATGCTAAAGAAGCTGGTTCTGATGCTTTAGATAAGGCAAAAGAAATGGGTAATGATGCGAAAGCAGCTGTTGAAAAAACAGCGGAAGATGCTAAAAACGCTGTTGACCATAAATAAGTTAATGCACCCCACAATAACTTAGACCCTGGCGTTCGCCAGGGTTTTTTTATTTAAAAATTATAGCCTAAGCCGATAATTACATTGATGCCTGGTGCAACAATACCTGAAGAGTAAGTTCTATAACGTTGGTCGGTTATGTTTTCAAGACTAATACTAGTCTTTAGTGCGTTTGAAATTTGAAGTTGTGACCTTAAATTTAGCGTATACCAAGATGGCGAAAATGGATTTCCGTTTTGGTCTGATGCATAAATGAAATCCTTGCCCTGTTCAGAAAGCGCTAAATCTTCAAAAGGGATTTCTCCATTATAGTTCAAGAATAAATCAGCTTTAAACTTTTGATTTTTCCAAATGATATGGGCATCTGCAAATGTTGGTGCTGCATGACGAGCCGCAGAATCAGTTCCGTCATCATCTTCTTCAATACCATCGGTAATAGTAAGATTACCTACGAAGGAAATATTTTCGTTCATAAAAGCTTCAACCCCAAATTCAAAACCGTACACATAAGCTTTGGCGGCATTTTGAATTGCTTGAACATTGCTTAGTTCACCATTATAGAGTATCTCTGATTGTCCATTAAAAGTGAAATCTCTACGTACCAAAGCATCCACCAGATATGTATAAAAAGTAGCACCTTTGAGTACAACTTTATCATTAAAGTTTTTTTGAATTCCAAAGTCTATATTATAGGCGTATTCTGGTTCTAAATCAGGATTAGGTACCACAACAGAACCTGGCTCTGAATCAAATATTTTTCCAATATCATCAATATTAGGCGCTCTAAATCCTGTAGAACCATTTAGGGTTAACTGTAAATCTGCTTTTGGAAACCAGCTCATACCTATGCTACCTGTTAAAGCGCCGGTGATGATATCTGCTTCATTAAAAGGAAAATCAAAAAAAGTATTATCAAATTCAGCATCAACCCAAACCTGACTATAGCGAAGGCCAGAAAGCAGCGTTAAATTTGGTTTTAATTGATAATTACCACTCACATAACCGGCAAAGGTCTGCCATGTGGCCCCATTAGGATGTCTTGACACAGCTTCAACCAATTCATTGGTCTCAATATTTAAATCTTGGCCTATAGACCCTACTTTATTAAATATGTATTCGGCACCATAGTATAATTGGAGAGCCCCAATTTTTTTATTTTCAAAATCTAGATTAATTGACAACGCATCAACCTTTTCGACGGTTGTATTTCTTGTAATATCTTGAAAATCGCGGCTATTTCTACTTTCTTCAAAAAATTGATAAGCCGCAGTTAATTTAACTCCGTCATAAAATTTGCCTTTGCCTTTTTTGGTGACTTGAAAATTACTCATGAACCATTTTTGAGGGCCATAAAACCATTCCGCTGAGCGCAGTCCATCACCTGAATCATTAGGTCTAATTAAACGGTCATATCTAGAATAGTCTGAAGTTTCAGAATAATATAGTCCTAAATCATAATTCCAATTATTATTCGGCTTAAATCTAAATTTTTGTAGAAAGTTAATTTGGTTATACCCCGATGGCACCTGTTTTTGGGGATTGGAATTAGTAACCAAAACATCTTGATTGCTTTCCCTAATCACATAATTATTTCTCAAATATGAGTCAGGACCATGACTACCCATATTTAAATCTCCAAAATCATTATAAGAAAAACTAGTATAAGATGCCCAAGTCTGATGCCCCAAATTGAAATCTACGTGCACCGTTTTTTCTGAATTCGCTGAAGCAAAACGATAACTTGTATTACCAGACAAGGTAAGGCTATCTGTATATGAAAATCTTGGGTTCCTTGTAAAAAAGTTCATTACTCCGCCTATCGCATCACTACCGTAAATTACGGAGCCCGGGCCAAAAATCACTTCAGTATTTTTAATAGTAAAAGGATCAATGGAAATAACATTTTGAATATTACCACCTCTAAAAATTGCATTGTTCATTCGAACGCCATCTACGGATAGTAATAATCTATTTGTTGAGAAACCTCTAATCATAGGGCTGCCACCACCTAATTGACTTTTTTGAACAAATACTTTGCCACTAGATTGTAATACGTCTGCCGAAGTTTGTGGATTTGTAAATGCTATACTTTGAGCATCAATAGATGCTATTTTTTGCGGAATATCTTTACGTTGTTGTTCCCACTTAGATACGGACATTACGACCTCGTCGAGTTGCTCTGGTTTTAACGTTAAATAAATACGATTACCTTTTTTGTTAAGTTGTGTTTTAGTAGTTGAAAAAGTTTCGTAGCTTATGTGTTTGAAGAAAATACGCTCGTTGGAGCTAAACTGAGAAACATCACTTCTCCCATCAAAATCTGTGATTGTGGTTTTTGATTTATCTTGATTGAATACAGCAACATTAACTATGCCATTGCCCGTATCAGCATCTAAAACCTGTATTTCCTGAGCATTGGTTTTGATAACAATAATAAGTGTAAAAACAAAGAAAATTACTTTGTGCATACTAGTCGAACACTGCGTTTAAAACTGCCAAGGACTTGGGTTTTCTAAATCCGTGCAAATGTAGTTCAAAATACAGAATTACTGATTTTAAAAGCGATTCACGATTAACCTTGGTTATTTTTAGTGTTAATAGTGCATCAAAATTTATGCCCAAAAGTTGTTTAAAGACAAGAACTTGTTCTTCGTGTATTAAGGGATTTAATGTGGGGGACGTAACAAACTGTCCTTCTAACAAATCAAAGTGATTAAAAACCCCACTATTCTCCTCTGGGTAAAAGCCTAAATATTTGGTTAAGTTTATTAAGAATAATAAATGATAATTGGCAATTTTATTATTGATGTCAAGCCATTTTAGGGCATCTTCTAAATAATTGTAAAGAGAAATATCTTTTTCTTCTTCTTGAATGCTATTTCCTAACATTTCGGCTAAAAATAAGACAATACTATTTTTTACGATATCGGTATGGAGACTTTGATATGGGTTAATCACCTTTACTTCCCTGATACTTTCTAAAGTACCTTTGTTTTTATGATTGGCTGTAAGTTCCAATTGCATTAAGGGCTGAAAATAAGCAACTTTCAATTTCCCTTTTTTTGAAGCTAAAACTCCTTTTAGTAAGTATGATTTTAGGCCATCTGAAGCCGTGTATGCTTTGACTATAAGACTAGTGTCACCATATTTTAAAGAAGAGAATACAATTGCTTTGGTCTGTACTAGCATGTTGTAAAGATAAAGACCCGTTAGGATTTAAATACCACATTTGCGGTATATGCCTAACGGGTCTCAAATAATTTACTGTGGTGAATTAAATCACACCTTGTGCTAACATAGCATCAGCAACTTTAACAAAGCCAGCTATGTTTGCTCCTTTTACATAATTGCAGTAACCATCTTCTTCTTTTCCAAACTCAATACAAGAATCATGGATGTCTTCCATAATACCTTTAAGCTTTTCATCAACTTCTTCACGGGTCCAGCTAATTCGTAGTGAATTTTGTGACATCTCAAGTCCAGAAGTGGCAACCCCTCCAGCATTAGAAGCCTTTCCTGGAGCAAAAAGAATTTTTGCTTCATGAAACGCATGGATAGCTTCAGGTGTAGAAGGCATATTGGCGCCTTCAGCGACACCAATACATCCATTTTTAATTAATGTTGCTGCATCATCACCATTCAATTCGTTCTGTGTTGCACAAGGTAAGGCAATGTCGCAACTAACTTCCCAAGGTGTCTTTCCTTTATGATAAGTTGCAGAGGCATATTGATCTGCATATTCAGAGATTCTACCTCTACGGTTGTTTTTTAAATCCATTACAAAAGCTAACTTTTCATCATCAATACCATCATTGTCATAAATGTAACCTCCAGAATCAGAAAGTGTAAATACTTTACCGCCTAGTTGTAATACCTTTTCAGCTGCATATTGAGCCACATTTCCAGAACCTGATATGACTACTTTTTTACCTTCGAAAGATTCTCCCTTTGTTTTTAACATACTATCCGCAAAATATACGGTACCATATCCTGTAGCTTCTGGTCGTATTAAAGAACCACCCCATGAACGTCCTTTACCTGTCAAAACACCTGTAAACTCGTTACGAATCTTTTTATACATTCCGAATAAAAATCCAATTTCACGTGCACCAACACCAATATCACCAGCAGGGACATCAGTATTTGGGCCAATATGCCTATTCAACTCTAGCATAAAGGCGTGACAAAAACGCATTACCTCATCATGAGATTTTCCTTTTGGGTCAAAATCTGAGCCTCCTTTACCACCACCCATTGGTAGAGTTGTTAAACTATTTTTAAAAACTTGTTCAAAAGCTAAAAACTTTAATACACTAGCATTAACAGTTGGGTGAAAACGTAAACCTCCTTTGTAAGGGCCAATCGCCGAATTCATTTGAATACGATACCCACGGTTCACATGAATTTCACCATCATCATCAACCCATGCCACTCTGAAAGAAAGTAAACGCTCAGGTTCAACCATTCTTAGTAGAATGTTTTTACCGTTATAAATTTTTTGTTTGGCGATATATGGAATTACAGTTTCTGCAACTTCCTGTACCGCTTGAATAAATTCAGGTTCATGACCATTTCTGGAAATAACCTCGTCCATAAATGCTTTTATTTTTTGTTCCATAAACGGATTGCTAATTTGTTAATTCTTTAACTATTAAAAAGACCTATTTTATTGAATTAGGAATATAACGGCAAAATTATGCTATTTGTATAATTTAAAAACCAAATATTTAAAAATGTTTCAAAAATTAATTTAGCCAATGGCTTGTTCTAAATCAGCTATTAAATCTTCAGCATCTTCTAAACCTACACTCAATCGAATTAAAGAATCGACAACACCACTCTTTTCGCGTTCTTCTTTAGGAATGCTAGCATGAGTCATACTAGCTGGGTGACCCGCCAAACTCTCCACACCACCTAGAGATTCAGCCAGGGTGAATAGCTCTAGTTTTTCTACAATCTGAATGGCCTCATCATAGCTACTTCCATTGGGCACAAAGGAAATCATTCCTCCAAAATCATCCATTTGAGTTTTAGCAATTTCATGATTTGCATGATTTTCAAAACCAGGCCAATATACTTTACCGATTTTTGGATGATTTGCTAAATACTCGGCTATTGCTTTTCCGTTTTCGCAATGGCGTTGCATGCGAACATGAAGTGTTTTAATACCCCTTAATGTTAAAAAACTATCCATTGGACCACAAACAGCACCGCTTGCATTTTGAATGAAATATAATTTATCGGCCAAGTCTTTGTCTTTTACAATCAAAGCGCCAACTACAACATCACTATGTCCTCCTAGATATTTCGTTGCAGAATGCATTACGATATCTGCCCCTAAGTCTAAAGGCCGCTGCAAATAAGGTGTTGCAAAAGTGTTGTCTACAGCTAAAAGTATGTTGTGTTTTTTTGCCAAATCGGAAACTCCTTTTATATCTATAACATTCATCATTGGATTGGTAGGTGTTTCAACCCAAATTAATTTGGTATTTACATTGATATGTGACTCAATCGTATCTATAGACTGCATACCTATAAAGTGAAAGGTGATACCAAATTTTTCAAATATTTGTTTGAATATTCTGTAACTGCCTCCGTATAAATCATTAGTTGAAACTACTTCATCACCTGGATTTAATAATTTTACAACAGCATCAATTGCTGCTAAGCCGCTACCAAAGGCCAAACCATAGCTGCCATTTTCTATACTAGCTAAAGAATTTTCTAAAGCCGTACGGGTGGGGTTTGCACTTCTTGAATATTCAAAACCTTTATGGCCGCCGGGTGTGGTTTGCGCATAAGTTGAGGTTTGATATATTGGAGGCATGACCGCACCATAGGCAGCATCAGGTTGTTGACCCCCATGTATAGTTTTACTATTGAATTTTAAGTCTTTATCACTCATATTAAAAATATTATGATACAAATGTATCGTTAAGTTTCGGAGTATTCAATCAAAGTCTATTTTTGATAAATATTTAATTTTCATGAGAAAAATAGTGCTCCTAATCTTTTTGTTAGTTCTGAACCTTTGTTGTGAAACGGAATCAAAACTTACTTTTGAAAACCTACAACTCGAAAACGAAAAGTGTGATGCTTGTCCTGAGATTAAGATTGAAATTCCTCATGCATTAGATGAAACAAGAATTGCAGAAACCATCAATATAGCGTTAAAAGAAGAAATAGTATATGCTCTAAAATTTGAAGACTCTCTAGACGTCAACACCATCGACGGTGCAATGAAATCATTTACGAATAGTTACCAAGAACTTAGACGTAAATTTAATGATGAAACCGTTGGATGGGAAGCTGAGTTCAATGGTGAAATTATTTTCGAGAATGATAGGTTAATTAGTATTCTTTTAAATTCTTATTCTTTTACTGGCGGCGCCCATGGTTATGAAGCTACTACGCTTTTAAATTTTGATAAGCAAAAAGGACTAGAATTAGAGAATCATGAATTGTTCCATGATTTTGAAGGATTTATCGCGTTTACTGAGAATAATTTTAGAATAAAACAAAACGTTCCTACAGAAACTAATATCAATAGCACGGGTTTTATGTTTACTAATGATACCTTCCAATTACCCGAAAATATTGGTTTTACTGAAAACGGAATCCAACTTATTTATAACCAATATGAGATAGCCTCTTATGCAGATGGGCCAATTGAATTGGTTTTGCCATTCAATGAGGTTAATTCTTTTCTAAAAGAAGGGTATGTTTTGATAACGGACTAGTTTTTAACCGCTCTTGCCAAAGCTAAAATACTACCCAGATGCAAACCTTCATGAAAAATATTAAAGGCAATTGCATCATCGACATTATTTAAAGGCACTTTTGGCGTTGTCATGTAAGGTTTAAAAGAAGAAAACAAACCAGCTTTATAATCTTTTTCAGTTTTTTCAGGTAAACTAAATAGCAAAGTTTTAATCAATTCGAATTCTTCATCACTAGGATTTTCTTTTGGTGAAGTTCCTTTTTGATATTTAGCGACTAAATCTTGTGAAATATTTAGAGGCAAGCCACTGAGTCCATAGATAAGTTTTTGCTCCGTAACCACTACATGAGCAATATTCCACCAAATATTATTGTTAAATCCCTTTGGGATTTTAAATAGTTCTTCTTTAGGAGTGTTCTTTAAAAAATTATATAACCCTTTGCGATTTTGACGGATAATAGTAAATAAGTTGTCCAAGAATTAATGTTTCTGTTAAAACATATCTAAAATTCTAGATATATAAATATAATTTGTATGTTTGTAATGTGAATATAGTTGAAATAAGTAAAATTTTATCAAATCAAACTCGAGTTGATATTTTAAAGTGGTTAAAAGATCCTGAAGCGAATTTCCCCCCCCACCAAGATATTGATCATTTTGATGATGGGGTTTGTGTTGGGTTTATTCAAGATAAAACAGGTTTGTCACAATCTACTATTTCAACCTATTTGAATAGTATGCAAAATGCAAGATTGGTTATTCCTACCAGGCATGGTAAGTGGACATATTATAAAAGAAATGATGATGTCATACAGGCTTATATGAAAAGTTTGAAGGAAGAGTTGTAATTTTTTTTTAAACATATCTATAAATAGCGAAATCTAAAAATGAATACAAATACGATATATTGTCAGACAGAAGAACAAGCAAAGCATAAAAGTATTTTAAAAGCTTTTTTAAATTGGATTTTAAAACTGAGGATTTTAGGTGCTGAAGAAATGTCAAAAATAAAATAACAGATGAAAATAATTGGTTTAATAGGAGGCATGAGTTGGGAGTCTTCAAAAGTGTATTATGAATACCTAAACAAGTTAGTACAACAAAAACTAGGGGGCTCGCATTCAGCTAAAATTATCATGAGCTCTGTCGACTTTTCTGAAATTAAAAAATATTCGTTTGAAGATAATTGGGATGCGATAGGAGAGCTTATGGCAATACATGCGGCTAAGCTAGAAAAGGCAGGTGCAGATATGATAGTGCTTTGTACCAACACTATTCATTTGGTAAGTAATGCTATAAAAGATGCGATTACCGTGCCCTTTCTACATATTGCAGATGCTACGGGCAGAGCCATTGAAGAACAGGGGTTGCAGAAAATTGCACTTTTAGGAACCCAATTCACTATGGAAAAAGATTTTTATACCAGAATTTTGGAAGATCAATATGGACTTGAAGTCATTATCCCTGAATTGGAAGATCGTGTTTTTCTGCAAGACATTATATATAACGAACTGGTAAAAGGAAAGTTTACGACAGATGCTAAAGAAAAATGCTTAAACATTATTTCAAAATTGCAAAACCAAGGTGTGGAAGGCGTGATTTTAGGATGTACCGAACTTCCTATATTGATTCCAGATAAAGAAGTTGCTCTTCCAACATTCAATACAACTTTGGTTCACTCGCAAATGGCAATTGATTTTGCACTAAACTAAATGGTATGAAAATTTTAATCATTGGAGGTAACGGAACAATAGGTAATACGCTAACCAAACACTTTAAAGCCGAGCATGAAGTTATTGTAGCAGGAAGAAAAAATGCTGATATCAAGGTGGATATAGCAGATAGTGCTTCTATAGAAACTATGTTTAAAAATCTAGGTAAAGTCGACGCTATAATCTGTGCAGCTGGTGAGGCGAAATGGGCCAATTTTAATGACCTTACTGAGGAAGATTATTATATCGGCTTTAAAAGCAAGCTCATGGGCCAAGTTAATCTAGTACGCATTGGACAAAACTATTTAAAATCAGGGGGTTCTATTACGCTAACAACAGGTATTTTGGCAGATAATCCTGTAATTAAAACGGCAAGTGCTGCCATGGTGAACGGAGCAATTCATAGCTTTGTAAAAGCGGTAGTTTTAGAGATAGAAAATGGTGTGCGGGTGAATGTTGTTTCAGCCGGAATGGTTGAAGACGCTTATGAAAAGTATAGAGACTATTTTCCGGGGCATAATCCGGTTCCAATGAAAAAAGTGGTTAACGGATATGTTAGGAGCGTTCTCGGAAAAGATAATGGACAAATAATAAGAATTTACGAATAAGAATTACTTAAAAATGAAAAAAATATACCACCTAGAAACCTGTAAAACCTGTCAGAAAATCTTAAAAGCATTGGAACCGTTGGACGGTATTGAATTGCGCGAAATAAAATCTAAGGGAGTAACTGAGAACGAATTGGAAGAAATGCGAGCTTTAACAGCTAGTTATGAAGATTTATTCAGCCGAAGAGCAATGCTTTTCCGCCAACGTGGATTAAATAACCAAGAGTTGGGCGATTTAGACTTTAAGAATTTGATTTTAGAACATTATACGTTTTTAAAAAGACCTGTAGTTGTTGTTGATGACAAAATTTTTATTGGTAATGCCAAAAAACAAGTTGAAGGTGCAAAAACCGCATTGCACGGATGAGCAAAAGAACGCTAGCCCTGCTAGCGGCAATTGGGGCGACGACCATTTATGGTATTAATCACACCCTAGCGAAAGGGGTAATGCCAACATATGTAAAACCTTTTGGTTTCATTTTTCTTCGTGTAGTGGGCGCGGCCATTCTTTTTTGGAGTATTTCATTGTTTGGACCTAAAGAAAAGATAGATAAAAAGGATTGGGCTAGAATGTTTTTGGCAGCTGTACTCGGGATGGTCATTAATATGCTTTCTTTTTTTAAAGGATTAGAACTGTCTACACCGATTAATAGTGCTGTATTAGTCACAATTAGCCCTATCATTGTTGTTGTTTTGTCTTCATTTTTTCTGAAAGAACGAATTACTTTAAATAAAGGCTTGGGTATTGCACTTGGTTTTATCGGGGCTGTTTCTTTAGTGCTTTTTGGAGCGGAGTTACGACAAGATGCTCCGAATATTCCTTTAGGCAATTTTTTGTTTATAATGAACGCCACAGCTTACGGTTCTTATTTAATAGTTGCTAAAAAATTATTAGAAAAATACCATCCATTCACTTTAATGAAATGGTTGTTTACAATTGCAGTTATTATAAATCTTCCCATAACATTACCCCAGTTTTTAGAAATTGAATGGACTACAATGCCGCTTTGGGTTTATGGCGTGGTGGCTTTTGTAATTGTATGTACCACTTTTATGACCTACTTGTTCAACATTTTTGCCATGACAGAACTTAAAGCTTCTACTATAGGGGCTTTTATTTATGTGCAGCCCATATTCGGTATTATTTTCGCATTACTGACCGGTAAAGATTCGCTTACTATTGTAAAAATAGGGGCTACGGCTTTGGTGCTGATTGGTGTGTATTTGGCCAGTAAAAAAGTAAAGGCCTAACATGGTATTTAAAAGTATTCTACCCCTTTCAATTTGACGAAACCCCAATTTCATCTAAAACAACTACCCCATAAGGCGTTTGGTCAAATATAAATTTTAAGCTCTTCACAGTTTCTAAGTTCAATTCAGAATTCTTATCTGTGAGGGTATTTAATGACAAGTGATAGGTCTGTAACTGAACTTCCCAATCTTCGCCAATCATTTCTTTATCTAAAAATTTAAATTTTGTAAAACGAGTTTTTAAGGGCTTCGGAATGACTTTAATAGCGCTAACACTAATTGAAGAAGTTTCTTTTTGTTCGTCGGTTAATTGAATAGTAAAATCTAATTGTGGTACTTCTCTTTTATTTTTTTCTTTATCCTTTTGGTTTGGGTTTAATAATTCGTGGTTTCCGGCACCCAAAGTGAATTGTAAGGTTGACTCCCTATCAAAAAAGGACTTATGCTTTTCTGATAGTGTTAGTTCATAAGAAGCTATCTCCTCAGTATTGAGCGAATCTTTTTTATCCCATCCCAATACCACAACATTATTCTCTTGAGAATTGTTATCACGAGTATTTAAATTTTCTTCTTTCCAAAAGGCCAAGTTGTTGGCTAGTAGTTTAGAACTATCCCTTGCAGTATTGATATTAATATCTTCTTCAAAATCGGCAATAATTTTAAAGTCTGACGATTCAAAATGGGTGAGGTATTGTTCGTTTGGCAACCATTCTTTCGCAATTGCAACATCTTTGAAAATAGTTTTATAGTCTTGATTGTTTTTAAGTGTGGCCTCAGCAAACGCATTGATAAAGACTTTGGCAGTTTCTTGTTGCTCTTGACCTTCCAACAATGGAGCTAAATTTAATAGCCATTTAGCAGGTGCTCCAAAATCCGATTTACCCCAAGTAGAGTTGAACTGACCATGATTTGCATGGTGAATGTAAACACCGGTCTTAAACCTAGAAATTGAATCTGTAAATCTTAATCTTCGGTAGGCGCGCATACCCCAAAAACTAACTTCATCAGAATCATAGGAACCTTGAAGACTTAAAAAGTTCAAATTTTTTAAGCTTATTTTTCGATGGTACCTATAGTCAGTTGGCGCTATTGCTACGATACCCTTAATACCAAAGTTAAAATCAAATTTCTCTTTTGCATTATCTGGAAAATACGGGAGTTCATTGTATGCAGCAGCTATAGCAACCGCTTCACCACCTCTTGAATGCCCTACAAGCATAATATTGTTCATATCGACTTTGTCTCTCAAATAATGATTTTCATCAGAATTCCAACGTTGCCATTGTTCAAGATGTTTTAATAGCAACCAAGCTCTAGCGGGCATTTCTTTCCCTCTGAAATCACCGGACCAATGCCCATTTAAAAAATTCTCATCGACTGATACTGTGATGAATCCTCTGCTGGCCAAAACTTCTCCTAAATAACCATATCCATTATCAGAATAATCAATCATATTATGGTTGCCATGTACGATTAAGATCAACGGAAATTGGCCTTGCCCTTCTGGCATATAAACTCTTCCATTTAAAGGAAAATTCTCCGGACCGAACTCCCAATATCGTTCTCGCCATTTTTTCTTTTTACCCTTCCAATCCGGTATAAGCCATTTACCATTTACCGTATTAGTTCTGTAGGTTACCTCATGTGCATATTCTTTTCGCTGCACATCTTTGCCGCTACCATAAGTAAATTCCCTTACTTCGTAAGGTCCGAGAGCTGTGGGATTTTCAAGTTGTAAATCATCTATAATGCTATTTTGGTTTGGTGAGAGCATTAAAGGCAACTTGTTTTCGAAAGGGTCTGAACCTGGGTTTATCAATACAAAAAAAACGAGGCCTATTACCACAACTAAAATCCCCAAAATAACTCCTGAAAAAGGGGATTTTTTCTTTAAAAACCAAAATAGAACACTGCAGAATAATATACCTAATGCAGTGATGGTTAAGAAAACCAAGGCTGGCCAACCGAAGCCAATAAACCTCAAAATACACAAACCAATTATTGTACTGAGAATAGGAACAATATAGTTAGCGGGTATTCTTTTGACTTGGGTATTAATTAGCCTTATGAACCCATAGGCAATTGTTGAAACTGCAAGTCCTAAAAACATCCCAATCATCATCATTATAAAAGGAGGCCAACCCGTCAAAAAATGATACCCTGCAATGCCATAAAAAATAAGAGTTAAAACGGTAAGAAATAACCACAGTTTATTTTTCATGAGGATGAATTGAGTTTGGTTTTCAACCATATGAAGTTAAACATCTTAAAATGAATTTGAACAATTCTTAAAAGTTTTTCCTTGATACTGTAACTCTTTACAGGTTAGACCAAAAAAGTATGGTTTAAGAAGAATGGTAATTTTTGATTTTTACCTTAGTCACTTTAAATCCTTAGGTATTCTAGCATATTTTCGGGTATCTTCTTTGGTCAATACTTTAAAGTCATCGGCACGTTCAATTTTAGCTACAGCCGACATAAATTCATCTGGTAATATGCTTAATTTTCTTGCTTTTAAGTCTATCCAAGCCCCCATCATTTCTGAGTGTGCAAAGTTTTTTCCAATTGAGTCGTAAAAATCATGATGAAATTCAAAAAACATTCCGTCTGCACTCATTCCCTTTAGTTCCGTAGATACTTGAATAGGTTTTCCTATAAAAACCTCTTTAAAATAATAGATATGTTCATAAAATACTACAGGTCCTATTTGATGTTTTGCCATGCTTTTTTGATTGAAGCTCAGTTGAGCTAAGTACGACATTCTAGCATGCCCAGAATATTGTACATAAGCAGAATTTGCCAAATGGCGATTGGCATCAATATCACTCCAGCGAATTTCAAATTCTTTTAAAAACATAATGACTAATTTTGCTATGCATGCATAATATTTTTCAAAAATAGTATAGATTTGAAGACCGCACTAAAAAAGTGGTAGATTTATCAACAACTTAAGATTAGAACTTATGAGTCAAAAAGCATCTTTTATTAAAGACCTTTCATTACCTGCTGTTGCAGCACCTATGTTTCTAATATCAGGTCCAAAATTGGTTATTGAATGTTGTAAAAACGGAATCGTTGGTACTTTTCCTGCTTTAAACCAAAGGACTAGTGAAGGCTTTGAAGAATGGCTCATTGAAATAAAATCTGAACTTAAAAATTGGGAAGAAGAAACTGGTAAAAAAGCGGCTCCTTTCGGGGTTAATCTGATTGTTCATCCTACTAACCCGAGGTTAGAAGCTGATGTTAAGTTGTGTATTAAACATCAAGTACCATTAGTAATAACCTCACTCGGTGCAGTTTCAATGGTGATTGATGCCATTCATAGTTATGGAGGGTTGGTTTTTCATGATGTGATTAAAAAACGTCATGCTGAGAAAGCTGCTGGCGCTGGGGTCGACGGATTAATTTTAGTTGCAGCCGGTGCAGGTGGTCATGCCGGAACAATAAATCCAATGAGCTTGGTTGCTGAAGTCAAAAAATTCTTTGATAAAACTATTCTGTTATCAGGTTGTATTTCAAAAGGAAGAGATATTGCTTCTGCAATGCAAATGGGTGCTGATTTGGCATATATGGGTACACGTTTTATTAACGCAAATGAAAGTAAAGCTCCTCAAGAATATAAAGATATGATTATCGCTGCAGGTGCTAGTGATGTTACCTATACTGCCGCCATATCTGGAGTTCATGCTAATTTTTTGGGTGCTAGTCTGAAAGCTGCAGGTATCACTGAAGAAGATTTAAAAAAGGATACTAAAATTGATTTCGGAAAAGAATTGGATACTGAAGCCAAAGCTTGGAAAACAATTTGGTCGGCAGGTCAAGGAGTAACAACAATTGATAAAACTATGCCCGTCGCTGATTTAGTGAACGAACTTAAATCTGAATTCAAAGAGGCTATTGAAGAACAATATAATTTGCTAGAACGTTATCCTAAGAACTAAAATAAAGTCTGTTCTTCGTAAATTGGTAGTTTAATTTACTAATCAATTTATAATGTACATCAAACGAAATATAAGCTGGGGTATAATCATGCGCTTCGCATGGAAAAACCTAATCTTCTTCACCCTTTATGCAGCACTACTTTTTTCATTATATCATATTTTAGATTGGAAGCATATAGATATTCCTTTTCAGCCACTTTCCGTTATTGGTATTGCTGTAGCATTTTACATAGGTTTTAAAAACAGTCAGAGTTATGACCGATTTTGGGAAGGCCGAAAAATATGGGGAGGGATTGTAAACTACTCCCGAACTTGGGCCAATAATGTTCTTAGTTATGTAGAAAATGACCGTGCAGCTCAAATAACTTTGATTTATAGACAAATTGCGTGGATTAATGCATTACGCATACAATTGCGACAACCTAATAGTTTTTCCATTAAAGAAAATCGTTCTGTTGAGCGTATGTTCGATAAGCATGGAGAGCGAAATCCAGTTTGTAATGGATTTGACGTTTTGTTAGACCCAAAAGAGGTTCAAGACTTAGAAAATAGAAAAAATGTGGCAACACATTTAATCAAGAATCAGGCTTTACAACTTAAGAGCTTATTAGCGGAAGGTAAAATTACAGAATTTGATAAACAGGTTTTCCATAACAATCTTGAAGAAATGTATAATCTTCAAGGTAAATGTGAACGTATTAAGAACACTCCTTTCCCTAGACAGTATGCTTATTTTAGTACAGTCTTTACATGGATATTTGTGCTTTTACTTCCTTTAGGTTTATTAAACGTATTTGAGACCCAACTAGCCCAATTAGATGAAGGAAATAATTGGTGGTATATCGTATTGATGATTTTCTTTTCCGTGCTTATCTCTTGGATGTTTACAACTATGGAAAAAGTTGGAAGTAATAGCGAAGACCCTTTTGAAGGTCGCATTAATGATGTGCCCATGACTGCGCTTTGTAGAACTATCGAGATTGATTTGCGAGATATGTTAGATGAAGAAAATCTTCCAGAAAAGACGAAGCCAATGCATAACATATTGTATTAATGCCATTAATACCATCAAACTACAAACCTCCTTTTCCGTTTAGAAATGGTCACTTTTCTACAATTTATTCCGGAGTCTTTAGAAAAATCAGTGGATTAGTTCAAAAGAGAGAACGTATTGAAACTCCAGATAATGATTTCTTGGACCTTGATTGGAGCGAGAGTGTTTTACCTACCAAGAAAGTAGTACTGCTTTTTCATGGTTTAGAAGGTGATGCTCAACGACATTATATTGCAGGTAGTGCAAAAAAATTTACACAAAACGGTTTTGATACTTGTGCTGTTAATTTGAGAAGCTGTAGCGGTCAACTTAATAGACTTTATCGTTCTTATCATTCAGGTGCAACGGAAGATGTTGTTTGCGTTGTTGAACATATTCTAAAGAATAAATCTTATGATGAAATTTATTTAATGGGTTTCAGTCTGGGTGGTAATCTTATTTTAAAATATTTAGGTGAAGGAAATCACATTCCAAATCATATAAAGGCAGCGGTAGGGGTTTCAGTGCCTTGCAGTTTAAAAAGTGCTTGTGATGAGCTTTTGAATTCTAAGAATGTTTTGTATTCTAAAAGGTTCAAAAAACATTTAATTGCAAAACTGAGGCAAAAGCAAAAATTATTTCCTGATAGAATAACAACCACTGAAATATCGTCCATTCATACCTTAAAAGATTTTGATGATATCTATACAAGTCAAGCGCATGGCTTTAAAGATGCCTTAGATTATTATGAAAAATGTAGTTGCAAGCAATTTTTACCTCAAATTAAGATACCCAGTTTGGTGCTCAATGCAAAGAATGATTCGTTTTTAGGTGATGCTTGTTATCCTTTTAACGAAGCTGATAGTAATAAAAACCTTTTTTTGGAAGTTCCTGATTTTGGAGGTCATGTTGGTTTCTGGGGAAAGCAAAATTCAAGCTATGCTGAACAACAAGCTTTGGACTTTATGAAGAGAGTTACTAAAAAGTAAATACATTTCATACATTTACAAGACACCATTAACTTAAAATGTTTCGTAATTTTTATTTGCCTTTATTGGCAATCCTCGTCTTTTGCTATTCTTGTGTAAAATCAAATGATTTTGATGCTCCAGCTTTAAATTGTGTTGAAGGTTTAGAAGCAAATGTCACATTTGAACAAGTCAAAGCACTTTACTTAGGCGAATTATTACAAATACAAGAAGATTTAGTAATAGAGGGCTATGTGGTGTCTTCAGATAGTGCAGGTAATTTTTTTAGCGTATTACATTTTCAAGATCGTCCAACTAACCCTTCAGAAGGTTTTCAAATTGAAATCGATTTAAGACAATCCTATTTGCTTTTTGAACCAGGCAGTAAAATTGTAATTAAACTTAAAGGTTTGTACTTAGGTAAAAGCAAAGATGTATTTAAATTAGGAGGAACATTTGCCGGATTTGGCAGTGTGTCCGTTGGTAGATTACCAGCGCTTCAGATACCTGAGCATATATTTTTAGCCTGTGAGGATGTAACTGATATAACTTCAACTCCAATAGAGATTGCCAATATTAATCCCAGTTTAGTAAATACTTTAGTAAGTTTTGAAAATATTCAAGTAATTGATGATGAATTAGGCGAATCATTCGCAATCGCCCTTGAAGAGACGGAACGTACTTTAGTAGATTGCTCTGAAAATGAACTTATGCTATTGAACAGTGGTTTTTCTGATTTTCAAGACGTAATATTACCTGAAGGTAATGGCAGTATTACAGGGGTATTATTAAGAGAAAATGATGATTACTTCATTGCGATTAGAGATCTAAATGATATAGACTTTTTACTAGAACGTTGTGAAGAAATCATAACGGAATTTACATCAACCTCAATATTTTTTTCGGAGTTAGCGGACCCAAATAACAATGCAGGAGCACGATTTATAGAGCTTTATAATGCTTCTTCGCAAGCTTTTGATTTAAATAAATGGACTATTCGTCGTTACACTAATGCTAATTCTGAGATAAGTTCGACAATTGATTTAAGTGGATTTATTATTGAAGGGGAGAGCACTTTAGTGATTTCACCAAATTCTGAAGAGTTTGAATTAATTTATGGTTTTGTTCCCGATTTAACGGTCGGAACAAATAGCCCGGCGGATTCCAATGGAGATGATAATTTAGAATTGGTAGACCCTTTTGGAACTGTGATTGATGTTTTTGGTATTATTGGTGAAGATGGTTCAAATACTAATCACGAGTTTGAAGATGGCAAAGCTGTCAGAATTTCAAATATAAATCAAGCTAATTCAAATTATACTTTTTCAGAGTGGATAATTTTTAACGACTCTGGCAATAGCGGAACAGTAAATCTACCACAAAATGCACCTGAAGATTTTACTCCAGGTATTAGAGATTGATTACTTTTTTATACCTTCAAATTATCATATCACATCATGACAAACGTAGAGCTTTTTTTTAGTGCGATAAGAACAGGGGATCTTGAAAAAATAAAGGAACTATCAATTAATTATCCGCATTTAATAAGTAGTGTAGATGATCGAGGTTCAACACCGTTGATACTTGCAACATATTATAATCAGGGACATATAGCTGATTTTTTGTTAGAAAAGAGAATTGAAGTTGATGCCAAAGATGGTTCAGGTAATACGGCTTTAATGGGCGTTTGTTTTAAGGGATATATTGAAATTGCTCAAAAATTAATTGCAAAAGGCGCAAACGTCAACCATATTAATGCCATGGGAGCTACTTGTTTGATTTATGCAGCGACCTTCAATCGTCTTGAAATCGCAAAATTATTACTTGAACATAACGCAGATATCAAAACCAAAGATGCCAGAGGTCAGACAGCACTTGATCATGCTAATATGCAAGAAGCGACTGAACTTATTAAACTTTTAGAAAAGTACAATTAGGAATTATGAGTCCAAAAGAGCAGCTAGATGCTGTAAAAAGGTTAAAAGACATTGCTGATATTGGTTTGATATATACAGATGTACCTTACGATATTGAACGTTATGAAGAATTAAAAGATATCAGTTTAAAACTGATGGCTCATCTTTCGAACGAGACATTTGCCAAATTGGATAGTTTTTTTCTTCCACAAATTGATTATCCAACACCAAAAGTCGATGTGCGAGGTTTGGTAATCAATGAAAAAGATGAGATTTTGATGGCGAAGGAAAGTGTGGACAATAAATGGACCATACCTGGGGGTTGGGCAGATATTGGGAATACACCAAAAGAAGTAGTCATTAAAGAAATTAAGGAAGAAACCGGCATTGATGTTGAGGTTGTGCGTTTATTGGCTATTTACGATAAGCAAAGACATGAGCATCCTGCAGAACCCTATTACATTTATAAATTAATGTTTTTCTGCAAGGCCATAGGTGGCAAATTAGAACCGGGATTTGATATGACAGGAGCGGCTTATTTTTCATTAGATAATTTACCTGAACTTTCTGAAGAGAGAATATTAGCGTCTCAATTGAACCAGTTATTTGATATGGCTAAAAACGATATTTTAGAAGTTTATGTTGATTAATAAGCATGGATGAAAACTTACATATTGCTTTGATACAATCACATCTAAATTGGGAGAACCCTGTAGCAAATAGAATATCTTTTTCCGAGAAATTAACCCAAATTACCTCTGCCATTGATTTGATTGTTCTTCCTGAAATGTTTACCACGGGTTTTACTATGCAACCTCAAAACATTTATGAAGACGAAGGTTTAAAAACTCTGCAATGGATGCAAGATTTAGCTAAAGAAAAGAATGCTGCTCTTACAGGCAGCTTAGTTTTTCAAGAAAACGACAACTTTTTTAATAGGTTATTTTTTGTCTTTCCAAACGGAACTTACTGTACTTATGACAAGAAGCATACGTTTACATTGGCAGGTGAACATGAGGTTTATCAGTCAGGAATAGAAAAGTTAATGGTAGAATACAAAGGTTTCAAAATTTGTCCACTCATATGTTACGACTTGAGGTTTCCTGTTTGGGCAAGGAATACCGAAGATTATGATGTGTTGCTTTATGTTGCAAATTGGCCTAAACTAAGAGTTAATGCATGGGATGCTCTTTTAAAAGCTCGAGCTATTGAAAACATGAGTTATTGTATTGGTGTAAATCGAATTGGAATCGATGGCCTTGGTCATGAATATGTAGGCCATTCGGCAGTTTATAATGTTTTGGGTGAACAAGTAGCTTATTCAGAAAAGGAAGAAATAGTTTATGCAAGGCTATCTAAAGGTCATATTGAAAAAACGCGAAATAAACTTAAATTTTTAAATGATAGAGATGCGTTTAATTGGCAATAATAAAAGTCTCATTATAGGTTGAAAAGGCCCTAACATCAATAAAATCAGGATAATATTTTATTACCTCAGGCTGTAATTTTTCTAAATAGTTACCAGTATCCCATTTTTTATTTCCATTCTCATCAAAAATAATTCGAAAACTATATTGACTTGGTTCCAAGTAGTTGAATTGAAAAACTTGAGGTTCTTCCGCAAATTTTTCTCGTATGATGTCTCCTTTATCGTTAGTTAACTGAACTATTACAGGGTATCTTACTGCCCCTGACAAGTTCAAAGTCATGTCGCCATAATCAGCATAGCTTCCTGTACTAGGATTATATTTTAAGGTGTCATTCTGTGTACCAAAAAAATCGGTGATTGCGCCAGGCATCAAGGCAATCGCATAACGTTGATTGTCGATAACTTCGAAATTAATATCAACCTTATTCTTAATAGTGTCAAGAAGAGCTTCAAAAGGTGTGAACACAGAATCTTTATCCATTATTTGAATCAACGAAGTATCTATTTTTATCAGCGGGGTATTACTCAGAATATGAAACTTGTCTTCAAAGCCAATCTTACGGTTATGACTAGCATTCAACTTGAGACTGTCTACTTCTAATTTTTTAGTTTTGACAGTAAAAGTGTCAATAATATTCAACTTTTCATTAGTCACCGTAAAAATGATAGAATCAATATCTGTAGGGCTTAACCAGTAATTCAGTGTGTCTTTTTCTCTATCCTTTAAAACTTTAGTCTTAACAGAATCTGGAAGTTCAGTCAATGCTTTTATTTTTGGACCAACTTCATCACCATTATATCCGAATAGAATTCGGTTCTTAGCTACATAAGTAGGTACAGGAACACTGTAATCAGGTTCCTCCATAAATAGGTTGAGCAGATATACCGAGTCTGTCGGTATGGTAATAGTATCGGTTAAAAATCCAATTTTATCGGAACGTTGATTAAAGACATTATTTTTTGCTTTATCAGTTATACCCACTAAAGAGTATTTTCCGGCTTTGAGATATTGAAGCTGAAAAAATGGAAGACTATCTAAGGTATTAGTTATATAATTTGGAGGCGATTTGTAAATGGTTGAATCATTATATGCGCTATCTATTGCATAAAGCATGACACTAACAAATTCTTCAGCTTTTCTATTGAACGCATCTTTAACAGCACCAGTTAGTGTGAGAGAATCAATATATTCTCCCGTAGAAAACACGTAGCTTAAAAAACTATTAGGATTACCTTCATTATTGTCAACTATGCTTTGTCCAAAGTTTATGGTGTACGTTGTATTTTCTCTTAAGGTGTCCTTAATTGTAATTTCTATATACTTGCTCGCCCCACTGAGAGGCTTAATTTCTGGAAGGTATTTAAGCGGCGGTGAAACAATCAGTTGATTTTGAACGTCTTTAAGTTTGATATACTCATCAAAATACAATCGTATCGTATTAGCATTAAAATTAGTACTGAGGTTTTCTGGTTCCGTTTTCAGCAGAACAGGCGGTGTTAAATCTTTAGCGCCACCACTAGGCGTGCCTCTCTTTGCGCATTGCCAAAAGGCAAGAACAACTAACAATAAGAATGATAGACTTAATAATTTTCTTAAAAAAACCATAGAACAAAAACGAATTCTTGAACAAAGAAACAATTTATTCGATTACCAATAAAGTTAATTCATTGCTTTAGGTACCATTGCCATTGTAGCCACATATAGTTCAACACCTTTAGTTTTATTTAATGCAAAAGCACATATTTCAATAGTAGCTCCTGTAGTAATAACATCGTCAACCAAAAGTATTTTTTTGTTTTTGAGAAAAGCTGAATCTCTTATTTTATATAAGTCTTCATTATTCTGCCATCGTTTGAGTCTTGTCTTTTTTGTTTGAGTTTTGGTATTCGCTGTTTTAATGAGAACATCATTCATATACCTGGCGTTAAGATGACTGGCAAGTTGTTTTCCAAACTTTTCGACTTGATTATATCCACGCTCTTGAAGTTTTTTATGATGCAAAGGCACAGGTAGTACAATATCAATATCCATTAAATCTCCTTTTTCAAGTAGTATTTCGCCATACCAGTTTCCTAAAAAATCACCGATATCCTCCTGATTTTTGTATTTTAAATAGTGCAGTAGATTTTTAACGATACCTGTTTTTGAGAAAAAAAGCATGGATGATGCCTTTTTAATCCGAGTTCGACCATAGAAAATACGGTCAATCTCGTTCTCTTCTTTAAAATTGTAATCGGTAATCGGTAAATCATGTCGACAAACGGTACATAAAATGTGCTCTCCTCTGATTAATTGTGCATTACATCCAAAACAGATAGGTGGCAATAGTATTGAGTTAATATCGTTTATTATCTTTGAAAGCTTAATGCCAAACATACCTTTTACCTACTATTCACCTTAAATGGAGTCTCAAGATACTACTTTCAACTACAAAATAATTATGGCTGCTTTGGTCGCAGTAATAATTGCTATGTCCATAGCTTTCTATTATAGTTATGCGCAGTCGCAGAATCAAATGAGTTATTTGGAAGACGAAAAAAGACTTTTGGTAAAAGATATGACCTTAATGAAGGCAGAAGTTGATAGACTTTCTGGAGAGAATGAAATTAATGAGATTGAACTTCGCGATTCACGATTCGAAGTACAAACTCTATTGGATTCCGTCGGAAGGTTAAATTTTAATATTGCAAAACTTCGAGAAAGTCAAAAAGCACTTCGTTTACTAGAAGCCAAGTTTGATAGCCTAAAGCTTAAAAATAATTTTCTTCGTTACAATAATGGTTTGTTGACGGAGCGATACGAGCGCACACGACGCGAGATTCAAGAATTGCGAGGTAAAACAAGCTCATTGCAAGAGGCCGAGGCATTGGTTCGAAAAAAGAATCAAGAATTAGCTAAAGAATTAAAGGTCAAGAGCTACCTTAAAATGGAGAATGCTGAAGGCAAAGGTTTTCGCTTACGTGCTGGTCGTCCATTAAATACCAATAAAGCGTCTACCATAGAAAAATTGAGAGGTTGTGTGACCATTTTAGCTAACCCTAATGATAAAGGTGAGGTTAAGGTAGTTTACCTGCAGTTTTTAAATCCAGACATGAAGGTTATAGAAGATAATGCAAACCTGGTTAATGTTAGTGGGAACACTTATAGCAAGCGCACTGAGGTAATTTATTTAGGCGAAGAAATTAGTGTTTGCGATGCTATAACAGTCCCAGAAGGTTCATTAGAACCTGGTATTTATACCTTAAATGTGTTTGAAGATGAGCGCCTGCTTTCTTCTTCGGAATTTCAGTTAAAATAAAACTTCGCTCTTTTTAGTCATTGTACTATTTTTGCCCAATGGCAAATCAAGAAGACATTTTCAAAAAGGTAATTTCACATGCAAAAGAATACGGTTATGTATTCCAATCAAGTGAGATTTATGATGGCTTAAGCGCAGTTTATGACTATGCTCAAAATGGAGTGGAGCTCAAAAAAAATATACGCGAATATTGGTGGCAAGCGATGGTTCAGCTTAATGATAATATAGTCGGCCTAGATTCTGCAATATTTATGCATCCGACTACATGGAAAGCTTCTGGCCATGTTGATGCGTTCAACGACCCGTTAATTGACAATAAAGACTCTAAGAAAAGATATAGAGCTGATGTTTTGGTTGAAGATTATGTTGCCAAAATTGAAGCCAAGATTGAAAAAGAAGTAAAGAAAGCTGCTAAACGATTTGGTGATAGTTTTGACAAAAAACAATTTTTAGAAACCAATGCTCGTGTAGTTGATTATCAAAAAAAGGCAGACGGAATATTAAAGAGACTAGGGCAATCATTGGAAAATGAAGATTTAGTTGATGTCAAAGCTTTAATTGAAGAATTAGAAATTGCCTGCCCTCTTTCTGGCTCTCGAAATTGGACTGATGTAAAGCAGTTCAACCTAATGTTTGGAACTAAATTAGGAGCTTCAGCTGATTCGGCAATGGATTTATACTTACGTCCAGAAACGGCTCAAGGTATTTTTGTAAACTTCTTGAATGTTCAAAAAACGGGAAGAATGAAGATTCCTTTCGGAATTGCTCAAACAGGTAAGGCCTTCCGTAATGAAATTGTTGCTAGGCAGTTTATATTTAGAATGCGTGAATTTGAACAGATGGAAATGCAATATTTTATCAAGCCAGGTACCCAGCAAGAATGGTATGAGAAATGGAAAGAGAAACGCATGAACTGGCATCTTTCTTTGGGTATGGGAGAAGAAAGTTATCGTTTTCATGACCATGAGAAATTGGCGCATTACGCCGACGCTGCTTCTGATATTGAATTCAAGTTTCCATTTGGGTTTAAAGAATTGGAAGGAATCCACTCCAGAACGGATTTTGATTTAAGTCAGCACGAAAAACATTCAGGTAAAAAACTACAGTATTTTGACCCAGAAGAAAATAAGAGTTACGTTCCTTATGTTTTAGAAACTTCCATTGGTTTAGATAGAATGTTTTTAGCCGTTTTTAGCAATAGTTTAAAAGAAGAAGAGCTAGAGAACAATACGACCAGAACGGTTTTAAAATTACCAGCGGTCTTGGCACCGACCAAAGCCGCCATTTTACCTTTGTTGAAACGTGATGGATTACCCGAAGTGGCGAAGAGGTTAGTTGATGATTTAAAATGGGATTTTAATGTGACCTATGATGAAAAAGACGCCGTAGGGCGTCGTTATCGCAGACAAGATGCTAATGGTACGCCATTTTGTATTACAGTAGATCATCAAACTCTAGAAGATGAAACCGTTACCATTCGTCATCGGGATACTATGGAACAACAACGTGTTCAATTTGATGAGGTAAAAGGTATTATTGCCAAAGAAGTGGATATGCGGGAGTGGTTGCAACGCATTTAAATTGTAATTCAATCCTTTTCGGAAATATATTTAAAATAAGCGTTGGCATCTTCGATGTCTGTTAAACCAAGAATCCAACAGACCTCTGAAAAATCAGAGAAATCAAGACTCCCTTTTTCAATTGCTTTATTCAAATAGCGATTGTCTTTTCCATTATATTGGTTTCCCAGCTTTATGGCAAGATTCCATACCTGAGATAAATTCTCACCCTTAATGCTATCGGACCAAGGAATAATTTCCTCAGTACGAAAACCAGGAGTGCCATTTTTTGTGGCATTACCATCAGGGATTTTATAATAGGTAATTGATGATTTGACAAAGTCTAACTTTTCGGGCGTTGTGACCTCTTCATTCCAATCACTATGTTGAACCACGTGAATACGTTTGTTATCAAAACTTGGAAGTGCAAGTTGAAGTGCTTTGATAACATCAAAAGTAAAATCTGATTGTCCCGCTTCAGCAATCCATAAAGAACCAGTTGATTTTAATGTTTTTAGTCCGAGTTGGGTTACGGTTTCCAAAGCCTTTTCATAAGAATTATGGGCGTCGCTCCAGTTTTCACCAAATGCTAGCGCAAACAATTTGTTAGGTGGCACATATAAGCCATTTTGCATTCCATATGTACCAGCTACAGCATGGTAGTTTAAATTTTCATATTTAGAATGAGAAACTAAAGTAGCAAATGCAGCAATTGAATGTAAATCATCAACATCAGTTTTACAATCATACTGTATTATCAGTAAATCTTTTTCCAAATTAAATTTTAGAGCGCTAACCGAGTTTACCTGTCCCAAAGAAATTTTAGTTGAACAAACTAAAATAATAAGTGTAATGATAGTTTTTAATGGCATCCCATTGGATTGAATATCTTTGCTTCTAAGATAGTCAAAAACAATTCTTTATAGATCTACTATAGACATCTCCAATGTTAACATAACGCAAAAAAATAAAAGTGAAGTTCAATTCAGAAATAAGAGCCTTATTTTTAAACATCTCAAAGAATAAATAAAACAAAAATCAACATATTATGAGCGATCCGCACAATGGAAATGGAGACATCAATAAATGTCCATTTTTCGCAGGTACAACAAAAAAGACAGGTGGTCAAGGGGTTAAGAACCGTGATTGGTGGCCGAATGAACTTAAACTAAATATTCTACGTCAACATTCAGTTGCGTCTAATCCAATGGGTGAAGATTTTGACTATGCAGAAGCATTTAATAGTGTCGACTTCGCTACTTTGAAAAAAGAAGTAACTGATTTAATGACCAATTCACAAGATTGGTGGCCTGCTGATTATGGCCATTATGGTGGATTTATGATTCGTATGGCTTGGCATAGTGCTGGAACCTATAGAGTAGGTGATGGCCGCGGTGGGGCCGGTGGTGGTAACCAACGTTTTGCTCCAATTAACAGCTGGCCTGATAATGGAAATTTAGATAAGGCTCGGTTATTATTATGGCCGATTAAAAAGAAATATGGTAATAAAATTTCTTGGGCTGATTTGATGATTCTTGCAGGTAATTGTGCTTTAGAATCTATGGGTTTCCCAACATTTGGTTTCGCCGGTGGTAGAGAAGATATTTGGGAACCAGAGCAAGACGTGTATTGGGGTAGCGAAACGGAATGGGGCGCTAATGAAGAGCGTTATGAAGAAGGGGAATTAGAAGGTCATCTTGGAGCAGTTATGATGGGTTGGATTTATGTTAACCCAGAAGGTCCAAACGGAAACCCTGATCCAATGGGCTCGGCGAAAGATGTTCGTGAAACCTTTGGACGTATGGCTATGAACGACGAAGAAACTGTGGCTTTGGTTGCAGGGGGACATACTTTTGGAAAAGCTCATGGAGCTGCAGACCCGAACCAATATGTAGGTGCTGAACCGGCCGGAGCTTCGATTGAAGAAATGAGTACAGGTTGGAAAAACTCTTATAAAAGTGGGGTTTTAGAAGATACCATAACAAGTGGTATTGAAGGAGCTTGGACACCAAACCCAACACAATGGGATGCTGATTATTTTGATGTGCTTCTAAATTACGATTGGGAATTAACAAAAAGCCCTGCTGGTGCACATCAATGGACACCAACTGCAGCGTCAAAAGCAAAAATGGCGCCTTCAGCTGGAGGTAATGGAACACAGGCATTAATGATGACGACCGCAGATATTGCCTTGAAAACTGATCCTGCTTATTTGGAAATTTCTAAACGTTTTCATGAAGACCATAAGGCGTTTGAAGATGCTTTTGCTCGTGCTTGGTACAAACTAACACATAGAGATATGGGTCCTGTAGATCGTTATTTAGGCCCTGAGGTACCAAGCGAAGAATTATTATGGCAAGATCCAATTCCTAAAGTAGGGTATACTTTAAGTGATGCAGATATAACGTCGTTGAAAAATATGATAGCAGCTTCAGGTTTGACTGTTTCGCAAATGGTAAGTACGGCTTGGGCTTCTGCTTCAACGTTTAGAGGTTCTGACAAAAGAGGCGGGGCTAATGGTGCTCGAATTCAATTAGAACCACAACGTAGTTGGGAAGTTAATAACCCAGCTGAACTAAATAAGGTTTTAACTGTTCTTGAAGCAATTCAAAACGAATTTAGTGCTGAGGTTTCTATGGCAGATTTAATTGTTTTAATGGGTAGTGTTGGTGTTGAAGAAGCGGCCAAAAATGCTGGTCATACAGTTGAAGTTCCATTTACCCAAGGTCGTGGAGATGCTACTCAGGAAAAAACGGATATAGAATCTTTTAATTACTTAGAGCCTTTAGCAGACGGTTTTAGAAACTATATTAAAGGTGATTTACAGGTTGCTGCGGAAGATTTATTGATAGATCGTGCAAACCTATTGACTTTAACAGTACCAGAAATGACTGTTTTAGTAGGCGGTCTTCGTGTTTTAGGAACAAACTATGATGGATCGAACTACGGAGTGTTCACTGACAATGTGGGTAGTTTGACTAATGATTTCTTTAGTAATCTATTAGATATGACCTATACTTGGAAAGCAACATCAGATGACGATCGTTATTTTGAAGGTAGTCATAGAATCACAGGTAATGTTGCCTTTACTGGAACCCGTGCAGACCTGATTTTTGGATCTAATTCAGAATTAAGAGCAATTGCTGAGGTTTACGGAACAGATGATGCTAAAGACAAATTTGTAGCAGATTTTGTTGCCGCATGGACTAAAGTGATGAACTTAGATCGTTTTGATTTGAATTAAGATCTAAAATTGCTATGAAAGAGAAAGCATCCTGATGAAAATCAGGATGCTTTTTTTATTCTTTACACCAAACTGCTAATTCATTACCCGAAGGGTCTAAAAACTGAAAACGACTCCCGCCTGGAAAAGAGAAAATATCTACAGAAATTTTTCCACCACTTTTTAGCACTTTCTCTTTAATATTTATAAGATTTAAATGGTGCAAGACTACCAAAACTCCATTTGTGATGGGTTCATTACTTAATTCAAAACCACCTTCAACTCCACTATCTGAAAAAGCGGTATATCTATCGCCATAATCTGTAAATGACCAACCGAAAACTTGGGAATAAAATGTTTTTGTTGCCTTAAGGTCAGTTGATTTAAATTCAATGTAGTTAATAGGTGTGTAACTCATATTTAAAGTTGTTTCTGTACTTTACATGGATTACCGAAAGCTAATACGTTATCCGGAATGTCTTTTGTTACAATACTACCTGCTCCAATAGTAACATTATCGCCAATAGTAACACCAGGAAAAATAACGGAGTTACCTCCAATCCAAACATTACGCCCAATCTTTACTGGTTTGGTAGATGTTAGGTAGTGTGTTCCTTCTTCAGACTTAATAATTCGCTCCGAAGCTTTTAATGGATGTTCGGCAGTATAAATTTGAACATGTGGACCAATAAGTCCGTTAGCTCCGATATTTATTTTATTATCGTCAATAAAAATACAATTGGCATTAATAAATGTATTTTCTCCAATTGAAATATGTTCACCATAATCACAAAAAAATGGAGCTTCAACCCAAACTGCATTACCCATCTTTTCAAATAGACTTTTTAGAAGATTTGAACGCTCTTGAAGCTCAGTAGAATCTAGGTTATTATAGGCTTTTAGTATTGCTCTGGCTTTATGGTATTGCTTTAGTAACTCTGGGTCTCTAGAGTTATAGGGTTCACCATTAAGCATTTTCTCTTTTTCGGTCATCGTATTCTAATTCTACCTTATTAAAGATAAGTTAGTTAAAAAGAATAATTCAATCGCATTCCTGTAAAATAGTTTCTCCCGTTCCCGGGATAAAAGTAACGTGGCGCAGCACCACCAAATCCGGTTGCATTGATTAGGACAGACTGTGCATAATTGGTGTTAAAAAGATTGTTCAAACCAAAATTGATTCCAAGTTTCAAGTTATTCGTTATTGAAGTGTTATATCGTGTTGAAAGGTTAAAAATATTGAATGCTTCACTACTCAAGGTATTGGCATCGTTCAAAAGAATGTCATCTACAAATTGATGTGTTAAATTAAAAACGAAATCATTAGCTCTCCGTAAAGCAATTCCGGAGTTTATTCGATGCCTTGGAACGCCTGCCAAATCATTTCCAGAAAAATTATCGTCTCCATCAATAAAATCAACAAAACTATGATTGCTATAGCTATAGCTCAACCGAGGAATCAATGACCAATTCCCATTAATTTTCTGGCGATACCGTAAATCTAATTCAAATCCTTGGTGTTTAGTTTCACCAGCATTCCGACCGATAAATTGGTCTTCATTAATACGTTCGGCCACCAATAAGTCTGTAATATTCATTTGATAGACTGCGGCATTTATGCTCAATTGGTTTGTAAATAATAAAAACCGCCCTCCTAATTCATAATTAACACCTTTTTCTTGTTCAATGTTGGGATTAATAACCCCATCAGGAGTCAAAGTCTCTTCCAATCCGGGGTTCGAGAATCCACGTCCGATATTGGCGTATAAGATTCCTTTTTTAATTTGATATTCCAAACCTACGCTGGGTAGTAAAATAGCTTCAAAATCTCGTTTAGCAGAAGTATTCTCATCTTCATCATTGAACAAATCTCTAAAATCAAAATTAGTTTGGTTTAATGCGAGGCCAACTTGTGCTGTTAGTTTTGGCGTCAATTGGTAGGCATAAGTACCAAATAGGTTTAGTTGCGAACGAAATTCTTTGTTATCACTCAATTGAGCTCCTTGCAAACTTCCATTACCGTCATTATCCCGAAATTGGTTGAAAAAAGTCTGCCAATTGTATTCATCTTTGTATAATTCAGCCCCAACGGTAAAATCACCCTTAAAAATTGTCCCTTCCAAAAGTGACCTAAAACCATAACCATTAGTAAACTCATCTAAAATATTGAAAGGTCTGGGTTCATAATGGTCCAAGTAGGTATAAAAAATACTTGAAGTGATTTTTAAATCATCATTAAAAAAATGACTATGCGATAATCCAGCAAGTGTGTACTTATTGGTTTCAAAACCGCGAGCTGCAAGCCAATTTGCAGCTGCCCTTCGGGGATCTTCACTGAAATCAGTTTGGTTTATTGAACTTGGAATACTTGCGGTATAGTCAATATAGTTGACTAGAAAATCTAATTTACCTTTAGGATATAATTTGACCGAAGAGGTTAATAAAAACCCATCGCGTTCAAAACTATTATTTTGTCGGAAACCATCTGTTTGTAAATGGTTGTAGCTTAAATTTAAATTAAAACCTTTCTCTGAATGTCTAAAGGATAAATTGTCTTTAATCATATTAAAAGACCCAATGGTAAACGTGTTACTCAAAAAAGTATTACCAACTTCAGGTGGTTTAGTGTTTAATAGAATGACTCCGCCCAAATTAGCCCCTAAGGAAGTTCCTTTTGGTCCTTTTACCACTTCTATACGCCCCATATTTTCAAAATCATAAGCTTCAATAGCAGAAACTCCTGTTCCATTGGTTATTGGTATTCCGTTAAAATACATACGTAGTTTGTCTGTACTAAAAGGTGTTCGTGCTCCAACACCGCGAATGGTAATTCGGTTAGTGTTCAATGCTCCAGACAAAACATATAGGCCAGAAATTTCGTTAAGACCAGAAGCAAAGTCGATTGGACTATATTGTTCTAAATCAGTTATGTTTAATTGGTCTGACGGCGTGATTCCAACAGCTTTTTTTTTGATGAATTCTTGTAATAATACAACCTCGTCCAAGTTAGTTATGGAGTCCTTATTTTGTTGTGCAAAAGTGAAGTTGATAGAAAATAAGAATAAAAAATAGTATTTGATTATGGAAGTACTTTTAACCATCTATTCTATACCTCTAATTGGCAATAGGATGAAAAATGTACCGCTATAGCCAAAATAACATCCCCATTAAATTTAAAACACGAATACAACCTAAAGGTATCTAAAATCATTTAATAGATAAAGTTCAATTACTTGATTGAAAATCCCTGTCTTTTGCGTACCTGGCGTATTCCTATAAATTATTCAAATATTTAAATTGTTAGAAAAGTTAATCTTTTAAAATCGCCACCCAAAATTTAAACCACCACGAATTTGAAGCTCATTATTAAATTGTTGAGCATTATCGCTTAAGGCAAGATTTCTTCCCACTCCGATTCCCAAATCAACCAAGAATCCGCTCTGGCTTATCCATTTCCATCCAATGCCTGCACCAATAGAAGTGTCAAAAATACTCTCTTGGGTTACGCTATTATTTATCGATTCAGATATATTGGCATCGTAGGTGAAAAACTTCACAAATCCTTCAGCATAAAATCCTTTGGCGCCATAATCTTCTTTAGAAAAGAAATATTGACGGTAGTAAGGTGTCAATGAAAAACTTTCATATTCTGAGAAATCGGTAAAGTTATCATCACCATCTAGGGATATAAACAAGTCAATACCCACACCAGAATATTTTCCTAAAATATATTCATACCGCGGATTTAAAGCTGGAATTCCAATCGCAGATAAAACATCAATACTTAATTCATTTCTTTTGGCTGTAGCAAATTGACTCATCTGTTTTTGCGATTCTGTGGGTTCATTCTCTTGCGCGTGGAGAACTAGACCACCAAGTAAAAATAGGTACAGAAATAATTTTTTCATAGTTTTTTTTATACACTAAATATAGCTTATTTTAAATTGTATGGGTTGTAAAAACAACGTCGGTTTTACTAAATTGACAATATTCTATTATAGATTTTTAATTTTCCAATGGAATATGCTAAACCTAAAGCGCTGACTTATAGATCAAAACAAAATAATCTAGCATTTCAAGGCTTGAGAAAAACTCGTGCTCATAGTATTGAATTAAAACCATAAGTCAAGTAAATTCAATTTTGTTAATAGATTATTATCTCAGGGCAAAACAATGTTTATTTTTAAGCAAAATTTAATTCATGAAAATAGCTTCTTATAACGTCAATGGTATACGTGCTGCTTTAAAAAAAGGTTTTGTAGAATGGCTAAAATCAGTTGGGCCTGACGTGATTTGTTTGCAAGAAACAAAAGCAATGCAAGAGCAAGTCGATGTCGCTCTATTTGAAGAGGCGGGTTACAAATACCATTATTGGTTTAGCGCACAAAAGAAGGGATATAGTGGTGTTGCATTACTTTGTAAAATAAAACCTGACCATGTTGAGTATGGAACGGGAATTGACTATATGGATTTTGAAGGAAGAAATATAAGAGCTGATTTTGGCGATATTTCAGTAATGAGCATGTATTTGCCTTCTGGTTCAAACATGGACCGTCTTGAGTTTAAATTAAAATATATGGCAGACTTTCAAGAATACGCCAACGAACTTCGAAAAGAGCGAGAGAATTTAATCGTTTGTGGTGATTACAATATTTGTCATGAAGCTATTGATATACATAACCCAACTGGACTTAAAAATGTTTCAGGTTTTTTACCAGTCGAGCGTGAGTGGATAGGTGATTTCATGAAGAGTGGGTTTATAGATAGTTTTAGGCATTTTAATAAAGAACCCCATAATTATACTTGGTGGAGTTACAGAGCAAATGCAAGAAATAATAACAAAGGCTGGCGGTTAGATTATGGTATGGTGAATAGCTCTCTAAAAGACAGGTTGAAGCGTTCCATAATTCTTCCCGAAGCTAAACACAGTGACCATTGTCCAATTTTATTAGAAGTAGAATAAATCACAAAAGCTTAACACCGATCTTAATGTTGATCCACTAGTTTTGCATCTTTATAGTTTTTATCATGAAATATACCCGCTTACCAAATACTAATATCAGAGTTAGTAAAATTTGTTTAGGAACTATGACTTGGGGTCGTCAAAATTCTGAGGAAGAAGGTCATGAACAAATGGATTACGCTCTAGAACAAGGAGTAAATTTCTTTGATACTGCTGAGCTTTACCCTGTGCCAGCTAAAAAAGAACTATATGCTGTCACTGAAGAAATCATTGGTAATTGGTTTAAAAAAAGAGGTAATCGAGATAAAGTTATTTTGGGTTCTAAGATTGCTGGAACAGGAGATTATACAAAGCATATACGGACAACCGGATTTAGTAAAGATTCAATAATATCAGCTGTTGAAGGAAGTCTAAAAAGATTACAAACAGATTATATAGACTTGTACCAATTGCATTGGCCTGAACGTAATACTAATTTTTTTGGGCAACGAGGCTTTAATGCCGATGCTCCAGATTTTTGGGAAGATAACATTCACCAAGTTCTAGAAACACTGCATGATTTAGTTCAAGAAGGTAAGATTAGGCAAGTAGGGCTTTCTAATGAAAACCCTTGGGGTGTGATGCGATTTTTAGAAGAGGCCAAAGTTCATCAGGGTCTTCCACGAATGGCAACCATTCAAAACGCATATAGTCTTCTGAATAGATTATTTGAAGTTGGCCTTTCTGAAGTTTCAATTAGAGAAAAAATAGGATTATTACCATATTCACCATTGGGATTTGGGGTTCTTAGTGGCAAATATTTAGGTGGAAAAAAACCTCGAAAAGGCAGAGTAACTTTATTTCCGAACTATAACCGTTATAGTAATGAAAATTCTGTAATAGCAACTCAAAAGTACTTTGACCTGGCAACTGAACATGGTCTTTCGTTAACGCAAATGTCACTGGCTTTTGTAAATACGAGGACATTTGTAACAAGTAATATCATTGGGGCAACAACCATGGAGCAACTAAAGGAAAATATTGAAAGTATCAATGTAGATTTATCCGATGAGGTTTTAAAAGGTATTGAAGCTATTCATAACGAGATTCCTAATCCTGCACCTTAATCGGGTAAAGCATAAGCCCGGTATTCATCGCCAGAGGCAGTACCCATTTTACCACCACCACATGCAATTACTATAAATTGCTTTCCACCGATGCTATAAGTTGCAGGTGTAGCGTAACCACCTGTTGGCAATTCTGTTTGCCATAAAAGACTTCCATTTTTCATATTGTAGGCTCGAAATTTTTCATCTTTTGTTGCAGCTATAAATAATAAGTCACTTGCAGTAACCACAGGACCACCATAATTTTCTAGACCTGAAACAGGATGATTAGGGTCATTCAATTGTTCTTCATGTCCTAAAGGAACTTTCCATAAGTATTCTCCAGTATTTAAATCAATAGCATTCAAGGTTCCCCATGGCGGTGTCATTACCGGATAACCTCGATTATCTTTAAAGCGACCAAAACCAGCAACTGCATAAGGCACTTTAGTCGAGCCCTCTTCAGCGCGATGGTCGGTTTCTTCTTCTAAATCTGAAATGTAATTGGTAATAGCTTTTACCTCAGAATCAGTAAGGTTAGGCATACCAGGCATCGCACCTTTTCCATTTTTAATAATGCTTTTAATAGAATCAATAGAAAAACGTTCTTTAATATTTTGTAGTTCTGGAATTGCTCCAAGACCTTGTAATTTACCCCCATGACAACGAGCACAATGAATTTGGGTTAAGGACGCTCCAAAATTTGATTCTTCATTTGATTCTCCGCCAACTTTTTTCATTCGTACAATCCAAGCCATTTCATTAGAGTTCACATACATAATTCCTTTGTTAGGATCCATGGCTGCCCCACCCCATTCAGCTCCGCCATCGGCTCCTGGATATAACAAAACTCCTGTGGTATCAATAGGAACAAACTGTCCTTTTGAAGTAATTTGATTGAATTTATCTAGAACAGTTGGAGGATTTATGTTTTGTTCCTTGTCCACAAAATCATCTACAAATGCTGGTTGATTGGGTGCGTATAAATCAGCCTCTGTCAGCTGCTGTTTAGCAAAAGGTGCAGGTTTTGTTGGTAAAGGTTGTGTAGGGTGGGCTTGTTCTCCTTCTAAATTAGAATTAGGATATGCTTTTTCTTCAATAGGAAATAAAGGTTCACCTGTAACACGGTTAAAAACAAATACATGGCCACTTTTGGTTACCTGTGCTACTGCCGGAATCTTGTGTCCATTACGATTCATCTCAAAAAGGTTAGGTGGTGCAGGCAAATCTCTATCCCATAAATCATGATGAACAATCTGATAATGCCAAAGACGTTCTCCCGTTTTAGCATTTAAAGCTAAAAGTGAATTAGCAAATAGATTTTCACCATGACGATCTCCACCATACCAGTCAAAAGCTGCAGAACCTGTTGGAAAATATACAATACCTCTTTCATGGTCTATAGCATTTCCTGACCAACTATTGGCTCCCCCCACTGTTTTATAGGCTTCCTTCGGCCATGAGTCATAACCAAATTCCTCTGGTTGAGGAATTGTGTGAAATATCCACTCAATTTCACCCGTAATTACATTATATGCTCTTATATGACCAGGTGATGAGCCCGGTCCTTCACCGACTCGAGTACCCATAATCAATAAGTTCTGATAGACGGCACCCGGAGTATTTGCATATACAGCTAGTTTTGTGGCATCTCTACCCAAACCCTCTCTTAAATCTATACTCCCGTTGGTTCCAAAACTTGTAATTGCTTTACCTGTTTTTCTCGCAACAGCATACACATTAAACCCTGAAGCAAAAAACAATCTATCTTCTTTATCTTCGGAATTTGAAGCCCAGAAACTTAATCCGCGATTTAAACCTAAACCAGTATTGTCTTTAGTAGTAGGTTTAAATTTCCAAATTTGTTCGCCATTTTCACCATTTAATGCAAATAGCTCCATTGCAGCATTTACCCCATAAAGAGTTGACCCAATAATCATTGGGTTGGTTTGTATTTGTGTAGTTCTCCCTTCTTCAAGACCTCCACTTTTATAGCTCCAAGCAAGCTCAAGATTTTTGACATTTGTGGTGTCAATTTGAGTAAGTGTGCTAAAATGAGACCTACCTGAATCACCTAAATAATCATTCCAATTATGGTAATCAGGTTGTGTATTTGAGTCATTGGAAGTATTACAACTCAATAATAAGGATGCTGAACTTAGTAAAAAATAAGTGAAATTTTTTCTCATATTGGTCATGTTAGCCTTTTAAATATAAGGACTTTTTCAACCAAACAATTCGACAACTATTTGTTCAATCTTTGAAGCTAGTTTAACCTGAATTTGAGATTTCTTTAATCCAATCTTATTGTTTTTGGAAACATATATGGTTTGAAAGCCTAATTTTTCTGCTTCTAAAATTCTTTGATCAATTCGTTGAACAGGTCTAATTTCGCCGGCGAGACCGACTTCGGCTGCAAAACAAACCCCTTTTTCAATTGGAATATCACTATTACTAGACAAGATTGCCGCTATAACTGCTAAGTCCGTCGCAGGGTCATCAATTGAAATTCCTCCAGTGATATTCAAAAACACATCTTTTGCAGCAAGTTTGAACCCTGCACGTTTTTCAAGTACCGCCAAAAGCATATTCAAACGTTTAGCATTAAATCCTGTAGCTGAACGTTGCGGTGTTCCATAAACAGCAGTGCTTACCAAAGCTTGAATTTCAATTAGTAAAGGTCGCATTCCTTCTACAGTAGCTGCAATTGCCGTACCACTTAAATCTTGATCATTTTTTGAAATTAGTACCTCAGAAGGATTATTAACCTCACGAAGTCCACTGCCTTGCATCTCGTAAATGCCAAGTTCTGCAGTAGAACCGAATCTATTTTTTAGTGATCTAAGTATTCTATAGACGTAATTTCTATCTCCCTCAAATTGAAGTACGGTATCCACCATATGTTCTAAAATTTTGGGACCAGCAATGGTTCCATCTTTAGTAATATGACCAACTAAAATAACAGGGGTGTTACTTTCTTTTGCAAATTTGATAAGCTCAGCGGTACATTCTCTAATTTGCGAGATACTACCTGCTGCTGATTCAATATAATCGGAATGTAATGTTTGAATTGAATCAATAACGACCAAATCAGGCTCTAAGGCCACAATTTGTTGAAAGATATTCTGAGTTTTTGTTTCCGTAAGAATAAAACAATTTTCAGAGTTAGGATGAATGCGATCGGCACGCATTTTAATCTGTTTTTGACTTTCTTCGCCCGAAACATAAAGGGTTTTATATTGAAGCTTTAATGCAATTTGAAGAAGTAACGTACTTTTTCCGATTCCCGGCTCACCACCTAATAAAGTTAATGATCCAGGTACCAATCCGCCACCAAGAACCCTATTGAATTCTATATCAAGAGTATTTAGACGAATCTCTTTGTCACTATTAATTTCTTTTACTAATAATGGTTTCGAGGCTTTTTGAAGAGTTGATGTTGAAGATTTCCAGGTTTTTTTATCCTCTTTCTGAACGACCTCTTCAACAACGGTATTCCATTCTTTACATGAGGTACATTGACCAATCCATTTTGCGTATTGAGCACCGCAATTTTGACAGAAATAAGCAGTTTTGGTCTTTGCCATTTATCCTTTAGGAATTTGGCTAAAGATAAGTGTAAAGTTCTATATTTTAATAGCCAAAATCTGCTTTAAGCGCATCCATTTTGTCAAGAGCCATGTCTTTGGTCAAGAAATCAATTTCATTCATTTGAAAAGCCTTTTCAAAGGTTTTAAAAGCTTTCTTGGGTTCGCCAATTAATTCAAGATACTCACCTTCAAAATAAAAACCCATCATACTTTCAGGAAATTGTTTTTTACAGATTTCTGACAAAGGTTGTAGACTTTCATAATCTTCCTTTTTAAGACAAGCGGCATAAATGGCCATAATATCGTTTAACTCAACTTCTTTTTCAAAACCAAGTAACTCTTCAATCATTCCATATTTAGCATCAAGATAGTTTATGACAGGGTCGTTTGAGGTAAGAATGTGCTCTTTATATTCTTTGGGGCTAATTGGTCTAAATAGTTTAAAGACATTGTCAAATGCCTTACTAATGCCATAAGCAGCAATAGAGATATGATCTGGTTCATCGTATTGGTCAAAGAAATAATGTAAATTTTCTTTTTGAATAGAGCTGATAGCTGTATTCATTTGAAGAATTTTTTGACGATCATCAGTTGGTTCTTTCTCTAATACTAAATTGTAAAAAATCTCTTGATTTAATGCTGACAATCTTGCAGGAATTCGACTATCCATTTCAGTTGCAAGTACAGGAGAGATCGTTAGATACGCATTAAATAATGATTTGTCTTTAAATAGAAAATAATTACCAAAATTGGCAGTGATATCATAACCTATGAACATTTTAAATGGAGCTATGTTGTAACTGGTTTCTAAATATGGGATTAGTTCAGTGCCAAGAAACTCGTAGAATAATTTTCCTTTCTCAGTTGGAAGTCCAGTAGATTCTTCAAAATCACAATCCTCCCAACGAAGATCATTTTGACTTTGATGAACACCAACAATGATAGCTTCTGGCATTCTGTTATGTGTGCTATAAAATTTTGCATTAGCCACCACATTATCAAAAAGATATTCGGCATCTAATACAACAATTAGAGGATATTTTTTTTCTTCGGTATAATCTTCCGGAAAGTAATAAGAAACATCTCGACGTTCTTGTAGTCTAAAAGATTCAAATATTTCTTGTTTTACTTGAGCATTAATTCCAATAGATAACAGTGCCAAAACGGCAAATAATTTTTGGGTCATGGGGTATTCTTTTGATAATCAGGATTATCGATTTCTGTTCAATAACGGTAGTAGTAAGAAAGATATTGCCCCAAAAACTACTATCATTAGGGTTTGAGAAATCCACATAATCCACCCAAAAGCTTTTCCGGATACCTCGGTAATATCAAATAGAGAGAGTGCAGCTGTAACGGCAATCGGGTATGCCCCAATACCACCATTTGTAGTTGACATAGCAAAAGCTCCAGCAATAAAGGCCACAAGAATTTGAGAAAATGTTAAGTCTATTGTTTCAGTAACGGTGTACTTAATCACCCAAAACATAGCAATATAACAACCCCAAATAATCAAAGTATGTAGAACGAATAACCATTTACTTTTCATTTTTAGAATACTCGAAACCCCTTCAAGCATACCATTTAAAAAGGTTTTTAGTTTTAAAGCAAAACCTGTTGTTGACTTTCTAATAAGGAATACTGCGCTCAAAAGACCTAAGATGCATATTGTTAAAAATATTAGTGAGCCAATTAGGTTGATTCCGTAGTTATTTAAAAAGTTTAAGATGATGTCGGTTTGTAAAACAAGAGTAAATGCTATGATTATAAAAAGCATTAAAAGGTCAATTACTCTTTCTGTAACTATAGTCCCAAAACCTTTTTCAAAAGGCACTTTTTCATAAGTAGTTAAGGCAGTAGCACGTAAAAATTCTCCAGATCTAGGTATACCTAAATTTGCTAAGTATGAGGTTAGAATAATTAAAATATTATTGCTTAACCTTGGACGATAATTTAAAGGATTTAATAAATAATTCCATCTTATAGCTCTTGAAACATGACTTAAAATGCCAATAAGAATAGATAAGCCAACCCAAAATGGATTTGCCTTTGAGATATTTTCAATAATTATTTTTCTATCCTCAGGTGTTGTAGAGAAATAAGAGTACCAAACCAAACCAACTCCCAATAAAATTGGAACTACGATTTTAAGAATTTTTTTAAAGGATGGAGTCAAAATTAATTTAATAAATTGGAGTTCTCATCAGGAAAAACTAATGCTGGATTAAAGCTTTTTGCTTTTTCTATATCCATTCTAGCGTAAGTTATTAAAATAAGGATATCTCCAACAGCTACTTTTCTAGCTGCCGCTCCATTTAAAGTAATTTCACCTGAATTTCTAGGCCCAGGAATGGCGTAAGTCTCAAGGCGTTCGCCATTATTGTTGTTTACAATTTGAACTTTTTCGCCTCTTATGATATTAGCGGCATCCATCAAATCTTCATCAATGGTAATACTACCAATATAGTTTAAGTCCGCTCCTGTGACTTTAACACGATGAATTTTTGATTTTACGACTTCGATTTGCATGGGGGTAAAATTACTTAATTAAGTGCGATATTATCAATCAGGCGAACCTCTTCAGTGTATACAGCTATGAAAGCCCGATATTTTATATCAATTTGTTTTTTTGCTATTGGTGTTAAGGTGTCTATATCCGTTATTTCAAAATATTCTAACTCAAAAAGTGAACTATTTAAAAATTGGTTAAAAACCCATTCTTTAACTATAGGTGCACTTTTCGTGCCAAATTTTATTTTGGCAGTTTTAAGAGTTTCATAAATAAAACCTGCCTTTTTTCTAGTCGATTTAGAAAGGCGTTCATTACGAGAACTCATAGCTAAACCGCTCGGTTCACGCTCAATTGGACAACCAATAATTTGACACGAGATGTCTTTTAAGGTCACAAGTCTTTTGATAATCTGAAGTTGCTGAAAGTCTTTTTCTCCAAAGTAGGCTTTATCTGGCCCCACCGTTTTTAAAAGTAACTCAACAATAGTAGCTACACCGTTAAAATGCCCTGCCCTAAAGGTGCCTTCCATAACCTTTTCGAGGCCATTAAAATTATATGATTCAGATTTAATTTTATCATTATAAATGTCATTCTTCGTGGGTGCAAAAACAATGATATTAGTTGAAACTTTTTCAAGTAAATCTAAATCTTGTTTTAGGGTATTAGGATATTTATCTAAATCTTCTTCATTGTCAAACTGAGTTGGATTGACAAAAATACTAACCACGACTAATTCATTTTCATTGAAAGCTCTTTGAACTAAGGAAATATGACCTTTATGCAAAGCGCCCATTGTTGGGACGAAACCAAGGCTTAGTTCTTTGTTCTTTTTAGACTTAAGAATAGCTAAAAGGTCTTTTTTAGTAGTGTAAACTTGCATATAAAGCGTTAAAAACGTGCAAAAATACTATAAATACTGGTAATCTACATAAATTTTGTATTTTTGCAGCTACGTTTTTTCGATAAACAAAAATTACGTTTATGAATGGTAAAAAGATATTATTTGTATCTTCTGAATTAGTGCCTTACCTCCCAGAGAATCAAGTCTCTTTAATGTCATATGAAGCTCCAAGAATGGTCAACAGTAATGGTGGTCAAATTAGGATTTTTATGCCTCGCTATGGAAATATTAATGAACGACGACATCAATTGCATGAGGTCATTCGTTTGTCTGGGATGAACCTAGTCATAAATGACATGGATATGCCTTTGATTATTAAGGTTGCTTCAATTCCAAGGGAAAGAATTCAAGTTTACTTCATTGATAATGAAGAATATTTTAAACGAAAAGGAACATTTACTGATAAAGATGGAAATCTTTTCCCTGACAATGATGAGCGTGCTATTTTCTTCGCCAAAGGTGTCGTTGAAACTGTAAAGAAATTAAACTGGTCCCCAGATATTATTCATGTTCATGGATGGATGGCGTCTCTATTGCCATTATACCTAAGACAATATTATGCTGATGAACCAATTTTTGCTGATAGTAAGATTGTAACATCTGTATATGGTAAAAGTTTTGATGGTGAATTAGATGCTAATATGCAAAAGAAGATAGCATTTGATGGTATTGAAGATAGTAAAATCAGCACTTTAAGCACTCCTGACTATAATAATTTGTTAAAGGTAGCAGTAGATTATTCTGATGCGGTTATTTTAGCATCGGAAGAAATTTCTGATGATTTAACAGAACATATTTCCAACTTGGATAAGCCTGTTTTACCTTTTGTTTCATTTCAAGAAGCAGAAGAAGCTTATTCTAATTTCTACAATACAGAAGTGTTAAAATAGACCTAATGGGTATTTACAAAAATGTAATTTCAGCTTTTGCTGGAGTAATTATTTTGTTCGCTTTTTTGGTTTCTTGTGAAGAGGAGCTTGATACAATAGGCGACGGTGTTATTGGTGGAGAGCCTTTTAATACGGCTAGTGCAGAATTTGAAGTTTTTGCTTTCAATAAAGGACTTAATGCTGTCCAAACAAATAAAATGCCATTGTATCAATTGGGAACTTATAATGACCCTATTTATGGACTAAGAGAGGCAAAAGTTACCACACAATTGACCTTACCAAATTTACAAGGGATAACAGAATATGGTAATCTTAGTGCAGACGAAGAGTTGTTACAAGATAATTCTGGTAACAATGATACCCTTCCGGAAAATGAAGTTGTAAAAGAAGTCATTCTGTATATACCTTATCAACAAGTACCCGCAGCGAGTAGAGATGCTGATAACGATGGAGTACAAGATGAGTTTGATAATGATTCAACTGATCCAGACACTGATGAGGATGGTGATGGTGTCACGGATAACGAAGAAAGAGTAGCAGGAACGGATCCTTTTAATCCAGATACCGATGGCGATGGTATTGGCGATGCTGAAGATGAATCAACAATAATAAATTCTTTTCCAATAAATTTTGCTTTAGATAGTATATTTTCAAATTCAATAAGAAAAGATGAAATTATAGGCTCAACTTTTGGTTTTAAGGTAGAAAGATCAACTTTTTTTCTAAGAGACTTAGATCCTAATACGAACTTCCAAGAAGCTCAAGAATATTATTCGACCCAACAATTTTCACCAAGTTTTGTTTCAGAAGTTTTGGCAGATACTACAGTTACAATTAGCAGTCTCGAGTATTTGTTTTTTGAAGAAGATGATCTCGATACCGAAGATGAAGATGAATCAGAGGTTGTGGAAACGCGACTAAATCCAGGCATTCGAATAAAACTGGATACTCAATTTTTTCAAGAAAACTTTATAGACAAAGAAGGAAGTACAGAATTTCAAAGTCAGGCAAATTTTAGTGATTTCATTAGAGGATTACATTTTACGCTAACTCCTCCTGCTGGACAAGATCTTATGCTTTTGTTTGATTTATCCCAAGCGAACATTACAGTGACATATGAATTCGATGATTTCGTTGTTGATGATAGTGATACAGACGCTGATACAACGACAGGCGAAATTGAAAGAGTTGAAAGAGATTTTACGATTAACTTTTTCCAAAATATTAATAACAATACCAATGGCAACGCAGTTAATACTTATATAGACGAACCTTATTCATCAGATATAATTGCTTCTCTGGATGATGATGTGAGTGATTCAAGAATATACTTAAAAGGAGGTTCGGGATCATATGCTGAAATAAATTTATTTGAAGAGGATAATGGTACGAGCATAATTTCTGAAATCAAAAGCAACAATTGGATTATCAACGAGGCTAATCTTGTATTTTATATTGATAGAAGCCTTATTGATAGTGAATCTAACGCAACAGAACCGCCTAGATTATATTTATTTGAATTAGAAAGTTTAGATCCATTGTATGATATAACAAATGAAACTTCAACTTCAATTACTCCTTTAGGTCAATTTTTAAACTACGATGGTATTATTGAAAGGGATGATGATGGTAATGGGGTAAAGTATACTGTTAGACTTACTGAATATGTTAATGATTTGATTCTGCGTGACGAAGAAAATGTAACCCTTGGTCTAACTCTTTCTTCTGATATAAGTATTACCGGGGCATTAGAATCTCAATCTACGGATATGAATAATCCGAGTATTCCTGTATTGTCAAATATAAATCCTTTAGGAACCGTCCTTTTTGGACCAAATGTAGATTTGCAAGACGATGATAAAAAATTAAAGCTGGAAATTTTTTATACTGAAGCAAATTAGCATCCAATTTGTATTCTACATACCAGTTGCATATTTTTTTCGTTAATACCTCTAGAGTTTAACAAGTTTATTCATTCAAATATTATTTTTGCAAATGAAAACTTGTTTGACAGAACCTCAAATAAACTAATAATATGTGTGGAATAGTTGGTTATATTGGGCATAGAGATGCCTATCCAATAATAATTAAAGGCTTACAAAGGCTAGAATATCGTGGCTATGATAGTGCGGGGGTCGTTCTTTTTGATGGTGAAAGTATGCAGCTTTCAAAAACAAAGGGAAAGGTTGAAGATTTAAAAAATAAAGCCACTCAATCAATAGATACAAATGGTAAGTTAGGTTTAGGCCATACAAGGTGGGCTACACATGGTGTTCCTAACGATGTTAACTCACATCCACATGTTTCTAATTCGGGCGATTTAGTCATTATTCATAATGGAATAATAGAGAATTACGAATCAATTAAAAAAGCTTTAATAAAGAGGGGTTACACCTTTGAATCTGATACTGACACAGAGGTTTTAGTTAATCTTATTGAGGAAGTAAAAAAGAAGGAGGGTGTAAAACTTGGGAAAGCAGTTCAAATTGCATTAAATCAGGTAATAGGAGCATATGCAATTGCAGTTTTTGACAAGAACAAACCTGATGAAATTGTAGTAGCAAAACTTGGAAGTCCCTTAGCTATAGGTATTGGAGAAAGTGAATATTTTATTGCTTCTGATGCTTCACCGTTTATCGAGTTTACCAATAATGCCGTTTACCTTGAAGATGAAGAAATGGCTATTATACGAATTGGAAAAGAAATAAAGTTACGTAAGATAAAAGATGATGCTATAAGCTATCCTAACATTTTAGAACTCCAAATGAACTTGGAGGAAATTGAGAAGGGTGGCTACGATCACTTTATGCTTAAAGAAATATATGAGCAACCTAGGGCAATTCATGATACTTATAGAGGTCGTTTGTTAGCAGATGAGGGTTATATTAGAATGTCAGGAATTGATCATAATATTGAGAGATTCTTGAATGCTAACCGTATAATTATTGTAGCCTGCGGAACGTCATGGCATGCGGGATTAGTTGCTGAGTATATTTTTGAAGATTTAGCTAGAATTCCTGTTGAAGTCGAATATGCTTCAGAATTTAGATACAGAAACCCTGTGATCACGGAAAAGGACATTTTGATTGCTGTTTCGCAATCTGGCGAAACAGCAGATACTCTAGCAGCTATTAAAATGGCCAAAGAAAAGGGAGCATTTGTTTTCGGAGTTTGTAATGTGGTCGGATCTTCCATAGCACGTGAAACACATGCTGGTGCTTATACACATGCGGGACCTGAAATTGGTGTGGCTTCAACTAAAGCCTTTACAACCCAAATAACGGTTTTAACAATGATTGCTCTAAAACTAGCTAAAGAAAAAGGTGAATTTTCACAATCTAAGTACCATGAATTTTTGACGGAACTCGAGGGTATACCGCAAAAAGTTGAGAAGGCCTTAAAATCAAATGATTTAGTAGAAAAGATAGCTGAGGTTTATAAAGATTCTACAAATTGTTTGTATTTGGGAAGAGGTTATAATTTTCCTGTTGCCCTTGAAGGAGCCTTGAAATTAAAAGAAATTAGTTATATCCATGCTGAAGGTTACCCTGCTGCGGAAATGAAACATGGGCCTATTGCTTTGATTGATGAAGAAATGCCCGTAGTTGTAATAGCTACAAGAAAAGGACACTACGAAAAGGTAGTTAGTAATATTCAAGAAATTAAATCACGTAGTGGTAAAATTATTGCAATTGTTACGGAAGGTGATGAAACCGTCAAAGACATTGCTGACCATGTAGTTGAGGTTCCTGAATCATCAGAAGCTTTAACGCCATTGTTAACTACAATTCCTTTACAATTGCTTTCATATCATATTGCGTTAATGAGAGGTTGTAATGTCGATCAGCCAAGAAATTTGGCAAAATCAGTTACTGTTGAGTAATTATCTACCAAAGCATATTTTTGTAAAACCGTCATTTATGACGGTTTTTTTTGTTAAATTCTCACTTCAAACCGTGTTTTTTTAAAGAAAAAGTACTATGCATGCATAATTTCTTTTTCTTTCCGTGGATATAATCTTAAAAAAATGTATATTCCGCTCAAATTTTTAACGCTGATTTAAAACTAACTTAACGCAAATTCAAGTCTAATGAAAAATTTAATTTTGGCATTTTTCCTAATCTTAGGAACATCTTTAATGTCACAAACTACAGTTACTGGAAAAGTTGCAGATGAAAATGGAAATCCTGTACCAAGCGCAAATATTGTTGTAGTAGGTGTGGCAGAAGGAACGGTAGCGGATTTTGATGGTAATTTTACTTTAACTACTTCGCAGACGCCTCCATTTGATTTAAAAATATCAAGTATAGGATATAGTACTGCAACCGTTGCAGTTACAGAAAATAATCAATCCTTAGCCGTTATATTGAATGAAAACTCTACAGCACTTGATGAAATTGTGATTTCGGCTTCGAGAACGCCAGAACGAATTTTTGAATCACCAGTATCTGTTGAACGTTTCGGTTTAAAAGAAATAAAGAATACAACTGCGGAATCTTTTTATGGCGGTCTGCAAAATCTAAAGGGTGTAGATATCAATACCAACAGTTTAACTTTTCAATCTATAAACACAAGAGGTTTTGCAACTTTTGCAAATACAAGATTTATGCAGCTGGTAGACGGAATGGATAATACTGCCCCAGGTTTGAATTTTGTATTAGGTAATTTAGTTGGTATGTCTGAACTAGATGTTCAAAGTGTTGAGATATTACCAGGGGCATCTTCGGCTTTATACGGTGCCGGTGCATTTAATGGTATACTATTTATGCGTAGTAAAAATCCATGGGATTTTCAGGGAATCAGCGCATATGGTAAAACTGGCATAACATCTCAAGAGGCTGCCGGTGATAATCAGTATTATGATTTTGGTATCCGAGCCGCACATGCTTTTAGCGACAAATTTGCTGCAAAAGCTACCTTTTCATTCTTGAAAGGTGAAGATTGGCATGCAAATAGAACTGATGATTTGGCCAACCCAGGAGCTGATCGGTCGAACCCAGCTTACAATGGTTTAAATGTTTATGGTGATGAAGTTGGTACGGTCTTAAATTTTGATGTTTTAGGAGGATTACCTGCTGGTACGGTAGGGTCAGCTTTTGTTAGTAGAACGGGCTATAATGAGAGCGATTTAACAAATTATAACGCGGAGAGTGTAAAAACGGATTTCTCTTTGCACTACAGACCTTTTGCCGATGATTTAGAACTTATATATAATGGTCGTATCGGTCGTGGTACTACTATATATCAAGGTATTAATAGATACGCAGTACAAGGTTTTACTATGCAACAGCATAAATTAGAATTGAAAAATGATAACTTTTTTATAAGAGGATATATTGTTTCAGAGAACTCAGGTGATGCCTATGATACAAGATTTACTGCTATAAATGTTAATAGAAGGTGGAAATCTGATTTAGCATGGTTTGGTGATTATGCGGCTACTTTTATAGGAGCTAAATTGGGAGTGGGATCAGGTGTTTTAGCAACAGATGAACAAGCACATGCTGCAGCTAGAGCGGCTGCCGATACCGGACGTTACGAACCGGGAAGTGCTCAGTTTAAAAGTGCTTTTAATGCTGTTACAAGTGATGGTGACTTGACAACAGGTTCAAAATTTATTGATAACACGAAATTCCGACACGTAAATGGTAACTATAATTTAGCGCATTTGATTGATGATTGGGCAGATATTCAAGTTGGTGGCTCTTGGAGAGAATACGAACTAAATTCAAGTGGAACTATATTTACTGATATTGATGGACCAATTACTTATCAGGAGTATGGTGGTTACATGCAAGTACAGAAAAAGCTAGCTGATGAAAGACTTAAATTAACGGTGTCAGGTCGTTATGATAAGAATGAATTCTTTGATGGTTTCTTCTCGCCTAGAGCTGGTTTTTCAGTTACACTAGGAGAAAACAGAAACCATAATCTACGAGCCTCGATACAACAAGGATTTAGAAACCCAACTACTCAAGATTTATTTATTGGACTTGATGCAGGTCAAGCAATTTTAGTTGGTTCTGCGCCAACTAACCTTGATAGAGATATTAGAACTTTTCCAGTTAGTCAGCCAGGCCAGGTATTTACAGGTGGAGCCGAAACGGTTCAAGTAACAGGTAGATCGGCCTATGAAAATGCGTATTCATTAAGTTCTGTTGGTGCGTTTTCTGCTACCGGCGACCCGACGGCTTTAGAGATAGCTACACCAGGTCTTGTTCAACCGGAAGAAATTACTGCTGTGGAAGCGGGTTACCGTGCTCAGCTAGGTAAATTTACTATTGATTTAAGTGGTTACTATAACAGTTATGCAAATTTTATTGCTAACGTAACGACTATCGTTCCATTATACGGACAGGTGGGCGATAATTCATTATCTGTTTTAGCTCTTGCAAATGGAGATTTTAAAGCGTACCAAGCCTATACCAATTCAACAGTTGATATTAATTCATGGGGAGCTACAATAGGCGTTGATACTAAAATTTTGGGAGATTTTGATTTAGGTGTTAACTATACCTTTACCGATTTAGATTTCGATAAAGTTGCTTTCCCCGATTTTAGAACTAATTTCAATACACCAAAACATAGAGTGAAGGCTTCTTTTGGTAATACAGAGCTTTTTAAGAATTTCGGATTTGGAGTAAACTATCGTTGGAGCGATTCATATTTCTGGGAAGCTTCGTTTGCTGATGGTGACGTTCCTTCATTTACCGTGCTTGATGCTCAAGTGAATTATACTGTTCCAGGTATTAAATCTGTATTTAAGGCAGGAGCATCCAACATTTTGAATGAAGAATACTTTCAAGCTGTTGGTTCCGGTTTGATAGGTTCCATTTACTACGTGTCTTGGACAATCAATCCATAATAACATAACATTTACTTTTTAACAAAGGCAGCCGCAATGGCTGCTTTTTTGTTTTAAAAAAAGATTATGGAAGTTTCTAATTACAAAACGAAAAACATATCTTTGCAGCCGGAAAAAAGAGGGTTTTTCCCACTAAGAAATTGAATAAAACGAAATAAGCAAGTAATGGCTAAAGTTACAGGTAAAGTTGCCCAAATCATCGGACCAGTTATTGATGTTGAATTTGAATCAGGAACTGAGATTCCTAAAATTTATGATTCTTTAGAAATAGACAAAGAAGATGGCTCAAAACTAGTTCTTGAAGTACAATCTCATATTGGTGAAAATACGGTAAGAACAATCTCAATGGACTCAACAGATGGGTTAAGCAGAGGTGTTGAGGCTGTAGCAACTGGTAGCTCTATACAAATGCCAATAGGTGAAGATGTTTATGGACGTCTTTTTAATGTAATCGGGGATGCAATTGATGGAATGGAGAATTTGCCAAAAGCTGGTAAAAATGGACTTCCAATTCACCGTGAAGCACCAAAATTTGAAGATCTTTCTACTTCAACAGAAGTTCTTTTTACAGGTATCAAAGTAATTGATTTAATTGAGCCTTATGCCAAAGGTGGTAAAATTGGATTATTTGGAGGTGCAGGTGTTGGTAAAACGGTATTAATTCAAGAGTTAATTAACAACATTGCAAAGGGTCATGGTGGTCTTTCAGTATTTGCAGGGGTTGGTGAACGTACAAGAGAAGGAAATGACTTGCTTAGAGAGATGTTGGAGTCTGGTATCATTAAATACGGTGATGATTTCACGCATTCAATGGAAGAAGGCGGATGGGATTTATCTAAAGTTGATAAAGAAGCAATGAAAGAGTCAAAAGCGACTTTCGTTTTTGGTCAAATGAATGAGCCTCCAGGAGCTCGTGCTCGTGTAGCTTTATCTGGATTAACAATTGCTGAATACTTCCGTGATGGGGCAGGTGATGGCCAAGGTAAAGATGTTCTTTTCTTTGTTGACAATATCTTCCGATTTACACAAGCAGGTTCTGAAGTATCTGCATTATTAGGTCGTATGCCATCTGCAGTAGGTTACCAACCTACATTAGCAACTGAAATGGGTGCAATGCAAGAACGTATTACATCAACAAAAAGAGGTTCTATTACTTCAGTACAAGCGGTTTATGTACCAGCGGATGATTTAACGGATCCAGCGCCAGCAACAACTTTTGCGCACTTAGATGCGACAACGGTACTTTCTCGTAAAATTGCGGAGCTTGGTATTTATCCAGCAGTTGACCCGTTAGATTCAACTTCTAGAATTTTAACTGCTGATATTTTAGGTGATGATCATTACGGTTGTGCGCAACGAGTTAAAGAGTTATTACAGCGTTATAAAGAGCTTCAAGATATCATTGCAATTCTGGGTATGGAAGAGCTTTCTGAAGAAGATAAACTTGCTGTAGGACGTGCTAGACGTGTACAACGTTTCTTATCACAACCTTTTCATGTAGCAGAGCAGTTTACAGGAATCCCAGGAGTTTTAGTTGATATTAAAGAGACTATTAAAGGTTTTAATATGATTATGGATGGTGAATTAGATCACTTACCAGAGTCAGCATTTAACTTAAAAGGGACCATTGAAGAAGCTATTGAAGCTGGTGAAAAAATGCTTGCGGAAGCTTAAATACTAACAAACTAATTACTATAAAAATGTATTTAGAAATTGTATCTCCAGAGGCTACTCTTTTTTCAGGTGAAGTAACTTCAGTTACGGTGCCTGGTATTAATGGTGAGTTTCAAATGTTACAAAACCACGCTCCGATTGTATCATTATTACAAGAGGGTAGTGTAAAATTTCAAGGTGATATTTCAATAGAAGAAGAATTCCAAAATAAATTCTCTCAAGGCGCCGGTGGGGAAACCATTTTAGCTATTAATAGCGGTACCATTGAATTAAAGGATAACAAGGTGATAGTTTTGGCTGATTAAACCAAAACGATATAATTCAAAAAAAGCTGCTTATTTCAAGTGGCTTTTTTTTGTCATTAATATTTCGATAAAGATGCTACTTTTGATTTATGTCAGATTTCCCTGAAAAATTATCCAGAAAACTTATAAGGCGCCAAGAGGAGAATAGTTTTCGAGAGCTAAAGCCTCAACAAGATTTGATTGATTTTTCATCTAATGATTATTTGGGCTTATCCAGAACATCGTTATTGCAAAGTGCGACTAATGAGATATTGAAATCAAATAGTTCTTTTAACGGGGCTACTGGTTCGAGATTGCTTACTGGCAATCATAATTTATATTCAGAATTAGAGTCTTATTTAAAGTCTTTTTATGACTTTGAAAGTGCTTTGATTTTCAACTCGGGTTATGACGCTAACGTCGGTTTTTTTTCTTGTGTACCACAAAGAAATGATATTATTTTTTATGATGAATTGATTCATGCTAGTATTCGTGATGGCATTAAAATGAGCGATGCAAAGGCATTTAAATTCAAGCATAACAATGTTGATGATCTAAGAGGTCAGATTGACAAGATTAGAGAAAAGGATTTTTATGAGGAAATTTATGTAGTGACGGAGTCAGTTTTCTCTATGGATGGTGATTCCCCCAATATAAGCGAACTTGCAAAATTTTGTAATGAACATAGCCTATATTTTATAGTAGATGAAGCTCATGCTATTGGTGTTTTTGGTAAGGGTTTAGTGGTCGAAAAGAACTTACAAGAAAAAGTTTTTGCCCAGATTATTACATTTGGAAAGGCAATAGGCAGCCATGGTGCGGCAATTTTGGGTAGTAAACCTTTAAAAGAATACTTGATTAATTTTGCGCGAAGTCTTATTTATACAACGGCCTTAGCACCCCATTCCATCGCATCTATTTTAGCTGCACATCAATTTTTAGAAGTTGAATATGGCAAAAGTTTAATAGAGAAATTAAGACAGAATATTCACTATTTTAACCAGACAATTGAAGCACTGCACCTAAGGCAAGTATTTTTGTTGAGTACATCTGCTATTCAAATTGCGTTGATATCGGGTAACATAGCCGTTAGAAGTTTATCAATAACCCTAATGGAAAGTGGTTTTGATATTCGTCCAATTTTAGCACCAACGGTTCCTAAAGGGAATGAGCGCTTAAGAATTTGTCTGCATGCTTTCAATACGAAAGATGAAATAGAAAGAGTTTTATTATTGATTAAAGAAAATGGGTAAAGACTTGATTACTTTAGGCAGCTTTGAGTTTTTGGCAGATGTTCAAATTATCAAAGGAAAGTTAGAATCAGAAGGAATTTCAGTAACATTGAAAGATGCGAATACCGTTGGTGTTGAACCCTTTGCCAGCAACGCAATAGGCGGAATAAAATTACAGGTACATCAAGAAGATAAGGAGCGAGCACAAGAAATATTTGATCAAGTACGTAATTATGCTGTTGATGAAGACGGGGAATTAATCGTCTGTCCAAATTGTAAGGCAGAAAAATCAGAGGTACTTTATCAACGAAAAACAATTTTTTATAAACTCTTTCCATTTTTTGAACCGAAAAAATACCGCTGTGCCAATTGTCAATTTATTAGAAAAGCTGAAAAATGAAATTCTTTATTACAGGGATATCTACTGAGGTGGGAAAAACAATTGCCTCTGCAATTGTAACAGAAGCTTTAGAAGCAGATTATTGGAAGCCCATACAAGCAGGTGATTTAGACAATTCGGATACGCATAAGGTCAAAGCTTTAATTTCAAATAAAAAATCTGTCTTTCATCAAAATAGTTATGCATTAAAAACTCCTATGAGTCCTCATGCGGCAGCTGAAATTGATGGTGTTCAAATTTATTTAAAGCAAATAGTGGAACCTGAGACAGATAACCATTTGGTAATTGAAGGCGCTGGTGGGTTGTTAGTTCCAATAAATGATGATGATACTATTTTAGATTTGATTAAACCGGACTATAAGGTAATTGTAGTTTCAAGACACTATTTAGGTAGTATCAATCATAGTTTATTGACCATAAACGCATTACAAAATAAGGGTTATCAACCTGGAATAATCTTTAGTGGAGATGAACATACTACAACAGAAAATATTATTTTAAAGAAGACTCAAGCCACTTTTTTAGGTAGAATTAATGAAGAAAAAAATATTAATCAAGCAGTTATAGAAAAACATTCTGCTTTATTAAGACCTTCTCTACTTAAGTTTTAACCTTTCATAGATAATAGCATTATCGACAGTATCTAATGGTTTATAAAGTTTTAATAGCTGTAAATTAATATAGAAGTTTGCTTTGTATTCCTTTTTATCAAAAACACGTCGATTTTTTCTTGTAACAATATGACTAGGAGATTTTTGTTCGATTATAAATTGTAATTCTTTTTCACCAGTTGCCCTTGGATTTTCATAAGCAAAAAACATTTCATCTTTTAAAATATTGCTAGGTTGGGTTGCACTCTTGGTAACCGGTTTTGCATTCATTAACCAATATCCAATGTGATACTCAGCAAAATATATGTTTGAAGAATTAATCCCATAATCCTTAAAGTATTTTGGAACAGTTATGCCTTCGCCATTAAATACAGAACCTCTTTCTATTTTATGTTTGATAATATTGTAATATTCTAAATAGCTTTCCACTGGAATTAAAAAAAGAAATAGACTAATAAATGGAATGAATTTTTTAAGTCTTAAAGAATATTTTTTCTTAATTAATATTGCTATAAATGCCAAAATCGTTGGGTAAATTAAGATTAGATAATGGCCATTCACTCTTCCTCCTTTAATAAAAGCCAATAGCGTTCCAAAAATTGAACCAATAATAAATAGCGTATTATGGTTTTTAAAATTTAATAATCCTCTTTTCCATGAATACCATATTAATAAAATAAAGGGTGATAAATACGCTAAGAGTTTTATGAATGAATCATTTCTAGCACCCGCATAAGCCAACGGTGCTTCAACAACAGATTTCCACCAAAGCATAGACAAATCATCTTTGTAATAAGGTAAAAAACAAATCACAATTATTACAAGAGCACCTAAGCCATATAAAATGGGATTTAAAATTGATAATATTGATTTTTCATTTTTGTAGGAAGTCCAAATGATAATTAAACCTAAAATGAGGGCAACGTAGGCAAGGTTTAGTTTTATCATTAAGGCACATCCAACTAAAATGCCTATTCCTATCCATTTATAAATCGAGTTTTTAGTTGTTACCATTAACCATATTGCTGGTGTCATGAATGCCATTGCAATATGTTCTGACATAATTCCTTGTAAACTACCAAATAAACTTTGAAGAATTATACATAGCACTGCTGTGATTAAAGCTATAGACTTTGATGCTTCTTCTTTGGCCAATTTGTAGGTAAAAAATGAAGAAGTGGTAACTAATAAAACACCAATTAGTCTAATTGCAATAAAACTTTTCCCAAAAAAATAAATAATGGAGCCAAAGAAGAAAAAGATTAAAGGAGGTTTTATATCCCATAATTCTGTAAAGGGAAGATATCCATCTACCCAAGATTGACCCATTAATATGAAAGAACTTTCGTCTCTATCAATATAGTCTCTAAAGAAGAATGGCAAACGAATGAATAGACAATATAGAAATAGGATGGCAAAAATTGCCTTTTCTGATAAATTTGAAATAGAATTATGAATTGGCATATAACTATGATGTTCTATGAAATCTCCAAATTTTTAAAAGATCAAACCAAAGTTTAAAAAAATAGGTCACTTTTACTTTTGATTCTCCTTGATCTACCCATCTTTTGACCGGCACTTCTTCCATAAAGTCTAAAGCATCTGATTTTCCATAATATTTTAACAGTCGGCTGAAAATTTCAACATCAAATAACCATTTAGAAATAAAAGGGTCTTTAAAAGCAATTTTTGCAACTTCAGAATCAAAAACTTTGCACCCGCATTGGGTATCGTAAACTTTGATATCAAGAATACTCGAAATAAAAGTTGCTATAATTCGACCCGCTAAAAATCTTGAAAACTTTCGATCTACCACGGAACCAATTTTCAAAATTCTTGATGCAAAAACAAAACGTTTATCATTTTCTAAAAATGAAAAATAAGAATAGCACTCTTCAAGAGAGGTAGCTAAATCAGCATCTAAATATGCAATAGCATTTTCACTATTAAGAATATGCAATACGCCCGTTCTAACTGATTCTGCTTTTCCTTGATTCTTGACATTGGTTAATACGGTAATTCTTTCTACAAAATTCTCTTTTATGCCATTTAAAATTATTCCCGTATTATCAGAAGAGGCGTCATTGACAAAGCAAATTTTACACGCCGGATAGTTTTTCAAAAAGGTTAAAAAACTATCAACAGGTAATCGATTTGCTTCGTTATAACAAGGAACAATTATAGTCAAGATTATTTGGCTGAAATTTGTGCAAATATAAGTTATGATTTTATAGTGTAAGTATTGGAATAAATTGAAATACCTCGCTTCTTTTCCCATCTTTGTAACTATAGTATTTTGCTCTTGAGAAAACCTATGAAGAAAGAAGAACTAATTACTCGCGATAAAAAACATATTTGGCACCCTTTAACTCAACATAAGACTGCGGCTGCTCCATTAGCAATAACAAAGGCCAAAGGAGCATTAATTTGGGATGAACATGGCAAACAATATATTGATGGAATAGCCTCTTGGTATACGGCGATGTATGGTCATTGTAATGAGGATATTACTGCTGCTTTAAATAAGCAAATGCAAGAATTAGATTTTGTCATGTTTAGTGGTTTTACTCATAAGCCAGCTATTGAACTTTCAGAGCGTTTGATTCAAATTTTACCAGATAATCAATCTAAAATATTTTTTAATGATAATGGTTCTACTGCAATTGAGGCAGGTATAAAAATGGCTTTGCAATTTCATCATAATCAAGGAAAACGTAGAGATACTCTAATTGCATTTGAAGATGGATTTCATGGTGACACTTTTGGAGCAATGAGTGCATCAGGTATTTCTTCTTATAACGGGCCATTTGAAAATTTTTTATTGAAAGTCGAAAGAATACCAATACCAACAGACGAAACGATTGATGAAGTATTAGGCAAGTTGGATATTATTTTAAAATCAAATTCTTGTGCTGCTTTTGTTTTTGAACCACTAATTCAAGGCGCTGCCGGTATGAAATTCCATTCTGCAAAAGGATTGAATATGCTAATCAAAAAATGTCAAGAACATGATGTGCTTTGCATTGCTGATGAGATCATGACTGGTTTTGGTAAAACAGGAAAGAATTTTGCCTGTGATTATTTAGAACATAAACCTGATATTATTTGTTTGAGCAAATCACTTACGGCCGGAATGTTTCCCTTAAGTATAACAAGCTGTAGCCAACAAATTTTTGATGCTTTCTTAAGTAATGAAACAGCAAAGGGTTTCTTTCATGCACATACCTATAGCGGACACCCTTTAGGTTGTGCTGCTGCGCTAGCAGGACTGGACTTGCTTGTTTCACCTCATATAACGGAACGAAGAAAATATATTGAAGGTGAACATCAAAAGTTTTTAAAACAAATAGAAAATCATCCGAAAATTGAAAATGCCCGAACGCTTGGTGTTGTATTAGCAATTGACTTAAAAGTTGAAACTAATCGTTATGGTAAATTACGAGATGAAATGTATAAATATTTTATGGCGAAAGGAGTCAATCTGAGACCTCTTGGAAATACAATTTATACTTTGCCCCCTTACGTTATTACTAATGACCAATTGCATAAAATTTATCAATCTATTTCAGATTTTTTAAATTCTTAATACTCCGTATCAGTTGATTCTAAAAAATCAAATTCCTGCTCATTAACTTCAACTCGTATTTCATGATAAATCCACTCATCTGCTTTTCCGCTTGCATCTATAAATAAACTACCATTTCCTTTTGACCCAGATATAGGGATGACCATTTTGGCACTTTTGTCACCATTTATCCAATTAATATTACCTTGTATCACACCATCTTTTTCAATAGGTGAACCCAAAATATTCATTAGTTCCTCGTCTTGATTAATAAGTTCAAAAACATATTCATAAGGTTGTGAATCTTCCATGACATTGGTAATACCCCAAAATAGACTACCAAACAATACAACCAAACCTATGATTAGTGTTAGACAACCACCTAAAGGTAATGCCCATTTCCAGTTTCTTTTCAACCAATTTGGTTGAGGTACTAACTCATTATTCATGGTTTCTTTACTTTTATTGGAATCATGAAGGTAAGAACTTTTACTTTTGCTGAATTAATTCGACAATTGAAAGAGCCTATCTCCATAACAGCTATATCTTCCATTTCCTCAATAGGAAGTTCACTCAAACAAACTTGGGAAGCTTATCAAAAAAATTCTCATTATTTAGAAAATATTAAGATAGGCAACGATGAGGTTTACGCAGCCACATTGCCAGAATCTTTAGTTTCAGAAATTGAAATTTTAAGAAATTCAGATTCGAAATATAAATATCTTGATTTATCAGTGCTTTATGCAATGTATACTTCGAGATTTGCTATTGAAACCTCAGGTTGGACAACCGGTGATAATTTTGGTGTCAACATAGGCTCTTCAAGAGGGGCAACTTCACTCTTTGAGCGTTATCACAAGGAATTTTTGAAAAGTAATAATACCTCAACTTTAACATCACCGACCACAACTTTAGGTAATATCTCTACCTGGGTTGCTCATGACTTGGGAACAAAGGGTCCAAATATTTCACACTCCATAACATGTTCTACGGCCTTACATGCAATGCTAAATGGCATTGCATGGATTCAAAGTGGAATGACAGATAAATTTTTAGTTGGAGGTAGTGAGGCACCATTAACTGCTTTTACTATTGCTCAAATGAAAGCTTTAAAAATTTATAAATCAAAATCCCCCTCTAGTTTTTCAACTACTAATAAAACAGGCTCGGTCGAGAATTTTTTCCCATGCCGAGCACTAGATTTAGAAAAAACAAAGAACACTATGGTATTGGGTGAAGGTGCATCAGTGGCTTGTCTTGAAAAGGGTAGTTCAAGTAATACAATAGCAAAAATTATAGGTCTTGGTTATGCCACAGAGGCTCTTGAGCACAATGTATCTATATCAAAAGATGCTCATTGTTTTCAAGATAGTATGTCCATGGCTTTAGGTGGTCAATCTGCTGATAATGTAGATGTTGTTGTTATGCATTCTCCAGGAACAGTAAAAGGAGATAAGGCAGAATATAATGCTGTTAAGAAGGTGTTTTGTAACAAAACTCCTTTTTTGACGACAAATAAATGGAAAGTAGGGCACACTTTTGGTGCTTCAGGAATGCTAAGTATTGAAATGGCAATTCTAATGCTATTACATCAAAAAACTATTCCAGTTCCATTTGTTCCAATACAAGATAAGCCATCAACTATTTCTCGAGTAATGGTTAATGCAGTCGGTTTTGGGGGGAATGCAGTTTCAATCTTACTTTCTAAATAAGTCTTCCGTAGTTCTCGGTAAAGTCTTATCTTAATTCATTCATTAACCAAAATTTAAAAACCTATGGAAGACTGGTTCACAGCCTTAACGCTTTTTGAAAAAATATACTGGGTTACCGCATTGGTTTCTTCCGTAATATTCCTTGTACTCATTGTTATGACCCTAATCGGCGGAGATGCTGATGATATGGGAGGTGATGTTGATGCCGAAGTAGAGGGTGATGGAGGTATCGGTTTTCAGTTTTTATCTTTCAAGAACTTAATGGGCTTTTTTACCATTTTTGGGTGGTCTGGGATTTCTTGTTTAGATAATGGCCTTTCAACTGGTTTAACAGTATTTATTTCAGTTATTTGTGGGTTAATCATGATGACCGCTATGGCTGCGTTATTTTATTACTTGGCTAAGCTTCAAAGTAGCGGAACATTAAAAATTAAGAACGCTTTACATCAAATAGGTGAAGTGTATTTGACAATAGGTGCGAATAGATCTAGTATTGGAAAAGTTAGTATTAGTGTACAAGGAACACTTCGTGAATTGGAGGCACTTACTGATGAAAAAGATGATTTAACACAAGGTAATGTAGTTAAGGTCAAAGAAGTAACTGATAACGGAATTTTAATTGTTCAACTTTTAAATAAATAAACATATGATTATACCATTACAATTGGGCGGGGGAGCGTCTTTAATAGCCATCGGTTTTGCTATACTCTTTTTCTTCATAATAATAATTTCTTTCATACGACGATACAAGCGTTGTCCATCTGACCGAATTTTAGTGGTTTATGGTAAAGTAGGTACCGGTAATTCAGCGAAATGTATTCATGGTGGGGCAGCTTTTATTTGGCCTGTAATTCAAGATTATGAATTTTTAGATTTAACTCCAATTTCCATTGAAGTTGATTTGGCCAATGCATTGAGTAGACAAAATATTAGAGTTAACGTTCCGTCTCGATTTACCATTGGTATTTCTACCGAGCCCGGAGTAATGCAAAATGCAGCCGAACGTCTTTTAGGTTTAGGGATGCAAGAGGTACAAGACTTAGCCAAAGAAATTATTTTCGGTCAATTACGTTTGGTGGTTGCATCAATGGATATTGAAGAAATTAACTCAGATAGAGATAAGTTTTTGACAAATATTTCACAAAGTGTTGAGTCAGAATTAAAGAAAGTTGGACTTAAATTAATCAACGTAAATATTACTGATATTGTTGATGAGTCAGGCTATATAGAGGCTTTAGGTAAAGAGGCAGCAGCGCATGCAATTAATGCGGCTCGTAAATCAGTTGCAGAAAAAAATAGAGATGGTTCTATTGGAGAAGCGAATGCAGTGCAAGATCAACGTACTCAAGTTGCTGCGGCTAATGCAAAAGCCGTTGAAGGAGAAAACATTGCAAAAATTAACGTTGCGAACTCTGACTCATTACGTAGGCAACGAGAAGCGGAAGCAGAGCGAACGGCAATTGCTGCAGAAAAAGTTCAAGCGGCTAAGGCATTAGAAGAATCTTACGCCGCGGAAAAAGATGCGGAATTAGCTAGAGCGGAACGCGAACGTAGTTCTCAAATGGCTGATATTGTTGTACCAGCAGAAATTGATAAACAGAAGGTTGAAATTGATGCTGAGGCAGAAGCAGAAATGATACGTAGAAAAGCAAAAGGTGAAGCAGATGCAATTCTCTTTAAAGCCCAGGCTGAGGCAAAAGGTATTTTTGAAGTCTTAACAAAACAAGCCGAAGGTCTTGATAAAATTGTGAAGGCTGCTGGCGATAGTCCTAAAGATGCAGTTTTGTTATTAGTAGCAGATAAACTACCAGAATTGGTTAAAACTCAGGCGGAAGCAATTAAGAATATTAAAATTGATAAAGTCACTGTTTGGGATTCAGGAGCTAAGACCCAAGACGGTAAAAATTCGACGGCGAATTTTATTTCAGGCATGTATAAGTCTGTTCCTCCTTTACAAGAAATGTTCAATATGGCAGGGATGCAATTACCTGAATATTTAAAGGGTAAGGACATTACTTCTGAGGAAGTTCAAGCTGAGATAAAAAAGGCTGCAGCTGATAAGAAAAAAGAAGAATAAACAAGTTCTGATTTGACTAAAAAACCGAAGTGAAAACTTCGGTTTTCTTTTTTAGAATTTCCTATTTTTGACTTATGAGCGAGATAAGACACGATTGGACGAAAGAACAGATTCTTGGCATTTATAATAAACCGTTAATGGAGTTGCTTTATGAAGCCGCTACTGTTCATAGAAAAAGTCATGATCCAAATACAGTTCAGGTTTCAACCTTACTTTCTATTAAAACTGGCGGCTGCCCTGAAGACTGTGGGTACTGTCCGCAAGCGGCACGTTATCATACCGACATTGAAGGTAATGACTTGATGACTGTTCCTCATGTGAAAGCACAAGCATTAAGAGCAAAGGCTTCGGGTAGCTCTAGAGTTTGTATGGGTGCCGCTTGGCGTAACGTTAAAGACGGACCCGAATTTGACCAAGTTCTTGAGATGGTGCGAACTATCAATAAATTAGATATGGAGGTTTGTTGCACTCTAGGAATGATTACGGAGAATCAAGCCAAACGATTAGCGGAAGCAGGCTTATATGCATACAACCATAATCTAGACACTTCGGAGGATTATTATAAAGATGTAATTTCTACTCGTGCGTTTGAAGACCGTTTAGATACTATTGAAAATGTTCGAAAAACAAATGTTACTGTTTGCAGTGGAGGTATTATTGGTATGGGTGAAAAATTGGAAGATAGAGCTGGTATGTTGGTTGCTTTAGCTTCTTTGAGTCCGCAACCTGAATCGGTGCCAATTAATGCTTTAGTACCTGTTGAGGGTACACCAATGGAGGATATTGAGCCTGTCGCTATTTGGGATATGATTAGAATGGTAGCAACGACCAGGATTGTAATGCCTGAAACACAAGTTAGGCTTTCAGCGGGGAGAACTGAAATGACACGAGAGGGGCAAGCTATGTGTTTCTTTGCAGGTGCTAATTCTATTTTTGCGGGGGATAAATTACTAACAACTCCAAATCCTGATGTCAATGAAGATATGGAGATGTTTAAATTATTAGGTTTAAACACACAAAAGCCTTTCACAAAGGTATCCCAACCAGAAACTATAGAGGCTAAAGATTCTCAATACCAGCCTTTAGGTGAAAAGCCAAAATGGTCTCGTCCAGGTCATAAAATTGAACGTAACGAATTAGCCAAGCAAAACGCTAAATAAGTAGAAGAATTTGTGATTATTCCCCAATTATAATTCGTTTACTACCTTAGTTTTTCTAAATTTTTAAAATTTGGGACTTAACCTAGAACAAATACCACGCGTTAAAACGCTTACTAAAGAAGCGTTTTTAAAAGATTATTTTAAGCCACAGAGACCTGTGGTTATAGAACAATTTATAAAAGACTGGCCTGCATATTCTAAATGGAGTTTAGATTATATGAAAGAGATTGCTGGTGATAAGCAAGTTCCTCTTTATGATGATCGCCCAGTTGCACATGATGAAGGCTTTAATGAGCCTCATGCTACCATGAAAATGGCTGATTATGTTGATCTTTTAAAAAGTAAACCCACTAAGTTTCGAATTTTTTTATGGAATGCTTTAAAAGAGTTGCCTCAACTTCAAAAAGATTATAATTATCCTGATTTTGGACTAAGTTTAATGAAGGGCTTACCTATGCTCTTTTTTGGTGGTAAGGGGTCTCATACTTTTATGCATTACGACATTGATTTGGCGAATATTTTTCACTTCCATTTTGAAGGTGAAAAAGAGTGCATTCTTTACTCCCAGTCTGAAACTAAATTTCTATATAAGGTGCCACATTCTTTAATTGTAAGAGAGGATATTGATTTTTCAAAACCTGATTTTAATAAATGGCCAGCTTTAAAACATGCTAAAGGTTTTACTACTCAATTAAAACACGGTAACGTTCTTTACATACCTGAAGGGTATTGGCATCATATGAAATATATTACTCCAGGTTTTTCAATGAGTTTAAGGGCTATTGCACGAAAGCCAAGAAATATCATAAAGGCAGTTTATAATCTTTTGGTGATGCGTTATTTTGACAATATTATGAGAAGGGTTAAGGGTCAAAAATGGATTGATTGGAAGAATGAGAGGGCCATAAAAAATACTGATGATATTGTAAAAGCGTAAGGTATTGCACTTCTATTTGATAAAAAGAGTATAGAACATAGAAGATTACTTAATTAATTCTCTTAGTTTTTCATATACCAAGTGACTTTCCCAGCCTCGATATAAAAGATAATCAGCTAGTTTTTTACGTTTTTTTTGAAGATTCGTTTCAGTAATTTGTTCTAATCTTTTTTTAGCAAGGGTATCAAGGGTTTCAATATAAGTTTCTTCATCAATCTCTTTTAAGGCGGCGGTAATATTATATCTAGAGATTTGACGTTGTTTTAATTCATTTTCAATTCGGTTTTTACCCCACTTTTTAATATTAAATTTTCCTCTGGCAAAACTTTTAGCGAAGCGTTCTTCATTTAAAAAGTTATCTTCAATAAGTTGAGTTACAATTTGATCTATAGCCTCAGGAATCATACGCATTCCTTTTAACTTCTCAATTACCTCTTTATGACAACGTTCTTGATAGGCACAATAGTTTTCTAACTTTCTTTTGGCTTCTCTTAATGTCATTTATTACATTTTAATCAAATTCTCAAAATCAAGAAGACCAAATCTTGCACCTATATAACCAATTACAAAGAATGCTATACCCAAAACAATTGAAAGACCAATAAGAATCCCAATAAAAAGAAGAATTTTTAAGATCAATTCTGACCAACTTAGCTTATAAAGTTGTTTGTAGGCATGACAATAAAGTGAAAAAGTACCGAGTAAACTTAAAAAAAACAAAGAAGGATGAACTATAATCGCCACAAAGAAGAAAAGTATAGAAAAAAGAAAACCTACGCCTTGTAGATAAGAATTAACGACTAAATGTTCACCAAAGTTATAGCGTTTTCTAAATACTGACCACGATAATAAGGCATAAAGGGGTAAATTAATTAAAGTAATAATATTTAAATACCGAAGGAGAAATTCTTGCATTTTGTTTGAATCTGCCCTTGATTTTTCTTGAAATTCATCACTTTCATAAATACCACCAAGATTTTGAGCCATCCACTCAAGCTGAGATTCATTGGCTTTTTCCGTTATGGACAAGTACTGTTCACTAAAAATATTAAAGAAGAATATGCCCAAGGTTAGTCCTATCAACAAAAAGCTAATAGGGTTCATATAACGTTTTCTGGTACCGTCAATATATTGTTGTAGTAGTTTTCCAGGGTAAACAAATAAACCTCTAACAGTTAGAAAATATTTGTTGTCCCAACCGAAAATATTAGCTGCTGCCTCAGAAAGCAATAATTTTAACGAAATACGATTTCTTATAATTTTACCTCCGCAATGCTGACAATAAAATTCATTTTCGTCAATTTCATATGCACAGTTTTTACATTCCATAGACTATTTTACATCTCGTTCAAAATATAAATACATGTATACTGCCGCGCCAAAATTTGTGGCGTCAGTCGAGGATAATTTCCATCCTTCTTTAGCCATTTCGTCTAGTTTTACCTGTATATCTTTTGTAGAATCTTTTAAGATATGTTTTGTGTCAAGTTTAAGTTTAGAGTAGTAAATAAATGATTCAACTTTATATTCCTTCATTTTGTATTACGTTTGTTAAAAACAAGATACAAAAAAAGCGACTCCATTACTGAAGTCGCTTTTTGTTATCTAACTACTTTGCCCTGTTTATCTTTAAATCTATATTCAAGATAAGTATAGGCATCTCTAGGTTGAATTTTAACCCATTTTTTATACTCTAAAAACCATTTTTGACGAATGGAAGGCACTCCTTTAGTCAAATAAGCTGCTATAAAAGGATGTATATTGAGTACGATACTTTTATTCTTATTCGGGCCTTTTAAAATACGTTCTAACTCAAAATTGATTTTATCAAGTAAAACAATAGGCGCTTCTACCTCTTTGCCAGAACCGTTAGGGTTCTCTTCGCTGGTTTTAATATTCATCTCAGGTCTTACCCGTTGCCTTGTGATTTGTACTAAACCAAATTTACTTGGAGGTAAAATCTTATGCTTAGCGCGGTCATCTTTCATTTCATCTCTAAGAAAATCAAAGAGTTTTCTACGATGATCACCCCTTGTCATATCAATAAAATCAACAACAATTATACCACCCATATCTCGCAAACGAAGTTGCCTTGCAATTTCTGCGGCTGCCAACATATTTACTTCCAATGCGGTATCTTCTTGATTTTTTGCTTTATTTGAACGGTTACCGCTATTTACATCAATTACGTGTAAAGCTTCAGTATGTTCAATAACAAGGTAAGCTCCTTTACTCATTGTGGCAGTTTTGCCAAAAGAGGTTTTAATTTGTCGTTCAATCCCAAATTTTTCAAATATGGGGGCTGAACCACTATATAATTTTACAATGGACTCCTTCTGCGGAGCTATTTCGTGCACATAGTCTTTAATATTGTCATGAAGCGTTTCATCATCTACGTGAATTCCTGTAAAAGAATCATTAAAAATGTCTCTTAGAATTGAAGAAGCTCTGTTGAGTTCAACTAATACTTTCGACGGATGTTCGGCTTTATACAACGTTTTGCACATTGCAGTCCATTTTGTCTGCAAGTTTTGGAGATCTTTGTCGAGTTCTGCGACTTTTTTGCCTTCTGCCACGGTACGAATTATTACTCCAAACCCTTTTGGCTTAATACTTTTTACAAGTCTTTTAAGCCTACTTTTTTCTTCATTACTTTCAATTTTTTGAGAAACTGAAACGCGGTCGGAAAAAGGAACCATGACCAAATAGCGCCCGGCTATTGAAAGCTCAGAACTAATTCTTGGTCCTTTGGTTGAAATGGGTTCTTTTACAATTTGTACTAATAACGATTGATTGGCTTTGATAACTTCGTTTATCGAGCCATTCTTATCAATATCTTTTTCAAATGGAAAATCTTTTAAGGAAAAATCTTTGAGTTTTCCCGTTCTTGCTTGCTTAATGAACTTTAGCATAGAAGCTAGCTGTGGGCCAAGGTCATGATAATGCAGAAAGGCATCTTTTTCATAACCAACATTTACGAAGGCTGCATTTAGGCCCGTAACGGGTTTTCTGATTTTGGCGAGGAAAATATCCCCAACCGAAAAGCTATTGTTGTCTTCTTCTTTGTGAAGTTCAATAAGTTTTCCATCTTTTAATAAGGCAAAATCGACAGCATCAGAACTAGATCTTACGATTAATTCTCTATTCACCTGTTTCGATTTATATCCGTCTCTAATTTTGAGACGAATGGATTTAACATATATATTGTTTGATCTATTAAGACCAATCAAGTACTAAAAATTTTTTAACCATGATGTCAATGAACGTATTAAAGCGAAAAAGTAGTCAGCTGACTACTTTTTCTTGTGTCGGTTAGCTCTCCGGCGTTTCTTACGCTTGTGTGTAGCTACCTTATGTCTTTTTCTCTTTTTTCCACTCGGCATATTCGCGTTGCTTTTTCGTTAGTAAATTATTTTACCTGTACATTACTTTTTACTCCTTCTACAAAAACCTTAGCAGGTTTAAAAGCAGGAATATTGTGTGCAGGAATTTTGATGGTTGTATTCTTTGAAATATTTCTTCCTGTTTTCTCAGCTCTAGTTTTGATAATAAAGCTACCAAAACCTCTTAGATAAACATTATCTCCGCTCTCTAATGAGGTTTTAACCTCTTCCATAAAAGATTCTACAGTCGCTTGTACGTCTCCTTTTTCAATACCCAGTTTTTCTGAGATTTTAGATACAATATCCGCTTTCGTCATTTCGTATTTATATTTTCGTTTTTTTTAGGCTTGCAAATATATAAATGTTTTACATAAAGCCCTAAAATTTAAGTATATAAACTGTTACTTTAATCTTATAGTATTTTCATACATGAATTTTTCCTATGAAATTTTGAATTGGTATGCTGAGAATAAACGTGTACTTCCATGGCGTTCAACTCGTAACCCATATAATATTTGGTTATCCGAAGTAATGCTTCAACAAACTAGAGTTGCTCAAGGCTTACCTTATTATGAAAAATTCATAAAGGAGTTTCCTACTGTTAAAGATATGGCTTCGGCAAGCGAGGAAAGAGTACTTAAACTTTGGCAAGGTTTAGGGTATTATTCCCGAGCTAGAAATATGCATGCTACTGCTAAAATGGTGGTTAATGAGTTTAATGGTTCTTTTCCGAATACTTATGAAGGTCTAATTAAATTGAAGGGAGTTGGTGATTATACTGCAAGTGCCATTGCTTCTATTTGTTTTGACCAAGCCGAGCCCGTGGTTGATGGCAATGTTTATCGAGTATTGGCACGTTATTATGGTATAGAACTCCCTATTAATTCAACAGCGGGAATAAAGCATTTTAAAAAACTTGCTAGAGAAGTTATGAATACTAAAGAAATTCGTGATTATAATCAGGGTATTATGGAGTTTGGAGCAATTCAATGCGCTCCTAAAAAACCTTATTGTCTTCATTGTCCTATAAGTGAAAATTGTGTTGCTTTAGCACAAAATCGAGTTCATGAATTACCAATTAAGCTCAAAAAATTAAAGGTTAAGAAGAAGAATTTTAATTATCTAATTTTTTTGGACTCTAAAAAACACACCATATTGGAGCAGCGCACAGGCAAAGGAATATGGCAAAATCTTTATCAATTTCCCTTGTTTGAATCAGAGTCCGAGGCCAATATTAATCAAGTTTCAAAGAGGGTTTCAGAAAACTATTCCAACATAAAAAAGTATGAAATTTCTCTTTTTAATGAAAAGCCAATAATTCATAAACTATCTCATCAACATCTTCACACAAAGTTTTGGATTATTGAGGTTGAACGGAATTTGCCAAAAGCTGTATCATGGAAAAGTTTGGAGGAGTATCCGGTTCCAGTTTTAATAGCAGATTTTATCCGAAGCTTTTAAAATTTAGTACTTTTGATTCACTATGAGCGGAACAGTAAATAAAGTAATGCTAATTGGGCACTTAGGTGATGAAGTTAAAATGCACTATTTTGAAGGTGGTGGGTGTATTGGTAGATTTCCTATTGCTACCAATGAAACCTATACCAACAAACAAACTGGAGAAAAAGTAACAAATACTGACTGGCATAATGTTGTGGTTCGAAACAAGGCTGCTGAGATTTGTGAAAAATATTTAAGCAAAGGCGATAAAGTCTATGTTGAAGGCAGATTAAAAAATAGACAGTGGCAAGGTGAAGATGGCAATACACGATACACTACAGAAGTTCATGTTCAAGATTTTACCTTTCTAACTAATAAGAATGAAGCTGGTGCCAATATGCAGAGTGGTCAAACTAATCAACAAGCTGCGCCAACCCAACCACCAACGACTCAAGCTTCAGTTACACCGGTTTCAAACTCCGAACCGGACGACGATTTACCTTTTTAATAAGTAAAATTAAATTACTCGGCATTGGACCCTGACCCTTACAGTTTATCCTTAATAGCAAATGTCTTTAATGGAGTTTTTATTGTAAAAGTTTTGGTGTTATTAATTCTTTTGCTTTTTTCAGCCTTAATCTCTGGTGCTGAAGTTGCTCTTTTTGGCCTATCTCAAACCAATTTGAATGAAATTGAAGAAGAAGATACTAGCAGAGGTAAGCTGATTCTTAAGCTTTTATTGAAGCCAAAAAAGCTATTAGCTACAATATTGATTGCTAATAATGCCATAAACATTGGTATTGTGCTTCTTTTTAGTTCAATAGGAGATATCTTGTTTTCAACTATTAATCAAACTATTTTTGGTGTAATTTCTGTTCGTTTTGTTCTTGAAGTTCTAGTTGCGACCTTCTTAATATTAATGTTTGGTGAAATTCTTCCTAAAATATATGCCAATAGAAATCGAGTTCAATTCTCACATTTTATGGCCTCGCCACTTAGAGTGTTGGATACTATTTTTACACCAATCAGCATGCCTATGCGTTCGGCTACTTTGTTCCTTCAAGATAAATTAGGTAAACAAAAATCAAATTTTGGTGTTGATCATTTATCACAAGCTTTAGAATTAACCTCAGAAGGTGATACTACCAAAGAGGAGCAAAAAATCTTAGAAGGTATTGTGTCTTTCGGTAATACAGATACGAAACAGGTGATGCGACCTCGTATTGATATTTTTGCTTTGAATGAAGAGATGAAATTTCCTGAAGTAATTCAAGAAATTAAAAAAAATGGATATTCTAGAATACCTGTTTTTTCAGAGAACATGGATAATGTTTTAGGGGTGTTGTACGTTAAAGATTTGCTGTCTTATATTGACAGAAAATCGTTTAATTGGATATCTCTAATTCGAGAACCTTACTTTGTGCCGGAGAATAAAAAACTTGATGATTTACTGCTAGAGTTTCAAGAGCAAAAAAAGCACTTGGCAATTGTAGTTGATGAATATGGCGGCACCTCAGGTATTGTAACTTTAGAAGATATTATTGAAGAAATAGTAGGCGATATTAGTGATGAATTTGATGATGAAGATTTGATTTATTCAAAGCTGGATGATCAAACATATGTTTTTGAAGGAAAAACAACGTTGAAAGATTTTTACAGAGTTGTTAAACTAGATGATGATGAACTCTTTGAAGACAATAAGGGTGAGTCTGAAACCATTGCCGGTTTCGTGTTAGAAATTTCCGGAAGTTTTCCGAAGCGAGGGGAGAAGGTTATTTTTAATGAATTTGTATTTACTGTAGAAAGTTTAGACAAAAAACGCTTAAAACAAATCAAGGTAAAACTACCTCATGAAGTATAGCATATTAATTTTATTGGCTTGTGTGTTTTTCAATTTGGCATGTAATGATGAGGTTTTGCCTAAGCCAAAAGCAATGATGCGACTTGATTATCCCACAGCATCTTACATTAAATCAGAAACTCCAAATTTTGTTTTTGAACAGAATAATATTGCAATCGTAAAACAACAAAACATTAACGGTCTTACACTAGATTACCCGACTATAAAAGGCTCAATATATTTAACATACAAACCAGTAAATGACGATTTAAAAACATTATTAAATGACGCTCAAAAATTATCATATGAACATGTTGTGAAAGCTGATAATATTGTTGAGCAACCCTTTATTAATGATGATAAAAGGGTATTTGGGATGTTTTATGAAATAACGGGAAATGCTGCATCTCAATCACAATTTTACGCAACTGATAGTACTAAGAACTTCGTAACGGGCTCACTTTATTTTTACGCTAAGCCCAATTATGATTCCATTTTCCCAGCTGCAATTTATTTACAAAATGATATTCGAAAGATTATGGAAAGCTTAGAATGGAAAGATTAAATTATTTTTCTAATAGTAATTGAGCTTTCTCTATACTCATATTTATTTGTTCTTTTAAAGCGTTAACCTTCTCCTCCTCTTCGTTTAACCATTCTTTTTTTTCAGAAGTAAGTTCTTTTCCATTCAATATTTCATCAGAATCAAAACGATTTCCAAACCCCATCATCCAATCCATCATCGATTTATTGGCTTTTTGAAGATCTCTCATAGCCGCTTGATATTCCATACCAGTTTCGGTTGAATCAACTTTAGATTTTAATTGCGCCACAAGTTTTGAAACCGTTCCCATTTTAGGCATTACTTCATCATGAACGATCATTACTTGTTCCATTTGAGTTGGCTTTTCTTCTTCAGTTTTTTTTTCTTGTTTACAAGAAAATGAAAAAACTAGAATAAAAAGTAAGGCAATTTTATTAAGATGATTAAACATGTTTTTATTGTTTAGTCTGAATTGCTTCAATAACATAGTTGTAATTTTTAACTTTTGTTGCTATAATTTTTTGCTTTATACTGTCAATTGGAATAATCAATGAATCATAAGAGACAATAGCTTTTCCGATTTCAAAACTTACTTCTGAATTTTGAACTCCTGTCAAGTTTTTGATGTTTTCATTGATAGCATCTGCGCAACCTTCTTGGCAGGCCATTCCGGATATTGTGATTTCAATGGTTGTTAAATTTGTCTGTTGCTTTTGACCAAAAGATGATATTGTTGCTAATAGGGCTATAAAAGGCAGAATATTTTTTTTAAATCGCATGAAAAAAACTTTATAAAGTGAAAGTAATAAGAACTTTAATTAGAACCTAAATCTTATCTTAATTCTGGTCATTTAGCTCTTTATAAGAATACCTTTGTTCAGAGATTAGTATACCAAACTATAATCCAAGATTATAATGACCGAACAAAATAGAAAATGGATTTATCTTTTTGTATTATCCATCATTTGGGGTACTTCTTATATTTTAATTAAAAAAGGTTTAGAAGGTTTTACCCCTATTCAATTAGGTTCTGCAAGAATTGTTATTGCTGGTTTTTTTCTATTTTTAATAGGATATAAATCTTTAAAAAAAATTTCAAAAGAAGAATGGAAATGGATTGCTTTATCAGGTTTTATTGGTAGTTTTTTTCCAATGTTTTTATTTGCCTACGCAGAGACTGAAATAGATAGTAGCATTGCTGCAATCTTGAATTCTTTAGTGCCCTTATTTACCTTATTTGTGGGGCTTTTTGCTTTCGGAATTTCATTCTCAAAGAACCAATTAATAGGAGTTTTACTTGGTTTAATCGGAGCAGCGTTTTTGATTTTTTTTGGTAAAGGAGTGAACCCAAATCAAAACTATTGGTATGCTGGTTTTGTGATTATTGCCACAATCTGTTATGCGTGTAATGCGAATATTATTAAAAGCAAACTGCAAAATGTTACTCCAATGGGTATTGCCGTTGGCAATTTTGCTGCTATTATTATACCTGCCATAATCGTCCTGCCATTTTCAGGCTTTTTTAGCATCCAGGTTACTTCGGGCGAACATTTTTGGAGCTCGCTAGGTTATATTATCATTTTATGCGTTATAGGCACTTGCATTGCTAAAATAATGTTTAATAAATTAGTTCAAATTTCTTCGGCAGTATTCTCAGTTTCTGTAACTTATTTAATACCTATAGTAGGTATTTTTTGGGGAATTTTAGATGGAGAAAAATTTACCTTAAGTCAGTTTTTGGCTGCTTTATTAATATTGGTCGGAGTTTATTTAGTAAACAAAAAAAAGACGCCTCGAAAGACGTCTTGATTTTTAATTAGAAAAAGCTATTAGATTATTCAAAATCTGCTGCGGATACTCCTTCATTAACTTTTATCTCTTTAACGATAAAATCAAATTTTTGAGGCCCCATAGTTTGAGATAACTTAAATGGGAAAAGTATTCCAGATACTACCTTATAATCACTCAACATCATATTCTGTTGAACAGTTTGACCTTGCATTTCTTGCACAGTTACTTCTTGAAGTTTTAGGCCAGATTCAACATCATAAAAAACAGTTTTCTCGTCGGTGATTTTAAGCTTATACGCTTTTTTATCACCAACTGCTTCAATGCCTTCTAAAGTAATATCACCAGCGAAAAGATAATTTAATTCTGGAAAAGCTGCTGACTCTTCTTTTAATGCTGTTATTTCTTCTTCAGTTAAATCCTTGCGTTGACCTTGGGCCATCATATAGCCTCTATCACCATCAATGACCTGTTTTTGCATAGAGTTCCCCATCATTCTAACATCTTGCATAAATTGCTCTTTTGAGGTTTTCTTCATTTCTAACTCCAGTTTCATCCCTTGCATTTCTGCCTCGGCCAACATGGCATATGATTCAACAGCTTCTAATTTTGATTTTCCACCAATTGCCTCTAAGTATTTTTCAATAACTGTAGTTGCTGTAATTCCTTCAGGGATAGCGCTGTTATAATCTGGTTTCTCAGTTTTTGAAGCAACCTTGTCATAGTACAATACAGGAACGGTCTTTTCATTAAAAGAAACTTTTTCAAGATTCTCAAGGACTTCACTTCCTTTTCCAGCGACCACGATACGCGCATTATTGGTGGTAAAGTATTTTTTGGCCGCTTTCTGAACATCTTCCGTTGTAATCGCGTTGATACGTTCTAAATATGTCTTATAAAAGTCTTTTGATAGTCCTTCTTTTTGAATATTTAGTGCATAATTAGCAATGGTTTGCGGTCGCTCTAAAGCCATTACAAAACGCCCAACATATTTGGCTTTTGTATTTTTTAATTCCTCATCAGTAACCGGTTCATTAACTATACGGTCAATTTCACTCAAAATTTCTACAACAGAACTGTCTGTAACTTGATTACGTACTTGGGCTTCTGCTGTAAATCGAACAGGTTGATATTTATCATTTCCGATTGAAGAGTATGAACCATAGGTATATCCTTTGTCTTCTCTAAGATTTAAGAATAGCCTTCCTTCACCGCCTCCACCTAAAATTTGGTTGGCTACTAAAGCAGGTAAGTAATCATCATCTTTCATTTGCAATTCAACTAAACTTTGAACAGCCACTTCTGATTGCACGGCATTGGGCATATCAACAAAATTTATTTGAGTGTATTGCGCATCTGTTGGTTTAGTATAGCTCAATGAAGGAGGTGTTGCCTTTGTCCAAGGCGTGAATGCTTTTGTTACTAATTCTTTAACCTCCTCAAAATTAATATCACCAATGACAACTAAATAGGCATTAGCTGGTACAAAATAGTCTCTATAAAATTCCTCAACATCCAACAAAGTGACATTGTTCACAGTCGCTTCAGAGGTAATTTCTCCGTATGGATGTTTAGTTCCGTAGGCCAATGCTCTCTGAACTCTATTCGCTATGGCAGAAACATCATTTTCTTCTGCTTTTAGCCCTGTAAGTAATTTTGCTTTTTCTTTTTCGAATTCTTCAGCAGTGAAATTAGGGTTAATGGCCGCATCTGCCATAAGTTCTAAAATTCTGGGAAAATATTTAGAAAGACTACTTGCAAACGCGCTTTGAGAACCAAAATTAATTCTTGCTCCTAAAAAATCTACCTCTTCATTAAAATCATCTTTTGGAATAGTAGTTGAACCATTGCCAAGCATACTAGACATAAGACCAGAGACTCCAGCTTTTTCTCCTTCAAGAATTGGTGGGTTATCAATATCTAACTGTATTGATACTCTTGGCAATTTTCTATTTTCAACAACCATTACTTTTAAACCATTTTTCAACTCAAAAGTGTTCGGTTCTTCCAAGTTAATCTGCGGAGCAGGTCCTGGTTTTGGCTGTTGTGTGCGGTCTATTTGTGCATATGAAATTGTAAAAAACAATGTCAGTATTGCGAATAATATATTCTTTTTCATCTTAGTTAGCATTTTTTTGTTCAGGTAGATATTCCAGTTCTACACGCTCATTTACTTTAAGATATTTAGCGGCGACATCTCTAATCTCTTCTCTGGTGATGCTGCGGTAGATATCTATTTGAGTATTAATTAAGCTAGTATCATCATAAAGTAAATGGTAATTTGCTAATGAACCAGCGATTCCCGCGATACTGCTATTTGAATTCACAAAATTATTCTCTGCTTTATTTTGAAGTTTTTGGTAATCCTTTTCTGAAATTAGTTCCGTTTGAACCTTCACTATTTCTTCATCAACCTCTTTCATAATATCCTCTAAAGATGTTTCCCCAACAGGTAAGCCCCCTACGATATAGGCACCGTAGTCTTCTTGAGAACCATTGAAAGCAAATACTTGTAAAGCCATTTTTTTATCGTCTACTAGCTTTTTATAAAGCTTGGAACTTTTACCATCACTCAAATATGTAGAAATCATATCAAGCACATAAGCATCACGTTCGGTCTGACCAGGTGTGCGATACCCCATCATTATTAGAGGAATTTGAATATTTGGATCTTCAAATTTAACTTTTACAGGCCCTTGTATAGGGTCTTCAATAAAAGTGTTCTGAACAACATCAGCACCTCGAGGAATAGGACCAAAATAATCTTGAATCATTTTTTTTGTTTTCTCTATTTCCAAGTCTCCTGCCACTACTAATACGGCATTGTTTGGTACGTAAAACTTTTTATTGAAATTTTGAAAGTCTTCTAACGAAGCACTAGCCAAATGCTCTAGTGAACCAATAACAGTCCAATTATATGGGTGTTTGGTGAATAGGTTTTTGAACATTTGTTCTTGCCATCTACCATAGGGAGCATTATCTACTCGTAGTCGTCTTTCTTCTTGTACAACTTCTTTTTGAGTGTCTACTCCAATTTGATTGATAACAGGATGAAGTAATCTCTCCGATTCCATCCAAAGTCCTAATTCTAGATTATTTGATGGAAAATTCTCATAATAGTAGGTACGATCATAGTTTGTGGTTGCATTATTACTGCCACCATTGGAAGACACAAGTTTAAACCATTCACCACGTTCAATATTTTTAGTTCCTTCAAATAAAAGATGCTCAAAGAAATGAGCAAACCCTGTTTTATTCGGATTTTCATTTTTTGACCCAACATGGTACGAGACGGCAACAGTTACTACTGGTACGTTATTATCTTGGTGCAGAATTACATGCATACCGTTATCTAAATCGTATTCTTCAAAGGCTACTTCTTGCGAAAAAACTAAGCTCATTGAAAAAAGAACGCCAAAGAAACTCAAGCAATTTTTTTTCATTTTTTAGTGTTTAGAATTAAAGATTTTAAATGTTTGTATTACAATTCTTAATAATGTTACACGAATATAATTTTTTTGTAGTGTCGGAATGAAAACTACTATTTCTTTAACAAGAAATTATAGAAGAATTAGTCAGATAATTAAATTGTTCTCAATGGGAAGAAATAATTTACTTAAATGGCTAAAAATTCTTGTAGATTAAGGATTTAGCAGTATATTTGCACCCGCTATTTGAGAAAATAGCTCAGTGAATAATTTAATATAATCAGTATGTACGCAATTGTAGAGATGGCAGGGCAGCAGTTTAAAGTTGCGAAAGACCAAAAAGTGTACGTTCACCGTTTACAAGCTGAAGAAGGTAAAAAGGTAACTTTTGATAAAGTACTTCTTTTAGATGATAATGGTAGCGTTACTATTGGCGCCCCAGTCATAGACGGTGCGGCCGTAGAGGCCAAAGTCGTTAAGCACCTTAGAGGTGATAAAGTAATCGTTTTTCATAAGAAAAGACGTAAAGGTTACAGAAAGAAGAATGGTCATAGACAATCTTTGACTGAGATTGTTGTGGAAAGCATTGTTGCTAAGGGAGCTAAGAAAGCTTCTCCGGCAAAGACTAAAGCAGCAACAACAAAAAAGGAAGCCGCTCCAAAAAAAGAGGCAGCTCCTAAAAAAGCAGCTCCAGCTAAAAAGGCAACTGCCAAAGCAAAAGCTGATGATTTAAAGAAAATAGAAGGTATTGGACCAAAGATTGCTTCAACTCTAATTGAAGCAGGTATCGCTACTTTTGCTGATTTAGCGAAAGCTAAACCAGCAAAAATTTCTGAAATTATTTCTGAAGTTCGCGGTAATCATGTTACTGACACTTGGCCAGCACAAGCTAAATTAGCAGCTGATGGTAAGTGGGATGAGCTTAAAAAATGGCAAGATGAATTAGACGGTGGTAAGGCATAAGGTCAACCATCTGGTATAACAATATAAAACCGTAGAAAAATGGCACATAAAAAAGGTGTAGGTAGTTCAAAGAACGGTAGAGAGTCAGAATCGAAACGATTAGGTGTTAAGATTTTTGGCGGTCAGGCTGCAATAGCTGGTAACATTATCGTTAGACAGCGAGGTACAAAACACAACCCAGGTGAAAATGTTTACGCAGGTAAAGACCACACGTTACATGCGAAAGTTGATGGCTTGGTAAAATTTGAAAAGAAAGTAGGCGGAAAGTCATATGTTTCTATAGAACCTTTTGAAGCATAAAATATTCTTTTTCTAAAAATATAGAACCCTCACCTTTGGTGGGGGTTTTTTGTTAACTAACTGTTAGGTTATTTTAAACTACCATGTTATTTTGACTAAAGTTGATTTAATCTTAAAAATTAACTAACCTCATATTATACCTATTTCCAAGTTCTTTGTGGTCTATAATTAACCACTCAGAAAATGAAAAGTAGTTTAAGTCTTTTAAGTTTATTTTTTACCTCATTTATTTTTGCTCAAACGGGAAATATTCAGGGCACCATTTCGGATGAAAATGGGATTTATGTACCTGGTGCTAGCGTTTATATCGCTTCAATTGAAAAAGGGGCAATATCTAACTTTGATGGTCGCTTTACCATTGTAGCGGTGCCGGAAGGCACCTATACACTAGAGATCTCTTATATTGGATACTCACCCGTTTCTCAAGAAATTACAGTAATTAATGGAGAAACAACAGTAGTGAATTTAAATATGAATTCCACTAATGTTGAATTAGAGGGTGTTGAAGTATCTGCCTATGGAATAAGTGGTACAGCAAAAGCGCTTAACACTCAAAGAACAAATCTTAACATTACCAATGTAGTATCTACGGACCAGATAGGGAAGTTCCCAGATGCTAATATTGGAGATGCAGTAAAGCGAATACCTGGAATTACTATGCAAGTTGATCAGGGTGAAGCACGAAATATTATTGTTCGTGGTTTATCACCACAACTTAATTCCGTAACCTTAAATGGTAGCCGTATTCCCTCTGCAGAAGGGGATAACAGAAATATTCAGATGGATTTAATTCCTTCAGATATGATTCAGACCATTGAAGTAAACAAAGCAGTAACTCCCGATATGGATGCTGATGCCCTTGGTGGTTCTGTGAACTTGGTTACTAGAACTGCTCCGCAAGGCTTTAGACTTTCTGCCACTGCTGGTTCAGGAATCAATTTTATTACTGACAAAAGAATTTTAAATGGTTCTTTATTAGTTGGCGACCGGAGTAAGGATGGCAAATTTGGTTGGATGGTGTCGGCCTCAATTAATGATAACGATTTTGGTTCTGACAATGTAGAAGCGGAATGGACTGATGAGTTTGCCTTTACCAACGAGGACGGTGAAGAAGAAGAGTTGGATGTAAATCCTTACACAAACGTAAGTGAACAACGCACCTATTTGGTACAGCGTATTCGTAGAAGTTTTGCCGCAAATTTTGATTATAATTTTAATGCGGACAACACTATTTATTTAAAGACCATGTATAATTGGCGAGATGATCGTGAAAATCGTTTTGTCTTAGCTCAAGAGATTTTAGACCCAGAGGATATTGGTGTTGATGACTTCACAATCACTAATGGGGTTCCTACAAGGTTCCCAGCTGAAATTGCTAGAGAAACAAAAGGGGGAATTAATAATGATAGAAATAAAAATCGACGGTTGGAAGACCAGAGAATGCAAAATTATAGTCTCGGCGGTAACCATTTATTTGGAAGCTTGAAAATGGATTGGATGGCTTCATATGCAAAGGCTTATGAAGAAAGATTGGATGAACGTTATGCACAATATGTAGCGGAGTATTCGGTATTAAATGATAATACTGACCCCGAATTTCCAATAATGACCGCAGAAAATGCTGCAGATGTTAACGATTTAAGCGCTTTTGAGTTTGATGAAATCACCAATGAAACTCAATATACAGAAGAAGAAGATATTAACTTCTTCATTAATTTTGAACTTCCTTCTGATTTTTTTGGAAATGGTGATGGAACAGTCAAATTTGGTGCAAGAGGTCGTTTTAAAAAGAAGTTTAGAGATAATAACTTTTTTGAATTTGACTTAGAAGACCAATATCCAACTTTAGCCGATTTTCCGACTAAAAGCTATACGGATTCTAATTTCTTGGCTGGTAGTCAATACGAAGCGGGATTATATCCTGATGAGGTTTTCTTAGGTGGACTTGATTTGACCGATAACGCTGGCGAATCAGTTCCTGATGAATTTCTAAGAGATAATTTTGATGTTAGTGAAGATGTGTGGGCCGCATATATTATGGCAAACCAAAAGCTTTCAGATAAGTTAAGTGTTATAGCGGGTTTACGTTTAGAGAACACTAAAATAACAGCTACTGGAAATCAAATATTAGATGAAGAGGAAGTAATAGGAGAAACAACAAATGAAAGTTCATACACGAATATTATGCCAGGTCTGCACTTTAAATATGATGTTTCTGATAATACAATTTTAAGACTTGCTTGGACAAATACTTTAGCAAGGCCTAACTATGTTGATCTAACACCTTTCTCCGATCTTGTAGAAGGTGACGAAGAAATTTTTGTAGGAAATCCTGAGCTAGATCCAACAACATCAATGAATTTTGATGTAATGGCAGAACACTATTTTAAAAGCGTAGGTCTTATTTCTGGTGGTCTTTTTTATAAGAATATAAATGATTTTGTTTACACATTTATTTCTGAAGCTCCTGATGACTCATTCGGTGCCGGTTCAGCAGGATTTGATTTATTTCAACCTTTAAATGGAGATAAAGCCACTATATTCGGGGCAGAAGTCGCTTTTCAAAAGCAATTAGATTTTTTACCAGGCTTTGCTAGAAATTTTAGTTTGTACCTCAATTATACGTTCTTGACTTCAAGTGCTGATGGCATTCGTAATGAAGATGGTGATGAACGTACCGATTTAGATTTACCTAATACAGCACCAAATATGTTCAATGGTTCTTTAGGCTATGCTGACAAAAAGTTTAGTGCAAGACTATCATTAAACTTCTCAGATTCTTATATCGATGAGATAGGCGGTAATGCTTTTGAAGATAGGTACTATGATGTTCAAACATTTTTGGATTTTAATGCTTCATATGCAATCAATAATAAATTAAGACTTTACGCAGACCTCAATAATATTACAAATCAACCTTTACGTTACTTTCAAGGGGTAAGTGCAAGAACACAACAAGTAGAGTTTTATAGTCTTAGGTTTACTTTTGGCCTAAAATATGACTTATTTAAAAAATAGTTTAAGTTAGTTTAGCCTTAAAACCGTCCTTTTGAAAAAGAGGGCGGTTTTGTCTTAAATTGAATATTATGAAACAAATTAGTATCTTTTTTTTAGTCTTAATAGGTCTTACATCATGTAAAAAAAGCAAGCTTATTCCCATAAAACCAGACATTGTTACAGAAACCACATTAAATGATACTGATGACCCTGCAATTTGGGTAAATCCTAAGGATGCTTCAAAGAGCATTGTGTTTGGTACTGATAAAGAAACAAATGGCGCGATATATGCTTTTGATTTAGAAGGAAAAATAATTGAAGAAAAAACTATAAGAAACATTCAGCGACCTAATAATGTGGATGTGGAATATGGTTTTCAAATTAACGACACTACCCAAACAGACATTCTTGTTTTTACCGAAAGAGAAAAACAACAAATTAGAATGTATTCTGTGCCAGATATGAAACCATTGGATAATGGAGGTTTTCAAGTTTTTAAAGATGCCACAGAATTTGAGCAGAATTTACCAATGGGAATTTCGCTATATAAGTCACCCAAGGACTCTAAAATTTATGCTATTGTAGGCAGAAAAACAGGGCCTGCAACTAATTATCTATATCAGTATGAACTAAAGGCAGATAGCTTAGAAATTCAGTCAAATTTAGTTAGGAAGTTCGGCGCTTTTAGTGGTCAAAAAGAAATTGAAGCCATTGCTGTAGATGACGAAATGGGTTTTGTTTATTATTCTGATGAAGGAGTTTGTATTCGAAAATATTATGCTGAGCCAAGTATGGGGAATGAAGAAATATCTTGCTTTGGCGGAGAATACTTTTTAAAGGATATAGAGGGTATCGCCATTGCGACTTATGAGCATGGGAAGGGGCAACTTATTGTTTCCAATCAGCAGCAGGGAGAGTTTAATATTTTTTCACAAGAAGATAACACATTTATAAAAGCTGTAAATCTTGCAACACTTGAAACCGATGGTTGTGAAGTTGTAACTGTGCCTCTTAATGATACTTTTCCTAATGGACTTTTTGTAGCAATGAACGATGCTAAGAACTTCTATTTTTATGATTTAAATAACATAATCCCTCAAAAATAAGGTAATCACAAATTTCTCAATTTGAAACCAAAATTCTTTTATCATCAAGTAAGTGGAGTCTAATATTTACTAACTTAGGCTAAATAACCACCTTAAAAATGAATAGAGGAGAATTTAATAGACTTGCAGCACTTGGAGCCTTATCATCCCTTTTAACCTATGATGCTAAGGCTGCCTTTAATAAGGAGAGCAAGGTTTATAACCAATCCATAGTTATAGATGGTCTCATTATAGGCAGAAACTGGGATAAAGCTTCTTTTGCCGCCCTCGCAAAGACCGGGTATTCCGGCTTTAATGTTTCCTTAGATTCTTTCAACTTAAATAGATCATTACTTTCTTTGGTAAATTGGAAAGACATTGTAGATGATAATAGTGACAAATTAATTCACGCGACTACTGCAGAAGACTTCAAGCGTGCAAAAAAAGAAAACAAAGTTGCAGTACTCTTTGGTTTTCAAAATTCGAGAATGATTGTAAATGATATAGATAATCTAGATATTCTATATCAAGCCGGAACTCGTTGGATGCAGCTTACTTACAATGAACGTAATTTGATTGGTGATGGCTGCACAGAAAGAACCAATGCGGGACTTTCCGATTTCGGTATAGAAGCAGTTAATCGCATGAATGAACTAGGTATTATTATTGATCTTTCTCATTGTGGTAGACAAACTACCGATGATGGTATTGAGTTCAGTAAAACTGGGGCAATGATTAACCACTCTATGTGTGAGGCACTACATAAAAATCATCCCCGTGCTAAAACAGATGCACAGATAAAAGCTATGGCAAATAAAGGAGGAGTAATGGGTATTATATGCCTTGGCTATATGTTAGGGCCAAACTTAGGTGTTGATACAACTCTAGAAACTTACGTAGACCATATAGATCATGCTGTGAAAGTTGGAGGGATAGACCATGTGGGATTAGCTGCTGATTATCCGATACAAGGATTAGAGGCGAATGGCGCAACAAGAGAGAATTGGTACGTACCTCGATTAACACGGTTCAAACCTTCTTATAAAGTACAATGGCCACCATGGATTCCTGAGCTTGATGAAACAGATAGATATCAAAATGTAACAAGACTTCTTGAAAAAAGAGGCTATAGCACTGGTGATATTGAAAAAATATTGGGTCTAAATTTCTTGCGGTATTATGATGAAGTATTGCAGTCTTAATTTATGTTTCTCTTTTCCTTTCATTTTAAAATAGTTTAGCACATGACCAAAACACCTCTTTTCTTATTCCTTTTTATTGGCTTCGCTGTTCAAAGCCAATCGGTAAAATTCATTACTAATAACAGGTTAATCTTTGGAACTCATATAGAACGGACTGCTTCTATGGGTGTAGGTGATTTAGACAATGATGGTGATAAGGACGTGGTTTTAGCTAATGGAAGACATTGGCCTGGTCAAAATAGGATTTTCTTTAATAATGGTAGCGGAAAATTTTCGGTCTCTAAACCTCTTGGTGCTGAAAGAGCAACTAGCTATTCAACAGATTTAGCCGACTTTGATAATGATGGGGACCTTGATATCGCCGTAGGTAATGATATGGCACCCAATTGCCTTTTTATAAATGACGGTAAAGGAAATTTTACTAAAGCAGGCAACTTTGGAGAAAATTATGCACCAACGAGAAATATTATTGTTGCAGATATTGATAATGATGGTGATGAAGATATTCTAATTACCAATAGAGGAAGACAAAATGAAATATGTCTAAACAATGGGAAAGGAAAATTTAATCAGTCTCTTGGTTTTGGTAGTATGAGTGATTCTACTATTGATGTAGAAGTAGCAGATATGGATAATGATGGAGATAACGATCTTATACTAGCCAATAGAGATGAACAACAAAATTATGTTTATATAAACAACGGTCAATTAAATTTTACAACAAAAGTTCCTTTTGGCAGTGGAAAAGATAATACCAGAGCTGTTGCCATCACAGATGTAAATAATGATGGATATCTAGATATTGTTAGTGCTAATATTGGCGAACCTAATAGAATCTACTTCGGGAGTAGTACTTTAAAATATGAATCTCAAATAGTATATGATTCCGTTTCGGATAATACTTCTTCATTAAGCACTGCAGATTTCAATCTTGATGGAAATGACGATATCGTTGTTGGAAATTTTAGACAACCTAATCATGTTTTTATCAATTCAAATAATGGAAAGAATTGGGAGAAGATTACTTTATCAGATAAAGATTCTTTCACTTATGACATTTATACTGATGATTTAAATAGAGATGGTTTGCCGGATATTGTAGTAAGTAATTCTGATGAAGTCAATAGATATTACTTTAATCGTTATAAAGACACTGCTCTAGAAAATATAGATCAAAAAGGAGTTTTTTTAGTTTATCGGAGACAGTCTTTAATTGGAGAAGAGACATTCAATATTGTTAACCAAAAAGACAACCTGCATATTGAGTCTTTACAAGGTGAAAATGAAAGAGGTAGAATATCTGGTGTTCAATCAGTTTTAGAAGTAACTAAGGATGGATTTTCGCCTCAATTTTATAGTAGTATCCGAATTGCTCGTGGAGACACAACAAACATTTTTAAAATGGAGTTGCACGATAATCAAGCAACAATATTGGAAGAATACTTTGACCCTGTTACGATAAATATCAAGGAGGCGTTTTTTCCACTTCATAGCAATATTCCAGCTGCTATGGAAATGATGTTATATCATTATTATTTTAAGAATGGAGAATGGCCAAAAGGCCTAACTACTTTGCCCCGAGGTAAAATTGAGATTAGGCATACGGCTAAAGACACCATACAAATTAAGGGGAAACAGCAAATACTAGATAGATATGTTGTTGAAGGAATCAATTGGGGTGGTAGAACGGTTTGGCTAGATAAGCATAAAAATCTCGTTGCTTTAGTTAAAGCTAATACCCAAATTCGAGAAGTTATTAAAAGGGGCTATGAATCTGCAATGTCGACCTTTATAGAAGGGCATGTTGCAGAACAAATGACAGATTTAGCAACATATACCAAAAATCAAAAGAAACAACCATTCAAAACTATTGCTTTAGTAGGCGGAGATATAGTAGATGGTATTCATGATAAAACCCAAAAAAATAAAGTTTTACTTATCCAAGATGGACGTATTGCCAAGATAGAAGATGAAGGCAAAATAGAACTTCCGACGGAGGCAAAAATTATTGATGTAAAAGGAAAAACACTCATTCCTGGGCTTTGGGATATGCATGCTCATAGCAATCAAGTACCATGGGCACCTGCCTACTTGGCCGGAGGCGTAACTACAATCAGAGATAATGGTAATGAGATTGAGTTTGCTACCGCTTTTAAGGATGCCATTGCAAAAGAAGGTAAACTAGGGCCAGATATTCTCTTAGCGGGAATGACCGATGGACCTGGAAAAAAAGGTAATGGAATTATTCGAGCAAGAACGGAACAAGAAGCAAAAGATGTTATAAAAAGATATATTGACCTAGGGTATAAGCAGATAAAAATTTATAACTCAATAGAACCTGACATCTTAAAAGTGCTTTCCGAAGAGGCACATAAAAGAGGGGTTACAGTAACTGGACATATACCTACACCTGTTGGAACCGTTGCAGATGCTGTAAAATTGGGAATGAATATGTTTAGTCATGATAGAGCGATAACCTCATTACTTTTTCCTAATGAGAAAAAAAAGAATTTTGGGAAACTAGAAATAGATTATAATGCGATTAGTAGTGATCAGATTAAAAGAGCAACTGACTTTCTATTGGAACATAAAATTGTTTTGGATCCTACAATGAATATAAGAATTATCACTTCTTTACAGGAGGGAAAAGCTTTAAAAACAATTGAACCAGATGCGCCAAGAATAGCTTATGAGTTATGGGAACCCAAAAGGAATAGAAAGGGAGTAAGTCTAGAAGCATCACTAGAGCGAAAGGCTAGATATACCAAGTATTTAGAAATAATAGGACACTTTTTTAGAGCAGGTGTACCAATTGTAGCGGGTACAGATAATATAGTGCCGGTTTTTAGTTTGTATCAAGAAATAGAGGCTTACCATAAACTTGCAAAGCTAACTCCTTTTGAGGCTATTCAAACCGCCACCATTATCCCAGCTAGGGTAATGAAGATGGAACAACAAACGGGTAGTTTAGAAATAGGCAAAGAGGCTGATATAGCTATACTGGATAAAAACCCGCTTAAAGATATTTCTAACCTAAGAACGGTTTCCGCAGTAATTACGAATGGTAATTATTATGATAGTAATGCGCTCTGGAAAGAAGCTGATTTTGAACCGCGTAAAAAAGTAGAAAATGAAAAAAATTAGTCAATTACTTATTCCGATAATTATTTTAACTGGCATTGTTTCATTTGGTCAAGAAGAGCCCGAAAAAGATTATGATCCAGAGGCCAAATTACAAGAATTAGGTATCACCTTACCGAGTCCCCCACAACCTGTAGCTAATTATGTGAATGGGGTACAAACTGGAAATCTTATCTTCTTAGCAGGTAAAGGGCCAAGATATGCCGATGGCACAGAAATTACAGGTAAGGTTGGTAAAGATGTTACTATTGAAAAAGCCTATGAAGGTGCACGCCTTACGGCGATTAATCAACTTGCTGTACTCAAATCAATGCTTGGTAACCTTAATAGAGTAAAACGTGTTGTTAAAGTGCTGGGTATGGTTAATTGCGAGCCTTCCTTTGTAGATCAACCCAAAGTCATTAATGGGTTTTCTGATTTGATGGTTGAAGTATTTGGAGAAAAAGGAAAACATGCAAGGGCAGCTGTAGGTATGGCGTCTTTGCCCAGAGGTCAATGTGTTGAAATAGAATTGATTGTTGAAGTTTATGATTAGAATTTAGTCATAACATTAAAATTAATCATTTAAAATATCTCGAATAATTTTTAGATGATGGTTGGTATGCACATCAAGAAATCGTCTGGTTTGGTCACGATCTAGTTGCTTAAATATGGGATGTTGAAAATTTGCTTTCTCATTTAGATCTGTGATTTTTTTTAAGTTAATTTTTGCTAGACTTAACTGTCTTTCAAGACTATCTAATAAAACAACTTCGGGTGGTCTTACATTTTTTGGTGACTCTGCAGCTCCTCTTGGAATTATACCAGAAGTATGTACAAAAGTTCTTTGGGGACTAAAATTTGAACGAAACGCACCTGGATCAGAATCGATTAACTTTTTCGAAACTTGATTGATTGTCTTTAACATATGATCTAGGTGCCAAGCAACATTCGCCTTCGAAACTTCAGGATTTGCAAAATCTCTTTTGGAAAATAACTTTTCTATTTCACCAAATTCTTTATTTAAAAAATCTGGTGAAGTTTCACGTTTTCTCAATTGAACAAAGGCGATAAGGCCAATTATAATTATCCCTAAAATGAGCGCTATTTTCTTCATCTTTTTAAACTGTTTTCCAACCCCACCATATAAAACGAGGTTTTGATAGTTTTTTTCTATTTAGGCTAAAGGTAGTAGTCTTTATTTCTTTTGCATTCTTTTGAGTTTTTTCTTTTACTTTTTTCATGATTGTTGCTTTTGATTGTTGACTATATGACGCTTAAAATTGAAACTTGTAACCAAAATCAGGAAAAAATCCTATTTGGTCTACTTGATCAACTTGATTTGTCAATCGGTTATATCTTCTTGTGAAAATATTTTCGTTTGCCGTTATATTTTGCAAATCAAAATAAAGTTGATGAGAACGTTTTTTGTTTTTGCTGTTAATTTTAATTCCAAACTTAACGTCCCATCTGAAATAGTCGTCTAATTGTTGGCTGAAAGCTTCATCTTCTCTCAAAATTTCGAAACCGGCCAACTGCGACGCTTCTAAATCTACAGGAGTAAAATAGCGTCCACCAGAATTGGTGACACGAGTATCGACAAAAAGAGTTTTATTTCCTGAATTTCCAATTTTAAATTCTTTACCCGCCAAAATGTTAATAACATAACCATTATTAAAGGGGCTATTTCTTTCAATACCATCACTACCTTCATATTTACTTTCAAAGAAGGAACCAGTAAATAGGCCATAATACCCTTTGCTAAAAAATTTCTCCAACGTAAATTCAATACCTTGATTGAACCCAGTTCCATCATTTACCAATGATACTCGGTCATTTTGAAAAATGAAATCTGCACCTTCAGTTAAACTTGAATAACTAGAGGGATTAGATTCAACACCAGCTCCATTAATATCTTGGCGGTATAACTCCAATTTTCCTCTCCATGAATTCCCTAATTTAACATCATAACCTAGAACAAAATGACTGCTTTGAACAAAGTCTAGGTCTTTATTTGTTTGTGAAATGTTTCCACCAACATTTTCATTTAAAAAGAGTAAAGGATATGGGATATTTTGATAATGCAATCCGTAACCAAAATTAAGGGCGTGATTAGGTGAAAATTGATAATTTACGGCTGCTCTGGGCCCTAAAGCGAATTGTTTATTTAATGTACTGTATTGCGAATGTAGACCGGCATTTAAGGTTAAAGTTTCGCTTAATCTTAATTGACCTTGAATGTAAGGTTGAATAAGACTGATGTTCTCATCAATGTCGGTAAAGGTTATTAAATCAGGATCACCGTCTCCATTTGTATCTGCTTGCTCGTTTCTATCTCTCAATAGATTTTGAATATTAAAGTTTTCAAATAGTAATCCTGTTCTAAAGCTGAATTTATTAGTGACTTTATTATTAAAAAGTGTAGAAAGTGTAAACCGTACTTCTGTATTATCAGCGTCTGTAAATCTTATCAAACGCTCTTCGGGGGTATTTTTGTCAATAAATCTATCAGCAAAAAAAGTATTTCCGGAATAAGATCCAGAAAGTATAGTTTTTAAATACGCTTTGTCTCCAATACTTAAATTGTACTTAAGTCCGAGTACTCCGAATTTAGAGTCGGCAAAACTATTTTCATCTTCTGCAGCGAACAGATCTTTTTCATCAATATCATCACCGAGAAACTCAATATCTGAACCTCCTAAAATGCCAAAAAAGGATAGACTGCCGTTATTAACCTTTCCAAAATCGAGATTAAAAGATAGGTCATTGTAATTGGGTACGGCTGAGGTTCCACCAGCTCCTACACCTAATAAACCAACCAAGGAATATCTAGCAGCAACAACAAAAGACCCTTTGTTAGTGCCCAAAGGACCTTCAGCCATGGCTTCAATACCTGTAAATATTCCTGTTTGCAATGTGTATTCATAAGAATCTGGATTTCCTGTTCTAAACCCCAAGTCAAAAACACCTCCTATAGCATTTCCGTATTCCGCCGGGAATGCTGAAGTAATAAAATCTGAATTTTTTAAAAGATTTGGATTTAAAGCAGAAACAGGTCCACCAGTGGTACCTGCGGTTGAAAAATGATTCGGGCTCGGAATAGGAACACCTTCCAGTCGCCATAAAAGTCCAGTGGGGCTATTACCTCGTACCACAATGTCATTTCTACTATCATTAGGCGCAGAAACTCCTGCAAAGTTAGCTGCTAACCTACCTACATCACTTCGCCCTCCAGAAAATCGAGTAACTTCTTCTACTCCAAACTGTCTAGCAGAAACGGTTGCTAATTTGTTTAGTGCCTTATCTTGGTTGGTATTATTCGTCAGAATAATTTCATCTAGTTGATTAAATGATTCTAAAAGACTGATGTTGACAATAACTTGTTTTCCTGCGGTTACCTCAATGTTGGGAAGCGTTAAACTCTCGTATCCGATATAACTAATTTGTATAGCATGCCGACCTAATGGCACATTTTCCAACGTAAATCTGCCATCAAAATCAGTAATAACTCCTGTTGCTGTTGCTACATTAAGTAATTCAATAGTTGAGCCTTCCAGTGGTTGTTCTGATTGTTTATCAATTACTACGCCCTTTATAACACCTGTTTGAGCAAAACCTAATTGAAACGTTGCAATTAGCAATAATAATACTAAATTCTTCATGACTTTTTTGTTTGATTGACTCAAAGATGAAAAGTCTGTTTGCCTATGATATGCACTAAATTTATGTATCGTTAATTATTCAAATAGGCTGTTGATTTAGCTTTTAAAGCGAAAAATCTTGATTAAGTCTTTAGATTACAGTTCAGATGAGATAGCTACAATTCAAATCAAATATCAACAGTAGAAAAAAGGTGTTATAATAACAACTTAATACTTATGTATCTTTAAAGTTGCGATGAAAGGTTTTTTTAGTAAAAAAGGAGTTCATAAGTTTTTGTTCCGCTGGATGGTGGTCAATGTGGTGTATTTTGCGGTTAAGATGACCATGGAGCATGACGGAAAAGAATATGAAGGGTTATTTACTTCAACTAGTCTGTTTTATTATGTCAGCGCTTTTTTCCTTCTTATGCTCACTTGGGAGGTAAACGATTATTTATTAAAACGTCATAAAAAGTATTGTCGACTTAACCTTAAAAGAAGTTTAAAGATTATATGTATCAACATGTCAATCATGTTGCCTATGTGTGCTTTAGTGTATTATTTAGCACAATTTACATTTAAAGAAGCTTGGGGAATTGTTTGCCCTAATGGACCGGAGCAACAATTTATTATAGACTTTTCAAGAGGGGTTTTAATTGGAATGGCCGTCATTTTTGCTAATATGTTTCATTATGCTATGAATCACCATGATGAATTGGAGAAACAACTAGAAGATTTACAGAAAGATATGTTGGCGTCACAATACGCTTCATTAAAAAATCAAATTAGCCCTCATTTTTTATTCAATAGTTTAAACACATTAACATCTTTAATGTATGAGGATAGAGATTTGGCTTCTGATTTTGTAACTAGGTTGGCTCGAAGTTATCGGTACATTTTAGATAATCGCGAACATGATTTAGTAACATTAAGTAAGGAACTTGGATTTTTGGATGCTTTTACTTTTATGATGGATGTGCGCCATAAAGAAGCCGTAACCATTGACCTTAATATAAGCGTGGACCCAGAGCGATATTTAATACCAACCCTCTCCTTACAAATGTTGGTTGAAAACGCCCTCAAGCATAATTTATATAGTAAAGAAAAGCCCTTAAAAGTTTCAATTTCAACGATTAGCAAGGATGCTTTAGTTATTAAAAATAATTTTCAAAAGAGAAATTTAAAGGAAAAGACAACTGAATTAGGTATTAAAAACATTAAAAAGAGATATGCTTTTTACACTAATAAACAAGTCCTAGTTCGTAAGGAAAGCGATTTTTTTGAAGTTATTATTCCTCTTTTAAGTGAAAATATCACTAAAATGAATTTAAAAGCCATTTCTTAATGAAAGCTATTATCGTTGAAGACGAAGAGTTTGCAGCTAAACGTTTAGGGCAATTGGTTAATGAACTGGCCCCTGATATTAAGCTTGAAGCAATACTTAATTCCGTTGAAAGTGGCTCAAAATGGTTCAATAAAAACGAACAACCCGATCTTATTTTTTTAGACATTCAGTTGAACGACGGGTATGGCTTTGATATATTGGATGGCCTTGAAGAACATCCTCCAGTCATTTTTACAACTGCTTATAATGAATTTGCTATTCGTGGTTTTAAGTACAACGGTTTAGATTATTTATTAAAACCTATCGTTAAAGAAGACTTGAAAAAGGCCTTAGAAAAATTCAAAAAAAATATTACCAGAAACGGGAATGGGGCGACCGAAAATCTTGAACATTTAAAACAGCTTTTTCATAAAGAGTATAAACATCGATTTATGGTTAAAGTAGGTAATATGTTTAAGTCTTTTAACGTGGAAGATATTGCCTATTTTAAATCACATGAAGGTATGATTTGTTTACAAACACATTCAGGTCAATCATATCCAATTGAATATACTATTGACCAATTGGAGAATATCTTGAATCCCGTGCACTTTTTTAGGATTAACAGAAAATTTATGGTTTCGGTAAAGTCAGTAACCGAGATACATAGTTACTTTAATAGTCGCTTACTACTTAAAATTCTACCTAAAGAGGAAGAAAAAGTTATTGTTTCAAGAGAACGAACTACAAATTTTAAGCGCTGGTTAGATATGTGATTTATCCAAATTAATTAGTTATAGGTAAAAAAACATGTGATTTCATAATAGCACGTATTGTAGCTTCGTCGCTTGGGTCAAAACAATATAGTCTATTAAGACTTGTTCTATCTCCTGAATCAATATAGGCACTCAAACGGATGCTCCTGCTATTTTCATAAGGAGTATTTTCTTTAACAATAATAGAAGGTATTCCATTAATCAAAGTGCGTTCAAAAGAAATGGTATTATCATTTTCGTCAACAAGATCTAAACCTCCAAAACTAAGGAAGCCATAGTCAAAAAAAATAGTATCACTTTCATTTGCTATTCTCCCGATGTAAGTATCTATTCCTTGGTCAATTTGAAGTGACCAACCAGCAGGGACGTCTAACTTAAAAGAGACAGCATTGATTTCTTCTGTTAATTCTAAGGCATCATTTGATGATGGTGTGCAGCTGAAAAGAAGCGATAAAGAAAGAGAATAAATTATTTGAAGAGAATGCTTTACCATGGTTTCCTTTTTAATAGAGACGTTATAAAAGGAGAAGGGTTGCTTTTACCATCTTTGGTTTCTAAAACCATTTTCTTTGGCATATTCAATGGTGTTTACCAGGTATTCTTCTAAATTATATTGAGGTATAGGTAAAATACTTTCTAAAAGGGTGGTGTCCCATTCGTAAGGTTTTGCCGTTAGGTACGGAGTTAAATGAATACCAATGGTTTCGTAATAAAACTTTTCTAAGGTACTTTCAAATTCATTAGCCGTTTCTAATAACTCTTGAGTTAACCTAAAGTTTTTAAAATCAACAGTTTCCAAAATTTTAGTAATACCTGTAAAGATTTGAGTGCCTTTGGAGTTAACAATATTTAGTTGTTCTACAGTTGTATCAAAGACTTTGGTAATGACTTTGGCAGCATAATCTGTTGGAATGATATTCAGTTTACTATCCGAATTGGCCTGAATACGAACCATATCATCAGAATTATTGCGGTGAAAAAATTTTGCAAAAAGGTAAAAAACCATGTATTTAGAAATAAAAAATGAAGGTCTATCCATTATATTGCCTCCAAGAACACTGGGTCTTAAAATTTGAATCGCAATTTTGTTCTCTTGCCCTGCCTTTACGAGATATTTTTCAGCGGCATGTTTTGAAGCTTCATAAAAATTTCGATATTCATTTTGTTCTATAGCCACATAATTATCTTTCAATATCCCATCTAATTTGCCAATGGAAAATGCTGTGCTGATATAAATAAACTTTTTTAGATACGATTTATAGGTGTTGAAAATCTGCTCTGTAAAACTTAAATTTTCTTTAAAAATCTCTTGTTCGCTACTTGGGTCTACGGATAAATTTACGTAACCCGCTGAATGAATAAAATAGTAAGTATTAGTTTTCTTCAAAAAGCTTAGAGGTTCAAAAACTTCTTTTGCATCGACTACCTGAACCTTGTTTTTTATTGTTTTTTGATTGTTTTTTATTGTTACTGGGGCTATTTCACTTTCCAACATACTAGCTATACGATCTGCAGCGGAAGCTCTATTTTTTTTTCTAACAATTAAATAGAGCATTTCAATTTCTTGAAGTCTAGTTTCTAATAATGAGAATAATACTTGAGAACCTAAGGTGCCAGTGGCACCTGTTAAAATGATGTTCATTGATAGTTGATTGATATGCTAAATATCGTACTTAAAAAATAAACCCTTGCAGTTATGCAAGGGTTCTTTATGATACAAATAAAAACTTTTCTTTTAGTATCTGTAATATTCAGGTTTGTAAGGGCCTTCTACAGTTACACCAATATATTCTGCCTGATCTTGCTTTAGTTCAGTTAATTCAGCTCCTAGTCTTGCCAAGTGCAACTTTGCAACCTTTTCATCTAGGTGTTTAGGTAACATATAAACTTCATTCGCATAATTAGCACTGTTTTTCCATAGTTCAATTTGAGCTAAGGTTTGGTTTGTAAAAGAATTACTCATGACAAAACTTGGATGACCAGTAGCACAACCAAGGTTAACTAAACGTCCTTCCGCTAAAATGATGACATCTTTTCCTTCAATAGTATATTTGTCTACTTGAGGTTTTATTTCATCTTTGGTATTACCGTATTCACCATTTAGCCAAGCCATATCAATTTCATTATCAAAATGACCAATGTTACAAACAATAGCTTTGTCTTTTAAAGCTCTAAAATGCTCTTCGCGAATGATATCCTTATTACCTGTGGTGGTAATTACGATATCAGCATTTTGGATTACGGATTCTAATTTTTTAACCTCAAAACCGTCCATACAAGCTTGTAAAGCGCAGATTGGGTCAATTTCAGTCACCGTTACAATAGAACCAGCTCCCCTAAATGAAGCAGCAGTTCCTTTACCAACGTCACCGTAACCAGCAACAACAACACGTTTACCAGCTAACATAGTATCCGTCGCTCGACGGATGGCATCAACAGCACTTTCTTTACAGCCATATTTGTTATCAAATTTCGACTTAGTGACCGAGTCGTTGACATTAATTGCAGGCATTGGTAAGGTGCCATTCTTAACTCTTTCGTATAATCTATGTACACCTGTAGTAGTTTCTTCAGAAAGCCCTTTGATTCCTGCAGCTAGTTCTGGGTACTGATCTAATACCATATTAGTTAAATCACCGCCATCGTCCAGAATCATATTTAAAGGCTGTCTGTCTTCCCCAAAAAACAAGGTTTGTTCAATACACCAATCAAATTCCTCTTCGTTCATTCCTTTCCAAGCATAAACTGGTATTCCAGCAGCGGCAATAGCAGCTGCAGCATGGTCTTGAGTAGAAAAAATATTACAAGAACTCCAAGTGACATCTGCTCCAAGATCAACCAAGGTTTCAATTAAAACTGCAGTCTGAATGGTCATATGTAGACAACCTGCAATTCTAGAGCCTTTTAAAGGCTGTTCATTTTTATATTCTTCGCGCAAAGCCATTAATCCTGGCATTTCAGCTTCAGCTAAATCAATCTCTTTTCTTCCCCATTCGGCAAGAGCAATATCTTTAACCTTAAAAGGCACAAACGGAATTGTTTTCGTATTCATAATTTTTTTGATTTATTTTCAAGCAATTTTGAGGTGCAAAGGTACAAATTACATAACTTTCTACCGTGCCTATTTACAAAACCATAACAGTTTCATCTGACACTAAGGTCTATATTTGGAAAGTAACAGAATCTGAAAACTCACTTGCTAAAAATGTGATTTTAACGGAGCACTGTGAGCTACGAATGCAGAAGATGAAATCTAAAATGCATCGTCGCGCTTTTTTGAGCATTCGACATTTATTTGCTGCAGCAGGTTTTGATGATGCAGCAGTGTATTATAATGATTTTGGTAAACCTTTTTTACATGACGGCAGGTATATATCTATCACACATTCAAATGAGTTTACGGCAATAATTGTTAGTAAAGCATTGGAGGTTGGTATTGATATTGAAAAACAACGCGATAAAATTCTTCGGATTGCGCATAAATTTACTCCTCTCGAAGAATACAGAACTTTGGCAAATTCTGAAGCGATTATAAGAAAGTTAACGATTGTTTGGGGTGCTAAAGAGTCTCTTTATAAAATATACGCACAACCCGGATTGAGTTTTCTAAAACATATTGATGTAAAAGACTTTTATTTTTCCGATTTAGAAACAACTGCTCAAATATTATATGAGGGTCAGAAGTCTAATTACAAAGTTTCTTTTTTAGAGTTTGAAGATTTTACATGTGTCTACGCGCTTCGTTCAAAAAATAGTATTTAGTAGCTTTGCTTTCTAAATGCAAAACACCATAATGAACATTTCAGCAGAACTAACTTTTTCTCCTTTACAAGACGATTTTGAAGTTCATATCATCAGTTTTATTAAAAAACTTAGGATCTCTGGTCTTACAATTTTAGAGAATCCGTTGAGCACACAAGTTTTTGGAGAATATAACAAGGTAATGGATGTGTTACAAACTGAAATTGAAATAGCTTTCGAGTTAATGGATAAGGGTTTGTTACATATGAAATTGGTAAAATCTGACCGAAGCGAGTATGAGCCACATTTTTGATTGGATTTTTTCGCAATACAATGGCGTTCCAACACATATTGTTGTGTTGGAATCTATAAGTGTTTTTTTTGCGCTGCTAAGTGTTTGGTTTTCAAAACGAGAAAACATTTTGGTTTATCCAACAGGAATTATCGCAACGGCTATTGCGGTTTATATACTTTTAGTTTACGGACTTTTGGGTGATATGCTTATTAATGCTTACTACTTTGTAATGAGTATGTTTGGCTGGTATATCTGGACACGAAAAGTTGATGACACCCACTTTATTCCTATTACAGTAATCAATCAAAAAGATAAGAAATGGGGAGTTTTCCTTTTTTTTGGAGCTATATTACTAGTTGTTATTGTCTATATAATCTTTGACAAGTTTGATAATTGGACAGCCTATGTTGACACCTTTACGACAGCTATATTTTTTGTAGGAATGTGGTTAATGGCTAAAAAGAAATTAGAAAATTGGATTTTTTGGATTCTTGGGGATTTAATTTCAGTGCCGCTTTACCTTTATAAAGGACTAGTATTCTCATCTTTTCAATATTTATTATTTACCATTATTGCCATTTATGGCTATCAAGCATGGAAGAAAAACTTAAACAAGAGCCCACAAGCCTTATTAAAATAGTACTATTTGGTCCTGAATCAACAGGTAAAACAACTTTGGCTAAACAACTTGCTGATTATTACAAAACGGAGTGGGTGCCTGAATATGCTCGTGAGTATCTTCAAGAAAAGTGGGATAGAGAAAAGAAAACTTGTGAACCTCATGACTTACTTCCAATAGCCGAAGGGCAAATTAAACTAGAAAATTCAATAAGTAAAAAAGCCAATAAAATTCTTTTTTGTGACACCGATTTATTGGAAACTAAAGTCTACTCTGAAGCCTATTACATTGGTAAATGTGACTCTTTATTAGAAAAATATGCATTAGAAAATAGTTACGATTTATACCTGCTAACAAATATTGACACACCTTGGGAAGCTGATGATTTAAGGGATAAGCCTGATGAGCGTGAAAAAATGTTTAACTATTTTAAAGACACCCTTGAAAAATATAATAAGAATTTTATTACTTTAAACGGAGATAAAGATGTGCGGTTGAAAACTGCTGTTGAACATATTGAAAAACTATCGAAAGGCATGATTGATTTTACAGATAAAGATTTAATACAACTTCAAAATAAAGGTATTACAACAGAAAAGGTAGAAGACCAAATCGCCACTTTTAATGAAGGAATTCCGTTTGTTGATTTAGAAAAGGCGGCTGTTGTTGGAGAGGGAATAATGAGATGTTCCGAAGAAGAACAGAAAGAGTTTATAAGTTTTTTTGAAAATAATAAAGAAGAATTATCTCTTTTGAAATTCGTACCTGCTTCTGGTGCCGCCAGTCGTATGTTTAAGGCGATGTTTAATTTTATTGATTTATACAACCCTCAGCAGGAGAGTTTAGCATCTTATATAGATAGAACGAATGATATTGATGTAAAGAGATTTGTTGATGGAATGAAGCAATTTCCTTTTTACAATTTAATAATGAATCGTTTATCTGGCGATAACATTTCTGATGGAGAGCAAGCCTTTAATTTTGTAAAAGAAATGTTGACCGAGCAAGGCTTAAATTATGGTTTCTTTCCTAAAGGGTTATTACCTTTTCATGAGTATGAATCAGAATCAGCAACCCCTTTTGAAGAACATTTAAAAGAAGCTGCCTTATATGCTAAAACCAAGGAAGAAGCTAACTTGCACTTTACAATTTCTGAACAGCATGATGCCATGTTTAAAAAAGAGGAGCAGGCTAATACACCAAAAATCTCAACAAGAACTAAGACTAATTTTAAAATCACATATTCCAATCAGAAACCCTCCACGGATACTTTAGCGGTAAATATGGATAATTCGCCTTTTAGAAATTCTGATGGTTCCATATTGTTTAGACCAGGAGGTCATGGCGCTTTAATTGAGAATTTAAATGATCAAGATGCAGATATAATTTTTATAAAGAACATTGATAATGTTGTTGTAGATGCAAATCTTTCTGCTGTTGCTGATAGTAAGAAAATGTTAGCAGGAATTTTATTGAAGCTGCAATCTAAGACTTTTGAATTTGCTAGTTTTTTGGAATCTGAAGCCATTACAGAAGCTAAAGAACAAGAAATAATATCTTTTTTAACTGAAAAGCTAAATGTTGGTTTTTCAATGGACTATAAACAGCTTTCAATTGATGAGAAGGCTATCTTTTTAAAGGCACAATTGAATAGACCTATTCGAGTTTGTGGCATGGTTAAAAATGAGGGTGAGCCTGGTGGGGGTCCATTTTTTATAAAAGATAAAAGAGGCAATATCTCACTTCAAATCATAGAGTCTGCACAAATTGATATGGATAACCCATCTCAAGTTTCAATTCTCAAGAATTCTACTCATTTCAATCCGGTCGATTTAGTGTGTGCAGTTAGAAACCATAAAGGAGATAAATTTGATTTATTAAACTTTGTTGATACTAAACAGGGTTTTATTACTGGTAAGACTAAAGAAGGTAAAGAATTAAAAGCACTCGAATTACCAGGCTTATGGAATGGTGCTATGGCATTTTGGAATACAATTTTTGTTGAGGTACCATTAGTCACTTTCAATCCTGTAAAAACAGTAAATGACCTGTTAAAACCGTCGCATCAAGGATAAATGATTACAAAACAATCTTATAAAAACCGCCTATTTGGCGGTTTTTTTGTTTTTAAGTGACTTTTTAAAAAAGAAAGTGTCTTACTAGTAAAGACCATAAAAAATGAACGAGTTAGTAAAATCTTCAATCTTAGGAATAGCAACAGTGATATTGCTATTTGTAGGTGCACATTTTACAAATGAAATGGAAGAAACGGAATTAGAGAAAGCACTCAATATAAAAAAGAAGGTCGAACGAGTAGATAATGTTGCTGATAACACAGCGGAATTAAAAAATATTGAAAACAAAAATTCTGAGGTGTCTTTATAAGCCCTCAGTTTTGGTTGGTTGATTTGGTTGAAAGGGCCGTATCATTTGATTTCGGTCCTTTTTTTAGATTTTGAACAATAGCATGGATTTGAATAATTTGGTTTGGGCATTTTTAATTATTGGAATTTTAAGTTTTGTTTGGTCTTTGTTAGTCATACTACCCAAAAAAGATATTTATAAGAAAAGGATTTAGCTATGCTACACTAACCATACTTTATCCAAGACGGTTTACTAAGAATGGTGTTTAAAACGCCTTTCCCCCGAATTTTTCTTAGTAGGCCCGATTTAAAAGACTGCATTTGCAGTCTTTTTTTATGTTCTAAATTAAAATTCTGAGTTTGATAACATCTAAAACTAACTTATAGTTCGTATTTAAAACCTAATGAATCCGCATAAATTAAAAATCATGAAGAATATTTTCTTTTTAGTAGCGCTTTTTGCTTTCAATTTGAATGCGAAAAATATAGAATCAATTAATGAACCCATTGAATTTATGGAAATATTCACTGACGAATTTAAAAAAGTAAATTCTAGCGAGCTTACTCCTCCCGTTGTGGAAGAGATTTTGAAGCAGTACCCTACTTCAAAATTAGCCGCTGTTTATAAAAACTCCAAAAATCAATTTAAATTAATAATGGTACTACAGAGTGGTACAAGAAGAACTGTTTATATTGATTCATACGGAAGATGGTTTAAGCTTAAATAGCTTTTGAATATTTCATAGGAATTAAAAGGCTGCATTTGCAGTCTTTTTTGGTTTATATAAAATGTAAGCTTATTTTTGTACCCATCTCAAAGGGGTGCTGTAAAAAGCTGAGATTATACCCAATGAACCTGGGCAGGTAATGCTGCTAAGGGACCGAGCATTAAGAAAATATCTTGTGGTATTTTTAGCGAGGGGCCAGTATAAGTAACGACTGACCTAATTTTGGAAAACCGTCTATAATAAGACAAAAATCAATTTTAACTTAGAATAATAGCCCCTTTTATTCGTAAAATTTTTACGAATGAAGACTCTTATTTTTACAATTTCAGCTTTTTTTTGGCTGACAATGGGGCTTTTCGCCCAACAACAAACCACTGATTCTTTAATAGGAAAAAAAGTAGTATTAGATGAAGTATTTGTGTCTGCAGTGCGAGTAACAAATGCATCACCAGTTACTTTTTCAAATCTTTCAAAAGAAGATATTAAGCCTAGAAATTTAGGTCAAGACATTCCAATTTTAATGAATTTTTTACCTTCTGTTGTAACTACATCTGATGCAGGTGCTGGGGTAGGGTATACCGGAATTCGAGTTCGTGGTAGTGATGCGACAAGGGTAAACGTGACTATAAACGGAATTCCTTACAACGACGCAGAGTCGCAGGGTACGTTTTGGGTAAACATGCCAGATTTCGCATCTTCAACTGAAAGTTTACAATTGCAAAGAGGGGTAGGTACCTCTACCAACGGTGCCGGTGCTTTTGGCGCCAGTTTAAATTTGCTAACTGATGGGTATTCTGAGGAGGCTTTTGCTCAAGTTTCTTCTTCATTAGGTAGTTTTAATACACTTCGGAATAATGTCAAGTTTAGCACAGGTTTACTAAACAATCATATTGAACTTTCTGGAAGACTATCTCAAATAAATTCTGACGGTTATATCGATAGGGCTAGGGTAGATTTAGAATCTTATTTTCTTCAGGCTGCCTATAAGGATGAGAACACCTTAATTAAAGCGCTGCTTTTTGGAGGTCACGAAATTACTTATCAAGCCTGGTATGGTATAGATGAAAATACCCTAGAATCTGATAGAACTTTCAATCCTTCTGGAATTTATACAGACGAAAATGGTGTTACTCAGTTTTACGAAAATGAAGTTGATAATTATAAACAAGATCATTTTCAATTGTTATGGAACGAGAAACTGTCAGCTAATTGGAGTTCAAACTTGGCAATTCATTATACTCGTGGACGTGGTTTTTTCGAACAATTTAGAGAAGATGATGATTTTGATACCTATGGCTTTACTCCTTTAAATGTAGATAGCGAAGTAGTTAACACCACTGATTTAATACGCCGTAGATGGTTAGACAATGACTTTTATGGAACTGTTTTTTCGGCTAATTATGAAAAAGATAAACTCAATTTTATCATCGGAGGAGGATGGAATACTTATAAAGGCGACCACTTTGGTGAAGTGATATGGGCGAGATTTGCCAGTAATAGCGAATACAGAGACCGTTATTATGACGATACCTCAACCAAAACTGATTTTAACTTGTATACTAAAGCAAATTATAAATTAGATAGCAAATGGTCTTTGTATGGTGATTTGCAGTATAGATCAGTAGGTTACCAAGCTAATGGAGAAGATACCGGCCTCGTGGATGATACATTTAATTTTTTCAACCCCAAAGCCGGAATTACTTATGACTTGAATAAAAAGAATAACTTCTATTTTTCTTATGCAGTTGCTAATCGTGAGCCTAATAGAAACGATTATGAAAACGGAAATCCGAAACCAGAAAATTTAAAAGATTTTGAATTAGGTTGGCGCTATGTGAGTAGTGATGTTCAAGTAAATACAAATGTTTACTATATGAAATATCGTGATCAATTGGTACTTACAGGAGAGTTAAACGATGTGGGTGCTCCCTTAAGAGCTAATGTGGGCGATAGTTATCGTTTAGGCCTTGAAATTGACGCCAATATTCGATTAAATGATAAGTTTAGTATTACCCCTAATATTGCATTAAGTAGTAATAAAAATCAAGAATTTATTTTTCAACGTGATGGTGTTGTTCAGAATTTGGGAAATACAAATATTGCATACTCACCTAAATTAATTGCTGGTAATCTTTTGACATATTTTCCAAAACCAGAATTGCAATTGATTTTATTATCAAAATATGTCGGTGAGCAGTTCATGGGTAACATAGATGCTGAAGCTTCAATTTTAGAAGCATATTCTCAAACAGATTTTAATGTACAGTACGAATTAAAATGTAATGGATTTTTAGATAGTATTGTTTTGTCAGGTTTAGTGAATAATATATTCAATGCTAAGTTTGAATCAAATGGCTATTTTTTCACATTTGATGATGATTTTTCAAACCCTGGAACAGTTACAACTATTGAAGGAGCAGGATTTTATCCACAGGCAGGAACCAACTTTCTGGTAGGAGCTACTTTAAACTTTTAATTCTTATTTAGTTTTTAAAGGATACCGTATTTTTAAATAAAAAAGTATGGTATCCTTTTCAAAAGACAATCCACTACGCTGGGGTATTATAGGTTGCGGTGATGTTACTGAGGTCAAAAGTGGGCCAGCCTATAATTTGACAGAAGGTTTTAAACTTGCAGCTGTTATGCGAAGGAGTTTAGATAAGTCGGAAGATTATGCTAAAAGACATCAAGTGCCTTTTTTCACCAATAAGGCTTCTGAGGTTATAAACAATCCTGAAATTGATGCTGTCTATATTGCGACACCTCCTGATACGCATAAGCTTTATGGGTTAAAGGTTGCTGAGGCCGGGAAACCTTGTTGCATTGAAAAGCCTATGGCACCAAATTATGCGGATAGCTTAGAAATTTTCAATGCTTTTCAAGAAAAGAACCTTCCACTTTTTATTGCTTATTATCGTAGGTCTTTACCTCGATTTTTAAAAGTTAAGGAATGGCTTGATGCTAATTTAATTGGCGATGTACGCCATATTAGATGGCACAAAAGCAGAAGTGCAAGTCCTTTAGATTTAAACCGCGAATACAATTGGAGAACGGATGCCAGTATTGCCAAAGCCGGTTATTTTGACGATATTGGAAGTCATGGTTTAGACTTGTTTACGTTCTTACTGGGTGATATAGAAAATGCGTCGGGGTTTGCGGTCAATCAACAAGGCTTGTATTCAGCCTATGATGCGGTTACAGGTAGCTGGATTCATAAAAATGGTATAACAGGCGAAGGAAGCTGGATATTTGGTGTTCATGAACGTCAAGATAAAGTGGAGATATTTGGTTCAAAAGGCGAAATTCGATTTTCTGTTTTAGGCGAGTTTCCGATTGAATTGATTTCTAAAACAAAAAATCAATCTTTATTTATAGAGCATCCTAAGCATTTACATCAATACCATGTTGCTAATATGCAAATGCATCTTTCAGGACAGAAAATACATCCTTCCACCGGAAATTCTGGCCTTCATACCAGTTGGGTGATGGATAAAATTTTAGGAATTATTTAGTTTGAAATTATTACTGAACTACCACTTTGTACTGCTCTATAAAAAAGTAAGTCGTAATAACGTGCACCATCATCAGGTCTGTTCAAAAATTGACCAGTAAACAAGTTATAGGTGAAATCTTCACAAGAACATACCACATTTTGACCATCAATTGTCATAGTAGAGCATGTATTAGGTGCATGATTAGGACAACTAGCTTCAAAAGCAAAAAATGTATCTAAACCTGTTTTCATTACAAAAGCCCCACGGGTGCCAACGGCATCATTACCTACATAAATAGGGTTTCCTATATTATTAAGGTTGTTATAGAGGGGTAGGTTTAAATTTAATTCAAACCTAAAACCTACTTCTTGTAAAAATGGGTTTCTATTAGTTGTTCCACTATCACATGATAGAGTTAACACTAACAAAATCAGGGCTAAACGCGCTTTCATATATGAAGAGTTTAATACAAAAATCATCAAAAAATGTATATATTTGCGTTAAATCCTCGCTAAACTATATTCGTATAGTCGTGTCAGAGGATTTTTCGATTATTAAAGACAAGTGCATCGAGAAAGATTAATAGCTTTCTCCGATGCCTTTTTTCATAAAATTAATGTTATGAGTAAAGTTTCATACTACACCCCTGAAGGTTTAAAAAACCTAAAAGAAGAGCTAGATTATTTGAGAGATATTGAAAGACCTAAAGCTTCTCAAGCAATTGGAGAGGCCAGAGACAAGGGAGACCTTTCGGAGAATGCTGAATATGACGCAGCCAAAGAAGCTCAAGGCTTGCTAGAAATGAAGATTTCTAAGATGGAAGAGACACTATCGAATGCCCGGTTAATTGATGAGTCACAATTAGATACTTCAAAAGTGCTTGTGCTATCTACAGTTAAATTAAAAAATCAAACTAATGGTATGGAAATGAAATATACCTTAGTGGCTGAAAGTGAAGCAGATTTAAAGTCTGGCAAAATTTCAGTGAACTCCCCTATTGGTAAAGGTTTGTTAGGAAAAACTGTTGGTGATGTGGCGGAAATAAAGGTACCTAACGGTACAATGAAATTTGATATTTTAGAGATAACAAGATAATTTCATTTTCAAAATATGGTATATTTAATCCTGATTTTTAAGTCAGGATTTTTTATTTCAATCAAATATTATGGCAAGCATATTTACTAAAATAATCCAAGGTGATATACCCTGTTATAAAATTGCAGAGGATGATAATTTTTTTGCTTTTTTAGATATCAATCCAAATGCAAAAGGGCACACCTTATGTGTTCCTAGAAAAGAAGTTGATAAGATTCTGGATTTGGATGAATCAACTTATTTAGGACTAATGAAATTTGCTAGAAAAGTTGGACAAGCTATAGAACAAGCTATTGAATGCAAAAGAGTGGGCATTAGTGTAATTGGTTTAGAAGTACCTCATGTACATGTTCATTTAATCCCACTTCAAAGTATGGAAAATGCTACTTTTCAAAAAAAGGTAAGTTTAACAAAAGAAGATTTTGAAATTATAGCAACTTCCATAAAGAACAAACTTAAATAACACCTTCAAGGTACATGTAAATCCCTCCTGTAATCAAAGCAAAAACAACAAGTATTAAAACGTAAAATAGTGTTGTGAATTTAGTTAAAGATTTATTAGGCTCAATCAACTTGTTATAATACTCGAAAACCCTTTCAATATCAGGGGTCCAATTTATAGGATAAATCATTGAAAAACACTTCTTGCACTTAATTTCGTGACTAACTTCATTGGTAGTTTTATGATAAAAAAGAGTGTAGGTATGTTTTTGATAAAAAGATAGTTTTAACTCTTGGTTAAAACACTCCGGGCAGTTATTGGTAATTTCTGCCTCTTTTATCAGAACCATATTTTGCTTCGACATAACTAAACAACTGCTTTAAGTGAAATTTGCATAATGGTTCCTTCTTTACTAGAAGAAAGCACTTTTATCTTTCCTTTATGGTACTCTTCAATAATTCTTTTAACTAAAGACAAACCTAATCCCCAGCCTCTTTTTTTTGAGGTAACTCCTGGGTTAAAGATGGATTGATAATCACTTTTTGAAATTCCGTGTCCAGTATCTGAAATCATAATATTCACGAAATTTCCATTCTTTTCTATTTGAATAGCAATATTTCCTTTGCCTTTCATAGCATCTATACCATTCTTAACGAGGTTTTCAATACTCCAATTGTATAAAGGCGGGTTTAATAGTACAGAAAGTTCATTTAATTCAGAACTAAATGAAAAATGAATAAGTTTAGAACTTCTTCTTTTTAGATACTGATAGGCCTTTTCAGTCTCAGCGACAATATCATGAACTTCTAAATTGGGAACAGAGCCTACCTTAGAAAAGCGCTCTGTTATGGTTTGTAAGCGGTCAATATCTTTTTCTATTTCTTTAGTGATTTCCGGATTGATGTTTTCCGACTTTAAAATTTCGTTCCAGCCTAATAAAGAAGTTAAGGGGGTGCCTATTTGATGGGCAGTTTCTTTAGCCATACCGGCCCACAACTTGTTTTGTTCGGATGCTTTATTTGTTTTAAAGAAAAAGAAAATTACCGCTCCAAAAAGAAAGATAATAAGTAGTAGAGCAATCGGATAGTATTTTAATTTGTTGAGCACATCAGAATTGCCGTAATAAAGTGTAGCAAGTTCTTCCCCTTTGTAAGTCATTAAAATAGGTTCATTTTCATTTTGAAACTTTTTAATCTTGTTTTCAATTTGAATAGTGTCTAAATCAGAATCATTAATAAGATTATGAGTTTTTATTGAACCATCTTTATTTACCAAAATCATTGGTGTTGAAGTGTTATTTCTGAGAATTTGAATTGGAAGATTTCCGAGTTCTTCATCAATAGGTGCATTGTCAATCTTTGCTTGAGCGGCTGCCCAGTTCTCTATTTTTAAACGTTCTTCCTGTTTAAATTTTTCAAAGAAAATATTTGTATTCCAAAGGATTAGGCTTACAATAACAAAAGCTGAAATCAATAGAATGACATTCGAAGTCCGTCTTTTTGGATTGAATTTCATTAAAGGTCGAATTAGTAAACTAGTTCACTCTCAAAGATAACGCAAAAAGACAGGAATTGTTGAAAAACGACCTTAGAGCAATATCAATTTAGACATGATTTTACGTATTTTTGAAGCTTAAATAAATTCAGTTATAATGGAAGTTCAGGGAAAAATCAAAATGATAAATGAGACCAAAACCTATGGTAATAATGGTTTCAGAAAGCGTGAAGTGGTAATAACAACAGAAGAACAGTATCCACAGCATATTTTGGTTGAATTTGTTCAAGACAAATGTGATTTATTAAATAGTTACGGTGAAGGCCAGACGGTAAAAATTAGCATTAACCTCAGAGGTCGTGAGTGGGTCAACCCTCAAGGTGAAACCAAATACTTTAATAGTATTCAAGGTTGGCGTATTGAAAATCTGCAGCAAGAAAGCAGTCCTGAAGGCATGCCACCCGTTCCACCTATGGAAGCATTTGAACCGGCTGATGATGTCAAAGAAGAAGATCACGACGACCTTCCTTTCTAGTAAGTTCTGAGCTTATTAGGTAGATCAATTTTAATAAAAATCTATATTTTTAAGGAAAAATTGCATCCATGGAAAACAATGGAAAGAATAAGCCTTTATTCTTTTTAAATGATCGATTGGAGTTCCCTCCTGTTTCTAATGCTAACCCTGAAGGTTTATTGGCAGTTGGGGGAGACTTATCACCGGAAAGATTATTGCTAGCATACCAGAATGGCATTTTTCCATGGTTTAATGAAGATGCACTGATTTTGTGGTGGAGTCCTGATCCTAGAATGGTCTTATTTCCTGACAAATTAAAGGTTTCAAAAAGCATGCGGAAAATTATCGCTAGCAACCAATTCGAATTGACAAAAAATAAATGTTTTGATAAGGTAATTGAGCATTGTTCTGTGCTAGAGCGCAAAGGACAAGAAGGTACGTGGATTACTCCAAAAATGAAGGAAGCCTACTTGAGTTTGCATGAAAAAGGTTTTGCAAAATCCTATGAAGTTTGGCAAAATAGTAACTTAGTTGGTGGCTTGTATGGTATTGATTTAGGCCACGTATTTTGTGGTGAAAGCATGTTTAGTTTAGTTTCAAATGCTTCTAAATTTGCATTTATTCATATGGTAAATGAACTCAGAAATGAGTCGTATAAGCTTATTGATTGTCAAGTGTACACTCAGCATTTAGAAAGCTTAGGAGCACAAGAAATGGCTCGAGATAAGTTTATGCAAATATTGCATAAAGAAAACTAAGTCAGTTTTACTTCTGTTTGAGAATTTTGACTTGCCAGGGAGCAAATTCAAAAATATCTTTTTGATTTTCGCTTGAGTTTGATTTAAGTAAAATATACTGCCTTTGATTTAAGTTGTAAGACCAATTTACGGAATGGTCTGAAAAATTATGAACTACTAAAAATTTTTCGTTTTCATCCCAACGTCTATAGGCATAAATAGCAGGGTTGTCTACATCTAAACACTCATAGTCTCCATAAACAAAGGTTTTATTTTCTTTTCTAAAAGCAACCATTTCTCGATAGTAATTTAATATGGAATTTGCTTTTTTTTCTTGTTTTGAAACATTGATTTTTTTATAATTTGGGTTTGTTTGAAGCCAAGGAGTTCCATCAGTAAAACCTGCATTGTTTTTATCGTTCCATTGCATTGGCGTACGAGCGTTATCTCTGCTTTGTAGATGAACAACATCAAAAAAACGATTCATATCTTGACCATTAGCTTCAGCGGATTTCCATGCATTTAGGGTTTCAACATCATTATAATCTTTAATACTATTATAAGCTACATTAGTCATTCCAATCTCATCACCTTGATATATATAAGTCGTTCCTCTCATGGTTAATAATAGCGTAGCCAACAATTTTGATGAAGCTTCATGATATTTTTTGTCATTACCAAAACGGGAAACCATTCTACTAAAATCATGGTTACCCAAAAAGATACTGCCCCAACCTTTGTTTTTTAATGCTTTGTCCCAATCATTAAAAACAGTTTTAAAAGTTTTAAAATTAATGGGTATAGGATCGTATTTTCCACCAACGCCACAATCAATAAACATATGGTCAAAATGAAAGACCATATTCAGTTCTTCCCTTTTCTCGTCAACGTAGAGAGGGCCATTTTCTAAATCAATTCCGGGGCCTTCTCCCACGGTCATAATATCATATTTACTCAAAACCTCTTGATTCATTTCATTTAAATACTGATGAATTTTAGGTCCGTTGGCATAATAGTTAATAATCGTTTCTTGAAATTTTTCAAATTCGGAATTAGGGTAGCCGTCCGGTTTTGAAATTAATGAAATTACATCCATTCTAAATCCGTCAACACCCTTTTTAAACCAGTATTCAACAACATCAAATATCTCTTTGCGAACTTTCGGATTTTCCCAATTGAGGTCAGGCTGCTTTTTAGTGAAATAATGTAAATAATATTGGTCTGTTGTTTTATCATATTCCCAAGTACTTCCATTAAAAAAGGACTCCCAGTTATTAGGCGGACCGCCGTTCACTCCATCCTTCCATATGTAATAATCACGATATGGATTTGTCTTTGATTTCTTCGATTCAGTAAACCAATAGTGTTCATCTGAAGTATGATTTGCAACCAAATCCATTACTAGTTTAAGCCCTTTTTGATGGGTTTTCTCAAGTAATTCATTGAAAGCCTTCTGACCACCAAAATCTTCAGAAATTTTACGATAATTACTGATGTCATAGCCATTATCATCGTTTGGTGATTCATATACAGGGCAAAGCCAGATGATGTCAACACCTAAAGATTTTATATAATCTAATTTTTCTATGACACCGTCAATATCGCCAATACCATTGCCTGAAGTGTCATTAAATGAACGAGGATATATTTGATATACCACACCTTCTTTCCACCAAGTCTTTTTCATTGAAAACTATGAAATCTAAAATGTATTTATGAGAAAATAAAATATGTACTGATTACCAAAAGGGCAATTACCGCTCCGACAACAAATGCATATTTCCACGGAGTGATGTCTATAACATCTGTAGTTTCTTCTTCCGTAATTGATTTCTTTGGCTTTAGCCAACCAAAAACCAGCATGACAATAATATTAAATACGAATAAAATTCCCATTACATGTAAGTAATGAGGATAGGCTTTGGCCTTAATGATACTTAGTTCATTTAAGTCAGTTATACCTTGGGATTGCGCCATTGAAACCGCGGTTTCTCTAAAATGAGGTTCTAACAATAGCAGACTAATTAAGTACAATAACACACCGCCTACCATGACTACTTTAGCTCCAATAGCGGGTACTTTTTTCGTGAGGACCCCCGTCATTACTACTGCTAAAATTGGCACGCTTAAACTCCCCAAAGATTGCTGGATATAACTAAATAAACCATCAGGAGCAAAAGCTATGAAAGGAGCAATTAACATTGATACAACGGCTAGTCCTATTCCAAATGTTTTTCCGGCTTTTACAGTTTCAACTTCTGTAGCATCTTTCTTAAAATACATGCGATATAAATCAAAACCAAAAAGTGTTGCACTGCTATTTAATAAACTATTAAACGAACTTAATACAGCACCAAAAAGAACCGCAGCAAAGAAACCAGTAAATGCACCTGGTAATACTTTTGCAACAAGGGCAGGATAAGCTTGATCCGGATTGTCTAACTGTCCTTCAAAAACATGCCATGCAATGATACCTGGCAATACAACAATTATAGGAATAACAAACTTGACGAAAGCTGCCAATAACATTCCTTTTTGACCTTCTTTAAGGCTTTTTGCTCCAAAAACACGCTGTAAAATAGATTGATTAGTACCCCAATAATAGATTTGAGCAAGCATCATGCCTGTAAAGATTGTTCCAAAAGGGATAGAAGAATCTACAGCCCCTTTCATTTTAAATTTTTCTGGATTAGTATCCCATAAAATCCCTAATCCACTCCCTAAATCTCCATCACCAATTAATAACAAGCCAAATATAGGAATCAGTAGCCCACCTATTAAAAGCCCGATTGCGTTGATGAGGTCAGAAACTGCAACGGCTTTTAAACCACCAAAAATGGCGTAAACCATTCCTATCAAACCGATAGTTATTACACATATCCATATAACGGTCCATGGAGTTACCCCCATGATATTAGGTAAATCAAACATGGTACTGAACGCCAGTGAGCCAGAATATAATATAGTTGGTAATAATACTATTCCATATGCAAAGAGAAAGAGTATGGACAACAAAGCTTTTGTTTGTTGGTCAAATCTCTTTTCAACAAATTCAGGAATTGTAGTAATTCCTTTCTTCATGTATTTGGGCAACAAATAAATTGCCGTAAAAATCATTGCGATCGCTGCTAAAGTTTCCCAAGCCATAACCATTAGGCCTTCTGCAAAAGCTTGACCATTTAATCCAACAATTTGTTCTGCTGACAGATTTGTCAATAATAAGGAACCGGCAATGGTAATTGCCCCAAGGCTACGACCGCCTAAGTAATAGCCATCAGCCGATTTTTCATCAGTTTTGCGAGTAGCATACCATGCAACAAAAGCGACAAAAAGTGTAAATCCTAAAAACGAGATAATTGTGAGAATTCCCAAAATGTTTGAAGATTAAAGTGGTTTGTGCTAAAGTAACAAAAATAGTTTTGTTTAAGGTTGAAGGGAATTCAAAGAAGCTTCTTACAATTTAAAGCGAGAAATTTAAGGTGGTTAAAAAAAAAAATATGTGTTCTAAGTTCTGACTGAAGTTTTCTAAACGGTACTCTGAACCAATTTGTAACTTGGTATTATTCGTCAATTGCCAGCCAAAATGAGCTGTGAGCCTAGTATCATATTGTGGTTGATTCATTTTTGCAACACTTAGCAAGCTTTCTATATTACCCACAAAATAAGGCTCTCCAACATTAAGCTTTTCTCCCTTTAATGGAAAATCAAGACTAAACCGATATCTAAACCGATGAATTGTAATATTTTTATTCAAGCGTTGCTCACTTCGTAAACGATGCCCATAACGTATAACATATGGTTTAGATTGCAAGTTGTATTGTTGGGTTAAACGCAGTTCATCAATACCATCTTCAAAAATATTTCTGGACCTATATAATATGCCCAGCGCGAGGCTTTGATTATCTTGAATTTTATAGTTTGAAAAATGGGCAAAATCAATTTGCCTAACATTCAATTGCAAAGATTCATTGTTATAAATGTAGTTTCTGTTTTTAATTGAAAAGTTATGGGAATACCCACCTGCTACTCCATAATTTAAGGCAATTGAAGATTGCCAATACCCAGTAAAGTTTTCCTGAGCCATTAAGGTTAAAGTAGGAAGTAACATTGCCAAAAAATGAAATGTCTTTTTATTAATAAAGTACATGGTCATATTTTGAATCTGAAAACCTACGAGTACTAATCTGCTTTCCTTGAGAGTCAAAAGTTATTTCAAAAATCTGAAAGCCTTTTTTTGCTTTAGCGCTTATAATTATTTCATAACGAATAGATTGAAGTAAGAGATTTTGAAAAGCATCTTTTAAAACTATTTCAGAATTGTTGACTTTTGCTAAATATTGTTGTTGAATTTTTTTTAGTTTAACTTTTTTATAGGTGACGTTGAGGTAATTAGCAATGTTTTTGAATACATCAGTTGGAATATCAGTTTTTCTAATAACAAACTCAATATCTTCAAGGTTTCCTATGGTATCAAACTCAATACTATAAAAGAGTTTGTCTTTTTTGAACTTAGCTTCAAATGATGTTTTTTCACCATCAGTTTCTTTATAAAAGCGCACTCTTTTTGAATTAGTAACATAAGGGCTTATCAAAGCTATTGCCTGAGAAGGAAAATCCTTTTTATCAATTCTGAATTCGCGCTCTTGTTTAATCTGAGCCTGACCTAATAAACATCCTAAAACTATGAGTGTGCTGAATAATTTATACTTCATGATATCTAAAACAGTTGGTTTCATGGTCATTTACCATGCCTATAGCTTGCATGGTAGCATAAATAACAGTACTACCAACAAACTTAAATCCTCTTTTCTTTAGGTCTTTACTTAAGGCATCTGAAAGCGTTGTTTTTGCCGGGGCGTCTTTATAGTTTTTGAAAGCATTCTTTATTGGTTTATTATTTACAAACTGCCAAATGTATTTGCTAAAGCTTCCAAATTGCTTTTGTATTTGTATAAAGGCTTTAGCATTTGATACGGTGGCATTAATTTTAAGTTTGTTACGTACTATGCCGGTATCTTGTAATAAAGAATCTATTTTGGACTGCTTGTATTCGGCGATTTTGTGATAGTCAAATTGGTCGAAAGCAGCTCTAAAATTTTGTCTTTTTCTGAGTATGGTAATCCAACTTAAACCAGCTTGAAACGTTTCTAATACTAAGAACTCAAACAACGTGTCATCATCTTTAAGTGGTACTCCCCATTCGTTGTCATGATAAGCTTCATAAAGTGCATCACCTTCACACCAACCACACCTGTGTTTTTGCATATTGTACTACTAAAAGTTTTGTACAATATACATATAAAGTGGCATGCCTAAAGTAATATTAAATGGAAAGGTTATGGCTAATGCCATAGGTAAATATAAACTAGGATTTGCGTTTGGAGCAGCTAGTCTCATTGCAGCAGGTACGGCAATATAAGACGCGCTGGCCGCTAAAATAGCAAAGAGAAAACGATTGCCTTCAGTATCTGTAATATACTGGCTAAACCAGGCTACAAAGATGCCATTGAGAATAGGAACAATAAGTGCGAAAATCAGGGCAAAGCGCCCTTTTTTTATAAAATCTTTGAGTTTTTTACCACTAGTAATACCCATATCTAATAGAAATACAGCCAAAAATCCTTTGAAAATATCAGTTGTAAAAGGTTTAATACCTTCTGCTTGATGTTCATTAGCAAGAAAACCAATGGCTAAACTACCAAGAATTAATAGAACTGAGCCGTTTGTTAATGCATGATGAAGAACTTTTTTAATATCCCCATTTTTTGGTTTTTCTTTTTTGAAAAATGCCATCAATAACACACCAACAATTATGGAAGGAGCTTCCATAAGTGCCATTACGGCGACCATATGTCCACCAAAATCAATTTGCTCCATTTCAAGAAAAGAAAGTGCGGTTACAAACGTAACCGCACTAACTGAGCCGTATGCCGCTGCTATAGCGCCAGAATTTTCTACAGAGAACTTCCTACGCAAAATAAAGTAGGAATATATGGGTACTAGAACGGCGAGAACAATACCGAAAATTAGAGACCAAATAATCTCCATATTTAGATTACTATGCGATAGCTCAAGCCCTCCTTTAAATCCAATTGCAAAAAGCAGGTATAGGGATATAAATTTTGAGGAATTAGGCGGAATTTCTAAATCACTTTTTAATTGAACAGCAATTATTCCTAAAAAGAAGAATAATAGAGCTGGGTTGGTTAAATTGTCAACTAATAAGTGTAAATCCATCAATTATTCTTCGAGGGAGATTTCAAGAATACCATTAATTCGTAGTCTTTTACCTTCACTTCTTATGCTAGAGATAAATTCTTTAGCAATTCGTTTTTCATTTTCTAATTCTTGAATACGACCATCGGGGTATTTAGTATCGGCATCAGCACTACCTTCACACCAAGAAATACGTTGAAGTTTATGAAAATTAATTTTTTCATCAAGGAGGGCAAGAATAACATCTGATGCTTCAGAGGCTGAAAAACTGCCATCAACTAATTGAATTTTTTGATCTGTTTTAATCATTGTTTCCATCTTCTTTTGTTTTAAGATTTATGTTTTATTGTTTGTTGATTACCTAATAAGTGAATCGTCATTAAGCCCATTATTATCGTCATCGACAAGGCGAGCCATTCAAAAAATAGAAAATTATTTACTGCTGATAATATTAAAACACCACCGAAAACCATACCCATTATAGTGAAATAGAAAGGGTATAAAGCGTCGTTCAGCCTTGACGCATCTTTTCTTTTGGTAAACTTTTGAGCGATAGGAAGTTTAAACAACATGATTCTAAATTTTTGGCAAAGTTGAATCAAATTATTCATATATAAATATTTATATTTATAATGAATTATATAAATAAAATTTATGAATTATACTTTGAATCAGCTCCGAATATTCGTTAAAGTGGCACAAAATCAAAGTATTACAAAAGCTTCAGAAGAATTGCATTTGACACAACCGGCTGTGTCAATTCAGTTGAAAAATTTTCAAGATCAGTTTCCAATCCCTTTAACTGAGGTGGTTGGTCGACGGTTATTTTTGACTGAATTCGGAAAAGAAATTGCAATTGCTGCAGAAAATGTGTTGAATGAAATCAGTGCGATTAACTATAAAACACTTGAATATGGGGGTAAATTAGCCGGAAGATTAAAAATGGCAGTAGTTTCTACCGGTAAGTATGTAATGCCTTATTTTTTATCAGGCTTTATGTCTAAACATTCTGGGGTAGATTTAATAATGGATGTTACCAATAAATCCTCAGTTGTTCAGAATTTAGAAAATAATGAGGTTGATTTTGCTTTAGTATCGGTACTTCCAAAACACTTGAAAGTTGACAGGGTAGAACTTATGGAAAACATTTTATACTTAGTGGGCAATGATAATATTTTGAAGCCGACTAAAACGATGAATTTAAAATCTTTAGCGGAAGCTCCACTTATATTTAGAGAGAATGGTTCTGCAACGAGAATGGCAATGGAGAATTACCTAAGTTCAAAGCACATAAAAGTTTCTAAAAAAATTGAACTCACCTCTAATGAGGCCGTTAAACAAGCCGTCGTGGCGGGTTTAGGTTATTCTATTATGCCCTTAATAGGTATTAAGAACGAGTTAAAAAATAATAGTGTTAATATCTATAACTTGCCAAATCTACCCATAAGAACAAATTGGAACCTTATCTGGTTACCATCGAAAAAGTTTTCACCTGTTGCTAAAACTTTTTTATCCTACATAATAGAACAAAAGGAAAATATTATTAATACCCAGTTTAGCTGGTTTAACTCTTATAAATGAAGCCTATTATTGGCAGTCTTGAACGAGTATTGCCTTTAAAGTGGGTCTATATCCATAAAAATCACGACCATCTTCCCTGCGAAGTATAACTTGTTTGTTTCCATTAGGTAGAATATTCATTTGATCTACTATGACTGATGTTCCGTAGTAATTAAATGATGGTCCTAAGCCTGAATTGGAATTCAATTTACTTTCTAATCGCACTATTTCCTGATAGGGTAGAGTCAGTATCAGATTTGCATCAGTATTTCCACGGCTTTCGATGAAATAATCAAATTTTTTAATAAAATTATTTTGTTGACTTTGTGCTGAAAAAATCATTAGAATTAAAAAAATTAGAGTAATTAATTGCTTCATAGGCATGATTTTTAATAAAGTAAATCTATGAGTTATTTGCAACTAAAATAGTTAGACTTACGTTAAAAAGAAGTTAAACAGTTAATTCATAAAAGTAATACTATTATATTTGCGGCATAAAAAATAACTAATGGAAAGGCTTTTACAAACCATCAAGATTGCAATTAATGAAAAAATTTATTTGAAAGACCCTGAATCTTCTGATTTGGGTAAACGTATCATTGAACATAGTATTCTCATGATTGATGACATGGGGTTTGAAAGTTTCACTTTCAAAAAATTAGGAATTAAAATAGGTTCCAATGAAAGTTCTATTTATCGATACTTTGAAAATAAGCATAAACTATTGGTTTATCTAACATCATGGTATTGGGGTTGGTTGGAATATCAGTTGGTTTTTGCAACAAATAGTATTTCAGACCCTAAAGAGAAATTAACACAAGCAATAAACATTGTTACTAGAACTATTGTTGAAGATAATGCCTACTCTCATATTAATGAGGTGCTTCTAAATAAGATTGTAATTAATGAATCTTCAAAGTCATTTTTAACCAAAGAAGTAGATGAAGAAAATAAAGACGGTTATTTTGTTATTTACAAGAGAATGGTTACCCGTTTAGAAGAAATGATAAATGCTGTTAATGCTAAGTATATCTATCCTTCTAGTTTAGCTAGTTCTATTTTAGAGGGTTCTCTTCATCAACATTTTTTGAAAGATCATTTTCAGACCTTGACCAACTGCGATGAAGAAAATACTCCGAGTAAGTTCATGTTAGATTTAGTTTTTAAAACAATAGACCAATAAACTAATGGCTAAAACTATACTGACGTCTTGGCAAAGACTTATAGGGCTTTTGTCACTTGATAAAAAAGACGTCTTTCAGGTGTTTTATTATGCAATTTTTGCCGGTTTAGTTAATCTTTCGCTGCCCTTAGGTATTCAGGCAATTATTAACCTTATTCAAGGCGCACAAGTAAGTACCTCGTGGATTGTTCTTGTTGTCTTGGTAACTTTAGGTGTTGCTTTTGTTGGCTTATTACAGCTCATGCAAATTCGAATTATCGAGAACGTTCAGCAAAAAATATTCACAAGATCTTCATTTGAGTTTTCGTATCGTTTTCCAAAAATTAAGATGAGCGAACTCAGAAATTTTTACCCTCCAGAATTAGCTAATAGATTTTTTGATACCCTGACTATTCAAAAAGGGTTATCAAAAATACTTATTGATTTTCCGGCTGCCTTACTGCAGATAATTTTTGGGTTGTTATTACTTTCATTTTATCATCCATTTTTTATCATTTATGGTCTGCTTTTGTTGCTTTTGATTTATGTCGTTTTCAAGTTTACTGCCCAAAAAGGCTTAGAAACTAGTCTTGACGAATCAAAAAATAAGTACATGGTTGCCCATTGGATTCAAGAAATTGCAAGATCCATAATAAGCTTTAAACTATCTGGTAAAACCACTCATGCTATTGACAAAAATGATACGTTAGTGGCCAATTATTTAGAAGCTCGTGAAAGCCATTTTAAAATTCTGGTCATTCAGTTTATCCAAATGATTGGATTCAAAGTACTAGTGACCGGAGGACTTTTATTAATTGGAGGGCTTTTGGTACTGAATCAAGAAATGAATATTGGGCAGTTTGTAGCTGCAGAGATTATTATTTTATTAGTTATTAGTTCTGTTGAAAAGCTAATTCTCGGATTAGAAACTTTTTACGATTTATTAACTTCTTTAGAAAAATTGGGTCAAGTAGTTGATAAAGATTTAGAACCTCAAATGGGGGAAAAGCCATTCAAAGAGAACACCGGATTTAATGTAGAATTAAATGATGTGTCTTATCATGTTCCGGATAGAGATAAGAAAATTATCGATAATGTTTCCTTGACTATTACGCCAAGCTGTTCTATTTTGTTACAAGGCCCAAGTGGTTCGGGTAAGTCTACTTTATTACGATTAATAGCAGGAATATTGGAACCGGATGAAGGTAAAATCTTCATAAATGATGTTGCGCTTACAGGGATTAATTTGAACTATTACCGTTCACATTTAGGGCAATCTTTAAGTGAGGAGACTCCTTTTGAGGGAACAATTATAAATAATATCACTTTTGGTGACCCTACAGTAACTACTGAGCAGGTTTATTGGGCTCTTGAAAAAACAAAGCTTACTGAGTTTGTAAAAGACCAGCCACAAGGTTTAAAAACAGTCTTATACCCCGAGGGGAGGCAGATACCATATACAATTTCCAAGAAAATTGTCTTAGCAAGAAGTATTGTTAGAAAACCCAAGCTTTTGGTGTTGAAAGACCCATTGGATCAATTTAATGATAACGAAGCAAATGATATTATGAATTTTTTGAGCGATAGCACAAACGGCTGGGCTCTAATTATCGTTAGTGAAAATAAAAAATGGTCGCAGCGGTGTGGTAGAATTATTACGATGGATGCGGGTCAAATAGTTAACGAAAAAACGAATAAAGATGCTTAATATTTCTCCAAACAAATTGAATGAGAAAATAGATCTTTCTCGTTACAAGGCAGCCCAAAAGGTTTTTCATAAAAGGCATTACAAGCAGTTTAATCGCTTTTTGTTAGCTTTTTCGGTTATTGGTTTGATTGTTCTTTTTCTACCATGGACTCAAAATATTACAGGTAAAGGTTATTTAACTACGCTAACACCCGACCAAAGACCACAAACGATACAATCTCCGATACCAGGGCGAATTGAAAAGTGGTATGTACGTGAGGGCGATTTTGTGAATAAGGGTGATACCATTCTATTCATTTCAGAGGTTAAGAACGAATATTTTGACCCAAGGTTGGTTGAACGAACTGGTCAGCAAATAAAGGCCAAAGAAATGTCTGTTTCTTCTTATGAAGGAAAGGTAAAGGCGCTTAATACCCAAATTGGAGCCTTAGCAAATGAACGAGGTTTAAAGTTACAACAAGCAAAGAATAAGCTGTTACAATCAAAATTAAAAGTACAAAGCGATAGTATTGATTTTGAGGCATCTAAAACAAATATTACTATTGCTCAAAGGCAATATGAACGTACTGTTCAACTTGAAAGTGAAGGATTAAAGGCGGTGACTGATGTTGAACAAAAACGCTTAAAACTTCAAGAAACTCAAGCAAAATTAATATCTCAAGAGAATAAGTTGTTGGCCAGTAAGAATGAAGTTATCAATGCTAAGGTCGAAATAAGTCGTGTTCAAGCGGAGTATACTGATAAGATTTCAAAAGCGCAGAGCGATATGTTCACAGCTCAATCAAATCAATTTGATTCTGAAGCGCAGGTCACTAAATTAGAAAATGAGTTTAGTAATTATTCCATAAGAAATGACCTTTATTACATAAGAGCTCCGCAAAATGGGTATATCAATAGAGCAATCCAGGGCGGAATTGGAGAGACTTTTAAAGAGGGTGATAAATTGGTAGGTATTATGCCTTCAAGTATTGATATGGCTGTTGAAACTTATGTTCAGCCTATAGATTTACCTTTAGTACATGTAGGTGAAGAGGTTCGTATTCAATTTGACGGATGGCCAGCAATAGTTTTTAGTGGATGGCCAAATGTTTCTTATGGAACTTACGGCGGCAAGGTTGTAGCTATAGATCGTTTTATAAGTGAAAATGGCAAGTATAGAGTATTGCTTGCTCCCGATAGTAACGATCAGGAATGGCCTAAGGATTTAAGGGCTGGATCAGGAGCAACTACTATTGCACTTTTAGAAGATGTTCCCATTTGGTTTGAACTATGGCGACAGTTAAACGGATTCCCGCCTAACTACTACCAACCTGAAAATGAAATGGCTACGGCAAAAAAGAAATGATGATGAAAAGGCTACTGTTCACGGTTGCATTTTTGATTGTTATAATCGTTAATGCCCAACAAGACACCATAACACTCAACTTCAATGAGTATTTAGGCTATGTGAAAAAATACCATCCCATTGCAAAACAGGCGCAGTTGACTATTTCTATTGGGCAAGCTAATTTAATGAAGGCACGTGGTGGTTTTGATCCTAAAATAGAGGTTGATTTTGAACGTAAAGAGTTTAAGGATAGTGAGTATTGGGAGCGATTAAATGGCACGTTTAAAATACCAACATATTTTGGTGTTGAATTTAAAGGTGGTTTTGAACAATCTGAAGGCGATTTTATCAATCAAGATGAAACCTTTCCGGTAGACGGTCTATACAGTGCAGGAGTATCAATGTCTTTAGCGCGAGGTTTTTGGATAAATGAACGTATGGCAACTTTGCGAAAGGCAAAATTCTTCCGTGAGCAAACAAAAGCAGATCAAGATTTATTGGTAAATAAGATTTTGTTTGATGCTTCTTTAGCTTACTTTGATTGGTTGCAGGCATATAATGACGCAAAGATTTTTAGTAATTTTTTAAAGAATTCAGAAGTTCGCTTTCAAGGTGTTAAGCGAAGAGCTATAGCCGGCGATATTGCAATAATAGATACTGTTGAAGCTAAAATTGCAGTTCAAAATAGAGCCCTAGGCTTAGAGCAAGCTAAGGTTAGATTAATGAATAAAACTTTGGAGTTATCAAACTTTCTATGGATAAATGATGTTCCTGTAGAATTACAACCCAACGTTATACCAGATGTGAATGTTGAAGAAGATATTGATGTAACATTGGAAATAATGGGTAAACCTTTAGATAGTTTTACCATAGAGAATCACCCTAAGCTTAGATCACTTGATTTTAAGATTGATGGTTTATTGGTAGATAAAAGATTAAAAATCAATAAATTACTACCCACTATAGATGTTAATTACAATTTTTTGACGGCTACACCTGAATTGTTGAATTCATTTGAGAGTCAGCAATATAAAGGGGGTATAAATTTTTATTTTCCTTTGTTTTTAAGAAAGGAACGTGGTGATTTACGGCTGGCAAAGTTTAAATTGAAAGATGCCCAATACGAAAGAGATAATGCGCAAGTTGAAATCAAAAACAAGGTGTTTGCAATTTATAAAGAACTTGATTCGTATGTAACTCAAAATGAACTGATTTTCAATATTGTTCGTGATTACAATACACTTTTAAGTGCTGAAGAGCGAAAGTTTAGTTTTGGAGAAAGTTCTTTATTCTTAATCAACTCACGAGAGAGCAAACTAATTGATGCGGAGTTAAAACAAAACCAGGTGCAAAATAAATTTTTTACTACTAAGGCTAAACTCTTTAAAAGCTTAGCAATTAACCCAGATAATATTTAATGTAATATGATGATTGTCAGTTTTAATTTAAATAAGCGACGATAGTTTTGTAAAAAGCAAAACTGTATTACTATTAGTATGAACAACTCGAATAGACCTGTTGAAGAGAATATTAAAAAAGCGCTAGAAAAGGCAATAAGTTATCGTGAATATAGAGATTTAGTTAAAAAATTAGCAGAGACAAATTCTAATTCTGGACCTATTCAAACCGATACCTTGATTAATTATACCCAGCTTAATGATAGGAGAATGAAACGTTGGGACAAAACTTTGAAGATATCCAAAGAATATAAAAGTAAGATTGCAAATCTAAATTCTAAAACTACTTGGTTGGTTTTGACCGAGAGCTGGTGTGGTGATGCCTCTCCTAGCTTGCCCGTTATGAACAAAATGGCTGAGTTAAACTCAAAACTCGATTTAAAAATTGTTTTGCGTGATGAGAATCTTGAATTAATGAATTTATTTCTCACAAATGGTGCACAATCCATTCCTAAACTAATTGCACTTAATTCTAAAACTCATACAGTATTGGGTGAATGGGGACCTAGACCAAGTACTGCAACCAAAATGGTAAATGACTACAAAACAGAGCATGGCAAATTAAGTCCTGAATTTAAAGAAAATCTACAAGTCTGGTATAATAAGGATAAAGGTCAAACCATCCTTGACGATTTAGTGAAATTACTTACTTTGAAATAAGTAAGTGATGGTTCCTTTTTGCTGTGATTTGTTGCCCGAGCTAAACTGAGCTTTTAAAGCGTAAGCGATAGCGTTATCAATCAAACAAAAATCAGTTGTTGTTGAACTTTTAGCATTTAAATAGGCCTCAGTAACACTGCCTGATTTATCAACTTCAATATTGATTACCACTTTACCTCCATTTAAACACGTATAAATTGGAGGTGGTAAATCGTAAGCATTTCTATCAACTAATGAAAATGAAATTGAGGTGCGTTTGTCTTTTAACGCATTGGTAAACTCCTTCTTTTCAGCTTCTTTTTCACCTAATTGTTCTTTACGTTCTTTACGTTTTTTAGCAAGCTCTTTTAAACTAGCAGCATAACCAGAATCGTTACTTAAAAAATCATTAGTATTTTCGCTCATTTGGCGTTCTTCCATGATTTCTTCAAGTGTTTTTAAAGGCTCGGGTTCCCCAATACTTGGTTTGGCAGTTTCGTTCAAAGCCATGTGGCTTTTAATAGGATCTAAGTTGTTTTTTAACTCTTCTAATCGTTGTTCTTCTTCTTGTAATAACTCTTCGATATCCTCATCGGCAAGTGCCATTTCAATCACATATTCTTCCTCTTGTTGCCCACCTAGTCTAATACTATAGAGTAGCAATAGCACAATCGCCATCGAAAAGATGGTAATTAATAATGATAATTGCTTTCTATTTAGATTCATGGTGCTACTATAACCTTAATTTCAGAAAAATATTTTATCTATTTCATGGCTTAAATTGCCTTTGATTCAATGTTCTTTAATCTTCTAAATCTAATTGTTCTTTGAAAATAGCAGGAGTTATGGCTTTATTTACGTCAAAATCACCGATTTTGGTTCTTTTAAGTTCTGATAGGTGAGCACCAGAATTAAGGGCCTTACCAAAATCATTGGCTAAAGAACGAATGTAAGTTCCTTTACTACAGACTACTCTAAACCTTACTTTCGGCAAATCAATAGCGGTAATTTCAAATTCAGAAATGGTAACTTTTCTTTTTTTAATTTCGACCTCAACTCCTTTTCTAGCAAATTCATAAAGGCGTTTTCCATCTTTTTTAAGGGCAGAAAATATGGGTGGCTTTTGGTCGATTTCACCAATAAATTTTGAGGTGGTTTTATGAATTATATCTGAGGTAAGATGATCAATAGAAAATTCCTGATTCACTTCGGTTTCTAAATCATAAGAAGGTGTTGTTCCACCTAAAGTAAAAGTGCCGGTGTACTCTTTTATTTGCCCTTGAAGTTCTGGTATTTGTTTTGTGAATTTTCCGGTACATATAATTAAAAGTCCTGTAGCTAGTGGGTCTAAAGTACCCGCATGCCCTATTTTGATTTTTTTAAGATGAAATTTTTTTCTAATAGCCCATTTTAAAGCATTCACAGCTTGAAAAGAACTCCAGCCCAATGGTTTATCAATCAGCAGGGTTTGACCGTTTAAAAAATCTTCTTTGGTTTGTTTCATGAAAAGAACCTAAATCATTAAGCCCACAGACTCCAACCAATTGCGATTAGCCCTACCACCAAACAGTATATGGCAAAATAGGTTAATTTACTTTTCTTAACCAGTTGTATCATCCAAGTACAGGCAAAAAGCCCTGCTACAAAAGCTGCTATAAAGCCGGCTGCCATGGGTGCCATTTGAGAACTTTCAAAACTTAATTCTCCACCTAATATATCTTTAGCAACTTTACCAAAAATTAGTGGAACAACCATTAAAAATGAAAAACGTGCAGATTTTGTTTTATCAATACCTAATAAAACTGATGTCGAAATAGTAGCCCCACTTCTTGAAATACCTGGTAACATGGCCACAGCCTGAGCCAAACCTATGATAAAAGCACTTTTAAATGAAACACCTTTATTGGTTGTTTTAGCCATATCTGCCAAATAAAGTAATACAGCTGTGATGATAAGCATAATACCTACAATGATAATAGCACCGTCAAAAAATACAATCATAAAATCTTCAAGAAAGAAGCCAACTAAAGCTGCTGGAATCATAGAAACAATAATTTTAACTGCAAATTGTGTTTCCTCATTCCAATTAAATTGAAAAAGCCCTTTAAAAATATCAAGAATGTCTTTGCGAAAAATTACTATGGTACTTAATGCCGTTGCAAAATGCAGAACAACAGTAAAGAGCAGGCTTTCTTCTGGGATAGCATTTGCTCCTAAAATTGCCTTGCCTAGTTCTAAATGTCCGCTTGAAGATACAGGTAAAAACTCCGTTAATCCCTGAATGATACCCAGGATAATAGCATCAATTATTTCCAATTATTTCTTTTTTTTGTTAGGATTCAATAAGATGGCATAAATCTGTATGCCCAAACCAATAAGAATCAAAGTCGGCGCCAAACGAATTCTTCTGAAATTATAAATTTCTGGGTTGAATACATTTGGGTCATCACTACCTCCTCCTGCCATCAGAATAAAGCCTAATGCAATTAAGCCGAGTCCAATAAACAAAAAAGTATAGTTCTTCTTTTGAAAGATAAATTCCATCTTTGGTTTTTGCTCTGTCTTATTTTTCTTACTCATAACGGAAAAATTTCTTTTTTGTTTTAATAATAGAGGTCATCGGTTCTCAAATTCAGAAAACGTTGGGTAGCAAAGTATGTACTGATGTATGAAATTAAAATACCCAACAATAACACTCCGGAAAATAATATAATCAATACTGTTAAATCTTGAAAAAGGTTCAATTCAGGAAAACTAGAATTGACATAATACAAAACAACGGCTAATGCCAAAAGGGCTAACAAAGACCCTAATATTCCTAATTTAAGGTTAGTTGTTATAAAAGGTTTTCGAATGAATTTTTTAGTTGCCCCAACCATTTGCATGGTTTTAATAATAAAACGTTTTGAATAAATAGAAAGGCGAATTGAGCTATTGATAAGTAACACAGCAATAAATGTGAAAATGGCACTAGCTATAAGAATCCAGAGACTAAGTTTTTTTACATTGTCATTTAAAAGTGACAGTAATGGTTTGTCATAACTTACTTCATCGACATAAGTTTTAGAAGCAATACCCGCGGCAATTTCTTCTACTTGTTCTGGCGAAACAAAAGCTGCTTTAAGATTTACATCTACAGAATTTTTTAAAGGATTATATCCCAAAAATTCTTGAAAGTTCTCCCCAATATCTTCACTATATTGTTCTGCTGCGTCTTCTTTTGAAACATAAAGTGCAGATTTTGTGTAGTCAGCCATTGCAAGACTTTTTTGGAGCTGGTCAATTTCTACAGGTTTGGCATTATCCTTTAAAAAGACGGAAATTGTAATCTGTTCTTTAAAGTGGTCGGCCAACTTTTTAGTATTTAAAACTAACATTCCAAGAACCCCTAAAAGAAAAAGCACTAGAGCAATACTCAACACCACCGAAAAATACGATGATATTAAGCGTCGTCTTTGATACCTTTCAATATATTGCGCCATATATATCTTTGAAAAAGTAAAAATAGAAAAGTAAATCGGTTTTAAAGGGATTACCACTATTTTTGCGCATTACAAAAGCAGTGAATACGATGAACTACGATTTTAAAGAAATCGAAAATAAATGGCAAAATTATTGGGCAAAGAACGAAACGTTTAAAGCCAGAAATGATTCAGATAAGCCAAAGTACTATACATTGTCTATGTTTCCTTATCCTTCAGGGGCAGGCTTGCACGTGGGGCATCCACTAGGCTATATAGCAGGTGATATTTATGCGCGTTTTAAAAGGCATAAAGGTTTCAACGTATTACATCCCATGGGTTATGACTCATTTGGTTTGCCTGCGGAGCAATATGCGATTCAAACAGGTCAGCACCCAGCAATTACAACAGAGACAAATATCAATAGATATAGGGAACAGTTAGATAGATTAGGTTTTTCTTTTGATTGGAGTCGAGAGGTACGTACTTCAAATTCTAAGTATTACAAATGGACACAATGGATTTTTATTCAACTTTTTAATTCTTGGTACAATAATGAGTCCGATAAAGCGGAGGATATACAGAACCTAATCGAAATTTTTGAAAAAGAAGGAAATAGTAACGTAAATGCAGCATGTGATGATGACATTAAAATGTTCTCTAATGAAACTTGGCATGGTTTTTCAGAAAAAGAGAAGCAACAGGTTTTATTAAAGTATCGTTTAACCTTTTTAGCTGACGCTGATGTGAATTGGTGTCCAGCATTGGGCACGGTTTTGGCGAATGACGAAATAGTAAATGGCGTTTCTGAACGTGGAGGTCATCCAGTTATTCGTAAAAAAATGCGTCAATGGATGATGCGTATTACGGCTTATTCACAAAGATTGTTGGATGGATTAGATACCGTAGATTGGCCACAGCCTTTAAAAGATTCTCAAACCAATTGGATTGGAAGAAGCGAAGGCGCATCTGTCACTTTTATGACATCAACTACTGTAGATAATAATCAATCTTACCCCATCGAGGTATTTACTACTCGCCCTGATACTATTTTTGGAGTTTCATTTATGACTTTGGCCCCAGAACATGAGTTGGTAGCTAAAATTACCACACCAGAGCAAAAAGCTGAGGTAGAAACCTATAAAACAGCCACGGCCAAACGGTCAGAACGCGAAAGAATGGCCGATGTCAAGACCATTTCAGGTGCCTTTACCGGCGCATATGCTATTCATCCTTTTAGCAAAGAACTCGTTCCAATTTGGATAGGGGACTATGTTTTAGCGGGCTATGGCACTGGTGCTGTAATGTCTGTACCTTGTGGAGACCAGCGCGATTATGATTTCGCTAAACACTTTAACATTGCCATACCTAATATTTTTAAAGACGTTGATATTTCAGAAGAAGCATTCGCAGATAAAGAGAAGACTGTTATTACGGATTCTGATTTTCTAAATGACTTGCCTTATAAAAAAGCAGTAAAGAGAGCTATTTTTGAGTTAGAGCAATTAGGGCAAGGTAAAGGTAAAATCAATTATCGATTACGCGATGCCGTATTTAGTCGTCAACGCTATTGGGGAGAGCCTTTTCCTGTTTACTATGATGCGGATGGAATGCCACAAATGATTGGGAAAGAACATTTGCCCATAGAATTACCAGAGGTGGAAAAATACTTGCCAACGGAAACAGGCGAGCCGCCATTGGGAAATGCGACGCACTGGGCTTGGGACACTGAGACCAATAAAGTAGTTGGTAATGATAAAATAAATAATGCCACAGTGTGGCCTCTCGAGTTAAATACCATGCCAGGTTGGGCAGGTAGCTCACAGTACTTTAACCGCTATATGGATCCGCATAATGATCTGGCGATTTATTCTGAAGAGGCCATTAAGTATTGGGAAGATGTAGACTTATATATTGGTGGTAGCGAACATGCTACTGGGCATTTATTATATAGCCGTTTTTGGCAAAAATTCTTACATGATAAAGGTATCGCCCCAAAAGGGGAGTTTGCGAAGAAGTTGATTAATCAGGGAATGATTACTGGAACTAGTGCTTTTGTTTACAGAGAAAAAAGTACGGGTAAAATCTTATCAAAAGGATTAATAACCAATAAGGAAGTAACACCTATTCATGCAGATGTCAGTTTGATTAATTCTTCAGATGAACTAGATGTTGAAGCTTTTAAAAAATGGAGACCTGATTTGTCTGACGCGGAATTCATTTTAAATGATGGAAAGTACATTGTTGGTCGTGAAGTTGAAAAAATGTCCAAGTCAAAATACAATGTGGTAAATCCTGACTCGATTTGTGATGAATATGGAGCAGATAGTTTGAGATTGTACGAAATGTTTTTGGGGCCTTTAGAACAATCCAAACCATGGAATACGGCAGGTATTACCGGTGTGCATTCGTTCTTAAAAAAACTTTGGAAACTGTATTTGTCTATTGATAATGAAAAACCAACTAAGGAGAATTTAAAAACCCTTCATAAAACCATCAAAAAGGTAGAAGAAGATATTGAGAATTTTAGCTTTAATACTTCGGTCTCTACATTTATGATCTGTGTCAATGAACTGACTGCCCAGAAATGCAACAGTAGCGCTATTTTAGAGCCTCTAGCTATTTTAGTTTCGCCTTATGCACCGCATATTGCGGAAGAACTTTGGGAAAAGTTGGGAAATAAAGCATCAATTTCTGAAGCATCTTTTCCTGTTTTTAATGATTCATACTTAGTTGAAAGTAGTAAAGAATATCCAATTTCATTTAATGGTAAAATGCGTTTTACAATGGAACTGCCTTTAGAACTAAGTAAAGAAGAGATTGAAACTGCTGTAATGGCTTATGAAAAAACCCAAACACAATTGGCTGGTCGTACTCCTAAAAAGGTTATTGTGGTACCAGGTAAGATTGTGAATATTGTAGGTTAAATACCTTTCTTCATAATAATAGTAATAATTCACTATCGATTTTGAATAGTGAATTCAAAAAGTATTGTGTATGCAAACTATAGAAATTATAGGTTTGATTGCTGCTACATGCACGACGGCAGCCTTTGTACCCCAAGTTTATAAAGCTTTAAAAGAAAAATCTACTGCTGATATTTCATTAACCATGTATGTGGTTTTGTTTATAGGCCTAATATTATGGTTGATTTATGGAATTTACCATGAAAGTTTGGCCATAATATTAGCGAATACCATTACGGGTGTTCTTGTAATTATAATGTTAGCTTTAAAAATAAAACATAAATAAAAACAAAGACCCCTAAAAAAAATAGGGGTCAATATTAAAACAACTAACATTTATGAAAATTAACCCTATAAAAATAGGGGTAATAATTATATAAAAGTACTTTTTGTATAAAAAAGTATGCATTTTATCGAATTTTTCTTTCTTCAATCGTTTATTTGAGTGACTTTTGGGTCAATAATCAAAATAAACAGTAAAATGATTGTAGGCATACCCAAAGAAATTAAGAACAATGAAAGTCGAGTTGGAATGACACCAGCTGGTGTTTTTGAACTGGTAAAGAATAATCATACCGTATATGTGCAGTCTGGTGCAGGTGAAGGCAGTGGTTTTTTCAATAGTGATTACCAAAAAGTTGGAGCAGCTATTTTAGATACCATTGGTGAAGTTTATGCCATTAGTGAAATGATTGTAAAGGTCAAAGAACCAATTCAAGAAGAATATGAATTAATACAAGAAGGTCAAATTGTTTTTACTTATTTCCATTTTGCCTCAAGTGAGTCTTTAACTCGTGCAATGATTAAGCAGAAAGGAATCTGTATTGCATATGAAACGGTAGAAGATGATGAGGGTACACTTCCTTTATTAACTCCAATGTCAGAAGTTGCCGGTCGAATGGCTATTCAGCAAGGAGCAAAATATCTTGAGAAACCTAAAAAGGGTAGAGGTGTTTTGTTGGGCGGAGTTCCAGGAGTTGCCCCAGGTAAAGTTTTAGTTTTGGGTGCGGGTACTGTGGGTATTCAGGCTGCAAAAATGGCCGCAGGTCTTGGGGCTCATGTAACAGTTCTTGATATTAATATGAAACGTTTGCGTTATGTAAACGACGTGATGCCACCTCATGTAGTAACTGAATTTTCTAACGAATTTAATATTAGAAAGCACATACAAACACACGATTTAATAATAGGAGGGGTTCTATTAAAAGGAGCTAAAGCACCTAATCTAATTACCCGCGATATGTTGAAACATATGAATCCGGGAGCCGTAATTGTTGATGTTGCGGTTGACCAAGGTGGTTGTGTAGAAACTACTAAGGCAACTACTCATGAAAATCCGACATATATTATTGATGATGTGGTTCACTATTGCGTCGCCAATATGCCGGGTGCAGTACCTTACACTTCTACGGTAGCTTTAACTAATGTCACTTTGCCTTATGTACTTAAATTAGCCAATAATGGATGGCAAAGTGCTTGCCGAATGGATAAGTCATTAGAAAAAGGTTTAAATATAATTGAAGGTGAAGTAGTTTATAAAGAAATAGCAGAGAGTTTTAATTTGCAAAATCCCGTGTTAGTTTAAAAAACATCGCTTTTACTAACATTTTGTCAGTTTACGAGACCTCGTCATGTCCTGAAATACTAACTCAGGGTATTTGGCGGGGTTTTTGCATTTGAAATTTGGAGCTAAAGATTAACGGAGATTAATGTGAATGGCATTTGCCCTAAAATACTTTAGTATCTTTAAATTAATTAAAACGGAAAATTATGTTTGGATTTGATATAGGTTATATAGTAATAGCAGCTGTGTTTGGCTTATTTAGTATGTTGGTTAGTAGGCGTTTAAAAAGTAAATTTAAACACTACTCTAAAGTTCATTTGAGAAATGGAATGAGTGGTGCTGAGATTGCGCAAAAAATGTTGGATGACCATGGCATTAGAGACGTAAAGGTAATTTCAACTCCAGGCATGCTAACCGATCATTACAATCCTGCAAATAAAACGGTTAATTTAAGTGAAGGAGTTTATGCACAACGAAATGCATCAGCGGCGGCTGTAGCAGCTCATGAAGTTGGTCATGCCGTACAACACGCACAAGCCTATAGTTGGTTGAAAATGAGATCACAATTGGTACCTATCTTGAATATTACTTCTAGGTTTTCAATGTTCGTCATTTTTGGAGGTTTAGCCTTGATGGGTACTACTGCAATTGGAGGGACCATTGCCTGGGTCGGAGTTGCTCTTTATGGCATTGGAACCTTATTCAGTTTTATAACCTTGCCTGTGGAATATGATGCAAGTAATAGAGCTTTAGCATGGTTAAAGAACAAAAATATAGTGAGTCAAGAAGAATATGCCGGTGCTGAGGATGCATTAAAATGGGCAGCTAGAACTTATGTTGTCGCTGCAATTGGGGCATTGGCTACTTTGTTATATTTTGCAATGAGAGTGGCAAGCCGCGATTAAAAATAATTTTGATAAAATTCTTTAAGCCTGTTTGAAAGTATTTCAAACAGGCTTTTTTGGCTAAAAGCTTTTACTATAAGAAAGCATAACGTATTTATGTTTTTTTGCTATTACTGTTTCTGAAGAATTAAATCGAAGCCCTACTTTATAATCATTTCGTTGAAAACGATGGTAGAAATCAAATCCCAAACGTAAGATGGATTGAGAACTTTCTGTTAATATAGGTGAATTATCACCAAACAAGTTTCCTTCAATAAGGCCATTATAAAAAACACTTCGGTAGCTTGCTCTCAGAGCAAAATAGATTTCCCTATCTACAGAACCTAGCCTATTATATGCAATACTTTTACCGATTTCATTTCTACGACCAAAAAAAAGTATGGCTTCTGCTTCAAGATAAATGTCTCTTGAACCGAATGCAAGGGTGGGTTGGAGCGCCAAACGAATTCCAAAGGGTTCTGGAGCTATAGTCCAGTCTTTCACATAACTTAAATAGGTATTTAAGTGAAAGCTATCGTTAACTTCATCAATCCACAATGGGGAGTCTGATATGGCAATTGCTTGATGGTACCAACGTTGAAAACCTCCTGCACCAGAATTTAAACCAGCAATACCAATTAAAATTTCAGCTCTAAAAAGTTCACTTTTTTGAGACGAAGCCGACCACGTTGTCTTTAGTCCGGTAAACCCGGTATAAGGTCTATCAAAGACTGCACTATTTGTAGATTGTGTTTGTGAGGGCGTGTATACCTCTTGACCAATGGTAAAGTCTAATTGTTCGTTGTTATTCTTGAAAATGCCTTTAGAAAGAAATTTTCGATAAGTTAAAAATAAACCAGATGAATAATAGCGGTCGGTAAGCATAAAAAAATCATTATCATGTTTTAACTCTAGTTGCTGATTTTAGCTAATTGGAGCACTGGTTTGAGCATGAAGATGATTATTCAAAAATAATAATAAGACTGCAAGAGGAAAAAAGACGAATGTTTTTGTTAACATAGATAGCTTAGTCGTCAAATCGTAATCTGTCTATCAATTTGTTGATTAAGCGATATAAAAGTTTCCGTTCTTGATACCCCTTCTATTTGTTGAATTTCTTTATTAAGTACATGCATAAGATGCTCATTATCTTTACATAATACTTTAATGAGTATGGACCAGTTACCTGTTGTGTAGTGACATTCTAGAACTTCAGGAATTTTTTCCAAAGCTGAAACTGCCCTAGGATTTGACATAGCTTTATCTAAAAAAATACCAATATAAGCCATGGTCGTATACCCTAAAACCTTCGGATTAATTACAAATTTTGATCCGGATAAAAGACCAGACGCTTCTAGTTTTCGAAGTCTTTGGTGAATAGCAGCACCAGAGATACCGATGTTTCTAGCAATCTCAAGTATTGGTTTTCGGGCATCTTGCATCAAATACCTTAATATCTTTTTGTCAATACCATCTATTTTAACCGAATTGTTAGAGGATTTCATGATTTGTCCGAAATTAGAAATCCAAAGGTATTAAAACGACTCGAACTTTTAACTAGCCACCGAATCAGGATTGTAACCTAAATACGGCACTCGATATTCTTTAAAATTGATTCCTAAAGTTCTAAGTTCTTTTAAGATAGGTTCATAAACTTCTTTTGAAATTGGTATTTGAACTCCTGGGGTAATGATTTTTTTATTTAAAATTTGAATTGTAGCAATGGCAACTGGCAAGCCTACGGTTTTTGCCATTGCAGTATGAGTTTTTGTTTCGCCTATTACAACCATATTTGCGTCGAGCTGTTTTTTTTCTCCCCCCAGTTCATATCCAAATTTATGATACATGACTATCATATCTTTTTCATTTGTTTTAAGGGTCCAACTTGCTTCGAGAATTTGTTGAAGTCCTTGAGCTGGGGTAGCATTTTTCAAACTTAATAGCTTATTTGAATTGAATAAATCAAGCTCTAGTAGTTTTCCCCATACACTATCATCTTGGTCAATTTTTAAATAGTGTCTTAGTTTTAATTCTACCGAGTCTGTTGGAGAATAGGGCAAAAATAGATTTACAAATTCGCGATATGACATACCCTCTGAATTTTCAATAGTATAACTGTCATCAGTCATTCCTAGTTGAACAAACATATTCCATGCTTTTGAAAAACCGACTCTGCGCATAGTACCCCTATAAAGCGTTAAGACACTTTCAAGACCATAAGCCTCTCGGTACCATAAGGAATCGCGATTGGCATAAGCTTCGAATTTGCCATATCCTTCAATATCTAAAAATTCAGTTCGGCGAAATAATTTTTGATAAGGAATATACTTGTAGGTTCCTTCTTGAATAAATTTCGCAGCACCCCCTTGTCCTGCAACAACCACATTTCTTGGATTCCAGGTAAACTTATAATTCCATAAGTTGTCGTCGCTTTCAGGAGCTACTAATCCGCCGGTAAATGATTCAAAAAGCAGCATTTTACCGCCTTTTTCTCGGATTCGGTCAATTACTTCCATCGCACTCATGTGATCAAGTCCTGGGTCTAGACCAATTTCATTCATGAAAATTAGATTTTTGTCTTTAGCCTCTTTATCTAACTTCTTTATATCCTCACTAACATAAGAAGCTGTCACAAGATGCTTTTTAAAAGCAAGGCAATCTTCAGCAACTTTGATATGGAAACGGGCGGGCAACATTGAGACTACGATATCTGATTTTTTGATAGTACTTTGTCTTTCTATATCATTAAAAATGTCTAGGGTTATAACACTACAATTATTATGCTGTTGTATGGACTTGGGAATAGTTATAGGGTGTAAATCTCCTATGGTAATTTTCAGATTTTCAGATTCAGATTTATCTAGAAAATAATCAATTAAATAAGATGTTGACTTCCCTGCTCCTAAGACTAAAATTTTTCGTGACATAAGATTAAGTTACCTTTGTAAATAACGAAGACTAAGGTATCAAATTGTTATATTTTTAAAGAATAAAGACATTTGAGTTATGAACAAAACAATTTTAGTTACAGGTATCATACTTGGGCTTTTGGCTGTTATTATAGGGGCATTTGCAGCCCATGGCTTAAAAAAAGTACTTGGACCAGATGAAATTAATACGTTTGAAACTGGTGTGAAATATCAAATGTATCACGCCTTATTTTTAATGATTTTAAGTCTAATTCCTGTAATAACAAATGGGGCCAAGATGACAGTATACTACACAGTATTGGTAGGAGTAATTTTGTTTTCTGGCTCTATCTATTTACTGGCTACCAATGTATTAACCAATTTTGATTTTAAAAAAATTGGATTTATAACGCCTATAGGAGGTCTCTTTTTAATTTTTGGATGGGCTTATCTGGCCTACGTGGTTTTGTCTAAGAAATTGTGAATTAGAACAATATTTTAAGTGGTGTAGGGTTATATTTTTTTAGCTTTGTACCAACTTAAAAAAAATAAGTTTTATGGCCACTAATGACCAGCTTACGAAAACGATTTCGTTAACGAAAAACGGAATAAATCATACTAATATTCATTATCAATTAACCTCAGAAGCATTACACCAAATAACTATCGAAAAAAAGATGGGAAAGGAATCATCTTTTGGTGCTTTGGCGGTAAATACTGGAGAGTTCACTGGACGTTCACCAATGGATCGTTTTATAGTAAAAGATGAGATAACTGAAGACAAAATTTGGTGGGGAGATATTAATATCCCATTCGATAGTGAAAAGTTTGACGCGTTACATGATAAGGTTATTGATTATTTGAATGATAAAGAACTTTATGTAAGAGACGCTTATGCTTGTGCAGAAACAGATTATCGTTTAAACATTCGAGTAATTAATGAATATCCATGGTCAAACATGTTTGCATATAATATGTTTTTAAGGCCTACAAATGTTGAGTTAGAGCATTTTGAGGCTGAGTGGACTGTTATTAACGCTCCAGGGTTTATGGCAGACTCCACTGTTGATGGAACAAGACAACACAATTTTGCTATCCTTAATTTTTCGAGAAAGATTGCTTTAATTGGTGGCACTGGCTATACAGGTGAAATTAAAAAGGGAATCTTTTCTGCTTTAAATTTTATTTTACCTGTTGATAAGAACACGTTACCAATGCACTGCTCGGCGAACGTTGGTGAAAAGGGTGACACTGCTATTTTCTTTGGATTATCAGGTACTGGTAAAACAACCCTTTCAACAGATCCTAATCGTAAATTGATTGGCGATGATGAACATGGTTGGACATCAAAAAACACCGTGTTTAATTTTGAAGGAGGTTGTTATGCTAAAGTCATTAACCTTTCAAAAGAGAATGAGCCAGAGATTTATGGCGCTATCAAAAAAGGAGCGATTTTAGAGAATGTCATTATGAATGATAAGGGTGACGTAGATTTTGAGGACACTTCCATCACTCAAAATACTAGAGTTAGTTATCCTATTTATCATATTGATAATATTCAACAGCCCTCAATTGGCAAAAATGTCAAAAATGTATTCTTTTTAACTGCAGATGCCTTCGGAGTATTACCTCCAATATCAAAATTGACACCATCACAAGCGGCTTATCATTTTATTTCTGGTTATACGGCAAAGGTTGCGGGTACTGAGGCAGGTGTGGTAGAGCCTCAGCCATCATTTTCTGCTTGCTTTGGAGCTCCATTTATGCCTTTACATCCAGCCAACTATGCCGAGATGTTAAGCAAAAAAATGATTGAGTCAGGTGTTGATGTATGGCTTGTAAATACAGGTTGGACAGGAGGCCCTTATGGTATTGGTACTCGAATGAAACTAAAGTATACGAGAGCAATGATTAGTGCAGCATTAAATGGTGACCTTGGTTTATATAATTACGACAATTATCATATTCATTCTGTTTTTGGTGTTGCCCAACCTAGAGAATGTCCAGGGGTTCCATCAAAAGTATTAAGTCCTAGAGCTACTTGGAATGATGATGACGCGTATTATAGAACAGCTTTTAAATTGTCTAATGCATTTCGAGAGAATTTTAAAAAATTTGAAGCTTATGCCAATGAAGAAATTAGGCGAGGTGGGCCGCAACGATATGCCTTCTAAAGCAAAAAATCTCCAAGTACTATTTACTTGGGGATTTTTTGTTTATGTAAGGATAGACTCTTATTTATTATTAGCGTCTAAAATATATTTTTGAAGAGCCATAGTCATAGATGGTGTTTCAGGAGTTGGCGCTTTAATATCTATCCGAAGACCTGCGTCCGTCGCGGCGCTAACTGTACTATTTCCGAAAACAGCAATTCGAGTATCATTCTGTTCAAAGTCAGGAAAATTCTTCAATAATGACTCGATACCTGAAGGGCTAAAGAAAACCAATACGTCGTAATACACGTTTCTTAAATCAGAAAGGTCGCTTACCACCGTTTTATAAAAAACACCTCTTTTCCAATCTAATTTAAGATCATCAAGAGTTTTTGGAACCTGCGGTTTTAAGCTATCCGATGAAGGAACTAAAAACTTTTCATCCTTATATTTTTTAAACATTGGTGTTAAATCAGTAAACAAACGTTTACCAACATATATTTTACGTTTTCTGTATACCACATATTTCTGTAAGTAAAAAGCAACTGCCTCTGACTGACAAAAATATTTCATACTGTCAGGCACCTTAAATCGCATTTCTTCTGCAATTCTAAAAAAATGGTCAACAGCATTTCTACTTGTTAAAATAATTGCAGTAAAATCATTAAGGTCAATTTTCTGTTGACGCACATTTTTAGCGTCAACGCCTTCCACATGAATAAAAGGTCTAAAATCAACTTTTACCTTTGACTTTTCAATAAGTCGTGAATATGGAGAATTTTCCATCTTTGGTTCTGGTTGAGATACCAAAATCGTTTTTACTTTCATAAGAATCAATCTTTTAGATAGCTTGCGACAATCACTAAGGGTGAAATTTCGAGTGTGCAAAGGTACAAAATAAAATAAAGAATGTCTGCAACAATCAATTTTTGATGGTTTCTCAATATAGTGACCAAACCACTAGCATTTACTAATAAAATTAGGCTTAGGACTATATAAATTATGACTTTAGATTCTGGAATTATGTAAAGAACTATAACATTACCCAAAAAGGCGATTAATCCTCCGTAATTGAAATAACTTAACTTTTCAAAAATTAAATCGTTCATTTCACTCAAATTTTCAAAGAAATAGCCATTACATGCTTGAAGAACAATTTTAAAAAAAAGATAGCCTAGAATTGATATTAAAATAACCCAATAAAAACTTGGGAAAGTGTTTACTGGATTCTCATTTAAAACGTTATTGGCAATAAAAACTAATAACGCAATATTTAACAATTGAAACAGTGTAATAAGTAAATGAAACCCATTAAAAAGCTTACCTTTTTTTTTGCTCAGGGCGAAATATTTAGTATTAAACGGCAAAATGAGAAAAGTTGAAAAAGACATTTTGAAAAAGTATTTACTAATAACTAACAACACTAGGCTAAATACAAGAATCGCAGTTACCCAATCTAATGTGGTTATATTTCTAAATATCGGATTCATTTTTCAATTTTAATACTCGTACTATTTATACCTGGCAATAGCCCATTTTTAGATACAGCGAATTTTATATAATGCGGCACTATTTTTTCGGGTATAGTAAGCTTAACTTTTAAAATAGTGGTGTCATTTGGTTTTAAAAATTGTTCGCTATTGTTCGAAGTTAAAAGAAGTGGTTTAATTTCTTTTAACTGCTTGTATTTGTTCAAATAACCTACATTAAAATTGAAATCATTTAAATCTAATTTTTCTTCATAAGGGTTATATATTGTCAAACTTAATTCTTCGTTATTCAATACAATCTCCTTATCATCAATTTGGCATTCAAGTTTTCTGTAAGATTGAAAATTATCAATATAACTTCCAAAATATTTTCGCCCACTTAGTGTCGTATAACTGAAATCCCCACTAGTTGCAAAGGGGGTAACATAGGCAACTCTTCGATTTTGTAAAGCCGCTTCCGAGCTATCAATGGAATATTGATTTCGGCGGTAGTAAATGTTGTTCAATGAAAATGTTTCATTTCCAGAATAAAAAGAAAACATGGGTGCTCTCCGATAACTATTTTCAAAAACAACCGGTGTATCACCAACTATATTTTTAAGTTCTTTTGACCATTCTTTATTTCCATGAGTTTCGTAAATAATAGGTAACATAGGTTTATGAATTAGACCCATTCTTGCATAAAGAAGTAAAACAGCACTAACCATAGAAATACGGTAAACCCACTTTCTACTTTTTCCATTTTGCAATAAATATTCATAGGTTAATATTGCCATAGGTATGCAAATAACGATTACCCATTGTGCTTGCGTTCTTCTGTGAAAACTAGATAAAAAGAAAAAAGCGATTACACCGTAACTTAAATAAACTAATGCTTTTTTAAATTTAGTTTTTGGTTTAGATTGGAATAAAACCCAATAAAACCAAGGAAAAAGTAATCCAAAATTTACGATTAAATTCAAGAGATACCCCAGGGTAAATCCTTCAAAAGTATAAGGTTGATTTGGCCGTTCTGAAATATGGTATTCAATAGAAACAAAATTATGGTCATATAGCCATTTAAAATGTGGAACGTAACATAACAGCGCTATAATAACTGCCAACCAGGCAAACTTATTTTTTAACAAGCTCAAATTAGAAATCAGCACAAATATGATTACAAGAACGGCATGATATTTACTATACATCAGGCATGCCATAACCACCCCTAAGGCAATTGACATTACTATAGATGGCTCTTTTAGAAATTTTTTATATACAAATAAGAAGAGTGCGGTGAAGAATAAAAGCGGTGTGTCAGGTAGTGTTAAAAAGCCATAAGCGTTAAATAAGGCCATTGAAAACAATAGAAGAAAAAAGTGTGGCACATATTTTTTCTTTAAATCATTATCAACTAATAACCATAATATAGTTATTGTTCCCGAACCTAAAATGCAACTTAAAAACCGCACACCAAGCTCTCCGGCCAATATTGAATTGCCAAGCCATATCAGAAAACCTACCATTGGCGGATGGTCAAAATAGCCCCAAGCTAATTGTTGAGCATAATACCAGTAATAAGTCTCGTCATATATAAGAGGTGTAAAAAAGCTTTGTATTAAGTTGAGTAAAAACAAAGCTCCTAAAAAGACAAAAAAAGCCTTTGGAAAACGTTTTGCCATTGAGGTTGTAGTTATCAATACAAAGTTACAAATAAAGAAAACCAATTAAGAGAGCTTATAAAAACACTATTTTTGCTTCTTTAAACTTGAGTTTGTGCCAGAAGGATTAGTAATCATACCCACATTTAATGAGATTGAGAATATTGAGGCCATAATTAAGACTGTCTTTGACTTAAAAAAAGACTTTCATATTCTCATTGTTGACGATAATTCTCCTGATGGAACCGCAAACAACGTTAAAGAATTACAAGAACAATTTTCTGACAAGCTTTTCTTAGAGGTACGCACAGAAAAAGCAGGTTTAGGTACGGCTTACATTCACGGTTTTAAATGGGCATTAGAAAGGGGTTATGAATTTATTTTTGAAATGGATGCCGATTTTTCTCATAAACCTAGTGATTTATTGAGGTTACATCGGGCATGTTTGAATGGAGCAGATTTAGCAGTTGGTTCTCGTTATAAAAAAGGAGTAAATGTGGTTAATTGGCCACTTACAAGAATACTACTGTCTTATGGTGCTTCATTTTATGTAAAACTTATCACTGGCATGTGGGTTCATGACCCTACTGCTGGTTTTGTTTGTTATAAGAGAGAAGTTCTAGAAGCAATTGAATTAGACCGTGTACGATTTATTGGTTACGCATTTCAAATTGAAATGAAGTATCGAGCGTATCTCAAAAAATTTAAAATCGAAGAAGTTTCTATAATCTTTACTGACCGAATTAACGGAAAATCAAAAATGAACTCAGCGATAGTTAGAGAGGCTATTCTAGGTGTGATAAGCATGAAATTAAGAAGTATTTTTTTTAGAAAAAGTTTTTGAATATGAAGCGAGTTTTAATTAAGAATGCGATAGCAATCAATGAAGGAAAGCAATTTGAGACAGATCTTTTGATAAAAGGAGATTTTATTGAAAAAATGGCAAGTGATATCTCTAATGATAATGCCGAAGTTATTGATTTTAAAGGTAATCTGCTTATGCCTGGTGTGATTGATGATCAGGTTCATTTTAGAGAGCCAGGTTTGACACATAAAGGGAACATTGCAACAGAAAGTAGAGCTGCTGTTGCAGGCGGGATTACCTCTTTTATGGAACAACCTAATACCAATCCGCAAACAACTACTATTGAAAAATTAGAAGCAAAATTTTCAGTTGCCAAAGAGTCATCATTTGCCAATTATTCATTTTTATTTGGGGGTACCAATGATAACCTAGAAGAGCTAAAAAAATTAGATAAGAAGAGCTGCTCTGGAGTTAAGCTATTTTTAGGGTCATCGACAGGAAATATGTTGGTGGATAACGAGAAAGTATTGGAGCAGATATTTTTGAATACTGAAATGGTTATCTCTACGCATTGCGAAGATGAAGGTACCATAAGACGGAATTTAGCAAAATATCAAGAGGAGTTTGGCGATGCTATCCCGATAAAATATCATCCTATAATACGAAGCGAAGAAGCCTGTTATCTTTCATCTTCTAAAGCAATAGCTTTAGCTAAAAAAACAGGGGCTCGCTTACATGTATTTCACTTATCTACCGGTAAAGAGACAGCCTTGTTTCGCAATGATATTCCTTTACAGGATAAAAAAATAACTGCTGAGGTTTGTATACATCATCTTTGGTTCTCAGATGATGATTATGATGAAAAAGGAACACTTATCAAATGGAATCCGGCGGTTAAAACGAAGGATGATAGAAATCAGTTATGGCAGGCATTATTAGATGGACGAATTGACGTTATCGCAACAGATCATGCTCCGCATACTATTGAAGAAAAAGACAATATATATTCAAAAGCACCATCAGGCGGTCCTTTAGTGCAACATGCGCTCCCCGCTATGTTACAGAAACATTCTGAAGGTCTTATAACTTTAGAGCAGATTGTTCAGAAAATGTCTCATAACCCTGCTTTGTTATTTGACATCGAAAAACGTGGATTTATAAAAGAAGGCTTTTACGCCGACTTAGTTGAAATAGCTCCCAAGACTAAATGGGAAGTTAAAAAAGATAATATTTTCTATAAATGTGGGTGGTCTCCTTTTGAAGGGCTTATTTTTGATAATCAAGTAAAAAGAACTCTCGTAAATGGACACCTTGCGTTTAATAATGGAATCTTTTCAAAACAACGTAATGCCAAAAGACTCACTTTTGATAGGTAACTTAAGAATAATAGTTTGCTCGCTATTGCTTTTGAGTGTTTTATGCTCATGTGCCGAAAAGGTAATTGAACCCCCTCAAGACCTTATAGCAAAAGATAAAATGATTGAAATTTTATATGATTTGGCTTTGGTGAATGCGGCCAATGCGACAAACCCCAAAGCACTTAAAGATAATTCGGTGGAGATAATGCCTTATTTATTTGAAAAACATCAAATTGATAGTGTTCAGTTTACGGAGAGCGATCTTTATTATGCCTCAATGCCTTTAGAGTATGAGAATATCTATGAAACCATTTTAAAACGACTAGAGGTTGAAGTCGAAGAGGTTGAAAAGGCCCGTAAAACAATAACAGAGAATGCACGCAAAAATGCCGACAAAGTCAGAGACAGTTTAAAAAAGATTGGTCAGAAATCTAGAAATCCTGTTCTTTCAAGAACAGAGAGCAATGATGAGCAGTAGCTTTTTGTAATTCTTCAAATTTGTAATCGGTTATAAATTCATTGATTTTAGAATTATCGTAAAACTGAGTTTGGCCTAAAATCTTAACGGCGTGCTTGGATAATTTTCTTCTAGAACCGGTTACAAAAGATTTTATCCAATCCATTCTCCAAAGAATATTCAGCATCCAAATCTTAAGTTCTTTTTTAGGAGTCTTCTTATTTAATTGTTTAGCCAAAAGAACATTCAATTTAAAATAACTCCAATTTTGGTTCACTAAAATGAAACGCTCATTTTTTACCTTAGATTCCATCAGCTTAACCATAGCGCTCACAACATCATTAACTGATACAAATCCGGTACCATTTGGTAAATAGTATTTAGATTCTTTCCAGGCAGCATAAAAGAATAGTCCGCTTCCAGATTTCCAAAACCCAGGACCTAAAATCACACCAGGATTGACTATAACAGACGGAATACCTTCTTGTGAAGCCCTCCAAACTTCCATTTCGGCTGCATGTTTAGAAACGGCGTATCCCGAAGTTGAATTTTCATTCCATTCATTTGATTCTTTTACTGGTTTATCACCAATAGAATCACCAATAGCAGCAATAGAGCTGACATAACAAAGTTTTTTGATGTTATGAGCAATACACAAATTGACCAAATTATAAGTGCCCTCAACATTAACTTTTAAAAGTTTCTGATAATCTTTTGGTTCAAAAGAGATTAAGGCTGCTGCATGATAAACAAAAGAAATACCTTCAAAAGCTTTTTCTAAAGCCGTTATATCTAATAGGTCACATTGTACCCATTCAATAGCATTAAAAAGTGCTTCATTGGTATTATCGTAATATGAAAAAACTTTTTTGGTGGACGCTAGCTTTTTCTTTGTGCGGTATGTAGCTCGCGGTTTGTGGCCCGCTTGCACCAAATTCCAAAGTAAATGCGACCCAACTAATCCTGTTCCACCCGTGACTAATATCATATCCAAATGTACCTATTATCAAACTATTTTTTAGGTAAGAACCAACAACATTCTATATTTGCAGCTGAATAAATAGGTAATTTATTATGACCAAGAATTTTGTTGAAGAGTTAAAGTGGAGAGGCATGTTACATGATACCATGCCGGGTACGGAAGAACATTTATTGAATGGGATGCAAGCTGCATATGTTGGTATAGACCCTACAGCAGATTCTTTACATATTGGTCATTTAGTTGGTGTAATGATGTTGCGTCATTTTCAATTAGCGGGTCACAAGCCATTTGCACTCATTGGTGGTGCAACGGGCATGATTGGTGATCCCTCAGGAAAGTCGGCCGAACGTAATTTGTTAGATGAAAAAACACTTCGTCACAACCAAGAAGCTTTGAAAGAGCAATTGAGTAGGTTTCTTGATTTTGAAAGCAAAGAATCTAATGCCGCCATCTTGGTCAATAATTATGACTGGATGAAAGATTTTTCTTTTTTAGATTTCATAAGAGATGTAGGCAAACACATCACTGTGAACTATATGATGAGCAAAGATTCAGTAAAAAAGCGTTTGTCTTCAGAAGCAAAAGAAGGTATGTCTTTTACTGAGTTTACCTATCAAATGGTTCAAGGTTACGATTTTTTACACCTATATAAAGCACACAATTGCACCTTACAAATGGGTGGAAGTGACCAATGGGGTAATATTACTACGGGTACAGAATTGATTAGAAGAATAGGAGGAGGAAAGGGTTATGCACTTACTTGCCCATTAATTACAAAAGCAGATGGTACTAAGTTCGGTAAAACTGAAAGTGGTAATGTTTGGTTAGATGCCGATAGAACATCGCCCTATAGATTTTACCAGTATTGGTTGAATACCTCCGATGCTGATGCAGAAAAATACATTAAGATATTTACCTTTCTATCTAAAGATGAAATAAAACAATTAGTTATTAATCATAAAGAGGCCCCGCATCAAAGGGCTTTACAACGAAAATTGGCTGAAGAGATTACTATAATGGTGCATTCTCAAGTAGATTTAGATAATGCCATTAAGGCAAGTAATATTTTGTTCGGAAAATCAACTTCTGATGATTTAAAACAGCTAGATGCCAAAACCTTTTTAGACGTATTTGATGGCGTTCCTCAGGCCGAGGTTTCCATTACTGATCTAGATGAAGGTTTAGATATGATTGCTGCTCTATCAGCGAAAACCGGATTTTTGGGTTCCAATGGTGAAGCTAGAAGAGAACTAAAACAAAATTCTATTTCTGTCAATAAAGAGAAAGTAAAAGAAGACTACAAAATTACCAAAAATGACCTCATTAACAATAGGTTTGTGCTATTGCAACGAGGAAAAAAGAACTATTTTGTTTTAGTGGTTAATTAAGGCAAATCTTTTATTGAATAAAAGAAATGCCAAAACGACCACATATTTCAGTCACTTTTTCAAAATTGGGTGGCCCAGGAGGTAGTTCTCCAAGTTCTTGAAACATAAGCTCAATTCCAGAAGGGAAGGCGCTTAAAATTGTTTTACAGTCTTTATCACCTATAACTTTCCATGAGTGAGGAATGTTTTTAGGGGCAAAAGCAAGGTCACCAGCTTTAAGGATTACGGTTTTTGAACCAACCGTAACTTCCAATTCACCCTCAAGTACTTTAAAAACTTCATCTTCATTAGTATGCACATGCGGAGGAATCATAGTGCCTGGAGGATTAACTTCTTCTATTAGCGTCAAACGTCCATCAGTATCTTCTCCGGTTAATTTAAAGGTCTGTTGATCACCTAAAACGTTAACTCTTAGTCCTTCATCAGCTCTAACTATCTTTGGGTCTTGAATTTCTTTTGTCTCAGTAACATTTTTTGATGCAAGTACAGGTATTGATACAATACCAGCACCAGCATAAATACTAGTTTTTAAAAAATCTGTTCGGTTCATACTATTGGTGGTTTAAGGTTGGAAAAGAAAAATAATGAAAATTCTTACAAGAATTTTTTAATTTTCATAAATGGTTAGTTTTTCTATATAACTGGAGCGTAAATAGTTATAACACCATCAAATTACAACCTCGTACATCTGAGTTATCAAAACGACCTAGTATCTCAAAGGAACCATCTTCATAGGTCTTGCCTAAATCTTGAGTGGCAATAAATGAGCAAGAATTGATGTTTGCCAAATCAATAACGTTAACACCTCCGGTTTTATCATGTGATTGAAGAGATAAGGGGTCTTCAGTATCACGTATCATAATTTTCATCCATGGCGGACAAGTGAATATACAATCACCGGCAGAATAAGCCTGTGACAAAAGTTCTGTCATTCCATATTCTGAATGTACTTTAGAGATACCAAAACTACTACCAAGAATTTCATGAAGTTCTGATCGTATTAATTCTTTTCGTCTACCTTTCATCCCACCGGTTTCCATCACGACGGTATTTTTTAAATTAAAGGAATGTGATTCGGCTAAATCTAACAGCGCAAAAGAAACGCCAATTAAAAGTGTTTTGTTTTGTTTACGCTCTAATTCAGTTAAGGTTTCTATTAGTTTATTAGTATCATTTAGATAAAAACCACTTTTTGAATGTTTTGATTTTTTAATAAAATCTTGAGCCATATATATTAATGAAGAGCCTTCTCTCTCTAAATAAGATGGCAATAATGCCAGAATACAATAATCCTCTAAGTTGCCATAGAATAAATCAAACGCCTTTAGATAACTCTTCTTATATATGGATATGTCAGTTACAAAGTGTTGACTGGTTAAAGCACCTGTGGTTCCACTACTGGTAAAAACCGTATCGACTTTATCCGTTGTAGCTAATACTTGCTTTGATTTAAAGAATGATATAGGAAGAAATGGAATGTCTTGAACATTATTCACCTTGGCCTCATTAATACTAAGATGATTACAAAAACTGTTATAGATTCTATTGTTCTTAAACTGAAATTTAAATATCTCAAGAGCTAAAGACTCAAAGTCTGTGTCAGATTTAATATTAAAAATTCTAGTTGTATCAATCTTCATTAAGAACAAAAATAACCAAATAAGAAACCCCAACCATTAGGCCAGGGTTTACTATTAAATGTTAGTTTGGGTAATTTTATTTAACGACTAGTTTTCTAGTCATAGTTTTTTTGTTTTCCGTAACCTGAAGTACATATACACCAGGCACTAATTTTGAAATGTTTAGGGTATTAGTCGCAATACGCTCATGCAATACTACTTCTCCGAAAACATCAAAAATTTGAATTTCTTTATTACCATTGGTTTCAGTTGTAATGTAAACTTCTTCACCATAAGCTGGATTAGGGTACATTTTAAAACCTTTAACTTCAATTGGTTTAGCATCGTTGACACTCACCAATTCTTGACCGAATGTGAATAGAGGTAAAACCATAAGTAAGATTAAGTAGATTTTCTTCATATATGCCAATTTGGGGTAATAGCATAGTAAAAGTAGCAGCTACTAACGAAGAAAACCATTAAATGTTGTGAAACGCAAAACTTTGTAGGTCAGTCCGATGAACTGCACGAATAACCAAGAAATCAAGTGAAGAATGAGATGAAATTACTTGATAATAAGCTTTCGGGTGGCAACTTTATCTTTTTCAAAAACTCTAAGAATATAAACTCCTTTGTCTAAACTTGACACATTAACCTCTTTACCTAAAATAGTAGCTTGTAAAACTTGGGTTCCTAAAACATCAAAAATATGAACAGTTTTTGGTGCGTTTTGAGCAGTATTAATGAAGATTTTTCCGTTGATTGTTGGGTTTGGGTAGAGTTTAAAACCTTCAATATCGCCATTGCCTTGAGATTCTTGAGCGAATCCAAGCGAGCAAACCATAAAGAAAAACACAAGGTAAAGTTGCTTCATAAAGTATTGATAACAAAGGCTATGCCACAAATATAAAAAAATAGAAAGCGTGTGAATGAATTGTTAAGGAAAAAAGCTACACTTTTCGATGAAGTGCAAAAAAAAGCCCCACATTGTGGGGCTTTAATAATTTTTAGACGAAAAACTTAGTTTCCTGTTGCCCAAGCAAACGTAGCAACATCAACTGTAGCAGCAGCATCATATGCAGCAGCTGGGTCAATAGTAGCACCATCAACAGTTACATTGGTTACAGCTCCACCATCTCTAAAATCAACGTTAGTTGTGTATCCAGTTAAAGAAAGACCGGTGATAGTAGCACCAGATTCTTTTTTGAATTGTAAAGCAGTTCCATCAACCGTAGAAACACAAGTTAAGTTTACTAAAGATGGATTATTGTTATCACCATCAGCTTCAACAGCTGTAGAGAAACCAGCAACCGTATGAGAAACATAAGCATTAGTTAAAGTACCGTTCCAGCCTTCTGTCCAATCGATTGCATCATCCTCATTGTTTTCCATGTAGAAGTTATTAGCAGAAACAGTTCCACCGAAGAACTCAACACCATCATCTGTACCGTTCAATAAAGCAACCCAGTCGATAGTAGTTCCAGAACCTACAGCATAAAGTGTAAGACCGTTGTATTGAGATTCTGAGTTAATCTGAGCACCAGCGTAGTTGATGATTAAGTAATCAATATTACCTGAGCTATCAGCGTCATCGGTACCACCATAAATGATATTACCAACTTCAGCAACAGCGTCTACACCTTTAGTAGTAGTTGCATTCCCTGCAATTACTAATCCGCCCCAGTCACCAGGAGTTTCAGCAGATGAAGTCATAACTACTGGATTAGCAGCAGTACCTTGAATGTCTATTTCACCACCTTTTTGAACTACAATATAAGTACTTGTTGCCTCACCAGCTTCAACATCTGCAACGATTTCTGTCCCGGCAGGTATAGTAAGCTTAGCACCTTCTTCAACACTCAAAGAGCCTTGTAAAAAGTATGTGATTGTAGCATCTAAAGTTAAATCTGAAGAAACTGAGCCGGTTAGAATAGCAGATTGTGCTTCATCATTTCCAGTTGCCCAAATAAAATCATTTGCACTAACAGTTGCTGGAGCAGCGTAAGTAGCTGCAGGGTCAGAAGTTGCCCCATCTATAGTAACATTTGTTACTGCACCACCATCTCTAAAGTCTATTGAAGTAGTATAACCTGTTAAAGAAAGACCAGTGATTGTAGCACCAGATTCTTTTTTGAACTGTAAAGCAGTTCCACCCACAGTAGAAACACAAGTAAGATTGGTTAATGTAGGGTTATTGTTGTCACCGTCTGCTTCTAAAGCAGTAGAGAAACCATCAACAGTATGAAGAACATAGGCATCAGTTAATGTACCGTTCCAACCTTCAGTCCAGTCAATAGCATCATCTTCGTTATTTTCCATGTAGAAGTTAGAAGCAGAAACCGTTCCACCAAAGAATTCAACACCATCATCAGTACCGTTCAATAAAGCAACGTTAGAAATACTTGTCATAGAACCTACAGCGTATAAGGTAAGCCCATTATATTGAGATTCAGAATTGATTTGAGCACCAGCAAAATTGATGATCAAATAATCAATTGATCCCGAGTTGTCCATGTCATTAGTACCACCATAAATAATATTACCAACTTCAGCAACAGCATCAACACCTTTAGTTGTAGTCGCATCACCTGCTATAACTAAACCACCCCAATCACCAGGAGTTTCATTGGCAGAAGTCATAATTACTGGCTCAGCAGCAGTACCTTGAATATCAATAGCACCACCTTTTTGAACTACAACATAAGTACTAGTTTCAGTACCCGCTTGAACATCAGCAACTATTCTTGTTCCTGCAGGGATAGTTAATGTAGCACCAGATTCTACACTCAATGAACCTTCTAAGAAATAATCAATGGCAGGGTCAAGAGTTAAGTCTGCTGTTACTGTTCCTGTAAGAACATTACTTTCAACTTCAGTATCTGTTGCCCATGAGAACATTGTAATATCAACTGAAGGGTCAGCAACATATGATAAAGCAGGATTAGATACAACACCATCAATTGTTACGTTAGTAACAGCCCCACCATCTCTAAAGTCTAAAGAAGTGTCATAACCATTTAAAGAAAGACCAGTGATAGTAGCACCAGATTCTTTTTTGAATTGTAAAGCTGTACCACCAACTGTAGAAACACAAGTAAGATTCACTAAGGAAGGGTTATTATTATCACCATCCGCTTCAACAGCAGTAGAGAAACCATCAACAGTATGAAGAACATAGGCATCAGTTAATGTGCCATTCCAGCCTTCAGTCCAATCAATAGCATCATCTTCGTTATTTTCCATATAGAAGTTAGAAGCAGAAACTGTACCACCAAAGAACTCAACACCATCATCAGTACCATTTAATAAGGCAACATTTGAGATAGAAGTTCCAGAACCAACAGCATAAAGTGTAAGACCATTGTACTGAGATTCAGAGTTGATTTGAGCACCAGCATAATTGATAATTAAATAATCAATGCTACCAGAATTATCAGCATCATTTGAACCGCCGTAGATAATGTTGCCTACCTCAGCAGTAGCATCAACACCTTTAGTTGTAGTTGCGTCACCAGCAATAACTAAACCTCCCCAAGAACCAGGAGTACTATTAGACGAAGTAAAAACAACAGGATTAGCAGCAGTACCTTCAATGTTAATTGCACCTCCTTTTTGAACAACTATGTAAGTATTAGTTTCTTCACCAGAAGCAGCCGTTGCAGTAATAGTTGTTCCGGCAGGAATTGTCAAAGTAGCACCAGTTTCAATACTAAAACTATTTGTCAGGGTGTAAGTATTGGCAGCGTCTAAAGTTAAATCTTCCGTTTGTGAACCGGTTAATTCTACAGACTCCGTACATGCGTTACAGCTTGAGCCACCGCAGTCTACACCTTCTTCATCACCGTTTTGAATACCATCATCACAAGTTGCTTCAGCCTCACATGGTTCGCATGTTCCGCCACAATCAACACCGGTTTCTGTTCCGTTTTGAATTCCATCGCTACAAGTAGGAGCAGCTGGGTCATTGTCGTCACTCCCACAGCTAGTCAGCGTAAGAGCTAAAGCAGCGACAAACATCATTGAAAATTTAAAGATTTTCGTTTTCATAATTAGAGTTTTAAATAAATTTTTAGTTAACGATTTATATTAAGATTAAAATGTATAGTTAAAACCGAGACGAATGGTTCTACCTAGCTTGTATTGCCTAACAACCTCACTGCGTAAAATTCTTTCAGGAGCATTAGGGCCTAAGCGCACATCAATATCATCTGAGAAATCTCTAATTTCTACAAAGTTATCGAGCACGTTCTGCGTTTGTTTAATATCTGGATTTAATAAATTTTGACCTGTTAATGACACTTCTAACTTTTTTGCGAATGTTTTGCTAATCCTTCCATTAAGAACAACAAATCCATTTTCAACAATATTATCGTTGTAGCTATAATCATAATTTGCAGTACCATCTGGATTTCCTAAGACATATATCTTATCTGACGCATAACTGGCATTCAAAGAAGCTGCAAATTTGTTATCCCCTGAAGTCTTTAAATTTAGACTTGTGTTCATTATAAAATCTGAAGCACCTTCTAGGCCGGTTTCTCTGCTAGAACCAAAACGAAAGAATTCGGTTACTCCACCCTCATCATTTGTTAAAAACTTCAAATCTTGTTTGTGTTCCATATAAGTAGCATTAAAAACAAGGTTTAAATCAATCCCAGAATAACCGCCATCGTCTTCATTAACAATTGGTGTAATTAGACCAATTTTACTTTCTAATTCAATACCATAAACCGTTGCATTATCTCCTGTATTGTCAAAAGTTAAACGATTTTCACCACCTTTTGCCAAAGTTCTATTTATTGGATTTTCAATATTCTTGTAGAATAAGGCTAACGAAATTAATTGATCATTAGAGGGGAAAAACTCCCATTTTAAATCGAAATTATTTGAGAATGAAGCGGTTAAATTGTCGGCATTACCAAGAACTACTAATCCACTTGGCGAAACATATTCAAATGGTGCAATTTCTTTAAATTCAGGTAATGTTATCGTTCTACTTCCTGCAAATCTTAATGCTTGTTTTTCATTTAAAGTATATTTAAGATTTACACTCGGGTAAACATTATTATACTCTTGGTTTACTTCACCAACTCTTCCTGAACCGCCGTCATTACCAACGTCGTAGGTGACAAAAATATCATCTAACTGCACTCTTAAACCAGCATTCACATTCCATTTACCGAATTGAACATTAAAATCAGCATAAGCTGCTTTTGATTCATAAGTGCCATTATAGGTATCTTGACGTTCGCCGTTTGAGTTTTGACCCAATTGGTTGATTTCTAAATTACCGTCTTGGAAATTTGGTATAGTGAATATTGAATTTAAATCGTCTAAACTATTTGTGCTTAAGGTAAAACGCACTGGTTCAGTAACTCCAATGAATTCAGAGCTGAAGTCCCTTTCTTTATTTCTGTAGGCTAGGCCTAAATCAATATCAAATGATTTGCCAGAATCTTCTTCATCTATAACATGAAAAGAATCATTTATATAGCCATTGTACTCAATATCTTCTATTAATTGAGCAGCTTTACGTTGGTTAAAACCTCCTTGAGAATTCAGTTCAATATCCGAAGGACCATTTGCATCAAAAAAGAGTTGATTTCGTATTCTATTAGGTTCATCTGCATTTAAATTATTAAAACCAACAGCCCATTTTAAATTATTTTTTTCTCCTAAAGTGTGTTGTCCAATAAGTTGAGTTACCAATAACTGTGTTTGCTTGGTATTTTGATCTCTAGCAAACTCCGAACCTCCTCTATTTCCAGTATCATCACTAATTTGGGCTTCGCCTGCGGCACCTTGTTCAATCACAAAATCATTAAGAGTATTTAGAAAAGTAGTTGTAGATTTTATCTTGTTTTTATCGTTTATGTACCAAGTTAAATCTAATAAGGCTGAATTATTAATCGTTGTTTGATAAGTCACATAATCCGGAACACCTATTTGAACAAAACCAAATTCTAAGAATTGAAATGACCCAACATTATAAATGTAGTTTTCGCTATGAGCTCCAGTTAATAAAAATGATAGTTTGTTATTAAAAAACTTTTTACCCATTGTTATGTTGGCCCCAAAATTATATGGATTCTCTCGTATTATTGGATCCCAACCTTGCTGAGTAACTTGGTTAATAAGCGGATTTTTTGAACTATAAAACCCGAAGGTTGAATCATCTAAATTCGGTGAAGTTTTAAAGTTATTGTTAATGTCGTCTTGAAAAACACTTGAATTTAAACCGCCGGAAATACCTACACTTAGTTCAGAAGAACCAGCTAATTCTCTTGAAGTTATGTTGATATTACCAGAGGCTTGATCAGCTGAACCTTTTGCAGAATAAGTTTTGCTTATACTTACGTTTTGAATAACACGAGTCGGGAATAAACCTAAATTAATATTCTTTCTGTCAACATTGTCTGAAGGAATTGGGAGTCCATTCAGGGTTGTTGATAAATAGCGATCTCCAAGACCACGAACAAATATATCGCCAGAAGCTTCACTTTCTGTGACCCCTGAAATTTTTGTAGTCGCAGTCTTTGCATCTCTTATTCCTAGGTCACCTAATTCTTTTGCACCAATACTTTCTACAACTGTTATGGCATTACGCTGTTCCAACAATAGAGCTACTTCTGAATCTTTTCTGGCCACGGTTGTTACTACAACTTCATCTAATTGAAAACCTGATGAAGCGCTCATAGGTACATCAATACTGGTAACTTTGTCTGCTTCAACAGTAATATTTGGAATTTCAACAGTTTCATAACCTAAATAGCTATATTGAACGGTATATACTCCAGGCTCAAGACCTGAGATTCCATAAAGTCCATCAAAATCTGATTGTGTGCCAATAGTTGTTCCTTTGATAAGAACATTAGCAAAAGCTAAAGGTTCATTGTTCTGTTCTTTGTCAATAAGCTTACCAACAATACTGCCAGTAGTTTCTTGTGCGATAAGGTTTAAAGAAAAAACCATCGCGATAATTAAAAAAAGATATTTCATTATTAGTTAAGTATAATTTGCGCAAAGAACGCGAGGGGCTGTAAAAGTCATGTTACCCATATGTTAAAGGTTTGTTTCAAAAGCATTACGATAATGTTATGATATTAAATCAATGTTAAGTGACAGAGAGGTAATTGTATTATCTTTACATTTGGGCGAAAAGGATATTTTTTTTAATTCGAATATTTTTATTAAAACGTTGATATACAATTATTTAAAATAGAATTCTTTCTTATCTGAAATGACCAAACTAGAAAATTTGAACCTATGAAAACCAAGGATGTTAAGATACTTTTAGTAGATGATGAACCAGATATTCTTGAGATTGTTAGTTACAATCTGTCCTCAGAGGGCTACGTAGTTTACACCGCAACAAATGGTATTGAAGGTGTAGCCAAAGCAAAGAAAAAACAACCGCATCTTGTTATTTTAGATGTGATGATGCCTGAAATGGATGGTATCGAGGCTTGCGAAATAATGCGTAGCACACCTGGTCTAGAAAATACTATCATTACTTTTTTAACAGCACGTGGAGAAGATTATTCACAAGTAGCCGGTTTCGATGCTGGAGCGGATGATTATATTACCAAGCCAATTAAGCCTAAGGTTTTAGTTAGTAAGGTAAAAGCACTACTTAGAAGACTAAAAGAAAATAAAGCTGAATTAGAAGATATTGTACAGGTTGGCAATATTGTCATAAATCGCGAAGAATATAAAATTGTAAATGATGGCAAGGAAATAATCTTACCTAGAAAAGAATTTGAGTTACTTTCTTTATTGACTTCAAAACCTAGTAAAGTATTTAAAAGAGAAGTTATTTTAGATAAGGTATGGGGCAATGAAGTCGTTGTTGGTGGTAGAACAATAGATGTTCATATTCGAAAACTTCGAGAGAAAATTGGCGATCATCATTTTAAAACTGTTAAAGGGGTTGGTTATAAGTTTGTTCTCTAGTTTTATTTCTTCAAGAAGCAAGCAGTAAGTATTATAAATGGTTAATTTTCTTATTTTACACCGTTAATTAAGAGTTCAACCTAACAATGTCCATAAAACTCAAAAAATCTTATCGCTTTGCATTGCGTTCCTCCATATTTATTTGTTTGACGCTCATTTTGTGTTTATGTGGTATTTTATTGCTAACGAATCAATTTGACTGGGTTCTACCAGCTATTTTTTCTCCTATTTGTTTTTTAGTCTCTTTCTTCATTATTCAAGCAAGGGTGGAGCGTTTTATTTACCGTCGGGTAAAAAAAATATATGACGACGTTTCTTTATTAGAATCTTCTTCATTTTCTTCTAAACCAGTCACTACGGACATGAAGACCTTAACTGAGGAAATTGGAAAATTTGCAGAAGACAAAAAAATTGAAATAGATACCTTAAAAATTAGAGAAGAATATCGGAAAGATTTTCTAGGCAATGTGTCCCACGAACTTAAAACACCTTTATTTACCGTACAAGGCTATATATTAACGCTGTTAGATGGCGCAATCAAAGATTCTAAAGTAAATGAAAAGTACTTAAAACGAGCAAATAAAGGAGTCGAACGCTTGATTTACATTGTGAAAGACTTGGATATGATAACTAAGTTAGAGGCTGGTGATTTAAGTCTAGAAAAAGAAGAATTTGATATCATTGAATTAATTCAAAGTGTGTTTGAATTACTTGAAATGAGAGCGGCTAAAAAAGAGATTAGTTTAACTTTTGATATGGAGTATAACGAGCCGATTTACGTTTGGGGTGATGCAGAAAAAATACAGCAAGTATTAACCAATCTTTTAGTTAATTCCTTAAAATATGGCAACCCAAATGGAACTACAGAAGTTAGTGTAGAAAATTTAATTAAAAACAAAGTAATTGTGCGTGTCACAGACAATGGAGAAGGTATTCCTAAACAGCATATACCTAGACTATTTGAGCGTTTTTATAGGGTGGACCAAAGTGGTAGCCGTAAAGAAGGTGGTTCTGGTCTTGGCTTAGCTATTGTTAAGCACATTATTGAAGCACATGATGAACGAATTTATGTGGAGAGTGAAGTCGACGTTGGCTCTGAATTTTCTTTTACGCTTGAAAAGACTTCAAATAATGATTCGTAATTAATGGTTGAATTTAATGAGGTCAAGCCTTTATAATTAATAATATTTTTTAATTCATCAAGTGCAAAATCATCTTGCTTTTTAAAAGGAACCATACCTTGCTTGTCTAAACGTTTGGCCAGATACTCTTGTTCGTATTGCCCTGGGGTTGGAATGAAAAAGGCTTTTTTTTCCAATTTTGCTAAATCCATCACAGTAGTATAACCTGATCTGCACAATATGAATTTACTTTGATTAATTGCCTTTTCTAACTCTTTTGATTGCATAAAATTGAACACGGTAATTTTACCATCAGTCAAGGTAATTTCCTTGGTTATTTTTTCATCTTCAATTTTACCTTTAACGAAAAGTACCTGACCAGAAAATTCTTTTAATTCTTTAAGTAGTTTTTTTTCTAGTAAAGTTCTTTGGGGTTCAGGGCCAGATAATAAGACCATTAAATCATAAATTATATGACCATCACTTTTTTCAAACCTGCTCAATGGGCCTAGGTAAACAATATTCAGTTTTGATTTTTTTAGATGCCCTAATTTTCCAGTCAGATTCGGTTTTTCTTTTAAATCGGGTACCCAACAAGCTTTGAATTTTTTAATAATTTTTTGATGCATTTTTGAGCTAAACCAAGTGGTATTACCTGAAAGTACATTGAGCTGATGTGTAATAAATACGCAGGGCACTTTTTTTGAATAAACTCCTAATCTATTATCAGAAATTATTCCCTGAAGTTCATGCTCTTTTATAAGTTGTTTAACCTCCTTCTTTTCTTTGGCCATTGCTTTGAGGACTTTAGGTGAATCCCAAATCATCTTCAATTTGAAATTCTTGCCTTTAGCTGCATATTTTATTTTGTATGATGTTAGTTTAAAAGAAGGTACATTAGGAAATTCTTTTTGAAGTAATGATAGTGCAACGCCATCAGAGGCAATATAGGGTTGATGTCCATGTTCTTGAAGCGCTTTTATAATTGGAATACATCGTGTTGCGTGCCCTAGACCCCAATTTAATGGGGCCACTAAAATTCGTTTTGATTCGGTCATAAATGTAAAGGAACAAAACCAAAAGAAGATTTTGATTTCCTTAGTTTTGTCAAAACATTAAATTTTTGTTTTGGGAAGCAAAAACAAGCTTAAGCGATTTAGAGAAAACGATACGTTTTCAAATGTAATACAGCCATCACGTGAAGAGGTTTTACAAGGGCTGGAACAAAAGGGTAACTGGGGTAAATTTTTCGGTAATACAAACCCTATTGTTCTGGAATTAGGGTGCGGTAAAGGCGAATATACGGTTGGTTTGGCCGAAAGAAATTCGAATAAAAACTATATCGGAATTGACATTAAAGGCGCTCGTTTTTGGCGTGGTGCTAAGACTGCTATTCAAGAAAATCTATCTAACGTCGCTTTTATTCGAACTCAAATTGAGTTGGTTGACGAATTATTTGATAAGGACGAAATTGCTGAGATCTGGATTACTTTTCCGGATCCTCAGATAAAATATAAAAGAACGAAGCATCGAATGACAAACGAAGTATTTCTAAAGAAATACAAAAGTATTTTACAACCAAATGGTCTTATTCACTTAAAAACAGATAGTGAATTTATGCACGGTTATACTTTGGGGCTTTTGCATGGCTTGGAACATGAGGTGATTTATGCCAACCATGATATCTATAAAAACGAAGGTAGCCCTGAAGAAGTTCTAAAAATTCAAACATTCTACGAAAATCAGTATCTTGAAAAAGGAAAACCAATAACCTATATCCAATTTCGGATAACCAACTAAATGACTCAACTGTTTACGCTTTTTATAGCTACTTTTTCTGCGGCGTTTCTTGCTTCGGCTCCACCGGGGCTTTTGAACGTAAATGCTGCAAAGACCAGTGTAGAAAAAGGCAAGAACAATGGCGTTATGTTTGGTCTAGGCGTTGCCTTAATGGTAATGATGCAAACTTATTTGGCAGTGCGTATTGCTAAATATTTGAGCAGAAACCCTGAAGTTATAGGAATGCTTTTAAAGACTGCACTAGTTGTATTTGCAGGATTGGCTGTCTTTTTCTTCTTAAAAGCCAGAAAAGAAAATGTAAAACCTTTGCTACAAGAAAAGGGTAAAAAAAGTGGCAGCTTTACAAAAGGAATGTTTTTGGCTGCTTTAAACTTGCTTACCGTGCCTTATTATAGCGGTCTGAATAGTGTTTTTAATTCTCAAGGTTTAATGCGATATACTATTTCTGACGAGGTAGTATTTATATTGGCTGCAGGTTTGGGTACTTTTTTGGTAATGTATTTATATGTTTTCTATTTCAATAAAATGGAACATAAAACGAATCGCTTTTCAAAGAACTCTAATTATATTTTGAGCGCGCTTATGGTCTTATTGTTTTTAATAACCTTGTACCGTATTTATAATTGATGGAGGAAAAGAGTTTTTTTGATAAGGTCTACGAAGTTGCACAACTGATTCCGCATGGTCGAGTTACTTCTTACGGAGCCATTGCTAAATATTTAGGGGCAGCGCGTAGTGCACGAATGGTAGGTTGGGCCATGAACAATTCTCATACTAAAGACGTTCCTGCACATCGTGTTGTAAACAGAGTAGGCCTATTAACAGGTAAACATCATTTTGATGGTACTAACCTCATGCAACAATTGTTGGAGAATGAGGGCGTAGAAGTTGTTGATAATCAAATCGTGGAGTTTCAAAAATACTTTTGGGATCCAAGCAAAGAGCTGCCGTCATATTACTAGATAGACACAGTTTATCTTATCATCTTCATTTTCAATATATCATCTGTACAATCTGCCCTCTACAACGTATCTTTGTAATTTAGAATCAGTTTAAACGACTGGTAATCAAATTTGGTTGATGAAGATAGATAAGAAAGAAGTTTTACGAGCACTTGAAAATATTACAGTTCCTGGTGAAGGTCAGAATATGGTCGAGAGTGGTGCAGTAAAGAATATTCAAGTTTTTGGTGATGAGGTTGAAGTGGATATTACCATCAAAAACCCTAGTCTACAAGCAAGAAAAAAAACTGAAGTAGAAATATTAAAAATAATTCACGATAAAGTTTATGCTAAGGCCAAGATTAAGGTGAATTTAAAAGTTGAAGCCCCCGCAAAGACAACGGTAAACGAAATAAAAGGTAAACCTATACCAGGTATTCAAAGTATTATCGCTGTTGCTTCAGGTAAAGGTGGTGTAGGTAAGTCTACTGTTACTGCTAATTTGGCCGTGACCTTAGCTAAAATGGGTTTTAAAGTTGGTCTTTTAGATACTGATATATATGGACCTTCCATGCCAATAATGCTTGATGTTGCTTTAGAAAAACCACTATCAATAAACGTTGATGGAAAGAACAAAATGAAGCCGGTTGAAAATTACGGTGTCAAACTTTTGTCAATAGGATTTTTTACGCAACCTAATCAAGCAGTTATTTGGAGAGGCCCGATGGCTTCCAAAGCTTTGAATCAAATGATTTTTGATGCACATTGGGATGAGTTAGATTTTCTTTTATTGGATTTGCCACCTGGAACAGGTGATATTCATTTAAGTATTATGCAGTCTTTACCAGTTACTGGGGCAGTTGTGGTAAGTACTCCTCAAGAGATTGCTCTTGCTGATGCAAGAAAGGGCGTTGCGATGTTTCAACAAGAGGCTATTAATGTGCCTGTATTAGGCATCATAGAGAATATGGCCTATTTTACACCTGAAGAATTACCTGATAACAAATATCATATCTTTGGTAAAGATGGAGCAAAGCATTTAGCTCAAGATTTAAAAGTGCCTTTCTTAGGAGAAATACCATTGGTGCAAAGTATTAGAGAAGCGGGAGATGTTGGAAGACCAGCAGCTTTACAAAATGGCACACCGACTGAAGAAGCATTTGAAACCTTGACCAAAAATGTGGTTCAAGAATTGGTCAAAAGAAATACAGCTTTGCCACCAACCGAAGCAATTAAGATTACAACAATGGCGGGTTGTTCTGCCGTTAAAAAGTAAAGCCTTATGACATCAGAAGAAGTAAGACAAAACGTTGAAAAAGCATTAGAAGAAATAAGACCTTTTTTACAAAGTGATGGAGGTGATATTTCTTTAATTTCTATAGATAATGATACTTCAGTAAAAGTAAAATTAGAAGGGAATTGTATAGGTTGTAGTGTTAATCAAATGACACTTAAAAGTGGAGTTGAAATGACCATCAAAAAGTACGCTCCTCAAATTGAAGAAGTTGTAAATCTGAGTTAAACTGATAAAAATCATAATTTTTTTCTTCAGACAAAGTATAGCTTTGTTTTCTTGAACTCTTTTTCATGATTAAAACAGATATTTTAATAATCGGAGCAGGTCCGACTGGACTCTTTGCCGTTTTTGAAGCAGGGCTTTTAAAATTAAAGTGCCATTTAATAGACGCGCTTCCGCAACCGGGTGGCCAGTGTTCAGAGATTTATCCTAAAAAACCAATTTATGATATACCTGGTTTTCCAGAGGTATTGGCAGGTGATTTAGTTGATAACCTGATGGAGCAAATAAAATCATTTCAACCTGGTTTTACTCTTGGAGAAAGGGCCGATACCATTGAAAAATTAGAAGATGGAACTTTTATAGTTACTACTAATAAGGAAACAAAACATCATGCGCCCATTGTGGCTATAGCTGGTGGGTTGGGTAGTTTTGAGCCTAGAAAACCACAGCTAGAGAATCTAACTAAGTTTGAAGATAATGGTATTGCTTATATCATAAAGGACCCTGAGGTTTATAGAGATAAAAAAGTATTATTGGCAGGTGGTGGTGATTCAGCTTTAGATTGGGCAATTTTTCTGGCAAATATTGCTAAGGAAGTTACCTTAGTTCATCGCCGAAATGAGTTTAGAGGAGCTTTAGATTCAGTTGAGAAGGTGCAAGAACTTAAAAATGCTGGAAAAATAAATCTGATTACTCCCGCTGAGGTCATAGAGCTTAGGGGTGATGTTAAATTATCTTCTGTAGTAATTCAGAAAACAGATACTAAGGAGCAAATTGAGCTTGAACTAGATTATTTTATACCACTTTTTGGTTTATCACCAAAACTTGGACCTATTGGAGATTGGGGATTAGAAATTGAAAAAAATGCTATCAAGGTTGACAATACATTGGACTATCAAACCAATATTCCTGGTATTTACGCAATAGGTGATGTTAACACGTATCCGGGTAAACTAAAACTTATTTTATGTGGATTTCATGAGGCTACTTTAATGTGTCAAAGTGCCTACCAGCGTATTTTTCCTGATAAAAAATACGTAATGAAATATACCACTGTAGGAGGTGTTCAAGGTTTTGATGGCTCTAAAAAGGAAGCACCAAAGGCGGTTGTTAAAGCAATAAATTGATTCATGTCAGATATAAAAATTAAAATAACCGACCGCGAAGGAATACTTCATGAGATTGATGCACCTACCGATATGAACATGAATTTAATGGAGGTTGTTCGTTCTTATGAACTGGCTCCTGAAGGTACTGTCGGAATTTGCGGAGGTATGGCCATGTGCGCTTCTTGTCAGTGCTATGTCAATTCTGATCATAGTCTTCCAGAAAAGTCTGACGATGAAGAAGCAATGTTATCTGAAGCATTTAATGTTGAAGAAAACTCACGTTTAGGCTGTCAAATCCATATCACCGAAAACTTGGATGGATTAGAAGTGGAATTGGCCCCTGAGGAAGTTTAAATTCTTGCTTGATAGGTAAATAGGTCATAATACCTTCCTTCACTAGCAATCAACTCATCATGAGTGCCTTGCTCAGCAATTCTACCATTTTCAATTACTAGTATTTGATTTGCTTTTCGAATGGTGCTTAATCTATGGGCAATGACAAAGGTAGTTCGTCCTTTGGTTAATTCTGCTAGACTTTTCTGAATCAAGGCTTCACTTTCAGTATCTAAATTTGAGGTTGCTTCATCTAAAATTAGAACTTTAGGGTTTGCCAAAACTGCACGGGCAATTGCAATACGTTGACGTTGACCACCTGATAGTTTTACACCTCTTTCACCAATTAGAGTATCTAACCCGTCATCAAATCTATCCGTGAATTCATCAACATAAGCTGCTTTTACGGCTGCCCTTAATTCCATTTCAGAAGCGTTTGGCCTTGGAAAAAGAATGTTTTCTTTTATCGTTCCTTCAAAAAGGAAATCATCTTGTAATACAACACCTAAATATTGTCTAAAACTAGTGAGGTCTACTTTTGCTAAATCATTTCCGTCAATGGTAATTTTACCAGCGTCAGGGTTTAAAAATGTAGCTGCTAAACCTGCAATGGTTGATTTGCCTGAACCTGAACTTCCAACTAAGGCAATGACATCTCCTGATTTGGCTTCAAAACTAATATCATGTAAAACTTCTTTATCTTCTTCATAAGCAAAAGAAACGTCTTTGAAAACCATATCACCTTTAATATTTGCAAGTTTTATGGTTCTATTTTTTTCATCTGCCTCAGTAACTTGATTCATTAACTCTTCAGTACGGTCAAGACCCGCTAAGGCCTCTGTCAATTGGCTACCAATATTGCTCATTTGAACAATCGGTGCAATCATCAAACCTAAAATAACAGTGAATTCAATAAATTGTCCAATAGTCAATTCATCTTGTATTATTTTATAGCCACCAAGACCCATGACACCTGTAGTGGCTATACCTATTAGAAAGGTTGCTGAACTGGTCATTGCTGCAGTTGCTATCAAGCTCTTCTTTACATTTTCAAAGAGTTTTCCAACAGCAACCTCAAAAATTTTATTTTCTTGAGCTTCAGCATTAAATCCTTTAATTACTCGAACACCACCTAGTGTTTCTGTTAATCGACCTGTTACTTCTGCATTAATTTTTCCACGATTTCTAAAAATTGGACGTATAATTTTAAAAGCTCTCAAAGCAATAAATCCAAAAATTGCTAAAGGTAATAAGGTAAATAAGGTCATTGTGACGCTTATTCTGAGTAAAAGAATTAATGCAACAATCGCAGTTACGGTACCTCCAACAAGTTGTACGAGGCCAGTGCCAATCAAATTTCTAACACCTTCTACATCACTCATTATTCTAGAAACCAAAGCTCCCGATTTGGTGTTGTCAAAAAATCGAATAGGTAATGAAAGCACTTGTTTTTGAACCTGGGCTCGCAGTTCAGAAATCAAAAATTGCGCTTGTACACTTAAAATATAAGTTAAAAGAAAAGATGTTGCAGCTTGTATGGTGATAGCTATCATTATAGCACCTACCAAATACTTTAATAAATCAACATCTTTATTTGCAAAGGCATCATCGATAACATATTTGGTTGCAATAGGCGTAACAAAACTGGCCGCTTTACTTATTACAATTAATAAAAGCCCTATAAAGACTAAATTTCGTCTAGGCCAAATAATTGTTTTAAATGCTTTAAGAATACTTACTTTTTTGTCTGCCATTTCTAATTTTAATAGTAGTGCAAGTTACTTCAAATAGAATAATCATCTGAATGAGAAACTTTGAATTGTAGTCTTTATCTTTAAGTCAACGAATTCCTTGATTGAAGAAACATGAGAACACTTTTTGTAGCCCTTTTGATTGTAATTATTTCTTGTAAAGAACAGGCCCCAACTGAAATTAAGGTATGGGAAGAACAAGCCAGTAATATTGAAATTATACGTGATGACTATGGAGTACCGCATATTTACGGTAAAACTGATGCTGATGCTGTGTTTGGATTGTTATACGCGCAATGTGAAGATGATTTTAACCGGGTAGAGCAAAATTATATTTGGGCAACCGGGCGATTGGCAGAAATTGAGGGAGAAGATGCCTTGTATAGCGATTTAAGAGCTAAACTTTTTATGACTGAAGAGATAGCTAAAGCTAACTATGAAAAAAGTCCGGAGTGGTTAAAAGAACTTTGCGATGCCTTTGCGGATGGAATTAATTACTATCTACATACTCATCCTGAAGTTAAACCTAGATTACTAACTCGTTTTGAGCCTTGGATGCCAATGTATTTTAGCGAAGGCAGTATTGGAGGTGATATTGAACGTATTTCAACTAGGAAAATAAAAGCTTTTTATGAAAGTGGTATGGAACTACCTGAATTGGAACTGTTGAAAGAGAAAGAAGAAAAAGAAATGGCAGAACCTCAGGGTTCAAACGGAATTGCAATTTCGGGTGATTTGACACAGTCTGGCAATGCAATGTTGTTGATTAACCCGCACACTTCTTTTTATTTTAGAGGAGAGGTACATGTAGTTTCAGAAGAGGGTTTGAATGCGTATGGTGCGGTAACCTGGGGGCAATTTTTTGTTTATCAAGGATTTAATGAAAAGACAGGATGGATGCATACTTCAACTTACACAGATGTGATGGATGAGTTCAAAGAGGCGGTAGTAAAGAATGATGGGAACTTGTTTTATAAATATGGAGAAGAATTACGGGCTATAGATTCTACAGCTGTGGTTTTGAGCTACAAAACAGAAAATGGACTAATGACTAAAACCTTTCCAATGTATAGCACACATCATGGTCCAATAACTCATTCGGTAAATGGCCAATGGACCGCTTCTGCAATGATGTGGGAACCCGTAAAGGCTTTAGAACAGTCTTATATTCGAACGAAGCAAGATGGATACCAAGGTTTTCGTGAAATGATGGACATTAGAACTAATTCTAGTAATAATACGGTTTACGCCGATGCGGAAGGAAATATTGCTTACTTCCATGGAAATTTTGTACCAAAACGAGACGTAAGTTTTAATTATTCCCAACCAGTAGATGGCAGCAATCCTAAAACAGATTGGCAAGGCTTACATGAAGTTGATGAGAATATTTTAGTGCTCAATCCAGAAAACGGCTGGATTCAGAATTGCAATTCTACGCCATATACCTCGGCTTTGGAATACAGTCCTAAAAAAGAAGATTATCCTTACTATATGTCACGTGACCAAGAAAATTTTAGAGGAATTCATGCAATTGAGCTTCTGAAAGATAGAACAGGGTACTCTTTAGATAGCTTGATACAATTAGCTCATGACCCCTATCTACCAGCATTTGAGGCTTTAATACCTGGCCTAATTAGAGCGTTTGATAAAACGCCCACTTTAAAATTAAAAGAACCAATTGAACTCTTACGAAATTGGGACTTTAAAACCTCAAAAGAATCCATTGCAATGACTTTGGCGCATTATTATGGGACTCAAAGTTACTTGCAGGCAGAACGACCTAGTGGTTTATACTCAATGGAATTGGTAAAATTTTGGGGAGGTAAATCTTCAGACTCAGAAAAACTGTCCTTATTTCAAGAAACCATTGATAAATTAATTACAGATTTTGGAACTTGGAAAATGCCTTGGGGTGAGGTCAATCGATACCAACGTTTAAATGGCGATATTCGACAACCATTTGACGATTCTAAACCAAGTATTCCTATTGGGTTTGCCAGTGGTCGTTGGGGCGCATTAGCGGCCTACGGTGCTAGATACACCAATGAAGGGGCAAAAAAAATGTATGGAACTCGTGGTAATAGCTTTGTTGCGGCGGTAGAATTTGGAGACAGGGTAAAGGCAAAAACAATTTTAGCAGGCGGTCAAAGCGGTGACCCAGAGTCATCACATTTTAATGACCAGATTCAAAAATATGCAGATGTAAATTGGAAAGATGTCCCTTATTACAAAGAAGATGTTTTAAAAAGAGCAATAAAAACATATCATCCAGGAGAAAAAAGATAGGGTAATAACTAATATTTTACTCTTCTTCACTTTCGTCTTTTACCACAATCATGCTGGCTTTGGAGCCTGTAGAAAGATTCCAACGATTATTATGAATGACATTGCCTTCATCATCAGTTATAACAACCTGAGCGGTATTCGGACCTGATGACCCTTGGTTTAAGGCTTCAAATTCTACACGATTAAAACCCTCAGTTAAATCAACATTGACGCCTTTAAAACTGCCAGAAAGAAGAATGTTTGGTTCAACAACAACACCGTTTAAATATATCTTCACTCTATCACCATCGACGTATTCATGATCTCTGCAAACGATACCGATGAACTTGGCTTTAGTTTTAATATCTCCTAGATACTGATCACCAAAATACTTTGTTGCACCTTTTTTTTCTTTCTCACCAACTTTTGGGTCAATAACCATTCCTGTTCCGGCCTGGACCAATTGTCGGTCGGGTAACATTTTAACGTCTCTTCCTTTTGATATTAAGTTTTTATCAAGAACAGATGGCATCCGTAACGAAGTACCTTGATTACTTGTTTTGGTATCTAACTTATTATTGGCTCCAACCTTCAAAGGCTTAATCGTGGGCAAATCTCCTTGACCATAGCTAAAATGCAAGGTCAAAAGGAAAGCAAATAAAGGTAATAGTCTTTTCATCACAATTTAAGTCGTAACAATAAAATAAAATTAACAAATACCTTGCCACGGTAGTTGTAATAGGCTGTTAAATTCGTTAAATTGATTAAAAATAAGGAGTTATGGACAAAAGAAGATTCTTTAAAACGTTGGGTAATGTAGCTTTAGGAACAACTTTAATGCCATTGTCCGGATATTCAAATACTTCTGACGAATGCAGTTCTTACCCTTTGAATGATGATGAAGAATTTTGGAAACGGATACGCAAAGATTACGACTTAAAGCCCGATTATATCAATTTAGAAAATGGGTATTACAATTTTGTTCCAAAACCTATATTGAACAAGTATATTGAGCATATTAAGAAGGTGAATTATGAGGCTTCTTATTATATGAGAACTGAACAATGGGACAATAAGAATAAGGTGGCTTCTAGGCTATCAGGTTTAGTAGGTTGTTCGGCGGAGGAATTGGTCATTACTCGAAACACCACGGAGTCACTAGATTTAATTATTGGAGGCTTCCCTTGGAAAAAAAATGATGAGGTAATATTTGCTTTACAAGACTATGGTGCCATGCGAATTCATTTTCATCAAATGAGAGACCGATACGGTATCATTTGTAAGGAAGTTTCTATCCCGAATCACCCAAAATCAGATGAGGAGTTAGTTGCCTTATATGAATCAGAAATTACTGAGCAAACAAAACTTATAATGGTTTGCCATATGGTTAATATTACAGGTCAGATTCTACCAATTAGGAAAATATGCGATATGGCCCATAAGTATGACGTTGAAGTACTCGTTGATGGTGCGCATTGTATTGGTCATATTGATGTTAATATTGATCAGTTAAATTGTGACTATTACGGTTCAAGCTTACATAAGTGGTTAAGTGTTCCACTCGGTGCAGGAATGTTGTATGTAGCAAAAAAGCATATTCCAAAAATTTGGCCTTTGCTTGCGGAACATGAAAAAGACCCTACAAAAATTAGACGATTAAATCATACGGGTACCCATCCAGTTCATACTGACTTGACAATTAATGATTCAATCAGTTATCTAGAAATGATTGGATTAGAAAGAAAAGAGAGTCGACTACGGTTTATTCAGCGTTACTGGAGTGATAGTTTAAGAACAGTTGAAAATGTAATCGTAAATACACCAAATGATGAAAATAGAAGTTGCGGAATTGCCAATGTTGGTCTGACTAATATGAATCCTTTGGATTTAGCAAAAGCACTTTTGAATGAATTTCAAATTTGGACCGTTGGTATTGATTACGCTAATGTAAAAGGCTGTCGTATCACACCAAATATCTATACAACTACTGAGGAATTAGATAAGTTTGTTGATGCCATGAAAACTTTGGCTCGCAGAACTTAATAACTTATTTGGAAATATATTCTACCAATTTTTCAGGTCCTTCTAATAACACTCTAACAATTTGTAGGGTCCCATCAATCTTAGTTTCAATATGCCATTTTATAAGTGAAATATGACCGTTTTCAATTTCAATTCCGGTAATACTTCTTGGGTGAACACAACTACCATCATTAAAAAAAGGAATTTGTCCAGGTTCAGGAAAACGAGGCCTATGGGTATGACCAGCAACCGTAATTCTCAGGTTATTTTTTAAAATCCATCTTTTAATTCGTCTTTCAATTCGAATCAGTTCTTTATAGTTTTTCGCGGGACTAGTAGGGTCAGCAATGCCAACCACTTGTAGCGGTTTCCATAAAATTCGGACTAAGAAACGCCCTATACGCCAGAAATTATAATTCCACCAATCTGCTTGATGGCCATGAGTTAAAAAAAGCTCTTGTTCAGTTTCTTTATGTTTTAGTACCAAAGCTTCATGATAGGCTAGCCCTTCAAACAATTCTTTATCCTCGCCATCAATAGGTTCAAAATAGCTTGAAAGATGTTTGTCAACATAGCTTTGGTCGCGGTACACCATATCATGATTGCCCCAAACCATATGTAACCTACTTTGAATATGAAACTTTCTTAAGAGTTGAAAGACATTTTTATGAGCTTCAAAAATATATTCAAAATTTAGGTTTTCCCACAATTCATCTCCATCACCTAATTCACAATAATCAAACCCTTCTCTAAAATAATGGTTTAAAGCATGAAAATAGATGTTTCGATTATTGGCGAAATCATCAGCAAAACTGTTATCACCTCTATGACAGTCACTAAATAATATGAACTTTGAACTATCATCAAAAGGGATGATTTTGGCGCTTTGATAAGCACGGTCAAGACGTGTAAAAGATGACATCCATTAAATTTTAATAAATATCCAAAAAAAGCCATCAAAACCATAAAGAATCTCTTAACAATTCTCTATTTCATCTTTTTGTAACTTTACCATTGTAACTACGACCAATACCGATATGGGATATAATTACAATGGTGAAACACCACTAATTCAATTAGTTAGTTTTAATAAGCTCTTACAACATTATGATGAGCAGGTTAAGAGCAAAGACGAATATCTTAGTTCTCGAGCTCGTTTTGTTTTAGACGCAGCCGCTTCATATCCTGAATTAAGAGATGGATTTGACGATTTGACAATTCTGGAAACCAGAAGAGAAGTAATTCGAACCATTCTTGCAGATACTTTTTCACCTGTTTTGACTAATAATGAAATCAAAGCAGCTTCTATTCCTTTCGCCAACTTGATATTTAATTCGTCTAGCAGATTTGAAAAAATTCTTAATGATGCTGGCAAAGATTTTGAGCTTGAAATAAGAAACTTACCTGACGATTTGCAATATATTATGCAGTGTACAGTGATTTTGAGTTTTTACTATGGTTTTAAGATGGATTTTAAAAGGCCATTGTTTTACGATATCCCAGATGCCAATGGTGTCACTCGTCATTATAGAATTTTGTATAATGCAGATTTTATGGAAATTTCTCCTACGGAGAAAGCCAAGGATTTAGTTCAAGATGATTTAGATGAACTTTTAGAAAATTTCGACAATCTTGATTTATGGAAAGAAAAAATTCCTCCGGGGAGTTTTATCTCTAAAGGTTTTGTGATTTCAAATATGTTTGATGTAACTGCAGAACACTCCATTTCTGAAATTAAATCTACCCTAATTGGTAGCAATAAGAGGGGCAGTGAAAATTTCATGGATAGTTTTCAAGATACCTTTCGTTCCCTTTTTAATTTAAAAAATATCTCAGTTGGTTTTGCCGGTTACGACCCTCACACCGATAGGTTTTTAAAAATACATGGTAAAGGCATAGAGAGCTTTATTCTGAAAGGTAAAGAAATGGAATCTTGTGATAGTATGCTTTGTGACTATTCGTATCAAAAATTATTGGATGAAAGCAACTATATAGCCATATCTAATGTTGAAAAATATTTTATTAAGTCAGAAGGCGGACAACCTTATAAAAATCTTCATGAACAAGGTTTTAAAAGTGCAATTCTAGCTCCAATCGCCGATGATGGCAACCTATTAGGGGTTCTTGAATTAGTATCAACTAATGTCAACGAATTGAATAGTATAAATGCAAATAAATTGATTGACGTAATGCCTTTTATTGTTTCCGCGGTACTGCGATCAATTGAAGAAGAACAAAATTTAATTGATGCTATTATTCAACATGAATGTACAACAGTGCATTCATCGGTATATTGGAAATTTCAAGAAGAGGCAAAGCTTTTTATGACTCAAGAACTTTCAGGGCAAGAACCTTCTTTTAATGAAATTGTTTTTAAGGAGGTTTATCCCTTATACGGACAAATTGATATCAAAGATTCTTCCAAGCAACGTAATATAGCTATACAAAGAGATTTAATGATTCAATTATCGGAGATAAATACGGTTTTAGAAGCTGCTAAAACTAAATTTAAACTACCGATTTACGAAGAGCTCATGTTTAGAGTTAGCAATCATTTAGAAGAGATTAAAGAAACTCTTTTCACTAATAGTGAACAAGCAATTTTTGACTTCGTTCAAGAAGAAATTAACCCGGTTTTTCATCACCTAAAACGTGAAGATAAGAGTATTGAAAAAATGGTGGAGCACTATGAGGCCCAGATAGATGAGACAACTGAATCCTATTATGATCATAGACGTAATTATGATGATAGTGTGATGGAGATTAACATGAAATTAGCTGCTCAGCTTGATAAAAAACAACAAGCAGCCCAAGAAATGTTTCCCCATTATTTTGAGCGATATAAGACCGATGGTATTGAACATAATATGTATATCGGCAGTTCCATTGCCAATGACAGAAGTTTTGATGCCCTTTATTTGAATAACTTACGCTTGTGGCAATTGCAGGTGATGGTTGAAATGGAGAATACCCATTATGCCCTTAAACATCAACTGCCTGTTCCTCTGGATGTTGCTTCTTTATTGCTGGTATATAGCACTCCACTAGCCATACGTTTTAGAATGGATGAAAAGAAGTTTGATGTTGATGGCACTTATAATGCTCGTTATGAAGTTATTAAAAAGCGAATAGATAAGTCATACATTAAAGGCACAAATGAACGCTTAACTCAAAAAGGGAAATTAGCAATTGTATATTCTCAAAAAAAGGATGAAAAAGAATACTTGCGTTATGTCAAGTTTTTAAAGTCTAAAGGCTATTTTACAAATAATATTGAAATTGTAGAATTAGAAGGTTTACAAGGAGTTACAGGTCTCAAAGCAATTCGTGCGGAAGTTCTTTATAAGAAAGATGATAGCTCTGAAAAAACGTATACTTATAATGATTTAATGGAGGAATTGAAGGTTTAAGTTTATCTGTTAAGCTTTGACATTTCTTCAAAATGAAATGATATACCAAAAGCTAATACAGAAACTACTATCCCAATAATAAAAATAGTATAAGTAATTCTTAAGATTTTATACTTTCTATTAAGAACTAGGCCTAAAAAATATAGATCTTTGGTAAGTGAAGAATAGATAAATTTATTGTCTTTCACTAATTCTTGAATTGCCCATTCATACTCTGGCAGGCTCATTTTATGAAAGTTGCCAAAGAATAATAGATTTACTTTCTTTTGTACTACATCTTCTTTTGTGAATTTCCCACTTGTTACATTTGGTCTAGTTGCCAATACCGCTAAAATCATAGATATAACACTGAAAACTATAAATATTAAAGTCGGGTAAATTAAATATGAATTGGATGGATTATCAAGTTTAGGAATAAGATTAGATAATGCGACAGAAATTATAATAGCATTTACTGAAAGTAAAATATTTGCCTTTGTATCTGCTATATCACTAAGTGTAAGATGATTTTTTAGGGTAACTCTAAATAAGGTTTGTATTCCTCTATCTGGACTTTCACTTTTATATTTTGCTTTTAAAGATTCTTTTTTAGCAATTTCCTTTTCTGTTTTTTTATCTTTTATAAGTTGCTTTAGGTTTTTCTGCTTTGCTTCTTCCCAATTTTCCTGAGCATATTCTGTATAATACTTGTGCTCAGTTCTAAACATTTTGATATTCGCATCTCGCCATTCTTTTTGAGAATATTTTTTAATTCCCAAAAGTTCAAGCTCCTCTTTTAAATAATCAGTTGTTTCCCAATAGCTTTTTTGGGCAAAATGAGAGGCATCGGCATCTCGGATGATTTCTTCATGAAGGCCAATGGGTTCATGGTGTCTTTTAGTAGCTAGAATAATCTTGTTAATTTCAGAAATACCCTCTTCACTATAATTTTCTTCCTTCAAAAAATCTGATGCAATTATGCAACTTTTAGCTTCATGGTCGTCGGCTCCTTTGGTGTAACCTGTATCATGAAACCAGGCGGCTATAAGTAAAAGTTCATTTTCGAGTTCTGGTAATTTATGAAAAGCTAATAGTTCTTTAGTGCTTTTTACAACCCGTTGGGTATGCTTTAAATTATGATATAAATAATTTTTATTAAGCTGATTTTCCAAAAGATGGGTAACAAAATATTCAGCTTTTTGAACAATCTCCGACATAGTTGTATATTGAATAATCCAAAATACGAAATTTTGGATTGAAGCGTCAACACTATGAACTCATTTACCTATTTACGATTAGTTAAAAGCTATCTTTTCCTTTTAATTATATGCATTTTTATCAGTGGATGTGCTACCTATAAAACCAAATATTCTGATAAAGCTATTAAACAACAATCAAGTTCTGGAAAAAATATATCGCACACATTTTATCTTATTGGAGATGCTGGAAAATCTCCAAAGGGTGATTTAAACCCAGTATTGAAAACTATAAAAAATAAATTGGGAAAAGCTTCAAAAAATAGTACTGCTATTTTTTTAGGTGACAATATTTATCCCAAAGGTTTTCCTAGTAAAAAGGATGATGCACTAGGTTATGAGAACGCAAAAAATCATATAGATGCTCAAATAAATACAGTTACTGATTTTCAAGGTAGAACGGTTTTTATCCCGGGCAACCATGATTGGTATAGTAATGGTTTAAAGGGACTGGAAAGAGAACGCAAGTATATTCAAAATGCTCTCGATAGCAAAAAGGTCTTTTTGCCTAAAAATGGATGCCCCATCGAGAAAATAGAAATCAGTGATAACATTGTAGTAATTGCTCTGGATACAGAATGGTACCTTGTAAATTGGGATAAACATCCTACAATAAACGATGATTGCGAAATAAAAGACCGAGGAAGATTTTTTGAAGAAATAGAGAGCTTAATCAAAAAAAACAGGGATAAAACTACGATTATTGCCTTACATCACCCGATGTTCACCTATGGTCCCCATGGCGGTCAGTTTTCTTTTAAACAGCATATCTTTCCAAGTGGTGGAGTTCCATTACCTTTTATAGGGTCATTAATTAATGTTTTAAGAAGAACCTCAGGCGCGACCATTGAAGACCAATCCAACAAAAAGTATAATCAATTGAAAAACAGATTGGTAACTTTGGCGCAATACTCTGAAAAGGTAATTTTCGCTTCAGGTCATGAACATTCGTTACAATACATTGTTGAAGAAAATACACCTCAGATTGTAAGCGGTTCCGGTGCGAAAAAAGGAGCTACTCAATTACTTAACGGTAGCCAGTTTTCTACAGGGCAGATGGGTTATGCAATTCTAAAAATCTTTGATAATGGTTCATCTAGTGTTAAATTTTTTGGAGTCGAAGATGAAAATGAAGAATTGTTATTCAGCACTAACATATTAAAACCAAATAAGAAGAAATCTGTTACGCAATATTCCAATAATTTTCCATCTGAAATGGAGGCTTCCTTATATTCTGATGATGAGGTGGATAAAGGTGGCTTTTATAAATGGCTTTGGGGTGACAGATATAGAGAGTATTACGCTACTAAAATAAAAGCCTCAACTGTTAATTTGGATACGTTGATGGGTGGTTTAACTGTAGTCAGAAAAGGGGGTGGTAATCAATCAAATTCGCTAAGACTTCAACACGCAGATGGCAGGCAATTTGTGATGAGGGCTTTGCGCAAGAGCGCAGAACGTTATTTACAAGCGATTGCTTTTCAAAATCAGTACGTTATAGGAGATTTTGAGGATTCGTTCACGGAGAAATTTCTTATGGATTTCTATACAGGAGCCCATCCGTACGCACCTTTCACCGTGGGAGCACTTTCAGATGCGGTAGGTATTTATCATACTAATCCAAAATTATATTATATACCAAAACAAAATGCTCTTGGTGGATATAATGGTGAGTTTGGTGATGGTCTATATATGATTGAAGAACATGTGTCGGAAGGACATAATGATCTTGAAAGTTTTGGAAAAACCAAGAAGATTGAAAGTACTTACGATCTTATTAACAAACTAAGAAAAGATGAGGAGTATCGCGTGGATACAAAAGAATATGTAAAAGCACGATTATTCGATATGTTAATTGGTGATTGGGACAGGCACGTAGATCAATGGCGTTGGGCAGGATTTAAAGATGATAATGGAAATACTATTTTTAAACCAATTCCAAGAGATAGGGATCAATCATATTCTATATGGGGAGACGGATCAATAATGGGTTTTGCCTCAAAAACGGTACCTTCTCTTAGAATTTTTGAGGGCTTTAATGAGGAGATACGCAGTGTTGAAGGTTTTAATGCATCACCGCGAACATTTGCTTTAGATATGGCCTTATTACCTGAAACTACAATTAAAGACTGGGAGGAGCAAGCTAAATTTATTCAGAACAATATTACTGAAGAAGTCATAGATATTGCGTTAAATGAATTTCCGGAAGAAGTAAGGGATGAAACCGTTTTAAGCATTAAGAAAACGCTTTTAGCCAGAAAGTCTGCCCTATTGAGCACAGCAAAAGAATATTTTGGCATCATCAATAAATACAGTGTGGTCACAGGTACAGATAAGGATGATTATTTTACAGTTAGTTCAATTGGAAAAGGAAAAGTTGCAGTAAAGGGGTTTCGGATTAAAAATGGAATAAAGACTGATTTGTTTTTTGATAAAGTTTACCAACCTGAAAGCACGAAGGAGATTTGGATATATGCTTTGGATGATGATGATGTTTTTGATGTGGGTCAAACCGATGGTAAAATAAAAATTCGCCTAGTGGGTGGCCAGAACAATGATTTTTATAAGATTCATGAAAATGCCAGGGGAGTACATACTTATGATTTTAAAACTAAAAAGAATACCTATGATGAAGCATTTGGAGGCAAAATCCATAAAATCAATGATTATGATACGAATACGTATCAGTTTTTGAAAATTAAAGCAAGTAATAATCAAATACTACCTTCTATTGGTGCTAACCCAGATGATGGTTTTAGGCTCGGGTTAACAAATACGTATACCTTTAATGGTTTTAGACAAAACCCTTTTACCCAACAACATACTATTAATGCAGCTTATTATTTTGCTACAAATGGTTTTGATTTAGGGTATAGCGGAGAATTTGCCAATATTTTTGAAGGGGTTAACCTTGAAATTGCTGCAAATTTTACAAGCCCTAATTTTTCAGTTAATTTTTTCGGCTTTGGTAACGATACCGAGAATTTAGATGAAGAAAATCCTTTAGAGCTTGATTTTAACCGTGTAAAAATAAGAACAATCAAATTTGCTCCGTCATTAGTTTGGCGTGGAGATTTAGGCTCTAAGGTGAGATTTGGAGTTTCTTATGAGAATTATGATGTTGAAGAAACTGAAGACCGATTTATTGAAGATTTCTACACTGGTTTAGGTCGTGAAGCTCAACAAGATTTTTTTGGACTGGATGCTGAATACTCTTATGCCAATGCTGATAATGAAGCATTTCCTACCATGGGTATGGAAATATCATTACAAGGAGGATATAAAACTAATTTGACTGAATCTGGTCGAGCATATGGTTTTTTCATTCCGAGTCTTTCATTTGCCTACAAACTGGTTCCGAATGGAAGTTTAGTCCTTGCCACAAAGTTTAAAGGACAATTTAATATTGGAGACGACTATGAATTTTACCAAGCTGCTAATATAGGGGCAAATGATGGGTTAAGAGGATTTCGTTTTCAACGTTTTACAGGCAAGACATCTTATTTTCAAAATACAGATTTACGCTTGAGTTTTAGAAAAAGAAATACCGGGTTATTGCCAGTTACTCCAGGAATTTATGGTGGTTTTGATTATGGCAGAGTATGGTTACCAGGTGAAGATTCAAATACATGGCATAATTCATATGGCGGTGGATTTTTTGTCAATGGTTCTGACTTAATTTCAGCCAATATTGGGGTATTTAATAGTACTGATGGAATTCGATTTGCTTTTGGGGTAGGCTTCGGTTTTTAATTAAAAAATCCAAAGGTTACGATTTATTTAAGTACGTAATTGTACAAGTTGCGTCCTTTAGTTTTTGATTGCTCATCGGCTATTAGTAATGTGGAATTATTTAAAAAGCAAACTGATTCAATTTGTGTTTCATGTTTAAGATAAATAGTCTCAAATTGAGATTCTGAAATCATATTTACTTGAAAGTTCTTTATTAAATATAAATAACCATATCCAATTAGTACTACAGTTTTGCCATCATCTGAAATATCGGCACCAGTAACAGAGCAATGATCCTGGTTTTCACATAAATTAAGAGTACCTACCAAAGTTGCTTTGTAGTCACCTTCTTTATCAGGTATACGATAAACAAAAGTCTTACCTAAATAAGGTCTTGATCGGTCTTTTGTAAAAATGTATAAATGATTATCCCAATGAAAAAAGGCCTCTGAATCAAACAACATACTTCTTTTTTTTGGTGGAAAATTTTTCTGTTCTGGGTAACTGAAAGTTATTTTTTTTGATGGTATTTTATCACCTTTTTCAAGTTCAGGATTGGGTAATTTATAAATGGTCAGATTTTTTCGTTCATTATTGTTATTGCCAAAATCACCTATATATAAATTACCTTCTTTGTCCGTTGTCAAATCTTCCCAATCATTGTTTTCTGCATTTTTAACTTTTAATTTTTTAACTAATCCAGCTTTAAGATTTATACCATAGATAAAATCTTTATTCCCGTTATCCTCTATTACCCAAGCTAAATTATCTGTATAAGTAACAATGCCAGAGACTTCACTCAAGCTATTTGGGAATTTACCAAGATGGTTTAAATCTCCATACCAAGGTTTTTGAGCACAAGCTTGTAAAATGACAAGACAGCTAAGAATAACAAGTTTATTCATTTAAATCTTCCTTTATTGGCAGGTATATTTCCGCTTTCCAATTTAATTCGCCTAAACCGGAGTGAGGATTACTAAAGAATATTTCAATAGGTTTTGGTTCTATTTCAATACCATTAGTATTGGCATAATTGATTAAGGCATACCAAGCCCTGTCAGATGTAATATAGTTTCCATTATAGATAGCCTTTAAGGCTTTCTTTCCAAAGATTCTTTTGTATTGAATTTCAGTACCCATTGGCAATTGGTCGGAACGAATTACTGGGTAACAAAAATTGTATTCAAGACTGTCATTTTTTCTATTCCATTTTGTTATTTCAATCATCGGAGGCCCATCGAATTCAGCATTTGTATTAAGCAAAGTCTGACTAATGTACGAGTCATTTTTCATCATACCTCCTGCTTTTTGAAATTGAGTAGCTTTTATAGGTATATAAGCAACATATTTCGAAGGCATTTCAGCTTCTCCAATAATGCTAATCTTAAACTTACCAATATGATCCTTCAAGTTCTCCATAAAATCAAATACGGTTTTCCTTGAACGTTTTTCAAAATTGGTATCAGAAAATGGAACCTTAACCTTATTAATAAGACTATGTTGTACATCTTTGATGTTAACTACTACTCTTGAGGTAGAATCAGTAAGTGGATTTATTTTCCATTGGTAACGATGTATAGAATCTACAAAACGTACTTTCTGTGTTAGACGATACAGAGATTCATTTTGCTTAATTGACTCAATTGTATCCAAAGTTTGGTCCCAAAGTTTTAAACTTTGATTTATTGTACCAGCATTAGTATCGGTTGTAAACCTTATTGTGTAATCGTATGATTTGATAAAAAGGTACCAGATTAATCCTGAAATAATGATTAGCGAGAATCCTATTAGTGCTTTTTTCATTTTAATAAAATTTCACAAACAGTTGATTTAATATTTTTAATTTCAATTGGACATTGTTATTAATCGTCTTTCATTTGAAGACTATTAACAATAAATTCTCCAAGATTTCTACCTTGTTTAACGCCTATTTCTACAGCAGCCCTATAATGAATACCACCATACATACGACTAATGGCTGCTTCGTCAGCGGCTGCTTTAAAAGATGTAAATGATCGCACTGGAAGTCCAAAAGCCACTTCAGTATCATCATCGAATGCAAAATCATCACCAAAAATACTTGTTAATGCGGTGGCTGCCGCACCAGAAACTACACTGTGACCGCTAGTATATTCAGGAAATGGAGGGGTTTGTAGTACAGGTTCCCAACTATCATCTATGTGTTCATTAATAAGAGTTTCTGGTCTAATCAAGTTACTTCTATACTTCTCGTCCCAACAACTAATAAACGCGTCAGCTATGGCAATAGATGTTTTGGTGTAAGCATAAACAGTTTGAATTAAATTAGAATTGGTTTTTAGCGATGCAATTTTTGTAATACCAATCCAATGCGCACCTGGAGTGATTTTTTTAGTCGCAAACATTAAATGACCTCTTGTTACTGAAACATAAGGATTACAGTCCCAAAACTGGGCTATAGCAACTTCTTCAGATGTGTCACCCTTAGATGTAATTTCATTACTAATATCATATACCTCTTTTAACTCTTTATAAAAATCAGAATCAACATCCATCGAAAATGACGGAGGAGGAGTCGGTTTAAATTGACTAGCTGAATCAATAACGAATGGACGAATTTTATTCCAATGTGGTTCAATACCGCTCATATATGCTGGGGGAGTCGGCTGCCATCTAGAGGGGTCATCAGAATTCACCGAAAATTTAGGCATGGTACGAGTCTGTTTGTAATTGTCTTTATCCATCCATTCTGATATATGTTCAGCAACTTTAAGACCATAATCTTTTGAAGTAATAAATTCTAGTTCATTCTGATTTTGCCAAACGGAATAAAGGCTGTCTCTAAATACCTCAATACGTTCTTCAGAAAAAATCAACTGCTTGCTTAAGTGCATATGCACAATCAAGGCTGCTAAATCATAATTTAAATTTAAAGTATCTATTGGTTCAGGAATAGATTTAAAATCTGTTAATTGATTTGCAAGAGACTGATAAGTATTTTCTTTTTTAGCTAGTATCTCATAGGCAGCAATATTCGGGTAAGCATATATTCTACTGGCTACTGGAGGAGAAAAAATATCATGAATCATTACCTGAGTAACCTTGTTCACAGAATTATGATAATCTTCTGGTGTTATCACAATTGGGGTTGAATTTTTTTGACATGCTGATAACGTCACTATTGTGAGCAGAATAAAAAATAATCTTTCTTTCATAACCTATCTATTTAGTTTCGAATTCATAGACTTGAGCTTTAGCATCATTGAAAGTCGCAAGTAAATATGACTTATTTTTAAACGTTATTATGTTCAGGTGACGGATAGATTTTTTAGTAAAATCAAGGCCTAATGTATTTCCTAAAATAATCTCATTTTCATTTTTTAATATAGCACCAGGGAAAGAATCAAACCTTCCTTGATATGGCTTAACTCCAAAATAATTACCACCTATTAGAACTTCATTATCGCCATTACCATCGAAATCATGGACTAAGAATTTCAAAATCGGAGAAACCTGCAGTTCATTGGAAAAAGGAATGAAATTGAAAACCCCATTATTATTTTTTAAATAACCAGATTGTAAAGTTGTGACTTTTAATATTGTAGCCCTATCCATACTTTCTTCACCTAAAATTTCTTCTATTGATTGACCAGCAAAAGAACGATAGTTGGTATATTTTTTTCTCAGTGAAACCATCTGAGAACTGAGTTCATCTAACCCTTCCAATGGGTAATACGCCCCGTTTTTATCTATTGCAGTAATCGTTTCAGTTTGACCATTTTTATCAAAATCACCTACATATAATTTAAGCGGCTTTTTAATTGATGCATTGAATTTTGAATTAGTTCCCCAATTACCAAGCAGGTAATCAGTATCCCCATCATTATCAATATCAAAAGGTTCAATAGTCTGCCAGAGACCGCTTAAGTCTAGTGATTGAATTGCGATGAGCTCTCCATTCAAATTCTTATAGAATTTGGGTGAAAACCATTCTCCAACAACAATTAGGTCTTTTACGCCATCTTTATCAAAATCATCCCAAACGGCATCTGTCACCATTCCGGAGTTTTTTCCAATAAAATTATCAAGAATTGAAAAAGTTCCATTTTCGTTAACTAACAATACCGATTCTGGTGTTTGTCCGAAGTTTGAGCTTACCGTATGACCACCAATAAAAACATCTAAATCCCCATCATTGTCGTAGTCAAAGGGTCTGATAACCGAGGCATTTTGAAAATAATCGGGCAGTTTTCCTGTGCTAAAACCGTTATCTTCTTTAATATAATAGCTATCTAAAAGAGCTTTTGCTTTACCGGTAAAGTGGGCTCCCCCTGAACCTAACAGAATATCGTTTTTGTGATCTCCATTAAAATCTGCGATAGCAATGCTGATATCTTCCTTAATTGAGTCTTTTGTTATATTCGGTGTTTTTTCTTTTGTAAAACCCGAGTCTTTTTGAATATAAATTTGGGAAGGAATAAATCTTGATCCACCAAAGAAAATATCTTCTTGGCCATCCAAATTTAAATCTGCAACACCAACGGCAGGCCCTCTATCTGATGCTTTATAGGGCATCAATTTCTCTTTCAAAAAATCATTGTAGCTATCTTCTTGATGTTCAAATTCAATTCCTAAATTATTGGCAACTTTTTTGAATAATGGAATAGATTTTTTATTTAAAAGATGGTAGCTAAATTGTTCTGTGCCTTCTGGTTTGACAATAAGTGTTTGGTTAATAGCAACATCTGTCAAAACTTGAGAAGTCTTATTTGGCCAAACTATTCTTATCGAGTCAACTTTTTGGGCATCCCCATAACCAAAATGGATAAAAGGTTCTGAACTAGCTTGAAAGCCTCTCGTTGGGAAAAGCTCTTTGTACTGAAGAATATTGTTATGATAAGAATAGACTTTGGTGCCGATACCAAATACATTCCTATCACCATAATTAAATTTAATTTTTAAGTGATTTGCCGTTTGATTTGTTTGGTTAAGGTAAATGGAAGCAGGCGTGTTAATATTATTGGTTACTAGATCTAAATCACCATCACCATCTAAATCTGCCATAGCAGTGGCCCCAGAAATAATAGTATCGTTTGTCATCCATTGGCCAGACATATCTTCAAAGTTCAATCCCTTATGGCCTTTAAAAATATAGTTGTGAGCGTTACCTGAAGGCATTAGGTCAATTGCTTTTTGATCAACCAATTTTGTATTGTCAATTTTTTTCTGAATTTGATCATTAGAAACAAATTTTACAAAGTCAAGGTCATTCGGTCTTTTTGAAATTCCGTTAGCGACAAACAAATCCTGCTCCCCATCAAGGTCATAATCACCAAATAAGGCACTCCAACTCCAATCTGTTGCTGCAACACCACTTAAAAGAGCGGTTTCAAGGTAGTTGCCATCTGGCTGATTTACATAAAGCATATTTCGGGTAAATTGGTAATGATAACCAAATTGCTCAGTTCTTAGTCTTTGTATTTGAACATTGTCATCACCTTCTGAAGATTTGAGAACTGTTTCATCTTCTGGCAACATATCTAAAGAAATCATATCTGGTCTACCATCGTGATTAATATCCGCGACATCACTTCCCATAGAGAACCTACTAGTGTGACCAAAAAATTGTTTTAAGCTTTCAGTAAAGCTGCCATCTCCATTATTTAAATAATAATAATCATCTTCATGAAAATCATTGCCTATATATAAATCCGGATATCCATCTAAATTAAAATCAGATACGGCTAAGCCTAGGCCGTAGGCGTTAATACCTCCGAATATTCCAGCCTGTTCACTAACATCTTTAAATTGACCATTGTCGTTGCGCAACAACTTATCTCCTGTTTGGTAGTTGCGTTTATTTCTTAAATCAGCATTACCATATGAATTTTGCGTATGAACTGCGTGATTGAGTAAATAAAGATCCAAATCGCCATCTAAATCATAATCAAAGAAGGCAGCATTTGAACTATAAGAATCAAAATCTAATCCATACTCAGTGGAACTTTCGGTAAACGTATTATCCTGGTTATTTATATAAAGTTCATTGTAACCATTGAAACCATTTATCCCTACTACCGCACAAACATATATATCTAAATAACCGTCTCCATTAACATCAGCCATAGTGACACCAGTATTCCAAGTACTTTTACCTTCAACTTGAGCATTCAAAGAAATATCTTCAAATTGCAGATTTCCTTTGTTTAGATACAATTTGTTTTTTACTTGATTACCCGTGAAGAAAATATCAGGTAAGTCATCGTTGTTAATATCCCCAATCGCCACACCACCACCATTGTAAAAATAAAGATAATCAAGAATGTTTAGTTCATTAGATTCCGTTATGGTGTTGACAAAATCAATACCGGTTTTATTTTGATTAAGACTTTTGAATAGTTGGTCATCATTTTTACAACCACAAAATACCAATAGAGCAAAAATATTTCTAAGCAGTTTATTCATTCAATGCAAATATTTTTGGTTCTTCATTATTAATTGCTGCTATTATAAAGGTTTTGCCCGTTTTGTCTTTAAATTGCTCTAAATATTTAACTTCATTTTTAATCGCGAAACCACTGACATCATAGTTTTGCCATTCAAAGCCTTGTTCCCCATTATTTAATAAAACATTGCCATAACTAGCATCTAATCTTGAAAACTGTGGTTTAAATTCAAAATTATTGCCAGCCATAATCAAATCAACTTTTCCATCCCTATTAACATCGGCACAAGTAATATCACATACACAAGATAATTGAACTCTGGGAGGTAATTTTTGAACGGAAAACTTACCATTACCTTCATTGACTGCAATAATAGATTCTGAAATACGGGATTCTTTTACGATTGAATTTTCGATTATCTCTTGGGGGAATAATTCATTGATTGTTCTACGAGCATAATCTGATGCTCTTAAGTTTTCTTTTTTCAATGCAACAATTTGCTCTGTAACCTCCTTTTTTTGATGAATAGGATAATCACCACCGTTATAGTTTTGGGTTACAATCTGCTCTAAAGTTCCATTACCATCGAAGTCATTAACCCACATCTTCATTGGATGACCTTCTGTTGGTTTATAATGTAAATTAGATCCCATATTACCCAAAACTAAGTCTTGGTCTCCATCATTGTCAAAATCTACAGCTTCAATTGCGTTCCACCATCCCTTTAAACTGTCTAATCCAGAAACCAATTGAGTTAATCTACGGCCATTATTTTTATAAATTTTAGGGGCATCCCAATCTGTTGTTATAACTAAGTCCTTTTTATCGTCACCATCAATATCTACCCAAAGAGAGTTCGTTACCATTCCAGCATCTTTTAGCTCATAACCTAGTCTTTCGGTTGCATTATCGAAGGTGCCATCTCCTTTGTTTTCTAACAATAAGTGGTCCGGTGTTATACCATACACTGAAACAACACTTCTTGACCCAATAAAGACATCAATATCTCCATCCTTGTCAAAATCATGTGGAGAGATTGTAGCTATATTTTTAAATGTTGATGGTAGTTCATTAGGTGACTTTGAAAAAGAGCCATTACCATCATTTAAATACAACCTTGCTTTGTAGCTACGTTGTAAATTATAGTTATTACCGCCAGAACCTACCATTAAGTCTTGGTCACCATCATTATCAACATCAAAAAAGGCAGCTGCAACATCTTCAAATTCTTTATCATTCTCAAATACAGAGATGTTTTTAAGTGCTACTTTACCATTGCCATTGTGTATGTATAAACTTCCTGGTTGTCCATTAGCCCCACCCACAAAAAAGTCTTCGTTTCCGTCATTATTTACATCGGCAACAGCAAGCGAAGGGCCTTCTTGAGATAATTTTTTATAAATGAGTCCCTCGTAGTCAAAATCGTTATACCCATCTTCATTATGAGATACAAATTGAGGAGTATTTAGCTCCGTGAGGTAGGCTTTATCTATTTTATTTGGTTTTGTAACATAAGTTTCTGTTGCATTATTCCAGTCTAAGGACACAACTTGATTTGCTATGGTATTAGCCAATTTTTCAGTTTTAGAGTCTGGCCAAATTATGCGAATTGAATCAATAGTTTTTGTTTGACCTAATCCTAGTGTCATAGTATAGTCAACTGAAGATTGAAAGCCTCTAGAAGGGATTAGTTCTTGATTGACAATATTACCATCAAAATAGAATTTTGCAAGAGTACCAACCGCAAAAGGATTTTCTCCTTTTCCTTTAAATTTTAATTGAATGTAATTATTATTAGATTGACTTTCTGAATTGTTTTTATAGATAAAAGTCTTGGTATTTACATTATTAATAACCAAATCTAAATCTCCATCATTGTCTAAGTCGCCATATGCTGCTCCATTAGAGCGTGTAGGCAAGTCAAATCCCCATTCTTTATTGGCATTGTCAAAAGTGATGTCGCCGTTATTCTTGTAAGCATAATTGTGTTGAGGTTTTATAGGCATTTTATTGATAATCGAATCAATAGACTCTTTTCGACCTGTTAATGCCATTTTTTGAATGATTTCATTTGCAAAAAAGTCAACAAAATCTAAATCTGTAAGGTCATGGTTGATACCATTAGTAATAAAAATGTCTTTTAAGCCATCATTGTCCATGTCAAACAATAATCCTGCCCAACTCCAATCTGTTGCGTCTACTCCGCTGTAATATGCTATTTCAGAAAATGTGCCATTTCCATTGTTTAGTTGTAAAGTATTTTGAATGTACTGTTGGTAAAAGTCTTTTGATTGTTTTAAATCAAATACATTGTAACCTTCAAATTCCATGACTGATTTTACACGTTCGTCAGGTTCAGGAAGCATGTCAGTAATAAAAATATCATTGTAACCATCATTATTAATGTCTGCGATATCAATGCCCATGGCTGATAGGCTCAAATGTGAAGTATATGCCTTTATTTCTTCTGAAAAAGTGCCATCTTTTTGATTGATGTATAAGTAATCACGTTCGTAAAAATCATTGGATACGTAAATATCAGGGTATAGATCATTGTTAATATCAGTAACCAAAACTCCAAGTCCAAAACCTATAAGACTACCATAAATACCAGCGTCCTCACTAACATCAACATATTTACCATTATCATTGCGCAATAACATGTCACCAACTCCTCGAAATATATGTGGCACTCCTTCCCAATCTTGTGCTCTGACGTCCCTTTGTTCAGCGTAACCCAAACTACTTACTGGGATATTACTATTGTTTAAAATGTAAGCATCTAAATCACCATCTTTATCATAGTCAAAAAAGGAGGCATGTGTAGAAAACCCAGTTTCGGCTAGATTATATTCGCTTGCCTTTTCAGTAAAAGTTAAATCACCATTGTTTATATAAAGATCATTATCATGATTATTTCCTTCAAGATTACCAGCATTACTAACATAAATATCTAATAAACCATCTGCGTTGATATCTACCATTACAACCCCGGTAGACCATGGTTTATTTCCTTTTATTCCTGCACTTTCAGATATGTCATCAAATTTGAAATCACCTTTATTTAAATATAGTTTATTGGGCTCCATATTACCGGTTAGGTAAATATCAGACAAACCATCATTATTAATATCGCCAATAGCTACACCACCTCCGTTATAAAAATTACGATACTTGAATATGTTAAAGTTCTTTTGATTTTCAACTTTATTGATGAAATCAACTCCAGTTTCTTGAGCATCTAATAAGGTAAAAAGTGTTGGCGATGTTACCACTTCTTCTTTCACTTCTTTATTACAACTACTTAAAAATAACAGTAGCAAAAAAATATTAGGCAAGTATATTCTCATTGTTTTGATTTCTTTTTTGATAAAAAAATTGGTGCTTTCGAATTAATCCCAATCATATAATGTTCAGCCCCATTTATTTCAATTTCTTTTATTGTTCTTGCAGCGCCATTAATGTCTGGCAACTCCTCTGTATCCCAATAAAAGTCACCTTTTTTATCATTTTGCAAAATTACCCCATGTAATGCATCTAATCTACCTAACTGCGTACTAATTTCGAAGTCATTACCAACAATTAACAAATCATTAAAACCATCATTATTGAAATCTTCGATTGCAATGTCATAAATAATAGAAGATTGGGCTATTAGTGGTAATGCTCTTTTCAAAAACCCCCCAGTACCGTTATTCTTAAAAAAGCAACTTTTAAGTTCAAAGACTTTCTTTTGCTTTGCTTTCTCAAGTTTATTTTCTCCAAAGAGCTCCTTAATTGAAGCTTTGGCAAAACTGCTATACGAAAGATACTTTTTATTTAAAAAAGGCATTTGTTTGACCAAATCATCTTTAGATGCGAAAGGAGTTTCAACCCCTTTATGAAAATAAGTAACTAAAGGTTCAATAGATCCGTTATCGTCAAAATCAGTGCTATAAAGAGTTAGAGGCGATTCAACTGAAGATTTAAATTTTGTGTTTAACCCCCAGTTACCAGCTATAATATCGACATCTCCATCATTATCAAAATCTTCAGCTTTAACAGTATTCCACCAGCCATTAGTATTTGATAATTGATTATTTTTCTGAAGACGAAATTCAGTACCGTTGTTTATAAAAATTGATATGGGCATCCAATGTCCTACGGCAACAAAGTCAATTAAATCATCATTGTTGATATCGTTAAAAACTAAATCTTTAACATTACCTAGAAATTCAAATTCTGGTGCTAACAAGGCAGTCACGTCTTCAAAATTACCTGTTCCATCATTCTGAAAAATATACTGTTTTGGAGTTTTGCCATATTGTAACGGTTCTATGTCCGATGTAATAAAAACGTCAACATCACCATCGTTATCAAAGTCATTAGTTATAATTTTTGATGCATTAATGCTGATTCCTTTAAAGTTGGATTCCTTGAAGAATAGATTACCTTTTTCATTTATATATAGTCTTGGTTCTATAGGTTTCCCACTTTTAAATTCATTTCCACCACTAGCTACTAATAAATCTATATCACCATCATTATCGGCATCAAAAAAACTACTAGCTAGGTCTTCATGTAGTCTATGTAATTCAAAATTATTTTCTTGATTGACCTTAAAAGTTCCATTCTCGGATTGAATGTGTAATTCGGAAGCTTGATTTTTTCCACCAGTAATAAATACATCATCCAAACCATCTTGATTGAAGTCAATAATTGAAATGTTGGGGCCTTGATTAGATGCAGCAAAAGGAATAAGAGGTTCGCGGTCAAAATCTAAGGTAACTTGTTCTTTATGAACAAAGTTTATAAGGGAGTCAATCTTCTTTAAGTGTTGTGACTTGCTATTTTTTGAATAGTCGCGTTTAGAATTAGCCTCCACTTGGTTTAAATTAATGACTTTATTAGGAGTAACTTTATATCTAGTTTGTTCTAAGCCATCAGGCCATACTACTTTAAGACTGTCGATTAAACTGTCTTTACCGATACCGAAATGTATTTTATTGGATGTGCTTGATAAATAACCTTTGGATATAAATTGTTCTCGATACATTATTTTGTTATTGACAAAGGCAGTAATTTTTGCTCCGATTCCGTGTCGATTTCGTCCACTACCCTCAAGCTTAACAATTAAATGGTTTCCTTCAGTAGAATTATTTTTTAGAATTAAAGGATTATCGTCAATGTTATTAACGACAATATCTAAGTCTCCATCATTATCTAAATCGGCATAGGTTGTTCCATTACTAAATGTAGGTTTCTTAGTAAACCAAGACTCAGTAGAATTGGAAAAGGTTAAATCGCCATTGTTTTTAAAAAAATAGTTTGATACTTTTTTCTCGGGGAGCTCATCTATTAATGGCATGTCGGAATTGGTCATTCCGGCATCTATCCTTTTTTGTATGGCATCATTGGCTATAAAATTCATATAGTCCATATCATTGGTAGCCCCTTTTATTCCATTTGAAATAAAAACATCATTAAAGCCATCATTATCGAAATCGGCAAAAAGGGCTCCCCAAGACCATTCTGTTGCTGAAAGTCCAGCTAGATTAGAAATTTCGGCAAATGTTCCGTTTTTAAGATTTAAATGGAGAGTGTTCTGCATGTATTGTGGAGAAAAACCTTGATTTAAATATTGCCTATAAATGGGGTAAGCATACTCCAGTCCAGAAGTTTTATAGGTTTCAAGGTTTTCAGGTAGCATGTCTAAAGAAATAATATCCATGAAACCATCATTATTGATATCGGCAATATCGTTACCCATGGAAAAGTGTGTGGTATGACCAATTCGTTCTGAATCAGCAGAGATTATTTCTTGAAATGTTCCGTTTTGTTGATTTATATACAAATAGTCATTTTCGTAAAAATCATTACCAACATATATATCAGGATATCCATCATTATTGATATCACTAATTGATATCCCAAGCCCATAACCAGATTTACCTTGAAATATTCCGGCTTTAGAACTAATATCAATAAAATGGCCATTGTTGTTTTGGTAAAGTCTATCTCCAGATAAAGTATCAATTTTTGTTCTTTGGGAACCACGACCATAAGTTCGATTTGGATGAACAGAATGATTCAAAAGGTACATGTCTAAATCACCATCAATATCAAAATCAAAGAACGAGGCCGTTGTAGAAAGACCTTCAAAATCTAATCCATAATCAGAAGCTTTTTCTTCAAAAATTGGTATTCCTTTATCATTTGGGCCTTGGTTAATATATAAGAGGTTTTTTCCTTTTAGATTGCGGTATCCTGAAGCTTTACAAAGGTATATATCTAAGTACCCATCATTATTGATATCAACTTGTGTTGCTCCTGTAGACCAGCCTACGGATGAAAAAATACCAGAAATTTCAGTTACACGTTCAAATTTAAAATCACCCTTATTCAAATATAATTCATCAGAAATTTGGTTGCCAACAAAATAAAGATCGATAAGATTGTCATTGTTAAAATCTGCCGAAATAGTACCAGCCCCATTATAGTAGTATAAGTAGTTAAGTATATTAAGATTTGGACTGTTTGATAAGTTATTAGCGAATTTCACCCCACTATACCTAGGGGAAATTTCAGAAAATATTTTCTCTTCCTGCCTGATGCAAGAATAGGAGGAGATTAAAATTAAAATAATAGAGAAAACGATCCTGTTCATAAAATGAAAAGTGGCAAAAATATTCTAGAAATAGGTAAAAGTAATAAAGTTATAAGAATAACTTATTATCAACTTTAAATCAAGATGGATTACTAAAAATAGGTTGCGTTTTGAACTAGAGAAAAGTTATGAATATGAAAAAACCCGCTCCATAGAGCGGGTTTTCTTATAACTTAAATGGCTAAAAATTAATAACCAGGATTTTGTACTAAGTTAGGGTTGGCCAATAATTGTGGCAGTGGAATTGGGAAAAGTGCTCTGGTTTGATTACCAACTTCAGAAGTTCCTTTAAACTCCCAATCTCGTAAGTATTGCCCAAAGCGTATCATATCAGTTCTACGCACTTGTTCAGCAAATAATTCTCTTCCTCTTTCTTCAAGTAAATCTGATTCAGAAACAGTTCCAAGTGGTGTAGCACCTCTTAATGTTCGTAACTCATTTACCATCGCAGTTGCATCGCTACCACTTCTTAACATAGCTTCAGCTTTCATTAAGTGAGCGTCAGCGTATCTGAAAAATATTTGAGTGTTACTAAAACCACCATCAAATCGTGGGCTGTACTTCATTAATCGTATCCCGGTTCTTTCACTGTTGTTGATTAGACTATTTGCGCCATTTCCATCAACAAATTCTCTAGAGAATTCAAGTGGAGCACCTTGTCTATCTTGTAAAGCTGTTCCGTCAAGAGCATATTGTTGTCCTATTAAGAAACCTTCACCGACATTAGATCCATCTTCAAATCCACCATTATCACTTGTGCCAGCGGCACCGCTAAATGGAATCCCATTTTTTGGAACACCACCACGACGTCTTTCTTGTCCTGAAATAGGATTTCTGTCAGTGTCATATTCGTTAGCATTAGCGTCACCTTCGAACATATCATAATATTCAGCAAGTGTACTGAAGCCATTCCAGCCTCCACCGCCTAAGCCAGTAGAATTGTAGTGAAGACCGTTGAAAATACGGTTTCCAACACCTGTTTGAATCCAGTAAATAGTTTCTGTATCAGCAGAGGATTCGAAAATTTCGAAATAGTCCATGCTTTCTAAAGCAAAACCGTCTGCAGCAATAGCATCTACTAAAGATATGACCTCGCTCATGTCACCCGATGCGGCAGTTCCTCCGCCGCCACTCAATTGTGTTTCATAGACATGTTTGTTTAAAAGAACTTTCGCTTTAAGAAAACGAGCAGAAGCCTTGGATGCAAGTCTTAAATTATCCATATCTCCAGGAGACACAGTTGGTAAACCAGCAATTGCAGCGTCAAGATCTGCAACTATAAAGTTAACAGCATCAGCTCCGGATAAAACAGTAGGTAAATCACTGTCAGGTAATTGAGTATCTCTAAATGGAACTTGACCATACAAATCAAGTGTCATCCACATTGCATAAGCTCTTAAAAAATTGGCTTGCGCAGCAGTACCGGCATCGGCATTACTTCTAGAATCTAATATTCTAGATGCCAAAAGCTGAGCTGAAGTCCATTGTTGAAATGGTGTAAGGATGTCAGTTTCTTCAAGGCCCCACTCATGCGTATGTAGCTTTCTCCAACGACCGTTATCACCCCAATCCGCACCCCTTGTAGGGATAAGAAAGGCATCAGTAGTAACCTCATTCAAAGCAAAAGTGTTCGCCTGGTCACCCAGTGCCCCAAAATTTCCATAAAGCGAGTTTAAACTTGAGGCTGGATCTTGAAGACCTTGAAAGCCTTCGCTAATGAATGAATCCGTTTCGTCGATTTCCAAATCTGTACAAGAGGCAAAAACCAGTGCACAAAGGGAAAACATTAAATAAATTTTAATTGAATTTTTTTTCATGATTTCTTACAATTTTTTAATTAAAATGTAGCATTTATGCCAAAAGTGATTGTTCTTGGACGCGGGAATGCTGACCAATCGATTCCTCTAGTAGGCACTCCTGAACCAAGTGTAGCCGTAGCCACATTTACTTCTGGGTCAATACCACTATAATCCGTAATTAAGAATAAGTTCTGACCTGTAAGGGAAAGACGTAAACTCTTAAGCGCATTATCACTACTTAGAGGCACATTGTACCCAATGGTTGCGTTTTGAAAACGAACAAAATCTCCACTTTCTAAGAAACGAGTCGAAACAGCAGTAGATGCTCCTGGATTTTCACCACTAGTTACTACATTTTGAGTAATATTTCTTGCAGTACCAATTTGTCCAGCATTAAACAAAGCGTTAGCTGTGTTATTATATACTGAGAAGCCAAATTGTCCAGAGAAGAAAGTTGTTACATCCCAATTACCGATACTAGCGTTAAGAGAAAGACCAGCAGTTACATCTGGTAGACCATCTTTGTCAACAAAAGACTTATCTGCATCTGGATCACCAACACCGTTACCGTCAATATCCGTATAAATAGGATTTCCTTCACCATCAAAACCTTCGAAGGTCGCCATGTAGTATGAAAATAAAGAATAACCAGATTCAAATCTTTGAGCAAAAGCGCCCGAAAGACCAGGGCCGTTAATTTCACCAGTATTTATTGCCCCAGTAAAATCTTGTATCTCGTTTTGATTGTATGCAATGTTAAAGTTAGCAGAGAAAGAAGCTTTGTCAGTTTCAATAAAATCATAACCTAAAGCTAATTCAATACCTTGGTTAACAACACTAGCATCTACATTACCAAATTGGAATGCACTTACAGAAGGGAATGCTGGTGGTAATTGCAATAATAAGTCATTAGTAGTATTACTATAAACATCAAGGCTACCACTAAACTTGTCGTTATTAAAACCAAAGTCTAAACCAACGTTTAAGTTTAAAGTCTCTTCCCATCTAAGGTCAGTTCTTTCAAACGCCACTGGTGCAGTACCAAAGTTATTTTCAAAAATTTCAAGCGATGTTTGTGTTCCTATTCCTGTAAAACGTTCACGTGTTACGAAGTTACCGTACCCTAAACCAGCTTGGTTACCTACAATACCTGCACTCAAACGCAGTTTTAAAGTAGAAACATTATCACCTATGAAATCTTCTTCAGCCATTTGCCATGCAAATGCACCAGAAGGGAAGTACCCATACTGATTATCAGGTCCAAACCTTGAAGAACCATCAGCTCTAAAAGTACCTGTAAACAAATACTTGCTATTTATACTATAATTAACTCTAGCAAAGAATGATTGTAATTCATCAGTGTTATCGAATTGATCAAAAGTAGCTGATTGCACATCTCTACCAAATGTAAAAGGCAAGATTTCAGTTACAGGACTCGGGAATAATCTATTTACAACTAAACCTGAACTGTTTATTCCATAAGCAAATTGTTGATAACCGCCAGAGATGACTCCTTGAGCACCATTAATTGTATTTACTAAATCCTGACCCATTTCGTTAAGGTTTGCTGTTCCAAAGCCTCGACCTTGAGAGTTAAAACCAAAAGTTCTAAAGTCTTGAAATGCATACCCAGCAACAATATCTAAATTAGAATTGCCTAAATCTTTATTGTAACTTAAAGTCACTTCTAGAGTAGAGTTTTCTCGTTCTAATGAATTAAACGTTCCGAAACCTAAACCTTCTATGCCATTGAAGTTCTGTAGATTTGAAGAAAGTACCGATACGTTTTCACTATCAGAAACATCATAACCCAAATTAACTTTACCACTAAGTTCTGGTGTAAACGCATAGTTTACAGAACCATTTAAAAGATATCTGTTGGTGTTAGTTATGTTTTGAGTTTCATTCAAGTAATTAGCTGGCTGAGTAAGACCACCGCCATCATCAAAACCTGGGTTGGCAGGCCATGTTGGATTTGCAGAGTAAGCAGCACCAAGAATATCACCTCTAAATCCAGCTCCAGCAGCAACTGGCGGTTGTTCACGATTAGTGCGTGAAATAGAAGTTTGTATAGCAAGCGTTAACTTATCATCTAAGAAACGTTGGTTCCAATTTACTCTTCCCGTGATTCTTTCGAATTCAGACTTTTCGATAACACCGAATTGCTTTTGGTAACCGAAAGTTGCTCTTACATTACCTGAACCATAGTTCTGAGAATAGGCTAAATTGTGATTAGTAGATGTTGCAGAACGCAAAATATATTCTTGCCAATCTGTATCTGCACCAAAATCGTTAGCAGCAGCATTACCACCAAACTGAGTAACAGCAGATAAGTACTCATCTCTATTTAGTAAGTCAAATTGTCTTACCGGAGACGCTACGCTAATGTTAGAAGAAAGCTCCCATGTTCCTCCTGAACCTGCTCTACCACTTTTTGTTGTAATAATGATAACACCATTAGCACCACGAGAACCATAAATGGCCGTAGCAGAGGCATCTTTAAGGATACTCATGCTTTCAATATCACTTGGGTTTAAGAAGTTCAATGGATTACCAACATCACTTCCACCGTTTCCGGTATCACCTTGTGCATCAGTATTTTCACCAAATAATGGAACTCCGTCGACTACAAATAGTGGATTGTTATTACCACGTACAGAATTGGAACCTCTAATATTCACTTGGATACCAGCACCTGGTTCACCACTTGATTGTTGAATATTAACACCAGCGGTTTTACCTTGAATTAATTGCTCAGGGGCTACAATAGCACCGCTATTAAATTCATCCGAGGTAATTGCGGCAACCGATCCAGTAGCATCTTTCACGGTAGTACTACCGTAACCAATGATAACCACTTCATCAAGTGCTTGTGCATCTTCTTCTAGAGTTACATTAATTGAGGATCTGCCATTTACAGCAGTTTCGAATGTTTTGAACCCAATGTAGCTAACTACTAAGGTTGCATCATCACCCACATTATTAAGGGTGTAATTACCATCAAAGTCAGTTTGAGTACCATTTGTTGTACCTTTTACCAAGACACTCGCCCCTGGTAGTGGACCATTAGCATCAGAAATAGTACCTGATACCGTCTGGGCTTTTGCTGCACCAAAGCACACGAATGCTCCAATTAGCAGTAAGCCTTTAAGTAGCGTAATCTTCATAAATAATTAATTTTAAGTTTAGTTAATTTAAATTCAAGCATTAAACATATGTAAAAAAAATGTTAATTCTAGTTTTGGCCAAAAACCCAAAACCACGAAAACGGTTTCGTGTTAATAACTTTGGGCGATATGGCAATAATAATTGTAAAGGTGTTAAATTATCTAATTCGTAAATAACCTAGGTTATTAATACGAAATCTAATAAAATACGGGCAAATATACTATTTTTTATTTTTTAGTGAATAAGGCTTTTTATGTTAAATCCTAACTTAAATTCTACCTTAATTATATATTAGTTAATTTCCGAGGTTCAATACTCTTTACTGAAATATTTATGTTAAAGCAAAAAATCACTTTAAAGCATATCGCAAAAGAATTAGAAGTGTCAATTTCTACAGTTTCCAAGGCGCTTAAGAATAGTGAGGAAATCAGCAGAGACACAAAGGAAAAGATTCAAGCATTCGCAAAACTTTATAACTATAAACCCAATAATATAGCCATAAGTTTAAAAAATAAGCGAACTAAAAACATAGGTGTGGTAATTCCGGATATAGTACACCATTTTTTTACCACTGTGGTTCGAGGAATTGAAAAACATGCCAATACTAAAGGATACAATGTAATTGTATGCTTATCAGATGAGTCTTTTGATAAAGAAGTCATTAATATGGAGATGCTGGCTAATGGAAGTATAGATGGATTTATAATGTCCTTATCATCTGATACACAATTGAGGAATGATTACAATCATCTGAAAGAGGTAACAGAACAAGGTATACCATTAGTTCTTTTCGATAGAGTAACCAATGCGGTTAATTGTGATAAAATTATTATCGATGATAAAATGGGAGCCTACATTGCTACAAAAAAGCTCATTGAAGAAGGAAGAAAGAAAATAGCCCTCGTTACTACTGAAGACTATCTGAGCGTAAGTAAAGCCAGAACAGATGGATATTTAAAGGCCTTGAATGATAATAATATCAAAGTAGATAATGATATTATATTAAGGTTGCCAAGTATGGGCATGCAAGAAGAACTTTTCAAAGAATTTTTTGAAAAAGCAGATATTGATGCTGTACTATGTGTAAATGAAATTTTTGCTATTTATGGAATGCGATGCGTTAAAGACAATGGCTTAAAAATACCTGAGGATATATCTTTTATTGGCTTTACTGACGGACTTTTGTCAAAATATGCTAATCCGAGTTTGACTGCTATTGCTCAACATGGAGAAAAGATGGGTGAATTAGCAGCAGAAATGTTAATAGAAAAAGTTGAAAGTGAAGATGAATCTGAAACGTTTCAAACTAAAATTTTAGAGCCTACATTAATTGAACGTGATTCTACAATTAATTAAATTTGCGCAAATTCTGCAGTTTTAATGAATCAAGATTATATAAAGCCAAACCCTTGGTCACTTATTGAGGAGGGTTTTGAAACAGATAGAGTTAAATCTTCTGAAAGCCTATTTAGTATTGGTAACGGCGCTATGGGTCAGCGTGCTAATTTTGAAGAGTACTATTCCGGCGATACTTTTCAAGGAAGCTACATAGCAGGTGTTTATTACCCAGATAAAACTAGAGTAGGATGGTGGAAAAACGGATATCCAGAATATTTTGCTAAAGTTCTAAACGCTCCAAATTGGATTGGAATCAATATTCATGTTAATGAACAAGCGCTTGACTTGGCCACTTGTAAAAAGGTTACTTCTTTTAAGAGAGAATTAAACATGAAAGAAGGTTGGTATATACGCAGTTTTCAAGCCACTCTACCCAATGATATTGAAGTAAAAGTTGATGTTCAACGATTTTTAAGTTTGGACTTAGATGAGCTTGGTGCCATTGAATATAAATTGACGGTCTTGAATTCGGATGCTAATATCAGAATGACACCTTACATTGATAGCGGTATAACTAATGAAGATAGTAACTGGGACGATAAATTTTGGAATACTACAAGTGTAGCTTCAATTGGCAATCGTGCTTTTATCGAAGCACACACCATGAAAACCAATTTTGCTACATGTACTTTTATGGAAGCCACAGCAGAAGTCAACAATCAAATGATTGAAGTTTTAGAGCTTCAAGATGAAGAGCTTGTTGTTGGTTGCCAATTTCAGCATGAACTTAAAACAAACGAAACTATTACATTAACTAAGTATGGTGGATATACTGTTTCAACAAATCATAAACCTTCAGAACTAATTGATGCCGCAAATCATCTTTTAAATGAAGCTTCAGAATTAGGATTTGAGGTTTTATTAAAAAAGCAAAAACAAACTTGGGCTGCTATTTGGGAAATGAGTGATATTACAATTGAAGGTGATGTTAAAGCTCAACAAGGCATTCGCTTCAATATTTTTCAATTAAATCAAACTTATTTAGGTAAAGATTCTAGATTGAATATTGGTCCTAAAGGATTTACTGGAGAAAAGTACGGCGGTAGTACCTACTGGGATACTGAAGCGTATTGTCTTCCATTTTATATGGCTACTAAAAACCAAGAAGTGGCATGGAGTTTATTGGAATATCGTTACAATCATTTAGAAAAAGCTATTGAGAATGCGAAAAAATTAGGTTTTTCAAACGGTGCGGCATTATATCCTATGGTAACCATGAATGGAGAAGAATGTCATAACGAATGGGAGATTACTTTTGAAGAAATACATAGAAACGGAGCAATAGCTTTTGCAATTTATAATTATTACCGTTTTACAGGTGACTATAGTTATATACCTGAAATGGGTCTTGAGGTGTTAATAGGCATTGCTCGATTCTGGCATCAACGTGCTAATTACTCATCAAAAAAGAAAAAGTTTGTCATTTTAGGTGTTACTGGACCTAATGAATATGAAAATAATATCAATAATAATTGGTATACGAACTATTTAGCAAAATGGTGTATCAAATACACATTAAAACAATTGCAAAAAGTTAAAGATGGATATCCGGTTGATTATGATCGAATCATTGCCCATACCAAATTGACTTCTGATGAGACGGATTTATGGGATGAAGTTGCGTCTAATATGTTCTTTCCTTTCTCAAAAAAGCATCAAATATTTTTGCAGCAAGATGGGTTCTTAGATAAAGAACTGATTAAGGTTAATGATTTGGCTAAATCAGATCGACCAATTAATCAAAAATGGAGTTGGGATAGAATTTTGCGTTCACCTTACATAAAACAAGCTGATATTTTACAAGGATTTTATCTTTTTGAAGAAGATTTTTCTATAGAAGAATTAGAGAAACATTTTGATTTTTATGAACCTTTTACAGTACACGAGTCTTCATTATCACCATGTGTACATAGTATTCAAGCGGCTAAACTAGGCCGGATGGATCAGGCTTACACATTTTATTTGCGAACTTCTCGATTAGATTTAGATGATTATAATAAAGAAGTTGAAGAAGGTTTACATATTACTTCAATGGCAGGTACTTGGATGAGTATTGTTGAAGGGTTTGGCGGTATGCGGGTGCTTGAAGATAAACTTTGTTTTACTCCTCAAATTCCAAAACAGTGGAAATCTTATTCATTTAAAGTCAATTTTAGAAATAGGATAATCAAGGTTAGTGTTTCTGTTGATAACACTTCTTTTGAACTAACAGGTCAAGAAGAAATGTCAATAAGAGTAAATAATCAACGTGTAATCTTACTACCAGGCAAACAAGTCAATGTATGAAAAGACTTTTAACCTTGACCATCATCGTAGTTGCTTTAATTCATAGCTGTAAAAGAGAAAACATTAAAAAAATAGAACCTGAAGTTATGCAAAAAAGGAAAGTGGTGGTTTATCAGGTTTTTACTCGTCTTTTTGGGAATACTAATACCACAAATAAACCTTGGGGAACGCTACGGGAAAATGGTGTAGGTAAATTTGATGATTTTGATGATAAGGCCCTTCAAGAAATTAAAGACTTAGGTATTACACATATGTGGTATACAGGTGTGCCGCATCATGCAGTTATCAATGATTATTCATCAATTGGAGTATCACATGATGATCCTGATGTTGTTAAAGGTAGAGCTGGTTCCCCTTACGCGGTGAAAGATTATTACAACGTGAATCCTGATTTGGCTCTTAATCCTATTAATCGATTAGAAGAATTTAAGGCTTTGATAGATAGGACTCACCAACACGGTATGAAAGTAATTATTGATATTGTGCCTAATCACGTTGCCCGAAATTATGAAGGTTTAACCAACCCGAAAGGCGTAAAGGATTTTGGCGCTGATGATAATACTAATGTGGAATATTCTAGGGACAATAATTTCTATTATATTCCCAATAGTGAGTTTGAAGTTCCTGAATGGCAAGATGGATATTTGCCCTTAGGAGGTGCCAAAAATAATTTAGTTGATTCCAAATTTAAAGAAGCACCTGCTAAATGGACTGGCAATGGTTCTAGATCTGTTCGACCACATACTAATGATTGGTATGAAACTGTTAAAATTAATTACGGTGTTCGACCAGATGGTTCTTATGATTTTGAAACCCTTCCAAGTCAATATGCACAAGAAGATTTTAAATCTCACTTTGAATTTTGGAAGAATAAAGACTTACCTGATTCATGGTATAAATTTAGAGACATCACTTTGTATTGGCTAGATTTTGGAGTAGATGGCTTTCGATTTGATATGGCAGAAATGGTACCCGTGGAGTTTTGGAGCTTCTTAAACTCATCGATAAAAATGAAGAACCAAGATGCTTTTATTTTAGCAGAAGTATATAACCCTAAATTGTACAGAGATTATATTTATAAAGGAAAAATGGATTACCTCTATGATAAAGTAGAGTTATATGATAGTATAAAACATATTATGAAAGGTTATGGCTGGACTGATCATATACCTGTTGTTCAAAATGGTTTAAAAGACATTGAACATCATATGCTTCATTTTTTAGAGAATCATGATGAACAAAGGATAGCAAGCCCTGATTTTGTAGGAAAAGCTGAAATAGCAATGCCAGCAATGGTTGTTTCTGCAACTATAAGTTCATCACCTACTATGATTTATTTTGGCCAAGAAGTAGGAGAAGATGGTTCAGAAAATGCTGGTTTTGGGAGCCCAACAAGAACTTCAATATTTGATTATGTTGGAGTCCCTGCACATCAACGTTGGGTGAATAATAAAAAGTACGATGGAGGACAACTTACGGACTCAGAAAAAGAGCTCCGTGATTTTTATAAGAGACTTCTAAATTTTACAATTAACAGTTCTGCCTTAATGGAGGCATATCAAGAAGTTCATTTTTACAATAAAGAAAATACAGAAGGTTACAATCATAGAGTATTGTCTTTCGTGAGGTGGAGCGAAGATGAAAAGTTAATTATTGTTTCTAATTTTGATGAAATTGAAAGCTTTGATTTCGAATTGAAACTACCGAAAGATATTGTAGCAAAATGGAATTTAAAAAATCAACAATATAAAATTAAAGATGAATTATATGGTAATTTTGAAACTATAGAAATCGATAATGGTATTGGAAAAATTCAAGTTTCATTAAAGCCATTACAGTCTTATATTTTTCGCGTCATAGAATAATAAAAATAAATAATAGGCTTAATTTCAGAAATGAATAGTTTCTCAAATTGTATTTTTAGGCATTAATTAAGATAAATGAAAATGAAGAAAGTTTTATTCTGGGGAATTTTTTGTTTGACATTACTAAGTTCATGTGAAATGGATAAAAAAGAACTTTTAGTTATTGGCCATAGAGGTGCAATGGGTTACGAAACCGAAAATACACTTGCATCTATACAAAAGGCATTGGACTTGGGTGTAGATATGATTGAAATTGATGTTTTTAAAATTAAAAGTGGTGAAATCATGGTCTTTCATGATCAAACCTTAGATAGAATTTCTAACGCTCCAGGTAATATTGAAGAGTATTATATTGGTGATTTAAAACAGGTGATTTTAGATGGCAATCATAGAATACCAACACTTCAAGAAGTTCTTAAATTAATTGATAATAAAGTTGCACTAAATATAGAATTGAAAGGTACTAATACCGCCGACCGAGTAAATTTCATTACCAACTACTATGCTGAAAAGCATGGTTGGAGCTCTGAAAATTTTGTGATTTCAAGCTTTAATTGGGACGAATTGAAATACACTCGAGAATTGAATCCTGATAGAGCAATAGCTGTTTTAACTGAAGATGAAGCTTTTGATGAAGCAATAGCGATGGCAAAAGAATTGAATGCCGTTGCAGTTAATCCTTGGTTCAAAACCTTAACAGCTGAAAAAGTAAAGCAAATACAAAATGAAGGTTTTAAGGTATATACTTATACCGTAAATGAACCTGAAGATTTACAACAAATGTTAGATTTTGGTGTAGATGGTGTTTTTACCAATTACCCAGATAGAGTTCAGTGATTTATGATGTAATTATTGCAGGTGGCGGGGCTGCAGGCTTTTACGCCGCAATTCAAATTGCAGAAAATAATCCCAAACAGAAAATTGCAATTTTTGAACGAGGCAAAACCGTCCTGGGTAAAGTAAAAATATCTGGTGGTGGCCGTTGCAACGTTACGCATGCTGAGTTTAACCCTCAAGAACTTATTAATAATTATCCTCGTGGTAAAAAAGAATTATTAGGGCCGTTTCATACCCATAGTACTGGCGATATTATGCAGTTCTTTGAGGAACGGGGGGTTCCTTTAAAGATCGAAGAAGATGGTAGAATCTTTCCTGTTTCTAATAGTTCTCAAAGTATTATAGATTGTTTTTTGAATGCGACTGAAAAGTATTCTATTGAGGTTCTTCGTAATAACCCCATCAAATTAATTGAACAATCTTCAGAAATAAATGAAGGCTGGCAAGTGGCTACTAAAAATAAATTTTACCATTGTCAAAAACTTCTTATCGCAACTGGTAGCAGTCCAAAAATGTGGGATTTACTACAAAAAATGGGTCACAGCATAATACCTCCAGTACCATCTTTATTTACGTTTAATATAAAAGACGAAAGAATAAAAGGAATTCAAGGTTTAAGTACCAAAGCCGAGGTCAGAGTACTACCAAAGAAAAAGTACGATGCAAAGATTTCCATACAACTTAAGAGTGCCGTTAGGCAAGAATCTCTTTTGGAATCTGAAGGGCCCTTGTTAATTACACATTGGGGCTTAAGTGGTCCTGCCATTTTAAAATTATCTGCATGGGGAGCAGCTGTTTTAAATGAGCTGAACTATAATTTCCGAATTGAGGTAAATTGGTTGCCCGAATATAGTACTATGTCATTGGAGCGTTTATTTATGGAAATAAAAGAGGTCGAAGCTAAAAAGACAATCTTAAAAACAAAAGCTGTTGATATTCCAAGACGTCTATGGAACAGTTTGGTAAAAGCTTCAGGAATAACACCTGAGCTGAGGTGGGCTGACGTTTCAAAAGAAAGCATTAGATCTTTATCAAGGCAGTTAACAAGATGTACATTGAAAGTAGAAGGGAAAAGTACTTTTAAAGAAGAATTTGTTACAGCTGGTGGGGTTGATTTGAAAGAAATTAATTTTAAAACTTTTGAAAGCAAAAAACTAAAGAACATCTATTTTGCCGGAGAAGTTATAAATATTGATGCCATTACTGGCGGGTTTAATTTTCAAAATGCATGGACTGGAGCCTATATTGCAGCTCAAGCTATTGTAAATACCCAGCAATAAAAGCCGCCAAAATTCCACCTATAATTGGTGCAACAACAGGAACCCAAGAATACCCCCAACCGTGAGAGCCCTTATTTTTTATGGGAACCAAAGCATGAATAATTCTCGGACCTAAATCACGAGCTGGATTAATTGCGTAACCCGTTGTTCCTCCTAAAGAAAGACCAATTGACCATATAATTAATGCAACTGGTAAAGCACCAAGTGAACCCAGACCGATAATGGTATTATCATCTGTAATTGTTGCATCAGTAAAAAACAATACTGCAAATACTAAGACGAAAGTTCCTAATATTTCAGTCAAAATATTAATCGGAATATTTTTGATTGCAGGAGTATTGCAAAAAACACCACGTTTGGCATCTCCATCCTCAGTTATGTTAAAATGATCTTTATTCATTAACCAAACAAAAAATGCTCCTAGCATCGCACCTATAAACTGCGCGATTATGTATTTGGGTACATCATATATCGAAAATTCTCCAGCAAAAGCTAATCCAATACTAACAGCAGGGTTTAAGTGCGCACCGCTATAAGGCCCTGCAACCACCACGCCTGTATAAACTGCTAATGCCCAACCGGTTGTAGTAACAATCCAGCCTGAGCCGCTACCATAAGTCTTGTTTAATGAAACATTGGCATTAACACCACAACCTAAAAGAATTAAAAGAAAGGTGCCGACAATTTCGGCTACAAATGGACTCATATTTTGGTTTTATTTAAAAAGATTTTTACTTAATTTTTTGTCCAATGTTCTAGGGCATCAATTGCTTTGTACCAACCTTTAATTCCGTCATCAATTGTTTTTCTATCAGAGGTTGGTTTAAAATGTATATCAGTTTGCCAAATATCTTGAATTTCTTCTTGACTTTTCCAAAACCCAACAGCTAATCCTGCCAAATATGCTGCCCCCATAACCGTAGTCTCAATAATCTTTGGGCGTACAGTTATCGTATTTAAAACATCTGACTGAAACTGCATTAATAAATCATTTACAGTAGCACCACCATCTACCCGAAGTTCTTTTATTGAAACATTGGAATCAGCTTCCATTGCTTTTAATATATCCATTGTTTGGTAGGCGATGGAATCCAAAGCTGCGCGAGCAATGTGCGCATCAGTGCTGCCTCTTGTTAGTCCAAACAGAGTTCCTTGGGCCTGTTGGTTCCAATGAGGAGCACCTAATCCCGCAAATGCTGGCACAAAATAAACACCTTCGGAGTTTTTAACTGTACTGGCCAAAGCTTCAACATCGGCCGACTTTTGAATAATTTTCAAACTATCACGAAGCCATTGAACAACAGCCCCAGCAATAAAAATACTTCCTTCAAGGGCATAGGTTGTTTGTCCATTAATCTTCCAAGCAACGGTGGTTAAGAGATTGTTTTTTGATTTTGTAGGTTTATCTCCAATGTTCATGAGCATAAAACAGCCAGTTCCATAGGTGTTTTTAACCATTCCTTTTTTGTTGCACATTTGTCCAAAAAGAGCGGCTTGCTGATCACCGGCAATACCTGCAATAGGTATTTTATTAGCAAAAAAGTTAGGACTTGTATGACCGTATACTTCGCTTGATTGTTTTACGCCTGGCAACATACTCTTAGGAATGGTAAAAATTTCTAGAAGCTCTTCGTCCCATTCCATTGAGTTAATATTAAAAATCAAGGAACGAGAGGCGTTTGTTACATCGGTAATATGTAATTTTCCTTGAGTCATTTTCCAAATTAACCAAGAGTCAATTGTACCCCAAGCTAATTCACCAGATTCAGCTTTCGCTCTTGCTCCTTCAACATTATCTAATATCCATTTTACCTTAGTTGCCGAGAAATAAGAATCAATGACCAGACCTGTTTTTTCACGAATCAAATCAGTGTTTCCGTTCGCTTTTAACTCATCGCAAAAGCTTGCAGTTCTTTTATCCTGCCAAACAATGGCGTTATAAATAGGTTCTCCGGTTTTTCTATCCCATACAACAGCTGTTTCACGTTGATTTGTGATGCCTATTGCAGCTATTGCTTGCCCTTCTAAACCTTTTTTTGTAACTGCTTCTGCAGCAACACCTGCCTGAGTTGACCATATTTCTGTAGCATCATGCTCTACCCATCCTGGTTTTGGAAAAATTTGGGTAAACTCTTTTTGAGCTATAGAAACTATGACGCCTTTCTTATCAAAAACGACAGCCCTACAACTGGTTGTGCCTTGATCTAAGGCTAAAATATACTCACTCATAAATATTAATTAGTTCACGGAATTTACTAAAAATAAATGTGCTAGTTTTAGAACAAAGCAAAAATTATAATGAAGTCTTATATCTGTTTTTTAAGAGGAATAAATGTTAGCGGTCGGAAAAAAATTAAGATGGCTGAGTTGAAAGAAACTTTAGGTAAGAGAGGATTTGACAATGTAAAAACATATATACAAAGCGGAAATTTGGTTATTAAATCTAAAAAGCCATTTAAAGAATTACAATCAATAATTGAAAAAAGTATCAAACAAGATTTTGGGTTTGATGTTCCCGTATTACTAACAACTAAAGTAACTCTTGTTAATATTTTGGAAGGTATTCCATTTAAAAATGCAGATGAAAAGAATTTATATTTCACCTTTTTAATTGATGAGCCTGATAAATTTCTAGTGAACGATTTTAAAGAATTGCAATTTATTAATGAAGAATTTTTCGTTACTGAAAATTGTGTTTATTTAAATTGCAAAAAAGGTGCTGGAAGGGCTAAGTTGAATAACAATTTGATAGAAAAAAAGCTTAAAGTAAATGCCACAACTCGTAATCTGAATACTCTTAAAAAAATGATTGAAATGACCTCTTAAGTTCATTAATGAATGAGCTCAAAAACTTAATTTAATTCCCAAATTTTAAAATTTAATGCTGTTGCGAAAAGAACCCAAAACAAATATGGAACCATTAAAATAGCAGCTTTTTTACTTACGACGTTAAACCATCTTATGGTTAACACAATTAGTACTAAAAGTATTAAAATGACAAACAAAGCAGCTAAAGGATTTTTTAGTCCGAAAAAGATAATGCTCCATGATGCATTTAATAACAGCTGAAAACCGAAATGATAAAGTGCAGTTTTGACCCAAACATGATGAAATCCTTTGCCCCAAACGATTCCCGCAGCAACCCCCATCATGACATAGAGTATAGTCCATACAGGAGCAAATAGCCAGTTAGGCGGGTTAAAACTCGGTTTATTTAAGGTTATATACCAATCATTCACAGAACTTTGGGTAGCAAAACTAGATAAGAAACCAATTAAAAGGCAAACAATTACAGCAATTACTATTTTGGTGACTTTTCTTCTCATGGTAGTGCAATTCTTACTAAAATAACAATTAATTTCAATTGAACGCTACCATAGCGGTACTTCATTTATCTTTGCTAAAATTGCTTTTAATGACCGAGAATAATTTCATCTTTGATGACGAGTTTGTAATATCTTCAGAAGGAAGAGTTGGTTGGAAGGCTCCTAGTAACATCGCTTTAGTAAAATATTGGGGTAAAAAACCAAATCAGATTCCTGCTAATCCATCTATAAGTTTTACACTTGATGCCTGTGCAACTACAACTACTGTTACCTACAAAAAGCTAGATAAAATATCATCTGACTTTTCGTTTGATTTATTTTTTGATGGAAAGGAAAATCAAGATTTTAAACCGAAGATTCAGACATTTTTTGAAAGAATTGATAAGTATGTGCCTTTTCTTAAATCATGTCATTTAAAGATAGAAACATCTAATTCCTTCCCTCATAGTAGCGGAATTGCTTCTTCAGCAAGTGGAATGGGAGCATTGGCGCTTTGCGTTATGTCAATAGAAAAACAATTAAACCCAGAAATTACTCAATCATATTTTAACCGAAAAGCATCTTTTCTTGCGCGTTTGGGTTCAGGTAGTGCTTGCAGAAGCATCGAGGGTCCTTTTATACAATGGGGAAAGTATGGAGGAATAAAAGAAAGTTCTAATTTGTTTGGCGTTTCTTATCCATTTAAGGTGCACTCAAATTTTATGAATTATCATGATACCATTTTATTAGTTCATAAAGGACAGAAAACCGTAAGTAGTACGGTTGGTCATGAGTTAATGCACAATCACCCATTTGCAAATCAAAGATTTGAGCAGGCTCATAACAATTTAGATAAGTTAGAGCAAGTGTTTGAAAAAGGAGATTTGAATGAGTTTATTAAAATTGTAGAAAGTGAAGCGTTAATCTTACATGCAATGATGATGACGAGTTTGCCTTATTTTATTTTAATGAAGCCAAATACTTTGGAAATTATTAATAAAATTTGGTCTTTCCGTGAAGCTACGAATACCCCTATTTGTTTTACGCTTGATGCTGGTGCAAATGTTCATGTTTTATATCCTGAAATGGTAAAAGAAAAAGCAATTCAATTTATTCAAGATGAATTAGTTGTGTACTGTGAGAACGGACATTATATTTGTGATCGGATTGGTCAAGGGGCAACAAAAATAGCTTAAGGATGTCCATAATTTTTAATGGATTTACACGTTTTCTCTTAAAGCCAAGCCAAACTATAGTGTAAACTTTTGATTTAGACCTCACTTTGTTTATCTTTACAAGCGAAGTGATTAAACAAAATTTAAGTTTATCATTCAAAACCTATGAAAGGACCATTATTCTATTCAAAAATTCTGCTGTTTGGCGAATATGGAATTATAAAAGATTCTAAAGGCCTTTCAATTCCTTATAATTTTTTTAAAGGTGCATTGAAGACAGATGATAATCCGTCTTATGAAGCGGTCAAATCAAATCAAAGTTTGATTGGTTTTTCCGAACATATTGGTAATCTTCTGGCTGATGGACTTTTTGAATTTGATATTGAATCGCTTAGAAATGATGTTTCGGATGGAATGTATTTTGATAGCTCTATACCACAAGGCTATGGAGTCGGAAGCAGTGGTGCATTAGTTGCAGCTATTTATGATAAATATGCACTTGATAAAATTACCGTTCTAGAAAATTTAACACGAGAAAAACTTTTAAAGTTGAAAACCATTTTTGGTCAAATGGAATCTTTTTTTCATGGAAAATCTTCTGGTTTAGATCCTTTAAATAGTTACTTAAGTTTGCCAATACTGATTAATTCCAAAGACAATATTGAGTCCACAAGTTTACCAACTCAAAACAGGGCGGGTAAGGGAGCTGTATTTTTATTGGATAGTGGAATTACTGGTGAAACTGCTCCAATGGTACAGATTTTTATGGAGCAAATGAAGCAAGAGGGCTTTAGAAGTATGCTTAAAGATAAATTTATCAAGCATACTGATGCTTGTGTCGATCATTTCTTAAATGGTGATATTAAGAGTCTTTTTGGTCACATGAAGCAACTATCTCATGTGGTTTTAGATAATTTTAAACCTATGATTCCTAAACAGTTTCATGATTTATGGAAAAGAGGTATCGAAACCAATGATTATTATCTCAAGTTATGTGGTTCAGGTGGCGGAGGCTATATTTTAGGTTTTACTGAAGATATTGATAAAGCAAAAATTTCGTTAAAAGGTCATAACTTAGAAGTGGTTTACAACTTCTAAAATCAAAACATGTTTACTAGAAAAAATAAACTCCTTCTTTTTAAGTTGTTGAGTCTATTTTCTGTTGTTAGAGGATATAATATTCTAATGATAACCTTTGCCCAGTATTTGGCATCCATTTACATACTTTCACCTAATTTACCTTTAAGAACTGTTGTTTTCGATATTAATCTTTTTTTAATTGTCACCGCTTCTGCTTTAGTAATTGCATCAGGCTACATCATAAATAATTTTTATGATGCTGAAAAAGACCTTATTAATAAACCAACCAAAAGTATGTTAGATAGGTTGGTAAGTCAGCGCTTTAAATTGACTACCTATTTTGTTTTAAATTTTATTGCAGTTTTGGCAGCAAGCTATATATCATTTAGGGCGGTTTTGTTTTTTTCGGCCTATATCTTTGGAATTTGGCTGTATTCTCATAAGTTGAAACGAATTCCTTTTTTAGGAAACTTGGTTTCCACTACTTTGGCGATTGCTCCGTTTTTTGTGGTTTTTGTTTATTATAAAAATTTTGAAGCTGTAATTTTTGTTCATGCGTTGTTTTTATTCTTATTGATGCTGGCAAGAGAAATGATTAAGGATTTGGAAAATATTGCAGGTGATTTGGCTCAGAATTATAGGACCATTCCTATTCTTTATGGAGCTAGAAAAGCAAAATCTTTAATAATGTTTTTAGTGATTTTCACCCTTATACCAGCATGGCTTCTAGTAACTAAGTTTGATGTTGGTTTAATGTATGTTTACTTTACAGGTAGTATGCTGTTATTGGTGTTTTTTATTATTTTATTATTTAGAGCAACTGATAAAAAACATTACGTTTGGCTTCATAATATTTTAAAGTTCATAATAGTGGTTGGGGTTTTTAGTATCCTTTTAATTGATGTTGATTTGGTCTTAAATAGAATTATATAATGGAGAATTTATTGAATGTGGCATTAGCTCAAATAGCTCCAGTTTGGCTTAATAAAAAAGCAACAATTGCGAAAATTGAAGCATCAATTATTGAGGCCTCGCAAAATAAGAGTGAACTAATCGTCTTTGGCGAAGCTTTGCTTCCTGGTTATCCGTTTTGGTTGGCACTCACCCAAGGAGCTAAATGGAATCTAGAAGTTAATAAACAGCTTCATGCACATTATGTTCGTAATTCTATTCAAATAGAATCTGGAGAATTAAATAGTATTTGTGATTTAGCTAAAGAATATTCAATTGCCATCTATTTGGGCATAATGGAAAGGGCAAAAAATAGGGGAGGTCATAGTATTTATGCGTCCTTGGTTTATATTAATGAACAGGGCGAAATTAAATCTGTCCATAGAAAATTACAACCAACTTATGACGAACGTTTAACATGGGCACCTGGCGATGGAAATGGATTACAAGTGCATCCCCTAAAACAATTTACTGTTGGGGGACTTAACTGTTGGGAGAATTGGATGCCATTACCAAGAGCTGCATTATATGGTCTAGGGGAAGACTTACATGTAGCAGTTTGGCCCGGTAGTGACCATAACACTAAAGATATTACCCGATTCATCGCCAGGGAGTCTCGCAGTTATGTCATCTCCGTTTCGGCCTTAATGCATAAAGAGAATTTTCCTGAAGAAACACCATATATTAAGGAGATACTATCCGAGGCGCCTGATACTTTGGCAAATGGAGGTTCTTGTATCGCAGGGCCAGATGGAGAGTGGTTGGTAGCACCTATTATTGACAAAGAAGGCCTAATATATCATACACTTGACTTTAATCGCGTATTTGAAGAACGTCAAAACTTTGATCCCGTTGGACATTATTCAAGGCCTGATGTTACTAAACTCATTGTAAATAGAGGGAGACAATCTACCGTCGAGTTTAACGACTAATTAGTGCTCTTAATTTATTTAGAAATTAATTCTGACTTGGGAAGTGTGAAGAAGAAACTAGAGCCAATATTCAAAGAACTTTCTACCCAAATCTTTCCTCCATTTAATTCAATTAGCTCTTTACATAATGAAATGCCTAATCCGGTACCTTTTTCTTTATTAGTTCCAACAGTCGAATAGGTTTTATCCGTATTAAAAATTTCATCAATGGTTTTTTTATCCATACCAATACCCGTGTCTTTTATATATATTTCCCAGAAATTGAGTCTATCGGCTGCTCCTATTGAAATTTCTCCGTTTTCTTCGGTAAATTTTAGAGCATTGTTTAAAAGGTTTCTTACGACAACATCTAAATGATTCCCATCTGCAAAAGAAACAATATTGGATGAAATATTATTTTGAATAGAGATTGATTTTTTTGAAGCTATTTCTGATAGTAATGAGATATTGTCATCTAAAATATTTTGTACAATGTTGTTCGTTGGATTCGTTGTTAGTCCATTAATTTGTGTTTGTCCCCAATGCAATAGATTATCAAGTGTAAATGCTATACTGTCAATATATGTTTTGAGTTTAGGAACAAAGGCTATAAATTCTTTTTTGCTTATGGAGCCTTTCAAATGGAGTTTAATAAGTTCTTGAAAAGAAATTATAGGCCCCCGTAAATCATGACCTACAATTGAAAATAATTTATTTTTTGTCAAGTTAGTATAGCGCAGTTGTTTTTCACTCTGTTTGAGATTAGCTTGTTGAATCATTAATTTTTGATTTAATGATTTATAATTTTTCTCGTTTCTTTTAACTAAAAAAAGGACGGTTAGTAGAAAAATTAGAATACCAATAGATATAAAAACATATGATTTTTGCTTGGCTACTAATTCTTCATTTGCTTCGATAAATTCTTCTTTTTCTTCCTCATATTCCTTTTGCGCTTTAAAAAGCATAAGAGCTTTATTATTTTCTTTAATACTTAAAGAATCTTTTAATGTTTGGTATTTTTCATAATACTTCAAAGCGGTTTCAAATTCCCCATTACTTTTATTTATTAAAAACAACATGCGAGCACTATCTTTAGATCCTTTTGTAAAAGTTAGCTTTTCAGAAAGTTTTCTTGCTTTGTTGGCATACTTAAAAGAGAGCTCATTTTTATTAAGACCTAAAAGTGCCTCAGACATTCCGAGTAACATTCTTATTTGGTAGTATTCATCATCTAATTCTTTATAAATAGCCTCACTCTTTTGGTACCAGAGAACGGCAGTTTCAAATTCATTCTTTTTTAGAAATAACTTTCCTTTTATTTCATAGGCATACGCGAGCCAATCAAGAATTGCATTTTCTTTAAATATTTTTAGGGAGTAATCTAGGTTTTTTAGTGCTATATCAAATTTCTTTAAATCGATATTAAGGTGTGCTATGTTGCAGTTAGTTTTTGCCAAGGCAATTGGCTTGCCGAGTTTTACTCTAATAATTTTGGCTTTAGTGTAGTAATTGAGAGCCATATCATAGTCATTTAATTGTAAATAAAGAGAGGCTATGTTAGCATTGAAATTGGCAAGAGATGTAAAGTTTTTTAAAGATTCGGCTCTTTCTTTTCCTTCTAAATAAGTTTTTAGTGCTAGAGTGAAATTACCCTTGAACTCATATTCGTATGCAATAGCATCTATAGTAGTTAACTCTAATTCATATTCAGCATGTTCTTTCGCCTGGTTATTTGAAATTGAGAAGTTTTTTAGTGCCAGCTCATGCTTACCTTTTTTCGAAAAAAAAGTCCCTAAGTTGAAATAACACTTGGCTTTTCCAATTTTAAAATCTATGGACTCACTTAAGCCTAGAGCTTCATTAGTTAGTAAATAAAGGGTGTCTAAATTATAAAATCTATTTTCAAATGCTAAGTCCAATAGGGTATTAATATAAAGTGTGTCTTTTTGGAAATTAGGTAATGTTTTCTTTAAATTTTCAACTTGCTGTTTTATACTATCACGTTTAGTAATTTGAGAAGATAAACTAGTAAGAAAGAAGCAAAAGATAAAAAAGGAGATACGAAATCTGATTTTCAAAATTTAGAACTTTTGTGTTTGATAAAGATTTATTTTTCAATCAATTGGTAGCCTTGTTTAATTCCTTTTTCAATTGGTGGCACACCGCGTTCCATCCACATTGGTTTAGGTTTTCCTTTTAAATAATGGTCAAAAAATTGTGCCATGCGAATACTAAAATCAGTTCGATTTTGATACTTCAATGGCCAGTGTGGTTCTCCGTTGTAATTTAAAAACCATGAAGGTTTGCCTAATCTACGTAGACTTACAAAAAATTCAATGCCTTGATACCATGGAACATGACCATCCGCATCGTTATGCATTATCAATAAAGGGGTGTTGATTTTATCAATATTAAAAATTGGGGAGTTCTCGATATATCGAGCGGGGTATTCCCATGGAGTGCCACCAATTCTGCTCTGAGTGTGTTCATATTGAAATTGTCTACTTAAACCAGTCCACCATCTAATACCGCCATAAGCACTAATCATATTAGGAACAGGCGCCCCAGACTCAGCAGCCTTAAAAATATCGGTTTTGGTAACTAAATATGCAATTTGGTAACCGCCCCAACTATGACCTTGTACACCAATATTATCCTTATCAATAAATCCTTTTTCAATTAATGAAGTTACACCAGGGATAACACAGTTATATGCACTTTCTCCCGGATATCCAATTCGATATTCTACATCGGGATTAAAAATCACATAACCTCGACTTGTAAAAAAACTATAATTAATAGTAGAACGCTCAGGTTTTGGATACCTATGCCTATGAATTCCATCTGAGCTTCGTTCATAAAAATTGACTAGTAGAGGATATTTTTTAGTTGGGTCAAAATCTTCCGGTTTAACCAACATCCCTGATAACACTTTCCCGTCTAACGAAGTCCAATTAACCAATTCAATGGTACCCCAATTATAGGATGATTGTTGTGGATTCGCTTCGCTAAGTTTTATATCTTTTTTAAAATTTAAGTCCGTTAAGCGTATATCAGGAAAAGTCTCAAAAGATTCTTTTGAATAAATTACGGTATTACTCAATTTTGATTTTTGAAAATTGGAATAACGATAAGGACCTTCAATGAGTTGTTTTATAGAATTATTCTTTGGATTGAATTCTGCATACCCAGCATTTTTAGTGGTTTCATTAAAGGTTCTTAAAATCCACTTTTCATTAATATTTAAGTAGTGTTTTTCTTTATCCAATTCTTCATAGCGATATACAGTTTTGGTTGCTCTGCCATTAGTTAATCGAACAGATTTTTTTGTGTCAGGATTGAATTTCCAAATATCATATCTATCATAAATGACTATTTCTTTATCATCTTTTGTCCAGCCTGCAAGACCGTAGGCTCTAGGAAAATTAGGTGAGTCATTACGTTCATCATAAAAAATGCTACCCTTTGTGAGGCTTGCATAGCTTTTAGTATTAAGATTATAGGCGAACCATGTACTATCTGTACGATTGTAACCATAACCATAATTTGTTTTTGGACTCAATCTCATTCTGGGTATTTGCTTCAACTCTAAATGAGTTTCTCCTGTTTCTGTATTGATAACCTTGTAGTCATAAGCTCTACGTCCTGTCCATTGACTTGGTAGTTCGTAAGGCATACTTGTATTTACAAGCGCAAATTTACCATTACCCTCATCACCTAATTCCGTATTCATAAAGGCAGAACTCGCCAATTGAACTATTTTATTATTTTTTAAATGATAAGCCGATGTAAATGATTGAATACTATCATTTTTAAGTTGTAATTCTTGAACAGTGTATAATTTAGGTTCATTATAGGTCCATACTTCTACATTTACAATTTCTTCTGCCAACAGGGAAGTATCTTTTTCAATTGGAGGTTTAGAAAGGCCAAAAAATAATGTTGACTCATCTTTTGAAAAATGAACCTCGCCATATTTTGAAACAACGTATCCGCTTGGTGTGGTTGCATTATCTGCTATTTTCATAGCTGTTTTTTGACCTTCTTTCCATAAATAAAGTTCGTTAGGTCTTAACTGAATTTTGGAAGTATCAGTATCTACAACAAATCCCAAATTCTTACCAGATTCACTGAAGTTCATCTTAAAGTATTTAGCTTTAGTTGCTTTATGCAATACAATTTTCGAGTTGGATACTAAATTCATTATAAAAACCCCTGAGGAATCTTTTTTGGTTTCACCTGTTGAAGAATAGGCTAGATATTTTCCTTTTTCGGCAAAAATGTAATCTTTTACAAATTTGATAGTATCTTGAGAATTGTTTTCTAGATTTCTAAGAACTAAATGATACCCATTGTCTTTTCCAACTTTTTTAAGTTTTTCTTTTTTCTTTTCCTTTGTTTTAGTTGAATCTTTTTCTTCTAAGGTTTTCTCTTTTTTAATGTCTTCTAATTGATATGCTACAAAACCGGACCATTTTTTCGGAACTTTATATGATTTTATATTCCCTATTTTAGAAAGGGATTGTGTCTTTAAATTGAAAATTGCCAAAGAATCTTTCGGGAGGTTTTTCTTTTTAACTTTACGCTTTTTCATTGCAATAACACTGTCTTTCCAAGCATTTATATTAAAAATCGCGTATTTTGAATTATAAGTAAATTGACCTTTATCCGCTCTATCATATTCTAAAATAAAGTTGCCATTTGAATCTTGTATTTTTAAAAAGTTGTCTTTTTCACCACGTTCAATACTATAAATTACATGCGAACCATCAGGTGATATTGTGGCGTCTTGAACTGTACTCCAGATTTTATAATCCGCATGATCTAAAACCTTTTTTTGAGCTAATATAGTTGTCCCGAAAAGTGCGAGAAGTAGAAATAAAATTTTACGATTCATTTTGGTTGAATTAGTTACTATAAATATAAGTGTTAATTGCATGCTATATTAGGTGTTTATAATTCTCATTTTCGTTAGAAAGAGCATTTGTAAAAGCCTACCTTTGTCAAAAATTAATGACTGATGGCGAAATCAGACTATAAGGGTAAGCGCAAACCCAATTCAGATAGCAATAAAAACCGACCAACTGGTGGGTTTAGAAAAAAGAAAGACTTCTCAAGAAGTACACCTCCTAAAAAGCGAAAAGCACCACCAAAAACAAATACCAATCCTGATGCGATTAGATTAAACAAATACATTGCAAATGCAGGTGTTTGTTCTCGTCGAGAGGCCGATACGTATATTGCGGCCGGCAGTGTCACTGTAAACGGTAAGGTGGTATCTGAAATGGGCTATAAAGTAATGTTGACTGATGATGTTCGCTATGATGGACAGCGACTAAACCCTGAGAAAAAAGAGTATATTTTATTAAATAAACCTAAAGGGTTTATTACCACGACAAATGACGAAAAAGGCAGAAGAACAGTAATGGAATTAATTTCTAGTTCATCTAATAATCGATTATTTCCTGTGGGCAGGTTAGATAGAAATACAACGGGTCTTTTAATGTTTACGAATGATGGCGATATCACCAAGAAATTGACCCATCCGAAATTCGGAGTTCGTAAAATTTATCATGTTGTACTCGACAAAAATGTTACTCTAGCAGATTTAAAAAAAATTCAAGCTGGTCTTGAATTGGAAGATGGACCAGTTCAAGTAGATGAGGTTTCTTACATTAGTGGCACTACCAAAAAAGAAATTGGAATTGAAATTCATTCAGGTCGTAACCGAATCGTAAGGCGCATTTTTGAACATCTAGAATATAAAGTAGTGAAGCTGGACCGAGTAGTTTTTGCTGGATTAACCAAAAAAGATTTGCCTCGTGGTCATTGGAGAAACCTTACGGCTCAAGAAGTAATTAATTTGGGGATGATAAAATAGTAGGTAAATGAAATACCAGAAGGCGCATTTCTCCGTGTCGCTAGTTTTTTTATTACTTTTTTGTGCAATGTCTCTTTCACAGAATGATGCGACCTTAATTATTAATATTTACGATACTTATCTCGTTTTTGATTATACTACTTTCTTTATAATTTTTGCACAGTGGTTTGGCTTAATTGGATTGGGCTATTGGATACTAGCCAGATTTAATATTAAAATGATTTCAAGCCTTCAATTGGCACATTTTATAGGTTCATTAATCTTGTTGATTCCACTTTGTTTTCCAAAATATTTTAGAATAGAAGATAAAGACTTTCCTTATTTAGGAGCTAGTGACAAAATATATTACCAATATGATGAATCTGCAATTTTCCTTTTGGCTTTACTATTATTTATAGCGGTGCAACTTGTTTATTTTTTGAATATTTTGATATCAACATTGAGGAGAAACAAATATTGAAATTCTTTTGCTATCTAAAGCGTAGTTAGTACTACAGGTTTTTCATTTTTGCTTTAATCATATCTAAACACAAATTTCCTAAACTGCCTTCATGAGAATGGTCTATATCCTTTTTAGGTTTAAAATTTCCATTTTCAATGGCTTTGCCCATGGTTTTATAGGCATCTCGAAAGGGTATGCCAGTTTTAACCATTTCGTTTAAAGTATCAACACTGAATAGATAATCATATTTAGGATCTTCGAGAATGTCTTTTTTAACTTTAACTTCATTTAGACTAAAAGTCATAAGCTCTATACAAGCTTTCATGTCTTGCAATGCAGGAACTATAATTTCTTTTACCAACTGTAAATCACGATGATAACCGCTCGGTAAATTATTGGTAATTAATGTAAGTTGGTTAGGAATAGCCTGAATTTTATTGCATTTGGCGCGAATTAATTCAAACACATCTGGATTCTTTTTATGAGGCATAATACTGCTACCAGTAGTTAACTCATCTGGAAAGGAAATGAAATCAAAATTCTGACTCATATAAAGCGTAATATCCATAGCCAATTTGGACAAGGTTCCAGCAATACTAGAGATGCCAAAGGCAGTAGCTTTTTCCACCTTTCCTCTGCCCATTTGGGCAGCAACGACATTATATTTCATAATATTAAAACCCATGTCTTTTGTTGTAAAACTTCTATCAATTGGAAACGAACTTCCATAACCTGCGGCGCTTCCTAGCGGATTTTGATCAGCAATTTTATGTGCCGCTTGCACAAAAAACAGATCGTCAATTAAACTTTCTGCATAAGCCGAAAACCATAGTCCAAATGAAGATGGCATAGCAATTTGTAAGTGAGTATAACCTGGAAGCAAGACTTTTTGATGCTTTTCTGCTAGAAGAAGGAGTTTATTGAAAAGGAGTTTTACTTGAGATTTAATCTCAGTTAGTTCTTCTTTTAAATACAAATGCATCGCCACTAAAACTTGATCGTTTCTTGATCTAGCTGTATGAATCTTTTTACCGGTATCACCAAGTTTTTCAATTAATAGGAATTCAATTTTGGAATGCATGTCTTCAAAAGTCTCTTCAATAGTGAAGTCTCCTTTTTCAATTGACTTTGCAATGGCATCTAATTCACTTATCAAAGCCTTGGATTCTACCTCAGTTATCAAACCAACTTTGCCTAGCATTTTAGCATGTGTCTTTGAAGCTATTACATCATATTTAGCTAAAACTAAATCAAGTTCGCGGTCGTTGCCGACAGTGAAATGGTCTATTTTCTTATCGGTATTAAAACCTTTATCCCAGAGTTTCATAGTTCAATTATCAGTTAGCAATGGACTATAACTAATGGTCCGTTATTTATTAATTATTGGTCGATGTTAAGAATCCTTCAAGAATATCAATGTACAAACCTACCCCTTCTTCTACTTCTCTTACATAAATAAATTCATCTGCAGAATGGGAGCGAGGACTATAACCTGGTCCCAATTTTAAGGATTGGCAACTCAATTTTGCTTGGTCAGATAATGTTGGCGAACCATAGGTTTCCCTACCTAATGCGATGCCAGATTGTACCAGAGGATGGTCAAGTGAAATTGAAGAACTGTCTTTGTTCAAAGATCGAGGGGTTAATTGACAAGGTGCTTCTTTTTGAAGAATGTCATTAATTTCTCCATTGGAATAGCAATCATTTACCCTTGTATCAATGACCAAATCAACATGCGCAGGTACAACGTTGTGTTGACTGCCCGCGTTTAGTTGTGTAACGGTAATTTTAACTGGCCCCAATACTTCTGACACTTTTTCGAATTCATAGTTTTTGAACCAATCCAAAATTGCTGCTGTCTTGTAAATAGCACTATCATCATTTGGATGTGCTGCATGTGAAGGGGTTCCAAGAATTTTCCCGTCATATACAATTAATCCTTTTTCAGCAATGGCAAGTTGCATTTCTGTTGGTTCGCCTACAATAGCGACATCAATTTCTGGAAGAATGGGCAACAGGGCAGATAGGCTCTTCGCACCGGCATCTTCTTCTTCACCGGTTGCAGCCATAATAATATTATGACTGAGGTCTTTTCGCTCATAAAAGTGAACAAACGTTGATAATAATGAACATAAACAACCTCCGGCATCATTGCTTCCTAAACCATATAGCTTTCCATCCTTTATATGAGCATCAAACGGGTCATTGGTATAAGCGGAATTTGGTTCAACTGTATCATGGTGGGAGTTCAATAATAGGTTCGGTTTGCTTTCATCATAATATTTGTTGTACGCATAAATATTGTTGTACTGTCTTTTGGTCTCTACTCCAAACTTCTTCAACCAAGCTTCAATAGCATTACCGGTTTTCTCTTCTTCTTCTGAAAGAGAAGGAATTGCAATTAGTTGTTTCAATAAATCCAAAGCTTCTTGTGCTAGTGTGTCTTTATCAATCGTCATAAAACTAGTGTTGTGTAATTGGTATTTTCTTTCTCAAATAGGCCTAAATTACCTATTCTTACTTCTTTTACTCCATTTTTAAGGGCGTGAAAACAATTCTGCATTTTAGGAAGCATGCCATTTGCAATACTGCCTTCAGATATTAAACTTTCATAAGAATTTGAATCAATTTTTTTAATGACTGAGTTTTTATCCTGAAAATTTTGAAGGACTCCATTTAGTTCAAAACAATAATAGAGCGTAGTTTCAAAGGTTGTGCTCATCCCAATCGCTAATTCTGAGGCAATGGTATCCGCATTAGTATTTAATAATTGTCCCTTTTGGTCATGAGTTAAAGCACAGAAAACTGGCGAAAGCTCAAGTTTCAAAAGATTACTTATGAGATTTGTATTTACACCGTCTACATCACCTGCAAAGCCGTAATCAATATCAGTTACAGGTCTTTTATGAGCATGAATGGAATTGCCGTCAGCCCCACTCATTCCAATGGCATTGCATTGTAAAGATTGTAGCTTAGAAACAATTTTTTTGTTGGTTAATCCACCATAAACCATAACGGCAACATCTAAACTTTCAGCATCGGTTATTCTTCTGCCATTTACCATTTTAGTAGCAATGCCCATTTTTTCTAAAACTTGGTTGGCTTTTTTTCCCCCTCCATGAACGAAGATTTTAGGCCGATCAATTTTTGAGAATAAGTCTAAGAACTTAAAAAGTTCAGACTCATTTTCAATGATGTTACCACCTATTTTTATTATGGATAATTGCTGTTTCACAGTTTTTCTAAAATTCTCTTTAATACTAATTGTACCGAATAGGTTCTGTTATTTGCTTGTTCAATTACTAAACTTTGATTGCTATCTAAAACAGCATCTTCGACCACCACGTTTCTTCTGACTGGCAAACAATGCATGAATTTGGCATTACCCAATTTTTCTTTTGTCATCATCCATTTTTTATCTTGAGATAAGATTTCACCGTAATCTGAGTAGCTACTCCAATTCTTTACATATACAAAGTTCGCATTTTCTAAAGCCTTTTCTTGGTCGTGAACAATTGTACATCCTTTTGTGATTTTAGGATTCAACTCGTATCCCTCAGGATGTGTAATCACAAACTCTGCATCTTGTAATTTCATCATCTCCACAAAAGAATTAGCAACAGCATGGGGCAGTGCTTTCGGGTGTGGTGCCCACGAAAGAACTACTTTAGGTTTTTCTTTAGTCTTGTTTTCTTCTAATGTAATTGCATCAGCCAAGGCTTGTAAAGGATGGGTCACAGAGCTTTCCATATTAACCACGGGAATACTAGCGTAGTTTCGAAATCCGTTCAATACGAGTTCTGCCTCGTCTTTTTCCTTATCGATTAAACCAGCGAATGCTCTAATAGCAACAATATCAGCAAACTGGGAAACTACCTGAGCAGCTTCTTTAATATGCTCAGATTTGCCTTGATCCATGATAGTTCCGTCTTCAAATTCTAATTGCCAACCTTCACTACCAAAATTCATTACCGTAACTTGCATGCCTAAATTCATTGCTGCTTTTTGAGTGCTTAAACGAGTTCGTAGACTATTGTTGAAAAATAATAGGCAAACTGTTTTTTGGTTACCTATTGTTTTCAATTGGTGTGGATTTTCTTTTATAGCAATAGCTTCTTTTACAGCTTCCTGTAAATTTTCTAAGTCGTTAATAGATAGGTAGTGTTTCATTTTAGTTCTGCTTTAAGAGCATCAAAGAAAACATCAATATGATTTTTTGTGATATTTAATGCCGGTAGAAATCTTAATAGTTTTTTATTGGCTGAACCACCGGTAAAAACATGTTGCTTGTAAATGAGTTTTTTGCGTAAATCTGCAACTTCAAAATCAAATTCTAAACCTAACATTAATCCCCTGCCTTTGACCTTTTTAATCGCCATAATTTCTTTTGTCTTTCCATAGAAATAACAACCTAATTCGTTGGCATTTTCAATAAGATTTTCATTTTCTAAAACTTCTAGTACAGCCATAGTTGCCGCACATGCCAAATGGTTTCCACCAAAGGTTGTTCCAAGCATGCCGTAAGAGGCCTTAAGAGATTGATGAATTAATATTCCACCAACTGGAAAGCCATTACCCATACCTTTGGCAATGGATATGATGTCTGGTTTTATACCGTGATGTTGAAACCCAAAAAACTTACCACTTCGGCCAAAACCAGATTGTACTTCATCGGCAATAACTAAGACATTATTTTCTTTACATTTTGCCTCAATAAATTGATAGAATTTTGAACTTGGTTCATCTAAACCGCCAACTCCCTGAATAGCTTCTAGAATTACGGCGCAATACTCCCCGGTCTTTAAAGCGGCTTCCAAACCATCAAAATCTTCAAAAGCTAGAAATGTAACTTTTTGTTGCAGATTTATAGGAGCATTAATTTTTATATTATCCGTGGTGGCTACTGCTGCTGAGGTTCTACCATGAAAAGCGTTGTTAAAAGCAATTACTTTTGATTTCCCAGTTTGGAATGATGCCATTTTTAAGGCATTCTCATTTGCTTCTGCTCCTGAATTGCATAGAAATAAGTTATAGTCATCGCAATCAGAAAGTACACCCAGTTTGTTTGCTAGTTCAGCTTGTAAAGGATTTTGAATTGAATTGCTATAAAAACCAATATTATCTAACTGATTCTTTAACCGGTTAACATAATGAGGGTGTGAATGTCCTATAGAAATTACTGCATGCCCGCCATAAAAGTCTAAATATTTTTCTCCCTTATCATCAATGACCTCAACGCCTTTTGCTGAAACTGGAGTTACATTATAAAGTGGATATACATCAAATAGTTTCATAATTATCCTTTTCTTATATCGCTTATTTTTTCAAATGAGGTAACAATACCTCTTATCAATGAGGAGCTTAAACCCTGATGTTCCATTTCGTTTAAACCAGAAATAGTACAACCTTTAGGTGTAGTCACACGATCTATCTCTTCTTCAGGATGATTACCTGACTCAATTAATAGGCTTGCCGCACCATTACAAGTATGCATAGCTAGTTCTTGTGCTTCTTTTGCATCAAAACCTAGTTGAATTGCCCCTTGGGTAGTAGCACGTATTAAACGCATCCAAAATGCAATACCGCTAGCGCAAATAACTGTCGCTGCTTGCATTTGTTCTTCAGGAATTTCTATAGAATGCCCCATTCTGTTAAAAATTGCTTTAGCTAAATCAATTCGTTTTTTACCCAAATCATTACTACAAATACAAGTCATTGACTTACCAACAGAAATTGCTGTATTGGGCATACTTCTAATGATATATTTATCAGTTCCAATTACGGTTTCAATTTTTTGAATTCCGAAACCTGTTATGGTACTAATTAGAACATGTTTTTCACTCAATAAATCTTTAACATCATTAAGAATAGCTTCAAAATGACCAGGTTGAACAGCAAAAATTAGAATATCCGAATTTTTCACAGCTTCCGCATTATCAGTCGTAACGGTTACATTTCCATACTTTTCAAATGTTGAAATTTCTGCCGTATTTCTTTTGGTAAGGTACATTGATGTTGCCCCATTGCTGTGTAAAATTCCTTTTGCAATTGCTAATCCTAAATTACCAGCTCCTATTATCGCTATTTTCATTGTTCTGCTTTTCTTTTTAAAAAACCCCTGCTTTTAATTGTAACCCTTCACCCTCATTTAATCTAAATATCAAATTCATATTCTGTACAGCTTGCCCTGATGCTCCTTTTAATAAGTTGTCTATTGCAGAAGTAACCAGTAATAAATTTTCATGCTTGTGTAAATGAATATGACAATTATTCGTATTAACGACCTGTTTTAGGTGAATAGGTTCATGAGAAATATGAGTGAATACAGCATTCTCGTAATATTTTTGATATAGTGCTTTGGCTTCTTTTATACTTCCTTGAAATTCGGTGTATGCAGTGGCCAGTATACCTCTTGGAAAATTACCTCTGTTTGGTAGAAAATTTAATCTTCCTATTTCATTGTCAAAAGCTGTTAGACTTTCGTTAATTTCACTTAAATGCTGATGTGTAAAAGGCTTGTACCAACTTACATTGTTGTTTCGCCAACTGAAATGGGTGGTATGAGATGGTTTTATTCCTGCACCTGTACTACCTGTTACTGCATTAACATGAATATCGTTGTGTAAGAGCCCTTTTTTTGCTAATGGTAATAAAGCCAACTCAATTGCCGTCGCAAAACAACCTGGGTTAGCAATATATTGCGCATCGGAAATAGAATTTTTGAATAATTCTGGTAGGCCATAAATAAACTGTTTTTCTTCAAAGTTAGAATCTGCTTTTAGTCTAAAATCATTACTTAAATCTATGATCTTCGTTGTATTTGAAAACGAATTTTCTGCTAAAAATTTAGAAGAATTTCCGTGTCCAAGGCAAAGGAAAACCACTTCAACTTTTAAATTTACTTTTCCTGTGAATTCTAGTTCTGTTTGCCCTAATAAATCTGGATGGGCTGATGATAATTTTTTTCCGACTCTTGTAGTACTAAAGACAAAGTCAATTTCGACTTGAGAATGATTTATCAAAAGTCTTATAAGCTCTCCGCCTGTATATCCAGAGCCACCAATAATACCTGCTTTAATCATGATTTTGATTTACATGGTTAGCGATTTTACCTGGGTTGGATAGAATCTTTATGAACCCTTTGGCCTCATCAGCTGACCAACCTTTATTCATTTCTCCATAACTACCAAAAGACGCATTCATTAAATCATGAGGGGATGTAATTCCATCCAATCTAAACTGAAAAGGATATAAACTCACAAAAACATCTCCAGAAACATTTTTTTGGGTATCCGTCAAAAAGGCTTCAATATTTCTCATTACCTCATCTAAATAATTACCCTCATGCAAAAGCATTCCGTAAAAATTGCCTTGCTGTTCTTTTTGATATTGCTGCCATTTGCTCAAAGTGTGTTTTTCCAACAAATGATGGGCTTTGATAATTATTAAAGGAGCGGCGGCTTCAAAACCTACTCTTCCTTTAATTCCGATAATGGTATCTCCCACATGAATATCTCTTCCAATAGCATATTTGGACGCCATAGCTTCCAACTTTTCAATGTTAGAAACAGGACTGTTCTTTTCCCCATTAATGGCAACCAACTCGCCTTTACTAAAAGTTAGTTTTACTTGTGTTGGCTCTTTTTCTTTTAACTGGCTTGGGTAAGCAGCATCTGGTAAGGGTAGATTAGATGTCAATGTTTCATCACCACCGACTGAAGTGCCCCAAAGGCCTTTATTAATAGAATATTTTGCTTTTTCCCAAGAGTAATCTACACCGTTTTCTTTCAAATACGTTATTTCAGATTCTCGAGATAATTTATTGTCCCTAATTGGTGTGATAATCTCAATCTCGGGTGCAAGCGTTTGGAAAATTAGATCAAAACGCACTTGGTCATTTCCTGCGCCAGTACTTCCATGAGCAATATATTTTGCACCAACTTTTTTTGCATGATTGACAATTTCCACAGCTTGAATAATTCGCTCTGCACTAACCGAAAGAGGATAGGTATTATTCCGTAAAACATTACCAAATATCAAAAACTTAACTACTTTATTGTAAAAAATTTGAACTGAATCAATGGATGTATAACTAGAGGCACCAAGAGCAATAGCTTTGTCATTGATGGTTTTTATCTCATCAGATGAGAATCCACCGGTATTTACGCTTACAGCATGAACTTCATATCCTTCTTCTTTTGAAAGATATTTGGCACAATAAGATGTATCTAATCCGCCACTATATGCTAATACTAGTTTTTTCATTTTGTTTTTTTCTTTAGAAACAGGCTTTCTTTTATGCTTTTCAATCTTTGAAACGCTTTACTGTTTAATTTTTCTTTCTCTTTTATTTTAGTTGAAGGGTCATACAACATTCCCGTGCAAAGGCACATGTTTCGTTCGGTTCTAGTCAGGATATCAAAATTTTTACAAGTTTGACATCCCTTCCAAAATTCAGGATCATCTGTGAGTTCAGAGAAGGTTACAGGTTTATAGCCTAATTCATAATTCATTTTCATGACAGGAAGACCTGTTGTAATTCCAAATATTTTGGCTTTTGGAAATTTTTCTCTTGACAACTCAAAAATCCGTTTCTTAATTTTCTTAGCAAGGCCTTGATTGCGAAAATCTGGGTGAACAATTAACCCTGAGTTCGCAACAAAGCCCTTATTTCCCCAAACTTCGATATAACAAAACCCGGCAAATTTGTCGCCTTCTAAGGCAATCACGGCATTCCCATTTTCTAATCTTTTAATAATGTATTCAGGGGTTCTACGCGCAATACCAGTACCGCGAACCTTGGCAGAATCTGTGATGGTATCGCTTATGATTTGTGCGTATTTAAAATGTGATTCGTTAGCAACAATGATTTCCATTGCTATGTTTTTTTAAGTAATAATTTGAATAAATTTTGTGGAACTTGCGGGAATGGACTCACCTATTCCCATAGAAATGATGCACCCTTACGGGCGACGACGGAAAGCGAAGGGACGGACAGGGTTTTGGATACCTGTATCATTAAATATGTAATTTTTATCATTCATTACGGAGTAAATGTACAAATTAAATTGAAAGCGGCTAGTTTAGGTTAAATTTTTTACGAAAGCTTGACATTATGTTACGATTTTTAAAAACTTCGAATCCGAGGTAGCCTAAAACCAAACAATATTCAATGGTTAGCAACCATAAGTTTTCTTTAAAGCCAGGGTTTGTGTATGCATAATAACTTAAAATTACTAATAAACACCAAACTATAGGGAAGCGATAATTAGTTAAAATACCTAAAATCAATAGAAAAATAATATACCATGGATGCACTGTGCTAGATAAAAAATAGTAGCTAGAAAGTAAAATAAGCATGGAATTCATGAGTGTTTTTATGTTCTGATTTTTTCTAAAAAAAGTAAGTAATAACGCCAATGTGATAATCACTTTTGGAATAAGACTGCCATAAGATTTGACTAATTCCCAAGGTTTAGCTTCAAAATACAAAACCCCAATTTTTTTAACCAAATTATAAACAGATGCATTGAACTCGAAATTTGAAAACCAAAGTCCAACCGTTTTAGAATAGTTAGCAATGAATTCTGAGGAATAAAATGGAAGTAAAAAAACAATACAGGTTATACCAATCAAACTATAGAACAGTGTGCTTTTTTTTAATCCTAAATGTTTTAAAAAGAGCGGCAAAAACAGAATTGGAACTAGCTTTAACAAAATGGAGAAGGCATAAATTGGCGCTGCTTGTTTCCATTTATTCGTGGATATTAAATAAATAGCCCAAACAAAGAAGAAAAGCATGACTCCTTCAAAATGCAAATTACCTGTTAGCTCAATTATTACTAGAGGATTTAAAAAAAACCAGAAAGCAAGATGGTTTGAACGTCCTAAGTTTTGCAATAATTTTCGTCCAAAATATAAGATACCTATATCAGCTAGAATTGTGGTAATTCGCATCACTATCAAAGAACCTAATATACTTCCTCCACCTAAAAAGCTGGAGATTGTAAATATGATCTGATTTAAGGGAGGGTAGTTGCTATAATGCCTAGCACTTAGAGAACCCATACCATCGTAAAGCTGTTGCGCATTGGCAATGGCTAAATCTGATTTTTCAATTAAAGTATTTGGAGTATACAAATATGGATTAATCCCATTTTTGATTAGTTCTCCATCCCAGATAAAACGATAAAAATCTTGTGATAAATTTGGTTCTGCAATAAGGAATACTAATCTAAAAAGAACACCTGTAACAAGCAGAAATTTAAAATTCCATTTTTCGAATTTGATTAGTTGAAAACAAAAGAAAAATAGTGCTGCAAAAAGGGTGATTAATTTGGTAAAATCATCCCGTTGAAGGTCGTAAGCAAAAACTTTATAAAACATCAAACTTCCCAAAACCAGAAGAATTGAGATTTTGTGTACTTTCCAAAAAGTAAGCATGATTACGCCTTTGCCGTGAGGGACTTAAAAAATACAAAGCCAAAACCTAAGAATAACATTAAATGAAATGGAAACAATCCGTAATCATTTAAAGGTATAGCGCTATACATTCCGAATAGGAAGTAAAGCATTAAACCAAACTCAATAATCATGTTTGGAGATAACTTGGTTGCTAAATATTTGTTGCCTTTCCAACTATCAGTAATGTTGTTAATGTTGAATTTGGGTGTTCTTACGAATTCACTGCGCTTGCCTAAATGCCCTTCCATAACTGCGATAGAGTTGTGCAAAGAAAGCCCTAGAGCAACTGAGAAAAATGTAAAGAACAGTTTAATGTAATCAATGAATTTATCAAACCCACTACCTTGAATACTTTTGTAGGTATACCAATAACAAAAGAAAAGAATAATGGTACTAACAATAAAGAAACTAGTTACTTCGAACACCCACTCTAAATGTCCATAAGTATTCTTAATATACAACATTGGAATACTTAATAAAGCAACGACAAAAACACATAAAAACATAGAGCTATTCAATAAATGCATTACTCCATGAAATTTGGTCTTAAAATCTATGTTCTTAGATTTTACAACACTTGAAACAGTCTTTCTAAAATTTTCAGCACCACCTTTATTCCAACGAAATTGTTGTGATCTAGCGGCACTCATTACAACAGGAAGCTCTGCCGGAGTCTCAACATCTTCTAAATATTTAAACTTCCAATTTTTTAATTGTGCACGATAACTTAAATCAAGATCTTCGGTCAGCGTATCACCTTCCCAGTTTCCAGCATCAATAATGCATTCTTTTCTCCAAATACCGGCAGTACCATTAAAATTGATAAAATGCCCCTTTGAATTACGACCAACCTGCTCTAAGGTAAAATGAGCATCTAAGGCGAAGGCCTGTATTCTAGTCAAAGAATTAAAATCACGATTAATATGCCCCCATCGCGTTTGAACTACACCAATCTCAGCATCTTTGAAATAAGGAACTGTTTTTTTTAACCAATCACTTTCTGGTAAAAAATCAGCATCAAAAATAGCAACAAATTCTCCTTTGGCTATTTCTAAACCTTCTTTTAATGCGCCGGCTTTAAAACCTTGACGATTCGTTCTGGTGATATGTTGAATGTCTAAACCTTTTGCTTGTAATTCCTTTACTTGTCTTGCGGTGTCTATAACCGTATCATCAGTAGAATCATCTAAGACTTGAATTTCTAATTTACTAGCAGGATATTCAATTTTAGCAATGTTCTCTAAAAGACGATCCATGACATACTCTTCATTATAAATAGGCAATTGAATAGTGACATGCGGAATTTCGCGTGGATCTAAAAGATTGAATTTAGGTGCTTCGTCATTTTGTTTTTTATTACTCAAATAATTGACCAATAAATTTAGCTGAGCTAGGCTATAGCAGAATATCAGAATTAATGCGAAACTATAAATAGCGATAATGATGTAAGCAATTGTAAGTCCCATATTATTTAATGCTGTATTTGAATATCCAACCTAATATTTTAACGCCTGCAAATATAGCACCTTTTACGGTACCAGATACTTTTGAGACACCAATTCTTTTCTTGTAACGTACTGGTACTTCGGTATATGCCATTTTTTTTCGCAATGCTTTTAACTGCATTTCAACCGTCCACCCATAAGTCTTGTCTTCCATCTCCAATTTTTTGAGTTTTTCGTATTTAATAGCCCTAAAAGGTCCTAAATCCGTAAAATTTGCCCCAAAGAAAAGTTTCATTAAAAATGTTGCAAGAGCGTTACCAAAAATTTGTGGAAATGTCATGGAGCCTGCTTCACGTAATTCTTTTGTCCTTGAACCAATGACCAAATCCATATTCTGATTTATAATTGGAGCTACTACCTTATCTAACTCTTCTGGATAATCTGAATAGTCTCCATCAATAAATACGACAATATCTGGTAGTTTGGACTGTTTGTCGATATAAGCCATACCTTTTAGACAAGCATAGCCATAACCTTTTCTTTTTTCAGTAAGCACTGTAGCACCTGCATTTTCAGCATTTAAGACAGTGTTATCTGATGAATTATTGTTAACAACAATAATCTCGTTAACTGAGCTTGGAATTTCGTTAATCACATGAACGATGGAATCGGCTTCATTAAACGCGGGAATGATAACTTTAATAATCGGACTCATTTGAGATCAGAAAGTTTGTTTTCTTTTTTAAAGCTGCCAAAGCTAAACCATTCTTTTATCTTCTTTCCGTTTTTATATTTTTCAGCAGATTTGAGTTCTTGGTCGGTATATTTTAGACAATAGCCATTTTTAACTCCGTCTTTTAATTGACATTTATGGTTAATACTTCCATTTTCATCATAAAAAAGCCACCATTTTACTTTCTTACCTTGATTAAAATGCCCCTCCATTTCTAGTTTTCCGTCTTCAGAATAAAAGTGCCAATAGCCCTTTTCTTCATTCATCTTATAATGCCCTTGTTTTTTTAATGACCCATTAAAATGATAGAATTTCCAAAAATCTTCTTTTGATTTTTCAATAATCCAGCCTTGAGATTTTGTTTTACCATTACTATGATATTCGCGATGATATACCTTAGTTGATGTCATCAAGGCAAATAAAAAAAATAAGCTAACTCGAATAAGCATTTTACTTTTTATTCACTAATGTCATTAAATCAACATCATTACCCAATAAAACCTGGTTGCTATCAATACGACCTTCTAAAGGTCCGTTCTCTAACTTTAAGACCCCACGAGGACAAACAGCAGAACAGATACCACAACCCACGCAACTGGAGCGCACAATATTCTCACCTTTTTGAGCATAGGCACGAACGTCAATTCCCATTTCACAGTAAGTGGAACAGTTGCCACATGAGATACATTGCCCACCATTTGTAGTAATTCTGAATTTTGAAAACAGACGTTGCTGAAATCCAAGAATTGCTGCCATTGGACAGCCAAAGCGACACCAAACACGATTTCCAAAAATAGGGTAGAACCCAGTTCCAATAACCCCAGAAAAAATACTTCCTATTAAAAAGGAATATGATTTACGAAGTGTTTCTGATTTAAAAAGAAAAACGTTGCCTTCTCCGCTGAAAAAGTGCATTCCAATTAGTGCTAAAATGATTACCAAATAGCCTATCGCTCCATATTTAGCATCCTTTTGAAGCTGTTCCCTTTTAAAAATCATAACTAAGGCAAACACAGTAGTTAAAAAAGCTGCGACACTTATTAAAAAAGTACTTTTTGTTAACCAGTATTTACTCGTGTCATTGCCCAAATAAGAATACACAACTGCCGTGGTCATCAGGGTTACAAAAACCACAACACTATGAACGACCCAGCGTTCTATTTTCCATGCCTTGACTGTTTTGTCACTTAACTGTCTAAATGAATCACCAGCAGTTTCTGCCAAACCACCGCAACCGCAAACCCAAGAACAATACCAGCGTTTACCATACTTATAAGTAAGTATAGGGCTTATCACAAAAACGGTAACGATTCCGAAAACCAAAAGACCAAAGCCAATATCTCCTGAACTTAAAAATGCTTTGATTCGGTAACCCTCAAAATTATAATAGTTCAAAGGCCACATATTTTTTAAATCATAATATGGCAAACTACCACCATTTAAGACTGAGCTTCCGTTTAGTCTCGCCATTAGTTCAGGAATAATAAAGGCAAAAGCGGTTTGAAAGAACATGACACTTATGGTTCTTATTCTTTCATAACGATTGTGACGATACTTCCAAAGAAACTTTATTCCAAATGCTAAAATTGCAACAGTATAGAGCGTTCCATATACGAACCACTGACTCGCAGGGTTACCACTTAAAGCTCTACTTAAAGGATCAAAAAGACCAATTACACCTTTATTATCACCTTTAGCTACCAAGCCTAAATATTCAGGATAAAAATATAGTATGATATAAAAACCAGTTAATGCAATGCCAGCAACCCATCCCCAAAAACCTTTACTTGATATGGATTTAAACCAAACGCCGTCATTTTTAATACCAGGTTCTTTATTTGAATACATATCCCAAGCAAACCAAATAGTACCTGTTGATATAGCGGCTAATGATATGCTAAGCCACAAAGTTTTGTTAGGAAAGTCAACATTAAAAGCTGCGAGTAAGATTATCGCTAATCCAAAGAGTCCAATTAGAGTTGCTACTTTTTGATTTCTGCTTAATGTTGCTGGTGGTTGCCCTGTTAAGGCCATACTTCTATCGTAAGTGCTCATATTTTTAAGGTTCAAAAATCCTGATCATTCTATAAGAGAATGACAATGAATTAATTGGTTAGGTTGAATATTCTTTTAAAGCTTTTCTTTTTAGTTGCTATTGATTTGCTGAATTCGGTATTATATTTAGATACAATCTCTTGTTCATAATGCTTGTAAAATTCTGGATCAAAATTGGCATCAATCAAATGTTCCATGATATAATCTATATCTCTTTCTTCATTTAGCCATTTATCAAAAATTTCATGCCGCATTCGAATCCCAAAAGTATTTATGCCTAAAAATTGTTTAGAATCTTTATGAAAAGACGCCGTAATACAAATTTTTTCAGTCGTATGTCGCCAATGGAATTGCTTTTCGTAATCTTTTTTGCCACGAGCTCCAAATACCCAGCCATATGTTTGATATTCTATATCAAGAAACTTAGCTGAATTAAACCAATGCCCAGGTTTATATTCTAATTTATTCCCGCAAATGGTTTGGGCAATAGTCTCACCCATCATGCGACCCGTGTACCAAACAGCTTCAATTGGTCGTCTATTTCCAATGGCTTCATGTTGTTCGGCGCAATCTCCAATAGCATACACATCTTTTACATTGGTTTCTAAGTGACGGTTTACTTTGATGCCACGACCCAATTCAATACCAGAATCTTTTAGAAAATCTATGTTCGGAGTTACGCCAGCAGTAAGTCCGACCATGTCGCATAATAGTTCTTCGCCTGTTTCTTGAATGATAATAGATTTGACCCTGCCATTTTCATCAGCTTTTATTTCTTTAAGATTAGTGCTTAATCGTAAATCAATATGATGTTCTTTAATATGTTCGTTAATGAGTTGTGATTCACCTTCCGGTAGTACTCCATTCCAAAAACTACTTTCTCTAACTAAAAATGTTACTGGAATATCTCTGCTTCTAAGCATTTCAGCAAGCTCTATTCCAATAAGACCACCACCAACGATAACAGCTCGTTTACAAACCTCCTTGTTAGGAGCATTAACTTCTAAAAGATCTAAGTCTTGTTTGGAATATAGTCCTTGAACACCATGTAAATCTTGCCCTGGCCAACCAAACTTATTAGGTTTTGAACCAGTAGCAATAATCAACTTGTCATATTTTAAAGCTCTTGAACCATCAAGTAATAGTTGTTTGTTTGTAGTATCAACCTTATTTACAAAAGCACGAACGAGTTCGATTTTGTTTTTCTCCCAAAACCAGTTTTCATAAGGTTGTATATGGTCAAATTTCATATGACCCATATATACATACATTAACGCTGTTCTTGAGAAGAAGTAATCAGTTTCGGCTGAAACAATAATAATTCTTTTGTTAGATAGTTTTCGGATATGTCTTGCAGCTGAAATACCTGCAATACCGTTACCGATGATAACAATGTTCTCCATTGGTTTTTTATTGGTTGTCAATTGTGTCGTTTTTAAAGGTATGAACTTAACACAAGAAATTAATTTAGAAAGAATTTAAATACCTCATGATATTGTAAGGTTTATTACCATATTACGAACGGCTAATGTGTTGATATATATAATCTTAAAAAATTCTTAAAAAATTATTGGCTTTGTAGGTTGTTGAAAATAGCTACGACTTATGCCTCAGATTTTAATCAATTAAATAATTGAAATGAAAAATAGAACCACACTAACCTTAGTGCTTCTTTTCTTTTTGGTCGAGTTAAGCAAAGCACAGACGACCTCAGATTTTTTTAAAGAGACTAACATGTTTTTTAATACTCATATTGAAGACGGAAAGGTAGATTACAAAACAATTAAAGAAAACCCCACTAGCCTAAATCAACTAATTAGTTTAGCAAATGATATTTCGGTTTTAAAAGAGGATGCAAAGATTTATCAATCCTTTTGGATTAATGCTTATAATCTTGCTGTTATAAAAGGAATAGTTGATAACTACCCGATTAAATCGCCATTGAATAAAAAGGGCTTTTTTGATGAGATTACTTATCAAATAGGAGGTGAAAATATTACTCTTAATGAAATTGAGCATAAGGTATTACGAGGCAACTTTCCTGATGAAGCGAGATTTCATTTTGTATTAGTTTGCGCCGGATTAGGCTGTCCGCCTATTATTAATAAGGCATATTTGCCCGAAACACTAGACCATCAATTGCAAACACAAACAGAACTTGCATTGAATGACCCCAACTTTATTAGAGTAAAAGGTAAAAAGGTGCAACTATCTCAACTTTTTGAATGGTATAAAGCCGATTTCACTAAAGATGGAAAAAGTCAGATTGATTATGTTAATCAATTTAGAAAGGAAAAAATTGACTCTAAAGCTAAGGTTAGTTACTACGAATATGACTGGGCTTTGAATGAAACCAAATAAAAATAATATTTTAAAATAACTACAATGAAAAATTTAAGAAACCATATTCTATTGGTCGGACTTTTTTTGTCTACTCTGAATATTATTGCACAAGACGACACTAGTGATGGAGGAAGTGTTATTCAAAACCTAACACCATCAAAATTGATTGACCAGGGTCAGTGGGATTTGAAATTATTTAATAATTTATACACTCAAAATGAAAGTACCTTTGCTTCAGATGACGGTATTCGACAAAACTTTTTTACTTCAACTTTAGAGGCCTTTACGGGGGTATCTGAAAGTAAAAGAGTAAATGTGGGAGCGATAGTTGAGTATCGAGCGAATGGCAGGGATTTTATTTTGGAAGATGGCAGTAATGAGCGCAGAACAACCTCTGGGTTAACTTCTATTGCTCCTGCAATTAAGTTTGTTCCATTTAAAAATGTGGGTAATTTTTCTATATTAAGTGCATTTTCAATTCCTCTTGTAAGTAGCGAGAATGACGACAATGGAGTTTTTTTAGATCAAAATGGTTTTACATGGCAGAATAGATTTTTTTATGACTATACTTTCCCTGGAAAGAAATGGCAATTGTTTACCGAATTAAATTCTGAATTAAATTTTGGAGACAAAGAAAAAAGTTTTGCTAATAATAGTTTAAATCTTACTCCTGGAGTATTTTTAAGTTATTTTCCGAGCTCTAAATTCACTGTTTTAGGATTAGCACAACACTCTCAGCGATTAGATTTGGGTAATGATTTTACTCAAAATTTTACCGCTTTAGGAGGAGGTGCTAAATATCAACTAACAAATGAATTAAACCTTGAGATACTCTACACCAACTTTGTTAGAGGAGAAAATACAGGTCTAGGTGAAACTTTTAACATAGGTTTGCGAGCTGTTTTTTAGTCTATAGTAAACAAAACAAGTATTTTAGAAGCCTTAACTTTTAACTATGAAAGTATTAAGGCTTCTTTTTTTATGCCTGCTTCAATTTTCTTGCAATAGTCAAATAGCTGAAAAAATAAATGGAATAAGCTTTGTGGCCTCACGTGACAAAGTCACCCAAGCGCATATAAATCCTGTACTTAATGTTAAAGCTAATTACGCTGCAGTAATGCCTTTTGGTTTTATTCGAAATTTAACTGCATCAAATGTTGTTTTTAATACAGATAGACAGTGGTTTGGTGAAACCCGCTCTGGCGCAAAACAGTACTCAGAGCTGCTTCATAAGAATGGTATCAAGGTAATGATTAAACCACAAATTTGGGTTTGGAAAGGAGAGTTTACAGGTGATATACAAATGGAGACAGAAGAATCATGGCAAGAACTTGAAAAGACCTATGAAGATTTTATTCTAACCTATGCGGAACTTGCCCAAGAAGTTAATGCAGAAATATATTGTATAGGAACAGAGTTAGAGGAATTTGTGAAGAACCGACCAGAATTTTGGATAAAACTAATCGCAAAAGTAAAGACTGTTTATACAGGAAAACTGACCTATGCCGCGAATTGGGATGAATACACTAGAACATCTTTTTGGGCAGAATTGGATTATATTGGAGTAGATGCTTATTTTCCGATTTCAGATGCAAAAAACCCTACCAAAATTCAGATGAGTGAAGGCTGGCAAAAATGGAAGATTCAACTCAAGAATATTTCTAAAAAAGAGGGAAAACCTATCCTTTTTACTGAATTTGGTTACCGAAGTATGGATTATACAGGTAAAAAGCCTTGGTTAGTAGATCGAGGAGAAATGGAAGTAAACCTTACAGCTCAAGCTGACGCGACACAAGTTGTATTTGATGAGTTCTGGAAAGAAGGTTGGTTTGCAGGAGGTTTTATTTGGAAATGGTTTATCCACTATGAAAAATCGGGGGGAATTGATGATAATCGTTTCACACCACAAAATAAACCTGCAGAAGATGTAATTAGAAACAATTATGGCGACTATTAGGTAACAAGATTTTCGCCAATGATAAGGAAAAAGTATTTCCTGTTGTATCTTCTTTTCTTCTGTTTAGTCGTATCATGTGATTCTGATGATAGTGAACCATTGACAGATACTACCTTAGACACAACTTTAATCAATAGAGAATTTGTAATAGATAATGTAATTGCCTGTGCAGCAAGTAATGAAAATCTTAATACTATCAGTGTTTTTTTATATCCAAGAGAAGGAGTAAATAATATTAGTTTTTACGAAACAGTTTCTCTAGAAACTGATAAAAATAATTTTTCTAATTATTTAAAAGGCGAAGGTGAACTTATTGATGTTTTCAACGGATATCTCTTAAAATATGAGATTACTCCTCAACAAGAGAAATGGGTCATTGTTACATTTGAAGAAGAAGGAATAATCCATCTATCGAATCCTATTCGACTAAAACAAAATACAAAACCCACGGAATATCTATCCGATAATATAACAGTTGATGCGAATTCTTTCATGCCAGTTTTCACTTGGCAAGATGGAATAGCCGACGATTCTAAAATTTACTTTCATGTAGTTTCAGATGAAAATGGAAATTTATTGTCAGGCACTTACACATTTGAAAAGATGTTCCAATATTATAATTTAGACAATGTTGTTTTAAACATAACAGAAACTGAACCTCCGGCCTTGGAAATAGACTCTAATTATGGTTTTACACTAATGGCAGTTAGTGAAGACAATTGGGTGAATTTATTTTCTGAGATTACATTTGAAGTTCAGTAACATGCAATTATTATATTTAATCAAAAAAGTTGAAAACTGTAGTTAGAAATTTTATCTGCATTCTTTTTTTATTGTTTTCAATAGCAGTTTATTCACAGGCCACAGTCGCCGATGTGAAAATTCAAGGAAATAAAAAAACGAATACTAATTTTTTAAAACGAATCATTAGAGTTAAACCTGGTTCTGAGTTAGATTCAACTCTTATTGAAAAAGATATTATTAGGTTAAAAAGACTCCCGGCTATTGCGCACGCCTACTTTCAAGTATTCAAAGCGAACAATGAAACGGAATACAATATATACTATGGTATTGAAGAGAACTTTACCGTAATTCCGTTTGCAAATGTGTACACTTCAAATAATGATGAATTTGCTTTTAGGGTAGGTCTGCAAGAGTTTAATTTTTTAGGCCGTAATATCATTATTGGAGGTTTTTACCAATATGATATTTTCAATTCCTATGGTGTAAATATTAGGGCTCCTTATTTGTTTTCAAATAAATTAGGCATAGCCATAAACTATCAAGATTTAACCACTCAAGAACCTGTTTTTTTAGAGAATGGCACAGCCGAATACCGATACAATAATGAGTCTATTGAAATAATGGGTTTGTATGAACCAAATTATAGAAATCGCTTTGAATTGGGATTGAGTTTTTTTACTGAAGACTATTCTTATTTATCTGGGGTTACTGATCCCAATGTTCCTCAAAATCTTAACGTAGATAAATATCTCTATAAATTTATTTATGATTTCAATGGCTTGGAATATTACTATCACTATTTATCTGGTTTTAGAAGCACTTTGAATTTGCAATTGGTTCGCAGTAAAGATCAGACTTTACCTGATTTTACCATTGGTTTTAATGATTTCTTATTCTTTTTAAGAGTAGGTAAAAAAGGAAATTGGGCCAATCGTCTTCGTTTGGGTATTTCCAGTAATTTGGATACTCCTTTTGCACCTTTTGCGGTTGATAATAACCTTAACATAAGAGGGGTAGGAAATTTAATTGATAGAGGTACAGCCGCAATTGTGCTGAATACAGAGTATCGACATACGATTATTGATAAAGATTGGTTCGTTCTACAGAGCAATATTTTTATTGATGGAGGAAGTTGGCGTAACCCGGGTGGTGATTTTGGTGATTTTACTGATGATCAAAATTTAAGAGTTTACCCAGGTGTTGGTATTAGATTCATACACAAACGAATTTTCAATGCTATTTTTAGAATAGATTATGGACATGGTGTAACAAAAAAAGCCTCAAAAGGAATTGTTTTTGGTATTGGGCAGTATTTTTAGTAACCTTTGTAAGGCACACTAGACCATTATTATGAAACGATTCTTTGTTTTACTTTTTGCATTACTTATTTATTGTAGTGCCACATCACAAGATTTTTTGCGCACAGTTGTTGCAAAAAAAGGAGATGGTATTTTTTCGATTCTTAGAAAAGAAGGATTAAACCCTTCTAAATACTATGCGGCATTTATATCCTTAAATGAAGCAAATATTAAGAATGGAAGTGAACTTCATTTAGGCAGAATTTATAAAATACCTACAGCCTCAGATTCATTTATTGAAAAAGGAAGAATAGTTAATGTAAGTGATGGTGCCGAAAAAGCACTTTATGATGAAGAATTAAATAAGATTAGTCTAAAATCCGATAATTTAAGTAATGCTGTTTACTATTTAGTTGCTGAAGAAAAGACATCAAAGAGCAGTTATTGTTCTACGATTGTTTCTGAATTAGCTTATAGTTTTTTGGTCAATGGAGCACAAGTATATATTATTAAATCAGATTCAGTTGCAACCAGCGAAAATGAAAAATTCAGGTTTCAAGAATATGCAGGTATTGTAAATAAACGTTATTTAAAACACCATGGTAAGTATCAACGGTTGTTAATTGTAAGATCTAAAGAAGAAATTACAAACAAAAGATTAAATGTGACTATATCTCATCATGGCAAAAGTGAAGAAGGGCAGAAGTTTGCGGAACATATTCAATCTATAATTGGTAACAGCACATCTCGCAAAGGTAGTATTGAAAACCTTTCAGGAATTTTTGAAGATGGTAATGACCTTTTTCTTGCTAAAAATGCCTTACCAGCAATATCAGTAATTGATATATCTACAGGAATTAAAAAAGTAAAACAAGAAAGTTTCTCTATATATTCAGATAAAAAAACCTTTGCTACTTGGATAAGAAAAGGAATGTTGAATGACTATGCTGAATTAAATTTAGAGGAATAGTCGCTTTTCTAATTTATCAATCTTGAGGTATTTTTTACATGGCTTATTTATCCTTTTTATAGCAACCACTTCAGCTCAAGATACTTTGAATGTTGTTACTGCTCAACAAGGTGATGGGATTTACTCATTACTTAGAAAGCATGGTTTAAGCCCGTCAAAATTCTACAATGAGTTTGTCCTGATAAATAAAGACTTGCTTACAACAGAAGAGTTTTTAAAAGTTGGTGAAAAGTATATTTTACCTGATACAATTTTAATTCGAGAGTTAAAGAAAGTTGAGATTATTAAGGACCCTGAAAATGAAATATTTGGGACAGATTTCACTAAGATTGACTCGCTAAGTAATCGACTAGAAGGAGCAGTTTATTACCTAGTTTCTGGTCATGGAGGGCCCGATCCAGGAGCGGTAGAGAATTTCAATGGTAAATTAATAGCTGAAGATGAGTATGCTTACGATGTAACGCTGCGTTTAGCCAGAGAGTTAAAATCACATGGTGGAAAAGTAGTTTTAATTGTACAAGATAAAAACGACGGAATACGAGATCAAAGGGTTTTAGATTTAGATACTGATGAAATTGTTTATCCAAATCTTGAGATTCCATTAAATCAGTTATCGCGTTTAAAACAAAGAACAGAGGCTGTTAATAAATTATATCATAAAAACTTTGGAAAATACCAAAGGCTACTTGTCACACATGTTGATAGCCGAAGTAAAGGAACGAATATTGATGTATTCTTCTATTACCATGAACGCAGTCAAAATGGAAGACGTTTAGCTGAGAGTATTCATCAAACATTTGAAAAAAAGTATGCTCTTTTTCAACCAAATAGAGGCTACCAGGGTACTTTTGAAGATCGCAGTAACCTTTATATGGTTAAGAACACAATACCAGCTATGGCTTATATTGAAATAGGAAATATCAGAAGTAAAAAGGATCAAAAACGCATTTTAGATTCAGATAACCGACAAGCTTTAGCAAAATGGATTTCTGAAGGAATTATATTGGATTTTGAATCTAGAAATAAGACTAATTAATCGTTTTAAAAATAAGCTTACCATTAAGCTCAAAATCATCTGCGATAGCATTCTTTTTTAAACTTTGAAATATTGTAGGTGAATTGTATTCTACACCGTAACTAGTTCTGTTAATATTCATTATAGGGGCTATTTCAATGGTATTTTTTTCTTTTTTTAAGATACCTGCTGTAAATGTCTCTTCTTTCGTAATGTTTTTAATCGTAAGGTTTCCGGTTAAGCTTACCTTACCATTTTTAATAATTGAAGGTCTTGTTAAAACAAATTTTGCTTGACTGTACTTTTTAATTTCAAAAAAGTCTTTTCCTCTTAAGTGACCTTTTAAATCTTTATTGTCATGATCAAGGCTTTTCATATCAATAACAATGCTCATTTGAACTATGGTATCTCCTTTTACTAATACAGAACCTTGTTGTGTATTAATAGTTCCAGTAAGTGAATACGCATCAAATGCAGCCTTTCCGGTCCAATTTATCGATTGAACTTCTTTGTTTAAGCTATAATTTTGAGCAGTAATTTGATGAAAAAATAATATTGCAATGAGTAGAAGAATATTTTTCATGATTTATTGATTTAATAGATTATTTGTTGTGTTAATTTTTTGGTAGCCGCATATTTTTTCCCCAGAACTTGTGACTCCAATGAAATACCACATGGCCCAACCACCAAAAAGCTTAGAGTCCGTTCTCCAATTATTTCGCCAAGTATAAGGTTGGCCAAGTTTTAATTGTTGTTTTTTAGTATCAAACTTTTTGTCTAACTCTTTCAAATTATAAGTCTGTCTTAAATTCCACTGGTTATTGTAAAAAAGAAATGCCCCGAATTCTATTATTTCTACATTATCAAATTTGCATAGTATAGAAGTTGTATGTTTCCAATAATAACGATCTTTAATTTTGACCGCATCTATTTCATTTGGAAAGTTGTTTACTAGTATTAATCTTGGAAGTTTTGACAATTTTGTTGGAATCTGATTCCCTTTAGGTGTGCCATAGTCAACCTGACTTGATAGGGCAAATACTTGAAATAAGAAAAAAATAGTAGTGATAAATGCTTTCATAGTTATTGATTTATAATTATGAAGCAAATATTGGATTTAGATGAATACTAGTCGTTGCAGTTATAAAATTGAGACCTTTTTAAAAATTGAAAAAGTATCGATTAAAAATATGAGTCTATTATTCTTTTGATTTTAGGGCTTTAGGCGATTTCCCTGTTATTTTTTTAACTGACCTATTGAAAGAGGCTTTTGAGTTAAAGCCTGCTTCATAAGCAAGTCCTAATAGCGTAATTTTATCGTTTTCAGGTTTTTCTAGTAGTAGTTTTAACTCTTCAATTCGTTTTTCATTTACATAGGTATTAAATGATTTTCCGTATTTTATATTTAAACAATTGGTTAATAAGTAAGGTTTAATTTTCAAAGTATCCGCCAAACTTCTTAATGATAATTCCGGATTTGTAAAAATCTTCTGTGTCGTCATTAAATGTTCTAATTCAATTGAAATCTTCTTTAATTCATTCTCTTCTTTTTTTGATAGAACTCTATTTGGTTTTATTAGAACAGTATCTCTTTTGCTAAAACCGACTAAACCAATACCATATGTTATAATAGCTAAGCCCAAGAATAACGGAACCCTGTAAAAACTATCAAAAGCATAGTTGAAAAATATCAAATCTATTAAGGTAATACTCATAAAGAAAATGGAGAATACTCTTAAGATTAATAGCAAGTTTAAAATCCACTGAATCTTTTCTTTAGAAAGGGTTGATTCATTTTTAAGTTTTAAGAGCAATTCGGTTCTTGCCTTGTAACTGTAATAAATTATTAAAGCACCACAGACGATATACATCGTCGGAAATTGCACCCAAACTACATATCCCCAATAGCCAAGCCAAGTAAGACTTTCTCTTGTTCCATCCCAATAAAAGTTTTGAAATTTGATAAAATTACTCCAAAGAAATTCTAATATAACTGGTAAAAAATGAATCCAATGAGAAGTAGATAGTTTAAAGTTTGGTTTGATTAGCGCAATAACAAAAAAGTAAATTAAAGCACCATAGATCCAATTGTATTCTAGCATAATATGGTACCAAAAGTCATAAATACCGAGACCGAAAAATTGCAAAACCTCGACTACCAGGCGATAAGAGAAAAAGAAAAGTATAAGAGCTAAGAATTTATTAGCAACCCTGTTTGGTCCTTTATTAGATAGTAAAATAATACCATAAATGAGGCCTTGTAAAGCACCGATTGATAACACAATAGCGCATATGGTCTGAAAAGTATTCACAGCTCTAAGATATAAAATCAAATAGTGTGAATTTCAATAATTAAACTACTAGATGTTTTTGATAATATAGGTAAAGGTCATTGGGGCCGGCGCCGAGGTAATTTTTTAAATGAATCATACCAAAATGAAATTGTACATTAATCCATCCTTTCTCTCGATATTTTCTGGCAGATGTTATTACTTTTTGAGGCAGAACGATGAACTTAGTAGTCTTGTATAGTCTTCTGATAAACTCACTATCCTCATAGATTTGGTAGCGTTCATCAAAGCCATTCTCTTGTTCAAAAAGTTGTTTTGAAATAAAAAGAGATTGATCTCCACCTCTGCAGAGGGTATGATTAATTTTAGACAAGTAGGCGAAACCACGAAGAAATAAGTTTTTTGAATCAAATTCCATTCGAAAACAGCCAGTGTTATTACCAGCTTTGTAGGCCTTAATAATAAGGTTATCAAATTTTTTTGGTGGTAAAGTATCTGCATGTAGAAAATACAGTATTTCACCTTTGGCGATTTTAGCGCCAGTATTCATTTGATGAGCCCGTCCTTTTTTGGAGCTGATAATTTTCAAATCCAATCCTACAGCTATTTCAACAGTATTATCAGTGCTGCCGCCATCAACTAATATGATTTCTTCAATAGTATTGGTTGAACTATTTTTTTTGATAAGATCAATCAAACCAGCCAAAATATGACTTTCGTTTAAAACAGGAATAATGATGCTTATTTTAGAAGACAAACTACTACTCATGAAAATTCAATGTACACAATCAAATAGTGGTAATTTAGAAGTATTACTTACAATACCTTGACTAATTCTTTGAATATTTTTATCATTTTAGGCTCCGTTTTACCAGCTATCTCTATTATTTCTTGAATATTAACAGGTAGTAGATAGTCAGGATCACATTCATCTGTTAAAACTGAAATTGCAACAATTGGTAATCTTAAATGGTTTGCAACAATAACTTCAGGTACAGTACTCATTCCCACAGCATCTGCTCCTAGTATTTTAAGCATTCTGTATTCTGCCTTTGTTTCTAATTGTGGACCTACTACAGAAGCATATACTCCTTTTTGAAGTGATATGTTTTCTTGTGCAGCAATGGCTGTTATTTTTTCTCGCATTTCAAAATCATACGGTTCGCTCATATCAACAAAACGATCACCAAATTCCGCAACATTTTTAAATGCCAATGGAGAACCTCCTTGTAGATTAATATGATCTTCAAGAAGCATGATATCTCCCTTCTTAAAATTTAAATTGACTGCACCAGCTGCATTCGAAATAAATAACTTTTGAATTCCTAATTCATGCATAACTCGGATAGGATAGGTAACATCTAAAAGATCATAACCTTCATACAAATGAAAACGACCTTGCATAACGACCACTTTTTTATTTTCTATAAAACCAAAAAGTAGTTTACCCGTATGAAACTCAACAGTAGCGAGTGGAAAATTTGGTATATGATGGTAATGCGCTTCAATTGGTTCTTCAATTTCATCGACTAATTGACCTAAACCAGTTCCTAAGACAATGCCTATTTCAGGAGAATCAAAACCTTTATTTTTTAAATATTCAACAGATTCATTTAGTTGTTTCTTTGTCATATTTTAATTTTAAAAAAATGTTGAAAAACCTTAATATCTTTGATGTCTTCAAAAACGTCTACATCATTTCTTTCATCGATTAAGCTGTAGTTGGTTTCATTAAGGTCTTCTAGTGTATGTTTTAGAACGGTGCCTGTTCCCCACGCTTTATTTGAAAACAGTTCATTTTGATTAGACTTTAGGCCTAATAAATAATACCCTCCATCTTGAGCTGGGCCAACAATAACATCATGGTGATTTAATTTTTCAAAAGCACTATTTAAATCTTCATGAGATAAATCATACATATCACTACCAATAATAATGATTCTTTCGAAGCCGCTTTTAAAGCCTTCATTAAAAGCATTTTTCATTCTTTCACCTAAATCGATTCCTTCTTGTAGTTTTTTTGTGTACAATTTTGAATCCCAGACATCATCTTCCCAAATTTCTTCTGAGTAGTACACATATTTTTCAGCCTTAAGATTCCTGGTTATCGCCACAGTATGTTCTAATAGAAATTTGTAGATGTCTAGAGCAATTTTATCACCTGTAGTTGCCGCTAAACGTGTTTTACATTTGCCTAGTTCAGGATTTCTTGTAAAAATTAAGAGTAGGTTAGTTGGCTTTTTTTTCAATTTCTTTTTTTGATTTGGTTTTATAGACTTTATCGCCATTGGTCAATAGTTTACCCCAATGCTTACTAAATGCATGAATTTTTTCTGTTTCATTCTGATCAGAATCAACAATGGTATTTTCACGATTTACCCATTCAAAAATACCTCCATAAAGATTCTTAACATTAGTGTAACCGGCTTTTAATAGCTTTTCACCAATATTTTCTGACCGTACTCCTATGGAACAGTAGACTACAATAGGCATGTTTTTATTGGGATAGTCTTTTAAGATAGTATCAATTTTAAACGTTTGGTGCCCCACCCATTGCGCATCTTTTATATGACTAACATCAAATTCCTCTTTCTTACGGGTATCTAAAAGTAGCGGTTGGTTTAGTGTTTTCAGCTCATCTACAGTTATGTAATCTACACTATTACTATTGAACTTTTGTAAAGTCTCATCAATGGTCTTTTGCGAAAATGTAAAAGAGAAAAAGCAAGCAATAATAAGGGCTGCTAGAAAAAAACGCATGTCAATATATTTCAATGCTAAAGATACGATTTATGAGGGCTTATTTTAAATTCTTTATCTTCAACTTCATCATTCTTATTTCTTAGTATGCGCAGCGCTGTCCTTCTAGTTTTTGCTTTTTTAGTTATTATTTCTTGTAAAAGAAAGGTTGAAATAGATAAGATCAATAAACAGCTAGATGAGGCTTATCAAGAAACATATCGTCCGCAATATCATTTTACTCCTCCAACAGGCTGGATGAACGATCCTAATGGTTTGGTTTACCACGAAGGAATTTATCATTTGTTCTATCAACATTACCCGAATGCAACAGTTTGGGGTCCTATGCATTGGGGGCATGCGACAAGCGAAGATTTAGTGCATTGGAAAAACAAACCTATCGCCTTATTCCCAGATGAAAAAGGGTTTATATTTTCAGGAAGTGCTGTCATTGATAAATTGAATACCACGGGTTTTGGCAAAGATGGCAAAGTGCCTTTGGTAGCTATATTCACTTACTTTAGATTAGATATTGAAAAATCAGGAGGAATTAATACCCAAACACAAGGTATTGCGTATAGTCTTGATAATGGTGATACTTGGACAAAGTATGAAGATAATCCTGTAATAGATAATACCACAATGAAAGACTTTAGGGATCCTAAAGTCTTTTGGCATGATCCAACAGAAAGTTGGATCATGACCTTAGTTGCGGGTAATCATGCAAAGTTTTATCGCTCAAAAGATTTAAAGCAGTGGAATCATATTAGTGATTTTGGAGTAGGTCAAGGGGCACACGGAGGTGTTTGGGAATGTCCAGATTTATTTAAGTTAAAAGTAGAGGGAACAGATGAAGAAAAATGGGTGCTCATTATTAGTATTGGAAACGGCAGCCCTAACGGAGGAAGCGGAACACAGTATTTCATAGGAGATTTTGACGGGGATAATTTTACGTCTGATCAAATAGAATACAAATGGTTGGACTGGGGTACCGATAATTATGCAGGGGTAACCTATAATGATACCCCAAAACAGGATAGGGTTTTTATTGGATGGATGAGTAATTGGCAGTATGCTCTTAAGACCCCCACAAGTATCTGGCGCAGTGCAATGACATTACCTCGAAAACTAACTCTTAGGAAACAAAATGATTCTTATTACTTGGCTAATTATCCGGTAGAACAAGTACATCGTTTAGAAGGTAAAAAAATTGGTGTTAATAATAATTTAAAGGCAGGTGAAGAAATTGTGCTTGAAAATGAAAAATTAAATCAATCTGTAATTACTTTTACTGCAAATAAGAATGACTTTGAGCTTTCATTAAGTAATGAAATTAATGAGCAGGTCAACATCATTTTTGACTCAGTTTCTAATCTATTCATGTTAGATCGCAGTCAATCAGGGCTCACAAACTTCAATTATGATTTCGGTAATAAATTACATTATATGTCAGTTAATGAATTACCGGAAGAATTTGAAGTTAAAATTTACATAGACCAATCTTCAATTGAGATTTTTCTTGATAAAGGGCTATATGCAATGACTTCGCAGCTATTCCCAAGTGAGGAATATTCTAAAATGACTATTAAGAATAATTCAAAATCCAATTTAGAGATTAAAAATCAAACGATTAAAAGCCTTAAATCTATTTGGAAGTAAATAACTAATTAAAATATCTAATTAGACTATTCAAAAGTAATGCAATAGATACGAGAACCGTAAAATACCAAAACAAATAGCCTAGTTTTTTGTCAAAAGTGTTCATTTTCTGAAATGGTTTGTTTTCTTTTTTAAAAGTATCTAATTCTTACTTTTTAATTAAGGTAAATTTATAAGTTGTATCAAAAAGCGTGTGGATGGCAATTCATTATCTTGAAAAGGATAATTGAAATAACTTTTTTAGTAAATAAATGGCTATTAAAAGCAACGGGTAGTTTTTTTATGTTTTTTTATTGGTTAATCTTAAATTAGAAATTATATTTGCAGCCGCTTTAATAAGCATGGTGCCTTAGCTCAGTTGGTAGAGCAATGGACTGAAAATCCATGTGTCCCTGGTTCGATTCCTGGAGGCACCACTTCAAACCCCGCAATTTGCGGGGTTTTTTGTTTTTCTTTAGTACCAATTGTCCTTTACTTTGAAATTGCTATTCTATTAAAGATTCTTAATCCTATTAAAAACTCTTAATAAAATCTAAAAGCGTAGCAATCTACCCTAGAAAATTCAGTATTTTAGGAGCTAATCGTTCAAAAAACGAATAGAAGGTCATTTAGAACATGCTTTCTTAAATAACAACCAGTTTGAAGATGGTATCATCAATCTTTAACTACTTCAAACAACAAAACAAGACACTAAATGAAAAGAAGAGATTTTGTACAGTTATCTGGTTTAGGTGCTGGAGCTCTTTTATTGCCTACAACAATGATGGGTAATAACATTGCTACTGAAGCCCTGCTAGAACCAGGTATGGATGTACTTGTAAAAAAACGTATGGCTGATGTTGCTTTAAACACAGCTAAATCCTTAGGAGCTACTTATGCTGATGCTCGAATAGGTAGGTACTTGAATCAGTACGTATTCACTAGAGAAGACAAGGTTCAAAATGTTGTAAATACAGAGTCTTTTGGTATCGGAATTCGTGTAATCACTAATGGTACGTGGGGCTTTGCTTCTACCAATAGCGTAACCGAAGATGGTATTAAGAAAGCTACAGAACAAGCTGTTGCAATTGCAAAGGCAAATTCTAAGATTCAGAAAGAGCCTGTAAAATTAGCACCAGTTCAATCACATGGTGAGGTTTCTTGGAAAACTCCAATTCAAAAAGATTTTAAAAATGTTCCAGTTTCTGAAAAAGTAGATTTGCTTTTAAAAGCAAATGCGGCAGCCTTAGATAATGGAGCAAATTTTGTGAATTCTGCTCTGTTTATGGTAAATGAGCAAAAGTACTTTGCTTCAACAGACGGTTCATATATTGATCAAGACGTTCATAGAATTTGGCCAACTTTTGGAGTAACTGCCGTTGACCGTTCAGCTGGTAAGTTTAAGACTCGGCAGGCTATGAGTGCTCCAATGGGTATGGGTTATGAGTATATGGATGGATTAGCTTCTGAAAAAATTGCAGGTCCAGATGGGATGATGTTATACAGAAATAGTTATGACATTGTTGAAGATGCTGTCACAGCTGCCAAGCAAGCTAAAGAAATGCTTACCGCAAAATCTGTAGACCCAGGAAAATATGATTTAGTATTAGAACCTAATCACTTGGGATTAACGATACACGAATCAGTTGGACATCCGTTAGAATTAGATAGAGTATTAGGCTATGAAGCTAATTATGCTGGAACTAGTTTTGCAACTTTAGATAAATGGAAATCAGGTAACTTTAATTACGGAAGTAATCTTGTTAATCTTGTAGCCGATAAAACTCAAAAAGGTAGTTTAGGAGCTGTTGGTTATGATGATGAAGGTGTTAAATGCAAGGAATGGGATTTAGTTAGAAATGGAACTTTGGTGAATTATCAAGCCATTAGAGATCAAGTTAACATTCTTGGCCAAGATGAATCACATGGTTGTTGTTATGCTCAAAGTTGGAATGATGTTCAATTCCAGCGTATGCCAAATGTTTCACTTGAAGCTGGTAAAGAAAAGTATTCTTCATCCGACATGATTAAAGATGTTGAAAAGGGTATTTATATCGCTGGTAGAGGATCTTACTCTATTGATCAACAGCGTTACAACTTCCAATTTGGAGGTACAGCATTTTATGAAATTAAGAATGGCGAAATAGCAGGTATGCTCAATGATGTTGCATATCAATCTAATACGCAAGAATTTTGGAATTCATGTTCTAAAATATGTGATGAGAGCGACTACAGAATGTTTGGGTCTTTCTTTGACGGAAAAGGGCAACCTTCACAAATAAGTGCGGTATCCCATGGTAGTTCTACTACAAGATTTGATGACATTAATGTTATTAATACAGGTAGAACAGTTTAATTCCAAATTTCATTAAAAGAAAAAATAAAATGGCAATATATACAAAAGAAGAAGCAAAAAAGATAATGGAAAAAGCATTGAGCTTTTCCAAAGCAGATGCTTGTGAAGTCAATTTGGATGGTGGTGAAAGCGGGAATATTAGATATGCAAGAAACTCTGTTTCCACAGCCGGATATCGTTCGAATCAGACTTTAGTAGTTCAGTCAAATTTTGGTAAACAAATGGGTACTGCAACCATTGATGAATTTGATGATGAATCATTGAAAAGAGTAGTTGAAAGATCAGAGGAGTTAGCAAAACTTTCCCCGGAGAATCCTGAGTTTATGGGCCCCTTAGGTCCACAGACTTATGACGAGGCGATTAACTATATCGATGCTACAGCTAATATTACTCCTGAGTATAGAGCTGAAGTTGCTAACAGTAGTATTACCCCTGCAGCTGCAAAAGATGTTACTGCGGCTGGTTTTTTAGACGATTCAGCTGGTTTTAGTGCGATGATGAATTCAAAAGGTTTGTTCGCATATAACAAAGAAACCAATCTTGAATTTACAGTTACAATGAGAACTAATGATGGTACTGGATCTGGTTGGGTAACTAGAGATGTAAATGATGTATCAAAGTTTGATGCGACAGAAGCTAGTAATACGGCGATTGATAAAGCTGTAATGTCAAAAGAAGCTAAAGCCATTGAACCTGGTAAGTATACGGTGATTTTAGAACCATCGGCAGGTTTAGGACTATTAAATGGATTAGGCAGAGCAATGAATGCTCGTACAGCAGATGAAGGCAGAAGTTTTATGTCTAAAGATGGTGGTAATAAAATTGGGGAGAAAATTGTTGACGAAAGAGTTCAATTATGGTCAGACCCACTTAATCCAGAAGTTCCGAGTGCAACTTGGAATGGTGCTGGTCAGCCCTTGAAGAAAACAACATGGATAGAAAATGGCGTAGTTAAAAATTTAGCTTATGGTCGTTTTTGGGCAAAAGAAAAGGGCGTTGACCCTGTTCCATTCCCAAGTAATTTTATCATGGGTGGTGGTGATGCTTCTCTTGAAGATTTAATCAAGAGTACTAAAAAGGGAATTTTAGTTACACGTTTATGGTATATCAGATCTGTTGACCCACAAACATTACTTTACACTGGCTTGACTAGAGATGGAACTTTTTATATCGAAAATGGTGCTATTAAGCATCCAATTAAGAATTTAAGATTCAATGAAAGCCCAATTATTATGCTAAATAACTTAGAGACTTTAGGTCAACAAGTTAGGGTAGAAGGAAATTTGATTCCATTCATGAAAATTAGAGACTTTACTTTTACAAGTTTATCTGATGCGGTATAGATTTTAAATAACTTTATACAACTGGTTGTGATCAATATAATCGCAACCAGTTTTTATTTTAACCCGAAATAGAAGTAAATACTGTTGAGTAACGACTTTTTCTTTACTAGACTACAATATGAATCAGGTGATTGGGATGTTGATCAACGCATGCCTTCTAACCTTTTGAATTCTTTAGTTGAGTACACCACTTTACGTGTGAATACCATAGAAAACATTGTGCCTTTGGCCAGTGAAGATATTTTCAAGTGTCCGTTCTGTTATTTGTCTGGTCATAAACTGGTTCAATTTTCTAAAAAAGAGAAAGAAAATTTTAAAAAGTATATAAACAATGGAGGATTCGTATTTGTAGACGACTGTAACCATGATATTGATGGTTTGTTTGCTAAGTCTTTTGAGCGCCAAATGGAAGAAATTTTTGGCCGTGATTCGCTAAAGAAAATACCAAATAATCATGAGATATATTCTGTATTTTTTGAATTTGATGATGGGCCGCCGACTACTTCACAAGAATTGAACGGTTGGGGAGATGATTTGGTTCATGAGTACTTAAAAGCAATTGAGGTCAACAATCGAGTTGGTGTTTTGTATAGTAATAAAGATTATGGTTGTGAATGGGACTATGATTTTAGAAACAAGCGATGGTACAAGATAGATAACACACGATTTGGTGTTAATATCGTGATGTACGCTTTAACTTCTTAATATTTATAATGGACGATAATTTAGTAGTTGCGGAAAAAGAAATAAAAGCACTTACCCATAAAATAGAACTTTTAAAAAAAGAAATTGGTAAAGTAATTGTTGGTCAAGAAGAAACAGTTGAACAACTTTTGATTGTTTTTCTTGCTGGAGGTCATGCTTTGTTAGAGGGTGTTCCAGGTTTAGCAAAAACACTTTTGATAAGAACTTTGGCAAGAGCTGTGGACCTAAATTTTAATCGGATACAGTTTACACCAGACTTAATGCCTTCTGATATTATTGGGACTGAAATAATGGAGGAAGACCAATCAACAGGCAAAAAGTTTTTCAAGTTCAATAAAGGGCCTATTTTCTCAAATATAATATTGGCTGACGAGATCAATAGAACGCCACCAAAAACGCAAGCTGCACTATTGGAAGCTATGCAAGAATTTGAGGTAACTTATTCTGGTATCACCTATAAGATGGATCGACCTTTCTTTATTTTGGCAACTCAAAACCCAATAGAACAGTCTGGTACATTTCCTTTACCAGAGGCGCAACAAGATAGATTCTTATTCTACATAAAGATTGGCTATCCAACAGAAATAGAGGAAGCTGAAATTTTAAAAAACACAACCGGGTCTAAAGTTGACGAAATTGAAAAAGTAATTAGCGGTGATGAAATTCTGCAATTGCAAAAATTGGTGAGACAAGTTTACATTAGCGACGACCTCATTGCTTATGTAAATCAAATAGTTCGTGCGACAAGGCCAAATACATCAAACAATTCTTTTGTCAAGGAGTGGGTTAGTTGGGGTGCTGGGCCAAGAGCGGGGCAAGCCATGATATTGACTGCTAAAGCTAGAGCATTGCAGGCGGGTAGATTTGCAGTAAACTTAGATGACTTAAAACGTGTTGCCTTGCCAGTTTTAAGACATAGAATACTGGTTAATTTCCGTGCTGAAGCGGAAGGAATTACTTCAGATGTAGTTGCCATTAAATTAATAGAACATCTTCAGTTTTCACCAAAATAGAACCAAGTGAAATCTAGCTACAAAGATTTATTTCAGCCTAATATTATCAATAGCGTATCGGGGCTTTCTTTAATAGCTCGCGTTATTGTTGATGGATTCTTATCAGGTAAACATCAAAGTAGACGCGTTGGGCAGGGTTTAGAATTTAGTCAATACCGAGGGTATCAGGCCGGTGATGATATGCGACTCTTAGATTGGAAAATGCTGGCGAGGTCCGGTAGATATTATATTAAGCAGGCGGATATTGAAACTCAAGTGGCTGTAAAATTTATCATCGATGCCAGTGCCTCAATGAACTATACAGAAGAGGGATTGTCAAAAATGGATTATGCCCGTGTACTAGCAGCTTCTTTAGCTTATTTAGCTCACCAGCAGGGTGATGCTGTAGGCCTTTTTTCATTAAATAATGAAAAAATAAATAGGTTATATCCAACTACGCATAAACAGCATTACAATAGAATTTTAGCAGAGCTTATTCAAATTAAATGCGCCGGAATTTGGCCTAAAACCTCTGATGATATTCATAAAGTACACAATAGAAATCATAAGGAATTACTTTTTTTTATAACTGATATGCATGAAGATGATCAAGAATTGTCTGATTGGATTGGTCATTTAAAAACTTCAAAAAATGAAGTTGCCGTGCTTCAAATTGTTGGAGAAAATGAAACTAAGTTTGACTATTCAGGAGATGTTGTTTTTGAAGACCTGGAGACCAATAAGCGTATTCAAGTGAATTCTAAAGACGTCAAACAGTATTATTTGAATGCATTTGAAGAACATTTAAAAAAGGTAAAAAACTCTTTTTTAATGAAAGATATTGGATATGAGCTTTTTCATTTTAATGCACCTATTGAAGAAGGTTTAAAGCTGTTTTTAAAAAGAAGAAAAAGCCTAAGTTGAGATGACCTTATTGAATCCGACATATCTATGGGGTTTAATGGCACTTTTAGTGCCAATAGCTATTCATCTTTTAAACAAAGGTGATGTCGAAGTAATAAAAGTGGGTAGCATTAAATTCTTGCCACAATCTGAAACCAAGCAGGCAAGAAATATCAGGCTGAACGAACTTTTACTTCTTTTTTTAAGACTTATTATAATCAGCTTATTAGTTTTAATTTTAACAGGTCTAAAGTTCAAAACTGAAGTAAATAAACAAGAAGTAATTTATGTTTTTGAACCTTCATTAATTCATGAAAATTCGTTAGAAACATATTTAAAAGAATTGCCAGAAGGTGCAGAATTAAGATTTTTAACTAAGGGTTTTCCAAAAGTTAAGTTAGAAGAGCTACCTTTTTTTGAACGGAATATTACACCTAATTATTGGCAATTAGTAGATGGTCTAGAAGAGTTGCCAGCTGATAGTATTGTTGTTTTTAGTAAAGGCAATATTTCAGCCGTTCGCGGTATTAGACCAAGCACTGCTGCCAAACTTAATTGGATTGTTTTAAATGAGGCTAAAGACAATGAAAATTGGTTGATTGCCAAAGATTTTAAAGACAGTATCGCCCTTATTAAAATAAAAAGTAGTATCCAAAGAACAAGTTTTGAAACTGTTCTATTGGATAAAAGAAGTGAAAACTTTCAAAGAAAAGAAGATAGTATAATCATTGAATTCTCAAATAATTTAGAGTCGGTTAGATTGAAAGGAAAGGACTCAATTTCAATTGGAATTTTATTTGAAGAAAATTTTTATAATGAAGCCATTTACTTTCAAAAAGCATTTAATGTAATTGCGAATTATACAAATTCACCAATTTCAATTGAACTGGATTCAGATGTGATTGCTAGTAAAGCGGAAAATTTGAATGTTTTGGTTTGGTTGAAATCAGAGCAGTTGCCAATCACAAAAGGTAAAAGAATTACATATAAAGCAGACCTTTTTGCCAAGCATTTAGTTGAAAATACCTCTTCTGTGAATGATTACGTTTTAACTAAAAGACTAACTGTAGAAAATGTTATTAATGGTAATTTCACTAAGGATTTGCTGGCCCTTTTAGATTTAGAAAAAGACTTAAAAGACCAGCTAGAATTATTTGATCAAAGAGCAATATCCCCAATTGAGTTAAAACCAAATTTAATAGATAACAAAGTGGAAAGTAGCTTCTCTAGAGCTGAATTAGTAGACCTTTCTTCATGGGTGTGGTTGGCTTTATTTGTATTTCTAGGTGTTGAACGTGTTTTAGCTAAATTGAGAAAACAATGATACAAGCACTTCAACTTTTAAAGAACGCTCGACAAAAATGGCTTTTAATAAAAATTGCGGAAGTTGTTATCTTTTGTTTAGGTCTAGCTATTTTAAGTTTTATTATCACTAATAGTTTAATTGTTTCAATGCTGGTTTTTATTTTGAGCCTTGCTATTTATATAGCTATTCTAAAACCAAAACAATACACTTTAATAAAGGTCTGTAATTATCTAGATAGTCTTCTTCCAAAAATGGAATTCAGCACCTCTTTATTATTAGAATCTGAAGAAGAGTTATCTCTACTAGGAAGGATACAGCAGGTTAAGATTGCACAGCAATTAAATAATAATGAAAGTGCTATCACTTTTAAGAATAACATACTTAGAAATATAGTTGTAAGTATTTCACTGGTGTTGTTGGGTGTTTTGCTTCATTATTCAGGTTTTTTAAATAGTCTTGAAAACGATGAAATTATAAATACGTCTAATGAGACGATTCAGTTTGTAACCGCAGATAGTTTACAACAAAAAGAGATTTCTCCAAATGTGGTTAAACAATTGGTAACTATTAATTATCCAGCTTACACAAAAAAGAATAATAACACTACAACGAATTTTAATCTTAAGGTTTTAGAAGGATCAATAATTAATTGGGCAGTACAATTTGACAAAGAGGTTGAAGCCGCTTTAATGCAAATTGGATCTGAAGAACATAACATGAGTTTTAGCAACCCAAATTATTTAAAATCTTTACCAGTAAACTATGCAAATATTTATAACCTAAAGTTTATTGATAAAGCCGGAAATTCATACTTATCTGAATTATATTCATTGGAAATAATCAAAGATGAAACACCATTTATTGAAATTCAAGAGATACCTCAGTTCAGCACATTTGATTATGATGATGAACAAATAATAGAATTTACGACCAGTATAAGTGATGATTTTGGTATTGCTTCAGCGACTATCATTGCAACAGTAAGTAAAGGTTCAGGTGAGTCAGTTAAATTTCGTGAAGAAAGATTAAGTTTTGATACCACTTTTAAAAAAGGCGCTAAACAAGTACTATTAAACAAGAGGATTGACCTTAGAAACATGAAAATGGAACCCGGTGACGAACTGTATTTTTATGTTGAGGCGCAAGATTTGAAAGAACCAAAAGCTAACATAGGGCGAACAGAGACGTACTTCTCAGTAATTAGAGATACAGTAACAAATGGATTTGCTGTTGAAGGAACTTTAGGAGCTGATTTAATGCCTGATTATTTCAGAAGCCAGCGTCAATTAATTAGCGATACAGAAAAACTCATTGCTCAAAAGTCAGTTCTTAAAAAGCAGGAATTCAATTTTACAAGTAATGAACTTGGTTTTGACCAAAAAGCACTGCGATTAAAGTACGGTGAGTTTATGGGTGATGAATCAGAAGGCGCTTTTGACTCATCTACTAACGAGTCTTCTGAATCAAATGAAGACGAAGATCATTTAGATGAGTATACCCATGACCATGATGGTGATAATGATCACAATTTAGTTGAACACGAACAAGACCATGAACATGAGGAATCTGAAAATTCTAAAGATAAAGAAGATCCATTAGAAGAATATTTGCATAATCACGAAGACCCTGAGTCATCTACACTTTTTGCCAAGTCGTTAAAAAGCAAACTGAAACAAGCAATGGCCGAAATGTGGGATGCCGAGCTCTATTTAAGATTATATGAGCCACAAAAATCGCTTCCATATCAATATAAAGCTTTAGAACTGATTCAAGAAATAAAGAATAGTGCCCGTATTTATGTGCATCGAATTGGATTTGACCCGCCTCCAATAAAAGAAAGTAAGCGTTTAACGGGTGATCTTGATGAAATTAAAAATGTTATTAAGAATAAGGAACTTGATGATGAACGGTTATACCCATATATGAGAGAAGCAATTTCAAGATTGAATGAGTTGCTTAATTCTAATGGGGCTATTAATCAACAAGATCAAGAACTATTTTCAAGAGCAGGAAATGAATTGGCAATTTTGGCAATTGCTAAACCTGGAAATTATTTGATTACTCTCCAAGAGTTAAAATTGCTTTCTCAGGGGAGTAGTTTTAACACTAAAAAATTAAAAGAAGTTCAAAGTGGATTAATAGCTGCCATACCTAATAATGATGCGACCCCTTCATTGAATACAGCGTATACCAATAAAATAAATCAATTATTGCTTCAAGAAATCACAAAGGATGATTGATAGGATTCGGTTTATAAACGATGATATGACAACTCTTGTTTTAATACTGGGTCTTTTATTATTCATAATATTTTGGTGGAAAGAGTGGAATGGTTTGTTTAACAAAACATTTCTTTTGAATTTATTTTTAGGTTTTGTTGCTATCACTTCATTGCTCGTATTGGTTCTAGAGCCTTCTTTAGCTAAGGAACAAGATACTACAGGAGTTTTATTGACCGATGGTTATCAGACTAAAAAATTGGATAGCCTTAAAAAAGTTTTCCCCAAACTAAAGATAACCACATACAAAAAGGCATCTGATTTAAGCTCTCAATTAGATTCAGTTGGCGAGATTAAAATTTTAGGTGATGGAGTTCCAGAATATGATTTTTGGCAGCTTCAAGGTAAATCTGTTAGGTATTTAGAAGGTGAAAATCTTTCAGGAATTATTAGAATAAAATACAATCAAGAATTGATTGAAGGTGATAACTTTTCGGTTATTGGTGTTTATAATCAACCTATTAAAGGGTATTATTTGTTGTTGCAAGGACCAGCTGGGAATGTTTTAGATTCAATAAGTTTAACAGATTCTATTACTTGTCAATTTAAATTAGAGACTAAAACTAAAGTTGAAGGCAACCTTGTCTATAAGTTAGTTGAGAAAGATAGTCTAGGTAAAGAAATACAGATAAATCAACTACCAACTGTTATTAATAAAAAGGAGCAATTAAATATTTTGATAATAAATCAATTCCCCTCTTTTGAGACAAAATATTTAAAGAATTTTTTAAGTGAGTCTGGTCATAAGCTTGTCGTTCGCAGTCAAATCACAAAGGGTAAATATAAATTTGAGTATTTAAATACCAAACGCAACCCATTTTATAGGTTTTCAAAAGAGAGTTTGGAAGAATTTGATTTGGTTATCCTTGATACTGATACTTATTTAGGACTATCAAGATCAGCCAAGAACAATTTATCTAATGCTTCATATGACGATGGATTAGGAGTATTTATGCAACCAGATGATCAACTATTTAAGAGAGTAAGCTTTTTTAATCAAATTCAGGTGGTGAGTGATGGGGAAAAGAATATAGATATCGCAGATTTTCCCGAATTAAAATTTGAAAAATATCCTTATAAGTTTTCTGATAGTCTCAGCTTAAATGGTCTTGCTCTCGCAAAACATTCTTTTCTTGAGTATAACGGGAACGGAAAAATAGGAACAACAACCTTAAAGAATACTTATCAACTAGTTTTAGATGGTCATTTTGAGAAATACCGTCAAATATGGTCTCAAATCATTACAAAGGTTGCTAAAGTAAATATTCGGCAAGGAGCAATTAGTGCTATAAACCAATTTGCCTTTTTAGATGAACCTTATCCTTTGGAGATATCCTCAACCCTAAAGGAGCCTGTTGTTATCCACGCTGACGGATATGTAATTCCTTTAAGTCAAGATCCTATAAATAATGAGTTATGGAGAACGAGAACCTATCCCACTAAGTCTGGATGGAATTCGGTCAATTTGAAGAATGATAGTTTGTTGCGCTACGCTTATTTTGTTATGGATTCAACCCAATGGAAGACTCTACGAAGAGCTGAAATTATTACTAAAAACCAAATACGATTTAAAGAAACAACTGGATTGACCGAAAAAGTAGTTGTTTTTAAATCGTTGTCAAGAGTATGGCCTTTTTTATGCTTTCTTTTAAGTATCGGGTTGCTTTGGCTATTACCAAAACTTAAAAGGTAATTGTGAAAATCTCTTGTTGCCTGTATATTTAAACTAAGCACTGTTAAAATCGTTTTGTTTGTATTTTTGCAATATGAATTTGGTAGTCGATATAGGTAATACTCGAGTGAAATACGCTGTTTTTGATAAAAAGAAATTAGTCATTGATCAGCATTCCGATTCAGGACTATTTCTAACTATGGTCAGAGATTTATTTGAGGTGTATCCAAAAATAACTCATGCTATCATTTCTTCAGTAGGAGGTCATCCTAAAAAAGAGTATGAAGTACTATCTCTTTTTTGCAAAGTTCATTTGCTTTCACACGAATCAAAAATTCCTTTTAAAAATAGTTATATCAATCCGCAAACATTAGGGATTGACCGCATCGCTTTAGCAACAAGAGCTTTTTATGAAAATCCAAAAGGAAACACTTTGGTCATTGACATGGGTACTTGTATTACTTATGAAATGATGAATGATTACGGAGAATATTTGGGTGGGGCCATTTCTCCTGGCATGAATATGCGTTTTAAAGCAATGAATGATCAAACGGCGCAACTTCCATTATTGAAAGTAGAACCAATTTTAGATTTTATCGGGAACTCTACTGAAAAGTCTATGCAGAGCGGTGTAGTCAACGGAATTTGCCAAGAACTAGACGGGGTAATAAATCAATATAAAGACCGCTTTAAATTTTTAACAGTTATTTTAACAGGCGGTGACGCTCAATTTTTTGCCAAACGGCTAAAAAATTCCATATTTGCGAATTCTAAATTTCTGTTGGAGGGGTTAAATTACCTGCTGGAATACAATAAAAACTAGATGGTTAAGAATTTTCTGATTGGATGCATATGCCTTTTGTCTTTTGGCTCTTATGCTCAAAATGGTACTATTTCTCCTTATTCAATTTTTGGTGTTGGTGATTTTAGAAGTAATGGTACTGTTGAAAATCAAATGATGGGCGGGCTTCAGATGTATGCTGATAGTATACATGTAAATCTAAAAAATCCTTCCGCTTATTCTCAATTAAAATTGACAACTTATACAGCTGGTATTTCTCACTCGGAGTATAGATTAAAAGATGCTATAGAAGAACAAAATGCTTCCGTAACCAATTTAGATTACCTGGCTATAGGTTTACCTATTACAAAGAATGCTGGTATTGGTTTTGGTATCATGCCTTTTTCTTCCGTTGGTTATAGTTTAAATCAGCAAACCACCAACGCAGTTCAAGATACCGTCACTAATATATTTTCTGGTGAAGGGGGTTTGAACAGAGCTTATTTGTCTTTTGGGTATCAACCCAAGAAAAATTTAAGTATTGGTGCCACAGCTAATTTTAATTTTGGTTCGCTTACGTATCAACGTATTCAAAGTGTTCAGAACGTACAATTAGGAACGCTCGACACTAGAGTTTCACGAATTAACGGCTTCGATTTTAACTATGCCCTTAATTATACACCAACTATAAAAGAGAAATACACATTATATACTCATATAGGTGTTAATACTCAAGTGAATTTGGTTTCCAAGAATAGCGCAAGAATAGGTTCATTCTCTTTAGAGGGAGGAGAGATAGAAGTTTTTGATATTGATTTAGAAGCTCAGGGCTTAAAAAATACCGAATTAAAAATACCGACAGTAACTACGGTTGGTCTTGGTTTTGGGCAAAATAAAAAATGGTTTATAGGTGGTGAGTATAGTTTTCAACAACTAAGTTCTTTTAGTAACGAATTTCTGGGCCAAGAAAATGTTGCTTACGAAGATGCCAGTGTTATGGCTTTTGGAACCTACTTTATTCCTGACTATCGTTCACTTTCAGGCTATTTAAATAGAATTACATACCGAGCCGGATTGCGTTACGAGCAAACGGGTTTAATAGTTAATGATAAGGAAATAAACAACTTTGGCATAACTTTTGGATTTGGTTTACCAATGAATGGTGTAACTGGAGGTCCTACAAGCTTTTCAAATTTAAATATAGGATTTGAACTAGGAAGACGAGGAACTACTGACGCCGGACTTATTGAAGAAAGTTATTTCCAAGTTAACGTTGGCTTATCATTAAACGATAGATGGTTCCAAAAAAGGAAAATAAACTAAAGTTTTTTGAAGAATTCATAAATAACCAAGGTGTAACCAGCCTTCTGTAAGTTAGTTTTATAAAAATTTGTACATTAACCACTTTAAAATTAATAAGATGAAGAAGAAACTCTACTTAACGATGATAGCGGTCTTGATGGTGATGGGTTTAAGTATGGCCCAAGCCCAAAACCCTGAATGCATGACCAATTTGTCAATCTATGCAGAACATGCAAAAGTCAAGAATTATGATGCAGCTTACGAACCATGGAAAATGGTTTATGAGGCTTGCCCAGATATTAATAAGGCCAATTTTACCTATGGTGAAAGAATTCTAAAACATAAAATTAAAAACTCTTCTGGAGCAGATAAAGATGGTTATGTTCAAGACCTAATGACGCTTTATGATGATAGTGGAAAGTACTTCGCTGATAAATTTCCTATGGCTGATAGAGAAATTGATAAAGGCCTTTTGATGTATGAAAACAAAATGGCATCAAACGATAAGCTTTATGATATGTTAGGTAAAGCTTTTAAAGAGGATAAAAAGAATTTTAAAAACCCTAAAGCACTTTACTTGTACTTTTCAAGTTTAGTTGATTTGCATAATGAAGGTAAAAAAGAATTGCAAGAGGTTTTTGACGTATATGATGATGTAACTGAAAAAGTTGAAGAAGAGAATAAAAAATTGACCGGAGTTCTTTCTAAAATTTTAGCTAAAGAAGATGCAGGTACTCCATTAACTTCTAAAGAGAAAAGACAAAAGAGAGCTGCTACTGTTAACTCTGAATCTTACGGTAAAATTGCTAGTAGTATTGACTCTAAATTAGGAGCACTTGCTGACTGTGGGAACCTTATTCCATTATACGAAAAGAGTTTTGAAGCCAAAAAGAACGATGTTACATGGGTTAAAAGAGCCGTTGGAAGAATGTTTAGTAAAGAATGTACTGATGATCCTTTATTTAGTAAAATGGTTGAGGTACAGGCTGAGTTAGATCCTTCTGCTGATGTGTATGTTTATTTAGGCACTCTTAAATCAAAGTCAGGAGATAGTAAAGGAGCAATTGCTGATTTTAACAAAGCAGTAGAACTAGAATCAGATGCTTACAGAAAATCAAATATCTTATACAAGATTGCAACTATTGTTAGAAAAGGTAGCAAATCTCAAGCAAGAAATTATGCGCAAAAAGCTATAAACGCTAATGGGGCTAATGGAAAAGCTTATTTACTAATCGCTAATTTGTATGCTAGTAGTGCTAACGCTTGTGGTAGTACTCCTTTTGAAAAGCGTGCGATTTATTGGAAAGCTGCTGATATGGCTCGTAAGGCAGGTAGAGTTGATCCTTCTTTAAAGTCAAGAGCTAATAAAACGGCTGCAAGTTATGATCAACGAGCTCCAGACAAGACGATGATATTTAATAATGCTATGGCCGGAAAAACTGTAACTTTTAGTTGCTGGGTTGGTGGTAGTATTAAAGTGCCGAACTTATAGCGTTGAGTGCATATAAAACATATTATTATTTAAGATTTGCCACAGCTTTTGCTGTGGCAATCCTTTTTTATGGCTGCGGTGATAACTATGAAAGAGTAGGTGAAGAGGCTGCTACTAATATTTATCCGCAAGGGATTGCCAAAAATTTTGTCTTCACTTACACTGAAGCTATTAAAGAAGTCTCAACACAAGACTCTTCTGCCTCAAGAGTAGTTGCCATTTTAAAGAGTCCAATAAACAAAGACTTTGATAACTTAACCTTTGGCTTTAAAGAATTTCCTGAAGGACTGCATCTTGACGTTTTTGATGAAAAGGGACAGAAGAGTATTATCGAAGCAGATTATGCTATAATATATTCCAAAACAAATGTTATTGATTTACAAGGTAATGTTGTATTAACTTCGCATGACGGAAAGAAACTTGAGACTCCCCAATTGTATTGGGATAGAACCAATAAATGGATTTTTACAGAGGAGAAGTTCACTTACACCAACCTTGAAGAGGGTACTGTGATGGATGGTGAAGGGATGGATTTTAATAGAGAATTTACATTTTTTAATGCCCACAAAACATATGGGTTAATGACAATTTCTGAGGACGAATAAAATGGTTAAAATTTTAAAATACACTGAATACTTATACCTAGTTGTAGCTATAGCTTCTATTTACAAAATAGTAACCTTATGGTCAGTGGATCCAAAGGAGACATATATCTTTATATTCTTTGCAGTGGTTTCTTTAGCTATGTTTATTTTTAGAAGAAAGTATCGCAAACGATTTGAAGATAGAGCTAAACAAAATCAGAAGTAGTTGTGGATACTGCTGTTCTCATAATTATTCTATCCTTATTGTTTTCAGCATTCTTTTCAGGAATGGAAATCGCTTTTGTTTCGGCAAATAGAATTCATATAGAGCTAGAAAAAAAGCAGGAAGGGTTTTTAGCCAAAGTACTGACTTGGTTAACTAAAAAACCTTCAAAATTTATTGCTACCATGTTAATTGGTAATAATATTGCTTTAGTAGTATATGGTCTTTTTATGGGAGACCTTTTGATGAAATGGTTCGTCCAATTTTTACCCACAGACTTATCTTTTATTAATCTTTTGTTGACAGATTTTAGCCTGTTGTCACAAACACTCATTTCTACGATGGTCATTCTGCTTACGGCAGAATTTTTACCTAAAGTCTTATTTCAAATTTATTCCAATACTTTATTGAAGTTTTTTGCAGTGCCAGCTTATGTTTTTTATATGCTGTTTTATCCAATTTCTTGGTTTGTAATTAAAGTTTCAGATTTTATTTTAAGAACCTTTTTTAAAACTGAAGGCGATGAAGTACAATTAGCATTTACAAAGATTGAACTTGGGGATTACATAACAGAACAAATGGAATCGGTTGAGGAAGAAGACATCGTTGACTCTGAAATACAATTGTTCCAAAATGCTTTAGAATTTTCTGAGGTGAAAGCTCGTGAAGTAATGGTGCCAAGAACTGAAATTATTGCTGTAGAACTTAATGACACCCCTAAAAACCTAACTAAACTTTTCACCGAAACGGGCTTGTCAAAAATATTGGTCTACAAAGAAACCATAGATGATATTATTGGATACGTGCACTCGTACGAACTGTTTAAAAAACCAAGATCTATTAAAAGTATTTTATTGCCGGTAGAGTTTGTGCCAGAAACTATGTTGGTTCATGATATATTGAATGTGCTCACCAAACGAAGAAAGAGCATGGCTGTTGTTTTAGATGAGTACGGAGGAACCTCGGGTATTATGACGGTAGAAGATATTGTAGAAGAGCTTTTTGGAGAAATAGAAGATGAACACGATACGACCAATTTAGATGAAGAGCAACTTAGTGATAACGTGTTTAAATTTTCAGCACGTTTAGAAGTTGATTATCTAAATGAGAATTATAAGTTAGAACTTCCTGAGGGAGATGATTTTGAAACACTTGGCGGTCTTATTATGAGTCATACAGCGGAAATACCCGAACAAAACGAAGAGATTAAAGTTGACAATTTTTTGTTTCACATATTAGAAGTTTCTAATAATAAAATTGATTTAGTTCGTTTGCATCGATTAGATAGCGAATAATCAAGCAGAATTGATGGTGTCAAAGGCTCATGCCCCTCTTTTTACCTTTCCTATTTGAAAAGAAAATAGTATTTTCGCCCACTGAAATTAAAGAAAAACAAGGCATAAATGGCAATTTTAGAAAATATAAGAAAACGAACAACTGTATTGATATTGATTATTGGTTTGGCATTGTTCGCTTTTGTGATTTCTGGTGTTTTTACAAATAATGATTTTGCAGGAGGTAAAGTAGGTTCAACATTGGCTGAAATTAATGATGAAGCAATTTCAATGGAAGACTTCAATACAAAGTTGGAGCAAGCTCAGAGACAGTATGGTAGTAATTTTTCATCAACACAATTGGTAAATACCGTATTTGACCAAGAAGTAAGGAGAACTATTTTAAACCAACAGTTTGAAGACTTAGGGGTAGATGTTGAAAGTGATCAGATTGTCGATTTTATTAAAAATACTGGTTACGCTCAAGAACCTTCTTTTCAAGATGAGAATGGGGTTTTTAATGTAGAAGTTTTTAAAACTGCTATTGCTGATTGGAGAGAAACCGACCCTTTACGTTATGATAATTGGTTGCAGATTGAAAAATCAATTATGCAATCTGCAAAAGAACAAATGTATTTTAACCTCGTAAAAGCAGGTGCTGGTGCAACTTTAGCTGAAGGTGAGTTTGATTACAAATTAACCAATGATAAAGTTGATATACAGTATGTAAGAGTACCTTATAGCAGTATAGCTGATAGTACGATACAAGTTTCTAAAGAGGAAATTACTGCCTATATAAAAGAAAATCCGGACGATTATAATCAAGAAAGTGCTAGAGACCTAAGGTTTTCCTTTTTTGAAGAAAAAGCTTCTTTAGAAGATGAAAATAATGTTAGAGCTGAGGTAGTTAAACTTTTAGAGGATTCATTGGAGTATTCGGAAGATAGAGATGAAACTGATACTATTCCTGGTTTCAAGAGTACCACAGATATCATGGCTTTTTTGGATAGAAACTCTGATACTAAGTTTGATACTATTTACAAGGCAAAAAAAGACCTGCCAGCAATTGCTGCAGATTCTTTAATGAATGTTGGCGTGGGCGGAATGTATGGTCCGTATAGAGATGGAGATTTTTTCAAGGTTTCTAAAGTTGTAGATGCCAAAGAGAACGGTTCTGCAAAAGCTAGCCATATTTTAATTACTTATGAGGGAGCAACAAGAGCTAACCCTGAAATAAAAAGAACAAAGGAAGAAGCTGAGACAGAAGCTAAAAGACTTTTGACTGAATCTAAAAAGGCTGACGCTGATTTTACTGCATTAGCTCGTGATAATTCTGATGGTCCGTCTGCACCAAGAGGTGGTGATTTGGGTTATTTTCAAGAAGGTATTATGGCAGATGAGTTTAATGATTTCTGTTTTGGTAATGATGTTGGTACTGTTGGTCTTGTAGAAACTGAATTTGGTTTTCACGTGATTAAGGTAGATGACAAGCAAGATATTTTACAGGTGGCAACCTTGTCAAGAGAAATTGAGCCTTCTGATGAAACAATCAACACATTGTTTACAGATGCTACAAAATTTGAAATGGCTACCACAGATGCCGCTCCTGAATCTTTTAATGATATTGCAAAAGAAAGTGAATATGCTGTGTTACCAGTTAACAAGTTGAAAGAGATGGATGAAAATCTGCCTGGACTTGGTACACAACGTAATATTGTGCAATGGGCATTTAATGATGATACTAATGTAGGCGATATAAAGCGTTTTGATCTATCTAACGGTTATGCAGTTGTACAAGTTACCAAAACTTATAGAGAAGGCTTAATGGCTTCTGAAGATGCTTCAGCTCAAGCACTTCCAAAAATTAGAAAAGAGCGTAAAGCTGCACAAATTATTGCGGCTAATCAAGGTAAGAGTTTAGAAGATTTAGCACAGGATAATAATGTTACTGTCTCTAATGCTTCAGCTTTAAGCAGAAAATCACCAACCATTCCAGGGGCAGGTAGAGAGCCGATGATTGTTGGTAATGCATTTGCTTTTGACGAAGGTCAAACATCAGGTTTATTAGAAGGTGAGACCGGGATATTTATGTTTAAGGTTACCAAAAAGAATGATGCTGTTACGCTTCCGAATTTTAGTACATTTAGTAATACACTTACCACTGCAAATAAAAATGCAGTAAATACAGCCGTTTACAATGCCTTAAAAGAAGGGGCAGAAATTGAAGATAATAGAGCTACTTTTTATTAATAAATCATTTCCTGATAAGGAATAACAATATTGAAACCCTTGGATTTAAAATATTCAGGGGTTTTTTTAGTGCCAGTAGCGAGTACAAAATCTCCACCCCAGCCACCGAGGCTTTTAACTACACCATAAGTATAATCTGAAAAGAAATTTTCTTGAACAGTTTTTATTTTTAAAACATTAGAGAGTAATGCTTCATGTTCTTTTATTAGAAGTTCAAATTCTATAAGAGATTGTGACTTAATTGTCTTTTCCGTTATTGTTGAGATAGAATCAATCAAGATATCCTTGTCAAATGATTGCGCTCTATAATTTTTAATGGCATCACGACTATTTTGTTTTTTATCCAAATAGACAAAGAAAAGTTTATCTGAAAAAGGAACTTTGAAATCTACTTTTTCAACGGTTGCCTTATCGTTTATTAATTGATAAACTATTGGTTTATTATTTGCCGCACAGGCCAAATCATAACCACTACCTCCAAACGTTTGTTCCAAAAGGCTGTAGGGGTCAATTTCCGCCCAATTGGCGATGTTATTGATTAAAGTTGAAGAACTTCCCAGGCCCCAGTCTTTTGGAAAGCCAAGGTGGGTTGCGATTTCAAGACCAGTATCTGTAATCAAAAAGTCTGAATTCAAATTTCTAGCAGCTTCTAAAATTTTACTAAGGGTATTGGCAATTTCTTCATTAGTAGTAAAAAGTACATTTAAATCTGGAATAGAAACTATTGCCTTAAACCAGCTATTTTGCTCATTGTCAAAACTTGTCCATTCTATAGTGCCTGAATCATTTTTAGAGATAACCAAACTTTGACCATATTTTGTTGGTATTGCAAAAGCCTTTGCTCCATCCAAAACAGCGTATTCACCAGTGATTAATAATTTACCGTTACTGTAAAAATTCTCTTTCATTAATCTTTTTGAATTTTTTCAAGAGCTTCTTTCACCGATGCGTTTGAAACTAGATTGTCTTTAAAGTGAACAACCAACTGTTTTTTTTGTTCATCGGTTGCACCCAATTGATTAAGCATGTTTAAAAGGTGCATTTTCATATGCCCTTTCTGTATGCCAGTGGTAACTAAAGAACGGAGTGCAGCAAAATTTTGAGCAAGACCTGCAACGGCAACAATCTGCATTAATTCTTTTGCATTCGGTTTTTGTAATATTTCTAAGGCTAGCTTTACCAAAGGATGAAGCGACGTAAGTCCGCCAACAGTCCCCAAGGCTAATGGAATTTCAATCCAGAATCTAAATATTCCATCATCAACAGTGGCATGCGTAAGACTAGAATATGTACCATCTTTTGCGGCATAAGCATGTATACCGGCTTCAACAGCTCTAAAATCATTTCCTGTGGCTAAAACCACGGAATCAATTCCATTCATAATACCCTTGTTATGGGTTACAGCTCTGAAGGGTTCTGACTTGGCGATATGAACTGCTTGAACTATTTTTCTAGCAAACTTTCCTCCTTCAAGCTCACCTTCTGTCAAATCATCTATTGGACAACTGACTTCGGCTTTAACAATACAATTAGGAACATAGTTACTTAAAATACTCATGACAATTTCAAACTCTTTTTCGTCAGCTGTGAAGCCTTTGTACAAATTCGCTTGTTCTTTTAGAGTTTTAGCAAATTGTTCGAGACAAGAATTAATAAAATTAGCACCCATTGCATCCAATGTTTCAAAGGTGCAATGCAGTTGATAATAGTCACACAGTTGTTCTGTTTTATCACGCAGTTCAATATCGGTGACGCCACCGCCACGTTTTTCCATACTTTGGGTGATTACCCCGGCGTCATTTAAAAATTGAGATTTGATGGTATTAAAAAATTGAAAAAGCGTTTCTTTTTTACCGGTATACATAAAATGTACTTGCCCCACTTTTTCAGTGCCTACAATAGTAGTCTTGAACCCTCCTTTTGTTAGCCAAAATTTTGCGGCTTTACTTGCAGCAGCGACAACAGAACTTTCTTCTATTGCCATAGGTATAGCATACATTTTTTCATTTATTAAAAAATTGGGTGCTATTGCAAAGGGTAAGTAGTAGTTAGAGATGGTATTCTCAATAAATTCATCATGTACTTTTTGTAAAGAAGCATCACTATTCCAATAACGTTTTAAAATTCCTTTAGTTTTTGTTTCGTTTTCGGTACAATTTTTGGCAATCCAGTCAATTTTTTCTTCTTTAGTAAGTTTTGAAAACCCTTGTACAGGTGTGTGCATAGTTCTTTCTTAGAGGTTCAAATATAATAAATACACCACCTGATCTTGTTATTGTTATTCAAATCAATAGCTAAAGTTTACTATTCGATAAATTATTAGTAAACTTGATAGTTTTTAATCAATTTATATGATCACAAGAAAACTTACTTTTCTACTTCTTTTTTCTTTATTCATCGCTTCTTTTTCTTTAGCTCAAAAACAAAAAATCACACTTGAAGAAATTTGGGGAGGAACTTTTAGAACACAGCAGTTAGATGTTCTTCGTTCTATGAAAAATGGAAAGCAATACACCATTTTAAATTTTAATAGAAGTTCTGGAGCTAGAAGTATAGATATTTATGATTATAAAACACAGGAAAAAGTGGGGACAATAGTTTCATCTTCAGACGCCATACCACCATTCAGTTCTTATGAGTTTAGTGATGATGAATCTAAAGTCATTTTGGCAACAGAGGTGGAACCAGTTTTTAGAAGATCAAGAATCGGAATCTATTATGTTTACAATATTGCTGATAAATCCCTAGTGAAAATTTCAGACAATAAAATTCAAGAGCCAGAGTTCTCTCCAGATGGTTCTAAAGTAGCCTATGTTTTTGAAAACAATATCTACATTAATAACTTAAAAGAGAACACGACTGAACAACTTACTACCGACGGTAAAAAAGGAACTATAATCAATGGTGTAACGGATTGGGTATATGAAGAGGAGTTTTCATTTGTTCAAGCATATGAATGGAACAGTGATGGTACTAAAATAGCTTTTTTGCGTTTTGATGAAACGGAGGTGCCTAATTTTTCAATGGATGTTTATGGTTCCGATTTATATCAAACCCAAAATCAGTTTAAATATCCAAAAGCAGGTGAGATAAATGCTACAGTAAATTTGTTAATGTATGATGTTGAAAAAGGCACTAGTTCCAATGTAGATTTAGGTGAACCGTATTATATACCGAGAATAAAATGGATGAATAATCCGAATTATCTAAGTGTACAAACCATAAATCGTCATCAGGACCACTTGATTTTACATGAGATCAATGCAACTGACAACTCGGTAAAAACGCTTGTTGAAGAAAAGGACGAGGCTTATGTAGATATTCATGATAATCTAACGTTTTTAGCAGACGATAGTTTTATATGGACTAGCGAGAAAGATGGTTACAATCATATTTATTTGCATGATCAAGACGGTAACTTAATGAATCAAATCACAAAAGGTGATTGGGAGGTAACCAATTATTACGGTTATGATCAAAAAGAAGATAGGGTTTATTATCAGTCTGTCGAGAATGGCTCAACTAATAGAGATGTATATAGTATCTCCACTTCTGGTGATAATAAAAAGAGATTAACTACATCTGAGGGTACTAACTCAGCAGCTTTTAGTGCGGACTACACCTATTTTATTAATACTTTTTCAAGTGCGAACACTCCTTATGTCTTTACATTACATAAAGCCTTAAACGGAAAAATGCTTAAACAAATTAAGGATAATAGTTCTTTGGCAACTAAACTTGAAGGTTATGAAATGAGCAATAAAGAGTTCTCTACAATTTCAATTAATGGAAATGATTTGAATATGTGGATGATAAAACCAGCTGATTTTGACCCTTCCAAAGAATATCCACTTTTAATGTATCAATATAGCGGACCAGGTTCTCAATCTGTAGCTAATCGTTGGAATGGAACGAATGATTATTGGTATCAAATGCTTGCTTCCGAAGGCTATATTATTGCTTGTGTTGATGGAAGGGGAACAGGTTTAAAGGGACGTGATTTTAAAAAAGTCACACAATTAGAATTGGGAAAATATGAAGTTGAAGATCAGATTGCGGCGGCAGATAAATTAAGTAAACTCCCTTATATTGACGAAGATAGAACAGGAATCTGGGGCTGGAGCTACGGAGGTTTTATGTCAACCAATGCTTTGTTAAAAGGCAGTGAAACCTTTGAAATGGCTATAGCTGTTGCACCCGTAACAAGCTGGCGTTTTTACGATACTATTTATACAGAGCGCTACATGCAAACTCCACAAGAAAACCCAAGTGGTTATGATGATAATTCACCTTTTAATTATCCAGACTTATTGCAAGGTGATTATCTATTGGTTCATGGTTCAGGTGATGATAATGTGCATGTGCAGAATTCAATGCGTATGATTGAAGCTTTGATTCAGGCAGATAAAGATTTTGAATGGGCTATTTACCCTGATAGAAATCACGGTATTTTTGGAGGTAATACAAGAAATCATCTTTACAAAAAAATGACAGAGTTTGCTCATAAGAACCTTCGTGATAGACCTCAAAAAGAGGATTCTTTATTAAAAAGTGAGAAGATAAAAGGATAATTAAAGTCATTATTAATCAAACCAACTAAAATATGTCAAATACAGTAAAACCAGCAAGTGAAAGAGAGATTTTAGGACATCCGCAAGGCCTGTTCTACTTGTTTTTTGCAGAGTTGTGGGAGCGTTTCAGCTTTTATGGCATGCGTGCATTGTTGACCCTTTACATGGTCAACGTGATTTTTGAAGCACTGGCTGAAAGAGATTATGCAACTGCCGCGGTTTACGCATCTTATGGTTCGTTGGTGTACGCGTCTACAGTAATTGGCGGTAAAATTTCTGATTCTATTTTAGGAATGCGTAATTCTATTTTTCTTGGAGGTATATTGATGTCTATAGGGCATTTTGTATTGGCAATTGAAAATGATATTGCCTTCTTTCTGGCGCTTTCATTTATTATTGTTGGTAATGGTTTTTTTAAGCCTAATATATCAACATTTGTAGGTACTCTATACGAAAAAGGGGACCCTAAAAAAGACTCTGGGTTTACTATATTCTATATGGGAATTAATATTGGAGGTTGGGTGGCCCCTTTGCTTTGCGGCTGGTTGGCGGCAACTTATGGTTGGCACTATGGCTTTGGTTTAGCCGGAATCGGAATGCTAACTGGTCTTATTTTCTTTTGGAGCGGTATCAAAAAAGGTGTTTTTGGAGATAAAGGTATGGCCCCGGAAGACGGTAGTATTAATAAAAAAGTTGTAGGAATAAAACAAGGAATTTTAGTTCCAGTTTTAGCCGTACTATCTGCACCAATTATTGCCTATTTGTTATCATCGTACAAGGCTGTGGCAACTGATGGCTTATTAGCAGATCAAAATATCGTTAATGTTATTTTTAAATTTATAGGAATAGCGGTTTTGGCCTATTTGGGTTATATCATGTTCAAGGCTACTTTGGATGAAAGGAAAAAACTTTTTGTTGCAGTCTTAATAACTTTTTTCATGACCATTTTCTGGGGATTCCATGAACTCTCAGGAAGTGTAATCACCCTTTTTGCGGCACGTAATGTTTCTTTGGACGGAATAATGACGGCGGCACAAACTAATTCTTTAAACTCTATGTGGATTATAATTTTAGCCATACCAATTTCAATGATGTGGACCAAATTGGCTAAAAGTGGTAAAAACCCTAGAACACCATATAAATTTGGTCTAGGGCTGCTGTTTGCAGGTATTAGTTTTTACATACTTGCAATAAGTGGAGCAAGTGCAAATGATAATGGTTTAGTTCCCTTTGCGTATTTATTATTAATGTATTTCCTTTTATCAGTCGGTGAGTTATTTATGTCTCCGGTAGGCTTATCCAAAATTACAGATTTGTCACCTACTCGTATTGTAGCCTTTATGATGGGAGTATGGTTTTTATCATCTGCTTTTGCATTTCAGGTAGTAGGTTTTATAGGCAAGCAATTAGCCATTGAAAGTACTGATGCCAATGTTGGAGGTTTTGATACTTTAACAGTTTATACAGAAGGCTTTGAATTAATCGCTTACTATTCTATAGGTGCTGGGCTATTAGTATTAATTGCCTCTCCTTTAATTAAAAAGTTAATGGGTAACGTGCACTAATAACTAATCCAAATCAAAATAATAAGCTCCCTTTTCACCAGTATAGTGAAAAGGGATTTCTTTTTTAATACAGGTTTCTTTCCATCGGGTGACATAACTCTTGTAATTGCTACCATCTATTAAAATCATTTTTGGATGTAACCTATCAATAACCCTGACAAGATTGAGTTGTGGTGACTGAGTCAGTAAAAAGTAATCTAGATTATTCTGATTCGGTAGAACATTTAAACTATCTATAATAAATAAACTTTTGGAACCAATACTATATACGTTTTGGAGTGAATCTCTACTAATTGAATTAATACGTTCTCCAATTTTAAAATTATTTATGATACGTTTAAGTGGTTTTTGATTACTTTCTAAAACAGATAAATCATCTCCTATTTGATGAAGAAAGAACGTGTTCGCGGTTTGGTGTCCTAAAATGAATTGCTCAGTTTTACTTAATTTCCTTTCACTGTAAATTACCCAGCTTTGAAAAGTAAATAGAACTATCAAAAACCAGCTGATATTCTTAAAAGTAGCCTTAGAAACTATTATAATAAAAATCATGATTAAAGCATAAGATAGTAGTAGTTGAATCTGGTCAAAAGGAATATCTCTAAAAACAAAAGCTTCTTGTTGAGCAACCCAAGCAATTACTGTATTCATTTTTCCTATTAAATAATTGTATGCCAGTACTAAAGTGTCAGGCAATGTATCTAGTTGTGCTAAAACCAGAACCAAAATTCCTATTCCAAGAATTATTCCTAAAAAGGGAATTACAACCAAATTGGAAATAAAAAACAAAGAAGGAAATTGATGAAAGTAAAATAGGCTTAGAGGTAAAACACCTAGTTGGGCGGCACAACTAACGGATAATAATTGCCATGCTCTTCTTAAAAACCAATGTTCTGGATACCAAAACCGCTGTAATTTAGGATAGATTAAAACGATAGAAAAAACGGCCGCATAACTCATTTGAAACCCTAAATGAAAAAGAACCAAAGGTTTTAACAGCAAAATAAAAAACATTGATAATGCTAAAATATTAAAGGTGTTGCTAGGACGGTTCAAATACATAGCATACGCAATAAATGAGAACATCATTACTGCCCTAAAAATAGAAGGTGATAAACCTGCTACAAAAGCAAATGCCCAAAGTAAAAGCAATATGATCACAAGTTTTACTGTTTTTCCTTTTGGCAGCAGCTCTAATGGGTTTAATAGAAATTGAAGCAGCAATAAAATGATACCTACATGAAGCCCAGAAACGGCAAGAATGTGCACTGCTCCAGCATCTTTGTAATTGTCATAGGTGTTAGAGGTAATATCGTTTCTTTGACCTAATAATAAGGCTTGAATAATACTTAGTTCTTCACTACCAAAAGGAGCTTTATGAAGTTTTTCAATTAGCCGTTCACGAAAGTTTGAGGCTAAGCCCAAAAGAGTCGTTTTTGATTTTACTGTTTTGTAATATGCTTTTGGAGCTACCCGTAATTGATGGTAAACACCTTGTTGTTTTAAGTAACTTTTAAAATTAAATTGATGTGGATTTAAAGGCTCACCAAAAGTGATTGTTGAGGATACTAACCATAGTTCATCATCTACTAAAAGAAGACTAGAGTCAATTGAGTCTTTTTGAATACTTAGAAATAATTTTCCAGTTATTGGTTCTTCTTCTAAAGCCTCAGCTTCTACAATATAATTATCTGAAAAGCTATTAGGTTTTAATACTTCACGAATCTTAACTTTCCAAACAGCATCTGTACTTATGTTTTGGTAAGAATAATGAGAACTTAGACTTTTTGGATTGGCTAGGGTAGTTATAAATAAACCTAAGCCTATAATGGATAAGTAGCTAACAATATCGAAATAAGGGAATGTATTTCTTTTGTTTTTTAAATATATCAAGTATAAAATCAGGATTAGTGTTATTACGATGAACCCTAAGATTTTGAGCGGAATTAAAAAGTAAAACCCTAATAAAATGCCAGTTATAAGGCATAGGGTTAATTTCACAGAAACAAAATTGAATAGCTTCATTATAAAATTCGCTGCGCTTTTACAAAAGCTGAATTCCAATAGCCTTCTCTTAAAGAAGAAACGATAACACCACGAGAAGTAGTAGAATGAATAAATTTAACTTCATTACCAACATCAACAACGAGGCCAACGTGATTAATGTTTTTGCCGCGCTTACTGGTTTTAAAAAATAGTAAATCTCCTTTTTGTACTTCTTTTATTTTAATGCGTTTGCCTTGATTGGCCATTTGATATGATACTCGCGGAAAGGCAATATCGTTCTCAGATAAGGCAACGAAAATGAGGCCAGAACAATCCATTCCTTTTTTTGTTTGGCCTCCAAATTTGTACCGAACACCGGTAAATGTCATTGCAGTTTCAATCACTTGATTGGCCTTACTATTTTTTGAGAGCTCTTTTTTGGTAATTCTTTCTGTTGGCTTTTCCTTAGAAGATTTTACAGTAATTGTTTTACTATATGTAGTTTTCTTTTTTGCAAAGCAACCTGTGAGCAAAACGGTTAAAAATAAAATGTAGAATTTTTTGAACATCCAAGAATAGAATAGCTTCTTGGTAGCTAAAATTAAGCATTTTCAATGATCAATGCTGCGGCTTTTTCGCTAGCGCCAGCACCACCCAATTTTTCTTCTAAAGAATTGTAATCGGAAAGTATTTGATCTCGTTGTTTTCCTCTTACAGTTTTGCTAAGTTCTAATGTTAAGTTTTTGGTATTCAAGTCATCTTGAATTAACTCTTTTACCACCTCTTTATTCATGATAAGATTGACTAACGAAATGAAGTCTAAAGTAATGATACTTTTAGCAATTTGATAAGATATCCAGTTTCCTTTATAACATACTACTTGTGGAACTTTAAATAGTGCTGTCTCCAAAGTAGCAGTGCCACTAGTTACAAGCGCAGCATGGGAATATTTTAATAAGGAATAAGTCTGATTTGATACAAAACCCACGGTGTTTTGCTTTAGAAAAGAACTATAAAACTCATTTTCTAAACTAGGCGCCCCAGCAATTACAAATTGATAAGATGGAAAGTCTTGAGTAACAGAGAGCATCAATGCTAACATTTTTTCAACTTCTTGTTTTCTACTTCCTGGTAACAAAGCAATTATAGGTTTGCTGGGATGCAGATTGTAATCTGCACGCAAAGTCTGTTCTTCAATAAAAGTGGTATTTGAAATTGCATCTAAAAGCGGATGTCCAACAAATTCAACATGATAATCGTACTTTTGATAGAACTCCTTTTCAAAAGGTAAGATGACATACATTTGGTCAATATCCCGTTTTATTTTTTTGATTCGACCTGCTCTTGAAGCCCACAATTGGGGAGAAATATAATAGTTGGTCTTAAAGTTTTGAGATTTTGCCCACTTGGCAATACGCAAATTAAAACCAGAGAAATCAATAAAAATGATGACATCAGGCTTGAATCTAGTAATGTCTTCTTTGCAAAAACGAATGTTCTTAAAAATTGAAGTTATGTTTTTCAACACTTCAAAAAACCCCATAAAAGCCATGCTCTTATAGTGTTTTGCTATTTCACCACCTGCTACTTGCATTAAATCACCTCCCCAGCAACGAACCTGTGCATGAGCATCTTTTTTTAAAAGTGCTTTGATAAGATTCGAGCCATGAAGATCTCCTGAAGCTTCACCTGCAATGATATAATACTTCATATTAGAAGAGCTTAAAATAAAGAATAATCAGTGCTGTTAAAATAGTAGCAATCATAACCCCTCTTGCTCGATAATCACGTTTAATACGCAGAAATCCAAAAAATGCAACTAGATTTAAAATGGCGCCTAAGGCCAAAATACTTCCAATATGACCTTGTTCTACAGCAATTTTAAGAGTTTCAGATATGCTGAATTCTGAGAAAAGTAAAATATAAGCTAAGGTTCCAAAAGTATTTGCTATAAGCCCTACTAAGAATCCGATAATAACTTCTTTTTTTGTGTTATTCATTTAAATTCCAATTGTTGATTGTTTGAATTGTGTGATGTGCTGTTAAATCGAATTGAGTGGGTACTACTGAAACATAACCTTGACTCAGTGCGAACTGGTCAGTGTCTTCACCTTTATCTAATAATTCAAATTTGCCAGTCAACCAATAATATTCTTTGCCGGTTGGGCTAATCCTTTTATCAAATTTTTCTTTCCAATTCGCCTTTGCTTGCCTACATACTTTAATACCTTTTGGTATTTGCTGGGCAGCCTTAGGTATATTCACATTAAGCACTGTACCCTTTGGTATTCCATAATTTAGGGCCTGAATAACAATTTTTTGAACAAATTCTTTGCATTTGCTAAAATCCGCGTCCCAACCATAGTCGCATAATGAGAAACCAATGGCCGGTATACCTTCAATGCCTGCTTCAATAGCGGCGCTCATGGTACCGGAATAAATAACATTTATTGAGGCATTTGATCCATGATTAATTCCACTAACAACAATATCTGGTCTTCTATCTAAAATTTCTTGAAGCCCTAATTTCACACAGTCGGCTGGTGTTCCACTGCAACTATATTCTATGGGTGCACCTTTTTCTTTGTCGATTATAACTCTTTTGGAGTATAACGTATTATCAATAGTTATGGCATGTCCCATACCCGATTGCGGACTGTCAGGTGCGACCACAACGACTTCGCCAATTTCTTTCATAAATGCAATGAGAGAACGCAGTCCTGGCGCCGTAATTCCATCATCATTCGTTAAAAGAATTAGCGGTTTTTTCATTTGATATAATTATTATGGTAAAAATACGTTTTTCATAAGGATATGAAGTCTGAAGCGTTTAACAAAAAATTAAATGTGCGCCTCTAAAAGTGGCATGATTTTTTCAGTATCTTAGGGAATTCGTATGAATTGTAGGTGTAAATTGAAGACTGATTTGCACTAATTGAAATAACGATGAACCCAGTCCCAAAAACTATATTATGAAGAAGAATTTTGTGCTAGGCTTTTTAATAATACTGATTGCAGTTGCCTCTTGCAGTTTTACAAACAAATCTTTTGAGACCAATGATAAAGACAAGTTATTACTTGACTTAATTACATATGTCTTAGAGCGTGGTCACTACGAACCTAAAGATATTAATGATAAATTTTCAGCTAACGTTTATGAAGATTTTATTGATATTCTAGACCCAACAAAAAGATATTTTATTGCAAGTGATATTCGTGAATTTGAGCAATACAAGTATCAAATAGATGATCAGATAAAAAATACTGAAATTTCTTTTTTCAATTTGGTTTATCAGCGTTTAATGAAACGAATGGACGAAGCAAAAGATATTTACACTGAGGTATTAGAAAAACCTTTTGACTTTAATATTGACGAAGAAATAGTTGTTGATTATAAAGAAGAGCCCTACGCTGCTAATAAAAAACAGCTGAAAGAGCGATGGAGAAAACAATTGAAGTATAATGCTCTTGGTGTTTATGATGGAAAAATTAAGATTAAGAATACCTCCAGTAGTAAAGGAGGCGTAGAAGGAGGCGACTTGGCTAGTGTAGATGTTGCTACTGCAGAAGAAAAAGCTGATGAAGAGCTAAAAAATATGACTCTAGCTGAAGTCGAAGCAGTATCTAGAGAAACAACAAAAAATACTTTAGATGATTTCTTTGAGTTTGTTTCCGGTTTAGAAAGAAAAGATTGGTTTGAGCAATATGTCAATACAATTGTAGATGAGTTTGATCCTCATACCTATTACTTTGGCCCTGAAGAGAAGGATAAATTTGACATTAGTATGTCTGGTAAATTTGAAGGCATAGGTGCTAGATTACAAAAGAAACCGGAAGGTGCAAAAATCGTTGAAATTATATCTGGTGGCCCGGTATGGCGAGCAAAAAGCCTTGAAGTAGGTGATGAAATTTTAAAAGTTGGACAAGACGGTGAAGAGTCAATTGATATTGTTGGCATGCGCTTAGATGATGCGATTAAACTAATTAAAGGACCAAAAGGCACTATAGTTGATTTAACGGTAAGAAAGGTTGATGGTACTGTAGATATAGTGTCGATAACCAGAGATGTTGTTGAATTAGAAGAATCGTATGCAAAATCTGCAACAGTTATAAAAGATGAGCGCAAATTCGGCTTAATTAACTTACCAAAATTTTATGTAGATTTTGATGACTATTCTGAACGCAATGCTGCTACTGATGTAGCCAAAGAAGTGGAGCGATTAAAGCAGGCCGGAGCAGAAGGTTTAATACTTGATTTAAGAGATAATGGTGGAGGTTCACTAAAAACCGTTGTTGAAATGGCAGGTCTTTTTATTAAAGATGGTCCAATTGTTCAAGTGAAATCTTCAGGACAGCGAAAAGAAATTCATGAAGACAAGGATGAGCGCGTTCAATGGGATGGTCCATTAGTTATTATGGTTAATGAATTGTCTGCATCGGCATCTGAGATTCTTGCTGCCGCTATGCAAGATTATAAAAGAGCAGTTGTTATTGGCAGTAAGCAAACTTTCGGAAAAGGAACTGTTCAAAATGTTATTCCTTTAGATAATATCGTTCGAAGTAATGAACACGGTGATCTTGGAGCAATTAAATTAACTACTCAAAAGTTTTATAGAATTAATGGTGGTTCTACCCAGTTGGAAGGTGTAAAGAGTAATATAGTTGTCCCAGATAGATATAGCTATATTGATTTAGGAGAACGTGATCAAGAAAACCCTTTGGCTTGGGACAAGATTACACCGGCTGATTATCAAGTTTGGGATGGTAATATTGACTACGAAACCACTGTGGCGAATAGTAAAGCTAGAATGGCAAATAATGTTCAAATTGAACTTATTGAAGAAAATGCTAAATGGGTGCGTGATCAGCAAAATGAAACCATAGTTTCTTTGAATTATGAAAAGTATAAGACAACGCAAGAGGCGAACAAAAAAAGATCTAATTATTTTAAGAAACTGAGAGATTATGATTCTAAATTGACTTTTGAATCTTTAAAATATGAAGAAGAGTTGTTTACAAAAGATCCTATTTTGAGAGAGAAAAGAAATCGTTGGCATACTGATTTAGCTAAAGATGTTTATATCGAAGAGGCTATTAATGTATTACAAGATTTGAAATTGAATTCTCTGAAAAATCACAATACAAAATTAGCAAGTGTTAAGGGTTAAAATTTCAAAGAAATAAATATAAAAAAAGCTCTGATAAAATATCAGAGCTTTTTTATTTGACTGCAGAACGTTTTAATCGATCATTAATGGCAAGTCCAATATCTTCATCTATTACTTTTTCTATGATTATTAAATCTAAATCCAATGCATCAAGTTCGTGCATTGAAGCGTAAAGTTTTTGTGCAATCTCTTCTAGTAAGTTGTTTGATGATAGAACTATCTGCTTTGAAACTATAATTGGTCCTTTATAAGGTTGAAAAGCTTTGATAAGGCCTAATTTTAAACCACTATTTTCCCTGATAGTACTCTCAATACTGTCGCTTATAATTGTTTTTGTTTTTGGAGCATAATGAGAAGAAAGCATTCCGGGTGCTTCCAATCGACCAGAATTCGGAGTATGAATGACAACTTCTTTTTTTAAGACTTCTTCAATATCCTTGGCAGTGATAACACCTTGCCTATAAAGAGTGGGCTTATTATTGTCATTCCAACCTAAAATTGTGGACTCTAATCCTTTTTTACAATTACCTCCATCTAAAATGAATTCAATCTTGTCTCCTAATTGTTTCTCAACGTGCGAGGCCTTAGTTGGGCTAATATAACCTGAGGGGTTTGCGCTAGGTGCTGCTAAAGGATAATTTAACTCATTTAATAGCTTTATGGTTAATGGGTGGCTAGGCACTCTAACAGCTACTCTAGGTAATCCAGCAGTGATAATTTCTGGTACTAAATCTGTTTTAGGTAATAATAAAGTTAAAGGTCCGGGCCAGAATGATTTGGCTAGCAGTTTTACGTCGTCTGAAATTGAAGCAACATAAGGTGAGATAGCATCAAAGTTTGAAAAATGTAAGATCAGTGGATTGTTGCTAGGTCTACCTTTTGTTTTAAAAATACTTTTTACTGCATCAATACTTGTAGCATTGGCAGCCAACCCATAGACTGTTTCAGTTGGTATGGCAACTAAATCTCCATTGTTTAAGGCCGCTTTAGCTTTTTCAATATTTTTGGTTAAATATGCCATCGGTGCAAAATTAAGCTTAACCTTTAGGGTGACAAAATGATAAGCGATATGTCTTGTTTTCGAAGTAATTAACAAAGCAGATATATCTTACTATTTTTAATGATAAATTTTAAAATGAAAAAGGATAAAGTCGTTTATACTGTTTTGTTGTTAACTTGTATTCTTGGGTTTTGGTTATTTGAAAATTTTTACACTCCAGATACGTATTCAAACCCTAATAGTAGTGCTATTTCAGCTCCTTTTAAGAAAGAGTATTTACCAAGCTCAAGTTTTAATCAAATAGTATTACATGATTATTTTATGCTTTCCTATAGTGAATTTCATGAGCAAGCAGAATGGGTTGCCTATGAATTAAAAAAGGAACATTTAACCTATGATAATCGCAAACGGCCCTATTTTATTGAAGACCCTAAAGTAGCATCTAAATCGGCGGATTGGAGAAATTATAAAGGTTCTGGTTTTGATAGAGGACATTTATGCCCGGCAGGAGATAGACGGTTTTCAGAATATGCTTACAATGAAACTTTTTACACTAGTAATATTTCTCCTCAAGACAGGGCTTTTAATGCGGGAATTTGGAATCGTTTAGAAATGCAAGTTAGAGATTGGTGTAAGCGTTATGATGATTTATATATCATTACTGGTGGGGTTTTAAAAAATAACCTTGAAGAAATTGGCAGTGAAGATGTTGATGTGCCTGAGGCTTTTTATAAGGTGATTTTTAGAAATGATAATAATCAGCTTCACGTAATGGCATTTTTGTTTCCAAATAAGGAAAGTAGAAAACCTTTAAAACAATTTTTAGTTACAATTGATGAGTTAGAACTAGCAACAGGAATTGATTTTTTTTATAAAAAATCTGACAAATGGCAAAAGCGCATTGAAAATAAAATGAGTATTAAGAATTGGAAATTTTAAAGTTCTTTGAGTCTTGAGCTATCAAACTTTAAAAACACAAATAACATTGCTGTAAAGAACAACAATCCAGAACCACCATAGCTAAAGAAAGGTAGGGGAATTCCAATAGTTGGTAACAAGCCAATCACCATCCCAATATTAACAAAGTAATGAATCAATAATATGGAAATAATACCATACCCATACATTCGACTAAATTCTCTTTTTTGTCGTTCGGCTAAATGAATGAGCCTTAAAAAAAGAGCTGTGAAGACAATTATGATTAAAGTAGTACCTAAAAACCCCCATTCTTCGCCCACCGAACTAAAAATATAATCGGTGTGTTGTTCTGGTACAAAATCCCCTTTGGTTCGCGTTCCTTCAAGAAAGCCTTTGCCTAAAAAGCCACCTGACTCTATTGCCTTTTCAGACTGGTATGTATTATAACCAATGGTTTTTTTGATTTGTTCCAATTTAATTGGGTCCTTTTCAAGTCCAAGCCATAGACTAAAACGATCACGATGTCGCTGCTCAAAGATTTCGTTAAAAACAAAATTCACGGAAAGCGAAATAACAACACACGAAACGATGAATATGATTAAAGGAATTTTGGGTATTTTAAAATCTGCTCTTTTAAAAAAGAAGAATAGGGAAATAAGAATTCCTAAACCAATGCACATCCAAACAACTCCGAATTTTAAAGTGGTAATAAAAAGTAATACAAATAGTAAGGCAAAGCCAAGATATTTTATAGGTAAGCCTTCTCTAAATAGCACAAAAAATAGTGAAAAGTAGATTAATGCACTCCCTGGATCTGGTTGCGGTGCAATTAAAACAACAGGTATCAAAATTATTAAGACAGCATACAATTGATGCTTACCTTTTCTAATATCTGTTTGAATATCACTTAAATATTTTGCCATTGCTAAGGCAGTAGCAAGCTTAGCGAATTCTGAAGGTTGTAAATTAAAGAAGCCTAAATCATACCAAGAAGTTGCACCTGCTATAGTTTTCCCGAATAAGAAAAGACCGATAAGCATGACAATAGCAGCCACATAAAAAACACTTGAAAATCTTTCAAAAAATGATGCTTCTAAAGAGAGAATAATAATAATGAGTAAAAACGATAAGCCAATAAAAAATAATTGTTTGCCATAAGAAGTACTAAAATCTAAAATTGAAGTCTCATCTCCAGTAAATGTTGTACTGTAAATATTAACCCATCCGAACAAGACCAAAATAACATACAGTAGAACCGTAAGCCAATCTAAGCGCCTAAGTACACTTCTACCAGACATACTCGTTTATCTTGAAAGGCTCTCCGCTTAGAGGTTTTGCATACTCGTGTTCTAAGGTTTTTTCTAACATTTTTTTCTCCAGATCTGTTCTGGTTATCTCACCTTTCAGATACTTTTCTACTAACAGCGAAGCAATGTGGCCGGCATATCTACCTCCGTAATAACCATGTTCAATATAAACAGCTAGTGCAATTTTAGGATTTTTAATGGGAGCAAAGGCAACGAAAATAGAGTGATCAGTGAGCTGTACACGTTCGCCATTAATACGAGTAAAATTCTCTACAGTTCCTGTTTTACCAGCAATTTCAATTCCGGGTACTTTTAACCATTTTGCAGTGCCATATCTATAAACGTTAGCCATCGCTTCAACTACTGGTTCAAAATGTTCTTTATCAATTGTAGTGTAACGTCTTTCTGTAAATTTAGATGGAATACCATTCTGACCACCAATTTGTTTAATTATATGGGGTGTATAAAAGAACCCTCTATTAGCTATTGCTGCCGTCATATTCGCCAATTGAATAGGTGTAGCAGCAACTTCTCCCTGGCCTATAGCATTTGAAATGATAAAGGAAGAAGCCCATCTGTTGTCTCCGTAAGCTCTATCATAATATTCCTTATTAGGTATTCTGCCCGGCGCTCCCGTTGGAAGGTCCGTGCCTAAGTAATTTCCTAAACCAAAACTTTTCATATGTTTCTCCCAAACATCCATTCCTTCGTCCGTGGTTTTGTATTTACCATAGATTTTTCTGAACGTCCCTGCGAAATAGGCGTTACAAGAATTAAAAATTCCAGAATTTAAATCTCTGACACCTCCGCCGCAATGGCATCCTTGTTTCTTTTTTCCGACATAAAATCCGTTATAACATCGGAATTTGGTATCTGTATCAATCACCCCTTCTTGTAAAGCAGCAAGGGCATTTAAGGTTTTAAATGGCGAACCTGGTGAAGGTTGCGCTAATATGGCGCGATCCCAGGTAGGTTTTGAAATACTATCATAATGTAATTTGGAGTAATTTTTAGAGCGGTCTCGACCAACCAATAGGGATGGGTCATAGGTTGGACCAGATATCATAGTTAAAATTTCACCTGATGACGGGTCTAAGGCTACAATTCCTCCTCTTTTACCATTCATTAGCTTTTCACCGTATTCTTGCAGTTCCTTATCAATAGTAACATAAAGCTCTTTTCCAACTTGAGGTAAGGTGTCTAGTTTACCATTTTTATAGGGCCCAATATCTCGATTAAAACGATCTTTTTGTAAATATTTTACCCCTTTTCTTCCACGTAATAATTCTTCATATTGTTTTTCAATACCTGTTCGACCTTTTAATTCACCAGCTCTGTAGTAAGGATTATTTCTTAAATCGGCTGCATTAACTTCACTAATATAGCCTAAGACATTAGCAGCACTTGGAGTCATATAATCACGTAAAGACCTCTTCTGTATGTAGAATCCGGAATACTTTCGCATTTTTTCTTGAAGCCTTGCATAATCTTCTTTTGCAAGTTGGGGTACTAAAACTGAGGGCAAACGTGTGGAATATTTTGTCGCTTTTTTTACCTGATTAATAAAATCTTCTCGGCTAATTTTCAAAAGATTACAAAACTCTGTTGTGTCCAGAGTTTTTGTTTCTCTAGGTATAATCATTACATCATAAGCCGGTTGATTGCCTACAATAAGTTTTCCGTTTCTATCATATACATAGCCCCGTTCCGGATAATCATAAACGGCTTTAATTGCAGGATCTTCAAAAAGTTGATTTGGAGAAAAACTGAACAATTGTAAATACGATAAACGCCCGATAAAGGTGATACCGATAATTACAATAATAGAGGATAAAAGTACTTTTTTCATCTTTAATCAGAAATTACTTTGAAGTTAAGCTATTCATTGTCAGTGGCAAAAAGTGAACTCAAAAGAATACATAAAATAAACGTGGCCAAACTTGTAAATAGTATTTTCTGTAAAATTAATAAGATGTGCGAAAAGCTTAAAATCTCAAATGAAAAGTAAATAACATGTTGGATAATAATTAAAATAAAAAGGAAGGTAATTCGCTGAACACGTGTTGAGTTTTTAAATGTGAAACCTTGAAAATCAAAATTGGCGCCAAAACAAAATCTCATGATTAGTGGTCTAGCATAAGCTAAGGTGATTGCAACCATAGTATGTAGGGCCAAAGTGTCTGAAAATAAATCTATTAAAAGACCTAAAAGGAAACTAACCAATATGAAAATTGCTCGATTTTCACGAATTGGATACCAGTAAAAAAATAAGACATAAATTAATGGATTGATATACCCAAAAAAGTTCAATTGATTAAATATCAATACTTGAATTAGCACCAATAATACAAACCGGATAATATTTATAACTATTGGATTACTGAGCATTTAAAGTCCTCTTTTCTAGGTTTAAAATCTCATCTCTGTTTTTATTTTTAATAATATAAATATTACTCAAGTTAGCCATATCATTGAACAACCTAATATCAATGTTATAAAAGCTCTGAGCTTCATTTAAATTAAAGTTTAAGATAATTCCAATAGGAATATTCTCTGGAAAAATACTGGACATGGCGCCCGTGACAATTGTATCACCAACCTTTACCGGAACTAATCTCGGAATATCTACCAGTTGAACTCTGTTATATTCTTTCGCATCCCAAATTAAAGATCCAAAATAATTGGTGTTCTTGATTTTCGCATTAATATTTGATTTGGTGTTTAAAATGCTCTGTACTGTAGCAAATTTAGTTGAAGTGTTTTCTACAATACCTAAGATTCCTTTAGTTGAAATGACACCCATGTCTTGGGTTACGCCATGTTTTTCACCCTTATTAATCGTTAGGTAATTACGAGGTGAAGCATAACTATTTTTAGTGATTTTTGCTCGAATTACTTCAAATTTGTATTTCAAACTATCTTTTTCCAACGCTTCTTCAGAATTGAACAATTGAAATCTAAGTCTTTCATTCTCTCTAACAAGACGTTCGTTATCTTCTTTTAAATTAAAATAAGAAGTGATATTACTTGATGTTTCATAAATAGAACCTGAAACCCATTTAGAGGAATTAAAAAATTTTGATTGATGAAAAGAATGTGATTGGATTGTAATTATAAGGGAAATTGAAAATAGAAATACATATAAAAATGTGTTTCTGTTATCAAGAATAAAATTGATAATCCTTTGCATTCAATTTTATTAATAGAGTTTAAAAATTAACTCCGGGTTAAGCCTTATTCTATTTAATAAGTATGTTCTTATATCGTTCTAAATTTTTTAAGGCAATACCCGTTCCTCGAACAACCGCTCTAAGAGGGTCTTCCGCTATATAAACAGGTAAGTCTGTTTTTTGCGACAAACGTCGATCCAAACCTCTTAACATAGAACCACCACCAGCCAAATAAATACCTGTATTGTAAATATCGGCAGCTAGTTCTGGAGGTGTTTGTGACAAGGTCTCCATTACAGCATCTTCAACACGCAGGATACTTTTATCTAAGGCCTTTGCAATTTCTCTATAAGAAACTTGAACCTGTTTAGGCTTTCCGGTCAACAAATCACGACCTTGAATAGACTTGTCGTCTGGGGGTGATTGAAGATCTTCTGTTGCAGAACCAATTTCAATTTTAATTGCTTCGGCTGTGCTCTCACCAACATAAAGATTGTGTTGAGTTCGCATATAGTAAATTATGTCGTTCGTGAAAACGTCACCTGCAATTTTCACTGATTTATCACAAACAATACCTCCAAGAGCGATAACAGCAATTTCTGTTGTACCACCACCTATATCAACAATCATGTTACCTTTCGGTTGCATAATGTCAAGCCCAATACCAATTGCAGCGGCCATGGGTTCATGTATTAAATATACTTCTTTACCATTAACACGTTCAGCGGATTCACGCACTGCTCGCATTTCAACTTCAGTAATACCTGATGGTATACAAATTACCATTCGTAACGCAGGAGGAAACCATTTTTTCTTTAAAGCAGGTATGTTCTTAATGAACATATTAATCATCTTTTCAGAAGCATCAAAGTCTGCAATAACACCATCTTTTAAGGGTCTAATGGTCTTAATATTCTCATGAGTTTTGCCTTGCATCATGTTGGCTTCTTTACCAACAGCAATAATTTTTCCAGTTATTCGATCACGGGCCACTATTGAAGGACTATCGACTACTACTTTATCCAAATGAATAATTAGCGTATTTGCCGTACCTAAGTCAATGGCAATCTCTTCAGTCATGAAATCAAAAAAGCCCATAAAAATGTTTGTTTATCGGATTAACGGTAAAATTTATCGGCAAAAGTAGTGAAATGAAGAATAAAAATTGTTTATCACAACCTAAATGTTTCATTCCGAAAGAGAACAGTAATTAAAACTTCAAAACAAATCTGAAGAATTAATGTTTAAAATGTCGAGTACCTGTCATCACCATCGCCATGTCGTGTTCATTACAATAGTCAATACTCAATTGATCTTTAATTGAACCACCGGGTTGAATAACACTAGTAATACCAGCGTTATCTGCAATTTCAACACAATCGGGGAAAGGAAAAAAGGCATCACTGGCCATAACAGCTCCATTTAAATCAAATTTAAATGAACCGGCTTTATGAATTGCTTGATTTAAAGCATCAACTCTTGAGGTCTGTCCGGTTCCACTTGCACATAATTGTTTGTTCTTTGCTAAAACAATGGTGTTTGATTTGGAATGCTTACAGAGTTTAGATGCAAACAATAGGTCTTCTAATTCTTTTTCAGAAGGCTTATTTTTTGTAGCATACTCTAAATCAGTAATAGTATCTGTTTTAAAATCTTTGTCTTGAACTAAAACTCCATTCAAACAAGTACGTACAATAGTCTCAGGTAATGTAACATCATTTTGAATTAATATGATTCTATTCTTTTTACCTTTTAAAATTTCTAGCGCATCCTCAGAATAACTAGGCGCGATTACTACTTCGCAAAATAATTTATGTATTTCTTCAGCCGTCTCGGCATCAATTTCAGTATTAGCGATGAGAATACCACCAAAAGCGGAAACCGGATCTCCTGCTAAAGCATCAACATAAGCTTGGCTTATAGTTTCTCGTTGCGCTAATCCGCAGGCATTATTGTGCTTTAGTATAGCAAATGTTGGAGCTTCACCTTTAAACTCGTTCATTAGTAATACTGCAGCGTCAACATCTAACAGATTATTATAAGAAAGAGCTTTGCCGTGTAATTTGTCAAACATGGCTTCAAAATCTCCGAAGAAAAACCCTTTTTGATGAGGGTTTTCGCCATATCTCAGTACTTGACCTTTTTGTTCACTAATTTTTAAAACGGCTTCTTCATGATTTTGATTGAAATAATTAAAAATTGCGGTATCATAATGTGATGAAACATTAAAGGCCTTAGAGGCAAAACCTTTTCTATCTACAATTGTAGTTTGTCCATTTCCAGTGGCAATAACATTTAGAAAATCTTCATAATCCTCCATGGAAGAAACGCATAGGACATCCTTATAATTTTTTGCCGCGGCTCTAATTAATGAGATTCCTCCAATATCAATCTTTTCAATAATATCTTGTTCTGATGCACCACTTGCAACTGTTTTTTCAAAAGGGTATAAGTCAACTATTACAATATCCAATTGAGGAATTTCAAATTCTTCCATTTGTGCCACATCTCCTTCATGGTCTTGACGATTTAAAATACCTCCAAATACTTTAGGATGCAATGTTTTTACACGTCCACCTAAAATGGAAGGATAGCTTGTAACATCTTCAACAGGAACAACATTAACTCCGAGTTCTCTGATGAATTTTTCTGTACCTCCTGTAGAATAAATGGTAATTCCTAGTTCGTCAAATTTTCTAATTATTGGTTCTAATCCGTCTTTATGAAATACTGATATTAAGGCTGATGTTGCTTTCTTTGTGGTGTCCATAGTTGTTTTACTGCAGAAAAAAATTAAGCCTCAAAAATACTTTTTTTAAAAGCATCAATGAGATTGGGTTATCAACAAAAACCTATAAGTTTTAAAGAATTTCGGCTACTTTTTGATTCACGAACTCTAAAAAGCGTTCGTCTTCTTCACTAAAAGGATCTGGTGTGTCAGAATCTATATCAATTTGACCTATATTTTGGCCATTCTTAAAAAGCGGTACTACAATTTCTGATTTTACATTGATGCTACAAGCAATGTAGTTGTCTTGAGCTTGAACATCAGGAACTACAAAGTTTTCGTTACTCTCGGCAACTTGACCACAGATTCCTTTGCCAAACGGAATAATGGTATGGTCGGTGGGTTCTCCGGCAAATGTGCCTAATTTTAATTCACGTTTCTCACCATTTTTAAAATAGAAGCCTACCCAATTATAATAATTAACTTCTTTTTGTAGTAGGTTACAGATTTCTTGCATTTTTTTAGTTGTGGAGAACTCAACTTTATTAACGATACCTTCAATTAAAGGCTCTAAGTTTTTAAACATTTAATAATTTTTTTGGAACTTAATGTTGTTTTTAATAATAAAAACTTTCTTTAGGAAAAGCTAATTTAGTGATACCAAATGATTCTCTGAGAGTATTTTTCCAGTGTCAGAATACCCTTCTATAATAACCATGATTTTTTTCTCATTCTCTATTGGTACTTTTAATTTGAGTGATTGGTTGTTATCACGAGTTATGGCAGATTCCCAACCCAAGATTCCAAAATGTTTAAAGCTAACATTGCTAGTTTCAAAATACTCATCACGGGTAAAGGGTTTAGGGGTATCAAAACCTTTGTCAATTGTAATTTCTTTGCTGGTGATTTTATGTGATGGTAAAGGTCGATTTTTATAAGCATCATTAGTAAATACTACTAATTTAATGGAACACCCATTTGGTCTATCCCAATATATTTCATCTATATATTCTCTACCAATATTTTCATAAGAATCAAAATATTGGTCATAAACACCGTCAAGCACAATTGATGGAAATACTAAGCCACATCTTTGGTTTCTTTTAGCTATTTGAAGTGTTCCAGCTCTTCTGCCTTTGGCTCTTGGGCTTATTAGTATTGATGAGAATCCTTGTTTTCGAACAAAATCACCTAAATTCAAAAACCCAGAACTACTATCTACTTTCATACTTTGGTAGGTTGGAAAAAATCGCTGGTATTTAAGTTTTTTAGCAGTTACGATTACCTCATCAAGCTGCTGTGTGTTTTCAGTAATACTCATGACTTGGGATAACTCGTTCATAAAATTCTCTGATTGATGCACATGGTTGGTGCTAAACCTATGTCTATAGTTTGAAATAATTGGTTTTATGGTGTAACTAAAATTAGCTTTATAGGGTTTACCATCTTCGCCAATTAATGAAAGATTTAGCTTGCTTCCTTTTTCTAAAACTAATTCGTTAAAAATGAATTTATTATTACTTACTTCAGCATTCATCAAAAGTTCGTTAGTCTTGGAATATAAAACCACCATTTGAGGCTTCACATTTTTATTTCTAGGCTCAATTACACCTTCAATAGCACCTGTGTAAAAATTTGAATCAGGTATGGATAAGTTTTTGTTTAAAATATTTTTCCATTGGTATTTTGGTTTTGCTAGGATGCTTAATTGATCCATAAAAGCTAAATCTTCAAATGATTTTATTTCCTTAGTCCATAAGTCACGCCAGTCAGGTCCATTAAAGTAAGGTTCAAGTTGCAATGCAAAAAATGCTTTTTTTCTAAATCTTTGTGCCCTTGTTTCACCTGGTAATATTGATATACTCAAATTATTCCAATCATCTTCAAAATTCTTATAATGTTTAACCGCTAACTCGATAGTGTCACTTTTTTTATTTTCATTATTAATCGCAAATTGCTTTGGTTGTAAATCAGAGCGGTGATAAAATATTCTACTCGTTTGTATTTTGCCTTTTCCGTCTAATATTGAGAATGTATTTACCCCTTCAAAAAGAACATCATAATTAATTTTGAATTCATATTTGCCATTCGCTAAATACTTTTCAATTTCAAAATCAATTATGTTCTGATCTTTATGTATCAGAAAAAAAAGGTCATGAAATCTTTCCTTTTCATCAATCCTAGTGTCAAATACTTGTATAACAATTTCATTTTTATGGGGGTTTCTAGCCACTGCTAGTGTTACACCAGATTTTTCAACCGGTGGCAATTCTTTTTTTAGAATAGTACCATTTTGGTAAAGTTTTAGGCTATATCGTTCACCATAGTTTGGCACTAATGAAAATGAGCCAAAGCCATGCTTATTAAAATTGAGTTTTGAAATTCGTTTATTCTCATTATTAACCAAAAATGCTGAATCTGGAACTATCACTCTTCCCATTTCATCTGAAGCTTTTGTAACACATTTGATTAACACATTAGATAATAATTTTCCCCCTTCGGGAGCAATAATTATCTCTGGTTTTTCCGTTTTTTTATAATACTCATAGTTGACAAAATTGTTAGTAGAAGAATTATTTACAAGTACTGGATATTTAGTCGAGTCGTCCTCTTCAAAATTCTGCATAGAGGCTGTATAAACTTGCAAAAAGTATAAGCCTGAACTAAGTGAATTAGTTAAAAATAATTCTCCGTTTCCTATACCATTACTGAATAAAATGGTTTTTTGTGCTAATACCTCACCTTGGTTATTAATGAGGTCAACATATACAAACTCTTTATCAGTGCTCGGAAGGTTCTTTGTTTGGTTAAAAATATAGGCGCTGAACCAAATATGTTCTCCAGTTAAAAAAACGGTCTTATTAAGATGTAAATGAACACTCTTTCTATCGCTTTTAAAATAATTATAATATGCTTCTAGAAAGGAAGAATTGATTTGATTTGACTGACCAAACGAATAAAATGATAACATTAAAAAAATATAGCTAATTGAAAATGTGCGTTTTGCATTCATTTGCCCCGTTTTCATTAAAGTTAAGAAAAAATCAAAAAATAGGCCCATATGTAGGTTTTTCTTAACTTTGTACTGTGTTAAAAGTATTTCGAAAGTTCTCTTCTGTAATAATGGCGCTAATGCTGTTACTTTCAACAGTCTCTTGGACAGTTGATAAGCATTTGTGTATGGGAAGGGTTATGGATATAGCTCTCTTTACCAAAGCGAATGATTGCGGAATGGAAGCTGCTATGACACTTCTTGAAAATGAAGGTTATGAGAATCACTGCTGTGATGACGAAACCTTTGTTATGGAAGGTCTAGATGATTTAAAATTGAATTTCAATGATTTTGATTTTGATCAGCAAATTTTCTTAGTAGTTTTTACAACTTCATTTTTCTACATAGAGAACAATATAGAAAGAGAAAAACTTTCTTACGAATATTACCCACCTCCCATACTCGTCAAAGACATCCAGTTACTTGACGAAGTTTTTCTAATTTGATTTATTCTATAAAAGTGGATTTTTTAAATCTATAGAAATTGATGATTGTCCTTTTCGGATAATTATCATATTAAAGAATTAAATCAAATAAGAAAATCATGAAAAATACATATGTAATAATAGTTGCAATACTATTATTCTCATTTATCGCACAAGCGCAAGGACCGCCAATAACAGCTGATAAACCAATAATGCTAGGTGGCGGGAGTTTTACAACAAAAACCCTTACTGAAATTCGTAAAACAGAACGAGGAACTTTTGTTTATGTTCCCCTAATGTTGCATTATCTGCCTTCTTCCAATTCTTTGGTGGCAGTTCATTTGCCTTATATAAATTATGATATTGAAAATGGGTCTTCAGGAAGCTCAATAGCCGATATTAAAATATTGGGGAAGTATCAGTTTTTTAGAAAAGATGCCACGGGGAAAACTTTTCGTGTCGTCGCTAAAACATTACAAAATTTACCAACAGGGGAAACATTAGATGTTATGGAATTAAGTACGGGTAAGTATTCCGGATATTATGGAATTATAGCTGGTTATGAAACCCTAAAATATGGTATTTCAAATGAGATTGGTTATAACTGGATGCCGGGTGGTACTTTGGACGAATTCAGGTATAAATTAGGTTTTGGCCTTCCACTTTTAAAGCCACAATATCCCAATAATCAGATAAACTTATATTTTGAATATACCAACTCCTGGTTGGTAGAGCGGGATTGGTATCAGTTGTTATATGCCCAGGGAATTCAATACGCTAGAAAAAATATAACCTTTGATTTAGCAGTTCAAGTTCCTTTGGTCAATGATGTCGATGCAGGTCGAAAGTTAAGTCATAGTATCTTTTTAGGCACTCGATTTACATTTTAATAATATAAAAAAACAATAATGAAAAAAACAATAATAGTAACATTGGTCGTTGGAATGATGACAATGTTTAGTGCAAATGCACAAAAGGCGATGGATAAATTTATGGTTCAGGTAGACGGTTTAGGTTGCCCTTTCTGTGCATACGGGCTTGAGAAAAAATTCAAGGAATTTAATGGAATTAAGAATGTTAAGATTGACATTGAAACTGGAGATTTTAGTTTTAAATATCCGGCAGAAAAGGCTTTAACCATGGAGGCCGTAGAAAAACAAGTTGAAAAAGCTGGGTATACACCTGTAACTTCTAAAATAGAACGAGCGAATGGTGAGGTTGAAGAATCTAAAGGAGCAATGCTATCAGATAGTAGTGAAAGAACTATTACTAAAAAAATGATGGTTGCAGGCAATTGTGGTATGTGTGAAGCACGTATATCAAAAGCTGCAAAAAGCGTGAACGGCGTTTCAGAGATTTCTTGGAACAAAGATACCAAGATGATGGAAGTGTCTTTTGACACGGGAGCTACAAGCTTATCTCAAATTGAAATGGCAATTGCTAAGGCGGGTCACGATACTAAAAATCATAAGGCAAAAAAAGGAACTTATAATGAGTTACCGGCTTGTTGTCATTACGAACGCATTACAAAATAATATCATGAAAGACTTATATATACTGGTTACTGTAGTAGTTCTTTTTAGCTCTTGTAAGCAAGAAGAAGTACCTAAAGAATGGAAATTAGCTACTGTTATTCAATTGGAGGGTATAAACCCGATTGGAATTACTGAATTGGATGGGAAATTATGGCTTTCAGATGGAGACCATAATCGCTTGGTGCAAATAGATGAAAATGGTGTTATTGAAAAGACAATTGATTCTTTGGATAGGCCAATGCATATAGATGCGGATAAAGTGTCAATTTTTATTCCACAATATGGTAAGGACAATGTTGCCGTTTTTAAAAACGGAACTCTGGAGGACCTTTTTTTAAATGATAGTTTAGATGCTCCTGCAGGAGTTGCTGTTTACAAATCGGAAAGAGCTATTGCAGACTTTTATAACAATCGTATTCTTTTTAACAATGGTAAGGATTGGATTTCATTTGGAGAAGAAGGCAAGAAACAAGGAGAATTCTATTACCCTACAGATGTACAAATAACAGATAGCTTAATATGGGTTGCTGACGCTTATAATAATCGTATACAGGTTTTTGATAAACAGGGAAATTTTGTGCAAATGATGGGTCAAAACCAAAAAATGAATGCAGCTACAGGCATTTATGTTTCGGATAATGAAGTATTCATAACTGATTTTGAAAACGACCGTGTTTTAATTTTTGATAAGGATGGAAATTTAAGGCAGACATTAAGGGATGAAATTGAAAAGCCAACAGATATGATTATCATCCAAGAAACCTTGTATATTATCAATTATAGGAATGGAAAATTGTCGTCTTATATATTGAATCCGATTGATAATAGTATGTCATGAAAAATTCTTTTAGTATTGAAGGAATGACTTGTAAAAACTGCGTTGCATCGGTTACTGAAAAACTTTTAGGTGTAGATGGAGTATATACGGTCGATGTTGATTTGCGAAAAGGAGAAGCCGAAATAGAAATGAAAGAACATATTTCTATTTCGGCACTCAAAAATGTATTGCCTAAAAAATATTTTATTGAACAAAAAGTCAAAGGTAAAGCGGATGACAACCTGCCTTTTGACAGGCTTAGGAAGACTCAGAAAAATGAAAAAGTGATTGGAGAGAAAACTAAGCTACAACAGCTAAAACCTCTATTGCTAATTTTTGCGTATTTGTTCGCCTCATCTTTCTTATTGAATTATGATAATTGGAGTATTGGAGAAGCAATGTTAGATTTTATGGGGCTCTTTTATATTGTCTTTAGTTTCTTTAAGTTTTTAGATTTAAAAGGTTTTCCGGAGAGTTTTGGAATGTACGATCCAATAGCCAAGCTTTTTCCTTTTTATGGCTGGATTTATCCATTTTTAGAGTTGTGTTTAGGTGTCATGTTTTTGATGAGATTTCAAATTTCAACAGCCTTATTAATTACCATACTTATTTTAGGAGTCACCACAATCGGTGTAACCAGAACCTTATTGAATAAAAAACAAATACGTTGTGCCTGTTTGGGCACGGCCTTGCAATTACCAATGACCGAGGCTACCTTTATTGAAAACAGTATAATGTTAGTCATGGCAATCATTATGTTAGTTCAAATATTTTAATCAATTTTTATGGCAAGTAGAAAACTTGCGCTTTCCATTAGAAAGACGCATCGATATCTAGGTTTATTTTTAGGGCTACAGTTTTTATTATGGACTATTAGTGGACTTTATTTTAGTTGGACCAATATTGATGAAATTCATGGCGACCATTTTAAACAAGTACCTCTCTCTGAACCTTCTTTTTCAGATTTATTAGGAACTTCGAAAATTGAAGCGGTTAACCCTATAACTTCCTTAGAGCTTATCGCTATTGCGGATAAACCTTATTATTGGATAAATAAGAAAGATTTAATTAATGCAAAAACTGGATTAAGAAAGTTAGAAATTACCCCTGAGGAAGCGTTGGAGGTGGCTTCAAGGTACATGAGGACGGACTTAAAAGTTAACAGTATACATCAAATAGATAGCGTTGGACCACATCATGAATATCGGGGTAAACCTTTACCTGCATATGAGATTTCTTATGAATCTGCTGAAAATATTAAAGCTTATGTCGCTTTAGCAAATGGTGCTTTTCAAACTGTACGTCATAGAGAATGGCGTTGGTTTGATTTTCTTTGGATGACCCATACAATGGATTATCAGAGTAGAGATAATTTCAATACCATAGTATTACGAGCTTTTAGCTTATTGGGTCTTATAACCGTTGTAAGCGGATTTACTCTTTGGTTTGTAAGCTCGCCATCTTTAAGAAAAGTTAAAGGAAGCAAGTCTAACCGGTCACGAAATTCTGTATAAAAACCATTGTTTTATTGGTGTTTTTACCTAAAAAAGGTTAATTGCTTGTAATTAGCAATTTCAATTTTGTCAATTGATCTTCTTTTATTTAGATTTAAGAACAGAACAATTTTTTAAATAAAAACTAAAATGAAACTTAGAAAAATTAAACTCTTACTTCTGTTTTTGGTTTTTGGTTTAACCTTTCAAGCCGAAGCCCAGTTGAAGAAGGTAGCAACGGTTGAAGGTATTACGGAATACAATTTAGAAAATGGATTAAAGGTCTTATTGTTTCCAGATAATTCATCGCAAACAATAACTGTTAATATAACTTATTTGGTAGGGTCTCGTCATGAAGGTTATGGTGAAAAAGGGATGGCACATTTATTGGAACATATGGTTTTTAAAGGGACTCCTAATCATCCAGATATTCCTAAAGAACTTTCAGCAAGAGGAGCTAGACCAAATGGGACTACCTTTTATGACAGAACCAATTATTTTGAAACTTTTAATGCTACAGATGAAAATTTAGTTTGGGCTTTAGATTTGGAGGCAGATCGAATGGTCAACTCTTATATTGCAAAAGAAGACTTAGATTCAGAGTTTTCCGTTGTCAGAAATGAGTTTGAAAGTGGTGAGAATAGTCCTTTTAGAGTTTTATGGCAGTCAGTTAGTAATGCGGCATATCAATGGCATAATTATGGTAAGACTACAATTGGTAACAGATCAGATATTGAACGTGTTCCCATTGAAAATCTTCAGGCTTTTTACAAAAAATTCTATCGTCCAGACAATGCTGTTCTTATGATTACTGGCAAGTTTGAAGAGGCTAGAGTTCTAGAACTTGTTGAAACTAAGTTTGGTGTTTTAAAATCACCTGAAATGCCTTTACGAGACTCATATACCGAAGAACCAGCACAAGATGGTGAAAGAAAAGTAAGCGTTAGTCGTGTAGGTGATTTACAAATTGTATCGGCTTTGTATCATACTCCTGCTGGTTCACATGAAGAATATGCTGGTATCGCTTTGATTGAAAATATTTTAGCTGATACACCTTCTGGTAGGTTATATAAAAAGTTGGTAGATGGTAAAAAGGCCTCATCACTTTTTACTTTAACCCCTTTTACCAAGGAACCAGGTTATATGTATACACATATTGAAGTACCTTCTGATAAGAATGCAGATGAGGTGGAAACTATCTTTAAAGCCACCATGGATAATTTTGAGCCGATAACCCAAGAAGAACTTGATAGAGCCAAAGCTAACATAGCAAAAGAGATTGATCAAATCAGCAGAGATTCTAACTATTTAGGAACCTATATGAGTGAATTTATAGGAGCGGGGGATTGGCGTTTAGCATTTATTTTTAGAGATAGAGTTGAGGGCATGACGGTTGAACAAGTCAACGCAATCGCATCTAAATATTTTATTCCATCAAACAGAACAATAGGTCGTTTTATACCTACAAAAGATCCAATATCGGTATCAATTCCTCATACTGAAAACTTACAAGCTGTTGTTTCTACCTACAAAGGGAAAGAGGACAAAGGAACAGGAGAAGCATTTGATGTGAGTTATGATAATATTCAAAACCGTTTAGATTCTGGTGTTTTGTTTGATAAAGTGGAGTATGGCTTTATTGAAAAGGAAAATAGAGGTGAAACCGTTATTTTAAGTTTTAATATGCGCAATGGTGATGTAAATTCACTGATGAATCAAGGTATGGTTCCGTCGTTGACAGCAAGTCTTTTGAATAAAGGAACAACCTCTAAATCTAGACAAGAAATTGAAGACGAACTCAGTCAATTAAAATCATCAATACGATTTAGTGCTCGAAATGGTAATATTTATGTGAGTATTGAATCTACAGAAGAGAATTTACTTGGGACCTTAAATTTAATGTCTGAAATCATTAAAAACCCCTCTTTTGATGAAGCTGAACTCGATAAAATAAAGACACAGCGGCTAGCAAGTCTTGAGGAGAATAGAACACAGCCAAATTTTTTAGCCTCAAATCGATTGGGTGAAATTAATAACACTTATCCAAAAGGTCATCCATTGGCTTCAATGACAATTGAAGAACAAATAGAAGCAATTAACGAGGTTTCTAGAACGAGTGTTCAAGAATTCTACAATACATATTATGGTTTAGGAAGAACTACTTTAATAGCCATTGGTAATTTTGATAAAGCGGCGGTTAAAAGCTTTATAGAAAAAGAATTCAAGGGTTTTGAAAGTAAAGTTTCTTATGCAGAACTAAAGAATCCTTTTAAAGTAAATAAAGCTGTTAATGAAAACCTACTTACACCAGATAAAAAGAATGCAATTACCCTGGGCTCTTTAGCTGTAAACATGAGTGAATATGATGATGAATATGCCGCTTTAAACGTTGCCGGTGAAATATTAGGCGGCGGCTTTTTGAACTCTAGAATTGCAGATCGTCTTAGACAAAAAGATGGTGTTAGTTATGGGGCAGGAGGCTCTTTGAATATCGATGGTGATAAGGTTGATAAAAATTCTTCTTTCATTGTTTATGCAATTTATAATCCGGATAACCTAGATAAGGTTCAGCTTGGTTTTAAAGAAGAAATTGCACGTTTCATTAAGGATGGTATCACCGAAGAAGAGCTTACAAATGCTGTTAATGGATGGGTTCAAGGCAAAAATGTTTCTAGAGCCAAGGATAATGAACTTTCTAGTTTGGTAAATAATAATATTTACTACAATAGAGATATGAGTTTTCACAAAGCCTTAGAGGCTAAAGTTAAGGCGCTTTCGGTTTCGGATGTAAATGCAGCGATTACTAAGTACATGAAACAATTTTCAGAATGGACTGTTGTTAATGCAGGTGATTTTGAAAGAGAGAAGGAATAATTAAATTCACTTCTTAAAATTAAAAAGCCCTGTTGATTAACAGGGCTTTTATTTTATAGAATAAACTATTAAGTCGTTTATTTCATCTTTAGATTACATCATGCCTGGCATTCCACCACCACCCATTGGTGGCATAGCGGCTGGAGCATCTTCTTTGATATCAGTTAATGCACATTCTGTAGTAAGGATCATGCCTGAAACAGAAGCAGCATTTTCAAGTGCAACTCTAGTTACTTTCTTAGGATCAATGATACCTGCTTTCATCATCTCAACATATTTGTCAGATTTAGCATCATAACCATAATCTCCTTTGCCGTCTAAAATCTTAGCTACCACAACAGAACCTTCGCCACCCGCATTTTCAACAATTGTTCTTAATGGAGCTTCAATAGCACGTGCTACAATTTGTAATCCTGTAGCTTCGTCCTCATTTTCAGTTTCAACTTTAGTCAGTAAAGATTTTGATCTTACTAGTGCAACACCTCCACCAGCAACAATACCTTCTTCAACAGCAGCTCTAGTAGCATGCAAAGCATCGTCTACACGATCTTTTTTCTCTTTCATTTCAACTTCAGAAGCAGCACCTACATAAAGTACAGCTACTCCACCAGCTAATTTTGCTAAACGCTCTTGAAGTTTTTCCTTATCATAATCTGAAGTCGTAGTTTCGATTTGAGATTTTATTTGGTTTACACGAGTTTTAATAGTTTTTGCATCGCCAGCACCGTTTACAATGGTAGTGTTGTCTTTATCTATTGTTACTCTTTCAGTAGTACCTAACATGTCAATAGTGGCAGTTTCAAGAGAAAAACCTCTTTCTTCAGAGATAACGGTACCATTTGTCAAGATAGCAATGTCCTCTAGCATTGCTTTTCTTCTATCTCCGAATCCAGGAGCTTTAACAGCGGCAATTTTTAAAGAACCTCTCAATTTATTTACCACTAGGGTAGCTAAAGCCTCTCCATCAACATCTTCAGCTATAATTAGAAGTGGCTTTCCTGATTGAGCAACAGGCTCTAATACTGGAAGTAAATCTTTCATTGAAGAGATTTTCTTATCAAAAAGAAGTATGTACGGATTTTCTAAATCTGCAACCATCTTTTCAGAATCCGTTACGAAATAGGGAGAAAGATATCCTCTGTCGAATTGCATACCTTCAACTACGTCAACGTAAGTATCAGTTCCTTTAGCTTCTTCAACAGTAATTACGCCTTCTTTTCCAACTTTTCCGAATGCTTGGGCAATTAAATCCCCAATAGTTTCGTCATTGTTTGCTGATATAGAGGCAACTTGTTTAATCTTGTCAGAAGAATCACCTACTTTTTTAGATTGTTTCGATAAGTTTTCTACAATAGCTTCTACTGCTTTATCGATACCTCTTTTCAAATCCATCGGGTTTGCCCCAGCAGCAACATTTTTTAGACCTTCTTTTACTATTGCTTGTGCAAGAACTGTCGCAGTTGTTGTACCATCACCTGCTAAATCATTAGTTTTTGACGCAACTTCTTTTACCATTTGAGCACCCATGTTTTCGAGGGCATTCTCTAGTTCAATTTCTTTCGCTACAGTAACTCCATCTTTGGTTACTTGAGGTGCACCGAATGATTTGCTAATAATAACATTTCTTCCTTTTGGTCCTAAGGTTACTTTAACTGCATTTGCCAATGCATCAACACCTTTTTTAAGGCCATCACGTGCATCTATATCAAACTTAATATCTTTTGCCATTTTCTTAGTTGTTTTATTAAATTATACTATTGCTAAAATGTCACTTTCGCGCATCATTAAATAATCGGTACCTTCTAATTTTAGTTCAGTACCAGCGTACTTACCGTATAAAACTGAATCACCAACCTTTACGGTCATGTTCTCATCTTTGGTTCCAGGTCCTACTGCAACTACTTTTCCTTTCTGTGGTTTTTCTTTAGCGGTGTCAGGGATTATAAGACCAGATGCCGTTTTAGTTTCAGCTGCCATAGGCTCGATTAGAACTCTATCTGCCAATGGTTTAATGTTAACTTTAGCCATTTTTATAAATTTTAGGTATTTGTTTAATATTCTCTTTAAGATTTGGCAGAAATTATGCCATTACATAAAAACTGACATTATTTTAAAGCAAAAATGCCAGCTTGTCATCTAAGCTGGCATTTTTGTTTTTATGTATTTTGATTCTACTGAATAGTATCCAATGGATTGGTTCCTTCAGAAGCAGGAACTTCTTCTGGAATTTCATCTGGTACAGTTTCAGGTATCGTATTTTCTATATCATCACCACCTTGCAGTAATTTAGATTCTGCTTGACCATAGTTACCTTTTAAAGCAACATTTGATAAAAGAATTAAGACTATTAAAAGCCCGGACAATGTCCAAGTACTCTTGTCAAGAAAATCGCCTGTTTTTTTAACACCACCAACAACTTGGTTTCCACCTCCACCAAAAGAAGAAGATAAACCTCCGCCTTTAGGATTTTGAACCATAATGACCAAAATCAACAATAGGCAAACAACGATTATTAAAATTAAAAATATAGTAAACGTACTCATTATTTCACTCGTTTTCTTTCTGCAAATTCTTCACTCTCCGAATTTGGTCTGCAAAGAAACCACTTTTTTCCGGATATTTCAAACTCAATATTTTAAAAGCCTGAATCGCTTTTTTGTACTTTTTTTGCTCCAAATAAACCTTGGCCAAGGTTTCTGTCATCAACTCATCTTGGTCAATTTTTACAGAAGCCTTAATATTGATTTTTGTAGTAGAATCTTCTTTTGGTATTATTCTGGGTTTATTTTCAATAAATTTATCAAGCAAATCAAACTTTTTCTGCTTTTCTAGTTTCTTTTCTTCAGCACTTCTATGAATAGGTTTTTTTGAAGTTAGTTGCAACCACTCATTAAATGAGTGCTTTTCACTAACTGTAAACGGTAATGGTTTGCCTATTTCAAGTTTCGCAGTATCATTTTCAGTAAATTCAACTTCTTTTGTTTCAAATAGTTCAGGATTTAAAATGTCTTCCGCATCCTTTATATTTTGGGGTAAAGCACTCTTCTCTTCAGTTTCACCAAGAATAATTTCCGTATCTGGATTTGGTTCTATTTCTTCTGAAATAGCTTCTTTTTCTTCTAGTTTAGTGGTTCTGCCAAGAATACTATTGGCAATTTCATTTTGGGTAAATTCAGGAGTAGTAATAAAATCAAAAAGTACCTCTCTATCGGCGGAATGAGCCGCCGTAATTTTTAAGGCATTGTTGTATTTATAACTGTCTAAATTTTTAAGCCCTTTTAAATGTAAAGCACGTGCCGCTTGAAAATACGGATATTCTTCAATCATTTCTTCTAATTCTCTAGTTTGAGAAGGAGATAGAATGGTATCTGATTTTTGAAGAATATGTATAAAGTCGGCTACGTTCATTTTACCAATCAGCTAATGATTCATTAAAAATATCTTGTGTAATACGTTCAAAAAGCTCTTCGTGTGCCTGACTTTTAATCGATTCTAACAATTGAGTTGCAGGAAAATCAAAGAAAAAAGAAAATCTCTTTTCAAAATCCGAATCCTCTTTCGTCGTATTAAAAAATCTTACGTTAACGCTCATAGTTAACCTGTTTTGAGCAGCAGTTTGATTTGCTGTTGCAGACATAGGCGAAACTCGATATTCAACAATTTCTCCTTCATAAACTAAATCACCATTATTACCGGTTAAGTTCAAACTAGTCAAATTGGTAATAACATCTTGTAAAGCGTTCGTGAAATCACGATCTAATTGAGGTTCAATAGTGGAACCTGGTGATTGATCTGCGTAGTTCTGAAAGAAATTTACTTGAAAACTCTCTGCAGTACCCGTACTTGCTCCAGAAAAGTTATATACACCGCACCCATTTAAAACTATAGTTGAAGTGATAATTATTAATAGCAAGATTTTTTTTGTCATTTTTCTAAAATTCATCACAAATCGTATTGTTTTATTTTTCTGTAAAGAGTACGTTCAGATATTCCCAGTTCAGAAGCCGCCGCTTTTCGTTTACCTCGATTTCGTTCTAGAGATTTTTTTATCAACTCAATCTCCTTTTCTTGTAATGAAAGGGTTTCTTCTTCCTGAATCTCTTCAGCAAAATGATAACGGTCTTCCTGAGTGATAATCGGATTTGAATTTTCAATGACCGGTTCAGGTAGTTGTAATACTTCCGCTGCAATTTCAGTATTTTCAACCGGAATTTCAGGTTCGTCTTTACTTCCGTATATTTTTTGAATCAATGTTTCATTTTCTTCTTGAACCTTGTCAGAATCATTATTCTTTAGCAGCTCCAGAGTTAATTTTTTTAAATCATTAAGGTCCCCTTTCATATCAAAAAGAACCTTATATAAAATTTCTCTTTCATTGCTAAAGTCACCACCTCTTTTTTCAGAATCTCCAACTACTGCCGGTAGATTTGTACTATTTGAATTTGGTAAGTAACCATTAAGGGTAGTGGCGGTAACTATTCTTTTTTCTTCTAATACCGAAACTTGTTCCGCAATATTGCGTAATTGTCGGATATTACCAGGCCATCTGTATTTCAATAATAGGTTGACAGCATCATCCGATAGTCTAATAGTTGGCATCTTATATTTTTGACCAAAGTCTGAGGCGAATTTTCTAAATAATAAGTGAATGTCATCTTGTCGTTCTCTTAATGGTGGAATGCCAATTTCTACAGTGCTTAGGCGATAATATAAATCTTCTCTAAATTTTTCCTTTTTAATAGCTTCAAACATATTTACGTTTGTAGCAGCTACAATTCTAACATCAGTTTTTTGAACTTGAGAAGATCCAACTTTCAAAAATTCACCATTCTCAAGAACTCTGAGCAACCTAACTTGCGTAGTGAGAGGTAATTCACCAACCTCATCTAAAAATATAGTTCCGCCATCGGCAACTTCAAAATAACCTCTTCTCGTCTGCGTGGCTCCTGTAAAAGCTCCTTTTTCATGCCCAAATAACTCACTATCTATGGTCCCTTCAGGAATTGCACCGCAATTCACAGCGATATACTTAGCATGTTTGCGGTGAGATAAAGAATGAATGATTTTTGGAATTGATTCCTTACCGACACCACTTTCACCAGTAACCAAAACAGAAATATCGGTAGGTGCTACCTGAATCGATTTTTCGATGGCACGATTGAGTTTTGGGTCATTACCAATAAGCTCAAAACGCTGTTTTATAGCCTGTACACTTTCCATCTTAGTTGTTCTTAGAATAAGCAACAGCTTCACCAATTAAGGTTGCTGAGGTACAATCATTTATCTTAACCATTACAAAATCACCTTTTTTGTAATGTTCTTTTGGAAAAACGGCTACAGTGTTTTGAGAATTTCTACCCATCCAATGTGCGTCAGATTTTTTCGAAGTTCCTTCAATTAAAATCTCCTGCGTTTTTCCAACATGTTGCTGAGTTCTATAATGGCCATGTTTTCTTTGTAATGCTATGACCTCTGCTAGTCTTCTTTTTTTGACATCTTCGGGTACATCATCGTCTAACTTTCTTGCCGCCATTGTTCCAGGGCGTTCAGAGTAAGCGAACATAAATCCGTAATCATATTTTACATATTCCATTAACGAGAGAGTATCTTGATGGTCTTCTTCCGTTTCTGTTGGAAAACCAGATATCATATCTTGACTAATAGAACAATCAGGAATCAGTTTTCTAATATTATCTATAAGCTCGAAGTATTCTTCCCTCGTATGCAAGCGATTCATCGCTTTAAGTATGCGATTACTTCCGCTTTGAACTGGCAAATGAATATAGTTGCAAATATTTTCATACTGAGCCATCGTCTCAATAACATCAAGTGTCATGTCTTGAGGGTTTGATGTAGAAAATCGGATTCGCATTTTAGGTTGCGCTAAAGCACATAGTTCTAAAAGTTTTGAGAAGTTTACAGAGGTTGCTTTTTGAATTTCAGAAGCTTTTTCAAAGTCTTTTTTTAAACCTCCACCATACCATAAATAACTGTCCACATTTTGACCCAATAAGGTAATTTCTCTAAAACCTTTATCCCACAAATCATTTATTTCTTCTATGATAGATTGTGGATTTCGACTACGTTCACGTCCGCGAGTAAAAGGCACAACGCAGAATGTGCACATATTATCGCAACCTCTTGTTATTGAAACAAAGGCGTTGACTCCATTGGTATTCAATCTTACAGGTGCAACATCGCCATAAGTTTCATCCTTTGAAAGAATAACATTTACTGCATTCCTTCCTTCGTCAATTTCTTGAATTAAATGTGGTAAGTCTTTGTATGCATCAGGGCCAACGACCATGTCAACAATTTTTTCCTCATCTAAAAATTTATCCTTTAAACGCTCGGCCATACATCCCAAAACCCCAACTTTCATTTTTGGATTAATCTTTTTGACGGCATTGAATTTTTCTAAACGTTTACGAACAGTCAATTCAGCTTTTTCTCTAATTGAGCAGGTATTAACGAGTACTAAATCTGCTTCGGCCAATTCTTGGGTTGTGTTAAAGCCCTCTTTTTCTAAAATTGAAGCTACAATTTCACTATCAGAGAAATTCATTGCACAGCCATAACTTTCAATATATAGCTTACGCGTATTCTTTGAGTTTTCAGAGAGGGTCAAGGTGGTACCTTGAACAGTCTCATCTAATACTTTTTCTGTACCTAAAGTAGGTTTCATTATGGCTTTATTTAGCATCTGCAAAGATAGTACTTAAACTTATTTATATGACAATATGACAGTGTGTTTTAGGCTTATTTTATGTTTTTGACGTAATATATCATTGTTATTTTAACAAGTAATGGACTTTGACTTGTATTTGACCTTGCATTAGATTTAACATTGTAATAAAAGTTTTATACGCAACTTTGTTTAAGAAATTTCATCAATACAACATAACCCTTTACAAAAAATTAAACAAAATGAAAAAAATAGCCCTTCTTATGCTCTTAACAATATTGGTGTTTTTGTCTTGTAATGATGATAATGACAATGGCGAATTTGCTGATTATTTAGTGGCGAGACCTTTAGTTATGAGTCGGGTAGAATTTGCAAATAGTGTCGACATTGTAGCGCCATTACCTATCGATGAATCTGGTAAAATTTATGCTTATCAAGATTACATTTTCATTAATGATAAATATAAAGGTGTTCATGTTATTGATAATTCAAACCCGGATACACCTCAAAAAATTTCTTTCATCAAGATTGCTGGTAATGTTGATATTTCTATTAAAGATGATTTTTTATATGCTGATAGTTTAACAGATCTAGTGGTTCTTGATATATCAGATATGAATAATATTAGTATTGTGAATAGATTGGAAAACGTATTACGTGATAATGTGATTTTTCCATTTGAGGCTCAAATATTTGAATGGCAAGATATAGACTATGAAAATGAACTTATAGTTGGTTGGGAAACAGTTACAGAGCGACGGCGAATTGCAGATGTGGAACAACCCGAATTGTTTATTGATGAAGCAGTTACTGCAAATGACGCAGGCGGAGATACGGGTCAAGGTGGTTCTTTAGCACGATTTAAAATTGTAGATGATTATTTGTATGCAGTTGATAGTCATCAAATCAATGTTTTTGAAATTTCTGATTTAGAAAATCCTAAAGACTTAGAAGATGTTTTTGCAGGGTTTGATATCGAAACAATTTTCAACCGCGGTGAACATTTGTTTTTAGGTAGTATGAGAGGAATGTATATATATAATATCTCATCTCCAGCTACACCAACCTTTGTTTCTGAATTTCAGCATGGTACTGCTTGTGATCCTGTTGTTGTGGACGAAAATTACGCCTATGTAACTTTGCGTGGTGGTAATTTTTGTGGAGCTACGGAAAGTGGGCTTTACATTATTGATATCACAACCATAGAATCGCCAGAACTTCAAGTGATATATCCCATGGATGAACCATATGGTATAGGTGTAAAAGATGACAAGCTATTCGTTTGTGATGGGGCTTCAGGCCTAAAAGTTTATGACAAATCAGATATTCCTGATTTAGAGCAATTAAATCACTTTGAAGATATTATAACTTTTGATGTTATCCCATTAGAGAATCAGTTGCTAATGATTGGTGATGAAATTTTATATCAATATGAATATTTGAATGATGATATTCGATTGATAAGCTCTTTAAATCTGAATTAAATGATAAGGTATTTGATTTTTGTTGTATTACTTATTACGTTTTCATCTTGTAGTAATGATGATGAATCATCTCGAGATAGCTTGAACGAGCAATTGAACGAGATTTTGGCAATGGCAGAAAGTGTACCCTGTGAGGATAGTGCCGAATGGCGAATTGTAGGTTTAGGTGCTAAACCATGTGGCGGTCCTAGCAGTTTTATTGCCTATTCGGTAGCGATAAATACCGAAACATTTCTTGAACTAGTTGAACAATATAATTCGGATTCTAAAGCATTTAATGAGAGGGAGGGATTGATTTCTGATTGTGCCATTGTATTGCAGCCAAATGGCATAATATGTGAAAATGGCCGTGCAATTTTAGTGTATGAACCTTTTTAATTAAAAGTATAGCAGGTACTAAAAATTCTTTTAGTACCTACACCATAAATCTAATCTTGAGATATCATTTTAAGATTACTTTCAGATACTTGAGTGTTTATTTTTGAAATATAACTACTCATTAATTCCTTTAAAGCTTGTAGTTCAACTTCTAGTTCCTTTTTTACTTCAATAAAAAATGCCTTAGATTGGTCAGTAGGTGGATAGTCGCCGCGTTGTGAATCAGCCATTAAAAAAGCTAGTCTATTGTTAATCCTAATTCCATAGTTTAAAGGATCTTGTCTACTTTGGTTTTTGGTCATGTGAATGTTGTTTTCAATCACTTCTAGTTTAGTTGTGAATTCAGTAATCATATCCTCAAGTTCACTTTTACCTACTGATTTTGAACTAACATATTCCAAGTCTTTCTTTACTTTTCGAATATCGGTAATAGCTTGATTTGCCTTACTTACTTCATTTCGTACCGAAATAAGAAAATCAAATTGATTTTTAAAATCTACATCACTATTAGGAAGTCTAGGATCTTTAATTATAGTAAATTCTTCTTCTTGAGAATTACCATTATATGTAAGTCTCACCTTATAAGTTCCGGGTACGGCTTTTGGTCCTCTATTAGGTGATGAATATAAAACCATACCATCGAATGTTGTAAAACCTGGGTATCTCATATTCCAAACAAATCTATTTCCTCCAGTTTTTACATTTAATTTTTTTGGAGCGCTTGGGTCATTCTTGCTCTTTTTGGCATTAGTAGAAAAACTTTGAATTAGTTTTCCATCTGATTCTAATATATCTAATTGGATAATGTCACTGGCATTATGGTTAGCAACATAATAGTTGAAAATTGCTCCATTAGGATGATTAGTACCTTCTAATTTCATGTTGGCCCTTCCCCAACCAGATTGTTGCATACGGTAAGCATTGTCCGGTTTGTATAGGTGTGCATCTTTATTTTCTAAATCTGCCGATAACTGATGAAGTGGCGTCAAATCATCAATAATCCAAAAACTACGACCATGAGTAGCGGCAATTAAATCATTATCTCTAACTTCTAAATCTCTTATTGCAGTAATTGGTAGGTTTAACTGCAAAGATTGCCAGTTAGCGCCATCATCAAATGACATATACATTCCCCATTCAGTTCCTGCATATAAAAGACCTTCTCGAACTTTATCTGTTCTGATAACCCGAGTATAATGATTATTTTTTATGCCTTTAGTAATTAAAGTCCATGATTTACCATAGTCATTTGTTTTGTATAGATATGGAGTGTAGTCACCAAATTTATATGAAGTTGCGGCCACATAAGCAGTGCCCTTTTTGAAAGGACTAGGATCAATACTATTAATCATATTTAGTTTGGGTGACATGCCATTAGGTGGTGTAATGTTTTCCCAATTTGCACCATTGTCCCGACTAATTTGAATAAGACCATCATCGGTACCAATCCAAATAACACCCTCTTCTAGAGGTGATTCATTAATAACGAAAATGTTAGAATAGAATTCTGCTCCAGTATTATCTTGTGTAATCGGACCACCGGAAGATTCTATTGTTTCAGGAAGCCCACGTGTTAAATCAGGAGAAATAGTTTGCCAACTTTGCCCTTCGTTAGTTGTAACATGAAGGTAATTAGAACCAGCATAAAGTTTATTAGAATCATGGATGCTAAATTTAACTGGGAAATTCCAGTTAAAACGATACTTCATTACTTCCGCTCCGGAACCAGCAGGATTATCAGGCCAAACATTTACGGAACGTGTTTGATCGATTGAATGGTCAGTTCGCATCATGTAGCCTTTATAAGTTCCTCCGTAAACAATATTATTATCATTAGGATCTGGAGCTAGGTGAGCACTTTCACCTCCTGAAGTGGGTTCCCAATCACTTTCCGTAATTGAATTACCCGCAGTTCTATGATAAATTCTGACTGTACTATTATCTTGCTGTGCTCCATAAATACGATAGGGAAATTGATTGTCAGTAGCTACTCTATAAAACTGGGAAGTTGGTTGGTTATAATAGGTTGTCCAATTATTACCTCCATCATTTGAAACTTGTGCTCCACCGTCATCGGCAATTACCATTCTGTTATTGTTATTCGGGTCAATCCATAAATCATGGTGATCTCCATGGGGAGCATTTTTTAAAGTAAATGTTTTACCACCATCAGTTGATACTCCGTAACTAACATTCATTACATATACCTTATCAACATTTTGAGTGTCTGCAGTAATACGACTATAATACCAGGCTCTTTGACGTAATGCTCTGTTCTGATTGATTTTCGCCCAAGTTTTTCCACCGTCATCCGATCGGTAAACACCACCTTCATCAGCTTCTATAATAGTCCAAATTCTATTAGAATCTACTGGAGAAATGGCAATACCAACAATACCCCACGGTCCTTTAGGTAAACCCGGTAGTTTAGATATATCTGACCAAGAATTTCCACCATCTGTACTTTTAAAGAGTTTACTGTCTGGACCACCGCTATCCATTCGATAACCATTTCTTTTCATTTGCCAGGTTGCAGCGTAAATTACTCTTGGGTTATTTGGATCTAAAATTAAATCTCCGGCTCCAGCCTTTTCACTCACATATAATATTTTCTCCCAACTAGCTCCTCCGTCAGAAGAACGGTAAACTCCCCTTGTTTCATTAGGCTTCCATAGGTTACCAATTGCGGCAACATATACTAAATCTGGGTTTTTTGGGTGTATTCTAATTCTGGAAATATGTTCAGATCCTTTTAAACCGATAAAATCCCAAGTTTTACCTGCGTCTAAACTCTTCCAAATACCGTTACCTGAAGAAACATTTCCACGCAATGTTTGTTCACCTTCACCAACATAAATCACGTTGGGGTCTGATTCTGATACAGCAACTGCTCCAATAGAACCTCCAAAATAGCCATCTGAAATACACTCCCAAGTGCTGCCTGCATCTGTTGTTTGCCAAACGCCACCGCCAGCCGTACCCATGTAATAGAGGTTTGGGTTATGAGATACCCCAGCTACGGTGCCAGCGCGACCACCACGAAAAGGACCTATAGAACGCCATTCCATTCCATTATAAAGGGACTCACTAATTGATACCTCAGTGACTTTTTTGTTCTTGCGTTGTGCTAGACTTGATTCAAAAGGAAAAAGAAATAATAAAAAAAGAGGAATTAGATAGTAAGTTCTCATCAGTATTTATTTTGGTTGGATTTTTAAAAAGCTATGAGTGCACTCAAAAGCTAGTCTTAAAAGTAATTAAAAAAGTAATGTAAAAGCTAATGCAATGTTCATGTGTTGTGGTTACTATGTACTTGAATTATTTTGGTAATTAGCTCTACTATGTTTTACGGATTTGAAGAAAATCAAAAAATTCATATACTTTTGTTTTCGCAAAACCTATTGAATGCCAAAGAATTTAGTAATTGTAGAGTCCCCAGCCAAAGCAAAAACCATCGAACGTTTTCTTGGAAAAGATTTTCAAGTAGAATCTAGTTTTGGACATATCGCTGATCTTCCATCAAAAGAATTAGGCGTTGATGTCGATAATAATTTTCAACCAAAATATATAGTCGATAAAGAGAAGAAAGCTTTAGTAACCAAGCTTAAAGGTTTGGCTAAAAAAGCAGAAATGATATGGCTGGCAAGTGATGAAGATAGAGAGGGAGAAGCTATTTCTTGGCATTTAGCCGAAGAACTAGGTTTAGAAAAAAGCAAGACCAAAAGAATCGTTTTTAACTCTATTACAAAGTCAGCAATTCAACGTGCCATTGAAAATCCAAGAGAAATTAATTATAACTTGGTTAATGCTCAGCAAGCGCGTAGGGTTCTAGATAGGTTAGTTGGTTATCAACTTTCACCAGTGCTTTGGAAAAAAATAAAACCAGGTCTGTCGGCAGGTCGTGTACAATCAGTCGCTGTTCGTTTAATTGTTGAAAGAGCCCGTGAAATTGAAGCTTTTACTCCTGAGGCATCTTATCGCATAAAAGCTGAGTTTAAAACTGAAAAAGGAAAAGTTTTTGAAGCAAAATTGTCAAAAACCTTTGCTTCAAAAACAGATGCTGAATCGTTTTTAAAAAATAATATTGGTGCAGATTTCTCCGTAGCTAAGTTGGATAAAAAACCGGCAAAAAAATCACCTGCTGCACCATTTACAACATCAACATTACAGCAAGAAGCATCACGCAAACTATATTTCTCTGTTGGTCGTACAATGCAAGTTGCCCAAAGACTATATGAAGCCGGTTTAATTACATACATGAGAACCGATAGTGTTAACCTTTCAAAAGAAGCATTGACAGCGGCAAAAGATGCTATTGTTGATAGTTTTGGCGAAAAATATAGTACTGTTAGAAGTTACACTGGGAAGTCTAAAGGAGCTCAAGAAGCGCATGAGGCAATTCGTCCGACCGATATGAAATTACAATCACCTTCATTAGAACGTGATCAGCAAAAGTTATATGAGCTAATTTGGAAAAGAACTCTAGCTTCTCAAATGAGTGACGCTCAGTTAGAAAGAACTAATGTTCGAATAAAAGCTAGTGCTCATAATGATGAGTTTACTGCTAATGGTGAAGTTATTAAGTTTGATGGTTTTTTAAAGGTGTATTTAGAAAGTACTGATGAAGAAGATACAAATGAAGAACAGGACGGTATGCTGCCTGCAATGATTGTCGGAGAAAATTTAATTAATAAATATATCTCGGCAACTGAGCGTTTTACAAGACCACCCTATCGTTACACAGAAGCATCTTTAGTTAAAAAACTAGAAGAGCTTGGTATTGGAAGACCTTCTACATACGCACCAACCATTTCAACTATTTTAAATAGAGGATATGTTGAAAAAGGAACTATTGAAGGGACTGAAAGAAAATATGCCCAATTAATTTTAGAAGCAGGAGTAGTAAAAGAAAAAGGGCTTACGGAAACTGTTGGTTCAGATAAAGGTAAAATGGTACCTACTGATATAGGCATGATTGTGAACGACTTTTTGGTAAGTCATTTTACAAATATTCTAGATTATAATTTCACTGCGAAGGTTGAAGAAGACTTTGATGAAATTGCTGCCGGTGAAGAAGATTGGCAAAAAGTAATGCAATCTTTTTATAAAGATTTTCATCCGACAGTACTAGATGTAGAAGAGAATGCCGATAGAGCAAGTGGAGAACGTATTTTAGGCGAGGATCCTAAAACTGGTAAACCAGTATTGGTCCGTTTAGGAAGGTTTGGACCAATGGCACAAATTGGCAGTGCAGAAGATGAAGAAAAACGATTTGCAAGTTTATTACCTGATCAATCAATAACCACTATTACTTTTGAAGAGGCGATGACCCTTTTTGAATTGCCGCGTAAACTTGGTGTTTATGAAGGTGAAGAAGTAGAAGCCAGCGTGGGTCGCTTCGGACCATACGTGAAGTTTGGTAAAAAGTTTATTTCTCTTGATAAAGGTGAGAGTGCTTTTGAAGTTGATATGGATAGGGCAATTGAGTTAATTATTGCAAAGCAAAAAGCTGATGCACCAATTGCTCATTATGAAGATAAAGAGGTGACTAAAGGTGTTGGTCGTTTTGGTCCTTTCATCAAATGGAATAGCATGTTTATCAATGTGAACAAGAAATACGACTTTGATAATTTAACTAAAGATGATATTGTTGAACTCATTGAGGTTAAAAAGCAAAAAGAGATTGATAAACTTATTCAAGAATGGCCTGATGAAGGTATTCGAATTGAAAAAGCTAGATGGGGAAGACACAACATTATAAAAGGAAAAGTAAAAGTAGAACTGTCTAAAGATATAGATGCTACAAAAGTTTCTTTAGAAGACGCTCAGGCACTAATAGAAAAGAAGTCACCGAAAAAGAAAACAAAAGCTAAGGCTAAAGCAAAAAAATAATTTAACGACACCCCCAAAGATTTTAGAATGGCATTTGATTTTTTGGTTCCTGTTAGTGATAAAGTACTTGCATTTTCTGAATTTTTACCACCGCAATCGCTAGGCAAAAACATCTTCAAACATACCGAGAAAAAAGGTTTACCTGTTTTTGCTAATGCAACAGTTGCAATTTTTGGGGTTTTAGAATCTAGAAATGCTTTTGAAAAAAAACCAGAGGAATTAGATACGAGTGGTGTTCGTATTCAGTTGTACCGTTTAATGATGGGGAACTGGAATTCTAATATTATTGATATTGGTGATGTAGAACCTGGCGATAAAGTTGAAGACACCTATTTTGTAGTCAAAGAAATTGTAGCTGGATTATTAGAAGAAAAAATTATACCTATAGTAATAGGCGCGACACAAGACATTACTTTTCCCACATATAGAGCATTTGACAAAATCAAAGACATGATTAATATGGTGTCTATTGATAGCCGTTTTGATTTTGGCGAAGACGATGAATTAATTTCTTCTCATTCTTATATGAGCAGAATAATAACTGACAAGCCAAATAACTTGCACAATTTTTCAAACATTGGATACCAAAGTTATTTCAATGCCCAAGAAGAAATAGATTTAATGGATCGGTTGTTATTTGATGCTTATCGCTTAGGAGAGATTGTATCTGATATTTCATTAGCTGAACCTATTTTGCGCAATGCTCATTTAGTTAGTCTTGATATGAGAGCAATACGCGCAAGTGAAATGGGAGCTTCAGGTAATTTTTCACCCAACGGTTTTGGTGGGCGCGAAATATGTGCCATCTCTAGATATGCGGGTATGAGTGATAAAGTAACAGTATTTGGTATCTACGAAATTGAAAATACTTCTTTATCTCATCAACTTACAGCACAAATTATTTGGTACTTCATTGAGGGAATTAGTTTTAGAATTACCGAAGTGCCAACTTCCAACGACGAAGACTTTACTAGATTTACAGTACCAACAGACTCTGAAGAGCTTATCTTCTTTAAAAGCCACATTACAGAACGTTGGTGGGTAGAAGTCCCTTCCATTTTACCCGAGCATACTAAAACAAATTCGATTGCGTTATTACCATGCACTCAACAGGATTATTTAGATGCATGTAATCAGAATATTCCTGAAAGGTGGTTAAAGGCCTACAAGAAGGGCTTAAACTAAACAGAAATTTTTTGATCTATAAATTGTAATACGTACAATAAATTATTCAAAACCCTGTTTTATGAGTAATGAAATTGTGTTTTACATTTTGTAATCTTAAATCGAAAATTTAACCTAAAGTATGAGAAAGCTATTGTTATCATCTATAGCGCTTGTTTTTTTACTCACAAGTTGTGGTTCTAAATCCAAATCCAAAGGGGAGTTGGTTGGCGTACAAGGAAAGAAATGGTACCCTGAAAAACCATATGGAATGGAATTAATACCCAGAGGTTCATTCATCATGGGTAAAGCTGAGGAAGATCAAGCACAAGTGTTGAATGCTCCAACCAGAACGGTTACGGTGCGTTCTTTTTACATGGACGATACTGAAATCACTAATAGTGAGTATCGCCAATTTGTAGAATGGGTAAAAGACTCCGTAGTTAGAACCCAATTGGCAATTTTGTCAGATCAGCTAGGAATGACTCCTGAAGATGAAGGTATTGGTGAATATGCATTTAAAGATGCAGATACTACCAAACTTACCGAATATGATAAATACATGTTAGATAACTATTCTGGATTAGGTGAAACTGGTTATGAAGGCCGTGCACTTAATAGGGATGTTGATTTAGTATGGGATGTTGAGGATTATCCAGATGAATTCTACACTGAAATCATGGTGGATTCTATTTACTTGCCAGATGAAGAAACATATAATGGTCAAAGAACTGTTGATGTTAAAAAATTGAAATACAAGTATAATTGGATGGATATTGAAGCTGCAGCACGAGCAAAATCGGGTAGTAGAAAAGATTTCATTCGTACTGAAGAATTTGAAATATACCCTGATACCACGGTTTGGATTCGTGATTTTGAATATTCTTATAACGAACCAATGCATAATGATTACTTCTGGCACGATGCTTACAGTGAATACCCAGTTGTTGGTATTAGCTGGCAACAAGCCAAAGCGTTTTGTCATTGGAGAACTAAGTTTAAAAATGATGATCAGAAAGAGCGTGGTAAGCAGTTTGTAAATCAGTTTAGATTACCTACTGAAGCAGAGTGGGAATATGCCGCACGTGGTGGTATTGAAGGTGGAACTTACCCTTGGGGAGGTCCATATGTAATTAGTGATACGGGTTGCTTTATGGCAAACTTTAAACCACAAAGAGGCGATTATGCTGCGGATCAGGCATTATATACTGTTGAAGCTAAGTCTTATGAGCCAAATGAGTACAACTTATACAATATGGCTGGTAATGTTTCAGAGTGGACAAACTCTAGTTACGACCCAGGAGCATATGAGTATGTATCAACTATGAACCCAAATGCTGGTTCAGGACAGAACAAAAGAAAAGTAATTCGAGGTGGGTCTTGGAAAGACGTTGCTTATTTCTTGCAAGTAAGTACTCGTGATTATGAATACCAAGATTCAGCAAGAAGCTATATCGGTTTTAGAACCGTTCAAGATTATATGGGTGAAGAAGATTCAACCCAATAGAGAAAAAGAATAGAATTGTAAATACTTAGTATTGAAAACGTTATTTAAACCTTGTAACCAAATTCTTATTATTATATAACTTAATTAAAATTAAAATTATGGCACAGTCAAAATCAACAAAAAAATTAATGAATATGACCTACGGACTAGGTGCGTCCGTTGTAATTATTGGAGCTTTATTTAAAATCCTTCACTGGGAAGTGGATTTAGGATTTATGACAATCGGTGGTTCACTTTTATTAGCCGTCGGACTTTTAACAGAAGCATTAATATTTGCTATTAGTGCATTTGAACCAGTAGATGACGAATATGATTGGTCATTGGTATACCCAGAATTGGCTAATGGTCAAGCGAGTGGAGGTAAAAATGACGTTCAACAAGCTCAAGAAGCTGAAGGTGTTTTAGGTAGAAAATTAGATGAGATGCTTAAAGAAGCTAACATTGATACTGAATTATTCAATAGTTTAGGTGATAGTATCAGAAGTTTTGAAGGAGCTGCTAAAAATATTTCTCCTACTACTGATGCAATTCAGCACACTCAAAAGTACTCTGAAGAGTTATCACATGCCGCAGCTCAAATGGAGTCTTTAAATAGTCTTTATAAAGTACAATTAGATAGCGCAAGCAGACAAGCTTCTATCAACGAAGAAGTTGTTCAAAATGCTGGTGCATTAAAAGAGCAAATGGAGTCTTTGGCAACTAACCTTTCATCATTAAATGGTGTTTACGGTGGTATGTTGTCAGCTATGAGTAAAAACTAATTAGACCCCCAAATCAAATATTAATTAAAACTAATTAGAAAACCATGGCAGGAGGAAAACAAACACCACGTCAAAAGATGATCAACCTTATGTATTTGATCTTCATTGCGATGTTGGCCTTAAATATGAGTAAGGAAGTATTAGCTGCATTCGGATTAATGAATGAAAAGCTTCAGACTTCAAACGAAAAAATGACCGCTAGTAACGAGGGCTTCTTTGAAGGCTTGGCTACAAAAGCTTCTGAAAACTCAGAAGAATATGGTGCACTTTACAAGAATGCACAAGAGGTCAATAAACTTTCTACTGAATACTATGCGTATTTAGAAGAATTGAAAACTGAAATGACTGCAGATTTAGAAGATCCTAAAGATTATGTAGTTATGGATAAGTCAGATTTCTTAGACGGTAAATTCTTTCAAGGTGATATTTTAACTGAAGAAGGACAAAAATTCTTAGACTTCATTAATAATTATCGTGAAGGTGTTGTAAACGCTTTACCTAAAGATAAGTTTAAAGGAATTAAGGATGCTGTTCAAAGTAGATTCGCTACTAGTGATGAGAAGAACGACGGTAAAGTTGAAAAAAGAGATGGTTCAAGACAAGATTGGATGAACTATCACTTCGAAGGCTTTCCAATGGTAGCTTCTTTAACCAAGTTGACACAGTTACAAGCTGATATTAAAACTACGGAGCAAGAAGTGCTTAAGAGTTTATTAGAAGGTAACTTAACAGAAGCAGTTTCATTGAAAAACTTTACAACTTCCTTAGAGGCATCTAAATCTGCCTTTTATAGTGGAGATAAATATGACGGTAAAATTATTGTTAGCAAAACCGATAAATCTTCTACACCTGTTAAAGCTGATATCACATTAGATGGTAGAAAACTTACAGAAGGTAGAGACTATAAGTTGGAAGCTGGTGGTGTTAAGATGTTAATTGGTGCTGGTTCTGCTGGTGACCATGAAATAGCTGGAACATTGACTTTCATGCAAGACGGTAAAGAAGTACCAGTTGAGGTTAAGAATTCTTTTGCAACAATCAACAAGCCAAATGCTGCTGTAATTGCTGCTGATAAGATGAACGTAGTATACCGTGGTGTAGCAAATCCAATGACAATTTCTATTCCTGGTATTCCTGATAACAAGGTTACTGCTTCTGCTCCTGGTCTTAGATCAATAAAAGGTAGTAGATATGTAATGAACCCTGGTAAAGGTAGAGAGGTAACTATTAGTGCATCAGGTGTTTTACCTGACGGACAAAGAATTAGTACTCCTGCTACTTTCCGCATTAAAGATATTCCAAGACCATCTGGTGCCGTTCGTGGTGAACCAGGTAGTATTAAAATGCCAAGAAGAAACCTAGAGGTTGCTACTGTTAGTGCAATGTTGGAAGATTTTGATTTTGAGTTGAATATCGGCGTAAGCGGTTTCAAATTCAAAGTACCTGGTCAGCCTTCAGTTGTTGTAAAAGGCAACAAGTTGAACGGAGCTGCTAAATCTGCTTTGAAAAGAGCAAGAAGAGGTGATGCTGTTCAGATTTTTGATATTCAAGCTTACATTTCAAATAACAAGAGCTACAAGTTAAAGAAAGTATCTCCTGTAGTTGTTGAGCTTACAAACTAATAAAGTATAGTTAATTATGAATTGGAAAAATGTTTTGGTAATTGTTGCGGTAGGTTTTTTACCTATATCGATGATGGCACAAGCAAATATTTTAAATGCTAAAAAGCCAGAGGAGATTGGAATAAAAACTGAAGAGCAGGTAGCTCAAGATAACGATGCTCCTTTAGCATACGGTTATGTTGACGATAGAGATATTCTCTGGTCTAAAACAGTATGGGAAACCATTGACTTGGATGAGCGTGTCAACTTCCCGTTGTATTACCCAACTGATACTATAGGTATCGGGGCGGACAGAAGGTCTTTATATCATGTTTTGATGAAAAACATCAAAGAAGGAAAACTGACTGACGTGTACACGGACTCTTATTTCACTGAAAAGAGAAAGTTTGGAGATTTGACTGCAACGCTACAAAAAGTAGATACTACTGATTTAGGATACGAGCAATATAACGCTGGTGAAGAAATCTCTGAAGAGTTTATCAATAAGAGAGATCTTGATGCAGCTGATATTGAAGAGTATCGTATAAAAGGTATCTGGTTTTTTGACAAACGTCAAGGTGAGCTTAAATACAGATTGTTAGGTATTGCTCCCGTTGCACCAGATGTTAACTTTATAGACGACGAATCTGTTGATCCAAATGCCAATAAAGTAGAACTGTTTTGGGTATGGTACCCAAGTGCCAGACAAATACTACATGAGGCAAAGGTTTTTAATAACCGAAACTCTGCGCAACCAATAACATATGATATGTTGTTGAATGCAAGAAGGTTTAACGGAGTTATCTACAAAGAAGATAACGTTCATGGTGACCGTAAAATTGATGATTACATTTTTGATAATGCCTTATTCCAATTACTTGAAGCAAATAGAATTAAAGAAACTATTCGTGATAGGGAGCAAGACATGTGGGCTTATTAAGCCAAATTAAATTAGAATTTCCAATTCATTATAGAATAACGCCTCAGCAAAAGCTGAGGCGTTTTTTTGTTCCTTTAAATAAGGTTCTCTTTTTCAGAAGAATTAAACAATAGTTATTTTTGTTACATGCTAGATTACTTGGTAGTAGGTTTAGGTCTTGCCGGAATATCTTTTTGTGAACAGTTAGAAAAACATGGGAAATCGTTTCAAGTAATAAATGATAATTCACAACGGGCTTCCATTGTTGCTGGAGGATTATATAATCCAGTTATTTTAAAAAGGTTTACAATGGCATGGAATGCCCGTTCACAAATGGATTTAGCCATACCTTTTTATCAAGAATTAGAAAAAAAATTACAGACCCAATTAGATTATAAACTCCCAGTTTTAAGACGTTTTGCATCCATTGAAGAACAAAATCTTTGGTTTGAAGCTACAGATAAACCTGATTTAGATTATTTTTTAAATACAAAAATTAAAGAAAATCAAAACCCTCATATCGAGGCTTCGTTGGGCTATGGAGAAGTGCAGTATACTGGTAGAGTAGATACTAAAGTACTTATAAAGAAATACCAAGAATATTTATTAGATAAAAGTTCTTTACTGAACGAGTCAATTGATTATGCTCATTTAGAACTAAAAGACGAATGTATCAACTATAAAGATATTCAAGCCAAAAAGATTGTGTTTGCTGAAGGTTATGGCTTAAAGCAAAATCCTTACTTCTCATACCTTCCTCTAAACGGAACAAAAGGAGAATTATTAACAATAAAAGCACCAGAACTTAAAGAAGAAGCTGTAATAAAGTCTTCAGTTTTCATAATTCCTTTAGGAGAAGATTTATATCGAGTAGGTTCAACTTATAAATGGAAAGATAAAACCAACGTACCTACCGACGCTGCAAAGAATGAATTACTTGATAAGTTAAATACATTTTTAAAATGTGACTATGAGATAGTTTCTCATGTTGCCGGTGTTAGACCTACTGTTGCAGATAGAAGACCTCTGATAGGCGAACATCCTAAATACAAAAGTTTATACCTTTTAAATGGTTTTGGTTCTAGAGGTGTTCTTATTGCGCCTAGTGCATCCCAAAATTTATACGCTTACATTGAAAATGACGAAGAACTAGATGCTGAGATGAATATTTCAAGATTCACTAAAAAATATTATACCCCTTGATTTTTGAGTTTAGGGTCATATTTCATAAAAATATTAATCCAAATATTTCGTGAAAGTCTAATGATTACAGGCATGAATAAAATCATTGTCATTACAATGGCGATAAAGGTATTAACCAAGGTGGTTCCTATAAGTAAGAATGAGATAACAAAAGCAGCTACGGCGAATGCAATTCCGACCCCATAACTAACATACATTGACCCATAAAAGAACGAAGGTTCTATTTTATATTTAGTGCCACATTTTGAGCAACGCTCATGCATTTGAAACAACTGTGATAAATGATACGGATTTTTACTTTTATACATACTCTCGTTTTGACACTTAGGACAAGTTCCTGTTAAAATACTGTAGAGTTTGCTTCCTTTTTTTAACATTTGCAGCGGTTTTAAACAAAATTACGAATTCACCTTATTTTAATCTGTAACATTCATCACAAAGCATGTTGAACATTCATAATCTTTCGGTCGCCTTTGGAGGAGAATATCTATTTGAAGAGATTGCCTTTCGTTTAAATTCAGGAGACCGTGTTGGTTTAATTGGAAAAAATGGAGCTGGAAAATCTACCTTACTTAAATTGTTAAGTAAAGAGATGGAAGCTGATTCAGGTACAATTGCATCAGATAAAGAAGTAAAGATTGGATTTTTAAAACAAGATATTGACTTTGAACAGGGCAGAACGGTGCTTGATGAAGCCTATCAAGCTTTTGAAGAAATAAAAGAACTTGAGGCAAAACTTGAGCACATTAATACCCAACTGGCTGAACGTACTGACTATGAAAGTGAAAGTTACAATCAATTAATGATTGATTTGAATGACGTATCCCAACATTATGAAATTTTAGGAGGATATAATTACCAGGGTGATACGGAAAAAGTACTTCAGGGTTTAGGTTTTAAAAGGGATGATTTTACTAAAGTCACTGAAACCTTTTCAGGTGGATGGCGTATGCGTATTGAACTTGCTAAACTTTTACTTCAAAACAATGATGTTTTACTTTTAGATGAGCCTACCAATCATTTAGATATTGAATCAATTATTTGGTTGGAACAATTTTTAAGGAACTACTCGGGCGCCGTCGTGATTGTTTCTCACGATAAAATGTTTCTAGATAATGTAACAAATCGTACGATTGAAATATCATTGGGGAGAATCTATGATTATAATAAACCTTATTCTAAATATTTAGTTCAAAGAGCTGAAATCAAAGAACAACAACTTAATGCTCTAAAAAACCAGGAAAAGCAAATTCAACAAACTGAAAAGCTGATTGAAAAGTTTAGAGCAAAGGCCTCAAAAGCTTCAATGGCTCAGTCTTTAATTAAAAAATTAGATAAAATAGATAGAATTGAAGTAGATGAAGATGACAATAGTGTAATGAAATTGCGCTTTCCTATCTCTATTACTCCGGGTAAGGTAGTTTCTGAAGTTATCAATTTATCCAAACATTATGGGGAAAAGGAAGTTCTAAATAATATCAACCTTTTAGTCGAACGTGGAAGTAAAACCGCATTTGTTGGTCAAAATGGACAAGGCAAAACTACGTTGGCGAAAATCATGGTAGGCGAACTTGATTATGGTGGGCATTTAAAAATAGGACATAATGTTGAGATTGGTTATTTTGCTCAGAATCAAGCCGAGTATTTAGATGGTAATAAAACCGTACTAGATACTATGATTGATGCTGCAAATGAAAAGAATAGAAGTAAAGTAAGGGATATATTAGGATCCTTTTTATTTAGAGGTGATGAGGCTGAAAAATACGTGAAAGTATTGTCGGGTGGTGAACGAAATCGTTTGGCATTAGCAAAAATGCTTTTACAACCATTGAACGTTTTAATAATGGATGAGCCAACAAATCATTTGGACATAAAATCAAAAAACGTTTTAAAACAAGCACTACAGAATTTCGGAGGGACTTTAATCTTAGTTTCACATGATCGTGATTTTCTTCAAGGCTTAACAGACAAGGTTTATGAGTTTAAAGATGGAAATATAAAAGAGTATTTGGGTGATATCGATTATTACTTGGAACAACGAAATGCAGAAAATTTCAGAAAGATTGAATTAAAGGAGAAGGTTAAAAACGAGTCCAAAAGCGGAAAGCCACAAAATGACTATGAGCTTCAAAAGCGTAAAAAGGCTTTACAGAATAAGTTGAGTAACGTTGAAAAAAAGATAACGACTCTTGAAAAAGAAATCGCAGAATTTGATCATAAACTACTAATGGACTATGAGAATACGGTTTCAGATTCCAGTTTCTTTGATAAATACCATGGAGCTAAGAGACAATTAGAAGAACTGATGGAGAAATGGGAAGTTGTTTCTAACGAAATAGAAGCCGCCTAAATCATTAAAAAGTAAGAATAAACCTACTAAACCACAGGTTTTTTCATTTTCACAACAAATTTATTGAATTACACCGAAAATAATTGGCTTACTCGTAGTCTTCTTGTTAATTTGTAGGTAAATTCTTATAAATCTAGTTTTTGTATGAAATCAATCTTCACATTACTATTTTCAATTTTAGTGCTTTTTACTGCTAAAGCTGAAGACTCTGAGACTATTTTATCTCAAGAGAAGAAAGCCTTGATTGACTTATTTGAGAGTACTAATGGTGTAAATTGGAGCAATACATGGGATTTTACCTCTCCAATAGAACAGTGGAATGGTGTCGAAGTGGTTGATAAACATGTAGTTAGTATTAACCTATTTAATAATAATTTGAATGGAACAATACCAGAGAGTATTGGTGATTTAAAATATTTAACTCATTTGAATTTAGCTTTCAATAGCATCACCGGTGTTCTTCCAAAAGACATAGTAGAACTTAAGAATCTTAAAGTTTTAAAACTGGAAATGAATCGGATTAAAGGAGCAATTCCATCAGGTATTGGTAGTTTAAATGACTTGGAAGAGTTATCACTGTTTAATAATTTTTTATCAGGTCCTATACCAGAGGGTTTAGGTAATATAAAAGGATTAAAAATATTGAACTTATCAAGTAATAATCTCAAAGGAACAATACCTATATCAATTGGTAATCTTAGTAAATTAGAAATCTTAGGTTTATTTGAAAATTCACTTGAAGGAGCTATTCCTCAAGAAATGGGTAAGCTTACAAAATTAAAAGAACTTGTTTTAGCTAATAATCAACTCGGTGGTGATATACCAACTGAATTTGGGCAATTGGCTAGTCTCAAAATATTACAGATTCAAAATAATAGATTCAAATCTTTTAAAGGGCTTCAAAGTATTGACACCAGACAGTTTTTGGTTTTTGATACTGATGATAAATCATTACAGCCTTATAAAGAATTTGATTTAGAACGTGTTCGCACTCGTATGGCGGACACTAAATTTGAAGATGATGACAATAATGAGTAGTTAGTTATACTTTAGTTTGTTTGGTTCGGGGACGCAGAGGTGTGTCCCCTTTTTTTGTTTTAAACTTTGCTAAAAGTGTTTAAACATTTATGAAATATTTAACCAATAACTCTAGTAGTTGGCGATAGTTTTGCAAAAACTAATCAACTTTATTGATGCGAAAAATTATTCTTTCAATCCTATTAGGATTGGCAATTATAGCTGGCTCTATTTATGGATCTAAACTAATTGCTGATAGTAAGGTCAATCGCCGACCAGTTCCAAAAAAAGTAATAAAAACGGTTTTCATTGACACGGTTCAAAATGGCGCGGTAGCTATAAAAGTTCCGGCAAATGGAACTCTAATGGCTAAAGAACGTGTAGAAATATATGCTGAAGTTCAAGGCGTTTTAAAAAAAGGAAGACAGCTCTTTAAAACAGGTCAACAGTATCGTGCAGGCCAAGCTTTAGTTAGAATTGATGCCTCAGAATATTATGCTAGTGTTCAATCGGCAAAAAGTAATTTGTATAATTTAGTTACTTCGATAATGCCAGATTTGCAATTGGATTATCCAGAAGATTTCTCAAAATGGCAAGACTACGTAATCAATTTTGACTTAGAAAAGACTACTCCTAAATTACCTGAAATAGAATCTGAAAAAGAAAAGTATTTTATAACTGGACGAGGAATTTTCAGTAGTTATTACAATGTAAAAAATTTAGAACAAAGACTTTCTAAATATATTATTTCAGCGCCATTTAGTGGTGTGTTAACAGAGGCCCTTGTGACAGAAGGTACTTTGGTTAGAACAGGTCAAAAATTGGGTGAATTTATAAAGGTCGGCACCTATGAATTAGAGGTTGCTATTAGTAAGTCTTATGCAGATTTTTTAAAATTAGGAGAAGAGGTTTCATTATCTAATCTTGAAAAAACAAGAACATACACGGGCCGTGTTTCACGAATCAATGGAAGAGTAGATCAAGCAACGCAAACAATAACTGCTTTCATAGAAGTTAAAGGTGAGGACTTAAAAGAAGGTCAATATTTAGAAGCTAATCTAAATGCAAAGAATGAGAATGATGCTATCGAAGTAGATAGGGCCTTGCTTACTGATAATAATCAAATTTTTGTGCTTCGAGATTCCATTTTAGATGTCATTAATGTTTCACCAGTTTATTTTTCAGATAAAACAGTGGTTTTGAAAGATGTCCCTGAAGGAGAATTAATTGTTTCAAAACCAGTTGCTGGAGCTTATGCAGGTATGTTAGTTAAGGTGTATGGTGTTAATACTTCTGATAAAACCAAAAAATGAGAAAGGTAATAGAGTATTTTATCAAGTATCACGTTGCGGTTAATGTGATAATTCTCGCATTTTTAGTCTTTGGTGTTGTTGGTGCCTATACATTAAAATCTTCGTTTTTTCCTTTAACAGAATCTAAGAATGTTCTAATAACAATAACCTATCCTGGTGCTTCTCCTCAAGAAATCGAAGAAGGTATTGTATTGAAAATTGAGGACAATCTTAAAGGACTTCAAGGGGTAGACAGGGTAACATCAACTTCCAGAGAAAATTCGGGTTCTATCAATGTTGAAATTGAAAAAGGTCAAGACATTGATTTCATGCTCTTAGAAGTTAAAAATGCCGTAGATAGGGTGCCTACTTTTCCAACAGGAATGGAGCCTCTGGTAGTTTCAAAATTAGACGCGGTTCGCCAAACAATTAGTTTTGGTGTAAGTGGAGAAAATATTTCTTTAGCTACTTTAAAACAAATCGGCAGACAAGTCGAAAATGATTTAAGGGCAATTGATGGAATTTCTCAAATAAGTATTTCTGGATATCCAGAAGAAGAAATTGAAATTGCAGTTAATGAAAACAGCTTACTTGCTTACAATATTTCTTTTACCGAGGTTTCGCAAGCTGTTGCCAATGCTAATATTCTCGTAACTGGAGGTAATATTAAAACCAACACAGAAGAATATTTAATTCGAGCTAACAACAGGTCTTATTACGGTAATGAGCTTTCAAATATAATTGTGCGAAGTGATGCATCTGGCAGAACAGTTCGTTTAAAAGATGTTGCTACGATAAGAGATCGTTTTAGCGAAACACCGAATGCAACATATTTTAATGGAGATTTAGCTGTAAATGTTACTATAACAAGCACTAATACCGAAGATTTAATAGGTTCTGCAGAAAAAGTAAAAGAGTATATAGAAGACTTTAATCAAAAGTATAACAATGTTCGCCTAAGTGTTGTGAGCGATTTGTCAATTACACTCACTCAAAGAACTGCTTTGTTGACGGAGAATGCTATCATGGGAATGATTTTAGTGCTACTTTTCCTGTCTTTATTTTTGAACACAAGGTTGGCTTTTTGGGTTGCTTTTGGTTTACCTATAGCATTTTTAGGAATGTTTGTGTTTGCTCCTTTTTTTAATGTCACTATTAATGTTTTATCCCTTTTTGGGATGATTATTGTGATTGGTATTTTAGTAGATGACGGTATTGTAATTGCCGAGAATATTTATCAGCATTATGAAAAAGGTAAAAGCCCAATTCAAGCAGCTGTAGATGGCACAATGGAAGTGATTCCGCCAATAGTATCTGCAATTATTACTACAATTTTGGCCTTTTCAATTTTCTTGTTTTTAGATGGTAGAATTGGAGATTTCTTCGGAGAGGTTTCCGTCATAGTGATTTTAACACTTGTTGTTTCTTTAGTTGAAGCACTTATCATACTACCTGCTCACTTGGCCCATTCAAAAGCGTTACAAAAACAGAATGATAAACCAAAAAAAGGAATTGGAAAATTGTTTTCTAAATTACGGGTTATCAATCAATCGGGTGATCAAGCCATGGCTTGGATGCGTGATAAATTATACAGTCCAATGCTCGATTTCGCATTGAAATATAAGCTATTGACTTTTGCTTTGTTTGTAATGGCATTGTTTTTAACCTTTGGCTCAGTTGGCGGTGGTATTATAAGAACAGCTTTTTTTCCAAGAATCGCAAGTGATCGTATTGCTGTTGAGCTTTTAATGCCTAATGGTACTAATGAAAATGTTACAGATTCTATAATTAGTATGATTGAGGAAAAGGCTATCATAGTTAATGAAGAACTAACCGATAAATATTTGAAAGGAGCCGATAAGATGCTCTTTGAAAATATGATTAAAAATTTAGGTCCAGGTTCATCATCTGCTTCATTAATCATTAATTTATTACCAGGTGAAGAAAGACCTGATGCTGTTCGTTCAGATTTGGTTACCAATCGTTTGAGAGAACTAGTTGGCCCGATTATAGGGGTAGAAAGTTTAATTTATGGCTCAGGTGGTAATTTTGGCGGAGATCCGGTTTCTGTTTCACTATTAGGTAATAATATTCAAGAATTGAAAGCTGCTAAAACAGAATTAAAAGCGGCTATGGTGAGTAATGATTTGTTAAAGGATGTGGCTGATAATGACCCCGCAGGTATAAAAGAAATACAATTAGAACTAAAAGAAAACGCCTATTTATTAGGCTTAGATTTACGTACCATTATGAACCAAGTAAGAGCTGGTTTTTTTGGAACGCAAGCGCAACGTTTTCAACGTGGTCAAGATGAAATTAGAGTTTGGGTTCGCTATGATCGTGAAAATAGGTCTTCTATTACAGATTTAGATGAAATGCGAATAGCAACACCTAACGGAGCGAGAGTGCCCTTAAAAGAGATTGCGGATTATAGTATCTCACGAGGAGATGTAGCAATTAATCATTTAGAAGGGCAACGTGAGATAAGAATAACTTCGGATTTAAAGGATGCTGAGACCACTAGTGCTCCAGATATTTTAACTTGGATAAAAGAAGAGGTTATGCCTGATATTCAATCAAGATATCCTTCAGTTACTGCATCTTATGAAGGTCAAAATAGAGAGCGTAATAAATTAATGGATTCTTTGAATTTTGTCGGGTTGGCGGTGTTCTTCTTGATTTATGTTACGATCGCTTTCACTTTTAGAAGTTTCAGTCAACCAATGCTATTACTTCTATTGGTACCGTTTAGTTTAACTGCGGTAGCATGGGGACATTGGATTCATAATTTTCCAATTAATATACTTTCAATGCTTGGAATTATTGCATTAATAGGAATAATGGTAAATGATGGATTGGTGCTTATCGGAAAATTTAATGGAAACCTACGTGAAGGAATGAAATTTGACGAAGCTCTTTATCAAGCAGGGCGTTCTAGATTTCGTGCAATTTTCTTAACAAGTATAACTACCATTGCAGGGCTAGCACCACTATTACTTGAAAAAAGTCGGCAAGCTCAGTTTCTAAAACCTATGGCTATTTCTATTGCTTATGGTATCGGTTTTGCAACTATTCTGACTTTAATAATGCTTCCTATATTTCTTTCTTTTAGTAATAATGTTAAGGTTGGAGTTAAATGGCTAGGTACCGGTAACAAAATTACTAAGGAAGAAGTTGAAAGAGCTATAAAAGAACAAGCTGATGAAGCTCACATGTCTACTAGTGATAGTCAAGTAACAAAGGATTTGAGTGCCTCAAGAAATAATAATTCAACAGAACTAGAAGAAATTTTATAATGCAAATAAAAACCTTCTCACTAATAGCAGCTCTATTTACATTAACCTATACGCTTGTAGCGCAAACCCCTTTATTAACAAAAGAACAAGCGGTTCAGTTAGCTTTAAATAACAATTTTGGAGTTATAATTGCTAATAATAATGTAAAAATCGCAGAGAATAATAGTAATATTTTAAACTCAGGATTTTTACCAGCTTTATCCGCCACAGCAGGCGCAAATTATGGTCGTGATGATAGTACAATTGAATTTCCTGGTCAGTTATTAGAAGACGGAACACCTAGACCCGATGTGGAAATTGAAAAGGCGGAAAATCAGCGTTATAATGGTGGATTGAATTTAAATTATACACTTTTTGATGGCTTGGGTAGATGGTATAACTACAAACGATTAAACGAAGAGTATAACTTATCTGAACTTCAGGCTCGCGAAACCATTGAAAATACAATGCTACAATTATTTACGGTATATTTTGAAATGGCAAGACTTTCAGAGAATGTTTCTGTACTTAGTCAAACGTTTAAAAATACGAAAAACAGGCTTCGCAGGGCGGAATATAGTTTTGATTATGGTCAAACGAATAAATTAGATGTTCTAAATGCACAAGTTGATTTGGTAAATGATAGTATTAATTTAATGAATGAAAGGCAGACCTTAAAAAATACCCGGCGTGATTTGAATTTACTAATCAATAGAGATTTAACCGAAAATTTTACGGTAGATACCACTATCACTTTTATCAATGAATTAAAATTGCAAGAATATTTACTAGAGGCTGAGAGTAATAATATTAGACTTTTACAAGCTGAGAAAAATATGATAATAAATGATTATACTTTGAAAGCAAGTAAATCAGTCTTTTTACCTACCATTGGATTGACAGGTTCTTACGGATGGAATTTAAATCAAAGTGCCGCTTCTGCATTCTTTCCAGGTACAAATAACTCGACTCTTTCACTTGGAGTTGGTGCAAATCTTACTTGGAATTTATTTGATGGGGGAAGTGGAATTACTCAAGTAAAAAACGCAAAGATTTTACTAGATACCCAAGATACTTTGCAAGAGCAGATAGAACAAGAGGTCAAACGAGATATTGCCAACGCTAAAGGTGATTTCGAAAATCGTTTAGAGATATTTCATTTACAGGAACAGAATGTGAATACAGCCACAAATAACTATAACCGTTCAAACGAACAATATAAGTTAGGACAGATAACTTCCGTTGAACTTAGACAAGCCCAATTAAATTTGCTCAACGCAAATACTAGTAAAAATTTAGCAAAGTATAATGCTAAGCTAGCCGAGTTACAACTTCTGCAATTAGCAGGTCAGCTTTTAAATACCAAATTGTAAAGAATGTTTGAACATTTTTTTCAATGCCCTTATTGCTGGGAAGAAATATCAATGTTACTTGATAGTTCCATTTCAAATCAGACTTATGTGGAGGATTGCGAAGTATGTTGCAATCCTATAGAAGTAAACCCTCGATTTATAGAAAATCAATTAGAGAGTTTTGAAGCTGTAGATATTGAACAATGAGTAATCCGCAATATTTTAGTTGAATCAAGCTTTTTTAAGCTTTTAGAAATAAAAGTATATCAATAGTTTCTTGCAATAAAAAAGCCCCGCCAATAATTGACAGGGCTTCTGAATTATATACTTGTAATCAACTTTCTATTTAATGATTACTTGTTTGCTATCTGACCAATCCTTGCCATCTACCCTAAGGATATATGTTCCACTTGAAAGATATTCTAATGGATATTCAACAACATCACTTCCTTTAGTAATATCGTAAGTCCTAACCGGATTTACCATTCTACCATTTTTGTCAAATAAAGAAATTCCAATATTTTCTTTATTAGCAGGAAGCATCGCACTTAGATTAACACTATTAAGATCAGAGTTAGTATTAATTCTACCATTCTCGGTATTAATAACAATTGTCAAAGTACTACCTGAAGTTGCAGGAACAGGGAAAATTGATGCAATAGGATTGATTGGAGCAAAATCTGATGGTCTAGTTCCATCTTCAAGACACTCATCACCTAGAGTTAATTCAAACTCCATTATACCTGCACAGCCATCAGGGCCAGAATAAGTAATGGTATAGATACCAAAATCTTCTTCATCAAGACCTAACACTTCAAATCTATAACTACTTTGAGATGAATCTGAGTATGTAGTTATATCACCAGTTGGTGTTGTATATGTAAACGTGTAGCCTACAAAATCCTCACCATTGTAAGTAGAAGAGTTACCAAAGTTACTTGGGTCTTTTGCAGCCCATAGCAAGAAACTATCACCTATACAAGCAGTATCACTATTTTGTTCAATCCAAGTATTTGCAGGATATTTTGGTAAAATTTTGTTACCAATAGTTATTCTACAACTTGGGTTAACAATACCAGCATCTCTAGTTGTATCATCCATGTCACCAATTTCAAAACAGTCAGTAACACCTCCAGAATTAGCATCAGAGTCAAGTGCATCGTCACCAACATTAGCACCGGTAAACTCATAGTCTTTAGGTATATCACTAAAGGTTAAGTAGTACGGTCCACTATTAGGACAAACTTCAAAAGAATAATACCCAGGTTCTCCAGTAATTGGATTGTTTGTAGTGACTATGCTGTCAATAAACATACCATTAGTATTTCCTTGATCGGAACAAGAATAAAGCATAACTGTTATACCATTTACTCCAGTATCCATTTCATCTTGCATACCATTAAAATTGGCATCTTCAAATACATAATCACCGACAGTAACTTTTTCATCTACAAATACTTCTACTGTGTCTTCTGCTGCACATCCTTCTTCAGATGTAGCCGTAACAGTATAGGTGGTATCAATAGATGGAGATACAATTATAGAAGGTCCAGTGTCACCAGTAGACCATTCAAATGTTCCATCTCCGCTAGCCGTCAACATGATTTCGTCACCTATACAAATTGTAACGTCATCACCTGCGCTAACCATAGTTGCGTCAAATTCATTTACAATAAGAGTGATTAGGTAAGTACAACCGTTATCATCAGTTTGAGGGAACTCATAAGATCCAGCATTGTACTCATTACCTTCATAGGTAAATACTTCACCTTCACAAACGGTTTCTTCTATAGTCTCATCCGGAGTAACAGGATACTCATTGATGGTCAAAGTAGCCGTATAAGGGCAACCATTGTCATCAGTAAGATCTAACACTACAGGGCTATCAGCAGCAGTATAGGTTTCATTATTGAAATCCCAAGTGTACTCAGCACCTTCACAAACTGTAGTTTCAGTAACTACATCC